>NZ_JAGIOG010000001.1:1308595-2617190 GCF_017876595.1 Aeromicrobium fastidiosum | reverse complement strand
GCCACGAGACGGGCGAGACGCACAGCGACCAAGAAGAGGGCCAGGAGCCCGATGAGTGACATGACGACGTTCATGACTCCACGATGACATTGATTGGCATTGGTCTACATAGCCAATTGTGAGAGAGTGGCCTCATGGCCCAGACGCTCTCCGCCCGCCGGCTCGCCGACCTGCTTGGGCCGCTCGACCACGTGGGGCCCGCCTATCGGGAGATCGCCGACCGACTCCGGCTGCTCGTCGTCGACGGACGCGTGGCCGACGGCAGCCGCCTCCCGTCGGAGCGCGAGCTCGCCACGGCCCTCGGCGTCAGCCGCACGACGACGACCCGCGTCTTCGCCGAGCTGCGCGACTCCGGCCTGCTGCAGTCCCGCCGGGGCTCGGGCAGCATCGTCCGCGTGCCGCTGTCGACGTCGAGCGCGAGCAGCCTCATCGTCACGCCCGACAGCTCCGACACGATCGCGATGACGTACGCGGCTCCGATCGGCCCGCCGGGGCTGACCCGCGCCTTCGAGACGGCCGTCGCCAAGCTGCCGGGGCTGCTCGCCACGACCGGCTACCTGCCCGACGGCCTGCCGGTGCTGCGCGAGGTGCTGGCGCAGCGGTACACCGACGGCGGGCTGCCGACCGAGCCCGGCCAGATCATCGTCACGAGCGGTGCGATGGGTGCCATCTCGCTGCTCGCCCGCACGCTGGTCTCCCCCGGTCAGCGCGTCGTCGTCGAGGGCATGGGGTATCCGCACGCGCACGACTCGTTCGTCGCCGCGGGAGCCCGGCTGTCGCCGCTGCCGGTCGACCGTTCGCCCTGGGACACCGAGGCGCTGGCCGCGGTGCTGTCGGGCGCACCCCACCGCGCGGCCCTGATCGTGCCCGACTTCCACAACCCCACGGCCGCGATCATGGGCGATGCCGAGCGGCACGAGTGGGCCCGTCAGCTACGCCGCCACGACGTCGTCCCGGTCGTCGACGAGTCGCTGCGCGAGATCAACCTCGACGGTGTCGAGCTGCCACCCGTGTTCGCGACCTACGACCCCCGCGCACTGCTGATCGGGTCGTCCTCGAAGGCGTACTGGGGCGGGCTGCGCGTCGGCTGGATCCGCGCCCCCCGCGATGCCGTCATGCCGCTCGTGCAGGCCCGCATGATGGACGATCTCGGCTCGTCGGCGTTCGACCAGCTCGTGCTGTCCGAGCTGCTCGTCGAGGGCGGCCAGACAGCCGCGGCAGGCCGCTCGCGTCTGCGCGCGGGGCGCGACCACCTGCTCTCCGAGCTCGCCCGCGAGCTGCCCGACGTCCACGCCCCGTGCCCGGCAGGTGGCCTCAGCCTGTGGGTGACGCTGCCCGAGCGGATGTCGTCGCGGCTCACGTCGGCGGCGGCTCGACACGGTCTGCTGCTGACACCCGGCCCGCGGTTCGTCACGCGTCCTGGCACCGTCGGCGAGCGGCACCTGCGCCTGCCCTACAACCAGTCGCACGAGACGCTCACCGAGGCCGTGTCGAGACTGCGAGCCGCATATGACGAGGTCACCGACACAGGCACGGTCGCCCCGTCGTCCACGGCACCCTCCAAGACCCTCGAGATGATCGCCTGACCGCACACGTCAGCGGTGGTCGCGGCGACGGACCTTGCCGGTGTCGTCCCGAAGCTCGTCGCGGACCAGCTGCCAGCTGCGGGGCACCTTCTCGGGGTCGAGGCGGGCGCGGGTCCACGCCGCCAGCTCCGCCACGGTGACCTCGCCTGCCGCGACATCGACGACGGCGTGGACGGCCTGGCCCAGGTCGCCGTGGGGCCGGGGGACGACGACGGACGACCGCACCGCGGGATGCTCGTCCAGCACGGCCTCGACGTCGGCGGGCTGCACCGTGGCACCCCCCGTCACGATGACGTCGTCGAGGCGGTCGGCGACGAACAGGTAGCCGTCGGAGTCCATCCAGCCCGCGTCGCCCAACGTGTGCCAGCCGTCGCGCACGTGCGGCTCGGCTCCCACGTACTGGTAGGTCGGGCCTGCCTGGCGACGCATCACGATCTCGCCGCGCTCGTCCGGTGCCGCCACGGTGCCGTCAAGGCGCACGATGCGGAACTCCGACCCCGAGACGGCCCCACCGACCGATCCGGGATGCGCCAGCCACTCGTTTCCCGTGATCATCGCGATGCCCTGCGACTCGGTGCCGGCGTAGACCTCGACGACCCGGTCGGGTCCGAGCCACTCGATCCACGACCGCTTGAGCCACGGCGCGCACCGTGCACCGAGGTGCAGGACGCTCTCCAGCGACGAGACGTCGTGCGCCTCGCGTCCCTCGAGCCGCCAGATGCGCTGCATCATGGTCGGCACGAGCATCGTCCAGGTCACGCGGTGGCGCTCGATCGCCTGCAGGGCCGCGGCTGCGTCGAACCTGGGCAGCATCACGAGCTCGTGACCTGTCATGAGTCCGCGCATCGCGTAGACGAACGGCGCGGCGTGGAACATCGGACCGGCCACGAGCTGCACGGCGTGCCGCGGCACGAAGGGCGCGATCGCCGCCGTGGGGTCGACCGTCGCCGGGGTCGTCGACCTGACGATCTTGGGCCGCCCCGTGCTGCCGCTGGTCGTGGGCGCCTTCCACGACGACGCGACCAGATCGGGCAGCGGCGTGTCGTCGTCGGACGGCACCAGTCCACCGGCCCGCACGAGCTCGGCGTCGACGACGAGTGCAGGACGGGCGAGGTCGAGGACGGCCGCGCGCTCCCCCGGTCCGATCCGCGGCGACAGGGGTTGGGGGGTGGCCCCGAGCTTCCAGGTCGCGACGCACGCGACGACGAAGTCGATCCCGTTGGGCAACGCGATCGTGACGAGGTCGTCGTGCCCGACGCGCTCAGCCCAGGCCCGCGCGACGCCGTCGGCGACACGATCGAGCTCGCGCCGTTTCAGGATCGCGTCGCCACATCGGACGGCGACGGCGTCGGGTGCCGCGTCGGCCAGGTGCGTCAACGCCCTGCCGATCGACATCGACGTCACGTCAGGTGCGCGGCGTAGAAGTCGAGGTGCGCCCGCGCCGCCGCCTCCCACGTGTAGGACGCCGCCAGGTCGCGGCCGATCTGCGGATCGGGCGGGTCGGACAGCACCGCGGCCAGCGCCCCGGCCATCGCCATGGGCTCGGAGGCGAACCGCACGGCGTCGCCGAAGACCTCGCGCAGCACCGGCAGGTCACGGGCGACGACCGGCACCCCCGCCGCGAGCGCCTCCATGGCCGCGAGCCCGAAGCCCTCCTTGGTCGACACGAACGCCATCGCCGCCGCGCCGGCCACCAGGGACGCCAGCTCGCCCTCGTCGACGACGCCGAGCATCTCGTGGTCGACGCTCAGCTCGGCGGCGCGCCGCTCGAAGGCGGCCCGGTAGTCGCGGTAGTCGAACAATGTCTCGCCGCCCGCGAACACCAGGCGGACGTCTGCGCAGCGGCGCCGCATCAGCGCATAGGCCTCGAGCAGGTCGATGCTGCCCTTGCGCGGCTCGATGCCACCCAGCGCGAGGACGTACGGCCCGAGCCGGTCGTGCCACGCCGCCCGCCCCGCCGCGCCGTCTGGACCGGCGGCCCGGGCGAATCGCCCAGCGTCGACCCCGTTGGGGATCACGGTCGGCTGCAGGCCCCAGCCCGCCTTGACCTCCGCGGCGACCGACTCCGAGACGCAGATGCGTCCGACCGGGTCGACGACCGCCCGCTCGTGGCACGCGACCAGCTCGGGCGTCGTGAAGGTGTCGAGGTGGTGGATCGTGCGCAGGCACGGCAGCGCGGCATTGGCGCTGATGCAGTCCTGCGCGTGCACGATGTCGTAGGCGTCGGGCCTGAAGGCGTCGCGCAGCACCACGATGGACCGCTGGATGCGCGCCCCGACGTCCTCGCCGGGCTGCTCGGGGAACGGCACCGCGTGAACCCCGACGGACGGGTCGACGGCGCGGTAGAACGTCGCGTCGCCCCCACGTCCGAGCGTCCAGACGTCGACCTCGGCCCCCGCGCGGCTCAGCGCCTCGGCCAGGGCCAGCGTGTGCACGACGCCGCCTCGCGGCTTGGTCGAGTACGTCAGCAGCGCGATCCTCACGCGTCCCCCCGCGGCGTCGTGACGTAGCTGTCCGGCGCGCGCTCGTCGAGGTGGTGCAGGATGCGCCGGGCCCGGACGATCTCGGCCTCCACATCGATCTCGGCGACGGCGAGCGCGCCCTTCGACCACGTCCGGGCCAGCACGTCACCGCCGGGGCCGACGATCTTCGCCTGGCCCAGGAACCGCAGACCGCCCATGACGCCCGTCTGGTTGGACGAGACCCACACGATCTGGTTCTCGGCGGCCCGCGCGCTGTCGTAGAGGTCGAACAGGCGCGACTGCCGGTCCTGCGGCAGGCGGGACGCCCGGTCGGTGACGCTCGCGGGCCACGCCGACAGGCAGGCCACGACGTGCGCGCCGTCGAGGGCCAGCGACCGGGCCGCCTCGGGGAAGGTCTTGTCGTAGTCGATCATCATCCCCATGCGCCCGACCGGGCTGTCGAAGGCCTCGAACGTCGAGCCGGCCCGGTAGGCCAGGGCCTCCCCCGCGGGCTGGTGCACCTTGCGGTGGCGGCCGAGGATGCCGTCGCCCGTCACGCACAGTGCCGCGTTGTAGGTATGCGCGTGCCCGTCGACGACCTCCTCCTCGGTGTAGCCGAAGCACACCGTCATGTCGCCGGCCATCGCGACGACCCGGCCGACCTCGAACGAGTCCTCCGTGACGGCAGGCGGCAGCGCATGGGCGTCCGGGTGCCGCAGGTCGGAGAGGTAGCCGCCGAGGGTCGCGTCGGGAAAGACCAGCAGGTCGACGCCAGCGCTGCGGGCGTCGGCGACGATGCCGGCCATCTTCTCGAGCGACCGGTCGATGTCGCGCCCGAAGTGCGCGGCGACCGAGGCCAGGCGCACGGCCTAGCGATCCGCCGCGGCGGGCCGGCGAGCCCCGACGATGCACGAGAAGACATGCTCGGCGTCGCGTGCGATGCCGGCGAACCGTCCCGATCCCCACGTGTGCATCCACGGCAGGCCGAGGAAGTAGAGCCCCGGCACCGACGTCACGCCACGCGTGTGGGTGGGTGCCGCAGCACCGTCGAACACCCCCACCTTGACCCAGCGGTAGTCGGGTCGGTAGCCGATGCCCCAGATGATCGACGTGACGCCGGCAGCTGCGAGGTCGAGCACCCGCGGCTCGTGGTCGGGCACCCAGACCGGGTCGTACCGGCCACCGGGCGGGGCGTCGATGCCCTCCCGCTCGATGTACGCGTCGATGTCGCGGCAGATCGAGTTGTAGACCGCGTCCGCGCTGTCGAGGGCCTGCGTCATGGTCGGTTCGAACGACAGGGTCGTGCCCTCCGCGCCCGACATCAGCCCGTACAGGCGCATGCCCTCGGCCGCGAACTGGCGCAGGTCGATGTCGCGCCCGCCGTCGCGGCCCGTGACGTAGTGATTGGTCTTCTCCCGTGCCGCCCGACCGCCCGGGTACTGCTGCACGGGGGTGTCGTACAGGCCCATGTCGGCGAGCCAGGTCATGCAGTCACGCCCACGGTAGGTGCGCGCGACGCGTGGCGCGTCGCCCAGCGCGAGGTGCACCGACCGTCCCTCCAGGTGGAGGTCCTCGGCGATCTGCGCGCCCGACTGTCCCGATCCCACGACGAGCACGTCGCCGTCCGGCAGCTGGCTGGCGTTGCGGTAGTCGGCCGAGTGCACCTGCGTGATCGACGGGTCGATCGCCGCGGCGAACGGCGGCACGATCGGCACGTGGTAGCCGCCGGTCGCCAGGACGACGTGCTCGGCCTCGAGTGTCTCTTCGCCGTCCGGTCCCCGCAGCGTCAGCACGAACCCGCCGCCGTCACGCTCGACCAGCGACGTCACGGCGGTGTGCTCGCGGACAGGCGGGGCGAAGCTGTCGGCGTAGCCCGCCAGCCAGGCGGCGACCTGCTCGCGGGTCATGAACCCGTCGGGATCGTCGCCGTCGTACGCGTAGCCGGGCAGCCGGCAGTGCCAGTTGGGCGTCACGAGGGTGAAGTTGTCCCACCGCCGATCGGTCCACTCGTGGGCGGTGGTGGACGCCTCGAGCAGCACGTGCTCGACGCCCTCCCGCTTCAGGAACCAGCTGACCGACAGTCCGGCCTGGCCGGCGCCGACGATCGCGACGGGAATGCTCATGCGGTCTCCTGGGTGACGGGAAGGGGTGGTTGCATGTCGAGGACGTCGACCGAGTCGTGCGGGTCGAAGGTCGCGGCGCTCCGCTCGATGCGCTCGAGCGAGGCGGCCGACGCCGAGCACGTGAAGCCGTACGTGGCCCGGACGCGCTCGCTCGCCTCGCCGAGGGCCACCGCGGCCCGGCGGACGAACTCGTCGACGCGGTACGACGTCCCGGCGGACAGGTGGTCGTGCATCACGAGCGACGGCGAGTAGCAGTCGGCGACGCGCCCGTCGGGCCAGCGCACCGTCACGGTCATCTCAGGCATGGACCGGCGCCTTCATGACGTAGGTCTCGGGGCGGCGGTCGCGCAGGTGGAACATCGACCGCCGCGCGGTGTCGAGCGCCTCGTCGAGGTCGACCCCGGCGATCGCCAGCCCGGCGTCGGTGCCGGTCGTGGCGAGCACGTCGCCGCCCGGCCCGACGATCTTGGCGTTCGCGACGAACCGCATCGACCCGAACGTGCCGACCTGGTTGGCGGCGACCCACACGATCTGGTTCTCGAGCGCCCGCGCCTGGTCGAACAGGTTGAACCGCTTGGTCCACCGGTCCTCGGCGATGTCGGCAGCACCCGCGGTGCGCGACGAGGGCCAGGCCGAGATGCAGGCAACGACCTGTGCCCCGTCGAGGGCCAGGGCGCGCGCCGCCTCGGGGAAGGCCTTGTCGTAGCAGATCAGCATGCCGAGCCTGCCGACCGGAGTGTCGACGGCTTGGTACACGTCTCCGGCCTCGTAGTAGAGGTTCTCTCCCAGCGGCTGGTGCACCTTGCGGTGCACGCCCAGCACGCCGTCACCGTTCACGGCCGCCGCGCTGTTGTAGCGGGTGCCGCCGTCCGCCTCGCAGAAGCCGAGCACGAGGGTCATGTCGCCGGCGATCTCGGCGACCCGGCGCAGCTCGGGTCCGTCCACGTCGAGGACGGGTGGCAGCGAGTCGGGGCCGTCACCATCGGTGTGCAGCGTCGAGAGGTAGCCGCCCAGCGTCGCCTCGGGCAGTGCGAGCAGTCGGACGTCGCGTGCTCGCGCCTCGTCGACGAGCCGGGCGATCAGCGCGTAGGCCTCGTCGAGGTCTCGCCCGAAGGCGGCCGATGCCGCGGCCAGGTGGGTGATGGTCATGAGCGGTCCTTCGTCGTCGTGATGGTGGGCAGTCCGGTGACGGTGTCGGTGATCGCGGAGGTCACGACGCCGTCGGGCCAGCGCAGGTCGACCCCGCGCCCGTCGGTCAGCCGTCCGCAGACGACGGTGTCGACGAAGGCCGGAAGCGCGGCGCGTGCCGGGGTGCGCTCTGTCGTGACCATCGCGAACCCCGGGAAGCAGGTCATCCAGTCGCCGGCCGTCGTCGCCGGTGGCATGGGCACCTGGTCGACGTCGAGGACGGCCTTGCAGCCGCTCGCCTCGGCGAGCATCCCCGTCGTGCCGATGACGCCGGCCATGCTGACGTCCTTGGCCGCCGTGGGGCGCAGCGCCGGGACGACCCCGGCCAGCGCGCGCAGCTCGCCTGCGCGGCGGTGCGACGAGGAGTCCCACTGGCTGCCGGTGTAGCCGGGCCGCCATTCGCCGCCGAGATCGGCGGTCAGCCTCAAGGACTCCCCCGGGCTGCCGCCACCCCCGGCGACCGGGGAGTCGGTGCGGCCCAGCGCCGTGACGCTGAGCGCGGCCGGGACACCCAGCTGCGTGTGCCCGCCGATGATCGGCACCCCCCAGGCCTGCGAGGCGGCCCGCAGGCCCCGGAAGATCCGCCGCGCGAACGAGGCGTCCCGGGCACCGACGGCGTCGAGCAGACCGACGGGCGAGGCGCCCATCGCGGAGATGTCGTTGAGGTTGACCAGCACGGCGCACCAGCCGGCCCACTCGGGATCGCGCTCGACCATCGACGGCAGGATCGCGTCGCATGCGGCCAGCAGGTCCGAGCCGGGCACGGGGGCCGCATCGTCGCCGATGAACCCCGTACCGCCCAGGGCACCGGTCAAGGCAGCGGCACCGCCACCGCCGAGGTCGTGCAGCAGCGATCCGAGGACCGCCTTGGTGGCGTCGGCGAGCCGCTGGGCCCGGTCGATCGGCCACAGCATGTGGACGTGCGGACGGCCGTGCACGTCGAGCGTCGTCAGCGACCTCCACCCGAGTCGGCGGAACAGCCGCTCGTTCTGTGCCTGCACCGTCGCGTCGAAGCGCAGCGCACCCTCGGCCTCGGCCCGGGCGCAGGCAGCCCGCACGAGTGCCGCGCCGATGCCCGCGTGCGTGCGTGCCTCGGCGCTGACGGCCAGCCGGCTCCCGGACCACCAGCCGATGTCGCGTCCCTCGACGGCGGGCGCGACACGGACTCCGCCGAGCAGCGTCCCGTCGGTTGCCCGGGCGACCAGCACGACGGCGCGCGGGTCGTCGTCGATGCGGTCGTGGTCGTCCGCATCGAAGATCCCCTGCTCCGCGACGAACACCTCGCGCCGCAGCGCCCGGAAGGCGTCGAGGTCGGCGCGCGCGTGTGCCTGCTCGACGATGAAGGTCGGCACGGGGACGGGCCGCGTGCCGGTCAGGATGCCCCGGTCGAGGTCGACGATCGTCATCTCGTCACGCCCCTTCGCTCTGGAGCACGCTGCAGGCACCGCACGCGGCGCACCCGGCGGCCTGGTCGGAGCCGTGCATGCCGGCCTCCATCAGGGCGTGGGCGACACGACGGGTCACGTCCTGCAGCACCTCGGCGGGCGGCGGGGCCACGCCGTCGACGTCCGTCGCGAGCGTGCCGGCCAGCGGCCTGAACGGCACGACGAAGGGGTAGACGCCCATGTCGACGAGCTCCTGCGCTGAGGCAACCATCTCGTCCGGGTCCTCGCCCAGCCCGACCAGCAGATAGGTCGAGACCTGGTTGTGGCCGAACACGCGGACGGCCTCGCGCCACGCGGCGCGGTACTCGTCGAGCGGCACCGTCGACTTGCCCGGCATCCAGCGGCGGCGCACCTCGTCGTCCATCGACTCGACGTGGATGCCGATCGACCGGGCACCGGCCTCGTACAGGTCGGTGATCGTGCGCAGGTCGGCCGGCGGCTCGCACTGCACCTGGATCGCGAGATCGGGCAGCACCTCGCGCACGGCCCGCACGCACCGTGCCAGGTGGGTCGCACCGCGGTCGCGTCCGTTCGACGTGCCGGTCGTCATCACCATCTGGGTGATGCCGTCGAGCTCGTGGGCGGCCTTGGCCACCTCGGCGATCTGCGCGGGCGTCTTGACCGCGATCGTCGAGCCCGCCTCGAGCGACTTCTCGATCGCGCAGAACCGGCACCGTTCGGCCTCGTCGTACCGCACGCACGTCTGCACGACGGTCGTGGCGAGCACGTTGGCCGAGTGCAGGCGCGCGATCTTCTCGTACGAGACGCCGTCGGCGGTCTCGAGGTCGTAGAACGCCGGGCGGCGCACCGGCTCCACGCCGAGGCCGGTGTCGGCCCCGTCGAGGAGCAGGCGCCCCCGGTTGATCGTGAACGGGCTGTCGGGATTGATCGGGATCGCGGTCCCGACCCCCCCGAGCAGCACGTGACCGTCATCGCTCGGTCCCGCACCCGACTGCCGGCTCACGGGCGCGTCGAGCAGCCGGATGCCCTGGATCGCGACGTCGACCCGGGTCGTCGTCCGTGTGGCGGTGGATCCACCGCAGGCGGGCGCGGTCATGATCAGAGGTTGTAGACGGAGTTGATGATCGCGCCCTTGCGGGCGTAGTGGATGATCGCGTCCTGCACGTCGAGCGGGTGCGCGGGAATGACGCCCTCGATCAGGTCCTCCTCGCGGATGCCGTGCAGCGCCAGGCCGAAGCGGCAGCAGTAGACCGTCCCGCCCTCGGCGATGTACGTCTCGAGCGAGGCGTTCATGTTGAGCTCGCCCGGGAAGCCCGCGTCGCCGGTCGTCGGGAAGCCGCGGTTGGCCGAGCACGCGAGCGTGCCGGGACCGTAGAAGTAGATCGCGGTCTCGAAGCCCTTGCGCAGTGCGCGGGTGGCCTGCAGGATCGCGACGAAGCTGACCGACGACTCGTGCGGGATGCCGTGGATCAGCGTGAAGTACGACTGCCCCTCCTCGGCCTGGTAGTCGGGGAAGATCTTGGTCGAGCCGTAGAGGTTGGTGCCCTTCGGCAGCGAGGGGTGCTGGATCTCGGCGAGCGAGGCCTCGATGTTGGCGGTGATCTGGTCGTCGATCTCGGTCATGTCGTCTCCTGTGCGATGGGTATGGGGTGCTGCACTGGCCGGTGGGATGCGGCCAGGGTTCGTGGGAGTCAGCCGTACGACGGCTCAGCCGTACAAGCTCTCGAAGTTGCCGCGGAAGAATGCCTCGAACAGCTCGGGGTCCTTCGCGACGGCAGACAGGCGCGCGTGCTCGCCCTCGAAGTCGCCCCAGGGGCAATCGGTGGCGAACAGGATGCGGTCGTGGCCGACGCCGCGCCTCTCGATCTCCTGCACGAGCCAGACCGGCGCGAAGCCGATCGTCCAGCTCGTGTCGGTGTAGACCTGCTTGCCGGCCTCGATCCAGTCGAAGAGGCGACCGCCGATGAGCTTCATGTGTCCGCTCATGCCGCCGCCGAGGTGGACGAGGTGGATCTTGGTGTCGTCGCCGTACGTGTCGACGAGCGTCCCGACCTGGTCGATGTCGGACGCGGCGCCCGGCGAGGTGTGCACGTGCACGACCAGGTCGTTCTGCGCGGCGGTCGTGAAGATCTTGTCGATCTCGTCGGCGCAGTCGGGGTCTGTGGGGTGACCGCCGAGCAGGAAGCTCGTCTTGAGCGCCTTGACGCCCGACTCCCCCACGAGCTTCAGCGCCTCGTCGTTGCGCGCGGCGTCGGATGCCTTGGGCGAGACCCAGAGGCCGCAGCTGACGCGGTCGTCCTTCTGTGCTGCCTCGACCGCCAACGGGTTGAGGTCGAAGGCCGCATCGGGCACCGGCACGCCGTAGTTGGGCAGCACGAGCGCGCGTTCGGTGCCCTCGCGGTCGAGGTCGGCGAAGAAGCCCTCGACGGTCTCCTTGGCGGTGACGTCGGCGCGGATCGCGGGGCCGCCGTAGAACGGGTACGCAGGCAGCGCGCCGATGTGACGGTGGCTGTCGAACACGCTCTTGGTCAAGCATCCGGTCAACGTCATGCATCCAGTCAGCGCCCCGGATGTTTCGGGTTGGTCACGCCCGGAACAAAGGCCCGTGAAGTGGCTGTGTCCGCGTGTTACGCGACCGGCCAGGCCTCGCCGCGCCAGGCGCTGTCCCAGAACATCCACTCGAAGCGGGTCGAGCGACGGTAGGCGTGCAGGACCGCGGTGCGATCAGTCGCGACGGCATCGAGGTAGGCCTCGGCGCGGCCGACCGCCTCGTCGAACTCCGGCGCCGCGTAGGCGTCGATCCATGCCCCGAACGGATGGTCGCCCGGCGCACGGCGCGCCATGACGTGCCGTCCGACCTCGGCGTACACGCGGAAGCACGGCAGCACCGCAGCCAGCGCGACGTCGAACGGCGCCGCGTGCGCGGCGGCCTCGAGCGAGCCGGTGTAGGCGACGCACGTCGGTGACGCCTCGGGCACGGCCGCCGTGTCGGGATCGAGGCCACGAGGGACCAGGTAGGCCCGGTGCAGCTCACGCTCCGCGGCGACGGCCCCCACCGCGGATCCGGCCAGCAGCTCGACCCCGGCGACGTCCGGGGCCCGTGCCGCCAGCGTCGACAGCACCCGCGCGTAGCGGTCGAGGTAGTGGGCGTCGTCGACCAGGTAGCGGGCGAAGACGTCCTCGGGCAGCGATCCGTCGGCCAGCCCCATGACGAACCCGTGCCGGCAGATCGCGTCGAACCAGTCGCCGACCGACTGCCAGCACTCCTGCGAGACGGCGGTCATCCGTGCACCCGGTGGTCGACGGGCCCGCTGCCGCGCCCCAGCTCGAGCCCGGCACCGGCGACCAGCGCCCGCGTCAGGTAGTCCTTGGCCGACGTCACCGCGTCGGGCAGGTCGTCCCCACGCACGAGGTACGCGGCGATCGCCGACGAGAGGGTGCAGCCCGTGCCATGGGTGTTGCGGGTGCGCACCCGGGGCGACTCGAGACGGCGGACGCCACTCGCCGAGACCAGCACGTCGACACACCGGTCACCGTCGAGATGCCCGCCCTTGGCCAGCACCGCGCCGGGGCCGAGTGCGAGCAGAGCCCGCGCGGCCGCCTCGAGGTCGTCCGGCGAGTCGATGCCGAGCCCCGTCAGCACCTCGGCCTCGGGCACGTTGGGCGTCACGAGCGACGCCAGCGGCACGAGCAGCTCACGGATCGCGGCGGCGGCGTCCTCGGGCACGAGCCGGTCGCCGGACGTCGCGACCATGACGGGGTCGAGCACGACCGCGGGCACAGGGCGCTCCCGCAGCATCGCCGCGACGGCCCGGACGACCTCGACCGAGCCGAGCATGCCGATCTTGACGGCGCGCACGTCGAGGTCCGTGACGACGGCCTCGTACTGCTGCCTGACGAAGGCCGCCGGCACGGCGTGCACCCCGGTGACGCCCAGCGTGTTCTGCGCCGTCAGGGCCGTGACGACCGTGGCACCGTAGACGCCCAGTGCGGCTGCCGTCTTGAGATCGGCCTGGATGCCGGCACCGCCCGAGGGGTCCGATCCCGCGATGGTCAGCATGACTCCCGTGCGGGTCATCGCACCGCCGCCGTCTCCGCGAGTGCGGCGTCGACCACGCGGCGCAGGTGCTCCGCCGCAGACCGCGGATCGGCCGCGCCGCAGATCGCGCTCACGACCGCCACCCCGTCGGCACCGGCGCGGACGACGTCGGCCGTCCTGTCGAGGTCGATGCCGCCGATCGCCACCAGCGGGAGCCGCCGCGCGAGCAGGTCCGCCACGGCCCGGACGCCCGCCAGCCCGAACGGCTCGGTCGCATCGGGCTTGGTCACCGTCGCCCACACGGGGCTGACCGCGACGTAGTCGCACGCCGCCAGCTGCGTGTCGTCGCCCAGCTGGTCGAGGTGGTTGATCGACCAGCCGATGACGGCATCCGGTCCGAGCGTGGCCCGCGCGACGCTGGGCGGGACGTCGCCGGTGCCGACGTGCACGCCGTCGACGGCCCGCGCGGCCTCGACGTCGTCGTCGACGATGACGGCCACATGAGCCGGCAGCGTCGCCCGCAGGGCCCGCGCCCGATCGGTCAGGGCTCGTGTCGTGGCGTGCTTGTCACGCACCTGCACGCAGGTCGCTCCCCCGCTGACAGCCGCGGCCACGACGTCGTCGAGCCGCTCCGTTCCGGGGTCGGTGACGAGGTACAGGCGCAGGTCGATGGTCACGACCGGACGACCCGGGCCGAGGCCACGCGGACGTCGTCGAGCGCCGCCAGCTCGTCGAGGAGCGCGACCCGGAACGATCCCGGCCCCGCCGAGCGCTCGCCGGCCCGCTCGCCCGCGACCGCGAGCATCACCATCGCCGCGACCGAGGCCTCGAGGGCGTCGGGCTCGACGGCGCAGCACGCCGCGACCAGCGCCGTGGCCGAGCACCCGAGCGCGGTGACCATCGGCATCCAGGCGTGGCCTCCGTGCACGACCGCGGTGCGGGAGCCGTCGGTGACGACGTCCTCCACCCCGGTGACCACGACGACGGTCGCCAGGTCACGGGCGAGACCCCTCGCCGCGTCGACGGCGTCCGACGAGGCGGCGTCGCTGTCGACGCCGCGGCCCCCGGTCTGCGACGTGGCGATCGCGAGGATCTCGCTGGCGTTGCCGCGCACGACCGTCGGCCGGTGCTCCAGCAGCTGTGCGACGATCTCGCGCCGGTAGGCCGTCGCCCCGACCGCCACGGGGTCGAGCACCCAGGGCGTGCCCACTTCGTGCGCGGCCCGGGCCGCCTCGATCATCCCGTCGACCCAGCTCGGTGACGGCGTGCCGATGTTGACGCCGACGGCCGAGGCGATGCGCGCGAACTCCCCCGACTCGTGCGGGTCGTGCACCATCGCCGGCGACGCCCCGACGGCGTTGAGGACGTTGGCGGCGACGTCCATCGAGACGTAGTTGGTCAGGTACTGCACCAACGGTGACTGCGCGCGGACCGCCGCGACGATCGACGGGGTCGCGGACGTGACAGTGCTACTCATGACAGGCTCCCTAGCGCCGGTGCTAACCGGATCAGGTTCGTCGGGTCTCATCTCAGCCCCTCGTGGGGCACCCCGGCTGTATGACGCCGACGATACACATCCCGCTCCGCCGCCCAGAGCGCCCCCTCACGCTCGCGAGTCGCTGAATCACCAACGGCGAGCCACTCGCTCACACACGAGGTGTGAACGAGTGACTCGCCGAGGGGTACTGGGTGACTCGCGAGCGGGGTGGTGGTGACTAGCGGGCGGCCTGGCCGTCGATGTAGTCGGCGTCCTGCTGCTTCCAGGAGAAGTGCGAGCGCAGGATCTTGCCGGTCTTCTCGATGGGGTGTCCGGCCTCCTCCTCGCGCAGGCGCAGGAACTCCGGCGCGCCGGCGTCCTGGTCGTCGATGAAGCGCTTGGCGAACGTGCCGTCCTGGATCTCGGCGAGGACGCTCTGCATGCGCTCCTTGACCGAGCCGTCGATGATGCGCGGTCCCGAGACGTAGTCGCCGTACTCGGCGGTGTCGGAGATGCTCCAGCGCTGCTTGGCGATGCCGCCCTCCCACATGAGGTCGACGATGAGCTTGAGCTCGTGCAGCACCTCGAAGTAGGCGATCTCGGGCTGGTAGCCCGCCTCGGTCAGCGTCTCGAAGCCGGCCTGGACCAGGTGCGACATGCCGCCGCACAGCACGGCCTGCTCGCCGAACAGATCGGTCTCGGTCTCCTCGGTGAACGTCGTCTTGATGACGCCGGCGCGGGTGCCGCCGATGGCCTTGGCGTACGACAGCGCGAGGTCCCACGCCTTGCCGCTGGCGTCCTGCTCGACCGCGATGATGTCGGGGATGCCGCGGCCGTCGACGAACTCGCGACGGACTGTGTGGCCCGGGGCCTTCGGCGCGACGAGCACGACGTCGACGCCCTTGGGCGGCGCGATGTAGCCGAAGCGGACGTTGAAGCCGTGACCGAAGACGAGAGCGTCGCCGTCGACCAGGTTGGGCTCGATGTGCTCGGCGTAGACGTGACGCTGCACCTGGTCGGGCGCGAGGATCACGATGACGTCGGCCTCCTCCACGGCCTCGGCGACGTCGCGGACCCGCAGGCCCTCGGCCTCGGCCTTGGCGCGGCTCTTGGAGTTGGCGGGCAGTCCGACGCGCACGTCGACACCGGAGTCGCGCAGGTTGAGCGCGTGAGCGTGACCCTGGCTTCCGTATCCGATGACAGCCACGTTGCGGCCCTGGATGATGCTCAGGTCTGCGTCGTCGTCGTAAAAGAGTTCAGCCACGGGTTCAGGTCTCCTTGGAAGGCGTGATGAAGGGGTTCGGGGGTGGTCAGCTGGCCTGCGTGCCGGGGACGGTGCGCAGCGTGCGGTCGGTGATCGATCGGGGTCCGCGGCCGATGGCCACACGTCCCGACTGGGCGATCTCGCGGATGCCGAAGGGCTCGAGGACGTTGAGCATCGCCGTGAGCTTGCCGGCGTCGCCCGTCGCCTCGATGGTCACGGCATCGGTGGCCACGTCGACCACCTTAGCCCTGAACAGATTGACGGTCTCGAGCACCTGTCCGCGGGTCTGCGGGTCGGTCTTGACCTTGATCAGCATCAGCTCGCGCTCGACCGCGCTGGACGAGTCGAGCTCGACGATCTTGAGCACGTTGACGAGCTTGTTGAGCTGCTTGGTGACCTGCTCGAGGGGCAGCTCGTCGACGTTGACGACGATCGTCATGCGCGAGATCTCTGGGATCTCGGTCGGACCCACGGCGAGCGACTCGATGTTGAAGCCGCGGCGCATGAACAGGCTCGACACGCGGGCGAGGACACCGGGGGTGTTCTCGACCAGGACGGAGAGAGTGTGCTGCGTCGTCATCGCAGTCCCCCCTGCGTGGGAAGGGCACGGTACGCAGCCGGGACTGCATGCCTGACATGGTTCATTCGCTGGCGCTCATTCACTAGATGTCCTCGTCGTCCCAGTTGGGGGCCAGGTCGCGCGCGATCTGGATGTCGTCGTTGCTGGCGCCGCCGTGGACCATGGGCCACACCATGGCGTCGCGCTCGACCACGAAGTCGATCACGACCGGGCGGTCGGTGATCGCCATGGCCTTCTCGATCGTCGCGTCGAGATCGGCCTCGTTGTCGCAGCGCAGCCCGACGCAGCCGTAGGCGTCGGCGAGCTTGACGAAGTCGGGGATGCGGCGTGCGCCGATCGACTCCGGGCCCGTGTTGAGGTCGGTGTTGGAGTAGCGGCCCTCGTACAGCAGGGTCTGCCACTGGCGGACCATGCCGAGCGAGGAGTTGTTGATGACCGCGACCTTGATCGGGATGCCCTCGAGCGCGCACGTCGCGAGCTCCTGGTTGGTCATCTGGAAGCAGCCGTCACCGTCGATGGCCCACACGACCGAGCCGGGCAGACCCACCTGGGCACCCATGGCGGCCGGGACGGAGTAGCCCATCGTGCCCGCGCCACCGGAGTTGAGCCACTGGCGGGGACGCTCGTAGTCGACGTAGTGCGCGGCCCACATCTGGTGCTGGCCGACACCGGCCACGTAGGTGGCCTCGGGACCCGCGATCGCGCTGAGGCGCTCGATGACGGTCTGCGGTGCCAGGCCCTCGGCGGGCTTGTCGTAGCCGACCGGGAACCTGGCCTTGATGCCCAGCACCTGCTCGCGCCACGCGGCGTAGTCGCCCTCGACGCCGTCGTCGTCGGCCTGCTTGCGCAGCGTGCCGATGAGCTCGGCGATGACCTCGCGGCAGTCGCCCACGATCGGGACGTCGGCGGTGCGGTTCTTGGAGATCTCGGCAGGGTCGATGTCGGCGTGGATGATCTTGGCCAGCGGCGCGAAGGTCGACAGCTTGCCGGTGACGCGGTCGTCGAACCGCGCACCCAACGAGATCAGCAGGTCGCTGCGCTGCAGGGCCGTCACGGCTGCGACGGTTCCGTGCATGCCCGGCATGCCCAGGTGCAGCTCGTGCGAGTCGGGGAACGCACCACGGGCCATGAGCGTCGTGACGACGGGGATCTGCGTCAGCTCGGCGAGCATCTTGAGCTCAGCGGCCGCCTCGGCCTTGATGACGCCTCCGCCGACGTACAGCACGGGACGCTCGGCGGCGGCGATGAGCCGCGCGGCCTCGCGCACCTGCTTGCCGTGCGGACGCGTCGTCGGACGGTAGCCCGGCAGCGCCAGCTCGGTCGGCCAGTCGAAGGTCGTGGACGCCTGCAGCGCGTCCTTGGCGATGTCGACCAGCACCGGGCCGGGACGCCCCGTGCCGGCGATGTGGAACGCCTCGGCGATGACGCGCGGGATGTCGGCGGCGTCGGTCACGAGGTAGCTGTGCTTGGTGATCGGCATCGTGATGCCGCGGATGTCGGCCTCCTGGAAGCCGTCCGTGCCGATCAGGTGCGTCGCGACCTGGCCCGTGATGGCGACGATCGGGACCGAGTCCATGAAGGCGTCGGCGATCGCGGTGACGAGGTTGGTGGCACCCGGGCCGGAGGTCGCCATGCACACGCCGACCCGTCCGGTGACCATCGCGTAGCCCTGTGCGGCGTGGCCGGCACCCTGCTCGTGCCGCACCAGGATGTGGCGGATCTGCTCGGAGTCGAACAAGGGGTCGTAGGCCGGGAGGATCGCGCCGCCCGGGATGCCGAAGATCGTGTCCACGCCGGCATGCTCCAGCGCCCGCACGAGGCTCTGCGCCCCGGTCAGCTGCTCGGAGATCTGCTCTGTCATGAGTGTCGGTACCTAACTGTTCGGTTCATCCTAGGCCGGGCGTGCCCGGCACCTTCTCGGCGTGTGGCCATAAAAAAAGCCCTCGGCCCCAGAAGCGTTCACTGGGTGCGATCGAGGGCGACGCGATGTCTGGTGGACGTCGCGTCAGTCACGTACTACGAGCAGGTGCGCATGCATGCATCCAGCATGATCGGCCCCACGACAAATATCAAGCCGCGAGACAGGACGTACCACCATGTGGACGCCACGACCCCTGACGACGCCCCCGATTGGCCTCATCCCGGGTCGATGCGGTGAGATGGAGTCCTGACCTGCACGACGCAGGCACCCATCTACCTAGGGGAACCCACATGAAGAAGACCTTGAGCGCGGCGTTCGTCGTCGCAGCACTCGCCCTCACGTCCGCCTGTGGCGGCGGCGGCGACCGGCCCACCAAGGCCGAGGTCAAGACCGCGATCACGAGCAAGGACAGCGTCTTCGGCTCGGCCATCCCCGAGAAGTCCGCCGACTGCGTCGCCGGCGTGCTCGTCGACTCCGACGTCTCGGACAAGACGCTCAAGGCGATCGTCGACAGCGACGACGACTACAAGGGCAGCAAGGACGACGAGAAGGCCCTCACGAGCCTGACCAAGGAATTCGCCAAGTGCGTCACGCCCAGCTGATCAACACCCCGTAGCTCCACGAGGGCCCGGCGAAGCACGTCTTCGCCGGGCCCTCGTGCGTCGTCAGTCGTCCGTCGGTCGTCCACCGTCACCAGGGCGACGCGACGTAGTCCTTCAGGAAGACGCCGTGGACGTCCTCGCCCGCCTCACCGCGGATGATCGGGTCGTACACGCGTGCCGCGCCGTCGACGAGGTCGAGCGGTGCCTTGAAGCCCTCTTCGGCCAGCCGCACCTTGGTGGGGTGGGGACGCTCGTCGGTGATCCAGCCCGTGTCGACGGCGGTCATCAGGATGCCGTCCTCGGCAAGCATCTCCCCCGCGCTCGTGCGGGTCAGCATGTTGAGCGCCGCCTTCGCCATGTTGGTGTGCGGGTGGCCCGGTCCCTTGTAGCGACGGCTGAACTGGCCCTCCATCGCCGACACGTTGACGACGTACGTGCGGCGCGCGTCGGCCGCGGCCATCGACGGTCGCAGCCGGCTGACCAGGATGAACGGCGCGGTGGTGTTGCACAGCTGCACCTCGAGCAGCTCGAGGGCGTCGACCTCGTGCACCCGCTGCGTCCAGCTGTTGACGTCGACGGTGTCGGGCACGAGTCCCCCGGCGTCGATGCGCTCGAGATCGGCCGAGCCCGCGGCCAGCGCCAGCGACGTGAGTTCCTCGGCGGTGTAGGCGTCGCCTGCCAGCACGGGGTGGGCCGACACCGAGCCGACGAGAGCTGCCGGGTGGGCGTCGCTGGTGTGGCCGAACGTCAGCAGCTCGGGCAGCGGGCCGTCGGGCAGCGGTGCCGACTCTGCCTCGGCCAGCGGGGCGTATGCGCCCGGCGTGCGGCGCACGGTCTGGGCCGCGTTGTTGATCAGGATGTCGAGCGGTCCCTGGGCGGCGACCGAGTCGGCGAGGCCCACGACCTGCGCCGGGTCGCGCAGGTCGATGCCGACGATGCGCAGGCGGTGGATCCAGTCGGCGCTGTCGTGCATCGCGGTGAACCGCCTCACGGCGTCGTGGGGGAACCGGGTCGTGATGGTCGTGTGGGCTCCGTCGCGCAGCAGCCGCAGCGCGATGTACATGCCGATCTTGGCGCGACCGCCCGTCAGGAGGGCGCGCTTGCCGGTCAGGTCGGTGCGGGCGTCGCGCTTCGACCGGTTGAGGGCCGCGCAGTCGGGGCAGAGCTGGTGGTAGAAGGCGTCGACGACGGTGTACTTCTGCTTGCAGATGTAGCAGGGCCTCGGCACCAGCAGCGTCCCAGCGGACGCTCCGGCAGCATTCGAGACCAGCGGGATGCCCTCGGTCTCGTCGTCGATGCGGGTCGGCGAGCCTGTGGCGGTCGTGGCTACGACGGCGCGGTCGGCGGCGGCCACCTCGGCGCGCTTGGCCAGGCGGCGCTGCTTCTTGACGTCCTTGTAGAACTTGCCGCACGCGTGGCGCAGGGCCACGTAGGCCGCGTCCTCGTCCTCGAGGAACTGGGCCTCGCCCAGCACCTTCAGCGCGGTCGCGAGCTCGTCCTCGGTGAAGGACGCGGGACGTGGGGATGGCATTGCTCCATTGTCGCCGACCGCTCACCTGCGCCCGGCCGCGGGCTCAGCGCCGCCAGAGACGCCGACGGCGGCGGCCGACCAGGTCGTTCCCGCCGACGGCCGACCGCACCTCAGGGGGGACCTCGGCCAACGGAAGGACGCGGACCGTCGCGACGCCGAGGGCCGCAGGAGACGCCGCCGTGAGCAGCGCGCTCTCCAGCGACCTGCTGACGACGGAGCGGTCGACGTCGTCACCGGCGTCCCACGCGAGGCAGCCGATCGGCGGGCTGTCGTCGACGGTGTACATGAAGGCCGGCAGCGCGGTGACCCCCGCGATCTCGGCAGACTGGACGACTGAGGCGGCGGCACCGGCGGGGATCTCGTCCCACGTCGTGACCCGCACGGCCACGTCGACCGGGAAGGCTGCCGTGAACGGCTTCAGACCGGCCACGTAGGCCGGCGACGCCGTCATGCCCGTCGTGGTCTCGGGGTCGACCTGGACGCCGATGCCGTCGGGCAGCAGCCTCAGGAGGTCGCGCACCAGGATCGGCTTGAGCTCCCACGACTCGACGTGCAGCGCCTGCTCGGCGATCCCGGCGCTCGTCCACACCGCGACCACCTGCTGGCCGGGTGCCGGCTCGGCACCCGAGAACACGCCGGTCGTCCGGTCGACGCCGATCAGCACGGTGGCGAACAGGAAGTCCCACCTGGTCGCGAACACTGCGCTCATCGTGGACCGTGGTGGCCGACGGGGAGCACGCCGGGGCTGACTGCCATGAGCTCGATCACCCCTGGACGATATCTCCTCGTCCCGAACCCACCGCCGCGCAGCATCGCGCTGTCGAAGTCGGTGATCAGCAGGCTCTCCCCCACGTCACGCACCGTCGCAGCATGCGGAACGGTGAGGGACAGGCCGCCCGCGAAGGCGATCGTGAGCTCAATCCTGTCGTCGGTCACCGACTCGAGCTCGTACCAGCTGTCGTAGGGCCTTCCGAGCCATCCGTCCGGCATCAGCACGTAGACGCTGCTCCACCGCCCGAAGAAGGCGCGGACGACCGCGGCGGACAGCTGGCCGATCATCTCGAGGAAGTCGCGGCAGGCCGCGTCCTCGTCCTCGAAGACCCGCAGGTCGTAGTAGGTGCCCCGTTCGGCGTACGCCGTGAACCAGGTGTCGTCAGGACGATGGAGCAGGACCGATGTGTCGTCGCCGGGCAGGCGACCGTCGTCGTCACCAATCCGCACGTGCCGGCCCGGGCGGTCGGACGCGGCGACGGCCGCGCGGACGTCTGCGACGGTCAGCGTGCGAGTCATCCGCGCCGGGCCCGCGCTGCCGATCTCGATCGCTCCCTCGCGGACGGTGTGGACGCCGCCGCCTTCACGGCCGAATGTGGCGACGTCGAAGTCGCGGATCACCAGACGTCCGCCGACCTCGCGGATCGTGGCGTCACCGGTCACGACCACCGAGCGACCGGTGTCCAGCTCGATCGTGAGCCCGCGGAAGTCACCCGTCACGGCGTGGAGCGTGGCACCGTCGTCGTAGGACCGGCCGTCCGGCAGGATCAGGCCGACCGGCTGACGTCGCGCGAAGAAGTCCCGCACCACGTCCACGGCGGAGTCGGCCGGACGGCGGCGCACCCACCGGCGTAGCCACCTCACCGTTGTCGCCACCGCAGAGCCTCGAGATCAACCCCCGGAGCGGGGAGGTTCTCCGACGTGAGCGCGGCGCGGCAGGTCGCGCGGACCTCCGCGGCGGGCATACCCATCATCGCCTCCGGGTTGTCGCGGCGGCGGTCAACGCCACCGGTGGAGTGTCAGATCAGCCGCAGACGGCACCGTCGGCGGCCGAGCTGACGAGCTTGCGGTACTTGGCGAGCACGCCCTTGGTGTACTTGGGCGGCAGCGGCTCCCAGCCGACCTTGCGGGCCTCGAGCTCGTCGGCGTCGACCGCGACGTCGAGGCGCTTGTTGGCCACGTCGAGGGTGATCTGGTCGCCGTCCTGGACGAACGCGATCGGACCGCCGTCGACGGCCTCGGGCGCGACGTGACCGACGCACAGGCCCGTCGTGCCGCCGGAGAAGCGTCCGTCGGTCATGAGCAGGACGTCCTTGCCGAGGCCTGCTCCCTTGATGGCGCCCGTGATGGCCAGCATCTCGCGCATGCCGGGGCCGCCCTTGGGGCCCTCGTAGCGGATGACCACGACGTCGCCGGCCACGATCGTGCCGGCCTCCAGCGCGTCCATCGCCTTGCGCTCGCCGTCGAAGACCCGCGCGGTGCCCGTGAACACGTCGGAGTCGAAGCCCGCGCTCTTGACGACGGCACCCTCGGGGGCCAGCGTGCCGTGCAGGATCGTGAGGCCACCGGTCTTGTGGATCGGCTTGTCGATCGCGCGGATGACGTCGCCGTCGATGCGCTGCTCGATGTGCGCGAGGTTCTCGGCCATGGTCTTGCCCGTCACCGTCAGGCAGTCGCCGTGCATCAGGCCGGCGTCGAGCAGCGCCTTCATGATGACGGGAATGCCGCCGACCTTGTCGACGTCGTTCATGACGTAGCGGCCGAACGGCTTGAGATCGCCGAGGTGCGGCACCTTGTCGCCGATGCGGCTGAAGTCGGCGAGCGTCAGGTCGACCTCGGCCTCGCGGGCGATCGCCAGCAGGTGCAGCACGGCGTTGGTCGAGCCGCCCAGCGCCATGACGACCGTGATGGCGTTCTCGAAGGCCTTCTTGGTGAGGATGTCGCGGGCCGTGATGCCCTGGCGCAGCAGCTCGACCACGGCCTCGCCCGAGGCGATGGCGTACTCGTCGCGGCGGCTGTCGATCGCGGGCGGCGCGGACGAGCCGGGCAGGCTCATGCCGAGCGCCTCGGCGGCCGATGCCATGGTGTTGGCGGTGTACATGCCGCCGCAGGCTCCCTCGCCGGGGCAGATCGCGCGCTCGATCTTGTCGACCTGCTCACGCGACATCTTGCCGGCCAGGCACGCGCCGACGGCCTCGAAGGCGTCGATGATCGTGACGTCCTTGCCGTCGACGTTGCCGGGCATGATCGAGCCGGCGTAGACGAAGACGCTCGCGAGGTCGAGCCGCGCGGCGGCCATCAGCATGCCGGGCAGGCTCTTGTCGCATCCCGCCAGCAGCACCGAGCCGTCAAGGCGCTCGGCCATCATGACGGTCTCGACGGAGTCGGCGATGACCTCACGGCTCACGAGCGAGAAGTGCATGCCCTCGTGGCCCATCGAGATGCCGTCGGACACCGAGATCGTGCCGAACTCGAGCGGGTATCCCCCGCCGGCGTGCACGCCTTCCTTGGCGCGCTTGGCCAGGCGGTCGAGCGACAGGTTGCAGGGGGTGATCTCGTTCCAGCTGGACGCGACACCGATCTGGGGCTTGACCCAGTCATCGTCGCCCATGCCGACCGCGCGCAGCATGCCTCGCGACGCGGTGGCCTCGAGGCCATCGGTGACGGTGCGACTGCGCGGCTTGATGTCGATCTCGTTCTCGGGGGGCATGGTGCACAGATTACGCGGTGGCCCCGGTCGCCGGTCTGCGAGTCCGCTCAGAAGAGCGGGACGAACAGCAGCGCGAGGCCCCAGCTGACGAAGCTGCCGACCAGCACGTACTCGGCCCTCAGGCCGTCGGTGTTGTCGCGCGAGATCTCGGGGAACCGCAGGATGCCCTTGGCGGCGACGACGATCGCGATCGCGGCGAGGTTGCCGCTCAGTGCGCAGGCCAGCACGAACCACCGCTCGAGCGGGCCCAGCACGCGTCCTCCCTTGAGGTCGGCCCCCTGGGCCAGCACCTGCGGACCCGTGGCACCCAGGACCCGTCGCACCACGACGTTGGCGGCGGTCGTGAGGAACAGCACGACGCCCAGCCCGAGCGCGGCCCGGTCGAGCGGGACTGTGGCCAGCCGCGGGATCGGCAGGTCGACGTACCAGTCGTCGAGGGCCGCCTCGCCGAACGACACCCATCCGGAGGTGACGACGAGGGCCGCGGCCACGACCGCGAGCACCGTAAGCCCCGCCGATGAGTCGTGGCTCGCCGCGTCGACCCAGATGACGACCACGAGGGCGATGACGAGCGTCAACCAGATCGTGTGCCAGCCACCGCCGAGCAGCAGCAGGCCCGCCACGGTCACGACGAGCGCCGTCACGATCTTGAACCGTCGCACGAGGTCGGCGATGCCGACGGCTGCGAGCAGGACGGCAAGGGCGCTCATGCCCGGCCGCCGGAGAGCATCGGCAGGTGGTCGATCGACTCGATCAGCGCCCCGATGCCGGCGCGGTGGCGTTGCGACACCGCCGAGACCGAGATGCCCTCCTGCTCGGCCAGCTGCGTCCGCGTCCGGCCCTGGACCACGCCGAGCGCGATGCGGCGCTGGCGGGCGTCGAAGCCGCTGACGAGCTCGTCGCGCATCAGCAGGTAGGCATTGGCCATGTCGGGTTCCTCCGTCTCGTCGCGCACGATCCAGGTGCGCAGCCCCGGCAGGTGACGGCTCTTGTCCTTGGCGGTGTCGATCGCCGTGCGCGCCGACCACCAAGCGGGGCCGTCCTGCGTCAGACCGTAGTTGGACGTACCGACGATCTCGATCGTCCCGACCCCGATGCCGAAGCGGCAGTCCATCGTGTCGGGCAGCGCCAGTCGCACCAGCACCGTCGCCAGCAGGGCGTCGTGGAGGTCTGCGTACACCCCCTGCAGCTCGTCGCCGATCGTCGGCTCGAGCGGCTGCAGGGCGGACGCGACCTGCTGGTTGACCGTGTCGAGGGCATCCTGCAGGCTCCGCTGGGCCTCGGCGCGCGAGGGCTGGTCACGGGACCCCACGAGGTCGCCGATCACGGCGTACAGAGATGAAGCGTCACGGTTCATTTCTTTATAGTGAAGCGTCCTGCTTCAATACGCAAGAGTGAAGTGTCGAGCTTCACTCGATAGCATGCTGAGCATGATCGCCTTCGTCACCAGCTCCGGCAGCCGCGTCCACGACACCGACCTCCCGCTCCTGGCCGCGGCCGCGGCCGACCGGGGTACCGGCGGCGAGGTCGTGGTCTGGGACGACCCGACGGTCGACTGGGCCTCGTACGACGCCGTCGTCGTGCGGTCGTGCTGGGACTACCTCGCCCGCCGCGACGAGTTCCTCGCCTGGGCCGCCTCGGTGCCCCGCCTGCACAACACCGCCGACGTCCTCACCTGGAACACCGACAAGGTCTACCTCCGGCAGCTCGAGGCGGCAGGCGTCCCGATCATCGAGACACGGTGGGACGTCGCTACCGGGGACGACCTCGGCGACCACGCGGAGTGGGTCGTCAAACCGACCATCTCGGCAGGATCCAAGGACACCGCGCGATGGGGCACCCGCGAGGAGGTCTGGGAGCACAGCGCGTCGCTCGTCGCGGCCGGCAGGGCGTCCATGACCCAGCCCTACATCGCCTCGGTCGACGACGAGGGCGAGACCGCGATGCTGCACTTCAACGGCACGTTCTCGCACGCGATCCGCAAGGGGCCCCTGCTCGAGCGCGGCGAGGGCGTCCGCCAGGACCGGGACAGCCGCGAGAGCATCACGCCCCGGTCGCCGAGCGAGGCCCAGCACGAGGTGTCGCAGCGAGCCATCGCCGCGGCCTGCGAGGCGCTCTCGCTCGACGAACCGCCGCTATACGCCCGTGTCGACCTCGTCACGGCCACCGACGGGTCGCCGTTGCTGATCGAGCTCGAGCTGGCCGAGCCCAGCCTGTTCCTGCCCCAGTCCGGCGGCGGAGCGGACCGCTTGGTCGACGCGATCCTCGCCCGGGTCTGATCCCACCCGAGGCGGTGCGCCAGCGTCGACTTCCGATCTCACCATGGACGCCAGCGCACCGCCCCCGACGCCATGATGGTCCGACGAGCGCCGGCGGCACGCGCATCCGCGGCTGGACCCATGACGGCGACGGCACGCGCATCCGCGGCTGGACCCATGACGGCGACGGCCCCGCTCGTCGCCGAGATCCTCGCGCTACGTCCCATCCCCGGCGGCTGAGCCACGTGTCGCAGGGCGAACACGTGACTGGGACGCGGTCCTGCTGGGCCAGCGTCGAGCAGGGCCGCGCACCGTTCGACCGGTGACGCCGATCGAACGGGCGAGCACCACCCACAGGATCGTCAGGGGGATCGCCGACCAGGCTGCCTCGAACGGTCCACCGATGACATGACGCACCGGGATCGTCCAGGTGAGGACGAACAGCGCCACGCAGGAGAGCCGTGTCGTGCGTGACCCGATGTGCTCCACGATCCACAGGATCGGCACGAGGGCCACGACCAGGTCGTAGACGACCAGGTGGGGCGAGGCGACGACTGTCGCGGTCATCGCGAGCATCCACATCGGCAGCTCGGCCACACCACGTGACCGCGCCCGCCACAGCTGACCGATGACGACGAGGACGGCCGCGACCGCGATGACGCCGCTCGTCGACGAGGGAAGGCCCAGTGTGGTCGCGAGAGCCGGCAGCGACTGCATCTTCCAGGCCTGCGCGGCCTGGACCACGGTGTGGAAGGTGTCCGACGTCAGCACCTGGGCCCAGTCGACGACTCCATCGACCCCGACTGCTCGGACGGACAGCAGGGCCAGAGCCGCCGCGGTCGCCGCCCAGGCGGCCAGCGCCCGCCACCGGCCCTGCACCACGAGCACGATCGGCACGACGAAGAACAGCTGCGGCTTGAACAGTCCCAGGGCCAGGACGGAGCCGCCGAGCACGTCGCGACCCGCCAGCAGCAGCCTGATCCCGGCGACCCACAGCAGCACCGACGCCCCTGTGTCCTGGCCGGATCCCAGCAGCTCGAACACGGGCTGGGTCGCGAGCAGCACGACGTAGACGCCTCGGGCGTGGTCGCGGAACAGCCGAGGCGCGAAGGGACGCACGAGGTGGCCGGCCGCCACCAGGCACGCTGCGGAGAGCACCGTCCAGGCGAGGGCGGCCGTGCCGTAGTCCAGCATCGCGAAGGGGACGTACAGATAGGCCGAGAAGGGCGGGGAGACGAACCACGAGAGGGGTCCTTCGCCCAGCTCGTCGGTCTGCAGCACCTTCTGGGCGAAGGGGTCGTAGAGCACTCCGGCGTCGCCGTCCAGCAGCATGCGGCCACCGGTCCAGTGGGCCAGGAAGTCGGGCAGCACCACGTTCCCGCCGGCGATGAACGGCATGTCACCGAGGGCGATGGCCGCCGTCATCACCACCACGCTGCCGATGAGCAGGGCAACCGGGTAGAGGAGCATCCGCTCCGGCGAGACGAACCGGTCGACGGCCGACGCCGCGACCGCCGACGACGACCGGAGACGGGTGACGAGGCGGCGCACCGGCCCATTGTCGGTCATGAGGTGGGGCACGCGAGGGCGTTCGCGACATGTGGCTGGCGTTGCAGCACCGGCCCTCCCCGTGGACAATCGGCGCGTGACCACACCCACCGCGGCCCTCGTGCGCTACTACGACGTCACGAGCGCCGACGGCACGCGCATCCGCGCCTGGACCAACGATGGCGACGGCCCGACGGTGCTGGTCTCGAACGGCCTCGGCACCAACCCGCACGCCTGGCCGACCCTCATGCGCGCGGGCAGCGGCGTGCGCGTCATCGGCTGGAATCACCGCGGCACCGGCGGATCCGCCCGCCCCGCCGACGGCCGCGTCGACCTCGACTCGTTCATCGAGGACGCCCTCGCCGTCATGGACGACGCGGGGCTCGAGACCACGGTTGTCGCGAGCTGGTCGACCGGCGTCACGATCGCCTTCGAGCTGGCGACCCGCCACCCCGAGCGGGTCTCCGGCATCCTCGCGGTCGCCGGGGTGCCCGGCAACACGTTCTCGACGATGCTCGCCCCGCTGCACGTGCCGCCGCTCGTCGCCCGGGCGATGATGGTCGCCCTCGCCCGGTCGGTCACGGTCACCGGCCACGTGCTGGCACCCGTGACCCGCAAGCTGCCCTGGACCAACCTCACGACCGACGTCGTCCGCAAGACGCACATCATCTTCCCGTCCGCCGACACCGCCGAGCTGCGAACGCTGCTGCAGGAGTTCTTCACGACCCACCCCGCCTGGTACGCCAAGCTGGCACTGAGCGTCTCCGAGCACGCCCGGGTGTCACTGCGCGACATCGACATCCCGGTGACGTTCGTCGCCGGCAAGTGGGACGTGTTCACGGGAGCGCCCGCGATGCTGACCGCCTCGCAGCGAGTCCGCGGCTCCCGCTACCGCGAGCTCAACGGCACGCACTTCATCCCCGTCGAATTCCCCGACGTCGTGCTCGAGGAGCTCAAGGAGCTGCTGGCCCGCGTGGGTTGAGCCACCCGCGCCCACCCGTGGGCGGTGGATCATCCACCGAATGACGCCGAAACTCGCGCGTTTCGGTGGCAGATCCACCGCCGCCGCGGGGGTCTACGACAGCTTCTCGAGGATGAGCTCGCGCACGCGGCCGGCATCGGCCTGACCGCGCATCTCCTTCATGACCGCACCGATCAGCGCCCCGGCCACTCCCTGGTTGCCGGCGCGGATCTTGGCCGCGGCGTCGGGATCGGCCTCGATGGCCCGGTCGACGGCTGCGCCCAGCGCACCGTCGTCCGAGACGACCTCGAGCTTGCGGGCGACCACGACCTCCTCGGGCGTGCCCTCACCCGCGATGACGCCGTCGAAGACCGAGCGAGCGAGCTTGTCGTTGATGCGCTTGGCATCGATGAGGCCCTGGATCTCGGCGACCTGCGCGGGCGTGATGCCCAGCGCGTCGAGGTCGCGGCCGGTCTCGTTGGCGCGGCGCGCCATCTCTCCGAGCCACCACTTCTTGGCGGCCTGCGGCGTCGTGCCGGCCCCGACCGTCTCGACGATCAGGTCGAGCGCACCCGCGCCGATCGTGTCGCGCATGTCGAGATCGGAGAAGCCCCAGTCGGCCTGCAGCCGCGCACGGCGGACGGCCGGCGGCTCGGGCAGCGTGGCCCGCAGCTCCTCGACCCACTCGCGCGACGGCGAGACGGGGGCCAGATCGGGCTCCGGGAAGTAGCGGTAGTCGTCGGCGTCGGACTTCTCGCGGCCCGACAACGTCGTGCCGGTGTCCTCCTGGAAGTGCCGGGTCTCCTGCACGACCTTGCCACCGGCGTCGAGGATGCCCGCGTGACGCGAGATCTCGAAGCGAACGGCGCGCTCGACCGACCGGAACGAGTTGACGTTCTTGGTCTCCGACCGGGTGCCGAGGGTCGTCGAGCCCTTGGGCTTGAGCGACAGGTTGACGTCGGCGCGCAGCGATCCCTGGTCCATCCGGACGTCGGAGACGCCCAGGCCGCCGATGAGGTCGCGGACGTACGAGACGTAAGCACGGGCGACGGCGGGGGCCTTCTCGGGCGGCACCTCGATCGTGCGGGTGACGATCTCGATCAGCGGGATGCCGGCGCGGTTGTAGTCGACCAGCGAGAAGTCGGCACCGTGGATGCGTCCGGTGGAGCCGCCGACGTGCAGCGCCTTGCCGGTGTCCTCCTCCATGTGGGCACGCTCGATGTCGATACGGAACGTCTCACCGTCCACCTCGACGTCGACGTATCCGTCGAACGCGATGGGCTCGTCGTACTGCGACGTCTGGAAGTTCTTCGGCATGTCGGGGTAGAAGTAGTTCTTGCGCGCGAAGCGGCACCACTCGGCGATCGAGCAGTTGAGCGCGAGGCCCATGCGGATCGCCGACTCGACGGCCTTGGCGTTGACGACGGGCAGCGCGCCCGGCAGCGCGAGGCACACGGGGCACACCTGGGTGTTGGGCTCGGCACCGAACTCCGTCGGGCAGCCGCAGAACATCTTGGTCGCGGTGTTGAGCTCGATGTGGATCTCGAGGCCCATGACGGGGTCGTAGCGGGTCAGGGCCTCGTCGAAGGGGACGAGCGTCTCGACGGTCATCGGGTTGCCTCCAGCTCGGGTGCCTGGGACAGCAGCGTGCCGCCCCACTTCTGCTCGAGCAGCTGCTCGAGGGCGGCCGCCGCGTTGTAGAGGCGGTCGTCGGCCTTCTGCGGGGCCAGGAACTGCAGTCCGACCGGGAGGCCGTCCTCCGCAGCGAGGCCGACCGGCAGCGACAGGCCCGGGATGCCGACGAGGTTGGCCGGGATCGTGGCGATGTCGCCGAGGTACATCGCCAACGGGTCGTCGAGCTTGTCGCCCAGCGGGTAGGCCGTGGTCGGCGACGTCGGCGAGACCAGCACGTCGACGTCGGCGAACGCGGCGTCGAAGTCGCGCGCCAGGATCGTGCGGACCTTCTGCGCCGATCCGTAGTACGCGTCGTAGTAGCCGCTCGACAGCGCGTAGGTGCCGAGGATGATGCGGCGCTTGACCTCGCTGCCGAAGCCCGCGTCGCGGCTCGACGCCATGACCTGCTCGGCGCTGGGGTCGTCGACGCCGGCAGGCGGCACGCGGACGCCGTAGCGCATAGCGTCGAACTTGGCGAGGTTGCTGCTCGCCTCGCTCGGCATCACGAGGTAGTAGGCACCCAGGGCGTACGAGATGCTCGGGATCGAGACCTCGACGACCTCGGCACCGGCGGACGTCAGCAGCTCGACGGCCTCGGTGAAACGCGCCTCGACGCCGGGCTGGAAGCCCTCGCCGCCGAGCTCGCGGACGATGCCGATCTTGAGCCCCTTGACGTCGGCGCGACGTGCGGCGGCCACGACGGCCGGGACGGCGTCGGGGATGCTCGTGGAGTCCATGGGGTCGTGACCCGCGATGAGCTCGTGCAGCAGCGCGGCGTCGAGCACCGTGCGGGTGACCGGGCCGGCCTGGTCGAGGCTGCTGGCCATCGCGACGAGGCCGTAGCGGCTGACCCCGCCGTACGTCGGCTTGACGCCGACAGTGCCGGTGAGCGCTCCGGGCTGGCGGATCGAGCCGCCGGTGTCGGTGCCGATCGCGAGCGGCGCCTCGAACGCGGCGACGGCAGCGGCCGAGCCACCGCCGGAGCCACCGGGGATGCGCGTGGTGTCCCAGGGGTTGTGGGTCGGACCGTACGCGGAGTGCTCGGTCGACGAGCCCATCGCGAACTCGTCCATGTTGGTCTTGCCCAGGATCGGCAGGCCCGCAGCCTTGATCTTGGCGGTGACCGTGGCGTCGTAGGGCGGGATCCAGCCGTCGAGGATCTTCGAGCCGCACGTCGTGGGCATCCCGCGCGTGGCCAGGACGTCCTTGACGGCGATCGGCACGCCCGCGAGGTACGACAGCTGCTCGCCCTTGGCGCGACGGTCGTCGATGTCGGCGGCCGTCGCGAGAGCACCCTCGGCGTCGACGTGCAGGAAGGCGTGGATCGCTCCGTCGACGGCTCCGATGCGGTCGACCAGGGCCTGGGTCACCTCGACCGAGGAGACCTCCTTGGCCGACAGCGAGCGGGCCAGCTCGTCGGCGGTCTTGCGGGTCAGGTCGGTGCTCATCAGCTCTCCCCCAGGATCTTGGGCACCAGGAAGCGCTGCTGGTCGGACGCCGGGGCGGCCGCGAGCGCGTCCTCGGGCGACAGGCTCGGACGGACGACGTCCTCGCGGAAGACGTTGTCGACCGGCACGGGGTGGCTCATGGCCGGGACGTCGTCGCCGGCCACCTCCTGGACGCTCGCGACGTGCTCGAGGATCGCCGGCAGCTCGGTGGCGAGGTGGTCGAGCTCAGCGTCGCTGAGGTCGATGCGGGCGAGGCCGGCCAGATGGACGACGTCGTCGCGCGAGATACCCGTGACGGGCTCAGACATGCGCGGTCCTTGGGATCGTGGGTGTGATGCGGGGGCGTACCGATCCATCCTAGTGACCGCGGGTACCCGGCCCCACCGGGCATCACGCCCCACCGGATAACGGCATTCTCTGACAGGATCGGTGCATGGCAACCGAGCGCATCTCCCACATCGGCCGCGTCGGCCTGACGTTCGACGTCATCGACACCGGGCCCCTCGACGGCATACCCGTGGTCCTCCTGCACGGCTTCCCCCAGCGCGCGACGTCGTGGGCCGCGGTGTCCGAGCGCCTGCACGCGGCCGGGCTGCGCACGTACGCGCTCGACCAGCGGGGCTACTCCCCCGGTGCCCGTCCGAGGTCGCGGTTCGCCTACGGGATCGACGAGCTCGTGGCCGATGTCAAGGCGCTGGTCGACGAGATCCGCACGCCTGTTCACGTCGTCGGTCACGACTGGGGCTCGGCCGTCGCCTGGGCCGTCGCGGCGTCCCACCCCGACTCCGTCCGGTCGCTGACCGCGGTGTCGGTGGCCCACCCCGGCGCGTTCCTGAAGTCGATGGTCAGCAGCTCGCAGCTGCTCAAGTCGTACTACATGCTGATGTTCCAGCTGCCCGCCGTTCCCGAACGGATGCTCAGCCGTCGCGGCGGGCTCGGCGAGAAGATCCTGCGGGCGTCTGGCATGGACACCCGGATGATCGAGACCTTTCGTGCCGAGATCGTCGCCGACGGGGCCCTGCGCGGCGGCCTCGGCTACTACCGGTCGCTCCCGAAGTCGGCCGGAGCCTTCGGCCGCAAGGTCTCGGTGCCGACGACGTACGTGTGGAGCGACGGCGACACGGCGCTGGTGCGGCGCGGGGCCGATCTCACGCCGCAGTACGTCACGGGCCCCTACGAGCTCGTGGTGATGAGCGGGGCGACGCACTGGATCCCCGACCAGAACCCCGTCGAGCTCGCCGAGATCATCGAGCGCCGCGTGGGCTCCGTCTGACGCCTCGCGGTTCGGCCTGACGTTCTCGCAGACACACCGCCAGCGTGTCTGCAGAAACGTCAGGCCCAGCGGGGTGTCAGTCCCGGGCGGCCGCGAGGTGCGCGTGAACCTGCGACACGGCCCCCGCCCCCTCGCCACTGGCCGAGGCGACGCGCTTCATCGACCCCGCACGGATGTCACCGGCCGCGAACACCCCGGGCACGGACGTCTCGAGCGGTGCCGGCGGCAGGCCGTCCCGCCACAGCTCCTTCGGCACGTCGCGCCCCGTGAGCACGAAGCCGCGCGCATCGCGCACCACCTCGTCGGGCAGCCAGTCGCATCCGGGCTCGGCACCCAGCAGGAGGAACAGCCCGTCGGCGGGCACCGTCCGCGTGGTGCCGTCGGCGTCGAGGTCGGCCAGCGAGATCCGCTCCAGGTGCCCGTCGCCTCCACCGTCGACGACCTGCGCGCGCGTGAGCACCGTGATGTCGTCGTGCGTCGCGATCTCGTCGACGAGGTAGGCCGACATCGTCTCGGCGAGCGTCGGCCGGCGCACGACGATCGTCACCGACCGGGCGAACCTGGCCAGGTGCAGGGCAGCCTGTCCCGCGGAGTTGCCCCCGCCGACGATGAACACGTCCCGCCCCTCCATCTCGCGGGCCACGCTCGTCGCCGCGCCGTAGTAGACGCCCATGCCCACGAGCGCCTCGAGCCCGTCGACGCCGAGCCGGCGATAGCGGACGCCGCAGGCGATCAGCACCGATCGGGTCTGCAGCACCCCCTCGTCGTACGACACCTCGTGCACGTCGCCCAGCGTGAGCCCCTCGACCGCGCGCCCCGTGAAGATCCGCGCGCCGAACCGCGTCGCCTGCAGGCGCGCCCGGAAGGCGAGGCGCATGCCGGAGACGCCGCGCGGGAACCCCAGGTAGTTGCGGATCATCGAGCTCGTGCCGGCCTGCCCACCGACCGCCTCCGGATCGAGCACCACGGTGCGCAGCCCCTCGGACGCGCCGTAGACGGCTGCGGCGAGCCCGGCCGGGCCGGCACCGACGATCAGCAGATCGGCCACGAAGTCGTCGCCGAGGTCGGACGGGGCGCCGTAGAACCCGGCCGCGACGAGCCGATCGGTCGCCCCGACGACGGTCGGCCTGCCGAACGCCGACACGAGCGGCAGCTCGGCGCCTGACCCCACCTCGGCGAACAGCTCGTCGGCGACGGCGCTGTCGGGGCGGTAGCGCGTCCACGGCACCCCCATCCGGTCGAGGAAGTCGCGGATGCCGGCCACCGCGGGCTGGGTCCCGTCGTCGACGATGCGCACCCCGGCCACCTCGGGCGTCGACGTCGAGGTCGCCCACTCCGAGAGGTACTCGGTGATGGCGGTGTGGAACTCCTCGTCGCGCGGACCCTGCGGGATCAGCAGATAGGTGTCGAGCCTGCCCACTGCGAGCGCCGGGCGAAGCACCTCCAGCGCCTGCTGGAACGTCCCCGACGGCACGAGCACGATGCGCCGGCTGCTCGGCGACAGCTTGCGCAGATCGTCCACGAGGCCCAGCGCCACCTCGCCGAGGCCGTGGTCGACCCCGACGAGGGCGATCTGTCGACCCTCCGCGACGAGCGCCCCCGCCGGTTCGAGGACGCCGTCCGGCCCCAGCAGCGTCCGGACGTCGTAGTCGCGCGCGTAACGACCCCGGAACTCGTTCTCGAGCACGTCGCGGCTCTCCGCCGTGGCGACCAGCAGGATGACGGGCTTCGGACGCGGCGACTCGGTCATGGCGTGAAAATAGCAGTCCCTAGGGTGGTGTCATGCCCCCACAGAAGCCGACGGACCTCGGGCCGCTCGACGCCGTCGCCTTTCTCTGCGAGGTCGCGATGGTCGTGCTCCTCGTCCTGGCCGGCCACGGCTTCGTCGACGGATGGCGCGGCTGGGCCGTCGGCGTATTCCTGGCGATGGTCGCGGTGGGCATCTGGGCGCAGTGGATGGCCACGACGTCGCCGCGCAGGCTCGACCTGCCGACCCGGCTCGTCGCGCAGATCATGCTGTTCGTCACGACGGCCTTCTACTGCGCCGCCGGGGGTCTGCTGTGGCCCGGGCTGGTGTTCGCGGTCGTCGCCTCAGGGGTCTTCGTCGCGCTGTCGCGTCAGGACGTCTGACCCAGCGGCAGCTGCCGCACGCTCTCGAACGTTCGCGGCGTCCCGTCGACCGGATCTGTGAACGAGACCTCGCGGGCCAGCAGCTGCAGCGGACGGCTGAAGTCATCGACCGCGACGTCCTGCACGGTCGGGTAGAGCGGATCGTCGACGATCGGGATGCCGAGGCCTGCGAGGTGGATGCGCAGCTGGTGGGTGCGGCCGGTCCGCGGTGTCAGGCGGTAACGTCCGACGCCATCGACCTGCGACTCCAGCTCGACGAGCGTCTCGGCGTTGACGGGCGCCCCGGGCACGACCTCGGCCTGCCAGCTCCCCCGACGCTTGACGATGTGGTCGGCGACCGTCGTCGGCAGCTCGAGGTCGTCGCGCACCGGGGCCAGCGCGCCGTACGTCTTGCGCACGGTGCCTGCCTGGAACAGCGACTGGTACGGACCCCGCCACCGCCGCTCGGTCGCCAGCAGCAGCAGCCCCGACGTGATGCGGTCGAGCCGGTGCAGCGGCGACAGCTCGGGCAGGCCCAGCTCGTCGCGCAGTCGCACGACGACGCTCTGTCGCACGTGCTGACCGCGCGGGATCGACGACAGGAACGCCGGCTTGTCGACCACGACGAGCCGCTCGTCGCGGTGCACGACGTGGATGCGGCCCGGCACGTCGACCTCGTGGGGCAGGTCGCGGTGGAACCAGACGAAGGTGTGCGGCGTGTACGGCTCGTCGTCGCGCACGGGCGTGAGGTCGTCGTGCACGAACCGGCGTTCGGCGAGCATCGCCGCGATGTCGACCCGCTCGGGCAGCCGGTCGCGCAGCCACGCACCCATCGTCGGCCAGGCACCGGGACGAGGCAGACCACGGTCGGGGGTGCGCAACCACGCCGCGGCGAGACCGTGACGTGGCGGGAGCGGCGAGCGGGGCGGCACTAGATCGGTGACATCCTGCTGCGCACCGGCGGCAGCTCGGCGCGGACCGAGAGCCAGAGCCGGTCGCGGAAGAACACGATGTGCTCCTCGTCGTCCCACCGCGAGCCGATCAGCTCATCGAGCTCGCCCAGCGCGATGGACAGCCCGTCGCCGGCCCGCCAGGCGTCCTCGCCCGAGTCGCTCTCGGCGGCGGCCTCGCAGTCGTCGACGAAGGCGCGCCACTGCTGCGCGGTGAGGTGGATCGTGACGATCTCGCCGTCCTCCTCGACCAGCTCGGTCCGGCCGTGACCGGGCTGGTTGACGCTCGCGTGATCGCGGACCAGCGTCTCCTGGAGCCCCCTCCACAGCCCGGCGGTGTCCGCTGCTGCCTGACGCGGCGCCGTTCCCGTGCGCGCCTGGCCACCCGGGCAGTGCTGCCAGGTACCGACCACGTAGGCGGCGCACGAACGGACGTCGACGAGCCCGCTGGCCTCGCGCCAGGCGCGGTCGAACAGCACCCGCGACACGAGCACCTCGCTGCCGTGACCGACCGTGACCTCGAGGTCGTCGAAGCCGTCGTCGGACGGGACGAGGCGCACGCCGGTGATGCGGTAGTCGCGGCCGTAGCCGTCGTGACGGTCGATACCGTCCGCGGGGTCGTCGGCGTCGAACAGCTCCTGCAGCGCCTCGAGCAGCGCACGGTCGGACCTGTGCCCGTCCGTCGTCATGCGGTCACCGGACGACAGTCGGGATTGAACACGCGGACGGTCGACGGCGGATCGTTGGCGAGCCTCGACGCGGACGGCACGGGTCGACGAACCAGCTCGCCGCCGCAGTTGGGGCACGTGCCGTGCAGGACGTCGTCGGCGCAGGGCCTGCACCACGTGCACTCGTAGGTGCAGATCAGCACGTCGGTCGACGTCGGCGAAAGGTCCCTGTCGCAGCACTCGCAGCTCGGGCGGATCTCCAGCATGCGACCAGTATGGCGGTCGGCCCCGCGCTCATGTGGACGTCAGTCGCGACCGGCGAGCAGCTGCGCCACCGCATCGGAGGCGTAGAACGGGGCCAGCTCGGCCCGCAGCAGCTGCTCGAGCTCGCCCGACTCCACGAGCGCCTCGACGACCCCGGGTGCGAACCGGACGGCGTCGGCCACGAGGTCTGCCGGTTCGAGCTCGAGCTGTTCGAGCAGCTCCAGCGGCGTGTAGCCGCCGAAGGCCTCGAAGAATCCGTCGACGGCAGCGTGGCCGAACGCGACGACGTGCGGGTGCGCCAGGACCGCAACGACCAGGTCGTGGGTCGCGTCGACGACTCCCGACAGCTCCTCGCGCCCGGCCCGGTCGCCGAGCCCACGCACGGGCTCGGCGGCGACGAGGTCCCAGACCTGCAGGGCCGCCTCGCGGGTCGTCGCGTCGTTGAGCGTGTCGACGATGATGCGGTTGAGCCGGCGGACGGCCAGCGTGCCGCCCTTGCCGGCGGTGTCGGCGAGCAGGCCGTCGAGCTGCCGGTCGGCGGCGCCCACCACGCCGGCAGCGGCCTTGGTGCCCATCGACAGCAGCGATCCCAGCCCCGGCACCTTGTCGGCGACGGCCTGGTTGGCGGCGAGCGCCTCACCGACGACGCGGCCCATGAACCGGGTCGCCGTAGCGCCGACGAGGGGGCTGGCCGTCAGCCGCTCCAGCCCCCTCTCCAGCACGGGGGTCAGGCCCAGCGCCTCGTCGAGCACCCGCTCGACGTGCTCGCGCTCGACGACGTCCGACAACGGGAACGGCGTCGGCGGGCCGGCCTGCACGAGCTCGATCGCCAGGTCGATGAATGCCGACACCGCCGGACTGGACGGCACCTGGGTCAGCGCCCGGCCGACGACCTCCTTGACCGCGGCAGCGTCGACGAGGTCGGCGAGCTGGTGCTGCCCGGAGACCTCGAGCGCCCAGCCGGCGAGCCGGGTCACGGTCGCCTCGAGCTCGTCGCCGGTCAACCGGTCGAGGTGGAACGCGACCTGGGCGTCGAGCAGCAGGTCACCGAGCGTCGCGACATCCTCTGGGGGCACACGACGACCGTACGGCAACCGCGAGCGTCCGCACCACGATCGGGACGATCATCAGCCCGCGGTCAGGCCCGCCCTCACCTCGTCGAGCGCGGCGTCCAGCGTGACGGCCGGCGACCATCCCCATCCGCGCGCACGGTCGGCCGGGATGCGTCCTGTCCACGCCGGGGACTCGTCCCACACCGGTTCGACACCCACGGCGTCGGCGACCACCCGGTGGTAGTCGGCGTAGAGCGCCGTTGGAGCCGCCACGTCGACCGGGGTGCACGCCCCCTCGACCGGGCCCGTGGCCGCGGAGTCGGAGAGCGCGATGCGGCCCACCGCGACGTCGGCGATGAGCGCGGCGAGGTCGGTGACGTGCACCCACGGGAACGACTGGCCCGCGAGGGCGCGGCGCTCGTCCTCGTCGTCGCGCACCGCGGCGGGACGCAGCGTGTTCCAGACCGAGGTCTCTCCCGGCCCGAGGATCGCCGGCGGTCGCACCAGCACGCGTGTCATGCCGTCCACGGCCGCCAGGGCGGCGTCGGTGTCGCGCTTGGTGAGGCTGTAGTCGTTGGCGTCGTCGTCGACCAGGGGCGAGGTCTCGCTGACGTCCCCGACGCCGGGCGACCGGTCGTAGACCGCCGCGGTCGACACGTGCACCAGCAGGGGCACTCCCGCGCCGGCCGCTGCTCGGGCGATCGTGGACGTGCCGACGACGCCGATCTCGTGCTGCGCGGCGCGGTCCGATCCCATGGGGTGGACCGTCGTGACGACAGCATCGGCACCGTCGACGACCTGCGCCGCGAACGACGCGTCCGTGAAGTCGCCGACCGTCTCCGTGACGTCCGGATGCGTCGGAGCGGTGCCGGGACGACGCACGACGGCGCGAACGACCGAACCCCGCTCGACGAGAGCGCGGCACACCTGCCCGCCGACGAAGCCGTTGGCTCCGGTGACGACGACGGTGGGGCGGCGGGAGCTGTCAGGACTCGGTGATGACGTCATGTTTCCCACTGTGCCACCGCCCCGGTGACCGGACCGAAGCTGACTTCGTCCGCCCGGCGGGACCAGAGAATCGGGGTTTGTCCGCGCCGGCGCGGACAAACCCCGATTGCTGCGTCACCTCAGGACTCTGCGTCAGGGTCGGGAGCAGGCGGCGGGCCCTCGGCCAGCAGCTTCTCGAAGCCCTCCTCGTCGAGGATGGGCCGGCCGAGCTCCTCGGCCTTGTCGGCCTTCGACCCCGCGTTCTCGCCGACGACGACGAAGTCGGTCTTCTTGGACACCGAGCCCGAGGCCTTGCCGCCGCGGGCGATGATCGCCTCCTTGACGGAGTCGCGGGTGAACCGCTCGAGCGATCCCGTGACGACGATCGTCAGCCCCTCGAGGGTGCGCGGGACCGACTCGTCGCGCTCGTCGGCCATCACGACCCCTGCCTCGCGCCAGTGGCGGACGATGTCGGCATGCCAGTCGACCGCGAACCACTCGACGACGGCCTCGGCGATCGTGGGGCCGACGCCGTCGACGGCCGACAGCGTCTGCACGGGGTCGTCGACGGTCATGACCTGCTCGATCGCGTGCATCGTGCCGAAGTGCGTGGCCAGCGCACGAGCGGCCGTCGGCCCGACGTGGCGGATCGACAGGGCGACCAGCACCCGCCACAGCGGCTGCGTCTTGGCCTTCTCGAGGTTGTCGAGCAGGGCCAGTCCGTTGGCGCTCAGCACTCGGTCGCCCGCACCGTCCTCGACCTCCTTCTTCTTGGCGGCGCGGGTGTAGAGCGGCACCGTGAGCAGCTGCTCGGCCGTCAGCGAGAACAGTCCGCCCTCGTCGGTCAGCACGCCCGCCTCGAGCAGCGCCGTGGCGCCCTCCCAGCCGAAGACCTCGATGTCGAAGGCACCACGACCGCCCACGTGCGTCAGCCGCTCGCGCAGCTGCGAGGGGCACGAGCGCGTATTGGGGCAGCGGATGTCCTTGTCGCCCTCGCGCGACGGTGCCAGCGGCGTGCCGCACGAGGGGCAGTCGGTCGGGAAGACGAACTCGCGCTCGGTGCCGTCGCGCAGGGCGACGACCGGACCGACGATCTCGGGGATGACATCGCCGGCCTTGCGCAGCACGACCATGTCGCCGATCAGGACGCCCTTGCGGGTGACCTCGTACTGGTTGTGCAGCGTCGCCATCTCGACGGTCGATCCCGCGACCCTGATGGGTTCCATGACGCCGTAGGGCGTGACGCGGCCCGTGCGGCCCACGTTGACCCGGATGTCGAGCAGTCGGGTGTTGACCTCCTCGGGTGGGTACTTCCAGGCGATGGCCCAGCGCGGTGCCCGCGACGTCGAGCCGAGCCGGCGCTGGCGGTCGACCTGGTCGACCTTGACCACGACACCGTCGATCTCGTGTGACACGTCGTGCCGGTGCTCGCCGTAGTAGGCGATGAACTCCTCGACCCCCTTCAGGTCGGGCACGACCTTGGCCCGGTCGCTCGTCGGAAGGCCCCAGGCCTTCAGCGCGTCATACGCCTCGCTCTGCCGTTCTGGGCTGAATCCCTCGCGGTAGCCGAGACCGTGGCACACCATCGACAGCGGACGGCCAGCGGTGACCGAGACGTCCTTCATGCGCAGCGTGCCGGCGGCGGCGTTGCGGGGGTTGGAGAACGGCGTCTTGCCCGACTCGGCCCACGCGGTGTTGAACTCCTCGAACTCCTTCACCGGGAAGAACACCTCGCCGCGCACCTCGACGTAGGCCGGGACAGGGTAGTCGTCGGACGCAGCCAGCTGGTGCGGGATGACCTTGATCGTGCGGACGTTGTTGGTGACGTCCTCCCCCACCCGGCCGTCACCGCGCGTGACCCCACGGGTCAGACGGCCGTCCTCGTAGGTCAGCGAGATCGCGAGCCCGTCGACCTTGAGCTCGCACAGGAACTCGGCGTCGTCGACGCCCTCACGGATCAGGCGCCCGTGCCAGGCCTCGAGCTCGTCGGTGGAGAAGGCGTTGTCGAGGCTCATGAGCCGTTCGCGGTGCTCGTAGGCCTCGAACGACGACGACGCGCGCCCGCCGACGGTCTGCGTGGGCGAGTCGGGGGTTCGCAGCTCGGGAAGCTGCTCCTCGATGGCCTCGAGATCGCGCATGAGCTGGTCGTACTCGGCGTCGGACACCGTCGGCGAGTCGTCGACGTAGTAGCGCTCGCGGTGCTCGGTGAGCGTCTCGGCCAGCATCTTGTGCTGCTGCCTCAGCTCGTCGTCGGTCGCCATGCCCCGACTTTATCGCCGCGCACGGACAGCGCAGGTCGGCGCACGCCCGAGGTCAGCCCTCGAGCCGCTCGGCGGCGGCAGCAGCCAGCTCGAGCGCCCGGCCGGCCCACTGCGGGGAGGCACCGGCGAGGCCGCACGTCGGTGTGATGACCAGCCGGTCGGCGTGCTCGTCGACGTCGAAGCCGAAGCGGTCGAGGAACGTCCGCACCCGGCCCACGAGGTCCTTGTCGGACACTCCGGCGGTGTCGGTCGACGGCACGACCCCGAACCACAGGTCGACGCCCCGCTCGAACGTCTCGGCCCAGATGTCGTCGGGCCGCACGAGCGACAGGTCGAACGAGATCGCCGTGAACCCGGCTCCGGCGAGCAGCTCGACCGGCACGTCGGGCGCGCAGGAGTGGACGACCGGCCGCGCTCCCCCGGCGACGATCGCCTCGACGACGTTGCGCAGCAGCGCGTCGGCCTCCGGCGGATGCACGCTGCGATGACGCGACCAGCCGCTCGCGGTCGGGATGCCGCCGTCGAGAACCGCCGCGATGGCAGGCTCGTCCACCTGCACGACCAGATCGGCCTGTCCGAACCGGCGGCGCACGTCGGCGACGTGGTCACGCAGGCCCTCGGCCAGCGACTCGCTGATCTCTCGGCGGGCACCGTGGTCGGCGAGCATCTTGTCGCCGCGGGGACGCTCGACCGTCGCAGCGAGCGTGAGCGGGCCGGTGACCTGGATCTTGACCGGACCCGTGTGCCCCTCGGCGATCTCCTCCGCGAGGTCGAGGTCGTGGGCCAGCAGCGAGCGGGCGCGCCGGACGTCCGTGCCCTCGCCGACGCCGACCCGCCACCCGTCGGGCTGCAGATCGGCCTCGAGGCCCGACAGCAGCGACAGCGTGCGGCCGATCATCCCGGCGTGGACTCCGCGACCGGGCAGCTCCGGGACGTGCGGGAGTCCGCCGACCGTGTCGAGGACGATGCGGATCGACTCGGCGAAGTCGGTGCCGGGCATCGAGCCGATGCCGGTGGCGAGCGCCATGCGGTTCCTGTCTGTCGATGGTTCGTGAGGCGGTGCGTGAGCGTCCACCCGCCATCTGAGCGGTGCGACAGCGTCCACCTGACGCGCCGGGCTGGACGCCAGCGCACCGGCCCCTGGCTGGGGTGGACGCTAGTGCACCGCCACGCGGGAGGTGGAGGCGATCGTGGCGGATCCGACGACGCGCGTGCCGGCGTAGACGACGCAGGCCTGGCCGGGGGCGATGCCGCTGGCGGGATCGATCAGCTCGACGTGGACGGTTTCGACAGGCTCAACCGGCGACCCCGGCGAGACCGTGACCCGCGCCCGGTGCTCGTCGCCGTGTGCGCGCAGCTGCACCGTGCAGTCGAGCGTCCCCGCGGGCGGTGCCCCGCACCACAGCGGCTTGATGCACTCGAGGGCGTCGACGAGCAGCGCCTCGCGCGATCCGACCGTCACGGTGCCGCTGACCGGCTCGATGTCGAGCACGAACCGGGGCTTGCCGTCGTCGGCCGGAACCCCGAGGCGCAGCCCACGCCGCTGGCCGATCGTGAACGCGTAAGCACCGTCGTGCTCGCGCAGCACGGCACCGTCCTCGTCGACGATCGTGCCGGGCTTCGGACCCAGCTTCTCGGCCAGCCAGCCCGCGTTGTCGCCGTCGGGGATGAAGCAGATGTCGTGGCTGTCGGGTTTCTGGGCGACCTGGATGCCCCGGGCGGCGGCCTCGGCACGGACGACGTCCTTGGTCGTGTCGCCGAGCGGGAACAGCGAGTGGGCCAGCTGCTCCTGCGTCAGCACGCCGAGGACGTACGACTGGTCCTTGCCCATGTCGATCGCTCGGTGCATCTCGATCGTGCCGTCGGCGGACGTCTCGAGCTGCGCGTAGTGACCCGTCGCAACGGCGTCGAAGCCCAGCGCGAGCGCCCGGTCGAGCACCGCGGCGAACTTGATCTTCTCGTTGCAGCGCAGGCACGGGTTGGGGGTGCGTCCGGCGGTGTACTCGGCGACGAAGTCGTCGACGACGTGGTCGGCGAACTCCTCGCTCATGTCCCACACGTAGAACGGGATGCCGAGGGCGTCGGCGGCGCGACGGGCGTCGCCCGCGTCCTCGATCGAGCAGCACCCGCGCGCACCCGAGCGGTACGACCGCGGGTTGCGACTCAGCGCGAGGTGGACGCCCGTGACGTCGTGGCCCGCGTCGACGGCGCGCGCCGCGGCCACGGCCGAGTCGACCCCGCCCGACATCGCAGCACAGATCCTCATCGGTGCCTCCGGCACGGGGCTCTCACGAGCTGCTCCGCACGAGGGACGCCCGACGGGCCCGCTCGTGCACGGCCGGCAGCGCCGCGACGAGCCGGTCGACATCGGCCTCGGTGGAGGTGTGACCGAGGCTGAACCTGAGCGACCCACGGGCAGCGACGTCGTCGTAGCCCATCGCGAGCAGCACGTGGCTGGGCTGCGGCACACCCGCGGCGCACGCCGATCCGGTCGAGCACTCGATGCCCTGGGCGTCGAGGAGCATCAGCATCGCGTCGCCCTCGCAGCCCGGGAACGTGACGTGCGCGATGTTGGGCAGCCGGTGGTCGTTGCCGGGCTCGGGGTCGCCGTTGACGATCGCGTCGGGCACGGCCCGGACGATGCCGGCCACGAGCCGCCGGCGCAGCGACTCGATGCGCGCCACGGTCTCGCCCTGCCGGCCGACCGTCACGTCGACGGCCGCGGCGAACGCGGCGATCAGCGGCACGCTGACCGTGCCGGAGCGCAGGTCGCGCTCCTGGCCACCCCCATGCAGCAGCGGCGTAGCGGCGAGCTCACGACCGATCACCAGGGCACCGACGCCCACCGGCCCGCCGAGCTTGTGCGCCGTGATCGTCATGGCGTCCAGATCACTGGCGGCGAAGTCGAGCGGCACGTAGCCGGCGGCCTGCACGGCGTCGCTGTGGACGGGGATGCCGTGCGTACGGGCGATGTCGACGACGTCGGCGATGGGCTGGATCGTGCCCATCTCGTTGTTGGCCCACATCGTCGTGACGGCCGAGACGCTCGACGGATCGCGCTCGACCGCGGCCCGCAGCTCGTCGACGACGATGCGTCCCTGCTTGTCGACGGGGGTCATGTCGACCCGCGCACCCTCGTGCTGGGCCAGCCAGGTGACGGGGTCGAGCAGCGCGTGGTGCTCGATCGAGCTGAAGACGATGCGGTTGCGCTCCGGCCGCTGGGCCCGGCGCGACCAGTAGATGCCCTTGATCGCGAGGTTGTTGGCCTCGGTGCCTCCCGAGCAGAACACGACCTCGCTGGGACGGGCACCGAACCGCTCGGCGATCAGCTCACGGGCCTCCTCGACGGTGCGGCGCGCCGCGCGACCCGAGGCGTGCAGCGACGAGGCGTTGCCCGTGACCGCCAGCTGCTCGGCGAGTGCTGCGATCGCCTCGGGGACCATCGGCGTGGTCGCCGCGTGGTCGAGGTAGACGGAGCGTGGGGTCGTGGTCATCGCAGGACAAGCGTAGTCCGCCGCCGGAAGGCATCCGGCCCCCGCCGTGCAGCGCCCCCGGCGGTGGCCACCTGACCGGCTCGGTCAGGCCTGCCGCGGCGTCATGCGACGCCTTCGGCGAGCGCCGCGTGCACCAGGGGGGCGACCTCGCGGCCGTACAGCTCGATGCTGCGCATCAGGCGGTCGTGCGACAGCGCCCCGTTGCTGAACTTGAGGTCGAAGCGATCGAGGCCGAGGATGCGGGTGTTGCGGACGATCTTGTCGGCGACGGTCTGTGGCGAGCCGACGTAGACGGCTCCCTCGGGACCCGCCGCGGCATCGAACTCCGCTCGCGTCGGCGGGGGCCAGCCCCGCTCGCGACCGATGCGCTCGCGCTGCTGCGCGAAGTGCGGCCACAACTCGTCGCGGGCCTGCTCGTCGGTGTCGGCGACGTGTCCCGGCGAGTGCACGCCGACCGGCAGCCGCGGCTGGCCCAGCTGGTCGAGGGCCCGGCGGTAGAGATCGGTGAACTGCGCGAACTGCGCCGGCGGGCCACCGATGATCGCGAGCATCAGCGGGATGCCGTAGCGAGCCGCGCGAACGACGGATTCCGGGCTTCCGCCGACCCCGATCCATGTGCGGAGCGATCCCGAGGCGGTCTTCGGGAAGACGTGCTGATCGACCAACGGGGGCCGCAGCGCACCCTGCCAGGTGATCGACCCCTCGGCGCGCAGCGCGGCGAACAGATCGAGCTTCTCGCTGAACAGCTCCTCGTACTGGCCGAGATCGAGACCGAACAACGGGAACGACTCCGTGAACGAGCCGCGTCCGAGGATGACCTCGGCCCGGCCGTTCGAGACCGCGTCGAGCGTCGCGAAGCGCTCGTACACGCGGATGGGATCGTCAGAGCTCAGCACCGTCACGGCCGTCCCGAGGTGGATCTGTGTCGTGCGCGACGCGATCGCCGCCAGGACCACCTCGGGCGCACTCACGGCGAAGTCGTCGCGGTGGTGCTCACCGACGCCGAAGAACGACAGCCCCAGCTCATCGGCGAGCACGGCCTGCTCGACGATGTCGCGGATCACCTGGTCGTAGGGAAGCGGACGTCCGTCGGCATCGGCCGTGACGTCGCCGAACGTGTCGAGGCCGAGCTCGAGCGGGGTGTGGTGGGCAGCCATGCATCCATCGTAGGGACGTCCGCCGCGGCACGTGCCTGGTGCAGACTGGGGCCGTGCTGGAGATCGTCATCATCGTCATCGCCGGACTGCTGCTCGGTCTGCTGGCCTTCGCGCTGGTCGGGCTCCTGCGCGTCCGCTCGCTGCGCACGCGTCACCGCGAGCGGCTCGCGACCGTCACTCCCACGCACTCCGAGCCCGCGAGTCTCCTGGGGATCGCGTCGGAGGGTCGCATCCAGACCCGCGGCATGGGGACCCTCGCGATGGGCGACACTCACCTGCTGTTCGCCCAGCTGCTTCCCGAGCGCGACGTCGTGGTGCCGCGCGACGCGATCACGTCCACCCGTGCGACCCGGCACTTCCTGGGCAAGACCACGGGTACCGATCTGCTGCTCGTCACGTGGGACGTCGACGGGCTCACGGACGCGGCCGCGTTCACGGTGCCCGACGTGGGTGCCTGGCGCGACCGCCTGGCCTGAGGTCAGCCGACCTGGGCGACGTGCGTCTCGGCGGCCGTCCGCACCTCGACAACCATGCCCTTGCCGAGCTGGCGTCCGCGCCGGGTCTCGATGACGCCGTCGACCAGGACGTCGCCGTCGGCGATCATCGCCCCGGCGTGGGCACCGGAGTCGGCGAAGTTGGCGAACTTCAGGAACTGGCCCAGCCGGATCATGTCGCCGCTGATCTCGATGACCTCGACCCCTTCGGTGCTCATGCGGCCAGTCTAGAGTCGCCGCATGGACAGCTCCGCCCGCGCCGACGTGTGGGTGTCGTCCGTGCGGCTGTACAAGAACCGCTCGATCGCCTCCAAGGAGTGCAAGGCCGGGCACGTGCGCATCAACGGTGCCAAGGCCAAGCCCTCGCAGCCGGTCAACATCGGCGACCGCATCGAGGCGCTGACCGAGGGCGGTCTGCGCATCGTGGTGGTCACCAAGATCATCGTCAAGCGGGTCGGTGCCCCAGTGGCGGTGCAGTGCTACGTCGACAAGACCCCTCCGCCGCCGCCCAAGGAGGAGGTCGCTGTCATGCCGCGCCGCGACCGCGGTGCCGGACGTCCGACCAAGCGCGACCGGCGCGCGATGGACCGACTGCGCGGACGCTGACCCGGCGTCAGTCCCAGTCTCAGCCGAGGTGCGACGTCACGAAGGCATGGACGTCGGCGAGCTCGTCGGCCGAGATGCTGTGCGCGAGTCCCGTGTACGTCCGGTCGGTGACGTCGGCGTGGTCGGCGAGCCAGGCGGACGCCCGCTGGGTCGCATCGGCCGGGATGATCGGGTCGGCGTCGCCGTGGCCGAAGAACACCGGCACCCCGCTCGCCGCGAGCGCCGCGTCGCCGACGGCCGGCTGGTCGAGCACGAAGCCCGACAGCACGAGCGCCGCAGCGAATCGGTCGGGGCGGGCACGCAGCAGCTGCGTGACCATCAGACCGCCCTGCGAGAACCCAAGCGGGACGACGACACGCTCGGGGGCGACGTGCCCGTCGAGCCAGGACAGCAGGGCCCGGGTCGAGTCGGCGATGACTGCGGGGTCGGGGCGTCCCGGCACGCCGATCGGCACCCACGCGTATGCGCCCTGGGCCATCGCGATGGGTGCTCGCACCGACGCGTGGGCGAGACCCGGCGGGAGATGCGGCACCAGGCTCGGGAGGTCCTGCTCGTTCGAGCCGTAGCCGTGCAGGAGCAGCACCAGCGGCGCGCTGTCTTCCCCGCCGCGGATGGTCTGGGCGTCGTCGATCGTGAACGTCATGCCCACAGGGTAGTTGACATCTCAACCACCGGTGCGCGCCACCAGGATGGGCAGGAGCGCCTCGCGGCTCAGCGGCGCGAGGTCGATGTCGCCCGGGTCGGCGACGTCGACCCAGCGGCACTCCGCGATCTCGGCGGCTGCGACAGGCGATGCACCGTCGACGGTCACCGAGTACACCTCGGCCCGCACGACATGACCCGGCTCGTTCGCGGCGTCCTCCTCGAACGTCCCGACCCAGGTGAACGAGGCGGTCGGCAGGTCGAGACCGAGCTCCTCGCCCAGCTCGCGCCGCAACGCGTCGAGCGGGTGCTCCCCCGGCTCGATCTTGCCGCCGGGCTGCATGAACATCGTCGTGCCGTGCTTGCGCACCATCAGGGCCCGGCCGCGGTCGTCGACCGCAAGCGCTGCCGCGACGTGGATGACCGGCGGCGTCACGGCGTCGGAGCAGGTGCGGTGGGCGCGCCCCACTTGTCGGTCCACGACGGCGGGGCCGACAGCTTCTCCAGCAGGGCGTCGAGGTCGTCGTCGAACGACACGATGCCCGACTGCTCGGTCCGCACGAAGCCCGACGACACCATCGAGTCGAGCATCTGCCGCATGGGGGCCCAGAACCCCGCGACGTCGAGGAAGCCGCTGGGCTTGGCGTGGATCGTCAGCTGCGCCCACGTCCACTGCTCGGCGATCTCCTCGAGCGTGCCGGCACCTCCCGGCAGGGCGATGAACGCTTGGGAGAGATCGGCCATGAGCTGCTTGCGCTCGTGCATCGACTCCACGACGTGCAGCTCGGTGACGCCGCGGTGCGCGAGCTCGCGGTCGTCGAGCTGACGCGGGATGACGCCGACCACCCGGCCACCGGCCTCGATCGCGGCGTCCGCGACGACCCCCATCAGGCCCACGTGTCCCCCGCCGTAGACGACGTCGATGCCACGCTCCGCCAGCGTGCGGCCGGTCAGGCGCGCTGCGTCGGCGAAGGCGGGATCGGTGCCGAAGCTGGATCCGCAGAAGACGGCGATCGTGTTCAGAGCCATGTCGCACCTCGTGTCATGGGCACCATCGTCCCGCAGACACGTCGGCCGCCGACGAGCGCCTCGACAGTGCTCGCGGTTCGACGCGTCGGGATGCACGAAGCCCCGGACCCGCTCTCGCAGGCCCGGGGCTTCCGGTCTTACTCAGACGAACGTCGGGCTGACAGGATTTGAACCTGCGACCCCCTGACCCCCAGTCAGGTGCGCTACCAAGCTGCGCTACAGCCCGTTCGTACCGAAGAGGAACTTTACCGCAGACCCCTCCGGTCCCCCGCATCGGCCACCCACCCGCGCGAAGTGTGACGAGGTGCCCCGGTGTTGCAGGCAGAACGGTGCAAACCGTCACACATCGCGGGGACGCCGCGGGGACGGGTCAGCGGCGCTCGCGCTTCTTGCGCGGACGCTGCTGCAGGTGGATCGGCGAGCCGACGAAGCCGAACTCCTCGCGCAGACGACGCTCGATGAAGCGCATGTACGACGCCTCGAGCTTGCCCGACGTGAACAGCACGAACGTCGGCGGTGCCGTGGACGCCTGGGTGCCGAACATGATCTTCGACTGCTTGCCGCCACGCACGGGGTGCGGGTGCTCGGCCACCAGACGTCCGAGGAAGGCGTTGAGCATGCCCGTGGGCACGCGCGTCTCCCAGCCCTCGAGGGCTGCGTCGAGGGCCCTGACGAGGCGGTCGACGTGCCAGCCCGTGCGGGCCGTGATGTTGATCGTCGGGGCCCAGGGCACCTGCACGAGCTCGCGCTCCATCTCGCGCTCGAGGTAGTAGCGACGCTCCTCGTCGACGAGGTCCCACTTGTTGAACGCGATGATGAGCGCGCGACCCGCCTCGGCGACCGCGCTGATGATGCGGGTGTCCTGCTCGGTCAGCGGCACGCTGCCGTCGATGATGACGACGGCCACCTCGGCACGGTCGATCGCCGAGCTCGTGCGCAGGCTCGCGTAGTACTCGTGTCCCGACGCGTCGCGCACACGGCGACGGATGCCGGCGGTGTCGATGAAGTTCCAGGTGCGGCCGCCCAGCTCGACGATCTCGTCGACGGGGTCGACCGTCGTGCCCGAGGCGTCGTCGACGACGACCCGCTCCTCGCCGGCGAGGCGGTTGAGCAGGCTCGACTTGCCGACGTTGGGCTTGCCGACGATCGCGACGCGGCGCGGGCCGATCGGGGCGTCGAAGTCCTCCGGCGGCGGATCGGGCAGGGCGTCGATGACGGCGTCGAGCATGTCGCCGCTGCCACGGCCGTGCAGGGCCGAGACCGGGAAGGGCTCGCCCAGTCCCAGGTTCCAGAGCCCGGCGGCCTCCATCTCGGTGCGCTGGTCGTCGACCTTGTTGGCCGCCAGCACGACGGGCTTCTTGGCCGCACGCAGCAGGCGGACGACCTTCTCGTCGACGTCGGTGATGCCGACCGTCGCGTCGACGACGAACAGCACGGCGTCGGCGACCTGGATCGCGATCTCGGCCTGCGCGGCGATGCGCTCGGCCAGGCCGCGGGCGTCGGGGTCCCAGCCGCCGGTGTCGACGACGGTGAACGCGCGACCGTTCCAGACCGCGTCGTACGAGACACGGTCGCGGGTCACGCCCGGCACGTCCTCGACGACGGCCTCGCGTCGGCCGATGATGCGGTTGACCAGCGTCGACTTGCCGACGTTGGGTCGCCCGATCACGGCGAGTACGGGAACGACGTCAGACATCAGGGGATCCTGTCGGAAGGGGGCCGGGCAGATCGCGCTGCAGCGCGTCCTTGGCCCGGGATACATGGGCACGCAGATGATCGTGGATGGTGTCGCCTGCGTCCTCCAGCATCCCACGATCTCGCGGCCAGGCCTGCATCGGCAGGTGGATGGGCTCGCCGTAGACGATGTCGAGACGCGTCCGCGGGGCCGGACGGGCGCTCGGGCCCTCCCCCGGCTGCCGCGTGCCGAACACCGCGACGGGCACGACGGGGGCACCGGTCACGAGCGCCAGGTAGGTGACACCGCCCTTGAACTCGGTGTGCTCGCCGTCGCCGCGGCGGCCCTCGGGGAACACCAGGACGCACTGGCCGGCCGCCAGCGAACGGACGGCCAGGCGCAGTGCCCCGGTGTCGGTGCGGTCGCGGGCGACCTTGATCTGGGCAACCAGGCGCAGGAGCCGACCCGCGCGACCGGCGAACTCCTCCTCCTTGACCATCGCGTGCGGCGGACGCGGCGCGGTGGCGACGAGCAGCGGACCGTCGAGCCAGCCGATGTGGTTGCTCGCGAGGATGACCGGCCCGTCCGCGGGGACGAGGTCCTGGCCGCGCTCGTGGATCTCCCACCGCCGGTGGAACCAGCCCACGGCACGTCCGCGCGCGAATCGCAGTCCGCGCTCGGGCAGCCCCGCGCCGGGGTCGAGGGGGACGCTCACGACGCCGCGTCGACGATCCCGACGATCGTGTCGATGACCTCGTCGAGCGTCAGGTGCGTGCCGTCGACGACGACGGCGCCGTGGGCCTGCACCAGCGGCGACGCCGCCCGGGTGGAGTCGATCTGGTCACGGACCGCGAGCGCGGCCTCGGTGGCGGCGGCGTCGGCACCGCCGTTCTCGGCGGCACGACGAGCGGCCCGGGCTGCGGGATCGGCGACGAGGTAGATCTTCACCGGCGCGTCCGGAACCACGACCGAGCCGATGTCGCGTCCCTCGACCACGATCCCCCCGGGTGCCTCGCCGATCGCTCGGCGCTGCAAATCGACCAGCAGCTCGCGCACGTGCGGCACGGCCGCCACCAGGCTGACCGCGCCGGTGACCTCGTCGGTGCGGATCGGCTCGGCGACGTCGGTGCCGTCGGCGTGGATCGTCGGGGCGAGCGGATCGGTGCCCGACTCGAGCCGCACCGCGTCGGCCGCCGACGCCACGGCGGCCGGGTCGTCGAGGTCGACGCCGCGCTGGAGCAGGGCCCACGTCATGGCGCGGTACATCGCACCGGTGTCGAGGTAGGCCAGCCCGAGGCGGTCGGCCACGCCGCGGGACGTGCTCGACTTGCCCGAGCCGGACGGTCCGTCGATCGCGACGACGAGAGGGGATGTCACAGGGGTCCAACTTCCTTCAGGGACGGTCAAGGTCACGCGGGTCTGGGTGGAACGGGTCTGGGTGGAACGGATCGGTCACAGGTACGCGGTCCAGCCGCGCGAGGTGAGTGCCTGCACCAGGGACTGGCCGACGCCGAGGGCGACCGCGATCTCGGCCAGGCCGACGGGACGTCCGAGGTCGTGGTCGAGGCGCAGGTCCTCGATGTTCACGCCCGATTCTCCCGTATCAGTCATCAGGCGCGACAGCTCGCCGGGACGGTCGGCGACCTGCACGTGCACCAGGTCGAACCGGGCCGCCGACGAGCCGTGCTTGCCCGGGATGAGGGTCGTGCCGCGCCGGCCCGACTCGAGCACGCCGGCCAGCACCTCGTCGTCGTGACCGATCGCCCCGATGACGCGGTCGAGGTCGTCCCGCACCAGCTCGAGCACTGCCTTGACGTCGCGGGCGTTGGTGCCGAGGATGTCGAGCCACATCGCGCCGTCGCTGGCCGCGATGCGGGTCGTGTCGCGCAGGCCCGGGCCCGACAGCGCCAGGTCGTTGCCGGCCGCGTCGTTGAGCCGGGCCGCGGTGAGGGTCGACATGACCTGCGGCACGTGCGAGACGAGCGCCACGGCCCGGTCGTGCGCGGTCGGATCCATGACGATCGGCACCCCGCCGACGTGCAGAGCCAGGTCGACGACGGCGTCGAGTGCCGCGGGCCGGGTCGCGGCGCTGGGCGTCACGGCCCACGGACGTCCCTCGAACAGCTGGGCCGAGGCCGCCATCGGCCCGGACCGTTCGCTGCCGGCCATGGGGTGTCCCCCGGCGAAGCGGTCGACACCGGGCGTCCCGTCGACGGACGACTGCACGCCTGACTTGACGCTCGTGACGTCCGTGACGAGCGCCTCGGGCCACCTGTCCAGGCTCTCGACCACGACGGACGCCGACGCCGACGGCGGCACCGCGACGACCACGAGGTACGGCACGACGTCGTCGGTCAGCGGACGACCCGCGCCCAGCGAGACGGCCAGCTCGGCGTGGCCGGGCAGCGCGTCGTGCAGCACGACGTCGACATCGTGCTGGCGCAGCGCCAAACCCACGGACGTGCCGATCAGCCCGCAGCCCACGACGAGGACGGGCCCGTCGAGCGCGTGCGGTGACAGCGCCGTCATGCGTCGTCGACGCTGTCGTAGAGGGCTCCCAGCTCGTCGCGGGTCAGGTCGCGCATGGCGCCCGAGGCAAGGCCCTTGACGTGCAGCGGGCCGAGCGCCGTGCGCGTCAGCTCGCGGACGGGGTGACCTGCCGCGTCGAGCAGCCGGCGCACGATGCGGTTCTTGCCCATGTGGATGTCGAGCTCGACCAACGAGCGCCCGCGCGAACGGTCCTTGACCTGGAAGCGGTCGACGTTGGCGGGTCCGTCGTCGAGCTCGATGCCGGCCTTGAGCCGCGCGCCCAGCGTCTCGGGCACGTCGCCGTCGACGAGGGCGATGTAGGTCTTGACGATCTCGAACGAGGGATGCGCGAGCTTGTGGGCCAGGTCGCCGTCGTTGGTGAGCAGCAGCAGCCCGGACGTGTCGGTGTCGAGCCGGCCGACGTGGAACAGCCGGTCGCTGCGTCCCGCGACGAACGTCGACAGGTCGGGGCGGCCCTGCTCGTCGGCCATCGAGGTCACGATGCCGCGCGGCTTGTTGAGCATGACGTAAGCGTGGTCGCTGGCGACCGGGATGCGCTTGCCGTCGACCCGGATGACGTCGGTCGCGGGGTCGACCCGAGCTCCCATGACGTCGATGACCTCGCCGTTCACCTCGACCCGCCCGTGGGCGATCATGTCGTCGCAGCGACGGCGGCTGCCGAGACCTGCCTGTGCCAGCACCTTCTGGAGCCTGATCTCAGCCACGGTCGTCCCCCTCGCCGGTTGAGCTGGCTGAGCCGGTCGAAACCTCGCCGGTTGAGCCCGTCGAAGCCTCGTCCATCTCCCCCTGCGCGGGCTCCTCCCCCGCGATCGTGGCCAGCACGTCGTCGGCCCCGGCGAGCACCTCGTCCTCCATGTCCTCCATCTCGGGCAGGTGCTGCGCGATGTCGGGCAGCTCGCTGATGCTGCCGAGCCCCATGCGCTCGAGGAAGTAGCTCGTCGTGCGGTACAGGACGGCTCCGCTCTCGCCGTCGACGCCGCCCTCTTCGATCAGGCCGCGCGTCACCAGGGTGCGCACGACGCCGTCGACGTTGACGCCGCGGATGGCCGAGATGCGCGACCGGCTGATGGGCTGCCGGTAGGCGACGACCGCCATGGTCTCGAGCGCGGCCTGCGTGAGCCGCGCCTGCTGGCCGTCGAGGATGAAGCGTTCGACGGCGCCCGCGTACTCCTCGCGCGTGAAGAACCGCCAGCCGCCGGCGATGTTGCGCAGCTCGAAGCCGCGGCCCTGCTCGGTGTACTCGTCGGCCAGCGCGGTCAGCGCCTGCTCGACGTCGCTCGGTGGATGCCCGACGGCCTGCGCCAGCGTCAGGTGGTCGAGCGGCTGGTCGGCCACCATCAGCACCGCCTCGAGGGCGGGGTGGAGCTCGAGCATCTCCAGCTCGAGCTCGTGGGGTCCGGTGGGGAGGTTGTGCTCAGTCATCGGTGCTCTCGGGGTCGTCTGCGGCCACGGACGCGTCGTCCGGGCTCGTGTCCATCAGGCTCGCGTCAACAAGAACCGGCTCGTCGTCGGACGTGCCCTGCGGCGCGTCGAACTCGTCGCCCACGTCGATGTCGCCGTCGTCGGTGCCGGTCCAGCGGATGTGCAGATCGCCCAGGGGCGTCGCCTGCTCGAACGAGATCGCGCCCTCACGGAACAGCTCGAGCACCGCCAGGAACCGGGCGACCTTGGTGGCCAGGTCGGGCGCATCGGCGGTCAGGGACCTGAACGTCATGCCGCCCTTGCGACGCAGCTGGTCGACGACGAGGTGCGCCTGCTCCCGCACGCTGACCTGCGGGGCGTGCAGGTGGGCCAGCGACAGGATCGGGACGGGCTTGTCCTCGAAGGCCCTGGCCGCCAGCATCGACAGCTCCAGTGGCCCGACCGAGATCAGCACCTCGGGCAGCAGGTCGGCGAAGCGTGGCTCCAGCGTCACGATGCGCGGGAAGCGACGCGACTCCTGCGCCAGGCGTTCGGCCATGATGCCGGCGACCTGCTTGAACGCGCGGTACTGCATGAGGCGAGCGAACAGCAGGTCGCGGGCCTCGAGCAGGGCGAGATCCTCCTCGTCCTCGACCTCGGCCTGTGGCAGCAGCCGGGCCGTCTTGAGGTCGAGCAACGTCGCGGCGACGAGCAGGAAGTTGGTCGTCTGCTCGAGGTCGTCGTCGAGCGTCTTGATGTAGGCGATGAACTCGCCCGTGACCGCCGACAGGGCGACCTCCGTGATGTCGAGCTCGTGCTTGGAGATCAGCTGCAGCAGCAGGTCGAAGGGGCCCTCGAAGTTGGCGAGGTTGACCTGGAAGCCGGTCGGCGCGGACTCGTCGACGTCCGCGACGCTCACGACTCGCTCAATCGCCGTGCGACGTCGCTGTGCGTGCCGCGTGCCTCGAGATCTGCCAGCGCGACGGCCAGCGCCGCCCGCACGAACCTGCCGCGGTCGACGCTGCGGCCCAGCTCGGCCCGCAGGCCCAGGCGGGCCTGCTCGACGGCCAGCAGCTCAGCCGCCGTGACGTACACCGTCATCTTCTCGTCGTGCTTGACCCGTCCGCTCGCCGCGACGGCGACCTCGGGCTCGACCGGGGTCTCGTCGTCGGGCGTGGACTCACGGCTGCGGCGCGCGGGGGCCGTCGCGCGGAACAGCTCGTCGGCACCCGGCATCGACGGCCGCCGGCCGCCACCGCCGCCCGATGACGTGCTCACGCGTCGGGGCACCGAACGAGGACCTCGCGGGCCAGCTGACGGTAGGACGCAGCGCCCGGGGACGTCGTCGCGTACTCGGTGATCGGCTCGCCGGCGACGGTGGAGTCGGAGAACTTGACGGTGCGCCGGATGACGGTGTGGAACACCAGGTCTCCCCAGCCCTCGACGAGCGTCTGCAGCACCTCCTTGCCGTGCAACGTGCGGCTGTCGTACATCGTGCCCAGCAGGCCGATGATCTCGAGCTCGTCGTTGGTGCGGTCGCGCACCTTCTCGATCGTGTCCTTCAGCAGCGCGACGCCGCGCAGCGCGAAGTACTCGCACTCCAGCGGCACGAGCACGGCGTTGGCCGCGGTCAGCGCGTTGACTGTCAGCAGCCCCAGCGAGGGCTGGCAGTCGATCAGGATGACGTCATAGTCGGCCCGGACGGGCTTGAGCACCCGGGCGAGCACCTGCTCACGGCCGACCTCGGTGACCAGGCGCATCTCGGCGGCCGACAGGTCGATGTTGGACGGCACGAGGTCGAGGCCCTCGACGCCTGTCGACATGATCAGGTCCTTCAGCGCGATCTCGCGGTCCATCAGGACGTGGTAGATGCTCTGGTCGAGCTCGTGGGCATTGACGCCCAGGCCCACGGTCATCGAGCCCTGCGGGTCGAAGTCGACCAGCAGCACCCGGCGGCCGAGCTCGACCAGCGCGGCGCCCAGGTTGATGGTCGTCGTGGTCTTGCCCACGCCGCCCTTCTGGTTGCACAGCGCGATGATCGTCGCCGGCTTGGCCGGATCGCGAGGCTTCGGCTCGGGGAAGTCGGGCATCGGACGGCCGGTGGGCCCCAGTTCCGCGGTCATGCTTTCCTGCTCATGCGCTACCCCTGCAACTCGACCCGGCGGACGACCGACACTCTACCGCCAGATGTCGACATGGCGACCATCCGTCGGACCGTCCGTCCAGCGTGCCGTGCAACCCCGGCGCTTAGTCGCGTGCGGCCCGCGGATGGGCCGTCGCGTAGATCTCCCGCAGCTTCTCGACCGTGACGAGCGTGTAGATCTGCGTCGTCGTCACGGAGGCATGGCCCAGCAGCTCCTGGACGACCCTGACGTCCGCGCCGCCGTCGAGCAGATGGGTCGCGAACGAGTGGCGCAGCGTGTGCGGCGAGACGTCGACCGTGAGGCCGGCACGCTCGGCGGCCTTGGTCAGCACGGTCCACGCGCTCTGTCGCGACAGGCGGCCGCCGCGGGCGTTGAGGAACACCGCGGGCGTCTGGGTGCGCACCGAGACCAGGGCGGGCCGTGAGGCCGACAGGTAGTCGGCCAGCGACGCCTTGGCGTACGAGCCGAGCGGCACGATGCGCTGCTTGCCGCCCTTGCCGCGCAGCAGGATCGTGGACTCCTCGAGGTCGAGGTCGTCGACGTCGAGCCCCACGGCCTCCGAGATGCGGGCCCCCGTGCCGTAGAGCACCTCGAGCAGTGCCCGGTCGCGCGCCGACAGCGTCGTCCCGGGGGCACCGGCGGCGTCGAGGATCGCCTCGACGTCGTTCAGCGGCAGCGCCTTGGGCAGCCGGGAGGCGGGCCGGGGCGGCTTGACGGCGGTCGTGACGTCGGTCGTGACGAGCTGCTCGCGCAGGAAGAACTTGTGCAAGCCGCGCACCGCCACGATCGTGCGGGCAGCGCTGGCGGTGCCGAGCGCCGCGTGGTCGTCGTCGCCGGTGCGCAGCGAGCCGAGGAACGCCGCGATGTCGTTCTCGGTGACGGCCCGCGGGTCGGTGATGCCGCGTCCCACCAAGAAGTCGAGGTAGCGCCGCAGGTCGCGGCGGTACGAGCGCAGCGTGTTGTCGGCCAGGCCTCGCTCGACCGTGAGGTGGCTGAGGTAGTCGTGGACGCCGCGTCCGACGTCCTCGCTCATCGCGCGCGACCGCGAAGTGTGACGCCTACGGCGTCATCGATCGCCGTTGGCGCCGTAGGCGTCACACATCGCGGCGGGGCGGGGCTCATCGCGCGCGCTGCGCCTGCACGGCCAGGATCGCCGCGACGGTCATCGAGTCAGTGATCCGGCCGGCGAGGACGGCATCGACGGCCTGCCCGAACGGCAGCCACCACTGGGCCATGTCGGCCTCCTCCGCCTCCCGCACGGTGCGCTGGTCGGCCGGCACAGCACTGAGCCCCGTCGCCACGAACACCTCCCAGTGCTCGGTCGAGTAGCCGGGCGTGGCCAGCAGGCGCAGGATCGACTCCCAGTCCTCGGCGACGAGGTCGGCCTCCTCTGCGAGCTCACGGGCCGCCGCGGCCTGGGTCGACTCATCCGGCACGTCGAGCGTGCCTGCCGGGATCTCGAGCAATCGGCGAGCGACCGGGTGGCGGTACTGCTCGACCAGCAGGATGCGGTCGTGCTCGTCGATCGCGACGACCCCGATAGCGCCGTGGGGCTGCACGACCGACCGCGGGTGCTCACCGCCCTGCGGGTCGACGATCGTGTCGACTCGCAGACTCAGGTATCCGTTCTGGTGCTTGACCTCGCTGCCGCTGACCGGCCACGACTCGTCGGAGTCACCGATCAGTGGATCGGCGAGCAGCCCGGGCAGCCACGGGTGTGCCGTCACGCCTCAACCTCGGCGAGGCGCTCGTCGACCGGCAGACGCGTCTCGCGCTGGCGGTCGAGCGCCGCGCCGATCAGGCCGGCGAACAGGGGGTGCGCCTTGGTGGGGCGCGACTTCAGCTCGGGGTGGGCCTGGGTCGCGACGTAGTAGGGGTGCACCTCCCGCGGCAGCTCGACGAACTCCACCAGGGTGCCGTCGGGCGACGTGCCGCTGAACACCAGACCCGCCGCGGCGAGCTGCTCGCGGTACGCGTTGTTGACCTCGTAGCGGTGACGGTGACGCTCGTCGACCGACGTCGCGCCGTACGCCTCGGCGACGACGCTGCCCGCATCGAGGGTCGCGGGGTACGAGCCGAGACGCATCGTGCCGCCCAGGTCGCCCTCGCCGTCGACGATCGCGAGCTGCTCGGCCATCGTCGCGACGACGGGGTGCTGGGTCGCGGCGTCGAACTCCGACGAGCTAGCACCCGCGATCCCGGCGACGTTGCGGGCGTACTCGATCACCATGCACTGCAGGCCGAGGCACAGGCCGAGCACCGGGATGCCCCGCTCGCGGGCGTACGTCAGCGCGCCGAGCTTGCCCTCGATGCCCCGGATTCCGAAGCCGCCGGGCACGCAGATGCCGTCGACGTCGGCCAGGTGCTGCGCCGCGCCCGACTCGGTCTCGCAGTCGTCGGAGCCGACCCAGCGCAAACGGATGCGGGCGTCGTGCGCGAAGCCTCCGGCGCGCAGCGCCTCGCCGACCGACAGGTACGCGTCGGGCAGGTCGATGTACTTGCCGACCAGCGCGATCGTGACCTCCTCGGCAGGCTGGTGCACGCGGCGCAGCAGCTCGTCCCACTGCGTCCAGTCGACGTCGCGGAACGGCAGGTCGAGACGACGCACGACGTAGGCGTCGAGGCCCTGGCGGTGCAGCACCTTGGGGATGTCGTAGATCGAGGGCGCGTCGCTCGCGGTGACGACGGCCTCCTCGTCGACGTCGCACATCAGCGAGATCTTGCGCTTCATGCTCTCGGGGATCTCGCGGTCGGCGCGGCACACGATGGCGTCGGGCTGGATGCCGATCGAGCGCAGCGCCGCGACGGAGTGCTGCGTCGGCTTGGTCTTGAGCTCCTGCGACGGACCGATGTACGGCACCAGCGAGACGTGCAGGAAGAACACGTTGCCGCGACCCACGTCATGGCGCACCTGGCGGGCGGCCTCGAGGAACGGCAGCGACTCGATGTCGCCGACCGTGCCGCCGATCTCGGTGATGACGACGTCGACGTCAGGGCCGGACATCGCGCGGATGCGCGACTTGATCTCGTTCGTGATGTGCGGAATGACCTGGACGGTGTCGCCGAGGTAGTCGCCGCGACGCTCCTTGGCGATGACCTCGGAGTAGACCTGGCCCGTCGTGACGTTGGCCTTGCCCGACAGGTCGACGTCGAGGAAGCGCTCGTAGTGGCCGACGTCGAGATCTGTCTCGGCACCGTCCTCGGTCACGAACACCTCGCCGTGCTGGAACGGGTTCATCGTGCCTGGATCGACGTTCAGGTACGGGTCGAGCTTCTGCATCGTGACGCGCAGGCCGCGTGACTTCAGCAGCCGCCCGAGGCTCGAGGCCGTCAGGCCCTTGCCGAGCGACGACGCGACTCCTCCGGTGACGAAGACGTGCTTGGTAACCGCGCTACCTGACAAGGTGACTCCCGTGGTCGAGTTCATGTCGAGCGCTCACGATGCAGGAATCTGCATCAGGCCTCCACGGGATTCCAGCCTACCAACGAATGGCCCGCCGAAGCCAATGACACACCCGGCTCGCCACTCGTCGACAGGCCGGCTCACTTCGGCAGAGCGCCGCCGATGCTGCGCGACGTGCCCCACGCACCGGGCTCGCCGTCGACCTGCGAGGCCGCGGCGAGCACCGTCACGATGCGGCCCGCTGCGGAGTCCGTCACGTCGACGGTCGACACCGACGTCGCGAACGCACCGTCGCGGACGGCCTTGACCGCGCCACCGTCAGTGCTGGACGACGACGGGCCGGCCACGATGACGCCCTTGCCGGTCTCGTTCATGGCGCCGGCCAGCGCCGCGATGACCGTGCTGCGGTCGGCGGTGCCGGCGCGCTGCGGACCCGTCACGAGCACCGCGAGAGTCGCGAGGTTGGCCGGCGGGGTCGGCGTGCTGAGCAGGTCTCCCTCGGCGAACGCCGAGCGGATCGTCGCGGCCGTCTGGTCGGCGGGCGTCGTCTCGTCGGCCAGCAGCGCCCGCGCCAAGGCGGCACCGATGCGGCCGTAGCTGTCCGTGGCACTGCTGACACCGGGCACGTCAGCCGCGGACTGCTGCGCGACGCCCTCGGCGAACTGCCGGTCGGCGGCGTCGAGCATCTTGCTCGTGAGCTCGACCTGGCCCGTGACCTCGGCACCCGCTGCCTGCAGGTCGCTGACGATGCCGCCCACCTCTGCCTGGCTCGCGCCGGGCACGGTCAGGACGACGACGGACTGCCCCTTGAGCCGGTCCTCGAGCAGACCGCCGGCGGTGCGACCCGCGAAGCCCTCCTCGAACGAGGCCACCGCGGGGTCGACGGCCGTGCTGCCGCCGTCGCCGCGCAGCGTGTCACCGGCGTCGTCGAGCGGCCCGGAGCCGAGCGCGATGCCGGCTGCCAGCGCGATGAGGATCGCGGCGACCGAGACGAGGTGGTAGCGGAAGGTGATCACGAGAAGAGTCCTTTGATCCAGGAGCCGAAATCGGTCAGGTGGTCGCCGACGGCGTCGTACCAGTCCTGCCCGACGGGGGTGATGCCGATGGCGACGGCGACGGCGGCGAGGCCGGCGACCAGCAGCAGCAGGACGGGCCAGACCGCGTTGCGCTGCGACGAGAAGTGGTGGACGGCCTTGGCGTCGACGATCTTGGCTCCGGCTCGCAGGCGGGCGACGAACATGCGCGACGCCTCGGTGGGCGGCTGCTCCATGAGCTTGGCCAGCGAGCTCGGGGCACCCACGTGCACGATGACGCCTGCGTCGTTGGTGTCGGCCAGCAGGATCGCGAGGTCGTCGGCCGAGCCGGTCGACACGAAGGTCACGATCTCCTTGCCGTGGCGCTCGAGCCGCTCGACGCCCTCGACCATGCCGGACGGGGTCGTCACGACGACCTCGCCCGACTGCTTGATCGCAGCATCGGAGATCAGGTCGAGCGGGCCGACCACGATGCCGGGCGTCAGGCCTGCCTTGATCAGCACGTCGGCACCGGGTCCGGCGCCGATCAGCACGGGGTCGTGGTGGCGAATCCAGCGTCGCAGCCGCTTGAGGTCGGCGATGTCGTCGTACGCACGCGACACGACGACCACGGCCCGGCCCCGCAGCGGCGTGCTGAGGTGCGGCACCTGGGCGCCTGACATCAGCATCGCGTGCTCGCGGTGGATGTGGTCGGTCGCATTGGCCGCCAGCGAGTCGAGCCGTGTCGCGAGGCCGTCGCGCGCCGCCTTGAGGTCGCCCGCGATGCGCTCGGCGTCGAGCTCGATGCCGCTCGCGACGAGCACCTCGTCACGGAACACCTGCCCGCCCTCGACGCGCACGAGGTCGCCGTTCTTGAGGCGGGCCCACGTGTCCTCGCTCGTGACGTCGATCAGCACGATGCCGGCCTGCGACAGCAGCTGCGGACCGGTGTTCGGTGCCCGTCCGGACGTCGACCGGGCCACGTTGAGCACCGCGGCGACGCGGCGGTCGATCAGCGCCTTGGCCTGCCGGGCGTCGAGGTCGGGCTGCTCGACGACGGCGACCTCGCCCTCCAGGAGGGCGGCGAGGTCGTTGTCGCGGCGTGCGAGCCGGATCGTGCCCACGACCCCCTTGGCGTCAGGGGGCAGGGATGTCTTGCGTCTCCAGGTGACCATCGCGCTCCATGGTTCCGGCTGCGGCCGGCTCAGCCGGGAGCGACTGCGGCGTGTCGCGCCGAAACCACGTTTTCGGCGAGCTCTCAGGAACGGTCGCGGGCCAGCTCGAGCAGCTCGCGGGCGTGTGCCTGCGCCGCCGCCGACTCCTCCTGGCCGGCCAGCATGCGGGCGAGCTCGTCGACTCGCCCCGACTCCTCGACCTCGGTGACCGAGCTGCTGGTGACGGTGCCGTCGTCGTCCTTGGACACCACGAAGTGGTGATCGGCGAACGCTGCGACCTGCGGCAGGTGCGTGACGGCGATGACCTGGGCGTGCTGGGCCAGGCGCGACAGGCGGCGGCCGACCTCGACCGCGGCCTTGCCGCCGATGCCTGCGTCGACCTCGTCGAACACCAGGGTCGGGACGGTCGTGCGGTCGGCGAGGACGACCTCGAGCGCCAGCATCAGCCGCGACAGCTCGCCGCCGCTGGCACCCTTGTGCAGCGGGCGCATGCCCGCACCGCTGTTGGCGGCGAACAGCAGCTCGACGTCGTCGAGCCCGTGCGGGCCGGGGACAGCGTCGGCATGGGTCGTGACCGACACCTCGAGGTGGGCCGACGGCATCGACAGCTGGGCCAGCTCGAGGTCGACCAGCTCGGCCAGTCGTCCGGCAGCCTCGGCTCTGAGGCGCGACATCTCCCCTGCGAGCCGGCGGACCTCCGGGACCAGCTCGTCCTGCTCGGCGACCAGCGCCGCGACGGTGTCGTCGTCGCTGCCGAGCTCGCCGAGGCGCGCGGCCCCCTTCTCGGCCCAGGCCAGGACGTCGTCGAGGGTGGGGCCGTACTTGCGCTGCAGCGCGGCCAGCGATGCCCTGCGGTCCTGCAACGTCGCGAGCCGCTCGGGATCGAGCTCGATGCCGCCGGAGTAGGCACCCAGGTCGGCACCCACCTCGTCGACGAGGATGCCGACCTCGAGCACCCGCTCGGTCAGGGCGTCGAGCGTCGGATCGTGGCCCGCGACGTCCTGCAGGTGGGCCGAGGCCTCGGCGATCTGGGTGCGCGCCGCCGTGAGGTCGGCGTCGCCGACCAGCACCCGGTGGGCCAGGTCGGCCGCGCGCGCCAGCGACTCGGCGTGGGCCAGGACGCCCTCCTCGGCCTTGAGCGACTCGTCCTCGCCCGGCTGCGGGTCGACGGCCTCGACCTCGTCGAGGCCGAACCGCAGCACGTCGAGCTCACGCGCCCGTTCCTGCGCGTGGGTGCGCAGCTCGTCGAGGGTGCGCTCGACCGCACGCCAGCGGGCGTGCACCGGCGCATAGGCCGCGAACGCCGCGGCGAAGGGCTCGCCGGCGAAGCGGTCGAGCGCCGCCCTCTGCTCGGCGGCCCGGAGCAGCCGGTGCTGGTCGGACTGCCCGTGCACCGCGACGAGCTCGTCTGTGACCTCGGTGAGCAGCGCCGCCGGCACCGTGGCACCGCCCGCGACGGCGCGCGAGCGACCCTGCGCCGACAGGATGCGTCCGAGGATCACGACGTCGTCGTCGATGCGACCGCCGGCCTCTTCGACCGCCGAGGCCGCGGACGCTCCGCGGGGAACGCCGATGCTGGCCTCGATGCGCGCCTGGGCGGCACCGCGACGCACGAGCCCGGGGTCGGCGCGGTCACCGCGCAGCAGACCGAGCGCGGTGACGACCATCGTCTTGCCGGCACCGGTCTCGCCGGTGATGACGGTGAACCCCTCGGAGAGCTCGAGCTCGGCGGAGTCGATGACCCCCAGGTCGCGCAGGGTGAGCTGCTGCCAGATCGTGCGCGGGTCGGCCATCAGGAACGTCCCTCCCAGCGCCGCTCGGCCCCGCCGCGCCACCCGGCCACGGGAAGGTCGAACTTGCGCACCAGCCGGTCGGCGAACGATGCCTCGTGCAGTCGGGCCAGGCGCACGGTCTCGCGTCCCTTGACGACCTCGACCCTCGAGCCGACGGGCAGGTCTGCGGCACGTCGACCGTCGCACCACAGCACGCCGCTGGACTGCTCCCCCACGACCTCGATCGCCAGCGTGGAGTCGGGCGACACGACCAGGGGGCGGGAGAACAGGGCGTGGGCGCTGATCGGCACCATCAGCAGGGCCTGTACCTCGGGCCACACGATGGGCCCGCCGGCGCTGAAGTTGTAGGCCGTCGAGCCGGTCGGGGTCGCGCAGACGATGCCGTCGCAGCCCCAGCGCGACACGGGACGGTCGTCGATCTCGACGACGATCTCGAGCATCCGCTCACGGGCGGCCTTCTCGACCGATGCCTCGTTGAGCGCCCAGTTGGTCGCGACGACCTCTCCCCCGACCATGACCGAGACGTCGACCGTGAGGCGCTCCTCGACGGTGTAGGTGCAGTCGACCACCGACCGGACGACGTCCTGCATGTCGTCGACGTCGGCCTCGGCCAGGAAGCCCACGTGCCCCAGGTTGACCCCGAGGACCGGGGTCTCGGTGCCGCGGCACAGCTCGGCGGCGCGAAGGATCGTGCCGTCGCCCCCGAACACCAGCGCGAGCTCGCAGTCGGCGGCCGCAGCCGGACCCGCGACGACGATCTCGGCGTCGTCGACTCCTGCGGCCAGCAGCGCCTCGGCCTCGGGCTCGAGCACACGGACGTGGATGCCTTCGGCACGCAGGTCGGCCGCGAAGGCCGCGGCGACCTTGACGGCCTCCTCGCGTCCCTCGTGGACCGCGATCAGCACGCGCCTCACGACGACGCCTCGTGGACGACCAGCGGCCCGGCCGCGACGACGTCGTGGGCGGCCTGCAGGCTCGGGGCCTCGGCATCGGAGCGCAGCCAGCAGAAGTACTCGACGTTACCGGCCGGTCCGGGCAGCGGGCTGGGTGCCAGCGCCCGAGTGCCCCAGCCGAGCTCGTGCGCCGACAGGCAGACCCGGTGCACGGCATCGGCGTGCAGGGCAGGGTCGCGGACGACGCCGTTCTTGCCGAGGTTGCTCTTGCCGACCTCGAACTGCGGCTTGATCATCAGCACGATGTCGCCCTTCGGACTCGGCTCGCACACCCGCGTGAGTGCCGGCATGACCACCGTAAGGGAGATGAACGACAGATCGGACACGATCAGCTCCACGGGACCGCCGATGTCGGCCGCCTCGAGGTGCCTGATGTTGGTGCGGTCGAAGACGTGCACCCGCTCGTCGGACTGCAGCGACCAGACCAGCTGGCCGTAGCCCACGTCGACGGCGCAGATCTCGCGAGCACCCTTGCGCAGGAGGACGTCGGTGAAACCGCCGGTCGAGGCCCCCGCGTCGAGGCATCGGCGGCCGTCGACCGTCAGCCCCATGGGCTCGAACACCGCCAGCGCACCCAGCAGCTTGTGGGCTCCGCGCGAGGCGTAGGACGGCTCGTTGCTCTCCCGCACGACGATCGCCTGATCGGTCGTGACGCCGGTGGCGGCCTTGGTGGCGACCGATCCGGCGACCTTGACGAGTCCGTCGTCGATCAGCGTGCTGGCGTGCTCTCGGGAGCGGGCCAGGCCGCGGCGCACGAGCTCGGCGTCGAGGCGCAGTCGCCTGCTCATGGAGATTCCGGCGCGACCCCGTCGCGGCCGGCATTGGCCAGCGACTCGCGCAGCACCCCGTGGACCGCGTCGAACTCCTCGGGGTGCAGCGAGATGTCGAGACCGTCGATGCGGCTCAGCCTCTCGAGAGCCTCGTCGATCGCGACATGACCCGTGACCGGCACCTCGAGCGGAATCGTGTCGGGCGCATCCATCGGGCCGACCTCGTCGTGCTGCTCGCTCATGCCACCAGTGTCCCATCCAGGCGCACCGGCGTGTCGGAGCGATCGTGCACGTGCCACGCGAGCTCGACCGCGGCCCGGAGCACGGTCGTCGATGACGGCTCGCCGCTCTCGATGACCACGGATCCGTCGACGACGGACACGACCGAGGAGCCGCACCTGGCCTGGTCGCCGTCGATCGCCACCTCGGGATGATCCTCGTCGAGCCCACGGAGATCGGCCGCCACGTACGTCGGGCGGTGACCGTCACCGGCGTCGGCGATCTCCTGCAGGCTGCTGACGCCCGTGAGCACCACCAGGCTGTCGATGCCCGCGTTGATCGCACCGTCGATGTCCGTGTCGAGGCGATCGCCCACCATCAGCGGACGGGTGCCTCCGACGCGGGCGATGGTCTCGTCGAACAGCGCCCGCTGCGGCTTGCCGGCCACGATCGGCTCGGCACCCGTCGCATTGCGCACTGCCTGCACCAACGAGCCGTTGCCGGGCGCGATGCCGCGGGCCGTGGGCACGGTGAGATCGGTGTTGCTGACGTACCAGGGCAGGCCGGACTCGATCGCGTACGCCGCCTCGGCCAGGTCTCGCCACCCGATGTCGGCATGGAAGCCCTGCACGACGGCGACCGGGGAGTCGCCGAGCGACGACACGCACCGCAGGCCTCGCTGCTCGAGCGGGACGCGCAGGCCCTCGCCGCCCACCACCAGCACGGCGGATCCGGCGGGCAGGGCGTCGGCCATCAGGTGCGCCACGGCCTGCGCCGAGGTCACGACATCGGCGTCTGTGACGTCGGGCATGTGCATCGCGCGGAGCTTGTCGGCGACGGTGTCTGCCGTGCGCGAGGCGTTGTTGGTGATGTACGCGAGCCGCATCCCCCGGTCACGCGCCGCAGCCAGAGCGGTGGCCACGCCCGGGATGGGGTCGGATCCCAGGTAGACGACGCCGTCGAGATCGAGCATCGCCAGGTCGTACGTCGTGCTGAGCGGTTGCGCGGTACAGCCCAAGGTCATGAGTCCGAGGCTACCGCCGGCACCGGCACGCGTCGGCACGAGTCGACCTCCACGGACACCCAGCTCACGGCACCGCCGCCGGCGCGTGAGAAGCGTCGACGCAGCTCACCGGTCACCGCGACCTCCACACCGGCCTCGAGCCTCATGACCGAGCGCCGCAGGGCTGCTCGCCACACCGTGCACTCGATCGTGTCGACGACCTGCTTGGACCGTCGGCGGGCCGCGGCACTGCGCCTCACCACGAGTCGGAACGACACCAGCTCGTCGCCGCTGGGCAGCATTCGGATCTCGGGGGCGGCGGACACCCGACCGATCAGGCGTACCTCGTTGACGGGTCGGTCGGTGGCAGGATCAGCGATGTCATGGGTCATACGACGACGATGCCTCCCACCGGTGGTGGGAGGCATCGTGACGAGTCAGCTCTGTGGACGACGAACAGCGTCGATCACGGCTGTGGACTCAGGACAGCGCGCTCAGGACTGCGGACGCTTGTCGAGCTCGGCGAGACGTTCCTCGGCATCGGTGGTCTTGTTGCCGTCGACGGCCACCGTGCGGTGGAACCACTCGATCGCCTCGTCCTTGCGACCGGCTGCCAGCAGGGAGTCGGCATAGGCGTAGCGAAGACGCGGCACCCACTCGCCACGGCCCTTGGTGTGGAGCGGCTCCGTCTCGAGCAACCGGATCGCGGCGTCGTACTGACCCTGGTCGCGTCGTGCACCGGCCACCACGATCGACAACTCGATCTGACCTGCGTCGTCGAGCTGCGAACGGATCTCGGTCGTGTCGTAGGCGATGGCCTTGTCGGGCCGCTTGAGCGCCCGCTCGCAGTCGGCCATCATCGGCGCGTAGAGGTAGCCGCCGGTCATACGACGGGCTGCCCTGAATTCCGACAGCGCCTCAGCCCACTTGCCGCAGGCATATGCGGTCTCGCCGCAGGCCTCGCGCACGAGGCCAGTGCGGGTGGCCCGGGCACGCGCTGCCAGAGCGTGCTTGTGCGCAGTCTCGGGATCCTCGGCCAGCAGGAGGCCGGCCATCACCAGGTGACGGGCGACCTTGTCGGCAAGCTTCTCCGGCAGACCCTGCAGCGCCTGACGCGCGTGCTTGTCGAGATCGGATGCACTGACGTCGTCGGGGATCGGCGGACCGTCATAGATCTTCTGGGCCGCGGTGCGGTCGCCCTCCTCCTGGCGGCGATCACGACGTGCCTCGTAGGGCTTGCCGTCGCGGCGCGGGGTCTGCGGCTTGCCGTCCCGGCGTGCAGGAGCAGGTTTGCCGTCCCGGCGATCGCTGGGCTTGCCGACACCGCGGGGGGCGTCGCCGCTGCCCCGCCGATCGCGCCCGCCCTGGCCGGCAGGCTTGCCTCCACGTCCGCCGCCAGCGGCGCCGCGGCCGGTGCCGCCCTTCGACGAACCCTGTCCGCCGTCGCGGCGGGGTCCTCTCGACTCTGCCATGAGTCGTTCCTTCCATCGATCTGATGATGTTCGTCCATGCTAGACGGACGAATTGCTGTGTAAATGCAGCGAGGCCGCCCCAACTGTGGGGCGGCCTCGCGCTAATGATTGTCCGGCGACGTCCTACTCTCCCACACCGTCTCCAGTGCAGTACCATCGGCGCTGAGAGGCTTGACTTCCGGGTTCGGAATGTAGCCGGGTATTTCCCTCTCGCCATGGTCGCCGTAACTCTATGGAGATATATAGACCCTCACCCCCATCTGAGAGCTCCGATGAGCTCCCAGAGTGACTGGAGATGGGGTAACCGATACATATCTCGGGAACCTCACAGTGGACGCGGTGGTGCAAACTTTGTAAGAAACAAGCCCTCGGCCTATTAGTACCGGTCAGCTCCACACATTACTGTGCTTCTACTTCCGGCCTATCAACCCAGTGGTCTGCTGGGGGCCTTACCTGGTAAACCAGTGGGAAACCTCATCTTGAAACACGCTTCCCGCTTAGATGCTTTCAGCGGTTATCGCTTCCGAACGTAGCTAACCAGCAGTGCTCTTGGCAGAACAACTGGCACACCAGAGGTTCGTCCATCCCGGTCCTCTCGTACTAGGGACAGATTTTCTCAAGTTTCCTACGCGCGCGGCGGATAGGGACCGAACTGTCTCACGACGTTCTAAACCCAGCTCGCGTGCCGCTTTAATGGGCGAACAGCCCAACCCTTGGGACCTGCTACGGCCCCAGGATGCGACGAGCCGACATCGAGGTGCCAAACCATCCCGTCGATATGGACTCTTGGGGAAGATCAGCCTGTTATCCCCGGGGTACCTTTTATCCGTTGAGCGACGCCGCTTCCACTTGCCAGCGCCGGATCACTAGTTCCGACTTTCGTCCCTGCTCGAGCTGTCACTCTCACAGTCAAGCTCCCTTGTGCACTTACACTCGAAACCTGATTGCCAACCAGGCTGAGGGAACCTTTGAGCGCCTCCGTTACATTTTAGGAGGCAACCGCCCCAGTTAAACTACCCATCAGGCACTGTCCCTGATCCAGATAATGGACCTAGGTTAGATATCTAGTACAGCCAGAGTGGTATTTCAACGATGACTCCACACTCACTGGCGTGAATGCTTCACAGTCTCCCACCTATCCTACACAAACTGAACCAAACACCAATACCAAACTATAGTAAAGGTCCCGGGGTCTTTCCGTCCTGCCGCGCGTAACGAGCATCTTTACTCGTAATGCAATTTCGCCGAGTCCATGGTTGAGACAGCGCCCAAGTCGTTACTCCATTCGTGCAGGTCGGAACTTACCCGACAAGGAATTTCGCTACCTTAGGATGGTTATAGTTACCACCGCCGTTTACTGGGGCTTAAGTTCTGTGCTTCGCTTGCGCTGACACGTCCCCTTAACCTTCCAGCACCGGGCAGGAGTCAGTCCGTATACGGCGTCTTTCGACTTAGCACGGACCTGTGTTTTTAGTAAACAGTCGCTTGGGCCTGGTCTCTGCGGCCGTCAACGCTTCGCACAGCAAGTGTGCTCACGAATCGGGCCCCCCTTCTCCCGAAGTTACGGGGGCATTTTGCCGAGTTCCTTAACCATGGTTCACTCGATCACCTTAGTATTCTCTACCTGACCACCTGAGTCGGTTTGGGGTACGGGCGGCTCTAGATCTCGCTAGATGCTTTTCTCGGCAGCATAGGATCACTCACTTCGACTAAAACGTCTCCCCATCAGATCTCAGGCTATGTGAATGACGGATTTGCCTATCATTCGCCCTACATCCTTAGCCCGGGACAACCATCGCCCGGGATGAGCTACCTTCCTGCGTCACACCATTGCTTGCCTACTACCAGATCGGGTCGTGCGCAGCACCAGCATCGCTCCGAAGAGTCCCGCTAGCTTTGGGCACTTAGCATTTCTGGGTTCAGCATGGGCGATCTAATGCCGGTACGGGAATATCAGCCCGTTGTCCATCGACTACGCCTGTCGGCCTCGCCTTAGGTCCCGACTTACCCAGGGAAGATTAGCTTGACCCTGGAACCCTTGGTCATTCGGTGGAGGAGTTTCTCACTCCTCATTCGCTACTCATGCCTGCATTCTCACTCGTGTAGCCTCCACGGCTGGATCACTCCGCCGCTTCGCTGGCCACACGACGCTCCCCTACCGATCCACACACCTGGACCACGAAGGCCTGGTTATTGTGTAAATCCCATAGCTTCGGTGGATAACTTGAGCCCCGCTAAATTGTCGGCGCGGAATTACTTGACCAGTGAGCTATTACGCACTCTTTCAAGGGTGGCTGCTTCTAAGCCAACCTCCTGGTTGTCTGGGCGACTCCACATCCTTTTCCACTTAGTTATCGCTTTGGGACCTTAGCTGATGGTCTGGGCTGTTTCCCTCTCGACAATGGAGCTTATCCCCCACTGTCTCACTGCTGCGCTCTCACTTATCGGCATTCGGAGTTTGGCTGAGTTCAGTAAGCTTGTAGGCCCCCTAGCCCATCCAGTGCTCTACCTCCGACAAGAAACACGCAACGCTGCACCTAAATGCATTTCGGGGAGAACCAGCTATCACGGAGTTTGATTGGCCTTTCACCCCTATCCACAGCTCATCCCCCCAGTTTTTAACCTAGGTGGGTTCGGTCCTCCACGCGGTCTTACCCGCGCTTCAACCTGGCCATGGATAGATCACTCCGCTTCGGGTCTAGATCCTGCAACTATGGTCGCCCTATTCGGACTCGCTTTCGCTACGGCTACGGCTCGACGCCTTAACCTCGCTACAGAACGCTAACTCGCAGGCTCATTCTTCAAAAGGCACGCTGTCACACATCACAAGGATGAGCTCCAACGGATTGTATGCACATGGTTTCAGGTACTATTTCACTCCCCTCCCGGGGTACTTTTCACCTTTCCCTCACGGTACTAGTCCGCTATCGGTCATCGAGGAGTATTTAGGCTTAACGGGTGGTCCCGCTAGATTCACACCGAATTTCAGGGGTTCGGTGTTACTTGGGATGACACAAAAGAGCCATGAGCTTACGTGTACGGGGCTATCACCCTCTACGGCGCGACTTTCCAGTCGGCTTTCACTTCACTCATGGTTTATGACTCTTTGCCTGGACGGCAGTCCAGACCATGTGGTCCCACAACACCGCACTGACAACGCCTGCCGGCTATCACATCAATACGGTTTAGCCTGATCCGGTTTCGCTCGCCACTACTACCGGAATCACTTTTGTTTTCTCTTCCTGTGGGTACTGAGATGTTTCACTTCCCCACGTTCCCTCCAAACGCCCTATGTGTTCAGGCGCAGGTACCTAGACTTTACTCCAGGTGGGTTTCCCCATTCGGACATCCCCGGATCACAGGTCGGTTGTCACCTTCCCGGGGCTTTTCGCAGACTCCAACGTCCTTCATCGGCTCTCGATGCCAAGGCATCCACCATGTGCACTTAGTAGCTTGTTGTTACTACAAAGATGCTCGCGTCCACTGTGAAGTTCTCAAAATACGATCGGTCCCGCACAACACCCCCACGCCTACCAAGAACTCCTCAAGAGGAGAACCTGACGGTTCGTAAGAATATGCGGTCCGAGGAAACCAACTCTGACGAGCTGATCCCTCAGGACCCAACAGTGTGCCTGATTCAATGAACACGTCCCAACAACTTTCCTGCCTCCCAAAGGAGGTGTACTCATCACTGATGGCATCCATCAAGCCAAATAATCGACAATCCACTAGTGAGCTGAGACCGCATCCACACGAACGGTGAATAAACGACTCATGGACAACCACCACGATGGGCAGCTGCCAGATGCTCCTTAGAAAGGAGGTGATCCAGCCGCACCTTCCGGTACGGCTACCTTGTTACGACTTCGTCCCAATCGCCAGCCCCACCTTCGACAGCTCCCTCCGTAAACGGTTGGGCCACTGGCTTCGGGTGTTGCCGACTTTCATGACGTGACGGGCGGTGTGTACAAGGCCCGGGAACGTATTCACCGCAGCGTTGCTGATCTGCGATTACTAGCGACTCCGACTTCATGGGGTCGAGTTGCAGACCCCAATCCGAACTGAGACCGGCTTTTTGGGATTCGCTCCACCTTACGGTTTCGCAGCCCTTTGTACCGGCCATTGTAGCATGCTTGAAGCCCTGGACATAAGGGGCATGAAGACTTGACGTCATCCCCACCTTCCTCCGAGTTGACCCCGGCAGTCTCCTATGAGTCCCCACCATAACGTGCTGGCAACATAGAACGAGGGTTGCGCTCGTTGCGGGACTTAACCCAACATCTCACGACACGAGCTGACGACAGCCATGCACCACCTGTATACCGACCACAAGGGGGGCCACATCTCTGCAGCTTTCCGGCATATGTCAAACCCAGGTAAGGTTCTTCGCGTTGCATCGAATTAATCAGCATGCTCCGCCGCTTGTGCGGGCCCCCGTCAATTCCTTTGAGTTTTAGCCTTGCGGCCGTACTCCCCAGGCGGGGCGCTTAATGCGTTAGCTGCGGCACGGAAACCGTGGAAGGTCCCCACACCTAGCGCCCAACGTTTACGGCATGGACTACCAGGGTATCTAATCCTGTTCGCTCCCCATGCTTTCGCTCCTCAGCGTCAGGTAATTCCCAGAGAACCGCCTTCGCCACCGGTGTTCCTCCTGATATCTGCGCATTCCACCGCTACACCAGGAATTCCGTTCTCCCCTGAATACCTCTAGTCTGCCCGTATCGGAAGCACGCTCAGGGTTGAGCCCTGAGTTTTCACTCCCGACGCGACAAACCGCCTACGAGCCCTTTACGCCCAATAATTCCGGACAACGCTCGGACCCTACGTATTACCGCGGCTGCTGGCACGTAGTTGGCCGGTCCTTCTTCTGCAGGTACCGTCACTCTCGCTTCGTCCCTGCTGAAAGAGGTTTACAACCCGAAGGCCTTCATCCCTCACGCGGCGTTGCTGGATCAGGCTTTCGCCCATTGTCCAATATTCCCCACTGCTGCCTCCCGTAGGAGTCTGGGCCGTGTCTCAGTCCCAGTGTGGCCGGTCACCCTCTCAGGCCGGCTACCCGTCAATGCCTTGGTGAGCCATTACCTCACCAACAAGCTGATAGGCCGCGAGCTCATCCTTCTCCGCCGGAGCTTTCCAACCCCCAACATGCGAAAGGGGTTCATATTCGGCATTAGCCATCGTTTCCAATGGTTATTCCAAAGAGAAGGGCAGATTGCTCACGTGTTACTCACCCGTTCGCCGCTCGTGTACCCCGAAGGGCCTTACCGCTCGACTTGCATGTGTTAAGCACGCCGCCAGCGTTCGTCCTGAGCCAGGATCAAACTCTCCATTGAAAGCCACAAAAGCGTGACTCAAACTTCAGTTCAACCTAACCAAACATTCGCTGGCAAAATAAATTTTGCCGGAATTAATACCATCAAAACAACCAACAACCCCAAAAGGGCCATCAGCCAGTCTCGACGGGGATACATCTAATTAATCTCGTCGATTTTTGGCACACTGTTGAGTTCTCAAGGATCAGACGCACACCAAACCCCCAATCAAAAGACCAGGACCTCAGGGCAACTCGTCCAACTTACACGGCTCGTTTTCACCGGTCAAACCGGGTCGGTCACCATGCACAACTCTGTTGTCTGCGATCCGTCTCCGGGAGCCGTGAGGCACCGTGCTGTTGATCGTTTCGGTCGAGCTGGTCAGAAGCTGCGGGGCCGAGCCCCGCTTTGCTGTCCAACAAGAAGAACATTACGGGGGCGTTTCCCCGCTCGTCAAATCGCCTCCCTGTGGTCCATGCCACAGCCGGCTAGATGCCCGGCGTTGCAGTGTTCAGGCGATCGAGACGCCCGAGACGGAGCGTTTGCCTTTGCGAATGACTGCCCACGTGCTGTAGAGGAGCAGGTCGCTCGTGAGCTCGAGATCGGGGTCGGTCACGCGCTCGTTGTTGAGGTACGCGCCGCCCTCCCCCACGGCTCGACGTGCCGCCGACTTGCTGTCGGCCAGGCCCGTGGCGACGAGGGCGTCGACGATCGTCGGCCGGTCGGAGGCCGCGAGCTCTGCGGCACCGGCCTCTCGCAGCGCCGCGGCCAACGTCGCCTCGGGGAGATCGGCGAGCTCTGCGCGCCCGAACAGTGCCCGCGAGGCGAGCTCGGCCGCCGCGGTCTCGGCCTCCCCGTGAACGATGGTCGTCATCTCCGCAGCCAGCCGGCGCTGGGCGGCCCGCAACCCGGGCTTCTCGAGATGCTCGGCCTCGATCTGCGCGATCTCGTCGAGCTCGATGAACGTGAACTGCTTGAGGTACTCGACGACCTTGGAGTCCTCCGCCTGGATCCACGACTGGTAGAACGCGTACGGGCTCATGAGCTCGGGGTCTAGCCACACCGTGCCGCTCTCGGTCTTGCCGAACTTGGTGCCGTCGGCCTTGGTGATCAGCGGGGTCGCGAGAGCGTGCGCCTTCTTGCCGTCGGCACGGCGGATGAGCTCGACGCCGGCGGTGATGTTGCCCCACTGATCGCTGCCACCCGTCTGCAGGACGCACCCGTGGCGGCGGTTGAGCTCGAGGAAGTCCATCGACTGCAGCAGGACATAGCTGAACTCGGTGTAGCTGATGCCCGACTCGAGCCTGCTGCTGACGACGTCGCGCGCCAGCATCCGGTTGACCGGGAAGTGCTTGCCGATGTCGCGCAGGAAGTCGATCGTGCTGAGCCCCGACGTCCAGTCGAGGTTGTTGACGATCGTGGCACCGTTGTCGCCGTCGAAGTCGACGAACCGCGACACCTGCGAGGCGATGCGCTCGACCCAGTCGGCAACGGTCTCGCGCGTGTTCATGACCCGCTCCCCCGCTTCCTTGGGATCGCCGATCAGGCCCGTCGACCCGCCGACCAGCAGCAGCGGTCGGTGGCCGGCCAGCTGGAGCCGGCGCGCCGTGAGGATCTGCAGCAGGTTGCCGATGTGCAGGCTCGGCGCGGTCGGGTCGAAGCCCACGTAGTAGGTGATCGGCCCCGCGGACAGCTCGGCGCGCAGGGCGTCGCGGTCTGTCGAGTGCGCGACGAGGCCGCGCGCTTCGAGGTCGTCGAGGACGTGGGTCACAGGTGTGCCTTTCGAGCGGTGCTAGGGACGGGACGTGGAGCGGGCGGCGACCAGGGCGTCGAGCCGGTCGCGCAGGAGCGCAGCGGTCTGGTCAGCCGATCGCTGCGTCGACAGGTAGTCGAATCCGGTGGCCCGGTCGCGCACGGCAGCCTGACGGAGCGCTGCGCGACCGACGACGTGACGCTCGAGGGCGGCGAACCAGGCCTCGGGGAGCTCGGGCACGCGATCGACCAGGTCGTCGAGCTCGTCGACGCGGTAGGGCTCGACGTCCGAGACCACCGGACGTGCTCCGAGCGCGAGGTAGTCGAGGCACTTGATGTCGGACTTGGCGCGGTTGAAGCGCGAGTCGAGCAACGGCGACAGGCCGAGGTCGAAGGGGCCCTGCGACGCGAGCCACGGCACGAACTGTTGGTACGAGCTGCTCGGCGGCTTGACGACCTGCATCCAGGGCTGCTCGGCCAGCCCCTTGGCGACACCCACCATGACGACCGTGAACTCGCCCGGGTGGGCGGCGTGCAGCCGCTCGAGCACGGGAGCGAGCATCGCGAGGTCTCCGTCGTGGGTCGTCGTGCCCATGTAGAGCATGCGCAGCGGCGCTGTGGGGTCGGTCTCGGCCGCTGGCCCCGAGCCGGGCTGCCAGAGGTCGAGGTCGAGCGTGTTGCGGACGACCAGCGACGCGGGCACATCGTGGGCTCGACGCAGGTCGTCGGTCGAGAACCACACCTCGTCGGCGCGGCGCATGACGTCCTCCAGCACCTGGGCCCGCTGGATCTGCTCGGCGTACTGGGGGTGGTCGGGCTCGAGCGCCGAGAAGGCGTCGTCGCTGTCGACGACGATGACGCATCCCCTGCTGCGGGCCTCGTCTATGAAGCGGGTCGCCGTGTCGGCGTGGTCGAAGGCCGTGCGCTGCACGATGCAGACGTCCGCCCGTCGCGAGATGAACAGAGTCTTGCGGTCGACGACCTCGAGGCCCACCCGGCCGAACGCCGGCCGGGCCATCGGGCCCAGCAGACGGATGTACGTCGAGCTCGTGGGCTTCTTGGCGCTCCGCAGCACCAGGGTGACGTTGAGCCGTCGCCTCCCGTGACCGTCGAAGTCGTAGTACGGGAGGAGCCCGGCCCGTCGTTCGGCGAGCTGCTGCGCGCGCCGACGACGTCGGGCCAGCGCGTGCGACAGGCGGCGCGGCGTCAGTGCTCTCACGGAGCCGAGCCTAGCGAGGCGCGGCCGTCGGGGCGTCCACGGCCCGCGGCGGCTGCGCCGAGCAGCTCGACGGTCAGGGCTTGACCGTCAGGGCTTGACGGCGACGACCGGCACGGACGCATCGAGCAGGATCGACTGCGCGACGCTGCCCATCAGCATCTTGCCGACGGGGCTGCGCCGACGGATGCCCACCACGATGAGGGACGCGCCGGCCTGCTCGGCCTCGAACAGGACGGCGTCGGAGACGTTGTCGCCGACCGTCTGACGCACCTCGAGCGAGACGCCCTTGGCCGTCAGGCTCTCGGTGATGCCCTGGATGTCGCGCCCGCGGGCGAACCCCGCGTCGAGGCGCGGCTCGCCACGGCTGATGTTGATCACGACGATGGAGTCGTCGACGGCGGTGGCGTGCTCCGCCGCCCACTCGAGGGCTGCGCGTCCGAACTCGTCAGGCCGGTAGGCCACGGCAATTGTCATGACATGAACCTACTCCCCCGCGGGTGCCTGAAGGAAGCGGAATAGCGAGCTGGACCCGAGCGTTCTCCCGCACATGAGCAACCCCGTCAAGGTCGACATCTGGTCAGACATCGCATGCCCCTGGTGCTTCGTCGGGAAGCGCCGCTTCGAGACGGCTGCGGCCGCCTTCGTCGCCGAGGGTGGTGAGCTGGAGATCGAGTACCACTCGTTCGAGCTCGCCCCCGACACACCGGTCGACTTCGAGGGATCCGAGGTCGACTTCCTGGTCGCGCACAAGCACATGCCGGCCGGCCAGGTCGAGCAGATGCTGGCGCAGATGACCGAGCTCGCGGCCGCCGAGGGCCTGTCGTACGACTTCGACGCCCTCCAGCACACCAACACCGTCAAGGCCCACGAGCTGCTGCACTTCGCGAAGACGAAGGGCCGCCAGCTCGACCTGGTCGAGCGGCTGTTCGCGGCCTACTTCGAGCAGGGACGGCACGTCGGCCGGGTCGAGGACCTGGCCGACGTCGCCGCCGAGATCGGTCTCGACCGCGACGAGGCTCTGGCGGCGCTGAACGCCTCGACCCACCTGCCCGACGTCGTCGCCGACAAGGAGCAGGCCATGGCGTACGGCATCAGCGGTGTCCCGTTCTTCGTCCTCGATCGGCGGCTCGGCGTGTCCGGTGCGCAGGACCCGTCGGCCTTCGCCGAAGCGCTGCGCGAGGCGTCGAACCATGCGGGTGCTTCGGCATGACCAGCGGGCCGCTCGAGATCGTGGGTGACGCCGACGCGCCGTCGTGCGTCGATGGCTTCTGCGACCTTCCGACCGACGAGGACCACGAGGCGACGACCGCCTGACCGTCCGTTCTCGCCGCTGGCCTTTGCTAGCGTCGCCATCATGTCCTGGCTCGCCGATGCTGCCGCCCGCCTCGACACCGTCCTGGTCGGTCAGGAAGCGCAACCGTTCCTCGGCCGCGAACAGACCGGCCCGTCGGCCGAGGACGCGGCGCGTCGACTGCCGGAGCGTCACCGCGCCCTCGAGACGCTGACGCGAGCCGCCGACTCCCCCGCCCGTCTGGCGGTGGGACTCATCTCCTGGGTCGCCGCCGTCGTCGGAGACGCGGGACTCGCCTACTCCCTGTGGACGGGCGCGCCGTCGTGGCAGCGCGTCGCAGCACCGGCAGCGGGACTCGCCCTGTCGGTCGTCGCCCTCGCGGCAGGCGTGCAGGTGTGGCGCGCCGGCCGACGCGTCGTCGACGCCTTGTGCTGGTGGACGCTGCTGCCCGAGCGTCTGCCCCACGGCGGCGAGGGCGTCGAGCAGTGGCGCGCCTTGCCCGTCCTGGACGCCGTCGAGGCACGGGTGTTCCTGGCACGGGGCTGGCGTCCCCTGCGTCTCCTCGCAGGAGCCGCGGCATTCGTGAGTCCGCTGGCGTTCATCGCTCTGGCGCTGCAGGGAGGTCCGCGGTACACGCCGACCTGGCAGGACGGGCAAGGACCAGCGGTCACGGTGTTCGTGCTCCTGCTCGCGACGGCCGGGGTCGTCGCGGGAACGGTCGTGCTGGGCGGCCTCGTCCGCGCCAACCGCGCCCAGGCCGAGCGTGACCCGGTGCAGCGAGGGCTGCTGGGCCGCGACGCGTGAGTCGTCCGCCGATGGGGCCTCCTCGCCCCGGCACGAGGTGGCTGGCGGCAGCTGCGGTGCTGGGTCTGGCACACGCCCTCGTCAGCCTGCTGTGGCTGTTCGGATCGCCCTGGTTGCTCGACACCGTCGGCGGTCAGCTCGAACGCTGGGGCCGCGAGGGCGGTGCCGTCGTCCGGCTCGCGCTGCTCTGCGTGGTGCTCGCCAAGGTCACCGCTGTCGGGGCGCTGTGGCTCGCGGTGCAGCGTCGCGGCAGATTCGAGCGGCTGGTGGCCGGGGTGGCCGGTGCCGTCCTGACGGTGTACGGAGGCGTGCTGACCATCGCCGGCATCGCGATCGTGTGCTTCGGTGCCGCCGACATCTCGCGGAGCAGCGATCCGCGCGCCCTGCGGTGGCACGCATTCTTCTGGGACCCGTGGTTCCTCCTCTGGGGGGCGTGCACGCTCGCGGCGCTGCGGGCGAGCCGCCGCCGCTGACCCTCAGCGGTCGGGAGTCTCGCAGTGCCCACTCACCGTGATCTCGGTGAAGCGATCCTCGAGATCGACCCGGACCTCGTCCTCGGAGAACGATGCGCCGAGGAGGTGCCCGGCGACGTCGTCGACCTTGCTGCCCGTCACGCGGAGATACCCCTGTCGAGCCATCGCGTCGACGACGGCGGACAGCGAGGCGTCCGTCAGACGACTCGGCACGTCGACAGGCTCGATGTCGAGCGTCCGCTCCCAGCCCTTGCGGTCGTCGTCGTCCTGGCACTCCTGCAGCTGCTCGACGGGTGTCTCCCAGCTGCCCCCGACGGCGGCGACGACGTCGCGGGCGACAGCGTCCTGGCGGGCGACGGTCTCGGCGGCGACACCACGAGGCGGCTGCTCGTCGAAGGGCGGGAGGTTGTTGCTCATGAAGTAGGCCAGGACTCCTGCGGTGACGATGGCTGTGATGACGGCCGCGCCGCCGAGACCGAACACCCAGGGATGGCGCTCGCGCCACGGCAGGGCACCGGGGGCGCGCCGCTCGTAGCCCTTGGCGTCCAGCGCCCGGTCACGCACCGGGATGCGGAGGGCCCGGGCGATCTCGTCGAGATCGGCCTGGTCCCAGTAGGCACCGCTGAGGTGGATGCGGGGGCCGCCGTCGACACCACGTGCGACGAGCACGGGCGTCGCCGGACCGGTGCTGAAGCGTGGGGAGTAGACCGCGAGGAGACCGACGAGTCCGTCGCCTGCACGCAGGACGGTGCGGCGCCACCAGCGGCGGTACTCGACCTCGTCGCCGACGATCGTGACGCGACTCGTCGCGATGTGGATCGCGACCGCCGCGAGGGCCGCGGCCGGCGTGCCCACCAGCAGACCGGCCAGGATCAGCACATCGGTCAGGGAGTCGGCCCGGCGGAGGTTGGACGCCACCAGGAACGCCACGAGCAGACCGCCCGACGCCAGGCTGCCGCGCAGCCAGCGGCGGTAGCGCTGTCGCGATGCACGCAGCACGCGCGGTTCGTCGACGGTCGTCATGTGGCCAGCCCGCCGACGAAATGCACCGCGGTGACCAGCTCGGTCGCGGCCGTCTCGAGGTCGTCCGCGGTGGTCGATCGGCCGAACGTGAACCGCACCGCCGTCTGCGCCACCTCGTCGGCCACGCCCATCGCGACCAGGACGTGGGAGGGGTCGTCGCTGCCCGCGGCACAGGCCGAGCCGGACGAGCAGACGATGCCTCGCGCCTCCAGCTCGAGCAGGATCGACTCCCCGCTCGTGCCGGGAAGGACGAAGGACGCGCTGCCGGGGAGTCGGTCGTGCGGCGACCCGGTCAGGCTCGCACCCGGCAGCTCGCGCAGCACGCGGGCGATGAAGTCGTCGCGTCGTCCGGCGGTCTCGTCGGACGAACCGGCCGCGAGTCGGAGCGCCGCGGCCATGCCGACGGCAGCGGCGACGTTCTCGGTGCCCGAGCGGCGTCCGCCCTCCTGCCCGCCTCCGTGGATCAACGGCTCGAACGGCACCCGCCGGTTGACGTACATCACGCCGACGCCCTTGGGTGCGCCGATCTTGTGGCCCGAGATGCTCAACGCCTGCACCCCCAGACGTCCGACGTCGAGATCGAGCCAGCCGGCCGTCTGCACGGCATCGGTGTGGAACGGCACCCCGTGCCCCGCGGCCAGGGCCGACAGCTCGGCGATGGGCTGGATCGTGCCGACCTCGTTGTTGGCGTGCTGCACGCTGACGAGTGTCGTGTCGTCGCGCAGCACCGCCGCGAGCGCGTCCGGCTGCACGCTGCCGTGCTCGTCGACCCCCACGACCGTGACCTCGTAGCCGATGCGGCCCAAGAACTGCGCCGACTCGAGCACCGCCGGGTGCTCGACGGCCGACACGACGACGTGGCGCCCACGGGGGGCGGCCAGGGCGATGCCCTTGATCGCGGTGTTGTCGGACTCCGTGCCACCCGAGGTGAAGGTGATCTCCGACGCGCGGCAGCCGAGCACCGCGGCGACATCGGCCCGGGCCTGCACGAGAGCGCGCGCAGCCGCCTCACCGACCTCGTGGTGGCTCGACGGATTGCCGAACTGCGGCCCGAGGTACGGCCACATCGCCTCCATGACCTCACGTCTGACCGGCGTGGTGGCCGCCTCGTCGAGATAGATCAATGGACCGTGATGTCGAGACCGAGGTCGAGGGCGCGGACGCTGTGGGTCAGCGCCCCGACCGAGATGACGTCGACACCGGTCTCGGCCACGCCGCGGATCGTCTCGAGCGTGATGCCGCCGCTGGCCTCGACGCGTGCACGTCCGCCGACCTGGGCGACGCCCGCTCGCAGGTCGTCGAGGCTGAAGTTGTCGAGCATGATCGTGCCGACGACGCCGGACGCCAGCACCGTCTCGATCTGGTCGAGCCGGTCGACCTCGACCTCGATGTGCGTCGTGTGCGGCAGGTCGTCGGCGGCGCGGCGCAGGGCGGCGGTGATGTCGGGGATGACCGCGAGGTGGTTGTCCTTGGCCATCACGGCGTCCGAGAGCGAGTAGCGGTGGTTGTGACCGCCCCCGCAGCGCACCGCGTGGCGCTCGAGCGCGCGCAGGCCGGGAGTCGTCTTGCGGGTGTCGACGACGCGCGCGCGGGTGCCCGCGACGGCCTCGACGTACGTGCGGGTGAGGGTCGCGATGCCGGTCATGCGCTGCACGAGGTTGAGCGCGACGCGCTCGGCCTGCAGCACGACGCGCGCGGGGCCGTCGACACTCGCCAGCACCGCGCCGGTCTCGAAGGCGTCACCGTCGGCCAGGTGCACCGTGACGTCGACGGTCGGGTCGAGCGTCGTCATCGCGACGACGAACACCTCGGCACCCGCGAGGACGCCCGGCTCCCGCGCGACGAGCTGGGCGTGAGCGACCGCGGTGGACGGCACGAGGGTCTGCGAGGTGAGGTCGCCGAACGGGGCGTCCTCGTCGAGGGCGAGGTCGACGACGCGTTGGATCTGACGGCGCTCAAGCATGGGCGACGATCGCGGAGTGGCGGGCCTGGGCGGGATCGGTCTGCGGGAAGTCGGTGCGGTAGTGCCCGCCCCGTGACTCCCGGCGGGCCAGCGCGCTGGCCACGACGGCCCGGGCGACGACCAGCAGGTTGGCGTCCTCAGCCGCCTTGGCATCGGTGACCGCCGGCGACTTCCAGTGCCTCAGCTCGGCGGCGGCCTCCTCCAGGTCGGCACCGTCGCGGACCAGCCCGGCGGCGTCCCACATGAGCTGCTGCAGATCGGCGCGGCTGACGTCGTGCGCATCGGGGTCGTCGGTGAGGTCGAGGCCGATCGGTGCCGCCCACTCGTCGTCGAACACGCCGACCGGCGGGAACGAGACGAGGCCCTCAACGACGCGGCGTCCGTAAACGGCCCCTTCGAGCAGCGAGTTGGAGGCGAGCCGGTTGGCCCCGTGCAGGCCGTTGCACGCGACCTCGCCGACCGCGAGCAGGCCCGGGAGCGAGGTGCGTCCCCACTCGTCGGTGCGGATGCCGCCCATGTAGTAGTGGGCCGCGGGGGCGACCGGGATCGGCACGCGTCCCCAGTCGTAGCCCTGGGCGCGGCAGGCCGCGTCGATGTTGGGGAACCGTCGGGCGAGGAACTCAGGCCCCAGTGCGGTCGCGTCGAGGCGCACGGGGATGCCCGGCTGGCGGCTCATCTGCTGAGCGATGCCACGCGCGACGACGTCGCGGGGGGCCAGCTCGGCGTCGGGGTGCACGTCAGGCATGAACCGGTGCCCGTCGACGTCGATCAGCACGGCGCCCTCTCCGCGCACGGCCTCGGACACGAGGAAGTTGCCCGGGGCGTCGAGCGACGTGGGGTGGAACTGGTAGAACTCCAGGTCGGCGGCGACGGCTCCGGCCCGCAGCGCCATGCCGAGGCCGTCGGCCGTCGCGACCTCGGGGTTGGTCGTGAACGGGAACAGCTGTCCCGCTCCCCCGGTGGCGAGCACGACCGCGTCGGCACGCAGCACCTCGCCGCCCAGCAGGGTGACGCCGACGCACCGTCCGTCCTCCAGCAGCAGATCGACGACCGTCGTCTGCTCGCGGACGGTCACGGCGCTCTCGCGCAGGCGGTCGATCAGCGCGTAGGCGATCGCCGCGCCGGTCGCGTCACCCCCGGCGTGCAGGATGCGCGGGAACGCGTGCGCGGCCTCGAGACCGTGCGACAGCTCGCCGTCGTGCCGGTCGAACGGCACGCCGCGGGCGATCAGCTCGTCCATCGCTGCAGGTCCCTCGGCGCACAGGATGCCGACGGTGTCGGCGTCGCCCAGGCCAGCCCCGGCCACGAGCGTGTCGGCCACGTGGGACGCGACGGAGTCCCCCAGCGTCGGCGCGCCGGGGTCGACCATGTCGTCGATCACGACCGCGACCCCGCCCTGCGCGTACCGGGTGTTGCTCTGGGCGAGATCGGCCTTGGTCAGCAGGGTGACGTCGAACGTCGCGGCGGCGTCGAGCGCGGTGGTCATGCCGGCGATGCCGCTGCCGACGACGATGAGGCTGCGTGTCATGGTCGGTCCTTACTTGGGCAGCGCCGCGAGCATGCGCTCGAGCGCGACGCGGGCGTGGGTCGCGACGTCGTCGGCGACCACGATCTGGTTGTTGACCTCGCCTGCGACGAGGCCGTCGAGCGTCCACGCGAGGTAGCCGGGGTGGATGCGGTACATCGTCGAGCACGGGCACACGACGGGGTCGAGGCAGAAGATCGTCCGGTCGAGGAACTCCGCGGCCAGCCGGTTGACCATGTTGATCTCGGTGCCGATCGCGATGGTGTCGCCGGGTTCGGACGCGATGACGAACTTGCGGATCGCATCGGTGGAGCCGGCGGCGTCGGCCGCGTCGACGACCGGCATGGGGCTCTCGGGGTGGACGATGATCTTGACCCCGGGGTGCTCGGCGCGGGCCTTGTCGATCTGCGCGACGCTGAAGCGCTTGTGCACCGAGCAGAAGCCGTGCCACAGGATGACCTTGGCATCGGCGAGCTCGGCCTCGGTGTTGCCGCCGAGCGGCTTGCGCGGGTTCCACATCGGCATCTGGTCGAGCGGGACGCCCATGGCCTTGGCCGTGTTGCGGCCCAGGTGCTGGTCGGGGAAGAACAGCACGCGCTGGCCGCGCTCGAAGGCCCACTCGAGCACCGTCGCGGCGTTGGACGACGTGCAGACGATGCCGCCGTTGCGTCCGCAGAATGCCTTGAGCGCCGCCGAGGAGTTCATGTACGTCACCGGGATGACGGGCTGGCGCCCGTCGGCGTCGGGCGCGGAGCCATAGAGGTCCATGAGGTCCTCCCAGCACGCCTCGACGGAGTCCTCGTCGGCCATGTCGGCCATCGAGCATCCCGCCGCGAGGTTGGGCAGGATGACCTTCTGCTCGGGGCGGGCCAGGATGTCAGCGGTCTCGGCCATGAAGTGCACGCCGCAGAACACGATGGTCTCGGCGTCAGGCTTGGTCAGCGCGGCATTGGCGAGCTGGAACGAGTCGCCCACGAAGTCGGCGTACTGGATGACCTCGTCGCGCTGGTAGAAGTGGCCCAGGATCACGAGCTTGTCGCCGAGTGTCTGCTTGGCCGCGACGATGCGCTGGTGCAGCTCGTCGGGGCTCATGCGCTGGTAGGCCGCCGGCAGCTGGCCGGGGCGCACGACGGGCTCGGGGATGACGTCGTCCTCGGACGCGCCGGGTCCGTAGCCGGGGAGGGTGTCGAACTCCCACGGTCCCTTGGCCAGCTCGACGTCGCAGCTGGCGGCGGGCTGGTCGACGATCAGGGTGTTGACCGAACTCATCGGTGCTCCTCGGGGGCGGGAGAGGGCGCGCCGGCCTCGAAACGGAACAGCGCGGGTGGACGGTGGCTCGTGCCCTGCAGGCACGTGCCGGTGGGGACGAGCGTCTTGGTGCCGAGTGCCTGACGGCGGAAGTTGGCGGGGTCGAGCGTCGTGCGCAGCACGGCCTCGTGGACGGCGCGCAGGTCGGCGAGCGTGAACTCCGGCGGCAGGAACGCGTGGGCGATCGGCGTGTACGTGATCTTGGCCCGCAGGCGGGCGAGGGCGTAGTCGACGATCTGGGCGTGGTCGAACGCCAGCTGAGGCAGATCGTCGGCGACGAACCACTCGACGTTCTCGCCGTCGACGGCGCGCGCGACCTCTTCTTGGCGCACCAGGGCCCAGTACACGATCGAGACGACGCGGTCGTCGGGTGAGCGGTCGACGCGCCCGAAGGCGTAGAGCTGCTCGAGGTAGTGCGGCGCCAGGCCGGTCGTGCGCTCGAGGGTGTGCTGCGCGCTGGCGACGAGGTCTTCGTCGGCCTCGAGAGGGCCGCCCGGCAGGGCCCACATGCCTTCGTAGGGCTCGCGGATGCGGCGCACGAGGGGCAGCCACAGCGTCATCAGGCCCGACTCGGGGTGCGGGCGCAGCGCGAAGATCACGGTCGAAACGGCGAGGGACACCCGCTGGTCGATCGACGAGACCGTCATGGGGCACCTTCCGCGGACTTAAAGTAGGTCTGACTCTAAGTCGACTGTAACCCCACCTTAAAGTCATGTCAACACTAAGGTCGTCCTGAAGCGGTGACGTGGTCGCCCATCGGTGCAGCGGGCGGTGAGCCAGTCGCACGACGTCGGTTCGGTCGGTGCGTCCGTCGGCCATCACGTGCCGGGACGGGCGACCAGGTCACCGCCACCCGGGTCGCTGCGTGAACGCCGTGCGGGTGTCGGTGGCGGCGGCGATGATGGGCAGATGCTCCTCGCCGACGTCGTCGCCACCTCCCGGGCGGTCGCCGCGACCCGTTCGCGTCTCGCCAAGGTCGAGCTGCTCGCCCAGCTGCTGCGCGGCCAGGACCCTGAAGACGTCACGACGGTCACCTCGTACCTCGCCGGCAGCCTGCGCCAGCGGCGCACCGGGCTGGGCTGGCGGTCGTTGCAGCACCTGCCCTCCCCCGCCGACGAGGCGAGCCTGACGGTGTCCGAGGTGCACCACACGTTCGAGCAGATCGCCGCACTGTCCGGCACCGGCTCGCAGCGCGCCCGTGCCGATGCCACGGCCGAGCTGTTCGGGCGGGCGACGTCCGACGAGCAGCAGTGGCTGAAGGGGCTCGTCACGGGCGAGGTGCGCCAGGGGGCGCTCGACTCGCTGGTGCAGGAGGCCCTGGCTGTCGTGGGCGGCGTGCCGGTCGCCGCGGTGCGACGAGCCGCGATGATGGCGGGGTCCACGGTCGACGTGGCGGCTGCGGCTCTCACCGGCGACCCCGATGCCCTCGCGGAGTTCGTGCTGCAGGTCGGACGGCCCGTGCTCCCGATGCTGGCGTCGTCCGCGAGCACGGTCGCCGAGGCGATGGCCAAGGCCGGTGGGGGCACCGTCGCGATCGACACCAAGCTCGACGGCGTCCGCATCCAGGTGCACCGCAGCGGCGACGACGTCCTGGTGGTGACCAGGTCGCTCGACGACGTCACCGCCAGGCACCCCGAGGTCGTCGCCGTTGCGAGGGCACTTCCCTGCCACGACGTCGTTCTCGACGGCGAGGTGCTGGCGCTGGGGCCTGACGGCCGGCCGAGGCCCTTCCAGGAGACGGCCTCCCGTGCAGCGTCGTCGACCGGCGTCCACCTCACCCCGTCGTTCTTCGACGTGCTCCACGTCGACGGGCGTGACCTGGTCGACGAGCCGACGCACGTGCGGCTGGAGATGCTGGAGGCGCTGGTCCCGGCCGACAACCTCGTGCCCCGTCTGATCACGTCCGAGCCCGTCGAGGCCGAGTCCTTTGCGACGCAGGTGCTCGAGCGCGGCCACGAGGGTGTCGTCGTCAAGAGCCTCGCCGCGCCCTACGCGGCCGGTCGCCGCGGCGCGACGTGGGTCAAGGTCAAGCCCGTCCACACGCTCGACCTCGTCGTGCTGGCGGTCGAGCGCGGCTCGGGTCGCCGCAGCGAGTGGCTGTCGAACATCCACCTCGGCGCACGCGACGCCGACTCGGGCGAGCTGGTGATGCTGGGCAAGACGTTCAAGGGCATGACCGACGAGATCCTGCGGTGGCAGACCGAACGGTTCCGCGAGCTGCAGACATCCGACGACGGCCACGTCGTGACGGTGCGTCCCGAGCAGGTCGTCGAGATCGCCTTCGACGGCGTGCAGCGCTCGACCCGTTATCCGGGCGGCGTCGCGCTGCGCTTCGCCCGCGTCGTCCGCTACCGCGACGACAAGACCGCTGCCGAGGCCGACACCCTGGCCGACGTCAGGACCCACCTGGCCTGAGGTCGGGCACGGGCACGGGCAGAGCTCACAGTCCCCGGATGACCGACTGCGAGTGGGCCCAGCCCATGCGCACCTCGCCCGCGACCAAGAAATAGGCAGACGCAGTGAAGGCCACGGCCCAGATCAGGCTCATCGTCGCGAACGCGAGCCGGAGGTCGGCGAGGTCGGACGGGGCCAGAGCGAGGCCGAAGCACGACCACGCGAAGACAGCGACGATCAGCGCGAAGGCCGCAAGAGCGGATCGCACGATGTTGCGACCCGAGAACAGCCGCGTCACCATCGAGCCGCGGCCGGGCGAGCCGAACGCGTCGTCGGCCACCCACCGCGCGTAGGCGCGACGGACCCGATCACCCGCCCGGACCACCATGATCCCCAGCCAGACGCTCGGCGCACCGATCGCCAGACCAGCCGCGAGGCCCAGCAGGGCCAGCGCGCCGTCGTCACCGATCGACTCGACACCGAGGCCCAGCACGAACCCGGCCACGACGATGCCGACAAGGCTCCCGAGGCCGAGCCCGAACCGGCGGGGACTCCCGAACTCGTCGTCGAGGCGAGCGGCCGCCCTGCGGTGATGGAACCGTTCCGCGGGGTCGGACCCGGCCGCCTCGATCAGCGCAAGCGCCTCGTCAGAGATCAGCAGTGACAACGTCGTCGGCCTTCCCGTGGTCGGACTTGTCGGCGGTTCCGGGCATGAAGCCTTCGGGACGAACAGTACGCGTCGTGTCGACCAAAACGAGGTCGGCAGGCAGCTCGTCGGCACCGTCGAGTCTCTGCAGACTGGTGGCCATCTGCGACGCGACCACGGACATCGGCGTCCGCTCCGCGACGTTCGGTGCGATGCCGACAGTGACACCCAGGTGCGTCGGCAGGTCCTTCATGGGCAGCACCACGATGTAGACGCCGAGCTCGTCGGGGCGCAGGTGCGGCATGAGCTCGACGGGGTCGAAGTCGAGATCGGAGACGTCCACCGACGTGGTGGCACCGATGACGATGCCCTCGCGGCCGTCGACGAGCTCGAAGGGCTCGATCTGCCCCACGTCACCGCGACTGCCCAGCACCCGCTCGGCGACGCCGACGGGGTTGACGTCGCCGAACGACGGGACCGGCAGGAGTCCGACCCCGATGGTCCACACGGTCGTCCGCAGCTCACCGTCGTCGCCCGGCAGCCAGGTGGCGACGGCGCCCAGATGCAGCCACCCCTGGTCGCGCACTGTCCGGTATCCCAGCAGACAACCCTGCACGAACATCGCTCGGTTCTCGGCCGTGAACAGATCGCCGTCGGCGTCGATCTGCGTGTCCAGGAATCCGAGCAGGGTGCGCTCGTCGGGAAAAGCAGCCAGCTCGATCCATCCCGGCGGCAGTCCCGTGGCCATGGCGGGCGTGTCTGCGGCGGCCGTCACCTCGTCTCCTCGCGGATGGTGTCGAACGACCCGCTGAGGTCCTTGAAGCTCGTCAAGCCCCAGTAGGTTAGGGACGAGAAGAAGTCGGGGTTGATCTTGATCGCCTGCGTCGCCACCATGCTGCCCATGGACCCGCTCACTCCGGCCATCTGAGGCATCAGGAGGCCGTTGCGCAGGATCTGCGGAGCCTCCATCGCCACCGGCCCGATGGCTCGCGCGAGTCCGAAGCCGGCGGCCATGCTGGCGCCCTGGAGGACAAGACCTTGGAGCGCGCCGGGCTCTCCGTGCACGACGCGCAGCGCCTGGATGCCGATGTCGACGAGGCTTGCGACCTTGGCCACCGTCGCAAGCGTGGCCCCGAGGGCGGCTGCGGGCGGAAAGACGAATCCCACGACGAAGCACACGATGGACAGGATCGTGGCGACCGCACCCACGATCTTGGCGAGCTTCTGGAGAACCGGGGCGACGTTCTCCATGAACCAGTCGAAGGCCTCGCTGAGCCTGTCACCCACGTCCGACGCGAGGTCCTTCGCTTTGCCCCACAGACCGGGCTCGTCGGGAGCGAGGTCCATCGCGGTGCTGAAGGCCCTCGCCACACCACGGGCGACCTCTTCGACGTCGGTGCGCAAGGCGTTGGCCCGGCGCAAGATGTCAGCCAGCTCGGCCCGCGACGAGCTCATCGAGGTCTTGGCCGCGGCGAGATCGTCGTCGTAGGAGCTCTTGGCTGCCGAGTCGGCGTCGTCTTCTGGCTTCGTGAGGCCGTCGAGCTTCGTGGTTGCGGCTTCGACCCGTTTCGTGGCCGCCTCGGCTTCGACCTCCAGCGCATCTGCCTGGCGGCGCCAGCCCGGGAGCTGTGCGGCGAACCCGTCGAATGCTCGGCTCGCGGTGGCGAAGCTGAGGTGGGCGTCGTGCACGCGGGGGCGCAGCTCTTCGTCGACCGATGCGCGGAACGCGTCGGCCGTTCGTCCTTGCCAGTCCTGCTGGCCCGAGCCCCTGAGCACGTCGTCGACCTCGGCGAGGCGGTTGACGGTGGCCCGCAGATCGCGACTGATCTCGTCGCTCGTGCGTTCGTCGCTACCCACCGGGTCGAACCCGAGGTGCGGGTAGTCGCGGACGGCGTTCACTTCTGGTCCTTGAGCACGTCCGCCAGCTGCTGGTCGAGGTCGGCGAACGTCTTGCGGATGTGCTCGAGCGACTCGCTGACGCCCTTGGCGTACTTCTCCAGGCGGCCGATGCCGTAGTCCCACTCGTCGCCGAAGGCCTGCAACTTCGACCGGAGCTCTTCGATGCTGGTGGCAGCACCTGCCTTGTCGGACATCCGGCCCACCGGGTCCTTCATCAGGTCGCCGATGCGGTCGATGTCGTCCCGCGTGCGGGCCAGCCCATCCATGTCGATGTAGAGATCTGCCACGTCTGCCCCCCGGCGCTCACGAACAATCTGAGAGCACGCTAGCAACATCCAGATCATCCGTCATCTGGTCGGGACGACTCACTGGAAGTCGCGGCCCCGGTGCTTGGGCGGGATGGCCCGCGCGGCCTGCGGGTAGACCTCCTCGATGCGCATGAGCTTGTCGGCCACGAGGTTGACGACCCCCTCGGGGCTGCGCTCGAGGATGCCGCGGATGACCATGCCCGCGGAGCTGCGGGCCACGACGCGGTAGCGGGTCCAGAGCGCCTGCGAGCACACGACGTTGACCATGCCGGTCTCGTCCTCGAGGTTGAGGAACGTGATGCCCGACGCCGTCGCGGGGCGCTGGCGGTGCGTGATGAGCCCGGCGACCTTGACCCGCCGGCGGGCCTCGGCGGTCGCGATGTCCGACACCGAGAGGATGCCCTCGCTGATCAGCAGGGGTCGCAGGTGCTCGATGGGGTGGGTCTCGGGCGAGATGCGGGTCGCCCAGAGATCGGCCATCGTGATCTCGACGTCGCTCATGCCCGGCAGCATCGGCGGAGGGGCGACGACCGCCGTGCCGTCCAGCTGGTCGGCGCTCTCGACGTAACCCGCGTTCCAGAGTGCCTGACGCCGCGTGACCCCGAAGGCATCGAAGGCTCCCGCTGTGGCCAGCGACTCCATCTGGGCGACCGACAGACCGGTGCGTCGCGCCACGTCGGACATGTCGGCGAAGGGCCGTTCGGCACGGACGTCGACGATGCGCTGCGCGACGTCCTTGCCGATGCCCTGCACCTCGTCGAGGCCGAGCCGCACCGCGAACCGTCCGTCGCGCCGGTGCTCCGGCGTCGGGTCGGGGGTGCCGCGGACGAATCGCGGCACGGGGGGCTGCGCACGGTCGAGGCACGCATCGCGTCCGGTCGGTCCCCCACGACCGTCGAGGGCCTCGAGATCGACCTGCGCCCCCGAGACGACGATGTCGGGACGCAGGACCTCCACACCGTGCCGGCGCGCGTCGGTCGTGAGCGACTGGGGTGAGTAGAACCCCATCGGCTGGTTGCGCAGCAGCGCCGCCAGGAAGGCACCCGGGTAGTGCAGCTTGAGCCACGAGCTGGCGTAGACCAGCAGCGAGAAGCTCAGGGCATGGCTCTCGGCGAAGCCGAAGTTGGCGAACGACCTGATCTTGAGATAGATCTCGTCGGACTCCTCGGGCGTCAGGCCGTGGCTCGCCATGCCGGCGAAGAGCTTGTCCTCCAGCGACTCGATGCGCTCGATGCCTCGCTTGGACCCCATGGCGCGCCGCAGCAGATCGGCCTCGTCACCCGTGCAGTCGCCGATCGCGATGGCCATCTGCATCAACTGCTCCTGGAACAGCGGGACGCCCAGCGTGCGCTCGAGCACCGGCTGCAGGATGGGGTGCGGGTAGGTGACGGTCTCCTTGCCCATGGCCCGGCGGATGTAGGGGTGCACCGCACCGCCCTGGATGGGCCCGGGACGGATGAGGGCGATCTCGATCGCCAGGTCGTACGCCCGCCGCGGCTGCAGCCGGGGCAGCGTGCCGATCTGCGCCCGGCTCTCGACCTGGAAGACCCCGATCGAGTCGGCCCGGCACAGCATGTCGTAGACGCCTGCCTCCTCCTTGGGCATCGAGTCGAGGTCCCAGTGCTCGTCGAGGTGCTCGGCCACGATGCGCATCGTGTGGTCGAGCGCGCCGAGCATGCCGAGACCCAGCAGGTCGAACTTGACCAGGCCCATGAACTCGCACGCGTCCTTGTCCCACTGCAGGACCGTGCGCTTGTCCATGCGTCCGCGCTCGATGGGGCAGACCTCGCCGATCGGCCGCTCGGTCAGGATCATGCCGCCGGAGTGGATGCCGAGGTGGCGGGGCGCGGTCATCATCTGCCGGGCCAGGGACGTGACGGGTGCCGGGACGCCCTCGACGTCCTCGCTGCCCAGCGGTCCCCAGCCGTCGATCTGCTTGGACCAGGCGTCCTGCTGGCCCACCGAGTGCCCCAGCGCCTTGGCGGCGTCGCGGATCGCCGAGCGCGGACGGTAGCTGATGACATTGGCGACCTGCGCGGCGTTGCGGCGTCCGTAGGTGTCGTAGACCCACTGGATGACCTCCTCGCGACGGTCGGAGTCGAAGTCGACGTCGATGTCGGGCTCCTCCTCGCGGGTCGTGGCGAGGAAGCGCTCGAACGGCAGGTTGAAGAAGATCGAGTCGATCGCGGTGATCTCGAGGGCGTAGCAGAGCGCGGAGTTGGCCGACGAGCCGCGACCCTGGCACAGGATGCCCTGCGACCGGGCGAACTTCACGATGTCGTGGACGATCAGGAAGTAGCCCGGGAAGTCCTTCTCCTCGATGACCGCGAGCTCGCGCTCGATGCGCTCACGGGCGGCCGTCTGGTTGTGGGCGTAGCGCTTCTGGATGCCCCTCTCGGCCAGCACCCGCAGCCAGCTCATGGCCGTGTGCCCGTCGGGGATACCGCGCTTCGGCAGCTGCGGGGTCGCGGCGCGCAGGTCGAAGGCCAGCTCGTGCGCCAGGGGGACGGTGCGCGCGACGGCTCCGGGATACCGGCGGAACAGCTGCTGCATCTCGACCCCCGACCGTAGGTGCGCCGCGCCCGTCGCGGGCAGCCAGCCGTCCATGTCGGCCAGGCTGCGTCGCGCGCGGACGGCCGCGGTCGCGGCCGCGAGCCGTCCCTGGGCAGGCTGCGCGAAGTGGACGTTGTTGGTGGCCACTGTCGCCAGGCCGTGGTCGCGGGCGAGATCGGCGAGGGCGTCGTTGGCGGCACTGTCGACCGGAAAGCCGTGGTCGATCAGCTCGACGCCGACGCCGTCGATGCCGAAGCGCTGAGTCAGCACGTCGAGCGCCTCGGCGGCGGCAGGGCGTCCGCCCGCGGCGAGCGCCTGGCGCACGTGGCCCTTGCGGCACCCGGTCAGGACGACCCAGTGGTCGCGGCCCCGGTCGGCGAGCTCGTCGAGGTCGTAGAGCGGACGTCCCTTCTCGTCGCCGCGCAGCTGGGCATCGGTGATCGCGGCGGCCAATCGGTGGTAGCCCTCGACGCCGCGGGCCAGCACCAGCAGGTGGCTGCCCTCGGGATCGGCCACCCCGTTCTGCGGAGTGCGCAGACCCAGCGACAGCTCGGCCCCGTAGACCGTTTGCAGGTCGTGCTCGGGGTACTTGGCCGCTTCCTCGGCGAACCGGGGGGCACCGTAGAAGCCGTCGTGATCGGTGATCGCGAGACCGTCGAGCCCCAGCCCGATCGCCTCCTCGACGAGGGCATCGGGTCCGCTGGCCCCGTCGAGGAAGCTGAAGTGCGTGTGGCAGTGCAGCTCGGCGTAGGGGACGACCGGACCGTCGGGGCCCTCGATCTCGCGCGGTCCGGTCTTGCGGCGCTTGCGCGACCAACCCGGCGCGTCGCCCCCGTCGGGGGCCGGACGGCCCGAGAGCCGGCGCTCGAGCTCGGCCCACGGGACGTCGGGATTGTTCCAGCCCATCAGGCGACCGCCGAGTGGCGCAGTCGTGGGCGCGAGTGGCGCAGATGGGGTCGCGAGTGGCGCAGACTCGCGCAACACGCCGTCTCGGAATCGCGAGAATGCGCCACTCGGCGGGCCGGGGAGTCAGTCATAGCGGGCCTCCGTCCACCAGTGACCGCCCTCGACGATCATCAGGAACGCGCTGCCGTCGACGCCGACGACCTGGAAGCGGGCCAGTCGACGGCTCGCGGCCTCGTCCCACCACTGGTCGTCGACCGGCCACGGCCCGGCCCACGACGCGACGGGCTGCCAGGCCTGGTCGGCAGCGGCGCGGAAGCGGGCGGGCTCGCCGGTCACCATGCCGCGACCGGTGACCCCGATCGACTGCCCCTCGGCACCGACCACCATGGCCTGCTGTGGCTCGCTGTAGACCGTCGCAGGTGCCGGTGCCGGGGCCGGCAGGCTGCCGGGCCAGGGCTGCCGGGCCGACCGAGCAGGCACGGGCCGCTCGCCCCACGGCGTGAGCAGCCGTCGCTCCCCCGGTCCGCGTCCTCCCTGCACCGTCACCGAGACGACCGCCTCGTGACCGACGATGCTCTGCACCCGCGCGACCCCCCGCTCGACGCGCTCGTCGGGGCCACCGCCGAAGAGGCTGTCGGCGTGATCGCCCAGCGGCTCGGTGACCTCGGGGATCAGCCGCACGGCGTCGACGGGCGCGCGGATGGCACCGTCGACACCCAGCTGCCAGCGGACCCGGTCGACCAGGTCGGTGGGCCCGAACCAGCGCGGGTGCATCCACCGTCTCGAGGTGGCGAGCGAGCCGTCGGCGTCGACCTCGATCAGCACCGTCGTGCAGACCAGGCCGTGATCGGCCAGATCGGCGACGAAGGCCTCCGCCGTCGTGCGCAGGCTGAACGCGATCGGCTCGACGTTGTCGAGAGGCGGCTCGAGCAGCAGCGTGGCGTCGAACTCCGGCGGCACCTGCCGACGGCTGATGAGCTGCGGATCGAGCCCGCGCGCCAGGCGGTGCAGCAGCGCCCCGTGCGTGCCGAACCGGGTGTGGACGTCGGCCGGTGGCAGCGAGGCGAAGTCTCCCAGGGTCAGCAGCCCCATGCGCCGCAGCAGGCCGACCAGCGACGCATCGTCGAGCGCCTCGATGGGCAGGTCGCGCAGGAACTGCCCTGACCCCCGCTCGGGCACCACGATGCTGTCCTGCGCGAGGGCCCGGCGGGCGGCCTGCTCGGCGGCGAACAGGCCGTCGGCGATGCCGGCGCGCACGTCCCACACCCCCAGCTCGACGAGCCGCTCGGCGATGACCGCTGCCGCCTCGGCCTCGCCGCCGTAGAACCTGGCCGGCACCTCGAGCGCGCACAGGCCCGGACGCAGCGGGGCGACCCCGGGGCTGAGCTGCTCGATCGCGGTGAGCACCGCCTCGAAGGCCCGGGCGTCGACGTCGGGGTGGTGCTCGTGCAGCACCAGCTCGGGGCACCGCGACTGGGCGTCACGCCGCCGCATGCCCCGGCGGACGCCCTCGGCGCGGGCCGCCTGCGAGCAGGCCAGCACCGACCCCTTGTCGAGCACCGCGGCCGGGACGGAGGCCGGGCCGCCGACCGCGACGATCGGCCAGTCGGGTGCCCACAGCACCATCGTGCGGCTCACTACGACACGCTCCGCAGGTGCGTCGGGGCGTCGGACGATGTGGACGCGGCGACGTCCTCGACCTGCCGGATGGCCTGGTCGGCGTCGGGCATCCACAGCTGCCGGCGGCGGGCCGGGGCGGCTCCCCCACGACGCACCTCGACCGTGGCGCGTCGTGCCTGCAGGTGGCCGTGGCCCCTGCCAACGCCGACCCACTCGACGTCGCACATCGAGAGCCGGGCCTCGCTGCGGGGCCAGTCGCCGTGGGCGATCAGGATGCCTCCGCGCTGCCGCAGCCGGGCGGCGATGCGGCTGACGTCCTTGGCTGCCACGTGGGCCGGGGCTCGCAAGACCACGACCCCCAGGACGTCGATCAGCGCCGCGGTGACCTCGAGCCACGCCTCGCCCGGATCGGGCACCAGGATCGTGCGACGCAGCTCGACGCCCGCGGCGGCAGCGGCCTCGAGCCCCAGCTCGGCAGTGCCCACGACCCCGCACCACGCCCCGTCGGCCGACGGACCGGCCATGAGCGCGACCGCCAGGCTCATTGAGTCGACCGAGTAGGTCGACCCCGCCTGCAGCTGCAGCAGGCCTGCGAAGGCAGGGTGCGTGGCGACCGGCTGGGCGGCGGGCCGACCCTGCATCTGGTCGACCCTCGCCCGCAGCTCGCTGAGGGTGGGGGCGGCGACGTTCACCCGTCCATGATCGAACATCTGTTCGAACGAGTCAATCTCGTGGCGGCCTCGTCCCAGGGGGCGGACAGCCCCTCGTCACCGGGCCCGCGAGTGGCGCATTCCGGTGCGCGAGTGGCGCAATCTGGTCAGACACGCCGTCTCAAGAAGACCAGACTGCACCACTCGCGGGATGCCTCGCGGAATCCGGAGCGGTCAGGCGCCGAGGCGGATCGAGCCTCCGGGGATCGCGTCGAGCAGACGACGCGTGTACTCCTCGGCCGGGTTGTCGAACACCTGCGAGACCGGCGCGGCCTCGACGACCTTGCCGTTCTGCATGACCAGGACGTCGTCGGCGATCTGCCGCACGACCGCGAGGTCGTGGGTGATGAACAGATAGCTGAGCCCGAGCTCGGCCTGCAGGTCGTTGAGCAGCTCGAGGATCTGCGCCTGCACCAGGACGTCGAGCGCCGAAACGGCCTCGTCGCAGATCACGACCTCAGGGTCGAGGGCCAGGGCCCGGGCGATCGCCACGCGCTGACGCTGACCGCCCGAGAGCTCACCCGGATAGCGCGACATGACGGTCGTCGGCAGCGAGACCTTGTCGAGCAGGTCGCGGACCTTGGCCTCGCGCTCCTTCTTGGTGCCGATGCCATGCGTGCGCAGCGGCTCCTCGATCGACTGGTAGATGGAGTACAACGGATCCAGCGAGGCGTACGGGTTCTGGAAGACCGGCTGCATCTGACGACGAAGCCTCAGGTGCTCGGCCCGCCCCTTGAGCTCGCGCACGTTCTTGCCGTCGAAGATCACGTTGCCGGACGTGGGGGGCAACAGGTCCAGCACCATGCGAGCCACCGTGGACTTGCCGGAGCCCGACTCCCCCACGATGGCCGTGGTGGTGCCGCGACGCAGGCGGAACGAGACGTCCTCGACGGCTGCGAAATCGATCTTGTCCCACGGCTTGGCACCCCGGAGCGTGAACACCTTGGTGAGGTTCTCGGCGACCAGGATGTCGTCGCGCCCCTCCCCCAGGGCCGTCTCGCTCACGGCCACCTCGGCCGCGATCTCGGCAGCCGTCTGGACCGCCTGCTCGCGCACCTCGGCCCGAGCGCTAACCGATGACAACCTCTGCGAGGCCAACGAGGGCGCATGCGACACGAGGCGCTTGGTGTAGGGATGCTGGGGATCCTGCAGGATCTCGCGGGCCGGGCCGGACTCCACGATCTTGCCGCGGTACATGACCACCAGGTGATCGGCTCGCTCGGCAGCCAACCCCAGGTCGTGCGTGATCAGCATGACCGCGACGCCGAGCGTGTCGGTCAAGGTGTCGAGGTGGTCGAGGATCTGCTTCTGCACCGTGACGTCCAGCGCCGACGTCGGCTCGTCCGCGATGAGCAGCTTGGGCCGTGCGGCCAGCCCCATGGCGATCAGGGCGCACTGACGCATGCCTCCGGAGAACTCGTGCGGATACTGCCTCGCCCGTCGCTCGGCATCGGGAAGCCCGGCCTCCTCCAACAGCTCGACGACCCGCTTGTCGGCAGCATCGCCCGTCGCGATGTCGTTGGCGACCAGCGACTCCTTGATCTGGCGACCCACCTTCCAGAGCGGGTTGAGATTGGACATGGGATCCTGCGGCACCAGACCGATCGACGATCCGCGCAGTGCCATCATCGCCTTGCGATCGGCGTGGGAGATGTCATGACCCTCGAACAGGATCTGGCCCGACATGATGTGCCCCGAGCCGGGCAGCAGGTCGATGACGGCGTGAGCCAGGGTCGACTTGCCCGAGCCGGACTCGCCGACGATCGCGATGGTCTGGCCGGGATAGATGCTCAGGTTGGCACCGTCGACCGCGGTGAGGACCTTCTTCTTGTCGACCCTGAACCCGACCCGCAGGTCCTTGATCTCGAGAAGGGGCGCTGAGCCCAGCGGCTGCGTGGTCATGACTTCCTCGCCTTCGGGTCGAGTGCTTCGCGCACGGCCTCGCCCAGCAGGACGAATCCGAGCACGGTGATGGCCAGCGCCGTCGCGGGCACCCACATGACGACCAGGTGCTGACCTGAACGGACGAGAGTCTGAGCGTCGGACAGGTCGTTGCCCCACGACACGATGCTCTGCGGCAGGCCGATGCCGAGGAACGACAGCGCCGACTCCGAGACGATGAACACGCCGAGCATGATCGTGGCGGACACGATGACCGGGGACAGGGCGTTGGGGACGATGTGGCGACGCAGATTGGTGACCTTCGACGCCCCGATGGCGGTGGCCGCGTCGACGAACTCGAGATTCTTGACCTCCAGCACCGCGCCACGCATCTGCCGCGTGATCTGCGGCCATGCGAAGACCGCGAGTGCCAGCACGACGGCCAGCACCGACCCCCAGAACCCACGGTTGGGGTACAGGTTGTTGATCACCGAGATGATCACGATGCCGCCCAGCAACACTGGGATCGAGAAGAAGATGTCACTCAGACGCGACATCACGGTGTCGGTGATGCCACCGAAGAAGCCGGCGATCGCGCCGGTCACGATGCCCAGGATGACCGTGACGACAGTCGCGATCACGCCGACCGCGACCGAGGCCCGTGCACCGTAGACCGTGCGGGCCCAGATGTCGGCACCCTGGAAGTTGTAACCGAAGGGGTGCCCCTCGCTGGCCGGCGCGAACTGCTTGTCGAGCGAGGCCTGGTTGGGATCGGCGCTCGTGAACAGCCCCGGGAAGGCGACCATGACGGCGAGCACCAGGATGATCAGGGCAGACAGCCAGAACAGCGGCGACTTGCGCAGACGCTTCCACGCCTCGCGCCACTGGCTCTCGGGCACCGCGTCGACGTCGACGGCGTCGATGGCACGCAGCGGGGTCTCGTCGAGCGGGGCCACGAACCGCTCCTGGCCGGGATATGTGTCATGCATAGCGGATCCTCGGGTCGAGAACGGCGTACAGGAGGTCGACGACCAGGCTCATCATCACGTAGAGCATGACCATGACCGCGACGACGGAGACGGTCAACGGGGTGTCGCCGCGACTGACCGCGCCGAAGGCGAGGTTGCCGATGCCCTGGACGTTGAAGATGCCCTCGGTGATGATGGCACCGGCCATCAGCGAGCCGAGGTTGATGCCGATGTACGTCACGACGGGCACCAGGGAGTTGCGCAGCACGTGGTTGCGGACCACGAGCCCTCCACTGAGGCCCTTGGCCCTGGCCGTGCGCACGTGGTCGGCCGTGAGGTTGTTGGCCACCGAGGTGCGGGTGAGACGGGTCGTCGTCGCGATGTTGGCGATCGCCAGCACGAACGCCGGCAGCACGAGGTCACCGATGGACCAGTCGACCGGGACCGTGGCCGGGAACACCGTGAACTTCACTCCCAGCAGGAACTGCAGCACGAATCCGACGACGAAGATCGGGACCGACAGCAGGATCAGCGAGAGAACCAGCGTGACGGAGTCGAACCAGCCGTTGCGTCGCAGACCGGCGATGGTGCCGACCACGATGCCGATGACCGCGTCCATCGCCAGTGCCATGACAGCGAGCGTCGCTGTGACGGGAAGCGCATTGCTGATCTTGTCGAAGATCGGCTGGCCGTCGAGCCCCACGAAGTTGGGGTTGAACGTCACGACGTCCTTGATGAAGTACAGCCACTGAAGACCGATGAAGTCATCGAGGTGGAACTGGTCACGCAGAGCCTGCCGGACTTCGGGCGAGACGGGCTTGTTGCCGGTGAGGCCGAGGATGGGGTCACCCGGACGCAGCTTCGTCAGGATGAAGATGATCAGCGTGGCCCCGAGAAAGACTGGGATGGCCTGGAGCAGCCGCTTGACGACGTACCACCACACAGGAGCCTCCTGAGATGTCGAAGAGATGGGACTGGAGCATTGCCGCTGACCCAAGGGCAATGGTGCACCTTGGGACCACACAGCGCACGGGGGCAGCCCCGTGAAGGGCTGCCCCCGCGAGCGGCGGGGCCTGAGAAGCTACTTCGTCAGTGCGTAGTAGTCAGGCTTCTGCTGCCAGTTGAACACGTACCCCTTCAGGTCCTTGTTCGTGACCGCAGTCGCGTTCTGGTACCACAGCGGGATCGCCGGGAGATCAGTCAGCAAGACCGTCTGGGCCTCGGTGATGAGCTTGTAGCGATCGTCACCCGTGGCGGCCGCGGCCTGCTGGATGAGCTTGTCGAACTCCGGGTTGTCGTAGTCGCCGTCGTTGGAGCCGGCGCCCTTGGCGTAGATCGGTGCCAGGTAGTTGAGCATCGACGGGTAGTCGGCCTGCCAACCGGTGCGGAACGCGGTCTTGATGCTGCGGTCGGTGACGACCGTGCGCAGCTCGTCGAACGTCGGGTAGGCCTTGGGGGCCGCATCGATGCCCAGCACGTTCTTGATCTGGTTGGTCATGGCCTCGGAGAACTCCTTGTTGCCCGCGCCGTCGTTGTTGTACGCCAGCTCGAACGTGCCGCTCCAGGGCTTGATCTTGTCGGCCTCGGCCCACTTGGCCTTGGCGTCGTCGGCGTTGAACGTCAGCACCTCGTTGCCGGGCACGTCCTTGGTCCAGCCGTCGAGCACCGGGGAGGTGAAGTCGGTGGCGGGCGTACGGGCGTTGTTGAAGACCTTCTCGGTGATCTCGGGACGGTTGATCGCCTCGGAGATCGCCGCGCGACGCAGCTTGCCCTCTTCGTCATTGCCGAAGTGCTCGAGGCGCTCGGGGATCGTGAACGACGAGAAGCTCGAGCCGGGCTGGTTGTAGGCCTTGACGGCCGGGTCCTTCTCGAAGGTCGTGAGAGCGCTCGGCGGCACCTGGTCGAGGACGTCGAGGGTTCCCGACTGGACGGCGGTGTACGCCGAGTCGACCGAGTTGAAGAACTTGAAGACCAGGCCCTTGTTCTTCGGCTTGTGCGGGCCGGTGTAGTCGGGGTTGGGCTTGAGGGAGATCTGCTTGTTCTTCTCCCAGCCACTGTCGGTCAGCATGTAGGGGCCGTTGCCGATCGGCTTGTTGCCGTAGGCCTTGGTGATCTTGCCGCTCGCGTCGTAGGCGGCGTCGGGAACCGGGAAGTAGGCCGAGTAGCCGAGGCGCAGCGGGAAGTCGGACTCCGGCTCCTTGAGCTGGATCGTGAACGTGGAGTCGTCGACGACCTTCAGGCCCGAGACGGTATCCGCCCCCTTCTCCGTGTTGCCGACGTCGTCCGTGCCCGCGATCGGGTAGAAGAAGTAGTTGTTGAGCTGCTTGTTCGCCGGGTTGGCGCCGTAGTTCCACGCCTTGACGAAGGAGTTGGCCGTGACGGCCGAACCGTCGGTGAACTTCTGATCGGCCTTAATCTTGACCGTCCACAGCGTGCTGTCGTCGTTGGGCTCGATCGACTCGGCCACGTCGTTGACGATGGATCCGTCGGAGTTGTATGCGGTCAGACCGGAGAACAGGTTCTGGATCGGGTCACCACCGCCGACCTCGTTGGTCGCGGTCGGGATCAGCGGGTTCTGGGGGTTGGTGCCGTAGACCGTGATGACGCCGTCACCACTGCCGCCGCCGCTGCCGCCGCCGCTGCCGCCGCCACACGCAGCCAGGGTGAGGCTGGCGGCGGCGATCAGGGCCACTCCCGCAAGGCGTGTTCGCCGGGTGAGTCGCATGGATTCCTCCTGTGTTAGATCAGGTGCACGCTGACGCGCGCCTCCTATGACTATCACCGAGGACCCTGCACGGGACAGCACTCGCGGCCTGCTTAATCAAAGTGACACCAAAAAAGTCAATAGTTCCGCGGGGTCATCCGACCTGGTCAGATCGGTGATGGCCTGTCTCAGATGGCAAGACGACGGCCGGCCCACACCCGAGGGTGCGGACCGGCCGTCGTGAGGGGCTGGGATCAGCCCTTGCGCTTCTTGACCTCGTCGGTCGCGGCGGGCAGGACGGCCTTGAGGTCGCCCACGACGCCGAAGTCGACGAGCTCGAAGATCGGGGCCTCGTCGTCCTTGTTGACCGCGATGATCGTCTTGGACGTCTGCATGCCGGCCCGGTGCTGGATCGCACCAGAGATGCCGTTGGCGACGTACAGCTGCGGCGAGACCGTCTTGCCGGTCTGGCCGACCTGGAAGCTGTGCGGGTACCAGCCGGAGTCGACCGCAGCACGGCTCGCTCCCACGGCGGCACCGAGGCTGTCGGCGAACGCCTCGACCTCGGTGAAGTCGCCACCGGTGCCACGCCCACCGGAGACCACGATCGCGGCCTCGGTCAGCTCGGGGCGACCCGAGGCGGCCTTCTCCTTGGACGCCGTGATCTTCGCACCCTTGGCAGCATCCGTGATGTCGGCCGTCTTGGCCTCCACCGCACCGGCACCACTGACGGCCTCGGGAGCCACCGAGTTGGGCTTGACCGAGATGACCGGCGCACCCTTGGTGACCTGCGACCGCACCGTGAAGTTGCCGGCGAAGACCGACTGCGTCGTGGTGACCGTGCCACCATCAGCCTGGACGTCGACCGCGTCGCCGATCCAGCCCGACTCGGTCTTGAGCGCCACGCGGGCGCTGATCTCCTTGGCCTCCGTGGACGACCCGGTGAGCACCGCGGCGGGGCTGACCTCGGCCACGAGCTGGCTGAGCGCCTCGGCCTTGGGACCGACGAGGTACTCGTCGTAGACGGCGTCGTCATAGGTGTAGATCTTCTCGGCGCCGTACTCGGCGAGGACGCCGTTGTCGGCGGAGCCGAAGACGACCGCGGAGGGCTCGCCGATGCGGCGGGCGATCGTGAGCAGCTCGAGCGAGGGCTTGGTGACCTTGCCGTCGGGAGCGTCGATGAGAACGAGAACTTCAGTCATGTCAGATTCCTTCGGCCTTCTCAGACGAACTTCTTGGACGCGAGGAACTCGACGAGCTTGACGCCGCCGTCTCCCTCGTCGGTGACGATCTCACCGGCCGTGCGCGGCGGACGGGGCTCGAACGACTCGACCTTGGTCCAGGCGTTGTCCAGACCCACGCTGCTCGCATCCAGACCCAGGTCGGCCAGCGACCACTCCTCGACAGGCTTCTTCTTGGCGGCCATGATGCCCTTGAAGGACGGGTAGCGGGCCTCGCCGGTCTGGTCGGTCACCGAGACCACGAGCTTGCCCGTGCCCTCGATCTCCTGCGTCGCGACGTCGCCGTCGCGGCGGATCTTGACCGTGTCGCCGTCGACCGTGATCTCCGAGGCGAACGTGACGGCCGGAAGGCCGAGGCGCTCGGCCACGAGCGTCGGGACGACACCCAGGCCAGCGTCGGTCGAGGCCATGCCGAAGAACAGCAGGTCGAAGTCGCCGACCTTCTCGATCGCCTTGGCCAGGATCTCCGACGTCGCGAACGCATCGGAACCGTGGATCGCGTCATCCTGCACGTGGATGCCCGAATCGGCACCCATCTGCAGCGCCTTGCGCACCGCGTCGGCCGCCTGCTCCGGCCCGACCGTCAGCACGACGACCTCGCCGTCACCGGCCTCGATCGTCTGCAGCGCCTGCTCGACCGCGTACTCGTCGAGCTCGGACAGCAGACCGTCCACACCAACACGATCGACGGTGTTATCGGCGCTGAACGTCCGGTCAGCCGTAGCGTCCGGGACGTACTTCACAGCAACAACGATCTTGGTCACGAGGACCCTCCTGTGAATCTGGGGCACGACGACCAGGCGGTCGCCGCGTCAGTCAGTGACTGTTGGGGGTCTGACAACCCGTGCCGAGCGGCTCGGTGAGGTGACCCTACTTCACCTGAATGTTACCCAAGCGTAGTAATGAGGGCGACAAATGGGCGGCATGCGGTAGATCACATCCGTGATCGGTTCGAGCCAGCGGTACGCGGCTTGACCTCCAGCACGAGCTCGAGCATCGAGCCGTCGACCAGCGATGCGGCGCGGCGCGTGCTGATGAGCACCGCCGAGACGACGGAGGCGACGAAGGCCGCGACGACGACGAGTGCGATGGCCAGGAGCATGCGGGGTCCGATCTGTGGTGACACGGGCGGTGACACCTGTACAGACCCGCTGGCCCGCACTTCATGACGCGACATCGCACGTGGCGCACGACTCCCCCGGCCCCGGGTCGTCCGCCTCCGCCTCCGCCCGCGGTCGGTCGGTCGGCGTCGGTCAGTCGTCGATCCTGGACCGCAGGACCGTCTGGGCCGCGATGCCGACCACCAGGTAGACGATCGCGCCGGCACCCCAGGCCACGAGCGCCTCCTTCATCGCGGCGTTGCTGCCCGAGAAGGACACGATGTCGCGTGCGGGGCCCACCAGGGCGTCGCACACGGACGAGACGGTGTCGTAGACCCCGCTACCGGTCTCGTCGAGCGCCACCAGCAGGGCACCGAAGGCCAGCACGACCGAGCAGATCAGCCCGAGCGCGCCGATCAGCCCGGCGACCGCCGACACGACCCGACTCCCCCGCGGCGTGGCCGGAGCCGCTGCCGTGGGCGAGCCCTTTCCGTCCGTGCGCCGCTTGACCAGTCGCTCGCGCAGTGGCACCTTCGGCTCGCGCGGCGGCTCGACGATGTGGTCGTCCTTGGCGGGACGCTGGGATGTCTTGGCGGTCCGCCGCGGGGGCGTGGCGGCACGCTTCGACTCCTTGGCGCTCCGTCGCAGCGCCTTGGCCTCGGAGCGCCCCTCACGGGGCGGCTTGTCGGCCTCGGCCCGCGCCTGCAGCTCGGCCTCCTCGGCTGCTGCCTGTCGCGCGGCCTCGTTCTCGCGCTCGAACTGCGCGGCGCGGGCCAGAGCATGCGCCAGAGGAGCCTCGAGCTCTGTGTGTCGGGGTGCCTCTGCCTCGCGTCGGGGCTCCTCGTCGGCCACGACGTCCTCGGCCTGCTCCTCGTGGAGGGGCTGCTCGACCACCATCTGTTCTCCGGGCCGGATCTGGGTGTCATCGGTGGACGGGTGTTCGTCGGGCTGCACGGCAGGTCCTCCAGTGAAGTCGGCAACGGGCGGCTCGTCGTGTTCTTCGGCAGGCGCGGCGGTCCCGTCGGCGAGCGCGGACGCACCGTCAGGCTCAGCGGATTCGCGCACCTCCGGGGCGATCTCGTCCGCCCTGGCGGAGTCGACCCGCTCCGCGGCCTTCGTCGCCGCAGCCAGAGCACGTGCCCTGGCGCGCGCGTCAGCCGCAGCCTGCTTGGCCGTGGCGCGCTGTCGTCGCACCGCGAGCTTCGCCTCACGCCGGGACGACCGGCCGGCACGCCGGTCGGCCGGCGCGTCGGACACCTCGCGGCCCGGCTCAGCCGCCGACGCCTCGAGGGCCACCGGAATCGTGATCGGCGAAACCTCGACCGTCTGCGTGGTCGGCGCTACGGGTGCTGCACGTCGCTCACCTGCGTCGGACGACCCTTTTTTTGATCTTGGGGGCGAGGGCCCCGGACTCGTCACTCACCTCTTCGGGCGTCTGGTCGGCAGCTGGCGACGGTGCGGTGTCTGGCTCAGGTGCTTCGTCGACGTACTCGTCGACGAGGGGAGCTGGGGCTGACAGGGGCGTCGCGACCGACGAGTGGTTGGCCATGACGATGTGCTCCTGGGCGACCCGCTCGGCCTCGGCCTCGGCCGCGGCGACCCACTCGAGTGCGGTGCGCTCGGCCTCCTGCAGCTTCTCCTCGGCAGCCGACCGTGCCGCGGCGACGGCCTGGCTGAGCCGGTCCTGGGCATCGCGCTTGGACTGCATCGTGACGCGCTCGGCCTCGGCCTGGGCGGCAGCGACCCGCTCGCGGGCATCCTGCTCGGCCTTCTCGGCGACTCGTCGCGCCTCTTCCTGCGCGGCAGCGATGCGGGCAGCGGCATCGCGCTCGGCCTCGGCGATCTTGCGCTCGGCGTCGAGGCGGGCGGCCTCGACGTCGGTCGCGAGCTTGCGCTCGGCCTCGTCACGCGCAGCGGCAGCGATCCGGTTGGACTCGGCGGCGTCAGCAGCGACCCGCTCGGCCTCAGCCTCGGCGGCACGGATCTTCTCGGCGGCGTAGCGCTCGGCATCGGCGAGCTTGGCCGCGGCCTCGGCGCGCTCGGCCTCAGCCTCGCGCGCCAGCTTGGCGGCCTCCTCGTTGGCGCGGTCGACCAGCGCCTTGGCGTCGTCGCGCTCGCGGGCGAGCTCGGCGGCAGCCTCCTCGTGGCGCTGCGCAGCCTCGGCGGCAAGCCGGTCGGCCTGCACCTTGGCCGCGACGAGCTTCTCCTCGGCGGCCCGCTCGGCATCGGACACCCGCACGGCGATGGCGACGCGCTCCGCAGCGGTCTCCTGCGCGTACTTCTCGGCCTCTGCCTTGGCGGCGGCGACGTGGCTGGCGGCAGTCTCCTCGGCCTCGCGGATCGTGCGCTCGGCCTGCTGCCTGACCTCGGCCAGACGGGCGTCGGCCTCCTCACGCTCACGCGCCAGCCGTGCGGTGGCCGCATCGCGGTCGGCGGCGGCCTGCGCGGCGACCTTGTCGGCCTCGGCGCGTGCCTCCTCGATCCGGCGCTGGGCGTCCTGCTCGGCGAGCTCGAGACGACGCTGCGCGGCCTCTTCGGCTGCCTTCTCGGACTCGGCCAGGCGGCGCTCGGCGGTGATCTTGGCGTCGGCCTCGGCCTGCTCGGCCAGCTGGCGTGCCTGCGACTCGGCCTGCTCGATACGACGCTGTGCCTCGTCCTCGGCCTTCGCCTTGGCCGCGGCCACACGGGCATCGGCCTCGCGCTGCAACTCGGCGATCTTGGCGGCAGCGGCCTCGCGCTCACGCGCGATCTCGGCCGAGACCCGGTCGGCCTCCCGCTGGGCTGCGCTGACGCGCTCGGCGGCGGCCTGCTCGGCGGCCTTGAGCTTGGCGGTGGTGACCTCGCGCTGCGCGGCCTCGTCTGCCGTCAGGCGGGCCGAGACCTCGGCCCGCTCGCGGGCGGCCTCCTCCATGAGGCGTGCTGCCTCCGCCCGGGCGGCGGCGACGCGCTGCTGGGCTGCCGCGCTGGCGGCGGCGAGCTTCTCGGCGAACGTGATGGGTGCGGGCTCCGACGTGGCCACGGCGACGGGCTGCGGCTCGGGCCGCGACTCCTCGACCGGCTCGCCGAACGACACGGGGATCGGCGCGGGCTCCGGCTCGGGCGTGGGCTCTGGCGTCGGCTCCGGCTCGGGCTCGGGCGTGGGCTCTGGCGTCGGTTCCGGCTCGGGGGTCGGCTCCGGCTCGGGGGTCGGCTCCGGCTCGGGGGTCGGCTCCGGCTCGGGCTCGGGGTCGGTGTTGACGATCGTCTCGACGACCGGCTCCTCGACGACGACGGGCTCCGGCGTCACTGCGACCGGCTCGGGGCGGACCTCAGGCGTGGGCTCCGGCTCCTCGGCCGGTGCCGGGGCGTCCGACGAGAACTCCGCGGCGGTCGGCGCACTGCCGAACCGTCCGAAGGGCGAGTCCGTCGGGGCAGAGGTTGCCGCGGCAGAGGTTGCCGGCTCGGTGCGCGGGCGCTCATAGGCCGATGTGTCGGAGGCGGGCTCGGGCGTCACCGCCGGGAAGGTCTGCGTCACGGTGGCCGGCTCTTCGCGGGCGGGCTCGGGTGCGCGGTCGGGCGGGGTCGAGACCGCCTCGCGAGCGGCGTCGAGCTTCTGGGCGAGCGTCTGCTCGACTGGTGCCTCGGCGGCGGACTGACGTCCGTCGTCGGACGACTCGGTTGCCGGGGTGGACTGGCGGCGCGAGGCGGCGAAGTTCTTGGCGGCGGCGCGCTCGGCACGGCGCTTGTCGGCGGCGGCCTGGCGGGCGGCACGGGCAGCAGCGCGACGCGCGCGGGGGCTGTTGTCGTCGGAGCCGGCGGAGTCGTCGCCGCGCGACGGCACGTCGTGGCGGGTCTGGCCCTCTTCGGGCGCGGACGCGGCGGCGGGCGAGGGCAAGGTGTCTCCCTGTTCCTGATCGATCATGTCAGCGGCGACCTGCAAGGGATCTGCCCGCCGACGGTCGACCGGCTGGTTGGACTGTGAGTCGGTCATGACTCCCTTTCATCTACCCCTGGTGGCACGTCGTGGATCAGTATGCCCCATCCGTCACCCCTGTCACGCGACTTCTCGCGGGCGGACGGCCCGTAGCGACAGGCACTTCCATCGGTCGGGACGGGACCGACTCCTCAACGAGCGAGGACGGCCGAGGTTCCGAATGATCAGCCCACGGCATCGACACCGGCCGCCGCACCGGACAGAGGCGTCACCCGGCATGATGGTCCCTCTACCGATCAGTAACCGAGGAGTGTGCGTGCGCATAGCACTGCTGTCGTACCGGACCAAGGAGCACTGCGGCGGCCAGGGCGTCTATGTCCGCCACCTCAGCCGCGGCCTGGCCCAGCTGGGGCACGAGGTCGAGGTGTTCTCGGGCCAGCCCTACCCGGACGACCTCGACCCCCGCGTGCGGCTCACGAAGGTCCCGAGCATGGACTTCTTCCGTGAGCCCGATCCGTTCCGCACCCCGCGGCTCCGCGAGTTCGGCAGCGCGACCGACGTGCTCGAGTACGCGCTCACCTTGACGGGCTGCTTCGCCGAGCCGCTCACGTTCAGCCTGCGCGCCTCCGCGATCCTCAAGGACCGTGCCGCCGACTTCGACGTCGTGCACGACAACCAGAGCCTGGGCTACGGACTCCTCGCGATCATGCGCCGGGGCACGCCGCTGGCAGCCACGGTGCACCATCCCATCAGCCGCGACCGTCGGGTCGAGCTCACCGCGGCGACCTCGTGGCGACGCAAGCTGTCGGTGTCGCGGTGGTACGGATTCGTGCCGATGCAGGCACGCGTCGCCCGCCGCATCCCGATCGTCCTGGCCGTGGCGGGGGCCTCGGCGGCCGACTCCGTCGCCGACTTCGACCTAGACCCCGACCAGATGCGCGTCGTGCCCCTCGGCGTCGACACCGAGCTGTTCGCCCCCGCCGGCGACCGGGTGCCGGGACGGATCGTCGCGATCGCCAGCGCCGACAAGCCGCTCAAGGGCGTCGTCCACCTGCTCGAGGCCCTGGCCAAGGTGCGTACCGAGCACGACGTGCACCTCGAGCTCGTCTCCAGCCTCGAGCCGGGCGGCGCGACCGAGCGACGCATCGCCGAGCTGGGCATCGCCGACGCCGTGCACGTCGTGACCGGCATCTCCGACGAGGCGCTGGCCACCTTGCTGGCCAGCGCCGAGATCATGTGCGTCCCCTCGCTCTACGAGGGCTTCTCGCTGCCGACCGTCGAGGCGATGTCGTGCGGCACCCCTGTGGTGGCGACCCATGCCGGTGCCCTGCCCGAGGTCGTGGGCACCGATGACGCCGGGATCAGCGAGTGCGCCGTGCTGGTCGAGCCGGGCGACGCCGAGGCGCTCGCGAGCGCGATCCGCGGGCTCGTCGAGTCGCCGACCGACCGTGCGCGCCTGGGTGCTGCCGGACGTCGGCGTGCCCTGGAGCGTTACAGCTGGACGGCGGTGGCCGAGGCCACCGTCGCGGCGTACTCCGAGGCCGTCGACGCCGCGCGTCGACGCACCCGCCGCCCCTGATCCCACCGACCTGCCCTGACCGATATGCACCGACCGACCTGCCCGCCCGATCTGCCTGACCGTGAGGACCCAGCATGCTGACCGTTGACTTCGACCGCCTGAGGGTCGGCCGCCGCACCCGCTTCATCGACGTGGGTGCCGGCGCGGGCCGCCACTCGTACGAAGCGCTGCGCCGGGGCGCCGACGTGACCGCGTTCGACATGGACGAGGTCGAGCTCAAGGCCGTCGACGACATGTTCGGCGCGATGGACGAGGTCGGCGAGGTGCCCCCTGGCGGCAGCGCACAGGTCAAGGTCGGCACGATCCTCGACATGCCGTACGACGACGGGTCGTTCGACGTCGTCCTGGCCTCGGAGATCCTCGAGCACGTGCCGGAGATCGACCAGGCCGTCGCCGAGCTCGTCCGCATCACCGCCCCGGGCGGCATCCTGGCGATCACGGTCCCGCGGTGGCTGCCCGAGCGCATCTGCTGGGCCCTGTCGGACGAGTACCACGCCAACGAGGGCGGCCACATCCGCATCTTCAAGGCCGACGAGCTGCAGGCCAAGGTCGAGAGCCACGGTCTCGTGACGACGCACCGGCACCACGCCCACGCGCTGCACTCCCCCTACTGGTGGCTCAAGTGCGCCGTCGGCGTCGAGCGCGACCAGCACCCGCTCGTCCGTGGCTATCACCGCCTGCTGGTGTGGGACATGATGAAGGCGCCGCGCACGACCCGGCTCGCCGAGCGTGCGCTCGACCCGGTCATCGGCAAGAGCGTCGCGCTCTACTTCTCCAAGCCCTTCTGAATGGCGCTCCCCCACGTGCCGGGCGTGCTGAGCCGCGCGCAGGTCGCCCTGACGGCCGGGTCGATCGCCGCCGTGCAGCTGCCGTCGGGCGAGATCCCTTGGTACGCGGGCGGGCACACCGATCCGTGGGACCACGTGCAGGGCGCGATGGCGCTCAGTGCTGCCGGCCTCGTCGACGACGCGGCCCGCGCGTACGCCTGGAGCCGCTCGACCCAGCGCGACGACGGCTCGTGGCCCATCCGGTTCGACGACGAGGCCGTCACCGACTCCCACACCGACTCCAACTTCTGCGCCTACCTCGCGACCGGCACGTGGCACCACTGGCTCGTCACGGGTGACCGCTCCTTCGTCGACCAGATGTGGCCCGTGGTCGAGCGCGGGCTCGACGCGGCGCTGACGATGCAACGTCCCGACGGAGCGGTGGTCTGGGCGTCAGGGGACGGCGGTCCGGTCGACGACGCGCTGGTCACCGGCAACGCCAGCATCCACCTGAGCCTGCGGTGCGGGGTGGCGCTCGCCGAGCTCGTCGGCACGGAGCGTCCCGACTGGGAGCTCGCGGGATCCCGCCTGCGTCACGCGCTCGACGAGCATCCCGAGCTGTTCGTCGCCAAGCCGCACTCGATGGACTGGTACTACCCCGTGCTGGGCGGCGCTATGCCGCGGGCGGCGGCCGAGGCCCGCATCGACGACCGGTGGGACGAGTTCGTCGTCGACGGCGTCGGGTGCCGCTGCGTCACGCCCAACAACTGGGTGACGGGTGCCGAGACGTGCGAGCTCGTGCTGGCGCTCGACGCACTGGGTCGCACCGACGACGCCGTCAGGCTGCTGGCGTCGATGCAGCACCTGCGCGAGCTGGACGGGTCGTACTGGACGGGGCTCGTGTTCGACGACGACGTCCGGTGGCCCGTCGAGCGCACGACGTGGACGGCAGCGACCGTCGTCCTGGCCGCCGACGCGCTGTCGCGCACCACCCCGGGCAGCGGACTCTTCCGCGGCACCGGTCTGCCCCTCCTCCGCGACTGGAAGGTCGACGCCCCGTGCACCCTGTGACGCCCCCCGTGACACCCGCTGTGACGCTGCCCCACGAGCTCGCGGCCCTGATCGAGTCGACCCGGGGATTCATGCCGCCCGACGAGGGCCTGGCGCTGCACGCTGCCGCGGTCGAGCACCTGCAGGGCGGGGTCGCGCTCGAGGTGGGCACCTACTGCGGCAAGTCGACGCTCTACCTCGCGCATGCGGCGTCGGCGACCGGCTCGACCGTCGTGACGATCGACCACCACCGCGGCTCCGAGGAGCAGCAGCCGGGCTGGGAGTACCACGACGAGTCGCTGGTCGACCCCGAGCTGGGGCTCATGGACACCCTGCCGTTCGCCCGCCGGGCGATCGCCCTGTCGGGCCTCGAGGACTTCGTTGTCGCGATGGTCGGTCGCTCGTCGGCGATCTCGCGGTGGTGGCAGACGCCGCTCGACCTGGTGTTCGTCGACGGCGGGCACACCGAGGAGGCGGCGCAGGCCGACTTCCACGGCTGGGCACCGCACGTGCGCCTCGGCGGCGTGCTCGTCATCCACGACGTGTTCCCCGATCCCGCCGACGGCGGCCAGGCACCGTTCCACATCTACCGCCAGGCGATCGACAGCGGCGAGTTCGTGGAGCGGTCGGTCACCGGCTCGCTGCGCGTGCTGCAGCGCGTCGTCCTCTCCGCCCACCACCACTAGACCCCGTCCCAGTCCGCGAGGCGGTGCGCCAGCGTCCACCCTGCGACTGGGGCGGTGCGCCAGCGTCCAAGATCGCCCGAGCCTTGGACGCTGGCGCACCGCCCGCCGAAACGAGTGGACGCCAGCGCACCGCCCTCAGGCGTGGGTCAGGCCGGGGTCAGCCAGAGGACGCCGCTGGGGGGCAGCTGCAGGACGGCCGAGTGCTCGAAGCCGTGCATCGGGACGTCCTCGGCCTCGACCGCGCCGAGGTTGCCGACGCCCGATCCGCCGTAGATCTCGGCATCGGTGTTGAGCACCTCGCGCCACGTGCCGCCGGCTGGCAGGCCGATGCGATAGTCGTGGTGCGGCTGGCCAGCGAAGCTCGCGACACACGCGACCTGCGAGCCGTCCGACCCCGTGCGCACGAACGCGATGACGTTGCCCGCGGTGTCGCTCGCATCGATCCACCGGAACCCCTCGGGACGGTCGTCGATCGTCCAGAGCGCAGGTGCCGACCGGTAGAACGCGTTGAGGTCGGTGACGAGGTGCAGGATGCCGAGGTGCAGGGGGTCGTCGAGCTGCCCCCAGTCGAGCGACCGCGACTCGGCCCACTCGCTCTCCTGGCCGAACTCGCCGCCCATGAACAGCATCTGCTTGCCGGGGTGCGCCCACATGAACGCCAGCAGGCCGCGCACGCCGGCCGCCTTGTTCCAGGCGTCGCCGGGCATGCGTCCCCACAGGGAGCCCTTGCCGTGGACGACCTCGTCGTGCGACAGCGGCAGGACGAAGTTCTCGCTGAACGCGTAGTCGATCGAGAAGGTCATCTCGCCGTGGTGGTAGGAGCGGTGGATGGGGTCGTGGCCGAGGTACGAGAGCGTGTCGTGCATCCAGCCCATGTTCCACTTGAAGCCGAAGCCGAGTCCGCCGCCGTCGGTGGGACGGCTGACGCCCGGCCAAGCCGTCGACTCCTCGGCGATCATCATGACGTCGGGGTGGTGCTTGTAGACCGTCGCGTTGAGCTCCTGCAGCAGCTGGACGGCCTCGAGGTTCTCGCGCCCACCGTGCTGGTTGGGCAGCCACTCCCCCTCGTTGCGGGAGTAGTCGAGGTAGAGCATCGACGCGACGGCGTCGACGCGCAGCCCGTCGAGGTGGAACTCCTCGAACCAGTAGAGGGCGTTGGCGACCAGGAAGTTGCGCACCTCGCGACGACCGAAGTCGAAGACGTAGGTGCCCCAGTCGGGCTGCTCGCCCCTGCGGGGGTCGGGGTGCTCGTAGAGCGGCGTGCCGTCGAAGCGGGCCAGCGCCCACTCGTCCTTCGGGAAGTGCGCCGGCACCCAGTCGACGATGACGCCGATGCCGCGCTGGTGCAGCTGGTCGACGAACCACCGGAAGTCGTCGGGCGAGCCGAAGCGGGAGGTGGGTGCGTAGTACGACGTGACCTGGTAGCCCCACGACCCGCCGAACGGGTGCTCGGCGACGGGCATCAGTTCGACGTGCGTGAAGCCCGTCTCGGTCAGGTAGTCGCCCAGCTCGTCGGCGAGCTCGCGGTAGTCGAGGCCCGGGCGCCACGAGCCGAGGTGCACCTCGTAGATGCTCATGGGTGACGTCAGCGGTGATACGGCCGCGCGCTGGGCGATCCAGTCGTCATCGCTCCACGTGTGGGTCGAGGCCGTGACCACCGACGCGGTCGCGGGCGGCACCTCGGTGCCGAACGCCATGGGGTCGGCCTTCTCGCGCCACGACCCGTCGGGACCCTGCACACGGAACTTGTAGGCCGTGCCGGCACTGACGTCCGGGACGAACAGGTCCCACACGCCGGAGCCGATCGGGCGCATCTCGTGCTGGTCGCCGCCCCAGAAGTTGAAGTCGCCGATGACCTGCACGGCGCGGGCGTTGGGTGCCCACACCGCGAAGGCAGTGCCCGAGACCGAGCCGCCGCCGGCGTCCTCGAGCGTCCGCACGTGGGCCCCGAGGACGTCCCAGAGGCGCTCGTGGCGTCCCTCGGAGATGAGGTGCAGGTCGAGCTCGCCGATGCTGGCGGGCCAGTGGGTGGCTGTCATGAGGATCCTTCGGTCATGATGCGCTCGATCGATGCCAGGGGCACCGAGAGCCAGTCGGGACGGTTGGCGTGCTCGTAGGAGACCTCGTAGACGGCCTTGTCGAGCTCGAGGGCGCGGAGCAGGACGGCCGCGTCGCGCGGGTCGGACCCCGCCACCTCGGCGTAGCCGTCGCAGAACGCCTCGCGGTTGCGGTGTGCCCAGCTCATCGCGACATCGGTCAGGATCGGGTCGTCGGGACGACCCACGAGCAGCTGCTGCGCCGCGTAGTCGAACGAGCGCAGCATGCCGGCGACGTCGCGCAGCGCAGACCGCAGCCTCGACCGCTCCGCGACGGATGCGGCGGGCTCGCCCTCGAAGTCGAGGATCAACCAGCCGCCGAGGGTACGCAGCACCTGGCCGAGGTGCAGGTCACCGTGGACGTACTGCATCTCGACCGGGACGGGGTGGTGACGCATCGCGTCGAAGGCGTCGCGCAGTCCCGGCACGTGGGGGGCGAGCTCGGGGACGTCCGCCGCGACGCGGTCGAGGCGGTCGAGCATGACCTGCACCGTGCGCTCGAGCTCGTCGGCGTCCGCGTCCTCCGTGCCGAGCGCCGTGCGCAGGTCGGCGTGCACGTCGGCGACGGCTGCACCCAGTCGTGACGCCTCACCGGCGAAGTCGCCGCCCAGCTCCTCGGGTGCCACCGACGGATCGGCCATCAGGTCGCGCACGCTCGTGGTGGCCATGACCCAGCCGTCGACGGCGTCGGTCATGAAGCGCTGCAGCATGCCGATCGTCGTGGGCTCCCCCGCCAGCGTCCCGCTGATCGAGCCGAGCGGCTCGGCGATGTGCTGCGAGCCGACCTCCCGCAGGGCCCGGTGAAGCAGGAGGTCCTTGTTGACCCCGGGGCTGAGCTTGCGGAACAGCTTGAGGATGTACTGCGAGCCGTAGACCAGCGAGGTGTTGCTCTGCTCGGTCGTGATGGGGTGCGCGCGGAGACCGCGGGCCAGCTCGGCACCGGGCTCGGACTCGAAGTGCAGCCCGTCGACCAAGGTGCCGTCGGCCATCGAGTCGAGCAGCGCGGAGGTCAGGTCGGCGTCGCCGCACGCCTCGTAGAACGTCGCACCGTCGACATCGACGATCGTCACCGAGCTCGCGACATCGGGCACCTCGGACCGCCGGCTGCCGACCAGCAGCTGATAGGGCTCGGCGCGGTCGTCCTGCTCGACCTCGACGACGAGGTGCAGCAGCAGCGGGTCGCCGTCGAGGATCGTCGACCAGGTCAGCGGCCGGACGCCGGTGACCTCGCGGTCCTTGCCCGCGAACCATCGCTGCGAGGGCAGCCACTGCGGCAGGGCCGCGGCGATGGCCTCGACCGTGGCCTCGTGGGACCTTTCGCCAGGCTCAAGGGAGTCGACAGGCTCGAGAGGTCCGCTCATGTCATGCTCCTTCGCTCGCCCTGGTCGCCGAGCTCGGAGAGCTGGAACCAGTAGAAGCCGTGACCCGGCAGGGTCAGCAGGTACGGCAGCTCGCCGATGCGCGGGAACCGCACGCTGCCGGTCAGCTCGACCGGCGTGGATCCCTCGAACGTCCCCAGCTCGAGCTCGACGGGCTGCGGGAACCGCGAGAGGTTGTTGACGCACAGCACGACGTCGAGCTCGCCGTCCGGACGCTCCCAACGCCGCAGGTAGGCCAGCACGCTCGGGTTGGAGCCGCCGAGGTCGATGAACTCGCCCTCCGCGAAGGCCCCGTGCTGCTTGCGGATCGCGATCATGCGGCGCGTCCAGTTGAGCAGCGAGGCGGCGTTGTCCTGCTGGGCCTCGACGTTGATGGCCTCGTACCCGTAGGTCGGGTCCATGATCGGCGGCAGGTAGACGCGACCCGGGTCGGACCGAGAGAAACCGGCGTTGCGGTCGGGCGACCACTGCATCGGCGTACGGACCGCGTCGCGGTCGCCCAGCCAGATGTTGTCGCCCATACCGATCTCGTCGCCGTAGTAGAGGACCGGCGAGCCGGGCAGGCTCAGCAGCATCGCGGTGAACAGCTCGAGCTGGTTGCGGTCGTTGTCGAGCAGCGGCGCGAGCCGGCGACGGATGCCGATGTTGGCCTTCATGCGCGGATCCTTGGCGTACTCCGCGTACATGTAGTCGCGCTCCTCATCGGAGACCATCTCGAGGGTCAGCTCGTCGTGGTTGCGCAGGAAGATGCCCCACTGCGTGCCCGACGGGATCTCGGGGGTCTGCTGCAGGATCTCCGAGATCGGGAACCGCGACTCGCGGCGCACCGCCATGAAGATGCGCGGCATGAGCGGGAAGTGGAACGCCATGTGGCACTCGTCGCCGCCGACGTCGGGGTTGCCGAAGTACTCCACGACGTCGGCCGGCCACTGGTTGGCCTCGGCCAGCAGGATGCGTCCGGGGTACTCGCGATCGATCGTCGAGCGCACCTCGCGCAGGTACTCGTGCGTGCGCGGCAGGTTCTCGCCGTTGGTGCCCTCCTCCTCGAACAGGTAGGGCACGGCGTCGAGCCTGAATCCGTCGATGCCGAGGTCGAGCCAGAAGCGCAGGACGTCGATCATCGCCTCCCGCACCTCGGCGTTCTCGAAGTTGAGATCGGGCTGGTGGCTGAAGAACCGGTGCCAGAAGAACTGCCCGCGCACGGGGTCGTACGTCCAGTTGGACGACTCGGTGTCGACGAAGATGATGCGCGCGTCGGGGTACTTGGCGTCGTCGTCGCTCCACACGTAGTAGTCGCCGTACGGGCCGTCGGGGTCGTTGCGCGACGCCTGGAACCACGGGTGGGCGTCGGACGTGTGGTTGAGGACGAGGTCGGTGATGACGCGGATGTCGCGCTTGTGCGCCTCCTCGAGCAGGTAGACGAAGTCGTCGACCGTGCCGAACTCGGGCAGCACGGCCCGGAAGTCGCTGATGTCGTACCCGCCGTCGCGCAGGGGCGAGGCGTAGAACGGCGGCAGCCACAGGCAGTCGACGCCGAGCCACTGCAGGTAGTCGAGCTTGCCGGCCAGGCCGCGCAGGTCGCCGGTGCCGTCTCCGTTGGAGTCGGCGAACGCCCGCACGAGCACCTCGTAGAACACCGCGCGCTTGAACCAGTCGGGGTTGCTGGGTGCCTGCTCGGCGTGGCCGAAGTCGTCGGCCTCGGGCTGCACCAAGGTGCCGTCGGGCTCGACCGCCTCTCCGGTGTGCGGCGTCTGCTCCAGCCCCGCGAGGGCCGCGTCGGGCGCGGGTGCCTCAGCGGTGTCGATGGTCTGCTCGTCGGTCATGTCAGCTCTCTCTCGGGCTGTTCGCCCCTGGCCTGGAGGGTGATGATGTGGGCGACCGCGCGGAGCGGGTCGAGTCGGACGTAGTTGGCCGCGCCCCAGTCGTACGTCTCGCCGGTGACCTCGTCATGGGCGATGAGTCGGTCGTCCCAGTCGAGGCCGAGAGCGGGCAGGTCGAGGTGGACCGTGCCCTCACGCGACTCGTGCGGGTCGAGCGAGACGATGACGAGCACCGTGTCGCCGGTGGCGGGATCCTGCTTGGAGTACGCCCCGAGCGCGTCGTGGTCGACGTCGTGGAAGTGCAGGGTGCGCATCTGCTGCAGCGCCGGGTGGGCGCGGCGGATCTCGTTGAGCCGGGTGATCCACGGCTCGAGCGAGCGTCCCTCCTCGAGCGCGGCGACCCAGTCGCGGGGACGCAGCTCGAACTTCTCGGAGTGCAGGTACTCCTCGCTGCCGGGCTTCTGCGGCTCGTGCTCGAACAGCTCGAAGCCCGAGTAGACGCCCCACGTGGGCGACAGCGTCGCGGCCAGGGCAGCGCGGATCGCGAACATCGCGGGGCCGCCGACCTGCAGGTGCTCGGGCAGGATGTCGGGGGTGTTGACGAACAGGTTGGCGCGCGACTCGTCCCACCGGTCGCGGATCTCCTGACCGAAGTCGACGATCTCGTCCTTGGTCGTGCGCCACGTGAAGTAGGTGTAGCTCTGCGTGAAGCCGGCGCGGCCGAGGCCGTAGAGCCGGGCCGGACGCGTGAACGCCTCGGCGAGGAACAGCACGTCGGGGTGGGTCTGCTTGACCGTCGCGATGAGCCACGCCCAGAAGCTCGTGGGCTTGGTGTGCGGGTTGTCGACCCGGAAGATGCGGACGCCGCGCTCGACCCACACCATGGTGATGCGCAGCATCTCGGCGAACGCGCCGTCGGGGTCGTTGTCGAAGTTGAGCGGGTAGATGTCCTGGTACTTCTTGGGCGGGTTCTCGGCGTAGGCGATCGTGCCGTCGGGCAGCACCGTGAAGAACTCGGGGTGCTCGGACGCCCACGGGTGATCGGGCGCGGCCTGCAGCGCGAGGTCGAGCGCGACCTCGAGGTCGAGCTTGCGGGCGCGGCGCACGAGGGCGTCGAAGTCCTTCATCGTCCCGAGGTCGGGATGGACGGCGTCGTGTCCGCCCTCGGCCGCGCCGATGGCCCACGGCGAGCCGACGTCGTCGGGCGTCGGGGTGAGCGTGTTGTCCTTGCCCTTGCGGTTGAGCCGGCCGATCGGGTGGATCGGCGGGAAGTACACGACGTCGAAGCCCATCTGCGCTACGCGGTCGAGGGCCTTGGCCGTCGTCTTGAACGTGCCGTGCTTGGGCAGTCCCTTCTTGTCGACGCCACCGGTCGAGCGCGGGAACAGCTCGTACCAGGAGCCGAAGGCCGCCCTCGAGCGGTCGACCGTCAGCGTGTGGGGCACGCCCTCGGTGACGAGCTCACGGACGGGATCGTCGTGCATGGCCTGCTGCACGTCAGGACCAAGCGCCGGGGCGAGGCGTTCGTCGAGCGACAGGGACGTGTCGCGCAGGGCCACCGCAGCATCGCGCAGAAGACCCTTGGTGCCGGCCTTGAGGTCGAGCACGCGCGCGCCGATCTCGAGGTCGTTGGCCAGCTCGGCGGCGTCCTGGCCGGCGGCGTGCTTGACCGTGGCGGCGTGCGTCCACGTCGACCAGGGGTCTCCCCAGGCGTCGACCCGGAACGTCCACGTGCCGACCGCGTCGGGCACGATCGTCGCGGCGAATCGGTCGAGCCCCGAGCCGACCTCGACCATGCGGGTCGCGCGCTCGGAGCCGTCGGGGCCCGTCCACACGACGGTGGCGGCGACGGCGTCGTGGCCCTCGCGCCACACCGTGGCGGTGACCGGGACGTGTTCGCCGGCGACGGCCTTGGCGGGGTCTCTCCCGCCTGCGACCTCAGGTGTGACGTCATCGATGCCGAGACGGCCGGTCATGCACGCTCCCTCACTGTTGTCGGACGATCGTGGTCACGCGGTGCTGGGCGTGAACCCGCTCGCGCTCGTGAGCAGGCCCCGTACCCACCCTGTCACGCCCCACGCCTGACGCAACAACCCGCGCGGCTCAGATCTGGATCGTGGACTCGCCGGCCAGCGCCTGGGCCACGACGCCGCGGGGCGTGCGGTCGTCCAGCAGCGTCGCGGCCGAGAAGTCTGCCGCGAGACGCTCGAACTCGCGTCCCCGCCGCAGCATCGCGTGCTTGCCGCCCGTGACGCTGACGAACGACACGTCGGCGGTGCGCGACAGCCTCCTCGCCGCGGCGGCCGAGCGGTCGGGCGTCGCGATGCGGTCGTCGGACCCGTGCACCACGAGGACGCGCCGACCGGTCAGGTCGACGTCGCCGTCGGCCGGGTAGACCCACGGATTGAGCGCCACGACGCTGCGGACCTCGGGACGGTCGGCCGCCAGGATCGCCGCCCGACCGCCCAGCGAGTGCCCGACCAGGCCGACGGGCAGCCCGGAGCCGAATCCGTCGGCCAGCTGGTCGATCGCCCAGTGGACGTCGTCGACGGGCGTGTGGCCCGTGGCCCACCCGCGGGTGGAGTTGAGCAGCCGGTAGACCGCGAGACGTCGCCGGTCGGCCTTGGCGACGCGCTGGGCGATGGGGATCATGCGCAGCACCGACAGCTGCGTCGGGCTGACCCGCGGGTCGTCCCGCCGGCTCGCGCCACCATGCAGGACGAGCACGACCGCCTCCGCGCGACGTGGCTCGGAGACGGCAATCAGTCGGGGGCTGTTGGTCACGTGACGAGTCTTACCCCTCGTGGCCGGCCCGACACTGTGTCACTGCTCTCGCGGTGCCTTGAGCAGCAGCAGAGACCGTCCCTCGAGCGTCACCGTCGCACCGGCGGGCAGCGGCTCGCCGGCGCGCGGTGCGCCGTCAGGGCTCGTCGTGTCGAGCGTGGGCTCGAACGTCGTGCCGAACTCGGCACCCGGCAGCGTCACGTCGACGGCATCGGCACCCGCGTGCATCAACAGGAGCCAGGAGTGGTCGGTCAGCAGCTCGCCCTCACGCGTGCGCGACTGGCTGTTGGACCCGTCGATCCACATGCCGAGGGTGCGGCACTCGTCGTCAGCCCAGTCGTCCTCGTCGAGCTCGCGGCCGTCGGGGCGCAGCCAGATCAGGTCGGGCCGACCCGTCGGCGTCGTGCGGCCGTCGAAGAACTCGGGCTGCCGCAGGGCCGGGCTGTTGGCGCGCAGGAAGACGACCCGCCGGGCGAAGGCCAGCATCTGCTCGGACGCCTCGGTCTCGGTCCAGTCGACCCACGACGTCGGGTCGTCGAGGCAGTACGCGTTGTTGTTGCCCCCCTGCGTGCGCCACCGCTCGTCACCGGCGACGAACATCGGCGTGCCGGTCGACAGCATCAGCGTCGCGAACAGGTTGCGCGCCTGGCGCGAGCGCAGCTCGTTGACCCCGGCGTCGTCGGTCTCGCCCTCGACACCGTGGTTCCACGAGCGGTTGTCGTTGGTGCCGTCGCGGTTGTCCTCGCCATTGGCCTCGTTGTGCTTCTCGTCGTACGACACGAGGTCGCGCAGCGTGAAGCCGTCGTGGGCGTTGACGAAGTTGATCGACTGCCACGGGCGGCGCAGCGTGTGGTCGTACAGGTCTGACGATCCCGAGAGGCGGTAGGCCAGGTTGTCGACACCGCCGGCCTCGCCGCGCCAGAAGTCGCGAACGGTGTCGCGGTAGACGCCGTTCCACTCGGCCCACTGCGCGGCGAAGAAGCCCACCTTGTAGCCCTCGCCCGTCGCGTCCCACGGCTCGGCGATGAGCTTGCACCGCGACAGCACCGGATCGGTCGTGATGGCGGTCAGCAGGGCCGAGTCGCGGTCGAACGCGCCGCCGCGCGGACGTCCCATGGTGCTGGCGAGGTCGAACCGGAACCCGTCGACCCCCAGCTCGGTGGTCCAGTAGCGCAGCGAGTCGGTGACCAGGCGGATGACGGTCGGCGAGCTGGCCTCGAGCGTGTTGCCGCAACCCGTGATGTCGGCCATGTGGCCGTCGTCGTCGTGCAGATAGTAGGCCGGTGCCTCGTAGCCGCGGAAGCTCAGCGTCGGGCCGTCCGGACCGCCCTCGCAGGTGTGGTTGTAGACGACGTCGACGATGACCTCGATGTTGGCCGCGTGCAGGGCGGCGACCATCGTGCGGAACTCCTCGACCTCGCGACCCGGCTCGCTCGCGTAGCCCGCGTGCGGAGCGAAGTAGCCGAGCGGCGAGTAGCCCCAGTAGTTGTGGCGCTCGTCGCGCACGAGCGACGGCTCGTCGCTGAATGCCTGCACCGGCAGCAGCTCGACGCTCGTGACGCCGAGACGCACGAGGTGCTCGATGACGGCGGGGTGCGCGAGGCCGAGGTAGGTGCCGCGCAGCGCCTCGGGGACGTCGGGGTGCTGCGCCGTGAAGCCCTTGACGTGCAGCTCGTAGACCACGGTCTCCTCGAACGGGATCTCCGGCTTGACGCCCGTGTCGGGCCCGCCGGGGCTCGTGACGACGCTGAGCGGCACGCTGCCCAGGGAATCGACGGTGCTGGGCTCGACTCCGTCGGGGTCGTCGGCATAGCCGAGGGCGGCGTCCAAGTCGGTCATCGTCCCGCTGATGCGGCGGGCGTAGGGGTCGACCAGCAGCTTGTGCGGATTGCACCGCAGGCCCGTCTTGGGCTCGTACGGGCCGTGCACCCGGAAGCCGTACTTCTGGCCGGGCGTGACTCCGGGGACGAGCCCGTGCCACACGCCGAACGTCCGCTCGGTCAGCGCGATGCGACGCTCGGTGCCGTCGTCGTCGACCAGGCACACCTCGACGCCGTCGGCGACGCTGCTGGCCACCGCGAACCGCACCCCTCCCGCCTCGGGGTGGGCACCGAGCGGGAAGGGACGACCGGCGAGCACGGGGGCATCGGCGGTGGGGTGGGTGACCATGTCGTCCAGTGTCTCAGGCGTGAGGTGCGCGCCGACGACGCGAGGTGCTGCGCTCCGTCAGTGCGCGGTGGCCTTGGCGAGCGTCTTGGCGGCCTTCTTCTTGGCCTTCTTGGTCGACTTCTTCAGCGCCTTCTTCTGCGACTTCGAGACGAGCCCCTCGCCGGACGCCTTGCGCTCGAGCCGCTCGGTCTTGCGCTGGGCACGTGCGGCCTTGCGCTCGGCCTTGCGGACCTTGTGGCTGTCGCCGCTGCCGTCGACGACCAGGCTCGTGCCGATGCCGAGCAGCCAGACGTCCTTGGCGATCGCGATGCCGTCCTGCGTCGGGCGCAGGCCTTCGCGCAGCCCCGGGGTCTTGACGTACAGGCCCAGCAGACCGGCCGAGAACGCGGTGAGTCCGGCACCGGCCTTGGTCGAGGACACGCCCGGCAGCAGCAGCGCGGCACCGAGGGCGATCTCGCCGGCCGCGAGGGCCTTGACGAAGATCGGCGGGTCGATGTTCTTGACCGCGGGGTACGTGCCGGACGCGAATCCGTGCAGTCCCTCGGCCGTCGCACGGTCGGCCGACCACTTCGACAGCCCCGAGTTGAGGATGAACGCGCCGGCCGTGGCGCGCAGCGGGACGTGGGACAGGCGGAACGACATGGGACCTCCGAGTGGATGACGGTTCAAATCTCGTCCCCCACCGTACGGGGGCGGGCCCGATGCCGCCGCTCGGAGGCGGATCGGGGCGCTCTTCGTGATCGGGGAACATCCCGGTCACCTGATGACCGGGATGTTCCCCGTTGCGGTGCAGCCAGGCCTGCACGGGACGATCACACCAGTCCAGCCCAGCATCGTGAGCAACGCCCCGATCTTGCCCGCGGTGCTGCACGGACGCCCGACGACCTGTCCCCAGCCGAGACGCACTGTCGTCCGCCCGTCGAGCGACGTGTCAAGGTCGCGCTCCATGTCGCGGTCGCGAGCCGACGCCGAGTCGTGGAAGAGCCGGCCGTCCAGCTCGACGACGACCAGACCCGCGACATCGGCGTCCCGGTAGGTGACGGTCCCGGCGGCGAGGGCTCGCAGCTGTCGGCGAGCCCGCGGCAGGCCGTGGGCGCGCTCGACGTCGCGGAGGTATCGGTGCTCGAGCACCGAGCTCGTGCCCTCGGCGACGTCGTCCAGCACCGCCATGAGCCACGCGCGCCGGGGCACTCGTGCCCGGTCACGCACAGTCTGTGCCAGGCGACGGGCCGTCGTCCGGCGTCCTCCGCAGGCAGCCGCCAAGGCCGCAACCGCATCGAGGTCTGTGCCTGCGGCAAGTGCCACGTCCACCGTGGCGTCCTCGTAGCGCAGCCGCGGCGGTCCCAGGTTCCAGAGCACATGGTCGTCCAGCGCCCGGCGTCGTTCGACCACCAGCCCCGCCCTGGCGCGGACTCGGCGCTCGTGGTCGATCACCACGGTGATGTCGTCCGAGCGGAGCGTCCGGCCCGGGCCATCTGCGGCGCGCAGCGCCGACTCCCCTCCGAGCGCTGCCGGCCTCGCGTAGAGGACGGCCGCCCAGGCACGTTGCAGCCAGGTCGGCGTCCCGGTGTGGTCGACGAAGACGCCGGGGTGGATCGCGGTCAGGTCACGCCGTCGCACCAGCCGACGGACGTCGTTCTCGCTCAGGCCGTCGGACAGCAGCTGCTGTCGGGAGACCGTGCCGGACTGGTCGACGAGGAACCGCTTCACGTCGCCAGCGTCATCCGTGGTCGGGCACGGCGTCCCCACGGCACGGCAGCCTGTGGACGACCGACCTCTGGAGCGTCGTTGGGGAGACATCCAGGCACCTGGTGACCGGACGTTTCCCCGATCACGGGATCGATAGCCTCGGGGCATGCGATTCAGCCAGGTCGACGTGTTCACGGACGAGCTCATGTACGGCAACCCCGTCGCGGTCGTCCACGACGCCGACGGCCTGGACGACGACCAGCTGGCCGCGTTCGCGCGGTGGACCAACCTGTCGGAGACGACGTTCCTGCTCGCGCCCACCGATCCGGCGGCCGACTACCGGCTGCGGATCTTCACGACGTACCGCGAGCTGCCGTTCGCCGGCCATCCCACCCTGGGGTCGGCCCGGGCGTGGCTGGCCGCTGGCGGCGTCCCGAAGGTGGCCGGCGAGATCGTGCAGGAGTGCGGTGCCGGGCTCGTGCGGGTTCGAGAGACGGACGGCCGTCTGGCGTTCGCCGCTCCCCCGCTGCAGCGCGGCGGACCCGTGGACGAGGCCGATGTCGTGGCGGCCGCGACGGCACTCGGCATCGACCGCGCGGACGTCATCGGTGCCCAGTGGGCCGACAACGGACCCGGCTGGGTCGCGCTGCTGCTCCGCAGCGCCGCTGCCGTCCTGGCGGTCGAGCCGGGCACGTTCGGGGCGATCGACAAGATCGGCATCGTGGGGCCCCACGCGCCCGGCGGGCCGGCTGACGTCGAGGTACGGGCGTTCTTCCCGCCCGGCGAGGACCCCGTCACGGGAAGCCTCAACGCCGCGATCGGCCAGTGGCTGATCGGCTCGGGCCTGGCCACCGACTCCTACGTCGCAGCCCAGGGGACCCGTCTCGGGCGACGAGGTCGGGTGCACGTCGAGCGCATCGGCGACGACATCTGGGTGGGCGGCGACACCGTCGTCGGCATCTCCGGCGAGGCCGCACTGTAGCGCGAGTGGCGCAAACCGGGTGCCGAGTGGCGCAGGTTCGCGCGACACGCCGTCCCAGAAGCGCGAAACTGCGCCACTCGCGGACCCGCCACTCGCGAGACTGCGCCACTCGCGGACCCGTCAGTCGGTGGAGGTGACGTCGATCGCCCCGGCGGCGAAGTCGACGCGCACCTGGAAGCGTCCGCGGTGCATCACGATCCACGAGTCGTCGTCGGCGACCTCGACGCGGAAGTCAGCAAGCGACGGATCGGACAGCTCGGGGAACTCCCGGCGCAGCGCGATGAGGGACGTGTGCAGCTCGAGGATGTCGGCGTGGTCGGGGTGGTCGAGCTCCGACCAGTCGAGCTTCGACCGGCGGAACGTGGCCTCGTCCATCGGATCGGGCACCTCCGACTCGCCCCACCCGTGCCGGCCGAACTCCTTGCGGCGACCGTTGCGGACGGCGTCGGCGAGGTCGGGATCGGGGAAAGAGGCGAAGAACTGCCACGGCGTCGACGCGGCCCACTCCTCGCCCATGAACAGCATCGGCGTGTAGGGCCCCAGCAGGACGATCGCCGCGCCGCACGCGATGAGCCCCGGTGACACCGTGGCCGAGATGCGGTCGCCCGTGGCCCGGTTGCCGATCTGGTCGTGGTTCTGCACGTACGCCAGGAACGCCGTACCGGGCAGCGCGGCGACGTCGACCGGCCGGCCGTGCGAGCGCTCCCTGAACGACGACCACGAGCCGTCGTGGAAGAACGCTCCCCGCAGCGTCTTGGCCAGGGCACCCGGAGCGGCGAAGTCGGCGTAGTAGCCGTCGGTCTCGCCGGTCAGGCGGACGTGGATCGCGTGGTGCAGGTCGTCCGACCACTGCGCGTCCATGCCGAGCCCGTGCTCCGAGCGTGGCGTGACGGTGCGGGGGTCGTTGAGGTCGGACTCCGCGATGAGCGTCAGCGGACGTCCCAGCGCCGCGGACAACGCGGCGGTCTCGGCCGACAGCTCCTCGAGGATCGGCAGTGCCCGCTTGTCGGCGAGGGCGTGGACGGCGTCGAGCCGCAGGCCGTCGACGTGGAAGTGCTCGAACCACGTGCGCGCGTTGTCGAGCACGTAGCGGCGCACCTCGTCGGAGCCCGGTCCGTCGAGGTTGAGGCCCGGCCCCCAGTCGTTCTGGCCGGCGAAGTACGGGCCGAAGCGGTCGAGGTAGGCGCCCGACGGCCCGAGGTGGTTGTAGACGACGTCGAGCACCACGCCGAGACCGCGCGCATGGCACGCGTCGACGAAGCGCTTGAATCCGTCGGGCCCGCCGTAGGGCTCGTGCACCGCGCCCCACAGCACTCCGTCGTAGCCCCAGCCGTGCGGGCCGTCGAACGAGTTGACCGGCAGCACCTCGACGAGATCGATGCCGAGAGCGACGAGGTGGTCGAGGCGCTCGATCGCGGCGTCGAACGTGCCGCCGGGCGTGAAGGTGCCGATGTGCAGCTCGTAGATGACCGAGCGGGCGAGCTCGCGGCCCGTCCACGACTGGTCGGACCACCCGAAGGCGTCGTGGTCGTAGACGCGCGAGGCCGCGTGGACGCCCTGGGGCTGCCAGCTCGAGCGCGGATCGGGCAAGGGCGTCTCGTCGTCGCCGAGCACGAAGGCGTAGTCGGTGCCGGGTGACGCGGCGACGTCCGCCGCCCACCACCCGCCGTCGCTCTCGCGGGACATGTCGTGGTCGACACCGTCGACCCGCACGCGCACTCGTTCGAGGTCGGGGCACCACACGCGGAACGTCATGCTCCGAGCCTAGGCGGCGCCACCGCTACCCGCCCGAGGCGACCGCCACCCACGTGCCGTCACGCCGCTCGATCGTGCCGGTCCACGCGTACCAGAACTCGGCGTCGAACCTGTCGCCCCCGCCGTAGAGGGTCGCGACGCAGCCGTCGTCGTCGGACGTCGTCGTCGCGACGTCGGGCATCGGGGTGGGTGCCGGCCAGCTGGTCGCGTCGGCCTTCGCCACCTGGAACGAGGGGCGGCAGGCCTTCGCGCCCGTGACGTTGCCGCTGACCCGGATGATCTCGCCGTCGTCGGCCGCCATCAGCGCGTCGCGCCGCGGGTCGCTGGGCAGGTCGACCCGGCGCATGGACGTCGTGGGGCTCCACGTGTAGCTGGCCTCCGCGCCCTGGAACAGGTGCACGTGGTCGTCGCCGCGGCCGACCTCGACGGCGGGCCGGACGAGCGTCTCGACGTCGAACGTCGTGCCGTCGGCGGTCGCGATCGCGATGCCGGCATCGGGGTCGTCGGTCGTGCCGAGCTCGAACGGGCGGTCGGACCGGTAGCAGCTGACCATCGCCAGCACCGCCAGCTCGTCGCGCTCGGACGACAGGAACCGGCACGTGGTGCCGCGCGGCGCGGTGGCGACCTGGACGGGTGCTGACCACTCCTTCGACCCGTCACGCCGCAGCTGGGCCATGATGCGCCGGCCGTCGGGCGATCCCAGCGAGAGCGTGCTGCCGTCGGACCTCCCGGACGTGACGTTGGCGATCGACGACTGCCCTTCGGTGTCGGGATATCCCTGCAGCGGCGCCTTCGGCTCCTCGACGGCCCAGGAACCGTCCTTCATCCGCCGGAACTCGACCGAGTCGGCGATGTCCTCGACGTACACCGTGGCGGAGCTCTTCGTGAGCTCGATGCCGGAGATCGAGCACGGCTGGTCGGCGGCGTGATCGGCGCTGACGGCGCGGGAGACGTAGGCCGCCTCGCCCACGGCGCTGGTCAGGAGCCGGTAGCGGCAGCCGTCGCCGTGCGCCTCCGGGGCGATCGCGCCGAAGCTGCCGTCGGGGAACATCTCGGACGACGCACCCTTCGGCAGTCCGACGACGGCCTCGGTGCTGAACGTGCCGTCGTCCCACAGCAGCACGTCGTCGCCCGCGAGGTCGAAGGACGCCTGTCGGCCCGACGCGGCGAGCTCGGTGTGACTCAGCGTGCCGTCGGGCGTGCGGTGGCCGGGCGCGCAGTCGCGGTCGCGACAGATGACCTGGGCGGTGTGCTGGGGCGCGTAGTCGTCGTCGAGCACCTTCTCGGTCCAGAAGTCGGCGTCGATCGCGATGGTGTCACCCGCCGCCGTGACCGAGATGCCGTGCGTGAACTGCTCGGCCTCGGTGTAGACGGTCTGCGGCTCCGACCACCCGGACGAGCCCTTCGCCTGCCACTGCGCGACGACCCGGTGCCCGTCGGGAGAGCCCACCGAGACACGTCCACCCCCGGGGAGCTTCGTCGTGGTCGCCGCCTGGAAGCCTTGCGGCTGCAGCGACCCCGTGTCGTCCGGCGTCGACCCGCACGCGGCCAGCAGCCCGGCAGCTGACAGCACGGCCAGCGCTCGTCTCACCACGGATGCCCCCATGCCCGCCACGGTAGACGGTGAACGCTCGGCCAACAGCATGGACGACGTCTGCCGTCCGTCCTACCGTGGACGGATGATCGTCGTCGCCGCGCTCCTGGTCGTCGTTGCCGCCATCTCCGTCGTCGGCCTTCGCCGCCGGCACCGCGTCACGCGCGACGACACCCTCCGGGTCGGCGACGAGTCGTCGGTCGACGGGCACGAGGCCGCCCGTCGCGCCCAGGGACGCGCTGCGTGGACCCGGTTCAGCGGCGGCTTCTGACCACCGTCACGATCGGACGAGCAGCGCCACCGGGTAGCGGTCGAGCAGGGACGCCAGGCGCGCCGGTGCCCCCTCGAGCACGTCGCCGGTGAGCAGGTCGGTCCACTCCCCCGGGCCCAGTTCGATCGTGGTGTCGCGCCAGCCGCCCGCACGGCCGAGGCCCACCGGCAGCCGGGTGGCGACCACGACGAGGCCGTCGTCGGCACCCCGTGCGTATGCGACAGCGTGCTCGGCCGCCGGACCCTCGGCGTGCAGCGCCCGGTAGCCGCGGAACAGCTCGGGACGGTCGCGCCGCCGGGTGAGCGCGCGGTGGACCAGCAGCAGCTTCGCGGCACCCGACTCGTCGACGGCTGGTACCTCGCCGTCGCCGATGCGCGCCAGCATGCGGCGTCGCTGCTGGTAGTCGACGGGTCGACGGTTGTCGGGATCGACGAGCGAGAAGTCCCACAGCTCGGTGCCCTGGTAGACGTCGGGGACACCCGGTGCGGTGAGCTGCAGCAGCTTCTGGCTCAGTGCGTTGGTCCAGCCGTGCGGCGTGATGCCGTCGACGAAGGCGTCGACCTCGTCACCGACGGCGTCGCGCACCGCGGCCGGCCAGTCGCGGATGCGCTGCTCCAACTCCTCGTCGGCGTCGGTCCACGTGGTGCGGATCTTCGACTCGCGCGCGGCCTTGAGCAGGTAGTCGACGAGCCGTTCGTCGCTGATGGGGGCCGCTCCGACGAGGGTCTGCCACGCCAGCAGCTCGAGCGACGGCTCGCCGAGACCGGCCCGAGGCGACCAGTCGCGGACGTGGACGGCGAACTCGTCGGCGACCTCCGCGAGCACCGCCAGGCGCGCACGGACGTCCTCGGAGCGCTTGGTGTCGTGGGTCGTCAACGTCGTCATGGCACCGGGAGAGCCGGCCTCGCGGGCGGCGGCCAGACGGTGCAGCTCGTCGACGCCGATGCCGAACCGGTCGGGCGAGCCGCCGACCTCGTTGAGCGCGGCGAAGCGCGTGTAGCGGTAGAACGTGGTGTCCTCGGTGCCCTTGGCCACGACCATGCCTGACGTCTGCTGGATGCGGGTCGCGAGCTCGCCCTGGGGGTCGTCGGTGACCTGCCTGTCGAGCGAGTCGAGCGCAGCTGACAGGTCGGGGCGACGCTCGCGAGCCGTGGCGATCGAGCTGTGCCAGTGGCCGGCCTCGTCGGGCAGGTAGGAGCGGTAGACGTCGAAGGCGATCATGGTCTCGGCCACGGCGGCCCGAGCCGCCGCGGTGTCGACGTCCTTCACCAGCGCCGCGATGCGATGAACCTCCGCAACCAGGATGTCGTCGGTGACGAGGCGGCGAGCGGTCTGCTCGACCGCTGCGTAGTCGGTGTCCTGACCGAGGTCGGCAGCCAACGACGTCAGCGCGCCCTCGCCGGCCGGATCGACCAGCACGCCGAAGATCTCGCCGAGCGCGTCGTAGCCCGTCGTGCCGTCGACGGGCCAGCTGATCGGCAGCTGCTCGCCGGGGTGCAGGATCTTCTCGACCACGATCCACGCCTGCGGCGCGGCGTCCCGCAGGCGCTGCATGTACCCGGTCGGATCGGCCAGGCCGTCGGGGTGGTCGACCCGCAGACCCGACACGTCGCCGTCGGCGACCCAGCGCAGCACCTCGGCGTGCACCGCCTCGAAGACGTCCTGCAGCTCGACCCGCACGGCCGCGAGCGTCGTGATGTCGAAGAAGCGGCGGTAGTTGAGCTCGGTGCTGCCACGGCGCCAGTCGACGAGCTCGTAGCTCTGCCGGTCATGCACCTCCTGCGGCGTGCCGGAGGCGTCACCCGTGATCGGAAACCGCTGGTCGTAGTAGGCCAGCTGGTCGCCCTCGACCGTCAGCGCGTCGAGGTCGTCGGCCGATCCGAGGACGGGCACGAGGACGCGATCGCGCGACCAGTCGATGTCGAACCAGTGGGCGAACTGCGAGGCGCGGCCCTTCGACAGGACGTCCCACCAGAACGGATTGGCCGACGGCACCTCGATCGACATGTGGTTGGGCACGATGTCGACCACGAATCCGAGGCCCGCGGCCCGCAGCGCGTCCGCCAGCGCGAGCCGGCCCTCCTCGCCGCCGAGGGCCGGACGCGCGATGCGCGGATCGGTGACGTCGTAACCGTGCGTCGACCCCGGCGTCGCGTCGAGCACCGGCGAGACGTAGACCGCCCCGACGCCGAGATCGGTCAGGTAGCCGACCACGTCGCGGGCGTCGTCGAACGTGAACTCCGGCCGCAGCTGCAGCCGGTACGTCGAGGTGGGCGTCGTCATGAGACGACCCGCTGCAGCACCACCAACGACCGCCCCGGCAGGGTCAGCGTCCCTCCGGCGGGCACCGTGTCGCCCATCGGCGTGGATTCGACGGTGCCGGCGCAGCTGTCGACGACCATGCTCCAGCCCGGTCCGTAGTGCTCGTCCGGCAGCGTCCACTCGATGTCCTCGAAGTGGGCGTTGAACCCCATCAGGAACGAGTCGTCGACGACCCGCTCGCCGCGCCGGTCGCGGTCGGCGATCGCGTCGCCGTTGAGGAACATCACGATCGACTTGCCGAAGCCGTCGTCCCAGTTCTGCTCCTTCATCTCCTCGCCGGCCGGAGTGAACCACGCGATGTCGCGGAGCTCGTCGTCCTTGCGGATCGGCTTGCCCTCGAAGAACCGGCGCCGCCGGAACACGGGGTGCTGGTGTCGGAAGGCCGCGAGTGCCGACGTGAACTGCGTCATCGACTCGTCACCGCCGGCCTTCTCCCAGTCGATCCACGCGACCTCGTTGTCCTGGCAGTAGGCGTTGTTGTTGCCGCCCTGGCTGCGACCGAGCTCGTCGCCGTGCAGGATCATCGGCACGCCCTGCGACAGCAGCAGCGTCGCCATCAGGTTGCGGCGCTGGCAGTCGCGCAGCGAGATGATCTCGGTGTCGTCGGTCGGCCCCTCGACGCCGCAGTTCCACGAGCGGTTGTCGTCAGCACCGTCGTTGCCGTCCTCGCCGTTCTCGTCGTTGTGCTTGTCGTTGTAGGCCACGAGATCGGCGAGCGTGAACCCGTCGTGCGCCGTGATGAAGTTGACCGACGCGTACGGTCGCCGTCCGTTGTCCTGGTAGAGGTCGGACGAGCCGGTGATGCGCGACGCGAACTCGCCCAGCGTCGCGGGCTCGCCGCGCCAGAAGTCGCGCACGACGTCGCGGTACTCGCCGTTCCACTCCGTCCACTGCGGGGGGAAGCCGCCGACCTGGTAGCCACCGGGGCCGACGTCCCACGGCTCGGCGATGAGCTTGACCTGGCTGACCACCGGGTCCTGCTGCACGAGCTCGAAGAACGTCGCGAGCTTGTCGACGTCGTAGAACTCGCGCGCCAGCGTCGCAGCGAGGTCGAAGCGGAAGCCGTCGACGTGCATCTCGGTGACCCAGTAGCGCAGCGAGTCCATGATGAGCTGCAGCGCGTGCGGGTTGCCGACGTTGAGGGAGTTGCCGGTGCCGGTGTAGTCCATGTAGTACTGCTGGTCGTCCTCGACCAGGCGGTAGTACGACTGGTTGTCGATGCCCTTCATCGACAGCGTCGGTCCGAGGTGGTTGCCCTCGGCCGTGTGGTTGTAGACGACGTCGAGGATGACCTCGATGCCAGCCTCGTGCAGGGCGCGCACCATGCCCTTGAACTCCTCGACCTGCGCGCCGGGACGCGAGGTGTAGGCGTCGTGCGGCGCGAAGAAGCCAATGGTGTTGTAGCCCCAGTAGTTGGTCAGCCCCTTCTCGACCAGGTAGTGATCGGTCACGAACTGGTGCACGGGCAGCAGCTCGATCGCCGTCACGCCGAGTCCCTGCAGGTGGTCGACGATCGAGGGGTGGCCCAGCGCGGCGTACGTGCCGCGCAGCTCGTCGGGGACGTCGGGGTGCGTCATGGTCAGGCCCTTGACGTGGGCCTCGTAGATGATCGACTCGTTGTACGGCGTGCGGGGCAGGCGGTCGTTGGCCCAGTCGAAGAACGGGTTGGTGACCAGCGAGTACGGCACGTGCCCGGCGGAGTCGAGGTCGTTGCGCGCCTCGGGGTCGTCGAAGGAGTAGCCGAACAGCGAGTCGTCCCAGTCGACGCCGTGCGAGAAGGCCTTGGCGTACGGGTCGATCAGCAGCTTGTTGGGGTTGCAGCGCAGGCCCTGGGCGGGCTCGTACGGCCCGTGCACGCGATAGCCGTAGCGCTGACCGGGTCCGACGCTCGGCAGGTAGCCGTGGTGGACGAAGCCGTCGACCTCCTCCAGCCGGATGCGCGTCTCGGTGCCGTCGTCGTCGAACAGACAGAGCTCGACCTGGTCGGCGACCTCCGAGAAGAGGGCGAAGTTGGTGCCGACGCCGTCGTACGTGGCGCCCAACGGGTAGGCACTTCCGGGCCAGGGGCGCAAGGAGTCTCCAGTGCTGGTGGGTGATGGTCGTTCGGTGGTCCACCCCTACTACCCCTGATGGGCGAGGTGCAACCGGTCGGCGGCTGTGAGGTCAGTCGCGCGGACGCTCGGCCTGCAACGGCGCGATGACCTCGGCGACGTGGGCGTCGTCGAAGAACTCCTCGAGCGACACCGGCAACGGTATGCGCCAGTTGGGGTACTCGTCGACCGTGCCCGGCAGGTTGGGCTGGCGGCGCTCGCCGATGACGTCGGTGGGCGCGCTGAGGACGAGGCGGGACGCCGCCCGGGCGATGACGGCGTGCAGGGCGACCACGGGATCGTCGACGTCGATGCCCTCGGCCTCGACGAGGTCCATCAGTGACTCCCGGTCGGCGGCCGCGGCGGCCAGGGCGTCGTCCTCGGAGCCGTCGAGCAGATCGAGGGAGGCCCGCAGGCGCACGTGCTCGGCGTCGAGCCACCCCGTGGCCGTCGGGAGGTCGTGCGTCGTGACGCTCGCCATGGTCTCGGGCTCCCAGTCGCCGGGCCGCACGAAGGGCTGCCCGGGGGCGTCCCAGTCGCGCTCGAACCACAGCACCGACGAGCTCAGCATGCCGCGCTCGTGCATCGTCTCGGTGACGACGTCCTCGACCGTCCCGAGGTCCTCGCCGACGATGATCGCGCCGGCGCGGTGCGCCTCGAGCGCCAGCACCGCGAGCATCGCCTCGGCGTCGTAGTGCACGTAGGTGCCGCGGTGGGCGGGCTCTCCCGGCGGGATCCACCACAGGCGCCACAGGCCCGCGATGTGGTCGATGCGGATGCCGTCGGCGTGGCGCAGGACGCTGCGGACGACCTCGCGGAACGGCGCGTAGCCGGCGGCGGCCAGCTCGGCGGGCCTGAACGGCGGCAGTCCCCAGTCCTGGCCCAGCTCGTTGAAGGCGTCGGCGGGGCACCCCACGCGCGCTGCCGGCGCGAACACCTCGCGCTGCGACCACGTGTCGGGGCCGCCGGCGCTGACGCCCACCGGCAGGTCGTGGACGATGCCGACGCCCATGCCGCTGTCGCGGGCGGCCGACCTGGCCGCGTCGAGCTGCTCGCGGCACAGCTGCTGGAGCCATGCGTGGAACGTGATGCGCTCGGCCAGCTCGACCCGCAGCTGGGTGACGGCCGACCCCGCGGGGTCGTGCAGGGACGCGGGCCAGTCGCGCCAGTCGCCGCCATGCAGCTCGGCGAGGGCGCAGAACGTCGCGAAGTCGCGCAGCTGAGCGTCGGGCTCGAACGACTTCTCGGCATCGGGTCGGTGCGGCCAGAGCAGCTCGAGCGCGGCGTGCTTGGCGTCCCAGACCGCATCGTGCTCGATCTCGGCGGTGTCGTTGCGGGGAGCGAGAGCCAGGACCGCGGCTTGGACCGCCGCGTCTGCCGAGCGATAGGCCGCGGTGTCGGTGACGCGGAGGTAGAGCGGGTTGGCGAATCGGCGGCTGGCCGGCGAGTACGGCGAGCGTTGGATCGGGTGCGTCGGCGCCACGGCCTGCACGGGATTGACCAGGATGACCCCTGCCCCCTGCTCGGTGCCGGCACGGCGCGAGAACTCCGCCAGATCGCCGAAGTCGCCCATCCCCCACGAATCGGCCGATCGCAGGGCGTAGAGCTGGAGCATCCATCCCCAGGTCGGCCGGATGTCGGGCATCCGTGGGGGCGCGACGACCAGGGTCGACGTCTGGTCGCCGGCGGCGATCGCGTGCCATCCGAGGGGCAGGTCGCCCGGAAGATCGTGGTCGGCCTCGACGTGCAGGCTCGTGCCGTCCTCGAGGTCGATCCGTGCCGCCGTGCCGAGCCGGTGCAGTCGTTCCCCGTGCCGCACCACCACGGTCGGGGGCAGGCCCTGTCGGGCATCGCGCTCCTCGACTGCCCTCAGACCCTCGGCGACCGCCTCGTCCGACGTCGCGTCGACATCCAGCATGCCCAGCACGGCCACGACGATCGCGTCATCGACGTGCACGACCTCGCGGTCGGAGCCCTCGTAGGTCGTGGCGACGCCGTGGGCGGCGGCGAGCCGGGCGAGCTGGTCAGCGCGAGTGACGGGCATGCCACCCAGCATCTCGGGTGGGTGGTGACGTCGCGGCGCCGCCTGCCGCGAAGGCGGCACGATGCCGCATCGGCTCGGGCGGGCCCAGCGGGGAGATGGCGCGAGCAGCGATCGAACGGGCGATCAGCAAGGGGTGCAGCATGGCGTTTCCTGTTCGACGGCGACGTGACGCGTGGGGTGTACCCACTCGGGGCTCCTCGACGCATCCGCCGCCGTCGCAGGGGTCATGAGCCCGTGAACGTCGCCTTGCCGGGACCGTTCTCGACGAACGACGTCATGCCGGCCGTGCGGTCGTCCGTCGCGAACAGGCCCGAGAACTCGATGCGCTCGATCTCGAGGCCCGTCTGCAGGTCGACCTCGATGCCGCGGTCGATCGCGCTCTTGGCCGCCCGCAGCGCGAGGCTCGGCCCGCCGACGAACTGCGACGCCCACTCGACGGCCTTGTCGTAGACCTGGTCGGCGGGGTGCAGCTGGTCGACCAGGCCGATCGCGAGCGCCTCCTGGGCGTCGACGAAGCGTCCGGTGAAGATCAGGTCCTTGGCCCTGGCCGGACCGACGAGACGCGTGAGTCGCTGCGTGCCGCCTGCTCCGGGGATGATGCCGAGCAGGATCTCGGGCTGGCCGAGCTTCGCGTTGTCGGCGGCGAACCGGACGTCGGTCGACAGGGCCAGCTCGCACCCGCCACCGAGCGCGAAGCCCGTGATGGCCGTGACGGTGGGCTTGCTGATCGCGGCGATGGCCCGCGTGAACGCCTGCAGCAGGTGGGCGTGCTTGACCATCTCGCCGTGCGACATCGTGGCCATCTCCTTGACGTCCGCGCCTGCCGCGAAGACCCGCTCGCCGCCGTAGAGGACCACCGCCGCGACGTCATCGCGCGCATCCGCCTCCTTCGCCGCGGCGATCAGCTCTTCTTGCAGCTGCGCGTCGAGCGCGTTCATCTTGGGCCGGTCGAGGCGGATCGTGCCCACCCCGTCGGTGACCTCGAGTCGGACGAATTCAGTCATGTCGTGCCTCCACAGCGTCGCCGGCGGGCTGGGTGCCGCCGTCGTGGTCGAGCATAGGAGGCCCCGCCGTCGCAGCACCGCGGCCCTTGCCGTCGCGGACCAGGAACAGCGGCGCAGCCAGCGCGAGCACGATCCCGCCGACGACCATCGCGGCACCGGGCGACGCGTCGGTCGCGACCGCGCCGAGCACCACCAGGCCGAGCGACCCGCCGGGGTGCATCGCCATCGACGACAGCGACAGCACCGTCGCCCGGTGCTCGGGACCGACCCGTTCGTGCAGGAGGGTCTCGTGGATCGCTCCTGCGGCAGAGTGCACCGCGTACGTGGCCAGCAATCCCACGACGACGCCGACCGGCCCACCCGCCAGGCCCATCGCGACGACCGTCGCCCCCTGGACGAGGCGCAGCGCCACCGAGACCGCGACCATGCTCCAGCGCCGCAGCATCACCGGCACCAGGGCCGCGCCGACCGCCGACACGCCCCAAGCGGCCGCTGTGGCGGGCCCCATCACCGACGCCGCGGAATCGCGGTCGCCCAGGAGCTCGGCGAGGCGGACCGGGGTCATCGTCTCGAAGGCGATCATGCCGAAGCCCCACAGCAGCATGACCCCCATGAGCGCTGCCAGCACGTGCGACCTGAGCACCAGCTGCGCGCCGGTCACGATCGTGCGCGGCGTCGCCCTGATCGAGGCGCCCAGTCGCCCCCGCCCAGAGCGACCCGGCTCGTCCATGAGGATCAGCGCGGCGACGATCTGCAGCAGGGTCAGCCCGATCGCGACCCAGTACGGCAGGGCCAGCGCATCGGCCCGCCCCAGAGGTGCCCAGGCGACGAGTCCCGCAGCCAGGATCGCGCCCGTCGCGATGCCGATCCCGCCGATCGTGGCGTACCCCGCGAGGCCTCGGGCGACCACGGACGTCCTGTCGGCCGGCGGGGTCGTCGCGTGGACCGCGTCGACGAACCACGCGTTGAGCGGACCGCTGTCGAGGGCGCGGTACACGCCGGCGAGGCCCGTCGCGACGGCGAAGGCCGCTGGCGTGTGCGCCAGCGCGTAGACGGAGTACGAGGCGACGCACACGACCGCCGAGGCCAGGAAGACGGGCTTGCGTCCGATGGCGTCGGCGAAGCCGCCGGTCGGCAGCTCGAGCACCAGCACGACGACGCCCTGCACGGCCGCCACGGCACCGTACTGCGCGATGGAGAGACCGCGCTCGAGCGGAAGCAGCGCCGCGACCGGCACGATCAGGCCCGTCGACAGCCACCGGATACCGGCGAGCAGCCAGAACCGCGTCCTGACCCTCACGGTGCCGTCGGCCTGGGCAGCGTCAGCACGTGCAGCACGACGTCCTCGGTGCCCGCGCGGCCTGTGTACCGGGTCACGACGGCGTGCAGCTCGTCCTGCAGCGCCTGCAGGTCGGCCGGATCGAGGCGCAGGCCGTAGTCGCTCATGCCGATGCCCGGACGGGGCTCGGTCCACGCCTCGAGCCCCTCCCGCAGGTAACGCTCCTGCCGCCGACGGACCGCGTCGACGTACTCCCGACCCCCGTCGAGGTCGGACAGCGACGAGGGGAACGAGGTCGCGTCGTGCAGAGCCCGCCAGCGTCGCTCGCGGGCCGACGGCTGCTCCTCGTCGTCGGCCACGAAGCCGAACCGCTCGAGCTGCCTCAGGTGGTACGACGTCGACCCGCTCGACTGACCCAGCGCGCGACCCAGCTGCGAGGCGGTGGCCGGGCCCGCGGTGCGCAGCCGACCGAGCAGCTCGAGCCGCAACGGGTGGGAGACGGCCTTGAGGGTCTCGAGGTCGTCGACGACCTTGGAGGTGAACGGCATGCCACGACGATAGACCGCAAAGAATATTTTGCAAAGGGTTCTTGGCGATACGCCGGCCGCACGGCTGAGCCGTGTCCCACCCCTCCCGATAGCCTGAGCCCATGCCTGCGAGCCTCCGCGACGACGACCTCACCCTCGAGCCGACGTCAGGCTCCGAGGAGTTCACCGGCTTCGCGATCGTGCTCGACGGCGAACGGGTCGGCACCGTCGCGCTGCGCGCCGAGACGGCCGGCACGGCCTCGATCCGTTGGAAGTCCCGCATCGAGCAGCCCTTCGTCGTGGCCCGCGCGCTGCGGCTCGCGATCGGTCACGCGTTCGCGACCCTCGGCGTCGGACGGGTCGAGGTGCGCCTGTCGGCCGACGCGACTCGCGACGTCCGCGCTGCCTCCATCGCCGGCCTACGCCGCGAGGGCATCGTGCGGCTGCCGGGCGACGGACCCGATGACGTGCTGATGGCGCGCCTCAGCGACGACCCCGCGGCCGAGTCCCGCGACGGCTTCATCGCGATCCTCAACGCCGGCCTGCCGACCAAGCGGGTCATCAGCCAGGGACTCGTGCGCGATGAGCAGGGCCGCGTGCTGCTGTGCGAGCTGACGTACAAGCAGGAGTGGGACCTGCCCGGCGGCGTCGTGGAGGTGGGCGAGGCACCGTCGGTCGGCCTGGTGCGCGAGCTGCAGGAGGAGCTCGGCATCACCGTCGAGGTGCGCCGCCTGCTGACCGTCAACTGGCTGCCGGCCTGGCGCGGCTGGGACGATGCGTGCATCTTCCTGTTCGACCTGGGCGTCGTCGACAGCGACATCACCGACGGGATGTCATTGCAGCCCACCGAGATCAAGGCCGTGCACTGGTGCGACCCCGCCGACATCCGCGACCGGGCGACGGGTGCCGCGATCGAGCTGCTCGAGGCCGTCGAGGCCGGCTCGCTGCCGACCTACCGCGAGGCACCCAAGCAGGCCGAGTAAGTAGCGGGCGGTCAGCGGACGCCGGTCGCCCCGCTCTCGCCGCCCTCACCGCTCACGACACCGCCGTACTGCCCCAGCGCCCGCGGTGCCCCCTTGCCGCCCGGCAGGTACAGCAGCACCTGGTGCAGATAGCTGAGCGTCCCCGAGCCCGAGATGCCCTCGGACAGGAACGCCCGCTGGGGTGAGCCCTCGGGCCACGTGACGGTCAGGCCGTCGTCGACGGTGTAGGTGTCCTTGCGCAGCAGGGTGACGAACGCGAGCGCCCCGCCGTCGGTCGTGCGCAGCGCGTACGAGACGTCCTGCGCCTCCCACGTCTGGCTGAACTGCACGTCCTTCAACGCCGCACTCGTCTGCGCGGTCGAGCGCATCTGCCGGATGAACGAGTCGTCGGGGATGTCGGCCGCCTCCTCGGCCTTCGGGTCGGCCAGCACGGCCGCGTAGGCGGCGGCCGCGTCCTGGGGCGACATCGACATGCCCGTGCCGTCGTCGGCGGCCACGGTCAGCGCCGCCCCGGAGGACCGGCGGATCGGCGGCAGGCTCGTCGCGGCCAGCGTCTCGGGGCTCGCCGTCAGCAACCAGGGGTCGACCGAGGACGCGCGCTCGAAGATCTGCACGCGATTGACGCCGAGCTCGGGGTCGCGCACCACGGCGTAGAACCACAGGGGGTACTGGGCGAAACGCGGCACCTCGACATCGGTCACCTCGACCGCGCCGGTGTCGCCCTCCTGGGTCTGCGCCAGCCGCTGCGAGACCTCGAACGAGCCGGAGTCGATCGCGAGCACGGCACCCGTCTCGACGGTCGACAACGGCTTGGGGTCGAGCAGCTCGACCGCGGATCTGCGGACCTCCCGGTAGCGGTCGAAGATCTCGGTGACCTCGCTCTGGCGAGCCGCTGTCTTCTCGACCGTGATGTCGTCTCGGTGGTGCGGCACCGCGCACGCCGACAGGGCCAGGGAGCAGACGATCGCCGGGACGATGCGCCTCATGACCGATCCTCCTCGTCGTCGTCGACGACCTCGAACTCGGCGAGCTCTTCCTCGCTGATCTCGTGCTCCACGCCGTCGTCGTCGACGTACACATAGACCACCCCCTCGGGCTCGGTGTCGGTCTCTCGCGACGCACCGGGCACCAGCTTGTCGATACCCGGCTCGTCGAGACCCGCCGCGATGTCGGCCGCGGTGGGCACCCCCGGCACCGTGACCTGCGGAACCGTCGGCAGCGCCGCGTCCTCGTCCTTCGCGGCGACGTCGGCACCGATCCCGGAGACCTCCTCCACGACCTCGACGACCACCTCGTCGTCGAGCTCGAGCTCAGCGGCCTCCTCGGCGGTCAGCTCGTGCTCCACGCCGTCGTCGTCCACGTAGACGTAGACCACGACCTCCTCGACCTCCTCGACGTCCTGGCCGTCGGGGTCGTCATACGCCTCGTCGTCGTCCTCGTCCTCGTCGACCACGACAGCCGGCCACGTCCCGCGCCGCACCAGCACGCCGATCCACACCACCGCGAGTCCCATCAGCACCGCCGCCAGCCCCCGGGAGAATCCGCCCTTGACGCCGTAGGCGAGCGTGACCTCGAGCCCGGACAGGTTGGACGACCCGACCGAGAGGATCGCGATCGACACCGTCTCGTCGGGCAGCCGCGTGCTGATCGAGGCTCCGCCCAGCCCGGCCGCGCTGTCGATCCACCAGTCGATCGCGGTGGGCGCGCCCGGCAGGTTGGGCTGGCCCTCGACGGACCGTGACGAGATCGACCAGGGCCTCGTGAAGCTCGTGATCTCGAGCCGCTGCGTCTTGGACACGTAGTCCTGGACGTCGACGGCGTTGCCGATGCCGATGAACACCGGCTTGCGCACCGGCACCTCCGCCAGCACGTCGACCTGGACGTCGGCCCAGCGGATGACCTTCGGCGCGGTCACGACCGCGATGTCATCGGTCTCGATCGCGTGCGGGCCCGTCGTCATGCGGCTGTCGGGGCCGAGCACCACCATGACCGCTGCACCGGCGAGAGCGATCAGCACGCCGAGCACCGACAGCGCCCAGCCCGATCTCGTCCGCATCGACACTCACTCTCAGGGGGGGTCACCCCGAGCGGTGACGCGCCTGCGACCCTACCCTCCGCCAGCCCGCCCCGCCGTGAGGCTGAGGCCCGCCGCGAGAGGGAAAAATCTGGGTTGGTCCGCACCTGTGCGGACCAACCCAGATTTTCTCGTCGCCCGAGGCCGGCAACGACTCAGAACAGAGCGGATGCCAAGGCCCGACGCGCCGTCATGACCGCGGGATCGGCGATGCCGACGACCGTGAAGAGCTCGAGCAGCCGCTCGCGGACGCGCTCGCGCTCGTCGCCGGCCGTGACGCGCACCAACGCAATGAGCCGGTCGAAGGCGTCCTCGACGTGGCCGCCGCTGACGTCGAGATCGGCCACGAGCAACTGGGCGTCGACATCGTCCGGACTGTCGGCGGCCGCCGCGCGCGCCGCCTGCAGGTCGGCACCGCGGATGCGCGACAGCCACTTGACGCGGGCAAGCCGCTCGGCCACCTCGACATCGGCCGGGTACTGCACGCGCAGCTTCTCGTACTCGGCGACCGCAGTGTCGAAGTCGCTGGCCATGAACGCCTCTTCTGCCGCGGCGAAGCGAGGGTCGTCGGGCTCCTCGGTCTCGGCAGTGTCAGCGGTCGCACCAGAGGGCTGCGCGCGACCCGTCAGCCCGTTCTCGGCAGCGAGCCGGACCAGCTCGTCGAAGTAGCGGCGCATCTCCGTCTCGTCGACCGTGCCCTGGAACAGGGGAACCGGCTGCCCCTTCACGAGGCCGGCGACGTACGGGACGCCCTGCACCTGGAGCGCCTGGGCGATCTGCGCATTGGCGTCGACGTCGATGCGGGCGAGGACGATCTGGCCGCCGTACGAGTTGATGACCGTGGCGAGCGAGTCGTTGAACGCGCCGCTCTGCGGCGAGCGCGACGACCACAGGCCCAGCACGACGACGTACGACATCGACGCCTCGAGGGCCGCGGTCTGGAACGTCGTCTCGTCGATGTCGATGACGTACGAGCCCCCACCTGCCGCGGCGGCGGGCGCGGCGGACCGCTGGGCCGGCTGCTTGAGTGCTGAGAGGTCGATGGCACCGGGACGTGAGAAGTTCATGCAGCCATTGTATGAACGCTCCGGCAACCCGCCCGAGCCCCTCGCCCTCAGCTGAAGTGCTGGCTAGGTGAAGTGCTGGTCAGGACGGCGGCCGCGCAGGCCCGCGTCCTGCACGACCTTCTGGATCGCGTGGTCGATGACGTCGACGTCGGCGATGTAGCGGATGTGGCGCACGCCCTGCTCCTGCGCCGCCGACTCGAAGGTCATGTGGCCGTACGAGAACGGCCAGCGCCCGAGGAGGGGACGTTCGACCGTCACGTCGAGGATGCGGTTGATCGGCACGGTCGCGCGCTTGGTCGAGAAGATGCCCGTGACACGGAAGACGCGCATGTCGGTCAGCACGAAGATGTCGCGCCGGTCGCGCAACCAGAGGTACGCGGCGTGGACGACCAGGCCGGCGGCGAGCAGCAGCGGGAGCCAGCCGATGACGGCCGGCCCGACGACGGCCAGCACCAGCAGCACCACGGCACCCACGAGCTCGGCGACGGCGCGGGCGTAGACCACGGGGTGGTGGGCGTACTCCCCCACCTTGTGCTCGGTCGGGTTCTGGAGCAGGTTGCCGTCGATGTCGTGATCGGGCAGGAGCTCCAGGATCCAGTCGAGCAGCGCCCGGATCATGGCAGGACTACTCGACCAGCTCGTTGAAGAAGACCCCGAACTGGCGGAAGGCGTCCATGACCGCGCCGAAAGCATCGCTCACGGCGTCGGCGGCGCTGGCTGGTGTGTTCAACAGGTAGTAGACGATGAACCCGACCACGAGCAGCGTGATGACCTTCTTCAGCACCCGATCAGTGTGCCGGGGCCACGCGGCGATCCGCGGCAGGCGCGCCGATGGGAACGGCGCGACCCGTGTCGTCCTAAAGCGTCTCCACCAGCGTGTCGGCCGCGGCGAAGGGATCGGTGGCCCCTGCCAGCACCTGGTCTGCGAGCGTGTCGAGCCGCGCGTCGCCCGACAGGTGGTCGAAGCGCGCCCGCACCTCGGCGAGTGCCAGGCCCTCGATCTCGCGACGGATGCGGGCCAGGCGGCGACGCGTCAGCTGGCCCGAGACGTCGAGGTGCTCGCGGTGAGCCGTGATGGCGTCGACCACCTCGTCGACCCCCTCGCCCGTCGTGGCCGTTGTGAGCTGGATCGGCGGGGTCCACGACCCGTCGGCGCGGTCGGTCATCGCGATGACCGACCGCAGCTCGCGACGGGTGGCCTGGGCTCCGTCGCGATCGGCCTTGTTGACCACGAAGACGTCGCCGATCTCGAGGATGCCGGCCTTGGCGGCCTGGATGCCGTCTCCCATGCCGGGAGCCAGCAGCACGATGGTCGTGTCGGCCAGTCCGGCGATCTCGACCTCCGACTGTCCCACCCCGACGGTCTCGACCAGCACGACGTCGCAGCCGGCTGCGTCGAGCACCCGCAGGGCCTGGGGCGCGGTCGCGGACAGGCCGCCGAGGTGACCACGGCTGGCCATCGACCGGATGAAGACGCCGTCGTCGAGCGCGTGGTCCTGCATGCGCACGCGGTCGCCGAGCAGCGCTCCCCCGGAGAACGGCGACGTGGGGTCGACAGCGAGCACGCCGACGCGACGACCCTGGGCACGCAGGGCCGTCACGAGCGCCGAGGTCGACGTCGACTTGCCGACCCCAGGCGAGCCCGTGATGCCGACGATGTGCGCGCGGCCGGCCAACGGCGTCAGCGCCGCGCTGACCTCACGCAGCGACGCCGACCGGTCCTCGACCAGCGAGATCAGCCGGGCGACGGCGCGCGGCTGCCCCTCGGTCGCTGCCGCGACGAGTGCGGCGACGTCGACCTCGGGGCGAGCCACGCGAGCTGCTCGACTACTTCTGGGGGACGCGCAGGATCAGGGCGTCGCCCTGGCCACCGCCGCCGCACAGCGCCGCCGCACCGACGCCACCGCCGCGACGACCCAGCTCGAGCGCCAGGTGCAGGGCGATGCGGGCCCCGCTGGCGCCGATGGGGTGACCCAGTGCGATCGCACCGCCGTTGACGTTGACGATGTCGTCGCTGATGCCGAGCTCGGCGGTGCTGGCGATGCCGACGGCCGCGAACGCCTCGTTGATCTCGACGAGGTCGAGATCGGCGGGCGTGATGCCCTCCTTCTGGCACGCCAGGGCGATGGCGTTGGCGGGCTGGCTCTGCAGGCTCGAGTCGGGGCCGGCGACCGTGCCGGCGGCACCGATCTCGGCGATCCACGACAGGCCGAGCTCCTCGGCCTTGGCCTTGCTCATGACCACGACGGCGGCAGCGCCGTCGGAGATCTGGCTGGCCGAGCCGGCCGTGATCGTGCCGGCCTTGTCGAAGGCGGGACGCAGCTTGCCCAGCGACTCGGTCGTCGTGTCGCCGCGGACGCCCTCATCGGCGGACACCACGATCGGGTCGCCCTTGCGCGTGGGGATCTCGACGGGGACGATCTCCTCGTCGAAGACACCGTTCTTCTGCGCGACGGCGGCCTTCTGGTGCGACGCGGCGCTGAAGGCGTCCTGCTGCTCGCGGGTGAACTGCTGCTTCTCGGCGTTGATCTGCTCGGTCAGGCCGCCCATGGCCTGGTCGGTCAGGGCGTCCCAGAGGCCGTCGGCGGCCATGTGGTCGACGAGCTTGGTGTCGCCGTACTTGGTGCCCTCGCGCGAGCCGAGCAGCATGTGGGGCGCCTGGGTCATCGACTCCTGGCCACCCGCGACGACGATGTCGTACTCGCCCGCGCGGATCAGCTGGTCGGCCAGGGCGATCGCGTTGATGCCCGACAGACACACCTTGTTGATCGTCAGGGCCGGGACGTTCAGCGGGATGCCGCCCTTGTGGGCCGCCTGACGGGCGGGCACCTGGCCGGCGCCGGCCTGCAGCACCTGGCCCATGATCACGTAGTCGACCTGGTCGCCGGAGACACCGGCCTTCTCGAGCGCGCCCTTGATGGCAAGGCCGCCGAGGTCGGACCCGGAGAGGGTCTTGAGACCGCCGAGCAGGCGGCCGATCGGGGTGCGCGCGCCGGCGACGATGACGGACTGGGTCATGGGTAGCTCCTATGGAAGGCAGTCTCAGACAAGAGAGTGATCTGCACTTTACCCATCGGTAACGTGGCGTCGAGGCGGTGTGCGCCGGATCACCCCTGCCGGAGTCCGCGGGCTGCTCTACGCTGCTCCACATGACTGAGCCCCTCGTGCCCGCGCACCTGCTGTTGACCATCGACCACGTCGGCATCGCCGTGCCCGATCTCGACGACGCGCTGGAGTTCTACGCCACGACGTTCGGCCTCCACTCGGTCCACGAGGAGGTCAACGAGGAGCAGGGCGTCCGCGAGGCGATGCTCGCCGTCGGCGACTCCGACACCCGCATCCAGCTGCTCGCGCCCCTCAGCGAGGAGTCGACGATCGCCAAGTTCATCGCGCGCAACGGACAGGGCATCCAGCAGCTGGCGTACCGCGTCGCCGACATCGAGGCGGTGTCGGCGATCCTGCGCGAGCGCGGCGTCCGGCTGCTCTACGACGCGCCCAAGCGAGGCACGTCCGACTCGCGGGTCAACTTCGTCCACCCCAAGGACGCGGGCGGCGTTCTGGTCGAGCTCGTCGAGCCCGCCAAGGCGTCAACGCACTGAGTGCCGGATCACACACCGCACGGGTGACGCTCGAGGTTACGACTCGGTAACCTTCCGGCAATATCTACCTGGAGGTCACACCGTGCAGCAGATCCTCGACGCCATCCTTGCGGGCGACACCGCCGCGGAGGACTTCGCGGCGATCCCCCTTCCCGAGACCTACAAGGGCATCACCGTCCACAAGGACGAGGTCGACATGTTCGCGGGGCTCGCTAGCCGCGACAAGGACCCCCGCAAGAGCCTGCACCTCGACGACGTGCCGGTTCCCGAGCTCGCCCCCGGTGAGGCCCTGGTCGCCGTCATGGCCAGCGCGATCAACTACAACACCGTGTGGACGTCGATCTTCGAGCCCGTCTCGACGTTCAGCTTCCTCGAGCGCTACGGCAAGCTGTCGGAGTTCACCAAGCGCCACGACCTGCCGTACCACGTCGTCGGCTCCGACCTCGCCGGCGTCGTCCTGCGCACGGGCCCCGGCGTCAACGCCTGGAAGCCCGGTGCCGAGGTCGTCGCGCACTGCCTGTCGGTCGAGCTGGAGAGCCCCGACGGCCACGACGACACGATGATGGACCCGCAGCAGCGCATCTGGGGCTTCGAGACCAACTTCGGCGGCCTCGCGCAGCTCGCGATCGTCAAGTCCAACCAGCTGCTGCCCAAGCCCGACCACCTGACGTGGGAGGAGGCGGCCAGCCCGGGCCTCGTCAATGCGACGGCCTACCGCCAGCTGGTCTCCAAGAACGGTGCCCACATGAAGCAGGGCGACGTGGTCCTGATCTGGGGCGCCTCGGGAGGCCTCGGCTCGTACGCGACGCAGATGGCCCTCAACGGAGGAGCCATCCCCGTGTGCGTCGTCTCGTCGCCCGAGAAGGCCGAGATCGTGCGTTCGCTGGGTGCCCAGCACGTCATCGACCGCTCCGCGGAGGGATACACGTTCTGGAAGGACGAGAACACCCAGGATCCCAAGGAGTGGCAGCGGTTCGGCAAGAAGATCCGCGAGCTCACGGGCGGCGAGGACCCCGACATCGTCTTCGAGCACCCGGGACGCGAGACCTTCGGCGCGTCGGTCTACGTCACCCGCAAGGGCGGCACGATCATCACCTGCGCGTCGACCTCGGGCTACATGCACCAGTACGACAACCGCTACCTCTGGATGAACCTCAAGAACATCAAGAGCTCGCACTTCGCCAACTACCGCGAGGCCTTCGAGGCCAACCGCCTGATCGACAAGGGACTGATCCACCCGACCCTGTCGAAGGTCTACACGCTCGACCAGACCGGCCAGGCGGCGCTCGACGTCCACCACAACCTCCACCAGGGCAAGGTCGGCGTCCTGTGCCTGGCACCCGAGGAGGGCCTGGGCGTCCGCGACGAGGCCAAGCGCGCCCAGTTCCTGACCGAGATCAACCGCTTCCGCGGCATCTGATCCACGACCGACGAGGGGCACCCACGCGGCTGACGACAGCCGACCGGGTGCCCCTTTTCGGCAGGTAGGGTGGACTCGCACCGCCCGCACGAGACCGCTTCACGTCCGCCGCCACGAATGGGATCAGCATGTCCGACCAGCCCGGTTTGTCCATCTTCGACTCCTCCTCGAGCTCCAACGACGCGTCGTTCCCGCTGGCGCGCCGGGGCGGCTACGACAGCGACGCCGTCGACGCATGGGTGCGCACCCAGAACGCCGAGCTGCAGCGCGTCGCCGACAGCCTGCGCGCGAGCCAGGACGAGAACGAGACGCTGCGCGAGACGATCGAGAACCTGAAGGATCGCGTCGAGGCCGTCGAGAAGCCCACCTACACGGGCCTCGGCAACCACGCGGCCCAGCTGCTCGGCCTGGCCGAGCAGGAGGCCGAAGACGTCCGCAACCGGGCGATCCGCGAGGCCGACGAGCTCGTCAAGAAGGCCGAGGAAGAAGCCGCCATGGTGCGCGCCACGGCCAACCACGACGCCGAGGAGATGCGCGGACGGGCCGTCGTCGAGCTCGAGGAGAAGCGCAAGCAGCTGCTCGAGGACGCCGAGGCGATGCACGCCGATGCCGTGGCCCACACCGAGGACCTCCGCGCCCAGGCCGAGCGCGAGGCCGCACAGGTCAAGCTCGCCGCCGAGCAGGACGCGCAGAACGCCCGACTCGGCGCGACCCGCGAGGTCGAGCAGGCGCGCGCCGCCGCCGACCGCGAGGTCACCGAGGCGCGTCGCGTGCTCGCGGTCGAGAAGGAGCGCCTGGCCCGCGAGGCGTCCGAGAACCACGCGTCCGCGATGGAGCAGACCGGCAAGCTCGTTCAGGACGCCGAGACCCGCGCCAAGGCCGCCGACGAGCGGGCCCGCGAGATGATGGCGCAGGCCACCAAGTCGCGCGAGGCCGCCAGTGCCGACGCGGCACGCCTGCTCGAGAACGCCAAGACCGAGGCGTCGCAGCAGGTGTCGAGCGCCAGCGCCGAGGCCCAGAAGATCCGCGCGACGGCCACGACCGACGCCGAGCGCCAGACCCGGTCGCTGCGGGCCGAGGTCGAGGAGCTGCAGCGCAAGCGCGACGGCATCATGGCCCAGATGGGTCAGCTGCGCGACATCGTGGCGACCTTCGCCCCGGGAGCCGCGACCGAGCCGCCGGCCACCGAGGCCAGCACCGCCGCTGCCGACACCGACGAGCCTGAGGCCGATGAGGTCGACGACGAGTCATCGGCCTCGAGCTCCAGCTGACCTGGCACGACCCCCGCGCCCGACGAGTGCGGGGGGCACGGATCAGTCGGCCGGCTGCACCGGGACGTCCTTGAAGGCCGCCACGGTGCGGTCGGCGTAGGCCGATGAGTCCGCGCGGTCCATCGGGCCGTCCCAGGTGTTGGGCAGCGGGACGGCGACATCGGGCACGAGGCGGCGCGTGATCTCGTCCAGAGCGCGCTCTGAGTCACCCACCCACAGGTGCTTGGCCCCGTCGACGCCGACGACCTCGGCCTGCGGGATCGCCGCGAAGCGCTCTCGCGCCTCGGCAGGCTGCAGGTAGTCATCGTGCTCGGGCACCAGCGCCGTGACCGGCCGGCCCGACTCGGCCCAGGCCGTGAGGTGCTCGGGGCGGGAGTAGCGCAGCGGTGGCGACAGCAGCACGATGCCCTGCACCGACGGCTCCAACCCGTACATCAGCGTCAGGTCGGTGCCGAACGACCAGCCGACCAGCCAGATGTTCGGCAGGTCGGCGAACTCGGCGTGCTCGACCGCGGCGGCGACGTCGAACCGTTCCCCCACCCCGTTGTCGAACGAGCCCTCGCTGGTGCCCTGCACGCTCGACGTGCCGCGCGTGTTGAAGCGCAGCACAGCGATGCCGGCGAGGGCGGGCAGGCGGTAGGACGCCTTGCGGAACAGGTGGCTGTCCATCATGCCGCCGTGGGTCGGCAGGGGGTGCAGGCAGATCATGGTCGCCACCGGCGGCCGGTCGAGCGGCAGGGCCAGCTCGCCGACCAGCTGGAGGCCGTCGGCCGTCTCGAGCGTGATCGGCTCACGCCTGGCGGGCAGGACGGAGTTGCCGCGGATTCGTTCGGTCATGGGTTCCTCAGTGCTTCCTCGCCCAGCAGGCGGTGTGCCAGTGGCGACGCTCGTCGATCGCGGCGTCGCTCAGCAGGGCCTTCTCGACGGGCCACACGACGACGTGCGCGAGCCCCACGCGGACCAGCTGTGAGCAGCCGGGGCAGCGGTACTCCTTGGTCGACGAGCCGCGCAGCGTGCGCACGAACCACTCACCGTCCGACTTGTGCTCGCGGGCGTCGGAGCTGGTCCGCAGGACGGGTGCCGCCGCCGGGCGGGCGACACGGCGGCGGGGCATGGGCCAAGTCTAGGGTCGGCCGTCGCCCGACCCGCAGGGGTCAGGTGCAGTAGCGGCGGATCCAGCCCGATCGCGCCGACGACGCGAGCAGCGCCTCGTCGAACGTGACGACGCTGATCTCGTCCTGCCCGTTCGCCTGGAACAGGATCGCGTCCGCCAACGAGGGCCGGGTCGAGCACTGGCGGCCCAGCGCCCCCTGCTGCGCGATGGCTGCGGAGAGCTGAGGACTCTCGACGTCCGCCCGAGTGGCGACCCGGGCGGTCGGGCGGCCGTACTGGGCCTGGAAGGCCTGCAAGGCGACGACGGCGACCAGGACACTCAGCGCGAGACCGATCGACAGTGCCCGGACCACGCGCGCTCCGCCGACGGCATACGTCGCGATCGTCATGGGAGTCTCCTACGTCTGGTCGGCCCCCGCACACAGCAACGAGGCCGGCACCCCTGGGGTTACCGGCCTCGTCGAGAAAGACACCACATCTCGGAGGGCGTGACGTCTGCGCCTCCTGCGCGTGGGCGCCCACCACCACTCAGTACGTGTGGAAGCCCTCGCCCGTCTTGCGACCGAGCTTGCCCTCGGCGACGAGACGCTCGAGGGTCGGCGCGGGCTGCCAGCCCGCGTGGCCGAAGGTCTCGACCAACGACTGCTGGATCGCGAGCGACACGTCGTTGCCCACGACGTCGAGCAGCTGGAACGGGCCCATCGGCAGCTTGGTGCCCTTGAGCGCCTCGTCGATCTCGTCGAGGCTCGCGCCACCGGCCTCGTGCAGACGGATGGCGTCGTTGAGGTACGGGAACAGCAGAGCGTTGACGATGAAGCCAGCACGGTCGCCGCACGACACGGGGTGCTTGCCCGTGGCCAGGCACAGCGCCCGCACCGTCTCGTCGACCTCGGCCGAGGTGTCGTCGGCCGTGACGACCTCGACGAGCTTCATGATCGCGGCGGGGTTGAAGAAGTGCATGCCGATGACGTCCTGCGGACGGCTCGTCGCCGCAGCACAGGCGTTGATCGACAGCGACGACGTCGTCGTGGCCAGGATCGCGCCGGGCTTGGCGATGCGATCGAGATCGGCGAACAGTGCGAGCTTGACGTCGAGGTCCTCGGCGATGGCCTCGACGATGATGTCGGCGCCGGCGAGGGCCTCGCGCTCGGTCGAGCCGGTCAGGCGTACCAGGACGTCCGACCGACCGTCCTCGTCGAGCTTGCCCCGGGCCACGGCCTTGTCGAGGCTCTTGGTGATCGCGGCGACGACGCCGGCGATCTTGTCCTCGCCGCGTCCCACGAAGGTCACGTCGTAGCCGGCCTTGGCGAAGACCTCGACGATGCCCGAGGCCATCGTGCCGGTGCCGACCACGCCGACCGTGGTGATCTCGTGGCGCAGCTGGGGGGCCGAGGTGCCATCGGCATCGGCGGCAGCGGCGAACGAGGTGCCCTGCGCCGCCTGGTCGGCCAGCACCGATGCGGGCTGGTGCAGCTCGTCGCCGGTCTCGGCGTACAGCTTCTCCAGGCCGTTCACGACGGTCTGGGCGCCCAGGGCGTCGACGAGGGCCAGCGGGCCGATCGGGTAGCCGCAGCCGAACCGCATCGAGGCGTCGATGTCGTCGCTGGTGGCGTAGCCACTCTCATACATCGTGGCTGCGTGGTTCAGATAGGGCAGCAGCAGCGTCCGCGCGACGTCGGCGGCCGGGTCAGTCGAGGTGAGACGATCGACGATTTCCTGCATGGCTACTCCTCAGTAATAAAGCGGTCGTGACACACTAGCGTGGCCCTGCCTGTCGCCCTAGGGGGAACAATGAAAGTTCGTATGACGCTGGCCACAGCCGTGACCGGAGCCGTCCTGATGACGCTCACAGCCTGCGGTTCCGAGGGATCGGATGCTCCACAGACGTCGCCGACCACGCCGTCGGCCACGATCAGCGAGGCTCCCGACGTCGATCCGCAGGATCCCGCAGCGGTCGCCCTCCGCGGCGACTGGCAGATCCCGTCAGAGCAGTACGTCCTGCACCTCGTCGAGGACGGCACGTTCATCGAGGACTTCCAGGGCGTGCTCGACTTCCGCACCGGCAAGTACAAGGTCGACGGCGACACGCTCTCGCTGGTGGGCGACGACGGCAACACCGACAAGGCGAAGATCACCGGCGACTCGCTCGAGTTCACGCTCGGTACGGCCACCCGACTCGAGTGAGACTCCTCATCGCGCGCTGCCAGGTCGACTACGCAGGTCGGCTGGCGGCGCACCTCCCCCTGGCCACGCGCCTCATCATGGTCAAGAACGACGGCTCGGTGCTGATCCACTCCGACGGCGGCTCCTACAAGCCGCTCAACTGGATGAGCCCGCCGTGCACGCTGCGCGAGGGCATGGCCGAGGACGGCACGATCGAGTGGACCGTCACGGCCGGCAAGACCGATGACACCCTGCGCATCCTGATCGAGGAGGTGCTGCACGACTCGGCCCACGAGCTGGGCGTCGACCCGGGCCTGCAGAAGGACGGCGTCGAGAAGCACCTGCAGGAGCTGCTGGCCGAGCACACCGCCGCTCTCGGACCGGGCATGAGCCTCGTGCGTCGTGAGTTCATGACCGCGATCGGACCGGTCGACCTGTTGTGCCGCGACGCCTCCAACGCCGCTGTCGCGGTCGAGATCAAGCGCCGCGGCGACATCGACGGGGTCGAGCAGCTGACCCGCTACCTCGAGCTCATGAACCGCGACCCCGCCCTGCGTCCGGTGCGCGGCATCTTCGCGGCCCAGGAGATCAAGCCGCAGGCCCGCGTGCTGGCAGCCGATCGCGGCATCGAGTGCGTCATCGTCAACTACGACGAGCTCCGCGGCATCGACGATCCCAGCCTCCGGCTGTTCTAGCTCGACCCGATCCACGTCGCCACCCCGGGCCGAGCGAGCGCAGCGAGCGACGGCAGGCGCCCGGGCGGAGCCCGGCAGCCGTGAGGAACGAACGGCTGGAGCGGCGAAGCCGCGCGCCCTACTGCAGGGGGACGTTGAAGACCGTGGTGCCGAGCTTCTCCCAGCGGTCGATCTCGCAACCGTTCTGGCGGCTGAACGACGCGTCGACGTCCTTGCCGTCGTAGGTGCCCTTGACCGTGGCCTGCTGCGGTCCGCCGAAGACCTGCGTGCACGTCTGGTCGGACGACACGGGCTCGAAGACCGATGCACCCGCGGCGGCGATCGCGTCGCAGGCCTGCTCGGCCTGGGGGTGGTCTCCCCCGGCCGGGTCACAGGTCAGCCGGTAGGTCTTGGGCGTGGCACCCTCGTCGGGCGTGACGGCGATCGTCAGAGACGTGCCGGCGGCCGGCGAGGCGCCGGAGCCGTCGGACCCTCCACCGTCGCTCGAGGCATCCGAGCCGCAGGCCGACAGCGCCGCCATCGCGGCGAACGAGACGGCGACCAGCCCCGCCCTACGCACCGGCGATCCTCGGCGCGGTGGGATCGGTCTCGCCGCCGGTCTCCTCGCGGGCGACCCAGTCCTCGATGCGCTCGTAGTCGGCCTTGGAGCGGGTCACGACGGCCAGCAGGTCGCCCATCTTGGACAGCTCCTCGACCTGCTCCTTGATGAACCACTGCATGAACTGGTCGGAGGCGAAGTCGTTGGCGTCGCGGGCGATGCGCGTCAGCTCGCCGATCTGCTCGGTGACCCGCTTCTCCTGCTCGAGCGCGACCGCGACGGGCTCGATGACATCGGCGAAGTCGACACGGGGGGCGGGGAGCGCGGGGATGACCGGGGTGTGATCGGCGTCGAGGAGGTACTGGACCATCATCATCGCGTGATCGCGCTCCTCCTGCGCCTGCTGGTAGAACAGCGCCGCCATCTGGGGCATCGTCAGCGCGTCGTAGTACGTCGCGATCGCGATGTACTGCTGGTGCGCGCTGAACTCGTGGCCGATCTGCTCGTTGAGTCGCTCGACGAATGCTGGTGCTGCCATGTGTCCCATGCTCCTAGTGTCGCGCATAAGGCGAGCCTCACCTCACGCTGGTATCGTCTGAGTCGTGTCCAAGTCCAAGAAGCTGCCGAAGAAGAAGTGCTGCAGCGACAAGCCCGCCTGCAAGCGGTGCCCTCTTCGGATGATGAAGGAAGGCACGCTCCCGGCGGGCTACACCGTCAAGAAGCGCAAGCTCGTCAAGATCTGATTCGACCCTAGCCACCGCCGGGCGACAGCGCCACGAAGGAATGGCTGGCCTGAGGTCATCCCACGGGTGGACGCGCACGACGCCGGACGTCACTAGGGTTGACGCCATGCGCGAACGTGTCCGGGGCTGGCGGCCACTGGAGTCGATCGGCTTCGACATCGTCCTGGCCGGCGCGCTGATGGCCGTCCCGATCCTGATCGGCCTGGCGTCCGCGAACGGCGACCTGATCCTCGATGCGCTGCTGATCCTCCCGCTCGTGCTGCGACGGCGCGCGCCGGTGCTCTCGTTCGCGACGATCTGCCTGCTCCTGGCGGCGCAGACCGTCCTGGTCGACACGTCCCGGTACGGCGACGTCGCCCTGCTGTTCGCGCTGTACGCGATCGCGTCGTACGGGCCGCTGTGGGCGGTGTGGAGCGGTCTCGTCGCCGGGCTGCTGGGGGCCGTCGTGGCGACGGCCGACTGGATGGGCGGCCGTGCCGACCCCAAGACGACGACGGTCTCGCTCGTCACCCTGGCCACGGTCGTCTTCGCGTCGTGGCTGCTCGGATATCTGTCGCGCACCCGGCGTGCGTACGTCGCCGCCCTGGAGGACCGCGCGGCCCAGCTCGAGCGCGACGCCGCGCAGCAGGCCCAGATCGCGACCGCCGCCGAGCGCGCGCGCATCGCTCGCGAGATGCACGACGTCGTCGCGCACAGCCTGTCGGTCATGGTCGTGCAGGCCGACGGTGCGCTCTACGCCTCGCGCCGGCGCCCCGAGCAGGCGGTCGAGACCCTGCGCACCATCTCGTCGACGGGCCGCTCATCGCTCGCCGAGATGCGCAAGCTGCTCGGCCTGCTGCGTGACGACGCCGCTGCCGACGCGACCCTCGCGCCGGTGCCCGGGGCGGCCGACCTGCTCGACCTCGTCGAGCAGCTGCGCGCCAGCGGCCTGACGATCTCCCTCGACGTCACGGGTGATCTGCGGCGCGTCGACGCCGCGACGGGCCTGACGACCTACCGGATCGTGCAGGAGGCGCTCACCAACACGCTCAAGCACGGCGGGCCCGACGTCAGCGCCTCGGTCGACGTGCGCATGACGACCGACTCGGTCCGCATCCGCGTCGACGACGACGGACGCGGATCGACCGTCGCCGACGACGGGGCCGGGCACGGCATCGTCGGCATGCGCGAGCGGATCGCCGTCCATGCGGGGCAGGTCGAGGCCGGACCACGGCCCGGCGGCGGGTTCCGCGTCACGGCCGTCGTCCCGCTGGAGGCCCCGTGAAGGTCTTCCTGGTCGACGACCAGCAGCTCGTCCGTGCCGGTTTCCGGATGCTGATCGAGTCGCAGGACGACATGGAGGTCGTCGGCGAGGCCGGTGACGGCGCAGAGGCGACCGAGCGGCTCGCCGTCACCGCCGCCGACATCGTGCTGATGGACGTGCGCATGCCCCGCATGGACGGCGTCGAGGCCACCCGTGTGATAGCCGCGCGGGGAGAGCGCCCGCGCGTCGTCGTGCTGACGACGTTCGACCTCGACGAGTACGTCTACAGCGCCCTGCACGCCGGCGCCTCGGCCTTCCTGCTGAAGGACGCCCCGCCGGAGGTCCTGCTCGCCGCGATCCGTGACGTCCATGCCGGCGACGCCGTGGTCGCACCCAGCGCGACCCGTCGCATGCTCGAGCGGTTCCTGAGCGAGCCGGCGGCACCCCGGCCAGACGGCGACCCTCGCCTCGCTGACCTGACGGCGCGCGAGCGCGAGGTGCTCGAGCTCATCGCACGGGGCCGGTCGAACCAGGAGATCTCCGCCGAGCTGTTCCTCGCCGAGGCGACGGTCAAGACCCACGTGGGGCGCATCCTCGCCAAGACGGGATCGCGCGACCGCGTCCACCTGGTCGTGCTGGGCTACGACACCGGGCTGGTCGCCCCCGCGGGCTGAGCCGGCGGTGGCCGAGTACGACCGCGGTATGACTCCGGTCTCTGCGGATGGTCCCACGGACTGACGATTCGGCGTCCGATCCTTCCTAGCGTGGTGGACGCACACATCGTCCAGCCCAGGAGCACGCATGAGCACGTCACCCGTCCTCGACCATCCCACCGCCTCGCCCGGCGTCGCCGCCGAGACCCGGGGCCTGACCAAGGTCTACGGGACCGGCGAGGCCCAGGTGCACGCGCTCGCCGGTGTCGACCTCACGATCCAGAGCGGGCGGTTCACCGCGATCATGGGCCCGTCGGGCTCCGGCAAGTCGACGCTGATGCACTGCCTCGCGGGCCTCGACCAGGCCACGTCGGGCGAGGTCGTGGTGGGCGACCAACGACTCGCGGCGATGTCGGACAACCAGCTCACGCGATTCCGCCGCGACCACGTCGGCTTCGTGTTCCAGTCGTTCAACCTGTTGCCGATGCTGACCGCCAAGCAGAACATCCTGCTGCCGCTCGACCTGGCCGGCGTCGACCCCGACTGGACGTGGTTCGACGAGCTGATCGGCGTGCTGGGGCTGGCCGATCGCCTCACGCACCGACCCACCCAGCTGTCCGGCGGGCAGCAGCAGCGCGTCGCGGTCGCCCGGGCGCTCATGAGCCGTCCCCGCATCGTCTTCGCCGACGAGCCGACCGGCAACCTCGACAGCCGCACCAGCGCGGAGGTGCTGGAGTTCCTGCGCCGCTCCGTCCGCGAGCTGGGCCAGACCGTCGTCATGGTGACCCACGAGCCCTCCGCCGCCGCCTATGCCGACCGCGTCGTGGTGGTCGCCGACGGCCGGGTCGCCGGGCAGCTCGACTCCCCCACCCAGGACGACGTGCTCGACGCCCTGCGCACGATGGGCGGCTGACCCGTGCGCACCGTCATCCTCGCCTCGATGCGCACCTACGCGCGTCGGTACGTCGCCGCGCTGGTCGCGGTCGTCATCGCCACGGCCTTCATCGTGGCCATCAACGCCCTGAGCTCGGCAGCACGGGCCGGCTCGGCCGAGGCCGTCGACGAGCAGTACGGCGCGGCCGACCTGGTCGTCCCCGGCACGGGCAACGTCGAGGAGCTCGGCCAGAAGGTCGCCCGTGTCTCAGCTGTGCCCGGTGTGCGCGCCGTCGCCGTCAACTGGAGCGCCTACGGCAGCGCGACCCTGCCGGACGGGCCGCGCGACATCTCGCTCGGAAGCGTGGCCACCGCGTCCGCCCTGCGCTGGCAGCACGCCGCCACCGGACGCCTGCCTCGGACCGACGACGAAGTCGCCGTCTCGTCGTCGGACGCGGCCAAGCACGACATCGCAACCGGTTCCACGATCACCCTGAACATCCCCGGCGGCGATCGTCGCCTGACCGTCACGGGGACGGTCGACGACCCAGCCGCCTCCCTGTCGGCCACCGCGTACCTCCCGGAGAAGGCGTTCGCAGGTCTCGGCGACGCCGCCTTTCCCGTGGACGCCGTCGCGGCCACCGATCGCGACACGCTCGTCGTGGCCGAGACAGTCAACCGCGAGCTCGGTGCCGACACCGTCACGATCGGCGACACGTACCGCGAGCGCCTGCGCCTCGACGCGACCCGCGGCATCGACGTCTTCCAGAAGCTGATCTACGTCTTCGCGGGCATCTCGCTGTTCGTGGGCGCTCTGGTCATCGCGAACACGTTCACGATCCTGCTGGCGCAGCGGGCGCGCGACCTCGCGCTGCTGCGGTGCGTCGGGGCCGTCCGCTCGCAGGTCGCCCGCTCGGTCGTCCTGGAGGGTGTCGTGCTGGGCGCGGTGGGTGCCGTCACGGGCGTGCTGCTGGGCCTCGGCATCGCGATGGCCGGCGTGGCACTGATCGGACGGCTCTCACCGGACACGCCGATGGGCTGGCCATCATTGACGCCGCTCGCCGCGTCAGTGCCGATTGCCCTCGGAGTGGCCGTGACGGCCGCCGGCGCGTACCTGCCCGCCCAGAGGGCGGGTGCACAGTCGCCGCTCAGCGCCCTGCAGCCGCAGGACGTCGTCGAGATCCGTTCACGATCCGGGGCGGTGCGGCTCGTGAGCGCCAGCACGCTGGTCGTCCTCGGCGGGGGCGGGCTCGTGGCCGGGCTCGGCGGCTCCCTGCCCGTCGGCATGGTCGGCGGCATGCTGTCGTTCGTCGGACTCATGCTCCTGACGCCCGTGATCGTGCCTGCGGCCATCCGCCTCACCGGGCCGATCGTGCGTCGCCTGGGCCTGGCCGGCCGGTTGGCCCACGCCAACTCGCTGCGCAACCCGCGCCGCACCGCAGCGACGTCGACGGCCCTGCTGATCGGCGTCACCCTCATCACGGCCGTCGTCGTGGGGTCGGCGTCGGTCTCGCACAAGGTCAACACCTCGCTCGACAAGAACAACCCCGTCGACCTGATGGTCACCTCCAGCACGGCGCCCGTGCCGGACCGTGTCGCCGACGAGATCCGACGCGTCGACGGGGTGGACGGTGTCGCCACGCTGCCGGGCCGGTCGGTCCGCGTCGGCGCGCAGGACCTCGACGTGCTCGGCGTCGACCAGCGGGCCCTCGGACTGATCCACGGGACGCCCGACTTCGGTCGCCTCGGCCCGGACGAGATCGTCCTGCCGTACACGGTCGACGGCGTCAAGACGTCACCGTCCGGCGACACCGTCGAGGTCTCGATCGCCGGCCAGATCCGGGACATGAAGGTGCTGTACGGAACAGGTCTCGGCGACCAGCCGCTCGTGAGCACCAAGACGCTGGAGTCGATGGGCGCGACGGGCGACGGGACCCGCGCCGTGTGGGTTCGCGCCGACCCGTCGGCCGATGCGACGGACGTCGTGGGAGACGTCACGGCCGTCGCCAGGACCGCCGACCTCGACGTCACGGGAGGACTTCCGGACCGGGCCGACATCCTCAAGACCCTGGACGTCGTCATGGCCGTCACGATCGGGTTGCTCGCGATAGCCGTCCTCATCGCCCTGGTCGGCGTCGGCAACACGCTGAGCCTGTCGGTGCTCGAACGGGTGCGCGAGAGCTCCCTGCTGCGGGCACTGGGCCTCGGACGCTCGGGTCTACGGGCCATGCTGGCGATCGAGGCGCTGCTCATGGCAGGTGTCGCGGCGGTGCTGGGCGTCGCGCTCGGCACGGCGTACGCATGGTTCGGGGTGCGGACCACGTCGGTCGGCGTCTTCAACACCGAACCCGGCCTGACGATGCCGTGGGGACAGATCGCGACGATCCTGGCCGTGGCCGCGCTGGCCGGCCTGGTCGCCTGCGTCCTGCCTGCCCGGCGGGCTGCGCGCATCCCCCCGGCGGCCGGGCTCGTCGCCGACTGAGCCCGCGCTTCTGGGGCTGGGCCATATCGTTGTTGTCATGACCGACATCCAAGCCCAGTCCCGCAAGCTCCTCGACCTGCACGCCGCTCCCGAGCTGCTGAAGGTCGTCAACGTGTGGGACGCCATCAGCGCCCGCGTCGTCTCCGAGGTCGAGGGCATCACGGCTCTCGCCACCGCCAGCCACTCGATCGCCGCCGCGTACGGCTACGAGGACGGCGAGAACATCCCGGTCGAGCTCATGATCGAGGCCGTCGGCACGGTCGTCTCGGCCACCGATCTGCCCGTCACGGCCGATCTCGAAGCGGGCTACGGCGATCCCGGTGAGACGACCCGCAAGGCCATCTCGGTCGGTGTCGTGGGTGCCAACCTCGAGGACCAGATGAAGCCGCTGGCCGAGTCGATCGCCGCGGTCGAGGCGGTGCTCGCGGCCGGGCAGGCCGAGGGCATCGACTTCGTGCTGAACGCCCGCACCGACGCCTTCGTCAAGGCCGGAGATCGCCCCCACGCCGAGGTGCTCGCGGACGCCATCGAGCGCGGGTCGGCCTACCTCGCGGCGGGCGCTCCTGTGGTCTTCGTGCCCGGCAAGCTGTCGGAGGACGACATCTCGGCGATCGTCGAGGTGTGGGGGCCGCAGAAGCTGACCCTGATCGGCGTCCCCGGGTCGGTGCCGCTGGCCCGCATGCAGGAGCTCGGCGTCGCCCGGGTGTCGTACGGGCCCACCTCGCAGTCCGTCGCGCTCATGGCGCTGCAGGACCTCACGGCCGACATCGTCGCCGGCGGAGGCCTGCCGGAGGACTTCCGCGGTCTGAACTGACCCCGCTGGGCCTGACGTTTTGACCGACACACCGTCGGCGTGTTCGTCAGAACGTCAGGCTCAGCGTCAGGTCAGGTCGTTGGCCTTGCGGATCTCGTCGACGATGCGATCCATGATCGTCGTCATGCCGAAGTCCTTGGGCGTGAAGACCGCGGCGACCCCTGCTGCCTCCATCGTGCGGGCGTCCGACTCGGGGATGATGCCGCCCACGATCAGCGGGACGTCGCCGATGCCGGCGTCGCGCATCGCGGCCTGCACGTCGGGCACGAGCTCCATGTGCGAGCCGGACAGGATCGACAGGCCCACGGCGTGGACGTCCTCGGCCACCGCGGCGGCGACGATCTGCGCAGGGGTGAGGCGGATGCCCTGGTAGACGACCTCGAAGCCCGCGTCGCGTGCCCGGACGGCGATCTGCTCGGCACCGTTGGAGTGTCCGTCGAGGCCCGGCTTGCCGACCAGGAAGCGCAGCCTGGTGCCGAGCTGCTCGCCCGTCTGCCGGACGCGCTCACGCACCGCGGTCAGCTCGGCTCCGGCCTCGGCGATGCTGGCGACGCCGCTGACGCCCGTGGGTGCCCGGTACTCGCCGAAGACCTCGCGGAGGGCTCCGGCCCACTCGCCCACCGTCGCGCCCGCGCGGACGGCCGCGAGGGTCGCCTCCATCAAGTTGGTGTCCGACTTGGCCTCGCGCTGCAGGCGCAGCAGCGACTCGTCGACGGCTGCTTGGTCACGCTGCTCGCGCCATGCCTGGACGTCGGCGATCGCATTGCGCTCGGCCTCGGGATCGGCGGTCATGATCGCGCCGTCGAGATCGGCGGTCAGCGGCGACGGCTCGGTCTCGACGTAGGAGTTGACGCCCACGACCTTCAGCTCGCCGCTCTCGATCTTGGCGCGGCGCTCGCTGTGCGATCCGACCAGCGCCTGCTTCATGTAGCCGGACTCGACGGCCGCAACGGCACCGCCCATCGCCTGGACACGGTCGATCTCGGCCTTCGCGCCGTCGATCAGCTCGCTGACCTTGGCCTCGATGACGACCGACCCCTCGAAGATGTCGTCGTACTCGAGCAGGTCGGACTCGAACGCCAGCACCTGCTGCAGGCGCAGCGACCACTGCTGGTCCCACGGACGCGGCAGGCCGAGGGCCTCGTTCCAGGCCGGCAGCTGCACGGCCCGGGCCCGGGCGTCCTTGCTCAACGTCACGCCGAGCATCTCGAGGACGATGCGCTGCACGTTGTTCTCGGGCTGCGCCTCGGTGAGGCCCAGCGAGTTGACCTGCACGCCGTAGCGGAGGCGTCGCATCTTGGGGTCCTGGACGCCGTAGCGCTCGCGGGTGATCTCGTCCCACAGCCGGCCGAAGGCGCGCATCTTGCACATCTCCTCGACGAAGCGCACGCCGGCGTTGACGAAGAACGAGATGCGGCCGACGACCTTCTCGAACTCCTCGGGCGGCACCTGGCCGGAGTCGCGCACCGAGTCGAGCACCGCGATCGCCGTGGTCAGGGCGTAGGCGAGCTCCTGCGTGGGCGTCGCCCCAGCCTCCTGCAGGTGGTAGCTGCAGATGTTGAGCGGGTTCCACTTCGGGATCGTGCTGACGGTGTACGCGATCATGTCAGTCGTCAGGCGCAACGACGGCGCGGGACCGAACACGTACGTGCCGCGCGACAGGTACTCCTTGATGATGTCGTTCTGGGTCGTGCCCTGGAGCTGCGCCGGGTCGACGCCCTGCTCCTCGGCGGCGACCTGGTACATCGCCAGCAGCCACATCGCCGTCGCGTTGATCGTCATCGACGTGTTCATGGTGTCGAGCGGGATGTCCTGGAACAACCGCCGCATGGCCCCGAGGTGCGGGATCGGGACGCCGACCTTGCCGACCTCTCCCCTGCTGAGCTCGTGATCGGGATCGTAGCCCGTCTGCGTGGGCAGGTCGAAGGCGACCGACAGACCGGTCTGGCCCTTCGACAGGTTGCAGCGGTAGAGAGCGTTCGATTCGGCGGCAGAGCTGTGTCCAGCGTAGGTCCGCATCACCCAGGGCTTGTCAGGCATGGGGGTCAGGTTACCGTTCCGTAACCTGCGGGGGCCATACTGCGGCGCGGATCACATGCCTGTCACCCCGGACGGGTCACGGCCCCGCTCGTCCGACGGTGATCCCACCTAGACTCAGCGTCATGGTCAACCTCACCCGGATATACACGCGCACCGGCGACGCCGGCACCACCAACCTCGGCGACATGAGCACCACGAGCAAGCTCGACCTGCGCATCGCGGCCTACGCCGACGTCGACGAGGCGAACGCCCAGATCGGCATGGCGCTCTCGTTCGGGACGCTCGACGAAGACGTCGTGGCAGTGCTGACGCACGTGCAGAACGACCTGTTCGACGTCGGTGCCGATCTGTCGTGCCCCGTCGTCGAGAACCCCGAGTACCCGCCGTTGCGGGTCGAGCCCGACTACGTCGACCGGCTCGAGGGCTGGTGCGACCACTACAACGAGCAGGTGCCGAAGCTGCGGTCGTTCATCCTGCGTGGGGGCACACCGGCGGCGGCCTCGATCCACATCGCCTGCACCGTGACGCGGCGTGCCGAGCGGTCGGCCTGGGCTGCGCTCGAGGTGCACGGCGACACCATGAACGTGCTGACGGCGAAGTACCTCAACCGGCTGAGCGACCTGCTGTTCATCCTCGGTCGCCACGCCAACCGGGCCGAGGGCGACGTCCTCTGGGTCCCGGGTGGTGACCGCTGACTCGCCCAGGCGAGTCAGCCGCGATCAACGAGCGGCGGTGCTCAGTCCCAGTCGATGCGCTGCGTCGTGAACCCGCCGCCCGGCGCAGGTGCCGGGGCGTCCCAGTCGATGACCTTGGGCACCTTGGGCTTCTTGACCTTGGCGACCTTGACCACGGAGCTGTCGCTCGACGTCGCCGCGGAGGCCACCGGAGCGATCCCGAACAGCGTCAGGCCTGACAGGAGCACGCCAGCGATAAGTCGCTTCGTCACGGTGATTCACCTTCACAGTTCCAGGGGGCGCGGATCAGACAATCCGCAGAACGTCCCCCGATTGTCTCGCGCTGCTCGACAGGCCGTCAACCGAAACGCCGAATCCGGCTCCTACAGGACGTTGTTGACCCGCTGGCCCGGAGGCGACGACTCGAGCCACGACAGCAGCCCCGTCAACGCGTTCGGGCTCATCGCGAATTGCTGCACCCCGGAGGAGTGCTTCGTGCCCACGATGAGGTGACCGGGATGGATCGCGTGTACCTCGTCGCCGACGGGCTCACGACGGCCGTCGACCTGCACGTCGCCCCGGGTGAACCGGTAGCGGGGACGCCACGACAGCGAGAAGGTGCGGAACCACCGCAGCTCGGTCTCACCGTAGACCGCCAGGCCATGCATCCAGCCCTGCGCGCGGGCGTCGGCACCACGGGTGACGCTCATGTCGAAGGCACCACCTGATCGTGCCAACAGCCGGCCGCGGACCAGGAGTCCCACGACCAGCAGCACCAGCAGGACGACGACGAACAGGAGGGAATCGACCAACCACCACCACAGCGGCATGCCGATTCCCTCCTGTCGTCTCAGTCCTGGCGGGTCACGCCGAGGCGTCGACGAGGCGCAGCTTGGCGGTCGCCCGCCGCTCGGCCTCGGTGTCGCCCTCGGCTCGTGCTGTCTCGATCTCGGCCTTGACCGCCGCCGCGTCGATCTCCGAGGCGAGGAACGCGTCCTCGCTCAGGATCGACACGTGGTTGTCAGAGACCGACAAGAAGCCGTCCTCGACCGCGACACGCACGATCTCAGAACCTTCGAGCGGCCTGATCTCCACGACTCCCGGCACCAGCAGCGACAGCAGCGGGGCGTGGCCCGACAGGACACCGAGGTCTCCGGCGACGGTGCGCGCGAGGACCTCCCGGGCCTGTCCGGACCACACGACGCGGTCGGCGGCGACGAGCTCGATCTGCAAAGGCTCGGCCATCAGAGGCTCTTCTGGATTTCTTCCCACTTCTTGTCGACGTCTTCGAGACCGCCGCACATGAAGAAGGCCTGCTCAGCCACGTGGTCGTAGTCACCGTCACAGATCTTGGTGAAGCCGTCGATCGTCTCGTCGATGGAGACGGTCGAGCCCTCGATGCCGGTGAACTGCTTGGCCACGTAGGTGTTCTGGGACAGGAAGCGCTGGATGCGACGAGCACGCGACACGAGCGTCTTGTCCTCTTCGCTGAGCTCGTCGACACCGAGGATCGCGATGATGTCCTGCAGCTCCTTGTTGCGCTGCAGGATGCTCTTGACCCGGTTGGCCGTGTTGTAGTGATCGGCGCTGATGTAACGGGGGTCGAGGATGCGCGACGTCGACGTCAGCGGGTCCACCGCCGGGTAGATGCCCATCGACGCGATCTCACGGTTGAGCTCGGTCGTCGCGTCGAGGTGCGCGAACGTCGTGGCCGGCGCCGGGTCGGTGTAGTCGTCGGCGGGGACGTAGATCGCCTGGAGCGACGTGATCGAGTGACCACGCGTCGAGGTGATGCGCTCCTGCAGGACGCCCATCTCGTCGGCCAGCGTGGGCTGGTAGCCCACGGCCGACGGCATGCGGCCGAGCAGCGTCGAGACCTCGGAACCTGCCTGCGTGAACCGGAAGATGTTGTCGATGAACAGCAGCACGTCCTGGTTCTGGACGTCGCGGAAGTACTCGGCCATCGTCAGGGCCGACAGGGCGACGCGAAGACGCGCTCCCGGCGGCTCGTCCATCTGACCGAAGACCAGCGCCACCTTGTCGAGGACGCCCGACTCCTCCATCTCGACGATGAGGTCGTTGCCCTCACGGGTGCGCTCGCCGACACCGGCGAACACCGACACGCCGTCGTGGTCCTTGGCGACGCGGGCGATCATCTCCTGGATCAGCACGGTCTTGCCGACACCGGCTCCACCGAACAGGCCGATCTTTCCACCGAGCACGTAGGGCGTCAGCAGGTCGATGACCTTGATGCCGGTCTGGAACATCTCGGTCTTGGGCTCGAGCTGGTCGAACGCCGGCGCCTTGCCGTGGATGCCACGACGCTCCTTGACCTCCCACACCTCGCCCTCGGCCAGGTTCATGACGTCGCCGGTGGTGTTGAACACCTTGCCGAGCGTCTGGTCGCCGACCGGCACCATGATGGGCTCGCCGGTGTTGGTGACCGTCGCGCCGCGGACGATGCCGTCGGTCGGACGCAGGCTGATCGCGCGGATCAGGCCGTCACCGATGTGGAGGGCGACCTCGAGGGTCAGCGTCTCGGTGACGCCGTCGATCGTGGTGTCGACCTTGAGAGCGTTGTACATGTCGGGGATCGCGTCGCTCGGGAACTCGACATCGATCACGGGGCCGGTGACACGAGCAACCCGGCCCGTGGCCAGCGTCGCGTCGTCCGTGGTCAGGTCTGCGGTCTGTGCAGTCATCTCTCTCACTCACTCCCAGCGGTGGCATCGGCGAGCGCGTTGGCGCCGCCCACGATCTCGCTGATCTCCTGGGTAATACCCGCCTGGCGGGCCTGGTTGGCTGTCCGGGTGTACTTCTCGATGAGGTCCTGCGCGTTGTCGGTCGCCGACTTCATCGCCTTCTGGCGTGCCGCGAGCTCGGAAGCCGAGGCCTGGAGCAGGCAGTAGTAGATGCGGCTGTGGACGTACTTGGGCAGCAGCGCGTCGAGCACATCGTGCGCCGACGGCTCGAACTCGTAGAGCGGCAGGACGTCGTCGGCAGCAGGTGCCTGCGTTCCCTCCACGACCTCGAGCGGGAGCAGACGGATGACGTCGGGCTCCTGCACCAGCATCGACTTGAACCGCGTGAAGACGACGTGCAGCTCGTCCGACGCCAGCGCCGGGTCAAGGGCGTCCTCGTCGGTCTCGCTGAGCGCGAAGGTGCGGACCAGCGTGTTGCCGATCTCGCGGGCGTCCGAGTACTGCGGCTGGTCGGAGAATCCCGTCCAGGACTGGACGAACTCGCGCGACCGGAACTTGTAGTACGCCTCGGCCTTGCGGCCGCTCAGGTAGAGATCGACGTCCTTGCCCTCACCCTGCAGCTTCTCGACCAGGCGCTCGGCCTCCTTGAGCACCGCCGAGGAGTAGGCGCCGGCCAGACCACGATCGCTCGTGATGACCAGCACCGCCGCCTTGGTGGGATTGTCCTTCTCGGTCGTCAACGGGTGGTCGACGTTGGAGAAGGTGGCGACGGCCGACACGGCGCGCGTGAGCTCACGGGCGTACGGCGCTGCCGCCGCCGCCCGCTGCTGCGCCTTGATGATGCGCGACGCAGCGATGAGCTCCATGGCGCGCGTGATCTTCTTGGTCGCCTGGGTCGACCTGATCTTCGCGCGTAGCTCGCGTACCGATGCGGCCACGTCAGCCCCGCTTCTGCTTGACGATCTGCTCCTGCTCGACGTCTTCGTCGGACAGTGCCTCGAACTCCTCGTGGCCGGCCTTGATCGAGCCGCCCCCGGAGGTCTCGAACTGATCGGTGAACGAGTCGTACGCCTTGTCGAGCGCAGCCGCGTTGTCGTCCTCGAACTTGCCCGTCTCACGGATGGCATCGAGGATGCCGGCGTGCGACCGCTTGAGGTAGTCGAGGAACTCGGTCTCGAACCGCGAGACGTCCTCGACCGGGACCGCGTCGAGCTTGCCGGCCGAGGCCGCCCAGATCGAGACGACCTGGTGCTCGACCGGGAACGGTGCGTACTGGCCCTGCTTGAACAGCTCCATGATGCGCTGACCACGGGCGAGCTGCTGCTTGGACGCGGCGTCGAGGTCGGACGCGAACATCGCGAACGCCTCCATCGCGCGGTACTGGGCGAGCTCGACCTTGAGCGAGCCGGTGACCTTCTTCATCGACTTCTGCATCGCCGCGCCACCCACGCGCGACACCGAGATGCCGACATCGACCGCAGGACGCTGGTTGGCGTTGAAGAGGTCCGACTGCAGGAAGATCTGGCCGTCGGTGATCGAGATGACGTTGGTCGGGATGTACGCCGACACGTCGTTGGCCTTGGTCTCGATGATCGGCAGACCCGTCATCGAGCCGGCACCCAGCTCGTCGCTGAGCTTGGCGCAACGCTCGAGCAGCCGCGAGTGCAGGTAGAACACGTCGCCGGGGTAGGCCTCGCGGCCCGGCGGGCGACGCAGCAGCAGCGACACGGCGCGGTACGCCTCGGCCTGCTTGGACAGGTCGTCGAACACGATGAGGACGTGCTTGCCCGCGTACATCCAGTGCTGGCCGATGGCCGAGCCGGTGTAGGGGGCGAGGTACTTGAAGCCCGCGGAGTCGGAGGCGGGAGCGGCCACGATCGTGGTGTACTCCAGCGCGCCGGCCTCTTCGAGCGCGCCGCGCACCGAGGCGATCGTCGAGCCCTTCTGACCGATGCCGACGTAGATGCAGCGGACCTGCTTGCTCGGGTCGCCGGACTCCCAGAACTCCTTCTGGTTGATGATCGTGTCGATCGCGATCGCGGTCTTGCCGGTCTGGCGGTCGCCGATGATCAGCTGGCGCTGTCCGCGGCCGATGGGCGTCAGCGAGTCGATCGCCTTGAGGCCCGTCATCATCGGCTCGTGGACGCTCTTGCGCTGCATGACGTTGGGCGCCTGCAGCTCGAGGGCGCGACGCTCGGTGGTCTCGATCGCGCCGAGGCCGTCGATGGGCGCTCCGAGCGGGTCGACGACACGGCCGAGGTAGTTGTCGCCGACGGGGACCGAGAGGACCTCGCCCGTGCGACGGACGGTCTGACCCTCCTCGATGCCGGAGAACTCACCCAGGATGACGACGCCGATCTCGCGGACGTCGAGGTTGAGCGCCAGGCCCAGCGTGCCGTCCTCGAACTCGAGGAGCTCGTTGGCCATGGCCGAGGGCAGACCCTCGACGCGGGCGATGCCGTCACCGGCGGTCGCGACGATGCCGACCTCTTCGGTGGCCGCGGCGCTCGGCTTGTAGTCGGCCACGAACTTCTGCAACGCGTCACGGATCTCGTCCGGACGGATGGTGAGTTCCGCCATGTGTGTGCCTGCCTTCTTCTGTGGAGAGTGTGTCAGCCCGCGAGTCGCCGGCGGGCGACCTCGAGGCGAGTGGACATGGAGCCGTCGACGACCTCGTCACCGAGGGAGACGGAGATGCCTCCCACGATCGAGGGATCGACGACGATGTTGAGGTGGACGTCGCGTCCGTACTTCTTGGCGAGCGCGGCCGCCAGTCGGGTCTTGTCGCTGTCGTCCAGCTCGGTGGCCACCCGCACCTCGGCCAGCAGCCTGCTGCGGCGGTCGGCGGCGATGACGCCGAACGCGGTGAGGACCCGCTCGAACGATCCGGTGCGTGCGGCCGCTGCCTGCGAGGCCAGCGCGAGCGTCGTGGTCGACACCTTGCCGCTGAGCAGCGTGCTCAGCAGCTCGCCCTTGGCCGCCGACGGGAGTCCGCGGTCGGACACGATCTGTCGCAGCTCGGCGTCGGACCGCACGAAGCGGCCGACCTCGAACAGCTCGGTCTCGACCGCGTCAAGCTCGCCCTTGCCGTCGGCTGCCGCGATGAGCGCGGTGACGCCGGCGGTCTCGAGACCGTCGGTGAGGTCGCGGCCCGAAGCCCAGCGACCGCTGACGGCGACCCGCAGGACCGTGACGACGTCGGCGCTGACCTTGCCGCCGAAGATCCGCTCGGCGAGCCCGGCCTTGGCCTCGGCCTCGGTCGACGGGTCGGTGAGCACGCGACGCAGCGCGGGCTCACGATCGAGCGTCGCGACGACGTCGAACAGCTCGGTTCCGAGGTCACCCGATCCGGACCCGGCCGCGCTGACCGCGGCCAGGACCTCGTCGAGAGACTTGGCTGAAATGCCTCGCATCAGTTCGCCGACTCCTCGAGCTCGGCGATGAAGCGGTCGACCGTGCGCTTCTGTGCCGCGGAGTCGTCGAGGACCTCGCCGACGATGCGACCTGCCAGCGCCGTGGCCATGGATCCGACCTCACCCTTGAGCTGGGCCAGGACCTGCGAACGCTCCGCCTCGACCTGCGCGTGCGCGGTCGTGGTGATGCGCTCGGCCTCGGCCTGTGCCTGGGCCCGCAGCTCTGCGATGATCTGCGCGCCCTGCTCCTTGGCCTCCTCGCGGATGGCGGCAGCTTCCTGCCGCGCCCCCGCGAGCTGCGCGGTGTACTGGTCGAGAGCGGCCTTGGCTTCCTTCTGGGCTGCCTGGGCCTCCTCGATGCCACCTTCGATGGCCGCAGTGCGCTCCGCGTAGGCCTTCTCGAACAGCGGGACGACGACCTTCCAGATCAGCAGGAAGAGGATCGCGAAGAAGACCAAGCCGATGATGATCTCCGCGGTGTGCGGGATCAGCGGGTTCAGCTCCTCTTCCTCCGCGTTCTCCGCTGCCGCGAAGACGAGTGTCGAGATCATGTAGCTGCCTTCTGTCGAAGAATCGGAATCAGGTGTTGCTGGCCTTGAGGACGAACGCCAGGGCCAGTCCGATGATGAAGAACTGCTCGGCGAGGACGAAGCCGAGGATCGCGATCTGGCGCAGCTTGCCCTCAGCCTCGGGCTGACGGGCGACACCGGTGACGAACGCGGCGAAGATCAGGCCGACGCCGATACCGGGGCCGATCGCGGCGAGGCCGAGACCGACCATGTTCAGAGTGCCGATGGTTTCCACGGCATTTCCTTTCGTTGCGACGCGGAGAGTCCGAGTCGGGGTTTGGAAGAGAGACTGTGAAGTTGTCGTTCGGGTGCTGGACTCAGTGCTCGTCAGCGATGGCTTCGCTGATGTACATCGAGGTCAGCAGAGTGAACACGTAGGCCTGGAGGAACATCACGAGGATCTCCAGGAAGCTGATGGCGATGGCGAGGATGACCGAGAAGCCGCCGGCGACCTTGTTGAGCACGGGGTCGGAGTGCAGCAGGAGGTACTCGCCGCCGAGCGAGAACAGGATCACGAGGAGGTGGCCGGCGAACATCGTCGCGAACAGACGCAGCGTCAGCGTGATCGGGCGCAGGATGATGTTGGACAGGAACTCCAGCGGCACCAGCAGCGGGAGGATCCACCAGTCCATGCCCGGGGGCACGGTCTCGTGCTTGAGGTAGCCGAAGAAGCCCTTCTTGGCGATGCCGGCCCCGTTGTAGACGAGCCAGGCGAGCGCGGCGATGGCCAGCGGGTAGCCGATGTGCGACATCGTCGGGAACTGGATCACCGGGATGATGCCGTAGAAGTTGTTCACCAGCACGAACAGGAACAGCGAGAACAGGAATGGCACGAACTTCTGGAAGTCGTGCGAGCCGATGTTCTCGCGGGCGATGCCGTTGCGGACGAAGCCGTAGACGAGCTCACCGGCGAACTGCATGCGTCCGGGGACGACTGCGGCGGGGCGAGCCATCGAGTAGAACAGCGCCACGATGATCACGACCGACAGGGCCACGAGCACCATCGGCTTGGTGACGGCCGACCCGGCGATGCCGGGGAGATCGAAATCAGAGGGGCCGGGGCTGGGCGGACCGGACACCGCAGCGAATGCGATGGAGGCGAGCGTCACTCATTCACCTTTGTCTCATGGCGCGGTCGCCCTCGACTCGCGTCGGTGGGGCATACGGCCAGCGTCATTGTCGTGCGAGGAGTCAGGCGCAAGGCGCTGACCCGGTTCGCTGTGCCGAGGTTATCAGGGTCTGCTCACTGCTTGTTACCCAGGTCATAGGTGGGCACACGCTCATTGCGGAACGCAACGACTTGCAGGATCGACCACCCCAGCGAGGCTGCGACGGCGGCGATCCCGAAGGCGAGGAAGTCGATGGAGTCGGCCAGCCCGCCGATGTCGAACAGCAGCGCCAGCACGATCAGCGCGGCGATCGACTTGACCCCGAGGAAGGTCAGCGCGACGGGCAACGAGGCCGCCGCGCTGCGCCTGACCAGGGGCGTGAGGATCACCGGGGTGGACCCCAGGAACAGGATTGCCACGGCTCCGCCGAGCAACGCCCCGTAGACGCCGCCCGCACCCTGGGCCAGACCGAAGCCCACCGCGACGACGAGCGTGATGCCCACGACGGGCAGCAGCACCCGCTGCGCCACTCCTGCGAGTCCTCCCGGCCCGGGCCTGGTCATGACCACACCTTGGCCTCGAGCTTGGGCAGCAAGAAGACCGCCGCGACGGTCAGCACGGCCAAGGCGCCGAAGCCGGCGATGGACTGCCATCCGCTGAACAGGCTGATCACGACGCTGCCGAAGGCCACGAGGCCCGCGAAGGCGTACATCAGCAGCACGGCACGGCGGTGCGAGTGGCCGATCTCGAGCAGTCGGTGGTGGATGTGCATCTTGTCGGGGCTGAACGGCGAGCGGCCCGCACGCGTGCGGCGCACCACCGCGAGGGCGAGGTCGACGAACGGCACCATCAGGATCGTGAACGGCAGGACGAGGGGCAGCAGCGTCGGCAGGAAGCTCTGCTCCGCTCCCCCGATGCCCTCGGCGATGTCCTGGGCCGGGAACTGTCCCGTGAGGCTGATCGACGAGCAGGCCAGCACGAAGCCGATCAGCATCGAGCCGGAGTCGCCGATGAACATCCGGGCCGGGAAGAAGTTGTGCGGGAGGATGCCGATGCACGCGCCGGCCAGGGCCGCCGTGAGCAGCGCCGCGGCGATCGCGCGGGTCTCGCCGTTCTCGACCGCGAGCACGAAGGCGTAGGCGAAGAACGCGACGGCACCGATCGCCACCATCCCGGCGGCCAGACCGTCGAGGCCGTCGACGAAGTTGACGGCGTTGGCCGTGCCGACGATCAGCAGCACCGTGAAGATCATGGCCTGCACCTGGTCGAGCCCGATGTAGGTGCCGTAGAGCGGCAGGTAGTAGAACTGCACGCCCTGCGCGACCACGATGATGCCGGCCAGCACCTGGCCCGCGAACTTGCTGAGCGCGTCGAGCTCGTACAGGTCGTCGACGATGCCGACGGCGCAGATCACGGCACCGCCCAGCACGACCGCCCGCACGTCCTTGAACACGCCGTCGTCGGCCAGGGAGAGGAACGGCAGGCTCGTGGCGACCAGATAGGCCGCGAGCAGCCCGCCGAGCATCGCCGGCCCACCGAAGTAGGGCGTCGGGATGGCGTGGACGTCGCGGTCGCGCACGCGGGCGACCGCACCGAGGTGGTGCGCCGCCTGCCGCGCGATGGATGCCAGCAGGTAGGTCACGCCCAGCGCGACGCCGAAGACGACGAGATATTCGCGCACTAGACGGATCCGTCGTCGGCCGGCTCGATCGTGTTGTTGAACTGGTGCAGCACCTCGAGGGGCACGGCACCCTGGCGCAGCACCCGGGGCGTCGCGCCGGTCGCGTCGAGGATCGTCGACGGGGTGCCCGACGTCGTGGGCCCGCCGTCGAGGTAGACCGCGACGCGTGGCCCCAGCATCTCCTCGGCGTCGTCGACGTTCTGGGCGGCGGGCGAGCCGGTCGTGTTGGCGCTGCTGACCGCGAGGGGCCCGGTCTGCTTCAGCAGGGCCAGCGCTCGCTTGTCGTCGGGCATCCGGACGGCCACGGTGTTGTGGGTCTCGCCGAGGTCCCACGTGAGCGAGGCCTGCTGGCGGCACACCACGGTGAGGGGGCCGGGCCACAGCGCCTCGACCATCGAGCGCAGCCACGTCGGGATGTCGACCGCGAGGGCGTCGAGCGTGGTCGGCGAGCCGACCAGCACGGGGGGCGGCATGTCGCGGCCGCGACCCTTGGCGTCGAGCAGGTTCTGCACCGCTCGCGGCGAGAAGGCATCGGCCGCCAGCCCGTAGACCGTGTCGGTCGGGAGGACGACGAGCTTGCCCTCCTCGAGGGCGGCCTGCGCTGCCAGGAGCCCGCGGTCGTACTCCTCGTCCACGCTGCAGTCGAACCTCACGCGCCCATCCTAAGGGCGCGCGACTCCTTCGTCGTCGCCCCCGTGGCTCGTGCCTCGCCACGGCCAGGCTTCGCCCGGGCGCCAGCCTTCACTCGCTGCGCTCGCTCGGCCCATGCTGACGGCGAATCCTTGCGTCACGTCAGAACCAGCTCACTTGGTGGAGGAGGAAGGCGATCGCGAGGAACTGGATCAGGCGGCCCGTGAACACCATCGTGAGGAACAGCCACTGCGGCTGCTTCGACGCCCCCGCGAGGATCGTGACGACCGCCAGCGGCGGGATGCCGGTCAGCGACGACATGAACGCCGTGAGGCCGCCCGAGTACGGCCGGTCGAGCAGCGTCAGGAGCCAGTCGTTGACCCGCTTGAGCCACCGCGCGAGGCGGGTGCGGGCCAGCCGGTGCCCGATGCGGCGGGTGCGGGCGGCCAGGGCGCTGCGCGGCGGCCGCGGCTCGACCATCCGGATCTTGTTGGTGCCCTTGCGGGCCAGCTGGAAGACGAATGCCTTGCCGATCGTCGTCGCGATGACGTGGATCAGGATCAGCAGCGCCAGGAACGGACGGCTGTTGACCGTCGCGCCGATCGCCACGACGTACACCTCGGCGTTGACGAACACCGGAAGCACCGCTGCACCGAGGCCCACGGCGATCGCGGCACCGATCAGTCCCAGCTCGTCGATGCCCATGGTGGTCCAGAGCCTATCGGCGCGGCTTGGTCGCGGTGACGAAGCGTGGGCGGTCCGCGAGATCGAGGTGGTCGCGGACGTCGGACCAGCGGTCGGCGAAGACCGCCGGCGCCGACTCGCCCTGCGCGTCGGCGTGCTCGGCACCCACGACTCCCCCCGGCCTGAGCAGGCGCCACGCGACGCGGTCGACGACCCGCATCGCATCGAGGCCGTCGTCGCCCGACCAGAGGGCCAGCGCGGGGTCGTGGTCGCGCGCCTCGGGGGCGACGCTCTCCCACGCGTCGAGCGGGATGTAGGGCGGGTTGGCGACGACGACGTCGACCTGCCCGTCGAGGTCGGCGAAAGCGTCGGCCATGTCGCCCAGGCGCAGGTCGACCCCGGTGCCGGCCAGATTGCGCTGCGCCCACTCGTACGCGGGCTCGTCGAGCTCGACGGCGTGGACCTGGGCTGCGGGCACCTCGTGCACGACCGACAGCGAGATGGCACCGGCGCCCGCGCACAGCTCGACGACCACGGGCGACTCGAGCGTCCTGGCATGGTCGATCGCCCAGCCCGCGAGCAGCTCGGTCTCGGGCCGGGGCACGAACACGCCGGGGCCCACCTCGACGTCGACGTAGCGGAATCCCGCGCTGCCGGTCAGGTGCTGCAGGGGGACGCGCGACGCACGGGCACCGACCAGGTCGAGGAACTGCTGCACCTGCACGCCGCTCGGTCGGGCGCTGCCGATCAGCATCATGCGCGGCACCCCGGTGACGTGACTCATCAGCACCTCGGCGTCGTGGCGCGGGGACGACACTCCCCCGGCCTCGAGGTCGAGCGTCGCCTGCTCGAGCAGACGCTCGGCCTGCGACCTGACGGCCACCCCTACGACCCGGACTCGACCGAGGCGAGGCGCTCGGCCAGCTCGGCGTCGACCAGCGACTTGACGACGTCGTCGAGGGCGCCGTCCATGACCTGGTCGAGGTTGTACGCCTTGAACCCCGTGCGGTGGTCGGACAGGCGGTTCTCGGGGAAGTTGTAGGTGCGGATGCGCTCGGAGCGGTCGACCGTGCGGATCTGCGCCTTGCGCGCGTCGGACGCCTCGGCATCGGCGGCCGCCTGCGCCGCGTCGAGCAGGCGCGACCGCAGGATGCGCATCGCCTGCTCCTTGTTCTGCAGCTGGCTCTTCTCGTTCTGGCAGCTCGCCACGATGCCGGTCGGCACGTGCGTGATGCGCACCGCGGAGTCGGTCGTGTTGACGCTCTGGCCGCCGGGGCCAGACGACCGGTAGACGTCGATGCGCAGGTCGCCGTCGTTGATCTCGACGTCGATGTCCTCGGCCTCGGCGAGCACCAGGACGCCGGCCGCGGAGGTGTGGATGCGACCCTGCGACTCGGTGACCGGCACACGCTGCACGCGGTGGACGCCGCCCTCGAACTTCAGCAGGGCGTGCGGCGCCTCGCCCGGCTCCGGGGTGCCCTTGGCCTTGACCGCCATCGTGACCGACTTGTAGCCACCCAGCGCCGACTCGGTGGCGTCGAGGATCTCGGTCTTCCAGCCGCGCTGCTCGGCGTAGCGGGAGTACATGCGCTGCAGGTCGCCGGCGAACAGGGCCGACTCCTCGCCACCCTCGCCACCCTTGATCTCCATGATCACGTCCTTGGCGTCCTGCGGGTCACGCGGCACGAGCAGGCGCTGCAGGCGCTCGGACAGCTCGTGCAGCCGCGGCTCGAGCGCCGTGATCTCGTCGGCGAAGGACGAATCCTCCGCCGCCAGCTCGCGGGCAGCCTCGATGTCGTCCGTGGCCTGCTGGAAGTCGCGGTACGTCTTGACGATCGCGCTGAGCTCGGCGTAGCGCTGTCCCAGCTTCTTGGCCAGGCCCGGGTCGGAGTGCACGGCGGGGTCGCCCATGCGCTGCTCGAGCTCGGCGTGCTCGCTGACGAGCGACTCGACTGCCTCGAACATGGACGGCTCCTGGTGGGATGGCGGCGACGGCTGGGCACAACGACGGCGCCGACCCGAGCCCGGAGGCTGGGGTCGGCGCCGTGAGGTTGCTACTTCTTGGCGTAGCGCTTCTCGAAGCGGGCGACGCGGCCGCCGGTGTCGAGGATCTTCTGCTTGCCCGTGTAGAACGGGTGGCAGGCCGAGCACACGTCGGCGCGCAGGACGCCTTCGGGTGCCGTGCTCTTGGTCGTGAACGTGTTGCCGCAGGTGCAGGTGACCTCGGTGTCGACGTAGTCGGGGTGGATGCCGTTCTTCATGATGTCCTCTCGGCGGTCGCTGGGTCGTCCCGCGGAGTGCGGTGGCGTGAACCAGAACCAAGGATGGATTGTGCCAGTTGGCACCCGTTACAGCGAAATCGGGGCCGAGATTATTCCGCGCTCAGGCCTTGGGCAGGAGCTTCTCAATGTCGCCACGGATCTTCTCGGGCTTGGTGGCCGAGCCGTAGCGCTTGACGACGTTGCCCTCGGCGTCGACGAGGAACTTGGTGAAGTTCCACTTGATCTTGGACGGGCCCACGCCGCCCTTCTCGTTCTTGAGCCACTGGTACAGCGGGTGGGCGCCGTCGCCGTTGACCTCGATCTCGGAGAACAGCGGGAACGTCACGCCGAAGTTCTTCTCGCAGAAGGTCGCGGTGCCCTCGTCGCCGTCAGGGTTCTGGTGGCCGAACTGGTCGCACGGGAAGCCGAGGACGACGAGCCCGCGGTCGACGTACTCCTGGTAGACCGCCTCGAGGCCCTTGAACTGCGGCGTGAAACCGCACTGCGTCGCGGTGTTGACGATCAGCAGCACCTTGCCCCGGTAGTCGGCCAGGAGCCGGTCGGTGCCGTCGATCGCGGTGGCGGAGAAGTCGTATGCGGTGGTCATCGGACCATCGTAGGGGTGGGTCAGGGCACCGACCATCCGAAATCCCGGTGGCAGGTCGACGGGTTCGCCCACACCGCGACCACAGGCCACAAACTGCCGTGTTCTGGGCAGATTCGGGACCGTGGTCGCAGGGCCAAAGAGGAGCGGCACCCGCCGGAACCGGGAGGTCCGCCCATGAACGTTCCTGCATGCCCAGACGCGGCACCGCCCGACCCCGAGGTCGTCGCGCTCACGAGGGGCCGCGCCGGTGTCACGGTGCTCTACCGGCCTGTCCTCGACGTCGCCCGGGGGGCTGCCGCGGGACACCAGGCGGTGGCGGGGGTGCGTCCTGCCGATCCGGCCGAGCGCATCGACCCGCTGGCCGTCGTGATGACGACCATCGACGTCGCCCTGCACGAGTCAGCGACGCTGCCGGACGACAGATTCATCTCGATCCCCGTCTCCCACGACCTGGTGGGCGACCCGGTGGTTCGGGCCCGGCTCCTGTCCCACGGCGACCTCGGCGGGCTGGTGCTCGACGTCACCGACTTCGCCAGCGACGCCTCGTCGAGGACCACGACGGCGCTCGACGACTACCGGGAAGCCGGGGCACGCATCGCCGTCGGTAGCCGTGACGACGCCCAGCCCGAGCTCGGGAGCATCCTGCGGCTGCGCCCGTTCATCGGTCCAGCGGGTGCGTCTGGTCCGGCGTCAGTCGCACGGCGGACACCCTGACCACGACGCCCGACTGAGGCAGAACGACGAGCAGGGGTGCACCCGGACCACCGGATGCACCCCTGCTCAGAGCGTGCTGATCAGCTGGTGGCGTCGTCCGCCGGCAGCGTCTTGGTGATCTGCAGCAGGAACTCGGCGTTGGTCGACGTCTTCTTGAGCTTGTCGAGGACGAGCTCGAGCGCCTGCTGGCCCTCGAGGCCGGCCAGGACACGGCGCAGCTTCCAGGTGATCGCGAGCTCGTCGGCGCCCATCAGCAGCTCCTCGCGGCGGGTGCTCGACGCGTTGAGGTCGACGGCCGGGAAGATGCGCTTGTCGGCCAGGTCGCGGCGCAGGCGCAGCTCCCAGTTGCCGGTGCCCTTGAACTCCTCGAAGATGACCTCGTCCATGCGCGATCCGGTCTCGACCAGCGCGGTGGCCAGGATCGTCAGCGATCCGCCGTCCTCGATGTTGCGCGCGGCGCCGAAGAACTTCTTCGGCGGGTAGAGCGCGGAGGCGTCGACGCCACCGGACATGACCCGACCGGACGTCGGGGCCGCGAGGTTGTAGGCGCGGCCGAGACGCGTGATGCCGTCGAGCAGCAGGACGACGTCGTGACCCAGCTCGACGAGCCGCTTGGCCCGCTCGATCGCCAGCTCGGCGACCATCGTGTGGTCGGTGGCCGGACGGTCGAACGTCGAGGCGATGACCTCGCCCTTGACCGACCGCTGGAAGTCGGTGACCTCCTCGGGACGCTCGTCGACCAGGACGATCATCAGGTGGCACTCGGGGTTGTTGGCCGTGATGGCGTTGGCGAGCTGCTGCATGACCATGGTCTTGCCCGACTTGGGCGGCGACACGATGAGTCCGCGCTGGCCCTTGCCGATCGGCGAGACCAGGTCGATGACCCGACCGGTCAGGCCGCCGGCCTCGCCCTCGAGGCGCAGGCGCTCGCTGGGGTGCAGCGGGGTCAGCTTGGAGAACTCGACGCGCTTGTTGGCCTCGTCGAGGCTCATCCCGTTGACCGAGTCGATCTTGACCATCGGGTTGAACTTCTCCTTGCGCTCGCCCTCACGGGGCTGACGCACCTGGCCGACGACGGCGTCGCCACGGCGAAGGCCCCACTTGCGCACCATCGACAGCGACACGTAGACGTCGTTGTCGCTCGGCAGGTAGCCCGTCGTGCGGACGAACGCGTAGTTGTCGAGGATGTCGAGGATGCCGGCGGCCGGCACCAGGACGTCGTCCTCGGTGTAGGACGTGTCGACGTCGACATTGCCGGCCCGTCCGCCCGAGGCGTTGCGGTTGCGGCCGCGACGGTTGCGGCGGCGTCCGCCGGCCTCGTCATCGTCGTCGGGGCCGTTGCCCTGGGCCGCGGGCTGGTTGCGGTTCGGGTTCTGGTTCGCCGCCGCGGCTCCGCCGGCCTGGTTGCCCTGGTTGCGGCCACCAGCCTGGTTGCCCTGGTTGTTCTGTCCACCCTGGTTGCGGCCGCCGCCCTGCTCGGCGTTCTGGGCGTTCTGGTTGTTCTGGCCGCCCTGGTTGGCGTTCTGGTTGCGGCCACGGCCACGACCACGACCGCTGCCGCTTCCGGCCTCGGTGCCCGCGTCATCGTCCTTCGGCTGGTCGTCGGCCTTGGCCTCGGCCTTCGGCTCAGCCTTGTCGGCCTTGTCGCCCTTGTCCGACGTGGCGTTCTTGTCGGCCTTGGCCTCGACGCCATCGGCCTTCTCGGCCGGCGCGGTCTGGTCGGCCTGGGCCGGCTTGTCGGCCTTGGCCCGACGCGTACGGGCGGGCTTGTCGGCCTTGGCGGGTGCCGCCTCGGCTGCAGCCGGCTCCGGCAGGACGTCGGGCAGCGTCACGGCTGCGGGGGGCGTCGTGTCGACGGCCGGACCCGAAGCAGCCTTGACGGCCGCCTTGGTCGACGTGCCGGCGTCGCCGCGGGCGATCTTGATGGCGTCGATCAGCGCGCCCTTGCGCATCTTCTCGGCGCCGGAGATGCCGAGCTCGGAGGCGATCTCCTGCAGCTCGGCGAGCACCTTGCCGCCCAGTCCTCCCCCGGTGCGCTTGGCAGCGGGGGTCGCGGGCGCGTCGGGAGGCGTGGAAGCAGCAGGTGTCGTGGTGGTGTCGGTCACGTAGGTTCCTTTGGGGATGAGGCCACACGGCCTGTGCTCCGGGAGTCCGGGTGGCATCGAGGCAGGCCCGTATCTGACGGGCGGCGGGAGTGGCGCTGCGCACTTGCGTTGTCACAGTCGGGGAGATGAACTCAACTCCGACTCAGTCACCATAACACCACGAGCGTCCACGCCACGGCCGACCGGCGGCAGGACGTCAGGCGCGCGCGACCTGTGCGCCGTCGGCGTCGACACCGAGCTCGTGCACGGCCCATCCGTCGGGCGCCTCGCCGGCAACGCCACGAGCGAAGGCCAGCACGGTCGGCCCCGCCCCCGAGATGATCGCCGGCACGCCGTCGACGCGCAGGCGGCGCAGCAGCTTGTACGACTCCGGCATCGCCTCGGCACGGTACGACTGGTGCAGGCGGTCCTCGGTCGCCGAGATCAACCGCTGCGGCGATCCGGTGAGTGCTGCGACCAGCAGCGCGGCGCGACCGGCGTTGAACGAGGCGTCGCGGTGCGGCACCGTCTCGGGCAGCAGCCCACGGGCCTTCTCGGTCGACACGGCGGTCGGGGGGACGAACACCGTGACCTCGACATCGGTATCGAGACGCTCGACCTCGGCCGCCGCGCCGTCGACCCAGGCGATCGTCAGCCCGCCGAAGAACGCGGCGGCGACGTTGTCGGGGTGTCCCTCGAGGTCGACCGTGAGCTGGAAGGCCGCCGCGTCGTCGAGCAGCTCGTCGCCGCCCTCGACGAGCGCCCTGGCCAGCACGACCCCTGCGACGATGGCCGCTGCCGACGAGCCGAGGCCGCGGCCGTGCGGGATCGCGTTGGTGCAGGTCAAGCGCAGGCCCGGCGGACGACCGCCCAGCAGGTCGAAGGCCGCGTGCATGGCCCGGACGACGAGGTGGGTCTCGTCGAGCGGGACGCCGTCCATGCCCTCACCGGTCACCCGGATCTCGAGGCCGGCGTCGACGACCTCGCCCGTGACCTCGTCGTGCAGCGCCAGCGCGAGCCCCAGCGCGTCGAACCCGGGGCCCAGGTTGGCGCTGGAGGCGGGGACCCTCACGGCCACCGGGCCGGCGACGAACGTCACAGCAGGCCGGCGGCCTCGGCCGCCGCGTCGACGTCGAACTCGATGATGGCGTCGACGAGCGCGCCGGCACCCGACAGCGCGGTGTCGATGTCCTTGAGGCCGTGGCCCGTCACGGTGACCGCGATGGTCTGGCCGGGCTCGACCTGACCTGCCGCGGCGGCCTCGAGCAGTCCAGCGACACCGGCGGCGGACGCCGGCTCCACGAACACGCCGTCGCGCGAAGCGAGATCGCGCTGGGCCTGCAGGATCTGCTCGTCGCTGACCGATCCGATGCGTCCGGCCGACTCGTCCCGGGCCGCGACCGCGAGGTGCCACGACGCCGGGTTGCCGATGCGGATGGCCGTCGCGACGGTCTCGGGGTGCGGGATGGGAGCGCCCTGGACGATGGGATCGGAGCCCTTGGCCTGGAAGCCCCACATCTGCGGCGTCCCGGTCGAGATGCCGGCGTCGGCGTACTCGCGGTAGCCCAGCCAGTACGCCGAGATGTTGCCGGCGTTGCCGACCGGCAGCACGTGCAGGTCGGGGGCGGCACCGAGCTGGTCGACGATCTCGAACGAGGCCGTCTTCTGGCCCTGCAGCCGCACGGGGTTGACCGAGTTGACCAGCGCGACGGGGTACTTGTCGGCGAGTGCACGCGACAGCTGCAGGCACTCGTCGAATCCGCCCTTGACCTGGATGACCTCGGCCCCGTGCATGACGGCCTGGGCCATCTTGCCGGCCGCGATCTTGCCGTGCGGCACCAGCACGACCGGGGTGAGACCGGCCTTGGCGGCGTACGCGGTCATCGACGCCGACGTGTTGCCGGTCGAGGCGCACACGACGGCCTTGGCGCCCTCGCCGACGGCGACCGACACGGCCGTGGTCATGCCACGGTCCTTGAACGAGCCGGTCGGGTTGTTGCCCTCGACCTTGATCCAGACGTCGCCGCGCACGAGGCCCGACAGCCACGCGGAGTGGACGAGCGGCGTGCCGCCCTCCCCCAGCGAGACGACGGGGGTCGCGGTGGTCACCGGGAGCCACTCCCGGTACTCCTCGATGACGCCTCTCCACACGTGTGCCATCAGAATCCTCCCTCGACGCGCATCACCGATGTCACGTCTCGCACCATGTCGAGACCCCGCAGCGACGCGACGGTCGCCGACAGCGCGGCGTCCTCGGCCTCGTGGGTCACGATGACCAGCTGGGCGTCGGACCCGCTGCCCTCCTGCCGCACCGTCTTGATCGAGACGTCGTACTCCGCGAAGGCCCCGGCGACCGAGGCGAGCACGCCCGCGCGGTCGTCGACGTCGATCGAGACGTGGTAGCGGGTGCGGGCACGGCCCATGTCGAGCACCTCGAGCTGGGCGTGGGTCGACTCGCCGGGTCCGAAGACGTCGCTGCGGCGGTTGCGGGCGACCGACACGACGTCGCCGAGCACGGCGCTCGCGGTGGGCGCGCCGCCGGCTCCGGGGCCGTAGAACATCAGCTCGCCGGCCGACTCGCTCTCGACGAAGACCGCGTTGTAGGCGCCGCGGACGCTCGCGAGCGGGTGCGTCAGCGGGATCATCGCGGGGTGCACGCGGGCCGAGACGGCTGGTCCGTCGGGGGTGTCGCGGCGCTCGCAGATCGCCAGCAGCTTGACGACGCAGCCCATCTCCTCGGCCGAGCGCACATCGGCGGCCGTGACGTCGGTGATGCCTTCGCGGTGCACGTCGCCGATCGTCACGCGGGTGTGGAACGCGAGACCGGCGAGGATCGCGGCCTTGGAGGCGGCGTCGAAGCCCTCGATGTCGGCGGTCGGATCGGCCTCGGCGTAGCCCAGCCGCTGTGCCTCGTCCAGCGCCTCGGAGAAGCCCTGACCCGTCGTGGTCATGGCGTCGAGGATGAAGTTGGTGGTGCCGTTGACGATGCCCAGCACGCGCTGCACCCGGTCGCCGGCGAGCGACTCGCGCAGGGGTCGGACGATCGGGATCGCACCGGCGACGGCAGCCTCGAAGTAGAGATCGCGCTCGGCCTTGTGCGCCGCCTCGAACAGCGTCGCGCCGTCCTCGGCGAGCAGCGCCTTGTTGGCCGTGACGACCGAGGCACCGTGCTCGAGCGCCGACAGGATCAGGTCGCGAGCCAGGTCGATGCCGCCGATGACCTCGATCACGACGTCGATGTCGCCGCGCGAGACGAGCCCCGCGGCATCCGTCGTGAACAGCTCGGCGGGGACGTCGAGGTCGCGCTCGCGGCCGAGCCGGCGCACGGCGATGCCGACCAGCTCGAGCGGCGCGCCGACCCGCTGGGCCAGCTCGTCGGCGTCACGCGTCAGCAGCCGGGCGACCTCCGTGCCCACGACCCCGCAGCCCAGCAGGGCGACACGGAGCGGACGTCCGGGGGTCCACGAGACGGCATCTGACGATGAAGGGTTCACCGGGCAAGGGTATCGGCGCACGCGGCCGGTTCTCGCACTCCCCTGCAACCGCGGACGTCGGGCGGTGCGTCAGCGTCCACGGTCGGCCGCCGCGTGGACGCTGGCGCACCGACGCCGACGGTCATCCGGGGCTGGTCACTCGGTACGAGGCCAGCACGCCCAGCGCCGCGACGGCTGCGGCAGCACCGAACACGAGCAGGTAGCCGCCCTGTTCGTGCTGGGCCAGCATGATCGCGAACACGACACAGCCCAGCGCGAGCACCAACGACTCGAGCACCGCGTCGCTCGTCTGCATCGCCGCACTGTTGGCTCCCTGCTCGGCCGGCGTCGAGTGGTCGAGCATCAACACCCCCAGCGTCGACACGGCGAGGCCCATCCCCAGACCGCCGACGGCCCACCAGGCCGTCACGACGTAGACGGGCACCCCGGGCAGCAACGTCAGGAACCCCGCTCCCACCCCCGTCAGCACGCACGCCGCTCCCAGCCGTACCCGCAGCGGCTTGGACGACAGAGCGGGCACGTGCGCCGCCAGCCACGCGCCCGTGAACCACAGGACAGCAGCGCTGGTGAGCAGCAGGCCCGCTCGGGTGACGCTCAGGGCCCGGTGCTGCACGAGTGACAGCGGGATGTAGGTCTCCGCGCCGAGGAACGCAGCACAGAGCAGGCTTCGAGTGATGACGACAACCGGCAGGCCGCGACGTGCTCGCCAGACCCCGGCCGGCAGAAGACGCGATGCGTACCGCAGCGTGGCGATCACGGCGACGACCACGACGACCGGCCACCACGGCACCACGCGCTGCCCTCCGACGCTGACGGCGACCACGCCGGTGGCGACGATCACGGCCCAGACCACGCGGAACCGATCGACGACGACCTCGGCATCGCCCTCGATCGCGTCGAGCGCCTCCCAGATCAGGCCGAGCGAGGCGACGGCGATGGCCGGGACAGCCAGGAAGACCCACCGCCAGCCGACCAGGTCCGTCACGGCCCCGGCGATGAACGGTCCGACCAGCGCCGGCAGCACCCAGGCACTCGTCACGACGGTGAACACCCGGGCGCGCAGGTCTTCGTGGAACGTCTGCCCGATCACGACGTACAGCCCCACGCCGACGAATCCCATGCCGAGCCCCTGGACGGCCCGGCCGGCCAAGAAGATCGGCATGCTCCGCGCGAGCCCGGCCACGAGCAGGCCGACGACGAAGACCGCCACGCCCAGGCGGAGCCCGGGACCCGGTCCGCGACGGTCCATCAGGGGACCGGCCGCCGTCATCGACACGATGCCGACGGCGATCGGGGCCGCGAACGCCAGCGCATACAGCCGCAGTCCACCGAGCTCGTCGGCCACGGCCGGCATGACGGTAGCGACCGCGAGCGACTCGAACGCGACCAGGAACGCCAGCGAGAAGATGCCCAGCACGACCCGCCCGTGCGGACCGGTCCAGAGCCGGTCGGCCCTTCCCAGCTCGTGCTGTCTGATCGCCTGCATGCTCCTCCGTCGTCGTGGTGTGCCTCCATCCGACAACCTCAATGACGGTTGAGGTCAAGCCCGACGGTCGACGACCGTGAGCGTGCTGGAAGGGTGATCCCGTGAGCTCGACGCCCGGAGACGCGAAGGACCAGCGCAACACCTCGCTGCGGGCGGGCTTCCGGGCCGCGCTCCCCTATGCCGCCGTCGGCTTCCTGCTGTCGATGTCGTTCGGCATCCTCGCCCGCGACTCGGGCTTCCCGGCCGAGGCGGCCATCGTCATGTCGGCGATCGTCTTCGCCGGCTCGGCCCAGTTCGCGGCGGTCTCGATCATCGCATCGGGTGGCACGGCCGGCGCAGCCATCGCCGCAGCCGCTCTCATGAACTCCCGCTTCCTGCCGATGGGCATCGCGCTCGGCCCCTCCCTCCCGGGTCGTGCTCCGTGGCGAGCCACCCAGGGGCAGGCGGTCATCGACGCCTCGTGGGCCATGGCCAACCGCGGCGACGGGACGTTCGACCGGTGGTTCCTCTTCGGCTCCACGGCACCGCAGTACGTCACGTGGATCGCAGGGACGACGCTGGGCGCGCTCGGCGGCGACCTGTTCAGCGATCCGTCGCGCTACGGGCTCGACGCGATCTACCCGACGTTCTTCCTGGCGCTCGTGATCTCGGAGGTGAAGGACCGCACGACGCTCGTGATCGCGGTCGTCGGCGGCCTGCTCGCACTGAGCCTCGTCGAGGTGGCACCCGCGGGCCTGCCGGTCCTGGCCGCGAGCCTCGTCGCACTGTGGGGCCTCCGCCGAGGACGGACCGCATGACCGCGACGGTCTGGTGGACGATCGCCGGCTGCACGGTCGTCACCGCGATCATCAAGGGCATCGGCCCGGTCGCGCTGGGCGGCCGCGACGTCCCGCCTCGCCTGACGGGCGTCATCGCCCTCATGGCACCGGCGCTGCTGGCCGCGCTGGTCGTGACCAGCACGTTCGCGACCGGCGACCGGTGGCACGTCGGGGCCCACACGGTCGGCGTCGCCGTCGGCGGCCTGGTGCTGCTGCGCCGCGGCCCCCTGCTCCTCGCGGTCGTGCTGGCCGTCGGCGTCACGGCCGGTCTCCGCGCGATCTCCTGAGCGCCATTCCACGCCACGCCACAGACCTCACCTATGGTTGAGGTCATGAGCCAGCGCCTCGACCTCACACCGGCTGCGGTGTCGTCGCGCACCGGCGTCGCCGTGTCGGCGCTGCACTTCTACGAGCGCGAGGGACTCATCGAGAGCCACCGCACCGCGGGCAACCAGCGCCGGTACCACCGCGACGTGCTGCGTCGCATCGCGTTCATCCGGGTCTCGCAGGGCCTGGGCATCTCGCTGGCCCAGATCCGGACGGCTCTCGGGACGCTGCCGGACGACCGCGTGCCGACCAAAGCCGACTGGGCCCGGCTGTCGCGGGGATGGCGGGCCGATCTGGACGCCCGTATCGACCGGCTGCAGCGGCTGCGCGACGACCTCGACGGATGCATCGGCTGCGGCTGCCTGTCGCTCAGGAGCTGCTCGCTGTACAACGCCGACGACATGCTTGCCGTGGACGGTCCGGGCGCGCGCCGCCTGCTCAGGACCCCCTCGCCGACACCGGTCAACCGGCGAGACTGATCGCCAGGTTGATGGTCGTGGCGACCACGACGGTGCCGAAGACGTACGACAGCAGGGCGTGCCGCAGCACCAGCGACCGCACGTCGCTCGTGCGCAGGTCGGTGTCGGAGATCTGGAACGTCATCCCCACCGAGAACGCGACGTAGGCGAAGTCGGTGAAGCGCGGCGGTGCCTCGGTGTTGAAGTCGATGTCGCGCACGTCGCCCGCGTGGGCCTCGCCCGAGTAGGCCTCTCCCCCGTAGTACTGGGCGGCGTAGCGCAGCGTGAAGAGCGTGTGCACCAGCAGCCACGACAGGGCGACGCCGCCGAGGGCAGCCCCGGCCAGCGCACCCGACCGGGTGTCGGACTCCCCCCGCGCGTTGACCAGCAGCAGCGCCACTGCCACGAGGCTCGCCACCGAGGCGACCAGGATCAGCAGCTCCGACACGCCACGCGCGGGGTCCTCGCGACGGGCGTGCTCGGCCGTCGTCGCGGCGTCCATCCGGCCGATGACCAGCCACACCCACCCGACGTAGAGCAGGCAGGCCGCCGCCCACCCGGCGACGAGGCCGAGCTCCCACGACTCGAGGACCGTCACGCCCGTGCCGACGACCGCCGCGACGACGACCATCGCCACGAAGCGGGCCAGGTAGCGGTGCGTCACCGGCGCGGACACGGGTGTCACCCGACGTCGAGCGTCAGGAGGTCTTCCTCGGTCTCGCGTCGCAGGATGACGCGGGCCTCGCCGTCGCGCACCGCGACGACCGCCGCGCGCGGGACGTGGTTGTAGTTGCTGGCCAGCGACCGACAGTACGCACCCGTGCCGGGCACGGCCAGCAGGTCGCCCGCGGCCACGTCGCCCGGCAGGAACTCGTCCTTGACGACGATGTCGCCCGACTCGCAGTGCTTGCCCACGACCCGGCTCAGCACGGCCGGGGCGTCGGAGGCGCGCGACGCCAGGGTGCACGAGTAGTCGGCCCCGTAGAGCGCCGGACGGATGTTGTCGCTCATGCCGCCGTCCACCGAGACGTAGCGCCGCGACGCCCCGCCGTCGAGGGCGACCGACTTGCTCGTGCCGACCTCGTACAGCGTGAACGTCGACGGGCCGGCGATCGCCCGCCCGGGCTCGATCGACAGATGGGGAACTGCGATGCCCATCGCGGCGCACTCGTCGGCGACGATCTTGAGCATGTTGCCGGCCAGGTCGGCCGGCGTCGACGGGTCGTCCTGGGTCGTGTAGGCGATGCCGAAGCCGCCGCCGAGGTCGAACTCCGGCATCGCCACGCCGAGCTCGCGCTCGACCTCGGCGTGCAACCGCAGGACGCGGCGGGCCGCGACCTCGAAGCCGTCGGTCACGAAGATCTGCGAGCCGATGTGCGAGTGCAGGCCCCGCAGGTCGAGACCCGGCTCGGCGACCACCCGGCGGACGGCATCGAGCGCGTCACCGCCGGAGATCGAGAAGCCGAACTTCTGGTCCTCGTGCGACGTCGAGATGTACTCGTGCGTGTGCGCCTCGACGCCCGCGGTCACCCGGATCATGACGGGTGCCGTGACGCCCAGCTCGGCGGTGAGCTCACGCAGGCGTCCGATCTCCTCGACGGAGTCGATGATGATGCGACCCACCCCGACCTCGAGGGCGCGACGCAGCTCGGCCGACGACTTGTTGTTGCCGTGCAGGCCGATGCGGGACGGCGGGACGTCGGCCTTCAGCGCGACCGCGAGCTCTCCTCCGGAGCAGACGTCGAGGTTGAGACCCTCCTCGACGATCCACCGGGCGGCCGCGACGCACAGGAACGCCTTGCCGGCGTAGTAGACGTCGGCTCCGACGAACGCGTCCTTGAACGCCCGCGCACGACGACGGAAGTCGTCCTCGTCGACGACGTACGTGGGGGTGCCGAACTCGGCGGCGAGGTCGACGACCGACTCGCCCGCGACGGTCAGCACGCCGTCGACCTTCGCGACGCCGTCGGACCACAGGTGCGGGACGAGCTGGTTGGGGTCTTCGGGGTTCTTGAGCCAGGCGGGACCGCGGTCGCCGGCCTGGCCGTGCAGGGCACCGGCCTCGTGGGAGCGCATCGACTACATCCTCTCGGGGGCGGAGACGCCGAGCAGGCCGAGGCCGTTGGCAATCACCTGGCGGGTCGCGGCCACCAGCATCAGGCGGGCGCGGTGCAGGTCGGTGGGATCCTCGTCGCCCTTGGGCAGGACGTGGGCGACGGAGTAGAACGTGTGGAACGCCGAGGCGGTGTCCTCGAGGTAGCGGGCGATGCGGTGCGGCTCACGCAGCTCGGCGGCCCGGGCGACGACCTTCGGGTAGTCGGCCAGCGAGCGCAGCAGAGCACCCTCCTGGTCGACGACCAGCAGCGACGGGTCGAAGGTCGACTCGTCGATCGTCACGCCGAGGTCGACCGCGTTGCGGATGATCGACGACAGCCGCGCATGGGCGTACTGCACGTAGAAGACCGGGTTGTCGCTGGTCTGGCTCGCCCACAGGTCGAGGTCGAGGTCGATCGTGGAGTCCATCGAGTAGCGCGCCAGCGCGTAGCGGGAGGCGTCGACGCCGATGACCTCGACGAGGTCCTCGAGCGTCAGCACCGTGCCGGCGCGCTTGCTCATGCGCAGCGGCTGGCCGTCGCGCACGAGATTGACGAGCTGGCCGATCAGGAGCTCGAGATTGACCTTGGGGGTGTCACCGAAGGCCGCGCACATCGCCATCATGCGCGAGACGTAGCCGTGGTGGTCGGCCCCCAGCATGATGAGGCAGCGGTCGAAGCCGCGCTCGCGCTTGTCGAGGTAGTAGGCCAGGTCGCCGGAGATGTAGGCGGGCTGCCCGTCCGACTTGATGACGACGCGGTCCTTGTCGTCACCGAACTCGGACGTCTTGAGCCACGTCGCGTCGTCCTTGTCGTACATCATCCCGAGCTCGCGGAGCCTCGCGATCGCCCGGTCGACGGCCCCCGACTCGTGCAGGTCGTTCTCGTGGAAGAACACGTCGAAGTCGACGCCGAAGTCGTGCAGGCTCGCCTTGATCTCGCCGAACATCAGGTCGACGCCCTCGGCGCGGAACGTCTCGAGCGCCTCGTCGTCGGGCAGCTCGGCCGCCCCCGGCACCTTGGCCGTCACGGTCGCGGCGATGTCGCTGATGTACTGGCCGCCGTAGCCGTCCTCGGGCGCCTCCTCGCCCCGGGCGTCGGCCAGGAGCGACCGGGCGAAGCGGTCGATCTGGACGCCGTGGTCGTTGAAGTAGTACTCGCGAGTGACGTCGGCACCGATCGCGGTGAGGATGCGGCCCAACGAGTCGCCGACGGCCGCCCACCGCACGCCACCGATGTGGATCGGACCCGTGGGGTTGGCGCTGACGAACTCGAGGTTGACCTTCTGACCGGCGTAGAGGTCGCTCGTGCCGTACGACGTCCCGGCGGCGACGATCTGCGGGGCCAGGGCACCCTGAGCGCCGGCCGCGACGCGGATGTTCAAGAAGCCCGGGCCGGCGATCTCGGCGCTCGCGACGCCCTCGGCCGTGGCGAGCTGGTCGGCCAGCAGCTGGGCGAACTCGCGCGGGTTCTTGCCGGCCTTCTTGCCCAGCTGCAACGCGATGTTGGTGGCGTAGTCGCCGTGGTCCTTGACCTTCGGACGCTCGACCAGGACCTGCGCGGGCACGCCGTCCGGAAGGGAGATCGCCCCCGACTCGGTCAGGGCGGTCAGGGCATCGACGATCGTGCTGGAGAGCTGCTCGGGGGTCACGTCACCAGCGTATCGGCCACGTCCCCCGCCCCCTGAGCCTGTCGAAGGGTCCCGAGCGTGGACGACCCGCAGGGCTGGGGCTGAGGCCCCGTTTCCGAGCGGACACACTCGGAACCCTGCGGGTCGGATGACTGCGGGTATTCGCCGTCACCGGTCCAGTTGGTGCAGATGATGCTGACTGAACTGGGGTCCGCGACTAGCGGACAGCCACCTCACATGTCCAAGAAGAATGCATTCTCGGGACCACCTCCTCTCCGTGTACTCAAAACGGTACGTCCGAAGTCGACGCTCTTCAAGAGGTCGACGAGTCACGAGATGGTGCCGCCCTGCCGGCGGTCGTGCGTGCGCTCGATGACCTCGTCGACGGTGCGCACCAGGAAGTCGGGATCGAAGGGCTTCGTGACGTAGGCGTCGACCCCCGCCTCGGTGGCCCGCTGGATGTCGGCGGTCTGCCCCTGCGTCGACACCATGACGACCGCGATGTCGCGGGTCAGGGGGTCGGCGCGGATCGCCGTCACGGTGGCCACGCCGTCGAGGCGCGGCATCATGACGTCGACCGTGATCAGATCGGGCATCACGTCGAGGTCTCGCAGGATCGCGAGGCAGTCGACACCGTCGACCGCCTCGTCGACCTCGTGTCCGGCCAGCTCGAGGTTGGTGCGGATGAGGAAACGGATGGAGGCGGTGTCGTCGACGACGAGCACTCTGGGCATGGTCATCACGGTAGTGGGCGTGCGGTAGGCTCACACCGCAGTTGGCCGCATTGGCCCCCGTAGCTCAGGGGATAGAGCGCCGCCCTCCGGAGGCGGAAGCGGAGGTTCGAATCCTCCCGGGGGCACCGATATCCTCGGTGCCGCAGCCCCCGCGGTCTCGATCGAGACGCGGAGGGCACGTGCCGCACCACCACCCCGTCGCACAGCTGATCGCCTCGTTCGCAGCCGGCGACTTCCTCCCGCCCGACGGCGGCTGGCAGCGGGTCGATCCGTGGCGTCCGGGGCTGGAGGCCGTCATCGCCTTCACCGGCCGGGCGGTGTTCGCGATCTCCCCGACCGTCGGTGACGACGAGCTGATGGCCCTGGGTGCCGACGGATTCGGCGGCGCGCACGACCCCAGGCTCATCGCCGCCATCGCCGGGCCGGGTGCCTGGATCGACAGCCTCGACGCGCTGCTCGTCGGACGAGGCACCAGGACCACGGACGCCCCTGCCCGGCTCGTGCCCCGTCCCGACCTGCGCAGCCATCCCCGAGCGCTCCTGGCGGCCGGGCTGCGGGACGACGTCGAGGTGCTCGGGCATCCCGGCGGCGACGACTCGAGCGTCGCGACGGTGGGCCGCGGCGTGGGCGGTCTGCGCGAGCTGAGCTTCGAGGTCGACCCCGCGCACCGGGGCGGGGCCGGGACGTCGCTCGTCCGCGACGCACTGACGACCGTCGCCGCCGGCGAGCTCGTGGTGGCCGCCGTGGCGCCCGGCAACGCGGCCAGCCTGCGAGCCGTGCTGGCGGCGGGCTTCACGCCCGTCGGTTCGCTGCAGCTGTTCCGCCGTGCCGCGCGCGACGAACGTCCCACGGCGCGCACCGGGTAGCCTCACAGCAGTCCTTCGGACCGGCTTGGCCGAGCAGCGGACCCTCTGCGGAAACACCCAGCACGGAGCTTCCATGGACCTGCTCGACCTCGGAGTCATCGCCCACACGGCCAAGGAGAACGAGCGACGGCTGCCGCTCCACCCCCGCCACCTCGACCGCCTGAGCGACGACGTGCGGCCGCACGTGTTCCTCGAAGAGGGGTACGGCGAGAGCTTCGGCGTGACCGACGACGAGCTGCGTCCTCTGGTCGGCGGACTGCTGACGCGTGCCGAGCTCATCGCGCGCTGCGACGTCATCCTGCTGACCAAGCCCAACGCCGACGACCTGCGCGAGCTGCGCGAGGGACAGATCCTGTGGGGCTGGCCGCACTGCGTGCAGGACGCCGCACTGACCCAGGTCGCGATCGACCGCCGCCTCACGCTGGTCGCGTGGGAGGCCATGAACCACTGGGGCGGCGACGGCAGCTTCCTGCTGCACGTGTTCCACAAGAACAACGAGCTCGCGGGGTACGGCTCGGTGCTGCACGCGATGTCGCTGGCCGGGCTGACCGGCACCTACGGTCGCCGGCTCACGGCCGCCGTCATCGGCTTCGGCGCGACCGCCCGCGGCGCCGTCACGGCGCTGACGTCGCACGGCATCCACGACGTCGACATCTTCACGCAGCGCGGCGTCGCGGCCGTCAGCGCGCCCATCCACTCCGCCCGCATCGTGCACTTCGACCCGGCCGACTCCCCCGCCGAGAGCCGCGCGCTGGTAGACCAGGAGTGGGTGCCGCTGCCGGCGCTGCTGGCCGAGCACGACGTCATCGTCAACTGCGTCCTGCAGGACCCCAACTCCCCCGTCTCGTTCCTGATGGACGTCGACTTGCCGACCCTCGCACCCGGCACCGTCATCGTCGACGTCTCGTGCGACGAGGGAATGGGCTTCGAGTGGGCGCGCCCCACGACGTTCGACGACCCGACGTTCACGGTGGGCCACGGCGTGACGTACTACGCGGTCGACCACAGCCCGTCGTACCTGTGGAACTCCGCGACGTGGGAGATCAGCCAGGCGCTGCTGCCCTACCTCGGCAAGGTGCTGGCGGGACCGGACTCGTGGGACGCCGACGAGACGGTCCGGCGCTCGATCGAGATCCGCCAGGGCGTCGTCCAGAACCCCGACATCCTGGCCTTCCAGAAGCGGTCGGGCGACTTCCCGCACGTCGCCGTCTGACGAACCCGGTTGCGTGTCGCGGGGTCGGCAGTAGCGTCGATGGCACACACCGACGAGAGGTTCACAGCATGCCCACACGCACTGCACGCACCGCCTGGGACGGCGGCTTCGAGGACGGCTCCGGACAGGTCGAGCTCACCGACTCCGGTCTCGGCACGTTCGAGATGTCGTTCAAGAAGCGCTCGTCCGACGACGGCGGGGGCGCGACCAACCCCGAGGAGCTGCTGGGTGCTGCCCACTCGTCGTGCTACACGATGCAGCTCACGGCCATCCTCGGCCAGAAGGGCGCCACGCCCGTCTCGATCGAGACGACGGCCAAGGTCACCCTCGGCGAGGACCCGGACGACCAGGGCTTCAAGATCCACAAGATCGCCCTGACCGTCCGCGGTGAGGTCGAGGGCATCGACGAGGCCGGGTTCCTCGAGGCCGCCGAGGCAGCCAAGGTCAGCTGCCCGCTGAGCAAGGCACTGGCGTCCGTCCCCGAGATCACGCTCGACGCGACGCTCGAGAGCGCGTAGCCCTCATCCGTCCCCGAGAAGTGTGACGATCCGCCCCGCTCCCGACGGAGCACCGGGGCGGATCGTCACACATCTGGGGGGCTAGCGAGGTGCGCTGCGCAGCCTCCGTCGCCGGTCGTCGCGCCGCCTCAGGTCGCGGGCCAGCCGGCGGTCGCCGTAGTAGAGGATCGACGCCCAGTCGATCGCGGTGTCGGTCGGCGGTGGGGCCTCGACCTTCTGGGGACGACGCTCGACGAACAGCCAGTTGACGACGCCGAGGCCCATGTCGACCAGCGAGGCCCGGACGCCGATGTAGGCGCGGATCGCCGTGCCGGCCAGCACCGCGTTGAACACCGCGAAGCCGAAGTTGCCCCAGTTCTGGTGATTGAAGTCGCGGTACGCCGTCAGGATCGAGAACCCGACGATCAGGTAGGGCACCAGCACGTGCAGGGCCGGCGCGGCCGTGCGGTTGCGCACCTTGGGCGTGCGGGCGAACGGGATCTTCTCGCCCGTGAACGCCTGTTGGATCGACTTCAGCACGCCCGCGAGGTTGACCGGCAGCAGCACCAGGTTGAACCCGTAGATGCGGAAGATGTCGGAGAACCGGTGGCCGCAGGCCCGCAGGTCGCTGCCCATCGCCAAGAAGTACGGGAGCGCCGCCACCAGCACCAGCGGGCTCAGGAGCCGGCTGTCGTAGGGGTAGAACAGCAGGAACATCAGCCCGAAGCTGGCCCACGCGATCGAGCCCATGTAGTTGACCCGCAGCGCGAGCTCGGTCAGGTGCACCCGCTCGCGGCTGTGGCGACGCTGGCGCACCTGCCGCCAGAGCTTCGGCATGATCAGCAGACCGCCGTTGGCCCAGCGCCGGCGCTGCACGACGAGCGACCCGAAGTCGGGCGGCGTCGCGCTGTAGCTCAGCCGCTCGGGATAGTTGACCAGCGACCATCCCGCGGTGCCGATGTCGATGCTCGACTCGGTGTCCTCGATGACGGTGCGGTCCTGGATGTAGGTCTTGATCTCGTAGCCGCCGACGTTCTCGACCTCGACGATGTCCTCGAGCGCCCGCTTGCGGATGACGGCGTTGGCGCCCACCCAGAACGTCGCGTTGTGATGCGTCTTGCCCTGGTGGAGGATGTGCTGCAGATCGGTCGACGCCCCCGCGATCCGCTCGATGCGGGTCGGCGCGCCGCGGAACGACGAGTACGGCGTCTGGATGATCGCGACGTGCTGGTTCTCGGTCTGCTCGAGGTAGTACACGAGGCGCATGCAGTAGTCGCGCAGCAGCTGCGAGTCGGCGTCGAGCGTCAGGACGTAGCCGGAGTCGGGGATGTCGACGTCACCCGGTGCCGCCTCCTCGACCTTGTCGAGCATCAGGCCCGCCGCGGTCCGGTTGGGTCGCCACACGTGGCCCATCAGGCCGAGGTATGAGTTGACGTTCATGGCCTTGTTGGCCTCGTTCGACAACGATGCGTACCGCTTGCGCTCGAAGCTGGAGAGATCGGCCCGGAAGGTCCAGGCCAGACGGCGGTGCAGCTCCTCGACCCGGTCCGCGTCAGGCAGGCCGCCCTGGTCGAGCGCGGCCTGCAGGGCGATCGCGGTGAGGTTGAGCTCGTTGGCCAGCCCGAACAGGACCTGGTCGACGAAGAACTCGCTGACGTGGTCGACGACCTCCTCGGCGGCGGCCATGTCCTCCAACCACGTCACCGCTGCCCGATAGTCGGCCAGCAAGGTCGTCACCGCCCGGCGGTCGACGCCTCGGGTGGCGAGGCGCTTGGAGGCCTTGTCGAGCGACGTCCGGAACCGCTCGCGGGGTGCCCTCAGGGCCTCCTCGATGTCGGGGGCCAGCCGGCGCGTGGCCTCGAGCTTGGCGAGCACGTCGGGGTCGCTCGGCGTCGGCGGGTCGTCGATCAGCAGCACCAGGTCGAGATAGGGGTACTCCTGCAGCGCCGCGCTCCACAGCGTCAGCCGGACGACGTCGGGCTCCTCGGCGTACGACGGGATGAGCACCGTCAGGCGCTCGCTGCGGGTGTCGGCGAAGTGCCGGTCGAGCATCCCTCGGGGCGCGCGGTCGTGGTCGCGGAAGCGGATCAGCGCGCCCTGCCTGGCCACGAGGTACATCAGCGCCGAGAACGTCAGGAACGTCACGACGACGAGGTACGACAGGGCCTCCATCGTGAACCGGAAGCTGCCGCCGTAGTCGATGAACTGGCGGATGATGGTCGACACGACGTAGCCGATCCACGCCAGGATCGTGACGACGATGCCGATGCGTCCGCGCGTGATCTTGGAGCTGCTCGGCACCGGATGGATGATCGACAACGGCTCCGACCGCCGTTCGGCACCCCACTGCCTCCGGGTCTTCGGTTCCGTCCCTGTCACCTTGCGCCTGAGCCTGAGCCGCACGCCTACTTCTCCCTCGTGAACCCCCGCGGCCACAGTAGCCATCGACAGGTCCCACTCGCTCACGGCCCCGGACGGGGTGTCACCATGGGGGTGTTCGGGGAGCAGTGCTGAGGAGCGTGGCCGGTGGGCCGATTCGACGGACGACGACTGTCCCTTCCCCGACTGGCCGTCCTCGTGACGGTCATCGCGGGCCTGACCTATGCCGGAACGTCCAGCTGGCGCTACGTGCAGGACGCGCAGGCCGCCAGCTCCAACGGTGCCGCCTGGTATGCCGCGTACGTCGATGCGACCGTGACCCCGCTCTACGAGTTCGAGCAGCCGACGACGAAGGCCGACCGCGACATCGTGCTGTCGTTCGTCGTGGCCAGCCAGACCAGCACCTGCGAGCCCGCCTGGGGCGGTGCCTACTCGCTCGACGCCGCGTCGGACGATCTCGACCTCGACCGACGCATCGCCCGACTGCGCCAGCAGGGCGGCAGCGTCGTGGTGTCGTTCGGCGGTGCGGTGAACTCCGAGCTGTCGACCACGTGCACCGATCCGGCCGCGCTGGTGGATGCGTACCGGTCGGTGGTCGAGCGCTACGACCTGCGGACGATCGATCTCGACATCGAGGGCGCCCAGCTCGGCGACACCACGGCCACGACCCGGCGCGCGGTGGCGATGAAGGCGCTCCAGGTGGAGCGGGCCAAGGCCGGCAAGAACCTGCGGGTCTGGCTGACGCTGCCCGTGTCGCCGGAAGGGCTGTCGACCGAGGGTCGCCAGGTCGTCGCGGCGATGCTCGAGCAGAAGGTCGACCTGTCGGGCGTCAACGTCATGACGATGGACTACGGCGCCAGCCGCGCCAAGGGCCAGTCGATGCTCGATGCGTCGACCGCCGCGCTGACCGCGACCCACCGGCAGCTCAGCCAGGTCTACGCCCGGGCAGGTCAGGACGTCGGCTCGGCGACCCTGTGGCGCCGCATGGGCGCGACGCCGATGGTCGGCCAGAACGACGTCCCGGGCGAGATCTTCTCGATCGCCGCTGCCCGCCGACTCAGCGCGTTCGCCGCCGAGAAGGGGCTCGGGCGCATGTCGATGTGGTCGCTCAACCGCGATCGCACCTGCGGTGCCAACTACCCCGACCTCACGGTGGTGTCCAACTCCTGCAGCGGCGTCAACCAGGGGTCCGACTCTTTCGCGACGCTGCTGCGCGGCACCATGACGGGCACGCCCGACAAGACCGAGGTCGCCCCGACCGCCACGCCCACCGGCAAGCCCACCGGCGGTCGTGACGGTGCCGACATGCCGCTCGCCGACGACCCGAGCACGAGCCCGTACCCCATCTGGGCGCAGGACGAGACGTACGTCGAGGGCACACGGGTCGTGTGGCACCGCAACGCCTACGTCGCGAAGTGGTGGTCGCTCGGCGACGTGCCGGACGACCCGGTGGTCGACGAGAGCGCTTCCCCGTGGCGGCTCATCGGTCCGGTCCTGCCGGGCGAGAAGCCGATCGTGCTGCCCGTGCTGCCCGTCGGCACCTACCCCGCATGGGACCAGGACGTCGCGTACCGCAAGGGCGAGCGCGTCATGCTGAAGGGCACCCCGTTCGTCGCGAAGTGGTACTCCGCCGGCACCAGCCCTGACGCTCGGTCGACGCAGAACGAGCCGTCGCCGTGGCGGCAGCTCACCGATGCCGAGCTGCGGCTGGCGGCGAAGGTCGCCGCGGAGGGCACCGACTGACGTGACCGGCGCGCGATGAGGCCCGTCACCGGACGCTTGCACGCCCAGGCGCTCGACGCGCCGAGGTTCGACGCACTGGTCGACGTCGTGCGTCACCTCGGGTGCGTGCAGTCGCAGCTGCACGACATGGCGCTGTGGGGCGTGTCCCGGCGGCTGCAGGCCGCCACGCTGGCCGACCTGCAGCAGGCGTTCGGCGGCGGCGAGGTCGTCCGCACCCATGTGCTGCGCCCCACCTGGCACCTCGTCGCAGCCGACGACGTCCACTGGCTGCAGGCGCTGACCGCGCCGCGCGTCCGCCGACTGATCCAGTCGACGAATCGCACGATCGGCCTGACGGACGACGTCGTCGAGCGAGGTGTCGAGCTGGTCGTCGAGGCGCTGTCCGACGGCGCGACGCTCACGCGGGCCGAGCTGGCGACGGTGCTGGACGAGGCGGGTCTCGGGCTGCCCGGCCAGGCCGTCGCGCACGTCATGATGGCCGCCGAGATCGAGACCCTCGTCGCCAATGGCCCTGTCCGGGGCAAGCAGCACACCTACCGCCTGCTCGCGCCTCGTCCCGTCGGGCTGACCCGTGACGAGATGCTCGCCGAGGTGGCCCGGCGGTACGCCCGCGGCCACGGCCCCGTGCGTGACAAGGACCTCGCATGGTGGACGAGCCTGACCCTGACCGACAGCCGACGGGCGATCGTGCTGGGCGAGCTGTCACCCGTCGTCGTCGACGGCACGGAGCGCTGGACGCTCGACGAGCCGGTGCCGGCCGAGGTGCCGCCGGTCATGCTGCTCTCCAACTTCGACGAGTACGTGTCGTACGCCCGCGACGCCGACGACTACGCGCTCATCGCGACCTCGACCGATGAGGTCATGCGGGCCACCGGTCTGCTGTTCGTCGACGGATGCCTGGCCGGGTCGTGGACCCGCACCCTCGCTGCTCGCCGGGTCGTGGTCACCGTGCGGCCGACGGTGCCGGTGACCGCCCGCCTGCGCCGAGGACTCGAGGGCGAGGCCGCGGCGTTCGGACGGTTCGTCGGCCTCGAGCCCGAGCTGCGCCTCGTCGACTAGCTCTGCCTGCGGCTCGCGATCCTGTCGGACAGCTGCTGCACCTCGATGGGGTCCGCGTCCCGGGCGAGGGCGACGCAGTGATCCATGACGGCAGGCCGGTAGCGCACGGGCATCGTCTGGCCCGCGGCCAGCCGGGTGAGCTCGGTGATCGTCAGGCTCTCGTCGGCGATGCCGCGGAAGGAGACGCCATCGGCGGTCTCGACGTCGAGCATCAGGACGACACGTGGATTGCTGTTGACCTCTCGCCAGTCGACGAGGACGCCGAGCGCGAGCGAGCCGGCGCGCAGCTCCGCGGCACGTCTCGACGCGTCCCTGCTCAGGAGCGGATTCGGGGCGACGCCCGGAAAGTCGGGGCCGACGCCGAGCGACTCCCGACTCAGGTCCGGCCTGAGCTGCGCCATCAGGTCGTCGATCTTCTTCTTCGAATTCTTCGAACCGAACATCGTGCCCCCCCTCACGTCCACCGGCATCCCGGGCGGACACGTCGCCGTCGCGCCATCCTACGACGCCGGTCGTTGCCGGCCCTGCCGCGTACGCCTAGGGGCGACCGTCGAGCAACCCTGTCCAGACCGCGACGTCGTCGAGCAGCTCGAGCAGCCTCTGACGCTCGCGATGGGCGGTCCGGACGTCGGCCGATGCCTCCCGCCGCGCACCCAGCAGGACGTCGACGAGCTCGGCGCTGCCGGTGTGCGTCGCCGCCTCGCACACGCGGGCGAAGCCGTGGCGGTAGAAGCCCGGCTCGTCCGACAGCGCCGAACCGACACCGCGGAGCTGGAGCTCACGCCGCAGGTCGAGGAGCACGACCGTGTCCTGCGCCCATGCAGGGAGGTTGCGCAGGTGCTGCGACTGCGGATAATCGGCCACCTGCGAAGGACGGACGAACCACATGACCCGCAGCGCCTCCCACGGGTCGTCGATGTCGCGCAGCGTCGTCGCGGTCAGCTCGAGGCGGTCGCCGAGCACGACGCGGCTCATCCCCAGGGCGCCATCGGTCGACTCGGCGACGCGATCGAGCACCGAGGCCAGCGACGTCTGCACGGCTCGGGCCCTCGGCGACACGGATGTCCCGTCGACTGCTGCCTCCGTCGCGCGGTTGCGACGGCGCACGGCCAAGTAGGCGATGCCGGCCAGGACGGGTGCGAGCGCGCTGAGGCCGACAGCCACCGCGACGACTGCTCCTGCGCCGCGCGAGAAGCGGTGGTCACCGGTCGTGACGAGGAGGATGACGACGACACCGACGGCGGTGAGCAGCCAGCCGCCCACGTCGCGGGCGGCGCGGCCCGGGTTCACTGCGGTGCGGTGAACGACCAGAGGTGGTCGACGCCGCCGGTGACCGCCACGACCGCGACGTCCTGCGTCAGGTCGGAGCGGTCGAACAGCTGGGTGGCGCACGCACCGACACCGAAGCGCTCGCCGAACCACTGCGACAGCGGCCGCGAGCTCATGCCCTGCCAGTGGAAGAACGGGCCCTGCTTCTTGTCGCGCAGCTTGTAGGTGGCCTTCTCGTCGGCCTGGATCAGGTCGACGGGCACGGCACCGTGGATCGCGGCCTCGATGGCCGCGAGGTCGGGCGTGGTCGTCGTCGGGTCCCAGAACAGGCGGATGACGAAGCCCGTTCCCTTGCCACCGGGAGCGGGGATGCCGCGGTACGTGCCGACGTACTTCTGGTCGGCTTGGCTCCACAGCTCGAAGGCGGCCTTGGCCTTCTTCTTGGCTCCCATGACGCCGGACTCGTCGCAGAGCTCGAGGAATCCTTCGGGAGAGGTCAGACGGGCGGCGATCTGGGCGTGCTCCACCACGGGAAGTCCTTCGGTTGTCGACAGGGCGTCACGATCCTAGGGCGACTCGCACGTGACGGTGAAGGGTGATGCCGGTCACATCTGGCGTCTCGCCGCTGCGCCGAGGACGAACGTCGAGGGGCGCGCATGTGACCCACCACGCCTGTCGACCTGCCTGCGACCGGCTGGCCCGCCGCGTTAGTGTGGGGAGCACACTTTCCCCTGCGCGCCAGCACTTACATCGGAAGAGGCGATCGAGGCTGTGGCCGAGTCCTCCCAAGACCATCCAACCCCTGATTTCGGCACGAACCAGTGGCTCGTCGAAGAGATGCACGACCGCTACCGGGAGGATCCCTCCTCGGTCGACGACACCTGGGTCACCTTCTTCGAGACCGGTGACGGTGCCGGTCTGAACGGAGCTGCGACGAACGGCTCGACACCCGCAACGGCCGCAACCGCCGCGACTCCCGCGCCGCCAGTGACGTCCCCCGCCTCCGACGTCACGCCCGCCGCCAAGACCGAGCCCGCGACCGCGACGCCGCCCGAGGAGAAGGCCCCCGACTCCCCCGCGCCCGTCAAGCCCGTCCCCGCCACCCCGCCCGCCGAGGCCGCCGCACCGACGCCCAACGGCAGCCACCCGTCCCCCGCCAAGCCCGCGTCGAGCGCCAAGGCGTCCGACAAGGGACGCGAGCCCGCCAAGGCCGCCGAGCAGCCCTCCGGACCCGGCGAGGTCGAGAAGGTCGTCCTGCGCGGAGCCGCGGCCCGCACCGTGGCCAACATGGATGCGAGCCTGACGGTCCCGACCGCCACGAGCGTCCGCTCCGTGCCGGTCAAGCTGCTCTTCGACAACCGCACGGTCATCAACAACCACCTCGCCCGCGCCCGCGGCGGCAAGGTGTCGTTCACGCACCTCATCGGCTACGCGATCGTCCAGGCCGTCAAGGCCATGCCCGAGATGAACACGGGCTACGAGGTCGACGAGAAGGGCAAGCCCAACCAGCTCAAGCCCGAGCACGTCAACTTCGGTCTCGCGATCGACCTCAAGAAGCCCGACGGATCACGCACCCTCCTCGTGCCATCGATCAAGGCCACCGAGACCATGAGCTTCGCGGAGTTCTGGTCCGCCTACGAGACCATGGTGCGCAAGGCGCGCGACAACAAGCTCGAGGTCTCCGACTTCCAGGGCACGACGCTGAGCCTGACCAACCCCGGTGGCATCGGCACCAACCACTCGGTGCCGCGTCTGATGTCAGGGCAGGGCGTCATCATCGGCGTCGGCTCGATGGAGTACCCGCCCGAGTTCCAGGGCGCCTCCGAGCACACGCTGGCGCAGATGGCGATCAGCAAGATGATGACCCTGACGTCGACCTACGACCACCGCGTCATCCAGGGTGCCCAGTCCGGCGAGTTCCTCAAGCGCGTCCACGCGCTGCTGCTGGGCGAGGACGGCTTCTACGACGACATCTTCCGCGCGCTGAAGATCCCGTACGAGCCGATCCGCTGGGCGCAGGACATCGCGGTCAGCCACGACGACGAGGTGCACAAGCAGTCGCGCGTCCTCGAGCTGATCCACGCGTTCCGCGTGCGCGGCCACCTGATGGCCGACACCAACCCGCTCGACAACTCGCCCCGCAGCCACCCCGATCTCGACACCGCATCGCACGGCCTGACGCTGTGGGATCTCGATCGTGAGTTCGCGACCGGCTCGTTCAAGAGCGAGAAGCGCTTCATGAAGCTGCGCGAGATCCTGGGCATCCTGCGCGACTCCTACGCCCGCACGATCGGCCTGGAGTACATGCACATCCAGGAGCCGTCCGAGCGCGAGTGGTTCCAGGAGCGCATCGAGCGTCCGCACACCAAGCCGCCGCGCGAGGAGCAGCTGCGCATCCTGCAGAAGCTCAACCAGGCCGAGGCCTTCGAGACCTTCCTGCAGACCAAGTTCGTCGGCCAGAAGCGGTTCAGCCTCGAGGGCGGCGAGACCACGATCCCGTTCCTCGACGAGATCTGCGAGGCCGCCGCGGCCGACAAGCTCGACGAGGTCTGCATCGGCATGGCGCACCGCGGCCGGCTCAACGCGCTGGTCAACATCGCCGGCAAGCGTCCGAGCCAGGTCTTCCGCGAGTTCGAGGGCAACATCGACCCTCGCACGGTGCAGGGCTCCGGTGACGTCAAGTACCACCTGGGCGTCGAGGGTGAGTTCACGTCCGGCAACGGCGACAAGGTCAAGGTCTCGATCGCGGCCAACCCCTCGCACCTCGAGGTCGTCGACCCCGTGCTCGAGGGCATCGCCCGCGCCAAGCAGGACCGACTCAACCAAGGCGCGGCCTACCCCGTCCTGCCAGTCCTCGTGCACGGCGACGCCGCGTTCGCCGGCCAGGGAGTCGTCGCCGAGACGCTCAACCTGTCGCAGCTGCGCGGCTACCGCACGGGCGGCACGATCCACCTCATCGTCAACAACCAGGTCGGCTTCACGACGTCCCCGTCGTCGTCGCGCTCGTCGACATACTGCACCGATGTCGCCCGCATGATCCAGGCACCTGTGTTCCACGTCAACGGCGACGACCCCGAGGCGTGCATCCGCGTGGCCCAGCTGGCCTACGAGTACCGGCGCACCTTCCACAAGGACGTCGTGATCGACCTGGTCTGCTACCGCCGCCGCGGTCACAACGAGGGCGACGACCCCTCGTTCACCCAGCCGCTGATGTACGACACGATCAACGCCAAGAAGTCGGTGCGCAAGCTCTACACCGAGGCCCTGGTCGGTCGTGGCGACATCACGCTGGAGGAGGCCGAGGTCGCGCTCACCGACTACCAGGCGCAGCTCGAGCGCAACTTCGCGGAGGTCAAGGAGGCTGCGGCCGACCTCGACTACACGCGGACGCCCGACTACCCCGAGAAGCCCGAGCACGCCGGCGAGCTGGTCACGGCGATCACGCCCGAGACCATGAAGGCGATCGCCGACTCGTACACCAACGTGCCCGAGGGCTTCACGGTCCACCCGAAGGTCCTGCCGCAGCTCCAGCGCCGCGCGCAGTCCATCTCGGCCGGGCCGATCGACTGGGGCACGGGCGAGATCCTCGCGATGGGCTCGCTGCTGCTCGACGGACGTCCGGTGCGCATCTCCGGCCAGGACACCCGCCGCGGCACGTTCTCGTCGCGGTTCGCGACGATCATCGACCGCACCAACGCCGACGAGTGGACCCCGCTGTCGCACGTCGGCGACGAGCAGGCGACGTTCCACGTGTACGACTCGCTGCTGAGCGAGTACGCCGCGCTCGGCTTCGAGTACGGCTACTCGGTCGCCCGTCCCGAGGCGCTGACGGTGTGGGAGGCGCAGTTCGGCGACTTCGTCAACGGCGCCCAGTCGGTCATCGACGAGTACATCTCGGCCGGAGAGACCAAGTGGGGCCAGAAGTCGGGCGTCGTCCTGCTGCTGCCCCACGGCTACGAGGGACAGGGACCCGACCACTCGTCGGCTCGCATCGAGCGCTTCCTGACGCTGTGCGCCGACGACGCCATGACGGTCGCGCAGCCCTCGACGCCCGCGTCGTACTTCCACCTGCTGCGTCGCCAGAACCTCGAGAGCGAGCACCGTCCGCTGATCGTGTTCACCCCGAAGTCGATGCTGCGCAGCAAGGCCGCGGCCTCGCAACCCGACGACTTCACGACCGGCTCGTTCCGTCCCGTCATCGGCGATGACACGATCGCCGACCCGTCGGCCGTCGAGCGCGTGCTGATCTGCTCGGGTCGTGTCACGTGGGACCTCGTGGCCGAACGCGAGAAGCGGGAGTCGGGCCAGTCGCGCACCGCGATCGTCCGTCTCGAGCAGATCTACCCGCGTCCGGTCGCCGAGCTCAACGCCGAGGTGGCCAAGTACCCCAACGCCCGTGAGGTGCGCTGGGTGCAGGACGAGCCCGCCAACCAGGGTCCGTGGCCGCACGTCGCACTGCACCTCAGCGGCGAGTTCGACGGTCTGCCGTTGCTGCGCGTGTCGCGTCCGGAGTCGTCCGCCCCCTCGGTCGGCTCGCACAGCCGGCACGTCGAGGAGCAGGCGACCCTGATGCAGCAGGCATTCGCCTGAGGTCGCTGCAGGAGCGCTGATGTACTTCACCGATCGCGGGATCGAGGAGCTCCAGGCCAGGCGGGGTGACGAAGAGGTCACCTTCGCCTGGCTGGCCGAGCAGCTCAGCACGTTCGTCGATCTCAACCCCGACTTCGAGATCCCGGTCGAGCGCCTGGCCACCTGGCTCGCCCGCCTCGACGACGAGGACGAGTAGGCTCATCGACATGGCCAAGACGCTGACATGTCCCTGCGGTGAGCAGCTCGTCGGACGCACCGACGACGAGTTCGTCACGACCGTCGACGCCCACCTGCAGGCCGCGCACGAGGGGCGCACCTACCCCGCGAGCATGATCCTGCAGATGGCTCAGACCATCCCCGACTGACTGGTCCCGACTGACCGACCCTGATGCACCGTGACCCGTATGTGGTCACGGTGCATCAGGTTTCGTCCGCCCCGGCTGACAGGGTGGGTCCATGAGATTCGACCAGCCGCCCGTCGTCCGGGTCTCGTGGTCCCCGCACCCGGACATCCCGCACGACCCGCGCGCATGGCCGCTGACGATCCCGGCCGTCCAGCAGGTCATGGCCGACGGCCTCGACCTGCGGCCCGGCGTGACGTTCCTGGTCGGCGAGAACGGTTCCGGCAAGTCGACGCTCGTCGAGGCCGTCGCGACCGCGTACGGACTGTCGCCCGAAGGCGGCACGGCCTTCGGGCGCCACGAGACCCGGGGGTCCGAGTCGCCGCTGCACCACCACCTGCAGGTGCAGCGCGGCATCGGTGCCGGACGGTGGGGGTTCTTCCTGCGTGCCGAGACGATGCACGGCTGGTACACCTACATGGACGCACACGGCGGCCCCAACGACACCGACTACCACGCGATGAGTCACGGTGAGTCGTTCCTCGAGGTGCTGACGCGCAAGTTCGACTCGCCGGGCTTCTACTGCCTCGACGAGCCCGAGGCAGCCTTGTCGTTCAGGTCGAGCCTGACGCTGATCCGCGTCCTGCACGACCTCGCAGCGTCCGGCGCGCAGGTGCTCTGCGCCACGCACTCCCCCGTGCTGGCCTCGCTGCCCGGGGCACGCGTCCTCGAGGTCGGCGACTGGGGCCTGCGTGAGACGACGTGGCACGAGCTCGAGCTCGTGCGCCACTACCGCGCCTACCTCGACACCCCGATGCGCTATCTGCGCCACACCCTTGCTGAGGACTGAGGCGTCAGCGGGTCAGCGCGTCAGGACGATCTTGCCGAAGACGCTGCCGTCGATGACGCTCTGCAGCCCGTCGGCAGCCTGCTCCATCGGGATCTCGCGGTCGATCAGCGGACGCGTGCCCGTGACGTCCATGAACTGCGCGAGGGCGTGCAGCTCGTCGCGCGTGCCCATCGTGGAGCCGTGCACGCGCATCTGCTGGAAGAAGATGCGGGTCAGCTCGGCGTGCGAGGGGGCGTCGCCCGAGGTGGCACCCGAGATGACGATCGTGCCGCCGGGGCGCATCGACCGGACCGAGTGCGACCACGTGGCCGCGCCGACGGTCTCCATGACCGCGTCGACCTTCGCCGGGAGCCTGGCACCGGACTCGAAGGCCTCGTGGGCCCCGATCTCGACCGCGCGCGCCCGCTTGTCCTCATCGCGGCTCGTGGCCCACACCCGGAAGCCTGCCGCCCGGGCCAGGGTGATGGCGGCCGTCGCGACGCCGCCGCCGGCACCCTGCACCAGCACGGTGTCGCCCTGCTTGAGGCCCGACTGGGTGAACAGCATGCGATAGGCCGTCAGCCACGCGGTCGGCAGGCACGCCGCCTCGGCGAACGACAGGCCCGCCGGCTTGGGCACGACGTTGCGGGTCGGCACGGCGACCTTCTCGGCGAACGTGCCCTGGTGACGCTCCGACAGCAGCGACCGCTTCGGATCGAGGGTCTCGTCGCCGCGCCACGACGGATCGCTGATGACGGCGTGCACCAGCACCTCGTTGCCGTCCTCGTCGTAGCCGGCGGCGTCGCAGCCGAGGATCATCGGCAGCGACGCCTCGCCCAGGCCCACGCCGCGCAGGCTCCACACGTCGTGGTGGTTGATCGATGCGGCCTTGACCGTGACGGTCGTCCAGCCCTCGGGCACCTCGGGATCGGGACGCTCGCCCACCACCAGCCCGGAGAGAGGGTCCCTGGGGTTGATCTGACCTGCGTAGACGGCGAACATGTCGAGCTGCTCCTCGGTGTCAGTACGGGCGGCGGGCCAGACCCTCGCGCCGTGCCGTGTCGGTGACGGCGCGGGCCACCGCCGTGGCGACGCGGGGGTCGAACGGCGACGGGATGACGTAGGTCTCGGACAGGTCGTCGCCCACCAGGTCGGCGATCGCCGTGGCGGCCGCGAGCTTCATGCCCTCGGAGATGCGCGTGGCCCGGACGTCGAGCGCGCCGCGGAAGATGCCCGGGAAGACCAGCACGTTGTTGATCTGGTTGGGGAAGTCGGAGCGGCCCGTGGCCACGACCCGCGCGTACCGGTGCGCGACGTCGGGGTGCACCTCGGGGTGCGGGTTGGCCATCGCGAAGACGATCGCCTCGGGTGCCATGCGGGCGACGGCCTCCTCCGGCACGGTGCCGCCGGAGACACCGATGAAGACGTCGGCCTGGTCGAGGGCGTCGGAGATCGAGCCGGGGCGTGCCCAGCCCGCGGTCTGGTCGGCGAGCCACTGCTTGACCTCGTTGAGGTCGTCACGACCCGGGTGGATGACACCCGCCCGGTCGACCACGGCGATCTTGCGGACGCCGGCGGACTGCAGGATCTTCATGATCGCGACACCGGCCGCGCCGGCACCGGAGATCACGACCTTGAAGTCCTCGAGGTCGCGGTCGGTGAGCCGGGCGGAGTTGATGAGCGCAGCGAGCGTCACGACCGCGGTGCCGTGCTGGTCGTCGTGGAAGACCGGGATGTCGAGGCGCTCGACGAGACGACGCTCGATCTCGAAGCACCGCGGGCTGGAGATGTCCTCCAGGTTGATGCCCCCGAACGACGGCGCGAGTCGCACGACGGTCTCGACGATCTCGTCGACGTCGGTCGTGTCGAGCGCGATCGGGATCGCGTCGACGCCGCCGAACTGCTTGAACAAGATGGCCTTGCCCTCCATGACCGGCATCGACGCGGCAGGGCCGATGTCACCGAGGCCGAGCACCGCGGTGCCGTCGGTGACGACCGCGACGGTGTTGGAGACCCACGTGTAGTCGTGGGCGACGTCGGGATCGGCCGCTATCGCCTCGCACACCCGGGCGACGCCCGGCGTGTACGCGAGCGAGAGATCGTGTGCGTCCCGGATCGGGACAGAGGCGGCGATGCTCATCTTGCCGCCCTGGTGCAGGGCGAAGACGGCGTCGTCGGGATCGGGGACGGCGGCGTGCACGTCGATGTCGGTGGCAACCATGAAGGGCGTGTTCCTCACGAGGGGACGGAGTCCTGGCGGGGCTCGATGGGACCGATCAGGTCGCCGGTGCGGTGTCTGGCCACAGCTGGAGCGAACCGCCTGGGCGGAAAGAGAGGCGGGTTGTGCCCGCTCTTCAGTCTGGCACAGCAACCGAGGCGCGACATGGGACGGTCGTCACACGGGCTGGTCGTCGGTGAGGGCGCGCGTCACCGGCGGAGCCAGCAGGCACGCCAGCACGACCACGGCGGGTACCGCGATGGCCGGCGCGAGCCACGCGGGGTCGCCGCGGAAGTTCCACGCGAGCCCCAGCTGGATGAGCTGGGCGAACACCAGGGGGCTCCTGGCCCACGCCTCCCCCACCGCGACGCGCGAGGCGGCCCACAGCAGGCCGCCCGCCACGACGAGCAGGAACAGGGTCGCGCCGATGCCCAGACCGACACGGTCCGACGACACGTCGAGCAGCTCGAGGACCGCCAGGACGCCGAAGGTCGACGCCTCCGCCGACACGATCACGGCCACGATCAGGAGCAGGGTTCTGGCCGTTCCCGACGGCCGTCCGGGAGACGTCACGGCGACAGCGTAGGCACCATGTGACTCATCCGACAATTCGCCGCATGTCGTTGCCCTTGTAAAGCACCTGAAATATTGAAACCATGGAGTCAATGCCCCTGATCAGGCCAAACAGGCCTGCCACGGGCGCAACACCGAACGGGAAGGAGTGTCCCCATGGACTGGCGCCACAAGTCGGCATGCCTCGATGAGGATCCTGAGCTCTTCTTCCCCATCGGCAACACGGGTCCCGCCATCTTGCAGATCGAAGAGGCCAAGGTCGTATGCCGCCGCTGTGATGTCCGCGAGCAGTGCCTTCAGTGGGCACTGGAGTCCGGACAGGATCACGGTGTGTGGGGAGGCTTGAGCGAAGACGAACGTCGAACGCTGAAGCGTCGCAATGCTCGGGCACGTATCCGTACCGCCTGAGCACACGCACGTATCGGTGAACCCCGTGGCCTGACGGCCGCGGGGTTCTTTGTATGCCCGTGCGGGCCGTCAGACGGTCAGCGAGATGGCGACCGTGGTGCCGCCACCGACCCGGGGCTCGAACCGTAGCGACCCGCCCAGCTCGCCCTCGACGAGCGTCGTCACGATCGACAGCCCCAGGCTGCGGGACGCGTCGAAGTCGTCGGGCAGGCCCATGCCGTCGTCGCTGACCCGCAGCCGCACCTTGTCGCGGATGCGGTTGACCGCGAGCGTCAGCGTGCCGCCCGACTCGTCGTAGGCGTGCGCCGACGCGTTCTGGATCAGCTCGGTCAGCACCATCGACAGGGGCGTGGCGATCTCGCCCGGCAGCAGCCCGAACGAGCCGAACCGCTCGGGCCGCACCAGGTTGGCCCCGGCCGGGCCGTTCGACACGTCGAGCACCGTGTGGAGCAGGCGGTCGGCGATCTCGTCGAACGCCACGAAGTCGCTGAACGACTGGCTGAGCGTCTCGTGCACCAGCGCGATCGAGCCGACGCGTCGCACCGCCTCCTCGAGCGCCGCCCGCGCCTCGGGATTCTCGGTGCGACGTCCCTGCAGCCGCAGCAGCGCCGCGACGGTCTGCAGGTTGTTCTTGACCCGGTGGTGGATCTCGCGGATCGTCGCGTCCTTCGACACCAGCTCGCGCTCGCGCAGGCGCAGCTCGGTGACGTCCCGCAGGAGGATCAGCGATCCGCTGCGCTGGCCGGACGACCGCAGCGGGATCGTGCGCACCAGGAGCGAGGCGTTGGCGTTCTCGATCTCGGCCTCGGACGCCTCGCGGCCGCTGAGCACGCCACGGGCACCGCGGTCGGTCGGACGGCGGCCCACCAGGCCCGTCGTGACGTCGCCCAGGTGGGTGCCGACGAGGTCGCCGGTCAGCCCCAGCCGGCGGTACGCGGACAGCGCGTTGGGGCTGGTGTAGCGCACGACCCCCCGCACGTCGGTGCGGATGAACCCGTCGCCGACCCGCAGCGAGTCGGCCAGGTCCGAGCGGGCACCGGGCACCGGGAACTCGCCGCGGCGGATCATGGCACCCAGCTCGCCGGCGGCCTCGAAGTAGGCCCGCTCGAGCGTGCTCGCGGTGCGCAGGCCCGTCTCGCTGCTGCGCCGGGCGATGACGCCGATCGTCGTGCCCGCGCGACGCACCGGGATGGCCTCGACCAGGACGCGGGTGCCGTCGGCCTGCTCCTCCAGGTGCTCGGGCACGACCCGGCCCGTCGTCAGCGCCTTCTCCACCGGGTGCTCGCCCGCGGCCTTGCTGGGCAGGAACGTGCCCGCGACGTCCTCGAGCAGCGTCGTCGGACCGGTCGTCGGTCGGATCTGCGCACCGGCCCACATGCCCTTGGCCTCGGCGTCGGGCACCCACAGCACGAGGTCGGAGAACGACAGGTCGGCGATGATCTGCCAGTCGGTGACCAGGGCGTGCAGCCACGCGACGTCGTCGGACGTCAGGGACGTCTGGAACTGCGCGATGTCGTCGAGCGAGGGCACCCGTGCAGCGTAGTCGGGGCCGAACGGGCCGGGTGTCCGTGACACGATGAACAGATGTCGGAGGCGTACTGGCAGGCGGTCATGCAGAGCGGCATGGACGTGCCCGGCGACCGAGGTCTCGACGAGAGCACCGTCGAGCTGGTCGAGATGCTGGGACACCCCAACCCGCGCACCCGCGAGGACCTCGCGTATCCCCTGTTGACGACGTGGATCACGCGCGGTGTGTACGACCAGCTGCTGGCCGGTCTGGGCGACGGCATTGCCCCGGGCCTGCGGTACGGGCTCGGCCACGACGGCGACGTGTCGGTCATGCGCCGGTCGTACAGCGCGCTGATGCTGGCCGAGATCATCGGCCGCGACAACAACGAGCACCTGATGTCGTCGGAGTCGGTGCTCGACTGGGGCGACCGGGCGACGGCCTGGTACGTCCGCGAGCAGGACCACCGCGGCTGGATACCCGAGCAGGGCTGGGCCAATGCGATCGCCCACGGCGCCGATCTGCTGGCCGCCCTGGCCCGGTCGCGGCACTTCGGTCGCCTCGAGCTGACGGTGCTGCTCGACGTCATCGCCGACCGGGTGCTGACTCCCACGGCCTACATCTGGCGGCACGGCGAGGACGATCGCCTGGCCTACGCCGTCATGACGCTGCTGCACCGCAACGAGCTCGACCCCGTCATCGTCGAGCCGTGGCTCGTGCGACTCGGACAGGGCATCAAGCCGCCGCAGACCCGCGGGCACCTCGAGGCCGAGTGGCCCTCCCCCGGCGTCCGCAACACCTCGTCGTTCCTGAGGGCGCTGCACCTGCAGCTCGCGCTCGGCGTGCAGGGTCGCGACGACCTGCGCGCCGACGCCGAGCTGTTCGCCGAGCAGCCCGCCCACCGCGCCGACCTGATCCTGGCGGTGCTCGACCAGATCCGGGCCGAGCAGCCGTGGCTGTACCGGCCGACGACGCGCGCGCGTCCGCTGGGCTGAGACCTCTCCGGCGGGAGTCTCTACCGTCCAGTAACGTGCGTCACATGACGACCGACCAGACCACCGAGCCGCAGCACGGCGGCATCCTCGCCCTCGACGTGGCACGAGCCCACGGCGTCTCGACGCTGTTCACGCTCTCGGGCGCACACGTGTTTCCGATGTACGACGCCGCGGTCAAGACCGAGCCCGCGATGCCGATCATCGACGTGCGTCACGAGCCGACCGCGGTCTTCGCCGCCGAGGCGATCGGCAAGCTGACCCGCACCCCGGGCCTCGCCGTGCTAACGGCGGGGCCGGGCGTCACCAACGGCGTCAGCGCCGTGGCGCAGGCGAGCTTCTCGGGGTCGCCGCTCGTCGTGGTCGGGGGCCGCGCGCCCAACAACCGCTGGGGCACCGGCAGCCTGCAGGAGCTCGACCACCCGCCGATCTTCTCGTCGATCTCGAAGTCGTCGACCACGGCGCACACCGTCGCCGACATCGCCCCGACGATCGACGAGGCGTTCACGCTGGCCGGCTCGTCGCACCGCGGGCCCACGTTCGTCGACGTCCCGATGGACGAGTTCTTCAACAGCGCGGCCACCGGCAGCCCGTCGCAGGGCAACACCACGGCACCCGTGCAGCCCGATCCCGACGCCCTGCGGGCAATCGCCGAGCTGCTCCGCACGTCCGAGCGCCCCGTGCTGGTGCTCGGCACCGATGTGTGGGCCGACCGGGCCGAGGTCGCCGCGCTGCAGTTCGTCCAGGAGACCGGCATCCCGGTGATCTCGAACGGCATGGGCCGCGGCATCGTGCCCGGCGGGCACCCGCAGCTCGTCACCAAGGCCCGCTCGACGTCGTTCAACCGTGCCGACCTCGTGATCGTCGTCGGCACGCCGCTCGACTTCCGGCTCGGCTACGGCGTCTTCGGCGGCAAGGATGGTGCCACGCCGGCCCGCACGGTGCACGTCGCCGACTCCGCCGGTCAGGTCTCGTCGCACGCCGACACCGCGGCGACGGCCCACGGCGACCTGAGCCTGTTCTTCACAGGCCTGTTCGACGCCTTGACGGGATCGGCCGCCCACGGCTCACGTCCCGACTGGACGCCATGGCTGTCGACCCTGCAGGACGAGGTCGCCGCGGCGACCGCCCGCGACAGCGAGCTGCTGACCGCCGAGGCCGACCCGATCCACCCCGCCCGCATCTACGGCGAGCTGCTCCCCCGGCTGGCCGACGACGCCGTCGTGATCGGCGACGGCGGCGACTTCGTGTCGTTCGCAGGCAAGTTCGTCGAGCCCAAGCGCCCCGGCGGCTGGCTCGATCCCGGGCCGTACGGCTGCCTCGGTGCCGGCATGGGTGCGGCGATGGCGGCGCGCATCGCCAGGCCGTCGAGCCAAGTCGTGCTGCTGTACGGCGACGGTGCCGCGGGCATGTCGCTGATGGACGTCGACACGCTGGTGCGCCACGACCTGCCGGTCGTGATGATCGTCGGCAACAACTCCGCGTGGGGCCTCGAGAAGGGGCCCATGCAGTGGATCTACGGCTACGACGTCGCCGCCGACCTCGCCCCGCAGACGCGCTACGACCAGGTCGTCACGGCCCTCGGCGGCGGTGGCGAGATGGTCACCGACCCGCGCCAGATCGGGCCGGCGATCGACCGCGCCCTCGCCTCGGGCGTGCCCTACCTCGTCAACGTCATGACAGACGTCGACGCCGCCTACCCCCGTGCCACCACCGGCATCTGACCTCGTCGTCCGTCCCGTCCGCGCCGACGAGCACGACGAGGTCGGACGATTGACGGTCGCCGGCTACGAGGCCGACGGACACCTGACCCGCGCCGACGGCACGTACGACCACGAGTACGCCGCGTGGATCGGCGACGTCGCGGGTCGCGCCGACGACAGCGAGGTGCTGGTGGCCGTCGACGGCAAGCATCTGGTCGGCACCGTCACGTGGTGCCCTCACGGATCGGCGTTCGCGCAGCTCGCCCGACAGCCTTTCCAGGCCGAGTTCAGGACGTTGTCGGTCGATCCACGTGCACGAGGACGCGGCGTCGGGCGCGCACTGGTCGAGGCCTGCGTCGACCGAGCACGGCGAGCGGGTCTGACCGAGGTGCTGCTGTGCTCGCTGACCGAGATGACGACGGCTCACCGGCTCTACCGGTCCATGGGCTTCGCACGACGTCCTGAGCTCGACTGGACGCCGGTGCCCGGGGCGCACCTGTGGGGCTTCGCGCTGGCCCTGCCGCCCGACGACGGGAGCCGGTGAGGGTACCCTCACCAGGTGCCTCCCGACGTCTCCGCTCCACCGATGTCGGCAGCGGCGCTCATGTGGCGAGGCGTGCGTCGGCACCGCGCCAGGCTCCTGGGCTGCTACGCCCTGATCACCTCCTGGCTGCTGTGCGAGGCCCTCGTGCCGGTCGTGATCGGCGTCATGATCGACCGGGCCGTGACCACCGGCGACCTCGACCAGCTCGCGGTCTGGGGAGGCGTGCTGGTCACGCTGTTCGTGGTGCTCAGCTACTCGTACCGGCTCGGTGCCCGCTTCGGCGTCGCCGCGCTGCAGCTCGAGGTGCACCTCCTGCGGGTGGAGGTCAGCGAGCACGTCCTGGGTGCCGGCGGCGCCCGCACCGGTCTGCTGCCCGGCGAGACCCTCTCGCTGGCCACCTCGGACGCCGAGACGATCGGCGAGCTGCTGTGGAACATCGGCTACACGCTCGCAGGGCTCGTGGGCGTCGTCGTGAGCGCTGTCGTGCTGTTCGAGATCGACCTGCTGCTGGGGCTCGTGGTGCTGATCGGCGTGCCGCTCGTGCTGGTCGTGATCCAGGTCGTCACGCCGCTGATCGCCCGAGACACGACCGACCAGCAGGCCGGCATCGCCACCGCGACGGGCGTCGCGACCGATCTGCTCAAGGGGCTGCGGCCCCTGAAGGGCGTCGGGGCCGAGGACGTCGCGACGTCGCGCTACCGCGTGCACAGCGCGACCGCCCGCGACGCGAGCATCCGGGTGGCCCGGTCGTCCGGCTACATGTACGGGCTCACCGCGGGCCTCAGCGGCCTGTTCCTCGCACTGGTGGCCTACCTGGCCGGCACCCGCGCGCTCGACGGCGACATCAGCATCGGCGAGCTCATCGCGATCGTCGGCCTGACCCAGTTCCTGGCCGAGCCCATCGCGGGACTCGGCGAGACGAGCGCCCAGGTCGCGCGCTCGTTCGCATCAGCCAAGCGACTGGTGGAGTTCCTGCACACCCCGCCTCTCGCGACCCACGGCTCGACCGTGCTCGACGACCCACGGGCCGAGCTCTCGCTCGCGTCCATGACCTCCGGCCCCCTCTGCGACGTCGACCTGTCACCCCGCCTCGGCGAGCTCGTGGGCGTCGTCGTCGACGACCCGGCCGGCGCGGACGCCGTCGTGCGCCTCGTGCGGGGCGAGGTGCGGCCCGACGAGCGGTCGGGCAGCCTGACGCTCGGCGGCCACCCGGTCGACGAGCTGACGATCGACTCGCTCCGCTCGCGCGTCGTCGTGAGCCAGCACCACGTCGACCTGTTCGAGGGGACGCTGCGCACGACGATCGACCCCGATGACGTCCTCGACGACGACCAGCTGGCCGCGATCCTCGAGGCCTCGGCGGCCAGCGACGTCGTCGACCTCCACCCCGAGGGCCTCCGGCAGCCGATCAGCGCGGGCGGTGCGACGTTCTCCGGCGGGCAGCGCCAGCGCATCGCACTGGCCCGGGCCATGGCCACCCGCGCCCCGATCCTCGTGCTGGCCGAGCCGACCAGCGCGGTCGACGCCATGACCGAGCAGCGCATCGCCGACGGCATCCGGTCGCTCCGGCACCCCGAGGGGTCCTCGCTCAGCACCCTCGTCATCACCTCGAGCCCCGCGCTCCTGGCGTCGGCCGACCGCGTCGTCATGATCAGCGACGGGCGGGTCGTCGCGACGGGGACGCACCACGACCTCGCGCAGCGCGACGACTACCGCGAGGCGGTGCTGCGATGAGCCGGAACCTGCTGCCCATCGCGTCCCGCGGCGAGACGACCCGCCTGGCCGCGACACTGCTGCGGGCGCACCGGCGTCCGCTGATCGTCTCCGCCGTGGCGTTCGTGGTGGTGGGGCTCGCGGGTCTCGTCGCCCCGTGGGTCCTCGGGCAGATCGTCGACACCGTCTCGACCGGTGGCGAGTCGTCGGACATCCTGCGCGGGACCCTGCTGATCGTCGCGGCCAGCATCGTCGCGGGCATCGGCACGTCGCTGTCGGTCACCTACCTCGCCCGGGCCGGCGAGCCGGCGCTGGCCGATCTGCGCGAGCAGGCGCTCGACCGCGCCCTGCACCTCGACAGCATCCGCCTCGAGGAGGCCGGTGCGGGCGACCTGCTGTCACGCATGGGCGACGACGTGCGCTCGGTGGCCACGTCGCTGACCGAGATCATCCCCCTGCTGATCGGCTCGCTCGTCGCGGTCGTGTTCACCGCGGGCGGGCTGTTCGCGCTCGACTGGCGACTGGGCCTGGCCGGGCTGGCCAGCGCCCCGTTCTACGCGATGGGGCTGCGGTGGTACCTGCCCCGGTCGGGGCCCTACTACCGGCGCGAGCGCATCGCCGAGGGCGAGCGCGCCGAGGCGCTGGTCAACGGCGTGCAGGGTGCCGCGACGTTGCGGGCGCTGTCGCGCGAGCAGGCCCAGATCGACCTCATCACGCACCACTCGCGGCACACCATGGGCATCACGCTCGACGTGTTCAGGCTGCTGACCCGGTTCGGTGCGCGCACCAACAGGTCTGAGCTGATCGGCCTGCTGCTGGTGCTGGGCACGGGCTTCTTCCTGGTGCGCGACGACCTGACCACGGTCGGTGCCGTGACCGCGGCGGCCCTCTACTTCCACCGACTGTTCAACCCCATCGGCGCACTGCTGATGATCTTCGACGACGTGCAGTCGGCGGGTGCCTCGCTCGCCCGCCTCGCCGGCATCGCCCTGCTGGAACCGCCCCCGGTGCCCGACGGACCGTCGCCCGTCCGCCACGGCACGTTCGAGCTGACCGGCATCAGCCACGAGTACGTGGCCGGCCGTCCGGTGCTGTCCGACGTGACGCTGCGCATCCTCGACGGCGAGCGCGTGGCGCTGGTGGGTGCGACTGGTGCCGGCAAGAGCACGCTGGGCGCCGTCGCAGCAGGTCTCCTGGTGCCCACTCGCGGGCGGGTGACGGTGGGGGGCTTCCCGCTCGACGCCCTCGACCCCTCCCACGTGCGGTCGAGCATCGCGCTCATCACGCAGGACGTCCACGTCTTCTCGGGCACCGTGCGCGACAACGTCGACCTCGCCCGGCCCGATGCGTCCGACGAAGAGATCCGCTCGGCGCTCGCGACGGTGCGCGCCCTGTCGTGGGTCGACGCTTTGTCCGACGGATGGTCGACGGTCGTCGGCGACCACGGCCATCCGCTCACGCCGTCGCAGGCCCAGCAGCTCGCGCTGGCGCGGGTGCTGCTGCACGACCCGGTCGTCGCGGTGTTCGACGAGGCGACCGCCGAGGCCGGCTCGAGCGGCGCACGAGAGCTGGAAGAGGCAGCTGTCGCCGTCACCCGGGGACGCACCTCGCTCGTCGTGGCGCACCGTCTCACCCAGGCGCAGTCGGCCGACCGGGTCGTCGTGATGCACGAGGGACGCATCGTCGAGGAGGGCACCCACGACGAGCTCGTCGAGGCCGGCGGTCGCTACGCCGATCTCTGGTCCGCCTGGTCCACCTGACCCACGCTGACGCGCGGGTTACGACGGGCGGAACCCGCGCCTCGGCGGTGCGGAAGCCGCGCCTCGGCGGTGCGAAACCCACGCGTCAGCGGTGGTCTAGGTTGGGGGGATGGAGACTGCGAGCGTCACCCACCTCGTCATGCCCGGCGACACCGCGCTGGCGCTCGGGTCGGGCGATCTCGAGGTGCTGGCGACGCCGCGGGTGCTGGCCTGGCTGGAGGAGGCGACGTGCGCAGCCCTCGACCTGCCTCCGGAGCAGACCAGCGTCGGCACCCGCGTCGAGCTCGAGCACCTGGCGGCCAGCCCGGTCGGCGCCGAGGTCACCGCGACCGCCACCGTGATCCACACCGACGGGCGACTCGTGCGGTTCCAGGTCGTCGCGCAGGACGCAGGCGGAACCCTGCTGGCGTCCGGCGAGGTGCGGCGGGTCGTGGTCGACCGGGAGCGCTTCGTCGCGCGGATCACCCCTGTGGGAGACTGAGTCAACGTCTTTCGAGGAGGAACACCATGGGCAAGACCGGCCGCAAGCGTCGTGCACGCCGCAAGAAGGGCGCCAACCACGGCAAGCGTCCCAACGCTTGACCTGAGCGCACCTCGTGCACCGAAGCCCCCGTCCTGCTGGACGGGGGCTTCGTCGTGCGGTGGCTCCGGTGGTCGCCGGATGGGCGGCTACTCCTCGTCGCCCAGCAGGAACGCGTGCGTGAGGCCCGCGACGGCCGCACCGATGACGGGTGCCGCGATGAACACCCACACCTGCGCCAGCGCGTCCCCGCCCGCGAACCACGCCACGCCCAGCGAACGCGCGGGGTTCACCGAGGTGTTGCTGACCGGGATGCTGATGAGGTGGATGAGCGTCAGCGCCAGGCCGATCGCGACGCCGGAGAAGCCGGCCGCCGCGCGCTTGGACGACGCACCCAGGATGACCAGCACGAAGAACGCGGTCAGCACGATCTCGGTGATCACGACGGCCCAGAAGCCGTAGCCGTCGGGCGAGCGGTCGCCGAAGCCGTTGGAGGCGAAGCCCGAAGCCGTCGCGCTGAAGCCGTCCTTGCCGTTGGCGATGCCGAGCAGCAGCGCCGCCGCCACCGTGGCACCGACGACCTGCGCGACGACGTAGCCGGGAGCGTCGCGCCACCCGAACCGCTTGGCGGCAGCCAGCCCGACCGTCACGGCGGGGTTGAAGTGCCCGCCCGACACGGGGCCGAAGGCATACGCCCCGGTCAGGACCGTCAGGCCGAAGGCCGCGGCGATGCCGCCGGGGCCCACGACGTCACCGGCGAGGACGGCGGTGCCGCAGCCGCCCAGCACGAGCCAGAAAGTGCCCAGCAGCTCGGCACCGAGCTTCTGCGCCGTGGTGGGGTGGGTGGTCAGGTCGTTCATGATCGTTCCGTCCTCGTCGGTGCTCCCCCAGTGGGAGACACCCGTTGGTCGTCACGACGGCCGAGATCGTCACGATCGGACGGACGTTACCTGACTCACACCCCGGTGTGGAGGCGTTCGAGTCGGTTCAGACCGTGCGTTGCTCGGTGATCTGCACCTGCACGGTGCGGATCGACAGCAGCACCTTCTCGCGCAGGGGGTCGGGCGCGACCTCCGAGCACGAGCGGGACACCAGGCTCTTGACGACACGCTCGAGGTCGTACTCGCTCAGGCAGCTCGTGCACTCGTCGATGTGGGTCTGGATCTCCGCACAGCTCGCGGTGTCGATCTCCTGATCGATGAAGAGGTAGAGCTTGTCGAGGGCCTGCTCGCAGTCGGGTCCTTCGCACGGGTTGGCGCTCACTTCGTCTCACCCGCTCCCGTGACGGCCATGCCGCGGTCGCGGGCGTAGTCGGCCAGCATCTCGCGGAGCATGCGTCGTCCGCGGTGCAGACGCGACATCACGGTGCCGATCGGCGTGTCCATGATCTCGGCGATCTCCTTGTACGGGAAACCCTCGACGTCGGCGAGGTAGACCGCGTAGCGGAAGTCTTCGGGCAGTGCCTGCAGCGCGTCCTTGACGTCGCTGTCGGGGAGGTGCTCGAGCGCCTCCATCTCAGCCGACTTGAGCCCGGACGATCCGTGCGACTCGGCGCGCGCGATCTGCCAGTCCTCGATCTCGTCGGTGACCTGCTGCGGCTGACGCTGCTTCTTGCGGTACGAGTTGATGTAGGTGTTGGTCAGGATGCGGTACAGCCAGGCCTTGAGGTTGGTGCCCGGCTTGAACTGGTGGAAGGCGCTGAACGCCTTGGAGAACGTCTCCTGCACCAGGTCTTCGGCGTCGTGCGGGTTGCGCGTCATGCGCAGCGCCGCCGAGTAGAGCTGGTCGAGGAAGGGCAGGGCGTCGGCCTCGAAGCGGGCCTGCCTCTGCTCCGGGGTCTCGGTCTCTCGGTTGTCGGGGACCTCTGGGGTCTCAGGGGTGACGGTCATCGCGTCCCAGCCTACTCCCGGCTTCGGACGCTTGCGCAGTGGTGCGATCGTGCGATCGGCCACTCGGTGGGTCTCGGTCAGCATGTGTCCTCCTGCGGGGTTCAACCCTGCGGAGGGGCGCGCTATTCCGGGGCGAGCGGGACGATCAGCTCGGGGCCGTTGTTGCGGACGTTGTTGACCGCGGTCGACACCGCGAAGGCGTCGAGACGTCCGGGGGCGGCCGGCACGAGGAGCCCCAACAGCTCGTCGGTGGCACGCGGGGCAGGGTCGAGCCACTCGTCGTACGCCTCGGGCTCGAGGAACAGCGGCATGCGCTCGTGGACGTGGCCGAGATCGTCCTCGGCCGTCGTGGTGAGGATCGTGTAGCTGACGACCCACTCGTCGGCGTCACGGTCCTTCCAGAACTCGTAGAGGCCGGCCATCGCCAGCACCGACCCGTCCTTGGGCGTGATGTAGAACGGCTGCTTGGCAGGCTTCTTCTCCCCCTCGCGGGGCGGCGAGGCGTACCACTCGAAGTAGCCGTCGGCGGGCACGAGCGCGCGACGCCGCGCGAAGGCCTTCTTGAACGACGGCTTCTCGGCGACGGTCTCGGAGCGGGCGTTGATCATCCGGCTGCCGATCGACGGGTCCTTGGCCCAGCTGGGAATGAGCCCCCACCGGGCCGTCAGGAGCTCGCGCTGCGGGGCGGACGCCGACTCGTCCTCGCGGCGGCCGATGACCAGCGGGGCGAGCTTGGTGGGGGCCATGTTGAAGTCGGCCTCGAGCTCGACGAACGAGTTGGCCAGGTCGATCTCGAAGGCCTGGTGGAGGGAGGCCGAGGTCTGGGTCGTCGCGTAGCGCCCGCACATGCGACCAGCCTGCCACAGGCCCCGGACACCGCGGGCCGGGACGAGCGAGCCGGCGCGAACCGGTCGGGGCTACTCGCAGAGGGACGCGAGAACCGACGCGACCCCGTCGGCGCCGGACGGCAGGCGCTCGACCCACAGCCGTGCCTGCACCCGGCCGTCGAGGGCGCGGTCGAGCAGGAGCCCGAGCAGGTTGAGCGCGAGGTCGTCGCCGCGGTCGCGCGTCGTGAGCGCCGCGAACCGGCGCGTCGACAGCTGCGCGATCGTCTCGTCGCCGGTGAACACCGAGCGCATCACCTCGGCGACCTCGAGTGCTCGCAGCGCGAGCTCGATCTCGTTGACCCGGCCGGGACGCGGCAGCTCGACCACGATGAGCACGTGCGAGTCGCACACCCTGCGGTCGTCGGCCTCGGCACCGCGGTAGATCTCGGCCAGCCTCAACCGCAGGTACGGAGCCGTCGCCATCGACGTCAGCGGGTCCTCGCACGAGACATCGGCCCGGTGGACAAGCGACACGTCGGCCCAGGCCAGCGCGGCCGCGCGCGTCACAGGATGGTCGGGCGGATCGGGCGCGTAGGCCCGCTCCACGTGGTCGAGGACCTCGTGGAGCGGGACGCCCGTCTGCGCTGCACTCGCTCCCACCTCGTGTGCAACGCTCACCGCTTCCGACGCTCCGCCGCGAACGGCGGTACGGAGGAGCTCGATGTGCGTTCCCTGGTCGTCCATCGTCGGCTCCTCTCGTGGTCGGACAGCAGTGAGACGAGCGAGCTCACAGGACGTGACGCGGTTTCGACGACAAATTCGTGACCGGATGCCGATCGCGTCGTTGGAGGGGTGGGAGGACATCGTGGAGCAGACGCTCGCCAGCACCGCAGAGCTCAGTGACGCCGAGCTGATATCGGCCGTCCGGGCCGGTGACACGCATGCCTACGGGCAGCTGTTCGAGCGGCATCGCTTCGCCGCCGAGCGCATGGCCCGCCAGATCGCCCGCGGGTCGGACGTCGACGACCTCGTCGCCGAGTCGTTCTCCCGCGTGATGGTGCTGCTGCAGGACGGACGCGGACCTGACGAGGCGTTCAGGGCCTATCTGCTGACGTCGATCCGCCGGTTGCACATCGATCGCGTCCGGGCATCCAACAAGGTCTGGTCGACCGCCCACGAGGCCGATCTCGACCGTGCCGTCGAGTTCATCGATCCCGCGGAGATGAAGTTCGAGCACGGTGCGGCCGCAGTCGCGTTCGCATCGCTTCCCGAGCGCTGGCGGCTCGTGCTGTGGCACCTCGACGTCGAGGGGCAGAAGCCCGCCGAGGTCGCTCCCCTGCTCGGCATGAGCGCCAACAGCGTGTCGGCCCTGGCGTACCGGGCGCGCGAGGGTCTGCGTCAGGCCTATCTGCAGGGGCACCTGGCCCCGACGCTGCACGCGAGCTGCCGTCGCACGACCGGCATGCTCGGCGCGCACGTCCGCAAGGGCCTGTCGGCCCGCGACGCGGCCAAGGTCGAGGCCCACCTCGACGACTGCACGCGCTGCACGGGGCTCTACCTCGAGCTGCGCGAGATCAACTCCAACCTGTCGGGCGTGCTCGGTCCGTCGCTGCTCGGTCCCGCGTTCGCGGGCTACGTCGCAGCCGGGGCAGGCGTGGCAGCCCTGGGAGCGGGCGCCGCGACAGTCATCGGCGTCAAGCTCGTCACGGGCGGTGCGGTCAAGCTCGTCGTGGTGCCCGCCAAGGTCATCGGCGGGGCGGTCGCCGGGGCCGGCACGCAGGGCGTCGTCGCCGCAGCCGTCGTGACGGGCGTCGCCACCGCGGGCACCGTCGCCGTCACGACCGACATCGGTCGGGCGCCAGCCGACCGGCCGGCTGCCGTCGCGCCCTCGTTCACGGGGGCGCCGTCGCTCGCCGCGCCTGCCTCGACCAGCGACCAGGCGACCCCGGCGACGCAGGAGGCGGAGCCCGAAGCCGCCGCGCCGACGCCCACCGTCGCCCCGACCCTCGAGCCCGAGCCGTCGCCGTCACCGAGCGCGTCGACCGAGCCCGAGCCCGAGCCGTCCCCGACCAGCGAGACCACCGAGCCGTTGACCGACCCGGAGCCGAGCCCTCCCGTGGCGGTCGAGGAGCCGATCGTGCCGACCGACTACGGCATCGGAGCCCTCACGATCACCAACGACGACAACCTGCTGCAGCGCCGTTTCACGGTCCCCGTGACGGCGGTGAACACGGGGCGTTCGGCCGACCAGGTCGTCACCGTCACGATGCGCTTCACGCGGCCCGTCCAGTTCCGCGGCGTCGTCAGCCCGGGCTGGGCCTGCGGAGACGCGACGGTCGACCGCAGCCTCAGCGTCCTGACCTGCTCGACGACCCTGCCCGCCGGCGAGGGCACGACGTTCGTCGTCAAGGCCCGCGGCATCCGGCCCGACGGCACGGTCACGGTCAGCTCGCCCGGCGACCCCGCGCCGGCCAACGACTCGGCCCCCTTCACGGCCGGTGCCTACCTGCTGCTGCTCTGACCCTCGCCGCCGCGCTGCCACGTCGGGTATGAATGGGACATGACCCTTCTTCGTGCCGTCGCCCGCCCGATGCTCGCGTCGATGTTCGTGGTCGGAGGTGCCGCGGCCCTGAAATCGCCCGGCCCGCGCGCCGCCAAGGCCCAGCCGACGGCCGACCTGGTCAAGAAGATCGTCCCGGGCCTGCCGGTCGACGGCGCGAGCCTGACGCGCTTCAACGGGGCGGTGCAGCTCGTGGCTGGCCTCGCCCTGGCGACGGGGCACGTCCCCCGCACCGCGGCCCTCGCCCTCGCGGTGACGCTTCCCCCGACGACCGCCGCCGGTCATCCCTACTGGAACGAGACCGATCCCGGCGCTCGGGCCAACCAGCGCATCCACTTCCTGAAGAACGTGTCGATGACCGGCGGGCTGCTGATGGCGACGCTCGATCCCGACCCGCACAAGAAGTCGGTCGGTCGTCGCGCCAAGGACCGGGTCGCGGGCGCGGCCTCGTCCGTCGGCGGCCAGCTGGGCCAGCTCCGCGGCTGAGGCCGGACGACCGAACGACCGGACGCCGATAGGGTGGCGGTGATGACTGCTCCCCTGCCCTGGCTGGCTCCCCACCGCACCTCCCCCTTCGTCGGCGAGGTGCTGGTGCCCGGGTCGAAGTCGTTGACCAACCGCGTCTTGATCCTGGCCGCGCTCGGCGACGGACCGTCGACCGTCACCCGTCCTCTCGGGTCGCGCGACACCCAGCTCATGACCGCCGCCCTGACGGCCCTCGGTGCCACGGTGCAGCGCGACGCCATGACGTGGACCGTCACCCCGATCGGATCGGCGAGCACCGAGCCCGTGACGATCGACTGCGGCCTCGCCGGCACCGTCATGCGGTTCGTGCCGCTGCTCGCCGCGCTCGGCAGCGCCCCCGTGACGTTCGACGGCGACGAGCACGCCCGCATCCGCCCCATGGCGACGACGATCGCCACGCTGCGCGCCCTGGGTCTGCGGGTCGACGACGAGGGACGCGGGTCGCTGCCGTTCACGGTGCACGGCACGGGCCACGTGGCGGGCGGCGAGGTGTCGATCGACGCGTCGGCGTCGAGCCAGTTCGTCTCGGCGCTGCTGCTCGTCGGCGCGCGCCTCGAACGCGGCCTCGACCTGCGCCACACCGGCTCGACGCTGCCATCGATGCCGCACATCGAGATGACGGTGGCCGAGCTGCGCCGCCGCGGCGTGCGCATCGACGTCCCCGAGCCCGGACGGTGGATAGTCCACCCGGGCACGATCGATGCGCTCGACGTCGAGATCGAGCCCGATCTGTCCAATGCGGGCGTCTTCATCGCCGGCGCCCTCGTCACCGGCGGCAGCGTGCGCATCCGCAGTTGGCCGCACGACACCGACCAGGCCGGCGACGCGTGGCGCACGATCGTCCCGGCATTCGGCGGCACGGTCCGCCGCGACGGCGACGACCTCGTGTTCGCGGCGGGCGACCGTCTGCGGGGAGTCGAGCTCGACCTGCACGACGTGGGCGAGCTGACGCCCGTGATCGCCGCGATCGCGGCCCTCGCCGACACCCCCTCACGGCTCAGCGGCGTCGCCCACCTGCGAGGTCACGAGACCGATCGGCTGGCCGCGCTGGTCACCGAGATCAACCGGCTCGGCGGCGACGCCGAGGAGACCGAGGACGGGCTCGTCGTGCGCCCGCGCACCCTCCATGGCGACACGTTCCGCACGTACGACGACCACCGCATGGCCCACGCGGCTGTCGTCCTGGGCCTGCGCGTGCCCGATCTGCTCGTCGAGAACGTCGTCACGACGGTCAAGACCTACCCCAACTTCGCTCCTGTCTGGGAACGACTCATGACGAGCGACTGAGCCGTCACGATGGGCAGGGAACGCGACGAGCACGACCAGTACGAGCGCCCGCGCCGGCACACCAAGCCGCGCACGAAGGTGCGTCCCAACTACGACGAGGCCGACACGGCCCGGGTCGTGACGATCGACCGCGGGCGCTACACCGTGACCCTCGACGAAGGCGACCGCACCGTCACCGCCATGAAGTCGCGCAACCTGGGACGCAAGGGCGTCGTGGTCGGCGATCACGTGCGGGTCGTCGGCGACGTCACGGGCGACGAGGGGTCGCTCGCCCGCATCGTCGAGGTGACGCCACGGCGCACCGTGCTACGACGCACCGCCGACGACGACGACCCGGTCGAGCGCATCATCGTCGCCAACGCCGACCAGCTCGTGATCGTGGCGGCCCTCGCCGATCCCCCGCCCCGCCCCGGCCTGATCGACCGCTGCCTCGTCGCCGCGTTCGACGCCGGCATGGAGCCCCTCGTGTGCCTGACGAAGTCCGACCTCGGGCCTCACGACGAGCTCGTCGCGATGCTCGAGCCCCTCGGCGTCCGCGTGGTCGTCACACGCCGGGGCGGAGACCTCGACGAGGTGCGTGACGTGCTGCGCGACCGCACCAGCGTCCTCGTGGGGCACAGCGGTGTCGGCAAGTCGACGCTGGTCAACGCCCTGGTGCCCGACGCCAACCGCTCCGTCAGCTACGTCAACGCCGTCACGGGCCGCGGTCGGCACACCTCGACCTCGGCGATCAGCCTCGCCCTGCCGTTCGGCGGCTGGATCATCGACACCCCCGGCATCCGCTCGTTCGGGCTGGCGCACGTCGAGATCGACGACCTGATCCGGGCGTTCCCCGACCTGCAGGACGCCGCCCGCGACTGCCCGCGTGGATGCCTGCACGCCGCCACCGAGCCCGAGTGCGCGCTCGACGTCGCAGTCGCCGACGGCACGCTGGCCGCCGAACGGGTCGAGTCGTTCCGCCGCATCCTGGCCAGCATGAACCAGCGCGACGACCACTAGACCGTCCGGGCACCGTGTGCCGTGGGTGCTCCGGTCCTGCGAGGCCGTAGCCTGTGGGCCATGGCTCACTCGTACAGCGACGACCTGCGCCTCGCCCACGTGCTCGCCGACAACGCCGACAGCTTGTCGATGGACCGGTTCCTGGCGCTCGACCTGCAGGTCGACACCAAGCCCGACATGACGTACGTGACCGAGTCCGACCAGGCCGTCGAGGCCGCGATCCGGCGCACGCTCAAGTCGGCCCGCACACGCGACGTCGTGCTCGGCGAGGAGCAGGGCCAGGACGAGGGCGCGAACGGTCCCGGGGGTCGCCGTTGGATCATCGACCCCATCGACGGCACGTCCAACTTCGTGCGCGGCGTGCCCGTGTGGGCCACGTTGATCGCGCTCGAGGAGGACGGCGAGATCGTCGCCGGCTGCGTGTCGGCCCCCGCGCTCGGACGTCGCTGGTGGGCCAGCAAGGGCACCGGCGCGCACACCGGCAAGTCGCTGCTGTCGTCGCGCCAGATCCGGGTGTCGCAGGTCTCCGACCTCGAGGCGTCGTCGCTGTCGTACGCCTCGCTGGGCGGATGGGACGCGATCGGCCGGGCCGAGGCCTTCGCCGCGCTGATGCGCCGCTGCTGGCGCACACGGGCCTACGGCGACTTCTGGTCGTACATGCTGCTGGCCGAAGGGGCCGTCGACATCGCCGCCGAGCCCGAGCTCAACCTGTGGGACATGGCCGCGCTCGACATCGTGGTGCGCGAGGCCGGCGGCACCTTCACGAGCCTCGCGGGCGCACCCGGCCCCTGGGGCGACAACGCCCTCGCGACCAACACCCGGCTGCACGACGCCGCGATGGCGTACGTGGGGCACTTCCCCGACCAGGGCCCGCCCGACCGGTCATGGACCGACGAGCCCGAGGACGACGACGCGTGGGAGGCCGAGCCCGACAACGTCCGCGCCTTCGAGTTCACCCGCGAGCCGGCCGACGAGGCACCCTGACCCTCGCCTCGGCGGTGTGACCGGGGTTACAGTGCGGGGAGCCGACGAAGGAGCCCCCGCATGCGCGTGCACGACGTCCTGACCTCCAAGGGAAGCACCGAGGTCCACACCATCGCCCCCGACGCCACGGTGCGTCAGCTGCTCGAAGTGATGGCCGATCTCAACGTCGGTGCCCTCGTCGTGAGTGACGACGGCACGTCGATGCTCGGCATCGTGTCGGAGCGCGACATTGTCCGCAAGCTGCGCGACGTCGACGACGCCCGGTCGAGACCCGTCTCGGACATCATGACGACCGACGTGCGGGTGTGCTCCCCTGACGACTCGTTCGGCGCGCTCATGGCGGTCATGACCGAGCACCGTGTGCGACACGTGCCGGTGCTCGACGACGGGCGGCTCGTCGGGGTGCTGAGCATCGGCGACGCCGTCAAGCACCGCATGGAGCAGCTCGAGTTCGAGCGCGACCAGCTGTCCAGCTACGTCGCCGGCGGCTGACCCACGCCTCCCCCGGCCCCGCGATCCCGCGAGTGGCGCAGTCTCGCGTTTTCGGGACGGCGATTCTCACGGATTTGCGCCACTCGGGCGCGGCTTTGCGCCACTCGGGCGCGGGGACGTGGTGCGCACGAGACGCTGCAGACGTCGGCGCAGCGCGCCCTGCCCGGAAGCTGACACCGTCGCCAAGCGCGCTTCAGCCCGCCACAGCCCGACACGTCCGGGCACGTGCGCGAGCCCGCGGGCGTCCTCGGCGTCGCGCACGATGCTGTCGGGTGCGTGGATGATCTCGGTGGCGGTGTAGCCGAATCGCTCGACGCCCTCGCGCGCCAGCATCTTCTCCCGCCGCAGATCGCGCTGGTGCTGCTGCCGCTCGCGGTGGTCGGCCCCGTCGTACTCGGCGAGCCGGCTGGTGCCGACGATGCGCAGGTCGCCGCGTGCGATCTCGACGCCCGCCGCGTTGCGCACGACGTGCTGGGGCTCCACCTCGAAGCCCGACAGGACGTGCACCAGTCGCAGCATCGTCTCCCACCACGACTCGCTGCGTCCGTCGGCCAGGTCGAGCGCCCGCCGCAGCACGCGGACGCCTCGCCGTCCCGGCACCATCGTGGCCCGCAGGCGGTCGACGGTCGTGTGACCGAGGTGCAGCGCGGAGTCGATCACCGCGACGAGGTCGAGCAGCGCGAGGTGCTCGGCCAGCTCGACGATCGTCCACTCCGGCGAGGCGACGGCGATGTCTCCCAGGCGCTCCCGGTGCCCGGGAGGGATGTCGCACCGCCGCACGTAGACGCCGCGGCGGTCGGCGTGCGGTGCCTCGCCCGAGCTGCACGCCACGATCGGCAGGTCGTCGAGCATCGGCATCCACCAGCCGCGCAGACGCGCACTCGTGACGTGGGTGAAGACGACGTCGTCGCCCAGCACGAGCGCCACGGCTCGGCAGGTCGACGCGAGGTCGTCGGCGGTCGAGGCGAGCTGCGCGACCCCGGCCGCGGGATGGACGAACCACGACGTGCGCAGCAGGTGGGGGCTGAAACCGTGGCTCTCGGCGTCACGGTGACGGATGGGGTGCATCGATCCACCGTCGGCACCCGGAGCGGGACGATCCAGCGTCGTCCGGTCGTCTGTGGACTCACGGAGCCGTCCACAGGTACGCGAGGGCCGACCCACGCCTCCGCGCGAGTGGCGCAAACCGGTGCGCGAGTGGCGCAGTTTCGCGGGACTCGCCGTCTCGAAAACGCAGAACCGCGCCAGTCGCGGGACCCGAGGTTGACTGGGGTGGGTTAGCGATATATCGTTTAGGTATCGACAACACGTCGATGATTGATAGAAAGTGGGTCACACCCATGCGAAGCAATGACTTCTCACAGACACGCCGCCCCGACGATCGTCAGCGCGGCAGGCACTACCCGGACCGTGGGTTCGGCGGCGACTTCGGTCGCGACTTCCCGTTCGGTCCCGGCGGCGGTCGCCCCCGCGGCAGGCGTCGCGGCGGGCGGGGCGGCGACGTCCGCGCGGCCGCACTGCTGCTGCTGGCCGAGGCACCCAAGCACGGCTACCAGCTGATCCAGGAGATCGGGGAGCGCAGCGAGGGGTCCTGGACCCCGAGCCCCGGCTCGATCTACCCCGTGCTCCAACAGCTCGAGGATGAGGGACTCATCTCCTTCGAGCGCGTCGACGGACGCAAGACCGCGACCCTGACCGACGAGGGCACCGCCCACGTCGAGCAGCACCGCGACGAGCTCGGAACCCCGTGGGAGGGGGGCCGAGGAGACGAGCCGCACGAGATGCGCGAGCTCGCCTCGTCCCTCAAGGGCTTCATCACGGCCTGGAAGCAGGTCGCCCAGGCAGGCACCCCCGAGCAGCGCCAGCGCGCGAACACGGTCGTCGACGACGCCCGGAAGGCGATGTACCGCATACTGGCCGACGACGACGCGTGACCGACGCGGCCGCCGAGCGCCGCCCAGCACGAAGGACGAGCACCGAGGAGGACCACCGATGGGACGCCATGTCGTACCCGGCAGCGAGCTGGCCTGGCGGTCCTCCCGATCGTCCGGCGCAGGCGGCCAGCACGTCAACACGACCGACACCCGCGTCGAGCTGATCTGGTCGCTCGCCGACACAGCCGCCCTCTCCCCTGCCCAGAAGGAACTGGCCGCGACCCGGCTGGCCCACCGCCTGGTCGGCGGGACGATCACGATCGTCTCGTCGCAGTACCGCTCGCAGCACCGCAACCGCGAGGCCGCTCGCGTCCGGCTCGAGGAGCTCGTGGCCGACGCCATCGTCCCGCCGCGTCCGCGGCGGGCGACGCGGCCCACCCGCGGCTCCAAGGAGCGCCGGCTGGACGCCAAGAAACGGCGCAGCTCGATCAAGCAGGGGCGCGGCAACCCGTCGTGGGAATAGCCGCGACCTGACAACGGTTGTCATCTGTGCCGGTATCTCCCGGCTCAGGAAGGACAGTCATGAAGGTCCGCAGCTCCATCCGCTCGCTCAAGAACCAGCCCGGCTCGCAGGTCGTCCGTCGTCGCGGTCGCACCTTCGTCCTCAACCGGCAGAACCCCCGACTCAAGGCCCGCCAGGGCTGACCGGTCACCCGACGCCCCGGTCCGCGCACCAAGCGCGGACTGGGGCGTCGACGATTGCGCGGGGAGCGGCAGGGTACGCGGCCCCCACATCGACGACGGAGGACCCATGACCATCGCCCCGCCCGAGCCCACGAGCCCCGACGAGGAGTCGCCCGATCCGGCGGCTCCCGATCTGCCCGACCCAGCCTTCCCCGAGGTTCTGCCCGACGCCGATCCCGGCACGGAGCCCGACCGCGAACCTGCCACCGAGCCCGATCCCGCCGGTCCCTGAGCCACCGCCCGCCAGGCCGGGAACGGCTCGTCGAGGTCAGATCAGGGGGACGAGCCGCTCCCGGTGCCAGTCGAGCGCTTCGGGATCGTCGAGCTCGACCTCGACGCCCAGTCGCCGGCACGTCGCGATCGTCACGACGGCCGCGGCCGAGACGTCGTGCTGACGCGTGAGCACGACGGCCGACTGCACCGACAGCGCGGCAGCGCGCACGGCGAAGCGGCACAGCGCCAGCCGGATGCGGGCGTCGTCCGGCAGCGGGGTGACCGACGCCTCGCACCTGCCGAGCGCCCGGACGAGCTCGACCACGGTCAGTCGGTCGGCGTGGGCGGCCCGGACGTCCGGACAGTGACGCAGATGGCCGTCGGCGACAGCGACGCCGTCGAGCCCCACCTCGACCATCGTGCCGTCGAGTGGCCGGACGCGGACGCCCGGAGCGTCGACGTCGACCCGGGCAACGACCTCGTTGTCGCCCTCGTCGACCCCCAGCACGACGATCTCCCGCACGTCGGGCGACCACGCGACGCGGCCGGCCGAGCCGCGCAGGTGCCACCCCGGCAACGACCGCTCAGCGCGCACGGTGAGGTGCCGGCGACCGGCCATGACGATCACCGTCCCGCTGACGTCGTCGACGGGACGGGCGGGCGCCGGGTCGTCCGAGGCGGGTCCACGAGGTGCGAGCGCCGAGCCCAGGGCGTGCGTCCAGGCGTACAGGTCGACCATGGACGACTGCCTGCTCGTGTCGCTCCACCCTGACGGCCAGGCGGCCGACCAGGACGATCGCAGCCGCTCCAGACGCTGGCGGGCGCAGTCGTCCACGGCAATCCCTTCGACGATCCGGCGCACCGGGGCACTGGGGCACCGGCATCGCCCCGGGACACCACGGTAGCCGCGCGCCCCGACGTGACGTGGACGCGCCTCGGTCGTTGAGCCTGGAGCCGGCACACTCCCCTCGGCCGGTGCCCGCCAGAGCCCGACGGAGAACTCCCCCATGCACATCAGCCGCATCCACCGAGCCGTCATCGCGGCCGTCGTGACCACCGTCGCGGTCTCTGCCGTCCTGGCCTTCACCGGCGAGGACGACTCGTTCGACCCCGCCAACGTGACGGCGATGCCGCAGTCCACCACCGAGCAGTCCACCCCGACGCTGGCCGATCCCGTGGTGTCGGAGGTCGAGGAGACGCCGGCACCCGCGGAGACCCCCGGTGCCGAGACGCCCGAGACGCCCGACGCTGCCGATCCGACGACCGCACCCACGACTCCCGCGGCACCCGCCAAGCCGGCCGTGACGCGAGCCCCGTCGGGCGGGTCCCGGACGACCCCCGTGACCGGCACACGTCCGACGCCCCGGCCGACCACGCGGCCCACCACGTCCCCGACGTCGCGGCCGACACCTGCACCCGAGGCGACGAAGGATCCCGATCCCGAGCCGTCCAAGGCCTCCCCCACGCCGGCGAAGCCGAGCCCGACGCCGTCGCCCACCCCGACGCGCAAGAACCTGCTGGAGCTCCTGCTCGGGCAGTGATCCGACGCTCCTGACAGAGCGCCTCCCGGCGCACGAGAGAAGCACCATCGCGGCACGCCGTGGTGGTGCTTCTCTCGTGCGCTGGACAGGGACCATACCCGGGGTATGCTATTGACCATTCCTGATGTCACATACGTGATGTCATATTCTTCCGGAGGCCTCGATGACCATCACCGCCGATGAGTTCCGCACCTCGATCGATCCCGATGACGAGCTGGCCCGCCTGCTGGTGTCGTCGCAGAAGCTCTCGTACGACCCGCAGACCGAGGTCGACTGGGACACCCCCCTCGACCCGTCCCACTACGGCCTCAACCCCGAGTGGTCGACGCTCTACGGCACGCCGCTGTGGGACGAGATGACCGAGGACCAGCGCGTGCAGCTGACCCGCCACGAGGTCGGCTCGATCATGAGCACCGGCATCTGGTTCGAGATGATCCTGCAGCAGATGCTGCTGCGCGAGCAGTACACCACCGACGTCACGTCGTCGGAGTTCCAGTTCGCGCTCACCGAGATCGCCGACGAGTGCCGCCACTCCCTGATGTTCGCCAGGGCGTGCCAGGCCATGGGCGTCCCGCACTACACGCCGGCCCGCCCCGTCGTCGAGGCCGCCCGGGCGCTCAAGACCGTCGCCGCCAACGAGGTCGCCTACGGGTCGATCCTGGTCGCCGAGGAGATCCTCGACGTCATGCAGCGCGACTGGATGCGCGGCGAGAACGTGCTGCCGATCGTCCGCACCACGAGCAAGATCCACGTGGTCGAGGAGGCGCGGCACATGAAGTTCGCCCGCCACGAGATCCGCCAGCACCTCGAGGGCGTCAGCGCCCTGCGTCGCCGCCAGAGCGCCTGGGTCATCGCGACCGCCGCCTACGTCATCGTCAAGAGCATGGTCAACCCCGCCGTCTACGAGGCCGTGGGACTCGACCGCAAGCGCGCCGTCGCCGCGGCCAAGGCCAACGAGCACCACCACAACCTGATGCGGCTCAGCTGCGTGCACCTCATGGACTTCTTGTCCGAGGCCGGCCTGCTGACCCCCGCCGCGATGCGTCGCTACCGCGCCGCGCACATGCTCTGAGCGAGGGACGAAGCCAGCCATGACCTACGTCGTCACCCAGGCCTGCTGCGCCGATGCCTCGTGCATGTCGGTGTGCCCGGTCAACTGCATCCACCCGGCTCCGGGTGAGCCCGACTTCGGGCACACCGAGATGGTCTACGTCGACCCCAACAGCTGCATCGACTGCGGCGCGTGCGCCGATGCGTGCCCCGTGTCGGCGATCAAGCCGCTCGAGCTGCTGACGGGCGACGAGCAGGTCTTCGGCGACATCAACGCCGCGTTCTACGACGACCGGTCGGTTGAGCTGACGTGGTCGGCACCGACGTTCCCGGTCGTCGAGGCACCCCGTGATCGTCCGCTGCGGGTCGCGGTCGTCGGCACCGGACCGGCCGCGTCCTACGCGGCCCGTGAGCTGTTGACGACGTCATCGGCGCACGTGTCGATGATCGACCGCCTGCCCGTCGCGGGTGGGCTGGTGCGGGCGGGCGTCGCTCCCGACCACCCCGACACCAAGCGGCTCGCCGAGATGTTCACCTGGACGTACGACCACCCCCGCACGCGGATGTTCCTCAACGTCGACGTCGGCACCGACGTCACCCACGACGACCTGCTCACGCACCACGACGCCGTGGTCTACGCGGTCGGCGCACGTCTCGACCGGCCGCTCGGCGTCCCCGGCGAGCAGCTGCCCGGCGTGCACGGCTCCCCCGAGGTCGTCGGCTGGTACAACAGCCACACCGACGTGCCCGCCTCCGCGGTCGACGTCGCGACCGACCGAGTCGTCATCGTCGGCAACGGCAACGTCGCCCTCGACGTCGCACGCATCCTGCTGGGCGACGTGACGGCGCTCGAGCGCACCGACATCGCCGACCACGCCCTGGCGGCGCTGCGGTCCGCGCCGGTGCGCGAGGTGGTCGTCGTCGGACGACGCGGCCCCGGCCAGGCGGCATTCACGCGCCCCGAGCTGCTCATGATGCCCCGCGGCATCGACGTCGTGATCGAGGCCGACGGCCAGGTCGCCGACGAGCTCGCGGCCGCGGCACCCGGCTCGAAGGCCGCGATGCTGCGTGACCTGCCGCTGGTCGACGTCGACTGGACGCGCCCGCCGCAGGCCGACGGTCGCCGCCTCGTCCTGGCCTTCCACCGCACGGTCGACGAGATCACCGGCACCGACCGCGTCGAGGGTGTCCGGCTCGGCCGCGTCGGCACCGACCGCGCCACCGTCGTCCCCACGGGTCTGGTCGTCCGGTCGACGGGCCACCGCGGATCACCCGTCGCCGACCTGCCGTTCGACCCCGCCACGGCGACGATCCCGCACGACGCCGGACGCGTCGTCGACCCGGCGACGGGCGAGCCCCTGCCCGGCGCCTACGTCGTCGGCTGGATCAAGCGCGGCGCCGTCGGCGGCATCGGTGCCAACCGCACGGACGCGCAGGAGACCGTGGCGACGCTGCTGGGCGATGCGCGCGAGGGCCGGCTGCCTGCTCCGGCCAAGACGGGTACCCGGACGTTCGCCCGCCTGCTGCGCTCGCGCGGCGTCGACGTCGTCGACCGGCGACGCATGCGCAGGATCGACGCGGGCGAGCGCAGGCGCGGGGCCAGCACCGGTCGTCCACGGGTCAAGTTCGCGACGGTCGAGGAGATGCTCGGCGGCCGGCCGCGCTGAGCCCCCGTAGGCTCGGCGGCATGGCCACAGTCATCCTGGTGCGGCACGGCCGCACCACCGCCAACGCGACCGGCGTGCTCGCCGGCCGCACCGCCGGCGTCCGACTCGACGACGTCGGACGCGCGCAGGCCGACCGCACCGGCGAACGCCTGGCGGTCGTCCCGCTCGTCGGCCTCGTGTCGAGCCCCTTGGAGCGGTGCCGACAGACGTCGAAGGCGATCCTCGCGCGCCAGGCCGAGGCACCGACCGGCCCGATCACGCCGGTCATCGACAAGGCGATCACGGAGTGCGACTACGGCGACTGGCAGGGTCGCAAGCTCAGCGAGCTCGCGAGCGAGGACCTCTGGAAGGTCGTGCAGACGCAGCCCTCGGCGGCAGCCTTTCCCGGCGGCGAGGCGATGCACGCGATGCAGGCCCGCGCGGTCGCCGCGATCCGCCGGCACGACGCGGCGTTCGAGGCCGAGCACGGACCCGGCGCGGTGTGGGTCGCGGTGAGCCACGGCGACGTCATCAAGTCGATCCTCGCCGACGCCCTCGGCATGCACCTCGACCTGTTCCAGCGCATCGGTGTCAACCCCGCCTCTGTCTCGATCGTCCGCTACGGGGCCAGCCGGCCCGACGTCGTCTCGACCAACACCGACGCCGGCGACCTGTCGTGGCTCAAGGCCGCTCCCGCGCCGGCCGACGCCCAGGTGGGCGGCGGGGCGGGCCACGAAGCGCCCGTCACGACCCGCTCCTAGGATGGACACATGCCACCCACAGTGCACGGATTCGACTGGCCCGACCGCGTGGTCGTCGGCACCGTGGGCCAGCCCGGGGCGCGCACGTTCTACCTCCAGGCACAGCAGGGATCGCAGCTCGTCAGCGTCGCGCTCGAGAAGGAGCAGACCGTCGCCCTGTCCGAGCGCATCGAGGAGGTCCTCGACGAGCTCATGGCCGAGGAGGGCAACCCCTACAGCGTCCCGGCGCTGACGCCCGAGGGGCTGGTCGACAACGAACCGCTCGCCCAGCCCGTCGAGGAGCAGTTCCGTGCCGGCGCGATGAGCCTCGGCTGGGACCCCGCGACGCTGCAGATCGTGATCGACGTCTACCCGATCCTGGTCGTCGACCTCGACGTCGACGAGCTCGCGGCGGAGCAGGAGGTCGAGATCGAGGTCGAGATCGAGCCGGAGGAGGTCGTGCGGATCCGCATCCCCGTGGGCACCGCCCGGGCGTTCGCCAAGCGCACCCGTGAGGTCGCGGGGGCCGGACGCCCGATCTGCCCGCTGTGCAGCGTCCCGATGGACGGCGACGACCACGTCTGCGAGCTTCCCGAAGGGTTCCGGTGACGATCGACGCCGATCTCGCCGGCGGCGACATCGAGCTCGAGGGACGCGTCATGCCGGCGTCCAACGCGACCTTCGTCGGGACGATCGGCGGCACCCGCGTCGTCTACAAGCCCGTCGCGGGCGAGCAGCCGCTGTGGGACTTCCCCGACGGCAACCTGGCATGCCGTGAGGTCGCCGCGTACCTCGTGTCTGAGTCGTTCGGCTGGGACGTCGTGCCCCGCACCTGGCTGCGCGACGGGCCGATGGGCGTCGGCATGGTGCAGCTGTGGCAGGAGGTCGACCCGGCGCAGGACGCCGTCGACCTCGTCGCCGCCTCGGCCGTCCCGGAGCACGGGTGGCGGCACGTCTTCGACGGCTACGACGCGCAGGACCGGCCGATCTCGCTGATCCACGAGGACTCCGCCGCACTGCGGCGCATGGCGGTGTTCGACGTCGTGACCAACAACGCCGACCGCAAGGGCGGGCACGTGCTCGAGCTGGCCGGCGGCCACCGCCACGGCATCGACCACGGCCTCACGTTCCACGCCGAGCACAAGCTGCGGACAGTCCTGTGGGGCTGGGTCGGCGAGCCGCTCGACGCCGACGAGCTCGACGGCGTGCGGCGCGTCCGCGATGCGCTGGCTGGCGATCTGGGCACGGCGCTCGACGAGCTGGTGACCGATCTCGAGCTCGGGGCCTTCGCCGCCCGCTGCGACCGCCTGATCGCGGCCGGCACGTTCCCCCGTCCCCGCGGCGAGATGCCCGCGATCCCCTGGCCGCCGTTCTGATGGGCAGCGTTCTGATGGGCACCGTCTGATGGCCGGTGACGCGCTGCTGGTGGGCTGCGGCGACCTCGGGGCCGACATCGGGCTGCGGCTGGCAGCCCTCGGGCACGACGTCGTCGCGATCCGGCGACGGGCCGAGCTGGTGCCCGCTCCGCTGCGGGGCGTCAGCGCCGACCTCACCGCCGCGCCGCCGGACCTTCCCCCGCTCGGGCTCGAGCACCTGGTCATCGCCCTGACGGCCCGGCCCCGCAGCGAGGAGTCGTACCGCGCGACGTACGTCGACGGGATGGGCCGGGCGCTCGATGCACTGGAGGCGGCAGGCCACTCGCCCCGTCGCGCCGTGCTCATCTCGTCGACGGCCGTGCTGGGCGACGCCGGGCCGGGCCAGCTGCTCGACGAGACGACGCCGTGCCACCCGACCGACGGGCCTGGGCGGATGCTCCTGGAGGCCGAGCGACTGTTCGCCGACCGGGTACCGGGCGGCACGGTGCTGCGGCTGTCGGGCCTGTACGGGCACGGCGAGCCACGGCTGGTCGACCAGGTGCGCCGCGGCGACGTCACCGACCCGCACCGGTGGACCAACCGCATCCACCGCGACGACGCCGCTGCTGCCGCCGTGCACCTGCTCACCCGCGCCGACCCGCCCCTGCCCCTCTACCTCGGCACCGACGACGAGCCGTCCCTGCTGGGCGACGTCGCAGCCTTCGTGGCCGGACGAATCGACGCTCCGCAGCCGCCCGCGGCCGATGCGGCGCAGGGGCACGGCAAGCGGCTGTCGAACGCGCTGCTCCGTGCCAGCGGATGGGTGCCCGAGTACCCGACGTACCGCGAGGGCTACGGCTCGCAACTCTGAACCGTGTCCGGTTCGCCACACGCCCGACCGGGAATGACCGGCGCGGGCGGGCGTTGACCTCGGAGGCACGCGTCCACCGACGGTGCCTCCGCAACGTTCAGGAGCAGTCATGTCAGATGTGTTCGAGCCGATCAAGGTCGGTGCCTGGGATCTTCCGCAGCGCTTCGTGATGGCGCCGCTGACCCGTAACCGCGCCGGTGAGAAGCAGGTCCCCCGCGACATCGCCGTGACCTACTACGGCCAGCGCGCCGGGGCCGGCCTCATCATCACCGAAGGCACTCAGCCCAGCGCTGTGGGCCAGGGCTACCTGAACACCCCCGGCATCCACTCCCCCGAGCAGATCGAGGGCTGGCGCGCCGTAGCTGACGAGGTGCACGCCAAGGGCGGGCGCATCGTCGTCCAGCTCATGCACGTCGGACGCATCGCGCACCCCGACAACAAGCACGGCCTCGAGACCGTCGCACCCAGCTCGATCCAGCTCGAGGGCCAGATCATCACCGCCGGGGGCCAGCTCGACCACGCGGTCCCGCGCGCGCTCGAGACCGACGAGATCGCCGGCATCGTCGAGGAGTTCGTGCACGCCTCGCGCAGCGCGATCGAGGCCGGTCTGGACGGCGTCGAGCTGCACGCCGCCAACGGCTACCTGCTGCACCAGTTCCTCGGCCCCAAGTCGAACGTCCGCACCGACCAGTACGGCGGCTCGCCCGAGAACCGTGCTCGCCTGGTGATCGAGGTCGCGCAGGCCGTGGTCGAGGCGATCGGTGCCGACAAGGTCGGCATCCGCATCTCCCCCGCCCACAACGTGCAGGGCGTCGTCGAGGAGGACGCCGCCGACGTGGCCGCGACCTACGGGTCCCTGGTCGACGGCCTCGCACCGCTGGGCCTGGCCTACCTCAGCGTGCTGGCCGATCCGTCGACCGAGCTGTTCGCCGACCTGCGCACCCGCTTCGGCGGCATCGTGATCGCGAACACCGGCTTCGCCAGCGTGACACAGCTCGACGAGGTCAAGCAGATCGTCGACGGCGGACAGGCCGATCTGGTCGCGGTCGGTCGCGAGTTCATCGCCAACCCCGACCTGGCCGAGCGCTGGCGCACGGGGGCCGAGCTCAACGAGCCGAACCCCGAGACGTTCTACGGCGGCGACGCCGAGGGCTACACCGACTACCCGACGCTGGCCGAAGCCGCGCAGTAGTCGGCGCGGACGTACGACCCCAACGGCGGGGATCCGCTTGGATCCCCGCCGTCGGGGTACGTGCCGTCGCATGAGGATCGCACGCGGACTGACCGCCATCGGCATCGCCAAGAGGGTCTACGACGAGGCTCGCAAGCCCCAGAACCAGGCCCGCATCAAGTCCGCGGTCGACAAGGCGCGGTCGCGCAAGCGAACCCGCTGACCGGCACCACCTACGCCACCGCTGCGGCGAGGCCCGTCTCGGGGTCTGACAGCAGGTCGAGCAGGATGCCCTGCACGACCTCCAGGACGTCGGTGTCCGGGGCGACGCTCGCCGCGAAGCCCGACAGGTAGAGCAGGTTCTTGAAGAACAGCACGAGGTCCTTCGGCATCCGGAAGCCGTTGCGGGCCAGCACCTGCAGGAGGCGTCCCAGGGTGACGCCGAGCTGGTCGAACGTCACCTGTCCGTGGGCCCGCTCCTGCAGCAGGTCGAGCTCGACCTGCAGCTCGGCGACGATCGTGTCGAGCGGGGCGCCGTGCTCGATGGCCCCGAAAGATTGCATCGCCTCGACCTGACCGCGGGCGTCGTTGCCGGCCCAGGCTGCGAGGTACTGCACGAGGCCCGCTCGCTGGACAGCCGTCAGACGTCCGGCGATGCCGAAGTCGACCAGCGAGAACGTGCCGTGGTCCTCGTCGATCAGGACGTTGCCGGCGTGCAGGTCGCCGTGGAAGACACCGTGCCTGAGCGTGGCCTCGACGACGCCGCGGATGCCCGTCGTGAGCAGCCGCTCACCGTCGAGGTGGCGCGTGGGGTCAAGGCGCGAGTACGAGACACCCGGCAGCAGCTCCATGACCAGGACCTTCTCGGTGACCATGCCGGGGATGGGGCGCGGCGCGATCATGTGATCGGCCCCCATGGCCTCGAGCACCGCGCTGGAGTCGACCAGGTTGGCCGCCTCCAGCCGGAAGTCGAGCTCCTCGAGCGCCAGCTGGGCGAACAGCTCGACGAACCCCGTGAGGTTGGCCGACCGGGCATTCTCGTTGACGCGTTCGGCGGCCGCCGCGGCGAGGGCCAGGGTCTCGATGTCGGTGCGGAACCTGCGCCGCAGCCCCGGACGCAGCACCTTGATGACGACGTCGGTGCCGTCGGTCAGCCGCCCGCGATGCACCTGGCCGATCGATCCTGCGGCGAGCGGCTCGTCGTCGATCCACTCGAGCCGGTCGCGCTCGGGGCCCAGCTCGCGGGCGATGACCTCGAGCGCAACACCGACGGGCAGCTTCGGTGCCTCGTCGCGGCACCACGCGAAGGCCTTGACCCACTCATCGGGCACGAGTCCGTCGCCGGTCGCGATGAACTGGCCGAGCTTGACGTAGGCGGGGCCACTCGTGCGCACCAGCCGCTGCACGCGGGCGAGCGTGCTCGTGCTGGCCCGCGGCGGCTCGACCCGCAGACCGACGGCAGCCGAGGCGAGCGCCAGCAGCTGGAACGGCGCGGCAGGCGCGGCGGCGCTCACCATGCGCCACCCCGTCGTCGCCAGCGACGCGATCGTGTCGGGCCAGATGCGGGGCGTGGCGAGCCGGCTGGCCTCACGCGCCACGACAACTCGCTGGTCGACCGCGTCGTGGTGCCAGCGCAGCGCCTGCTCGGTGAGGCCTGGGATCGCGGCGAGACGGGCAGAGTCACGGATCAGGTGGTCGACGCGCGGGAGCTGCGGGATCGTGCGGTCAGCGTGGACACTCATACCGCGAGAATCTCACATACTTGGAGTATGCACGAGGGGTGCGCGGCGTGCGTCCCGTCACCCGACCGGGGTCGCGTCGTCTCCCGCTCGGGTGCGTGCGTAGTGCCGGCGGGCCTTCGTGCGGTTGCCGCACTGGTCCATCGCGTGCCAGCGGCGGCGGTTGGCCGCGCTGCGGTCGATCAGGAAGTGCTGGCAATCCGGGTCGGCGCACGGACGGATGCGCGACCCACTGGGTGACTGCAGCGCGTCCCACTCCTCGACGGCCCGTGCGCCCACGACGAGACGGTCGGGGACGTCGAGCGTCCACTCCAGGCGACCGGACCGCAGCTCAGCGCGCCGGCGCATCGCCGTGACCCACGGGTCGAGCGTCTCGACACCCGACAGGCCGCGCAGCAGCTCGACCAGCACGGGTCGCACCTCGCGAGCCCCGGCGATCTCGTCGGCCGAGCCCGATCCGCCGCGGCGACGCAGCCACGCGGCAGCCTCCGTGTCGTCGCCGATCTCGTCGCGCACCCCATCGGGCCAGACGATGCGGGAGTTGACGAGGTCGAGCAGCAGCGACGGCGTCTCGGCAGCGTTCATGTTCTAACCATATCCCGTTGGTTGACCAGTTAGGACGCATGTGGTCAGATAGTTCTAACCAGATGAAACACGTCATGTGGTTACATGAAGGAGGGGCACCATGTCGTTCGTCACCGTCGGCCAGGAGCAGGGCCAGGACATCCAGCTGTTCGTCGAGGACCACGCGCCGCTGAGCGACAGCGGCTCGGGGCAGACCGTCGTGCTGATCCACGGCTACCCGCTCGACGGCCGCTCGTGGGAGAAGCAGACCCGCGCGCTGCTCGAGGCGGGCTACCGCGTCGTGACGTACGACCGCCGCGGATTCGGCCAGTCGAGCCAGCCGACCGTGGGCTACGACTACGACACGTTCGCGTCCGACCTCAACCACGTGCTGGAAGCGCTCGACCTGACCGATGTCGTGCTGGTCGGCTTCTCGATGGGCACGGGCGAGGTCGCTCGTTACATCAGCACCTACGGCAGCGCGCGCATCGCCAAGGCCGCCTTCCTCGCCTCGCTCGAGCCGTTCCTGCTGCAGACCGACGACAACCCCGCGGGCGTCCCGGCCGAGGTGTTCGACGGCATCAAGAAGGCCGCGACCGACGACCGCTTCGCCTGGTACGACGACTTCTACCGCGACTTCTACAACCTCGACGAGAACCTCGGCACCCGCATCAGCGAGGCCGTCGTCCGTGGCAGCTGGAACACCGCCGTGGGTGCCTCTTGGTTCGCCGCGTCGGCCGTCGTCCCGACCTGGCTGACCGACTTCCGTGCCGACATCCCGACGATCGACGTCCCGTCGCTGATCGTGCACGGCACCGCCGACAACATCCTGCCGATCGACTCGACGGGCCGGGAGTTCACCAAGCTGCTGCCGTCGGCCACCTACGTCGAGATCGAGGGCGCTCCGCACGGCCTGCTGTGGACACACGCGCAGGAGATCAACACGATCCTCCTCGACTTCCTGGCCAGCTGATCGACGCGGCGATCTCGGCCTGATCCGGGCGGGTCAAGCCGACGTCGCGGGCACCGGTCGCGCGTCGGCGAGGTGCCGCACGCGCTCGAGCGCCTCGTCGTACTCCGCGGCGAGCTGGGCCACGAGCTCGGCGACCGACATGCGCTGACGGATGGCACCGATGCCCTGCCCGGAGCCCCAGATGTCCTTCCACGCCTTGGCACCGGCGCCGGAGCCGGAGCCGAAGTTCATGGCGGACGGGTCGGAGACCGCGAGGTCGTCGGGGTCGAGCCCCGCGGCCTCGATGCTGCCGCGCAGGTAGTTGCCGTGGATGCCCGTGAACAGGTTGCTGTAGACGATGTCCTTGGCCGCGGAGTCGACGATCATCTGCTTGTAGCCGTCGGCCGTGTTGGCCTCGTGCGTCGACAGGAAGGCCGATCCGACGTACGCGAGGTCGGCACCGGCGGCCTGCGCGGCCAGCACGGAGCTGCCGTGGGCGATGGCCCCCGAGAGCAGGAGCGGACCGTCGAACCACTCGCGGATCTCACGGAGCAGGGCGAAAGGCGACTGCGCTCCGGCGTGCCCGCCCGCGCCGGCGGCGACCGCGATGATGCCGTCGGCACCCTTCTCGATCGCCTTGTGCGCGTACTCGTTGCTGATGACGTCGTGCAGCACGATGCCGCCGTAGGAGTGGACGGCGTCGTTGATCTCCGGCCGAGCGCCCAGCGACGTGATGACGATCGGCACGCGGTGCTCGACGATGACGGCCATGTCCTGCTCGAGCCGGTCGTTGGAGCGGTGCACGATCTGGTTGACCGCGAACGGAGCGACCGGTCGTCCCGGGTTGGCGCCGGCGAACGTCGCGTTCTGCTCGACGATCTGGTCGATCCAGTCGCCCAGCAGGCTCGCCGGACGGGCGTTGAGCGCCGGGAACGAGCCGATGACCCCGGCCTGGCACTGCGCGGTCACGAGCTCGGGCCCCGAGCAGATGAACAGCGGCGAGCCGACGACGGGCAGGGCCAGCCGGCCGGCGAGTGCGGGGACGAGTGCCATGGGGGCTCCTGGAGACGTGAGGCGGGTGCGGCGCGACGCCGCGTCCTGAGCCTAGAAGACCTCGATCGCTTATGCAACCAGTTGCATACGGCGCGTGACGGACGGCACGGATGGTGATGCATCGTGACCCGCGGGCGGTCACCAGGCATCAGGTTCGGTGCTCACAGAGGGCCCAAAGGCCCCAATCTCCACGACATACAGGGCAAAACACCCGGCAGGACGCGAGTTTGTCCCCCGGAGCCGCTAGTGTCGGACCGGTGCCGTCAGGCACGACCACGATCAACCTTCAGGAGAACCTGTGAACAAGAACGAGCTCATCGCACACGTCGCCGACAAGACCGGCTCGTCGAAGGCCGACGCGGGCGCTGCCCTCGACGCCGTGCTCGACGGAATCGCCGACCAGCTCGCCGAGGGCAACCAGGTCGTCCTCGCCGGCTTCGGCACCTTCGAGACGCGTGACCGCGCCGCTCGCACGGGCCGCAACCCGCAGACCGGCGAGTCGATCGACATCGCCGCCTCGACGTCGGCCGCGTTCAAGCCCGCCGCTGCGCTCAAGCGCAAGGTCGCCGGCAACTGATCCAGCCACACCACGAGAGGCGGCACCCCACCCGGGGTGCCGCCTCTCGTGCGTCCGGGTCGAGCCGTTCAGCGACCGCGACGTCCCGGCTAACCTCGCGGTGCCGAGCACCGCACCGACCCGTGGAGAACCGATGACCCCGACCGATCGCACCGCCACCCCCGCAGCGCAGCCCACCGAGGTGGGGCCGGGACGCCGTCGCCAAGGCGAGATCTACCAGGCGGGCACGGTCGGACGCCTCCCGGTCGTCCCGACGAGCTTCGAGGAGCTCGAGCGCCGGGCGCGACGCGCCAGCTCGACGAAGGGCTGGGCCTATGTCGCGGGCGGTGCCGGCGAGGGCCGGACGATGCGCAACAACCGGGCCGCCTTCGACCGCTGGGCGATCGTGCCGCGCATGGCGCACGGCGGAGCCACACGCGACCTGTCGGTCGACGTCGCTGGCACCCGGCTGTCGTCGCCGCTGCTGCTCGCGCCCGTCGGGGCCGGGCAGCTGATCGACGCCGACTGCGATCTGCACGTCGCGCGCGCGGCCGCGGCCACCGGCGTCCCCTACGTGTTCACCAACCAGGGCGGCACCCCCATGGAGGAGTGCGCCGCCGAGATGGGCTCGACACCCCACTGGATGCAGCTCTACTGGAGCACCGACGAGGGCCTCGTCGACAGCCTCATCCAGCGCGCCGAGGCCAGCGGGGCCGCGGCGCTCGTCGTCACGCTCGACACGACGACCCTCGGCTGGCGGCCGCAGGACCTCACGCTCGGGTCGCTGCCGTTCGCGAAGGGCCTCGGCATCGGCCAGTACACGTCAGACCCCCGGTTCCGCGAGATCGTCGCCGACCGCATCCGCGCCGCGAAGGCGTCCGGTGCGACCTCCGACGTCAAGATCACACCGGGTGCCGTACGGGCGCTGCTGGCGATGACCCGCAACCACCCGGGCTCGTTCTGGAAGAACCTGCGCCACCCCGTGCCGCGGGCGTCGGTCGAGACGTTCCTCGACATCTACTCCAACCCCGGCCTCAGCTGGGACCACATCGCGACGCTGCGCGACCGCACCTCGCTGCCCGTCGTGCTGAAGGGCATCCTTCACCCCGACGACGCGCGCACGGCCCTCGAGCTCGGGGTGGACGCGATCGTCGTGTCCAACCACGGCGGTCGTCAGGTCGACAGCTCGATCGCCTCGCTCGACGCGCTCATCGCGATCCGCGACGCTATCGGCCCCGACCCCACCGTGCTGCTCGACAGCGGCATCCGCACGGGTGCCGACGTGTTCATGGCCCTCGCGCACGGGGCGGACGCCTGCCTGCTGGGCCGCCCCTACATGTACGGGCTCGCGGTGGGCGGCCAGCGCGGCGTCGAGGAGGTCGTCGCCAACATCGTCGCCGAGCTCGACCTCACGATGGCGCTGACGGGTGCGACCGATGTCAAGGACGTCCCGCGCGACATGGTGGTGCCCAACCCGTCACGCTGACCGGGTCGGGCACCGCCGTCGTCCCACCTCGCGGTCAGGCCTTGTCCTGCATGCTCGAGCGGGCGTCGTTGCCCTGCTCGTCGGCCTTCGGGTCCTTCTCGTCGGCCTTGTCGCGCACGCCCTGCTGGATCTTCGCGCCGAGATCGGCGTCGATCTGCGTCCAGTAGTCGAAAGCACGGGCCAGCACCGGCTCGCTCACGCCGTTGAGCAGGTGGCCGACGACGTTGTCGACCAGGCGCCCGCGCGCCGCTTCGTCCATGACCTCACGGACGAGCGTGCCGGCCTGCGTCCAGTCGTCGTCCTCGGGCCGCAACGTGTAGGCGGCGCGCACCATCTCACCGTCCGAGCGCCAGCGACCGCCGTCGTCGGTCAGCGACGGATCGGCCGCCGGACCGCCGTACGAGTTGGGCGCGTAGACCGGGTCGGTCACGTTGTCCATCCGCATCAGCCCGTCCTTGGAGTAGCTGTTGACCGGCGACTTGGGCCGGTTGACCGGGATCTGGCGGTAGTTGACGCCGAGCCGGGCGCGGTGCGCGTCGGAGTAGCTGAAGCCGCGGGCCAGCAGCATCTTGTCGGGAGACAGGCCCGTGCCGGCCACCGAGTTGTTGGGCTCGAACGAGGCCTGCTCGATCTCGGTGTGGTAGTCGGTGACGTTGCGGTTCAGCGTCAGGCGACCCACCTCGTGCAGCGGGTAGTCGGCGTGCGGCCACACCTTGGTGAGGTCGAACGGGTTGATGCGGTACGTCTTGGCGTCCTCGAACGGCATGATCTGCATGTGCAGCGTCCAGCTGGGGTGGTCGCCGTCGCGGATGTGCTCGAACAGGTCGCGCTGGTGGTAATCGGTGTCGGCGGACGCCATCTGGTCGGCCTCGTCCTGCGTGAAGCACTCGATGCCCTGATCGGTCTTGAAGTGGTACTTGACCCACGACTGCTCGCCTGCGGCGTTGATCCACGAGTAGGTGTGGCTCGAGTACCCGTTCATGTGGCGCCACGTGCGCGGGATGCCACGGTCGCCCATCAGCCACGCCACCTGGTGCGCCGACTCGGGCACAGCCGTCCAGAAGTCCCATTGCATGTCGTGGTCGCGCAGGTTGTTGTCGGACCGCCGCTTCTGCGAACGGATGAAGTGCTGGAACTTCATGGGGTCGCGGATGAAGAAGACCGGCGTGTTGTTGCCGACCATGTCGAAGTTGCCCTCGGACGTGTAGAACTTCAGCGAGAAGCCACGGGGATCGCGCCACGTGTCCGGGCTGCCGCGCTCGCCGGCGACGGTCGAGAACCGCGACAGCACCTCGGTCGTGGTGCCGGGCTGGAAGACGGCCGCGCGAGTGAACTCGCTGACGTCGTGGGTCACCTCGAAGGTGCCAAAGGCTCCGCCGCCCTTCGCGTGCGGCTGGCGCTCCGGGATGCGCTCGCGGTTGAAGTTGGCCATCTGCTCGATCAGGTAGTGGTCCTGCAGCAGGAGCGGCCCGTCGGGGCCGACCGACAACGAGTACTCGTCGCTCGCGACCGGGATGCCGGCATCGGTGGTCGTGGGGCGCTGGTCGGGTTCGGTCATCGCGTGTCCTTGTCGTCGGCGGTGCGCGGTCGCCCGTCGATCACGGGCGTCCTCTGCACGTACCCGACCCCGACTCGGCACAAACCTCAGGTGTCGCGTCGGGCCAGCCGGCGTCCCAGCCGGTGCGCCTGGTCGAGCAGGAGCGTCCCCAGCTCTGCACGCCGCTCCGACCGGAACCGCGACTCGACACCGGTCAGGCTCAGCGCCCACCGCGGCGATCCGAGCGCGTCGAACACCGCGGCGCCCATCCCCCAGCTGCCCTCGACGACGAGACCGGGATTGGTCGCATAGCCGTCGCGCCGGGTCTCGGCGACGCGGGCCTCCAATGGGGAGCGCTCGTGCCCCGCACCCCACGCCGCACCGAGATCGACCCGCGACAGGTAGTCGTCGACGTCGCGGTCCGGCAGGTGCGCGAGGATCACGAGCCCCGCCGACGCGACGCCGAGCGGAAAGCGGACGCCCTCGTGCAGGACGTGCGAACGCAGCGGAAAGCTGCCGTCCTCGCGCACCAGGCACACCGTCTCGTCGCCTCGCCGGATCGAGAAGAAGGCGCTCTCCCCCGTCTCGGACGCAAGTTCCGAGACGATCTCGCGGGCAGCGTCGGTGACGTCGTACCGCGGCGCGGCGGCCTGGCCGAGCAGGTAGAGCTCGGGCCCCAGGTGCCAACGACCGGACGCCGCCGTGCGGTCGACCAGCCCCTGCTCGGCCAGTGTCGTGAGCAGCCGATGAGCGGTCGGACGGGCGAGGCCGGCCCGTCGGGCGAGGCCCGCGGTCGTGCCACCGTCCGGTTCCTCGGCCGCGAGCGCGCGGAGCACGGCACCCAGACGGACGGCGACGGGATCACGTGGCTGGGTCATGACCGGCAGCATAGCGTCCATCCAGTGGACGCTGAGTGCCTTGGCCGATCGTCACCCGAGCACTTCCGTGCGGTCGACTGGCCAGTCGTTGACGGTCCGTCCACGACGCGGTTCAGTGGTACTGCGTCCGCCCACCGGACGCCAGCGACCAGCAGCCCGACGAGGGGATGGCATGACCAAGACCAGCACCGCCACGGACGCCCTGACCCCGCACCTGCGCGACCGCATGACGATCGCGGTCGGCGGATTCGGCCTCAGCGGCATCCCCACCGAGCTCATCGAGACGGTGCGCGACGCGGGCGTGCGAGACCTGACGATCGTCTCCAACAACATGGGCGTCGACGGCCTCGGGCTCGGTCTGCTGCTCGAGAACCAGCAGGTCACCAAGGTCATCTCCTCGTACGTGGGCGAGAACAAGCTCTTCGCGCAGCAGTATCTCGACGGGACGCTCGAGGTCGAGTTCAACCCGCAGGGCACCCTCGCCGAGCGGATGCGGGCCGGCGGGGCGGGCATCCCGGCCTTCTACACCCGCACGGGCGTCGGCACGAGCGTCGCCGACGGCAAGCCCCTCGCGGAGTTCGACGGCGTGACATACGTGCAGGAGCGGGCGATCGTCGCCGATCTGTCGCTCGTCCACGCCCACACCGGCGACCCGTACGGCAACCTGCGCTACCGCCTCGCCGCCCGCAACTTCAACCCCGCCGTCGCGACCTGCGGACGCGTGACGGTCGCCGAGGTCGAGCACCTCGTCGACGCCGTCGACCCCGAGCTCGTGCAGACCCCGGGCGTGTACGTGACGTCGGTCGTGCACACCGTCGGCCGCACCAAGCACATCGAGAAACGCACGACCCGACCCCCGACGGAGGCCTCCGCATGAGCTGGACCCGCGACGAGATGGCGGCGCTGGCCGCGCACGAGCTGCGCGACGGTGATTACGTCAACCTCGGCATCGGCATCCCGACGCTCGTGGCCAACCACATCCCCGACGGGGTGTCGGTGACGCTGCAGTCGGAGAACGGCATCCTCGGGATGGGCCCGTTCCCGGTCGAGGGCACCGAGGACCCCGACCTGATCAACGCCGGCAAGCAGACCGTCACGGTCGTGACCGGCGGCTCGTTCTTCGACTCGACCGAGTCGTTCGCGATGATCCGCGGCGGCAAGGTCGACATCGCGGTGCTGGGTGCCATGCAGGTCGCCGCCAACGGAGACCTCGCCAACTGGGCCGTGCCCGGTGCCCTGGTCAAGGGGATGGGCGGCGCGATGGATCTCGTGGCGGGCACGCGTCGCATCGTCGTGCTGACCGATCACGTCGCGAAGGACGGCTCATCCAAGATCGTGCAGGAGTGCACCCTGCCGCTGACGGGTGCCGGGGTCGTCGACCGCGTCATCACCGACCGCGCGGTGCTCGACGTCCGCGACGGCGCGCTGGTGCTGGTGCGGCTCGCGCCGGGTCACGACGTGGACTCGGTGCGTGCCGCGACGGGTGCACCGTTCACGGTCGAGCTCAGCGACGCGGGCTGAGCTCCGGGGCCCGGCGGCGACCCGCCACCCGGACGGCGACGAGCGAGGCCACGAGCACGGCGGCAGCGACCGCTGCCGTGACGACGACCTCCGCGGTGCCGTCGGCGCCGCCGGTGACCGCGATGCCGAACAGCGCCCACGTGCCCGCCACCGCGTACGTCACGACTCCCCTCGTCATGACGGTCAGCAGGACGAGCGTGGCCGCGGCGATGACGAGCGCCACGAGCTGCCACCCGAGGTCGTCGGCCTCGACCGCTCCTGCGTCGACCAGCGCGGTCGAGACGTTGAGGAAGAACGCCGCGGTCACCCATCCTGCGTACAGGCCGACCGACGCCCTCGTCAGCCGCGCGAGCCAGCGCGGTGCGGCGTGCTCGCGCGAGACCGTGAGCACCGCGTCGACGCCGGCGACGAGCATCAGCAGCAGGGCCGCCGCGGTGGCCGCGCTGCTGTCGAAGCCGGCCAGCACGATCCACAGCGCCCCGCCGAGGTAGAGCACCACAAGGTCGACCTGCAGCCGCCGCGACACCGTGGGGCCACCGTCGCGACCCACGACCAGCACAGCTATCGCCTGGGCGATGGCCAGGGCGTAGATGACCCCCCAGATCGAGAACGCCCAGCCGACCGGGGTGATCAACAGGTCCGGCCCCGATCCGGCACCGGGCGAGCTGCCGGGGCCGTTGATCGTCACGATCGGCGCGATGACCTCGAGCACCGCCGCGGCCAGCACCACCCACGCCAGCCGCCGTCGATCGAGTCGTGCCGTCACGAGGCGCGCCGGTTCTCGACGAGGTAGCCGAGCCGCCGCAGCGTCTCGGCGTTGCGCCAGCGCAGCGCGACATCGTTCACGGGGTCGGGCACGAGGACGCCGGGTCCTGCGGTCGGCTCCTCCGCGATGGTGATCTCGGTGCCGCTCCCGGACGCCGTCAGGCCGATGTCGACCTCGGCCTCACCGAGCGGCCAACCCTTGGCCCGCAGCCGGATGCGGCGGCCCGGGACGGATGCCAGCACCGTGGTGCGGTCGTCGATGAGCAGCGGCCAGACACCGACGGAGTGGTGGATCGAGCTGTCCTCAGCCGGCCACGCTTCGTCGACGCTGCGGATGCGGGAGGCCCCGACGACCCACAGGGCGTAGGACCAACCGTCCGCCAGGACGGACCACACCTCGTCGGGAGTCGCGCGGACTGTCGTCGTGTTGACACTCATGCAGCACCCGTACCCCGACGGCGGTGCGGCAACCCGCTGCCTGCGAGGCGGCGAGGGGCCCAGCCGCGCTCCGGTCGGGCCCCTCTCCGCGGTCAGCGGCTACGCCACGATCGACGCCTGCTCGTCCGCGCCGGTCAGCTGGATCTTGCGCGGCTTGGCGCGCTCGCTCACCGGGATCATGAGCGACAGCACGCCGTTGTCGTACGTCGCCGAGATGCGCTCGGTGTCGAGCCCGTCACCCAGCGTGAACTGACGCAGGTAGCTGCCGGACCGCCGTTCCTGCACGATCCACTGGGCACCCTCGTGGGCGGTCGCCGTCCGCTCGGCCCGGATCGTCAGCAGGTTGCCGTCCAGGTCGATGTCGATCGAGCCGGGATCGACGCCGGGCAGGTCGGCGTTCAGCACGTAGCAGTCGCCGTCCTTCACCAGGTCGACCGGCACGGCACGTGGTCCGGTGCGCAGCTGGGACAGCCCGGTGGCGAGGCGGTCGAGCTCGCCGAAAGGATCAAAGGTCATCGCATTCATGTCAGATCTCCTTTCTCAAGAGTTGAGTCCCTTCGGCTCAACTACGGATATTTATAGACCGCAACTCCGGCGCCCTCAAGCCCGGACAGCTGAAAATCTCCTGAGAGTCGCGGGCCTTCGTTCAGCAGCTCACGCGGCCAGGTGGAAGGTGCTCGCGAAGCGCGCCAGCAGGTCGCGATGGCCGTGCAGCACCTCGACCTCACCGGTCTCGATCGCGCGGCCGGCCGAGAGCTCGCCCGAGATGAGCCGACGGATGCCCGGACCCGCCGCGAACGTCAGGTCGGCCGGTGCGTCGCCGCTCGAGACGGCGAGCCGGGAACCGTCAACCCGCACGAGCAGCTCGGCCGGGCCGAGGTGCGCGAGGTACGAGGTCGGGGGCAGATCGGCCGCGACGTGCGGACGGAACGCCGTCCGCAGCGCCATCGTCATGGAGTCGGACGTGATGACCTGCCCCTCGCGGGGATCACCCATGGCCTTGAAGCCCCACGCCCCGAGCGCCAGCACGACCGGCTCGAGCTCACGACCGTACGGCGTCAGCTCGTAGACCACGACCCGGGAGCGAGGCGCACGGCGCAGGATGCCGGCGGCCTGGAGGTCCTTGAGCCGCGCCGCGAGGATGTTGCTCGGGATGCGGGGCAGCCCCTCGGCCAGCTCGCCGTAGCGTCGCGGACCGACCAGCAGGTCGCGGACGATCAGCAGCGCCCACCGCTCCCCCACCAGCTCGAGAGCGCGTGTGACACCGCAGTACTGGCCGTACTCACGTGCGGCCACCGACCTCAGTCCTGCTGGCCGACGTGGGCGTCGGGGCCCTGCTCAGCAGCGACCGGGTCCATCCAGCCCAGCTCGAGGAAGTTGCCGTCGGGGTCGAGCAGCTGGCGCTGGTACATGAAGCCGTAGTCGGCGGCCTCCTTGGGCTCCGAGCCACCGGCCGCAAGGCCACGCTCGGCCACGCCGTCGACCTCCTCGCGGCTGTCGAGGAAGAAGGCGACCGCGACGGTGGGGCCGGTGCGAGGGTCGCCGATCGGCACGTCGGTGAACGTCTGGAAGAACTCCCGCACCAGGATCATGAGGTAGTGGTGCCCGTCCTCGACGACGACGCAGGCCGCGTTGTGGTCGGTGAACTTGGGGTTGATCGTGAATCCGAGCGCGGTGTAGAACGCCTTCGCCCGCTCCAGGTCGGTCACGGGCAGGTTGACGAACATCTGGGTCATGACGGGCTCCATCTAGTGGGTGACGTGGTTCGCCTCACACTTGCAAAAAACAAGTGTCGCGTCAATGGGCCGTCAGGACGGGTGTCCGAGGGCGCGGGCGAGCCCGTCGACGTCCGCCACCGTGATCGTCGCTCCGGGGTGACGGATGCGCCGCGTCGGGTCGATGCCCGGCACGGGCTCGCGGAACGAAACGCACAGGCCCCGCTCCCCGTTGGTCGCGAACGTGATCCCTCGATCGGCCAATGACAGGTGCGGCGGACCGGCCGTCTTGACGAAGGCGTACGGCCCCGTGACGTCGGTGCCCGCGACATTGTCGAGGGCCGAGGTGAGCGTCCACCCGCCGAAGCGGACGATCAGCCGTCCGTCGCCCACCTTCACCCACGCCCGCCGCGGCGTCACGCCGAACAGCCGTGCGGCGTGCCGATAGCTCGGCTGCCAGTCGAACTCGAAGCGGTGGGTGTCGGTCATGGCCGGCGCGTACCCGGCCTACCGGGATGCAACCTGCCACATCGTCACCAGAGCACCTCGTTGACGGGTGCCACGGCCTCGGGCGTCTCCGCGCCGATCATCTCGAGCAGGTCGATCTCGATCGATCGGCAGATCGCGGTCATCGGCACGTCGTGCACGCGGTCGAGGAACGGATCGGCCAGGTCGCGCCCGACCTGCACCGCGAGCAGGAACATCATGCCCACGAGGCCCGAGCCGATCGGCGTCCACCACTGCAGGTCCTGGTAGACCGCGAACGGCAGGACGACACAGAACGCCCGGGCGAAGAACGACGGCAGGAACCGGTACTGCACCGGCAGCGGGGTCTTCTTGATGCGCTCGAGCCCGCCCTGCGAGTCCGTCAGGACGCTCAACGTGCTCTCGACCTGCACGCGCGCGATGTCGCTGACCATGCCGCGTCGGTACGCCTCGGTCAGCAGCCGTCCGGCGTGCGAGAGCACCGCGGTCGGGGCGTTGGTCGCGGCGCGCACCGTGGCGACGGCCGACTCGTCGAGGTAGACGTCGACCTCCGGCGGCAGGGGCTGCTCGCGCAGCGAGGTGCGCAGCGCCTGGACGTACGCGATCTGCGCGCGCACCATCTGGTCGACGATCTCGGGTCGCGCGCTGGGCACCGTGGTGTCGAGCAGCGTCGTGGTCTGCCGCGCCAGGTTGCGCGAGTGGTTGACGATGCTGCCCCACAGCGTCCGCGCCTCCCACCAGCGTGCGTACGAGGCGTTGACCATGAACCCGAGGAACAGCGCGATCGCCGTGCCGTAGAGCGTGTACTGGATCTCGATGCCGCGGAACTCCACGACGCCGGTCTTGAAGGCGATCGTGACGCCCACGTCCCACGTCAGCAGCACCGCGAGCGGCACGAGCAACGGCCGCCAGACCGTGGTCGTCCTGGGCAGCCGCGACGTGATCATGCGTCCAGTGTGGGTGGCGGACGCCCGGTTGTCCGCGCGAGAAGGCTCACACCGGCACGTCGACCGAGCGTCGGGTTCACTGGTCGCATGACCAGCGACGAGTCCGTACTCCCGCTCCCCGGCGGCGGTCACGCCGATCCACCCGAGCACCTCAGCCCGTTCCAGCAGCACGTCGTCGACGTCGTCGCGGCGCTGGAGCCCGGCGAGCTCGTGACGTACGGCGAGGTGGCCCTGGAGGCCGGCCACCCCGGCGCCGGCCAGGCGGTCGCGAACGTCCTGCGCCGCGTGCCCGGTCTGCCGTGGTGGCGGGTGCTGCCCGCCAGCGGACACCTCTACCGCCAGCACCGGGACGTCGCGACGCCGCTGCTGCTCGCGGAGGGCCACACGATCGACGAGTCGGGGCGCGTCCATCCCGGATCCGGCACCGGCTGATGGCCGCACCCGATCGCGCCGAGCGCATCACTGGGACCGGTGCGACGATGACGTCATGATCATCATCAACGTGCGCTTCCACGTGCTGCCCGAGCACGCCGACCAGTTCCCCGAGCTGACCCGCGAGTTCACCGAGGCCACCCGGGCCGAGCCCGGCAACCGGTGGTTCCTGTGGTCGCGCAGCGTCGAGGACCCCAACGAGTACGTCGTGCTGGAGGCGTTCGACGACGACGCCGCCGAGGCGCACGTGTCGTCCGATCACTTCAAGAAGGCCACGGCCGAGATGCCGCAGTGGCTGTCGTCGACCCCACAGATCATCAACACCGTGGTGCCCGACGACGGCTGGGGCCTGATGGGCGAGATGCAGGTCGACGGACCCGCCTGAGGCCCGCCAGCGGCTCGTGTGCCGACCGCTGATGACCTGAGTGCCGATGACAGGACTTGAACCTGCACGTCCGAGGACACAGGAACCTAAATCCTGCGTGTCTACCAGTTCCACCACATCGGCTCGATGCCCAACAATAGGGGTGCCGGCGCGCGGCACTTCGTGGAGCCGCCGTTCGTTGTCCGGTCACGACGCCCAGAAAGGCACGCCCATGAAGTCCGATCTCTTCGCCCAGGCCAACCTCGAGGTGCAGACCGCCGAGCGGTTCACGCTGCAGAACCCCCGCATGCTCAAGGTGACGCTGGGTGCTCCCGTGCTCGCCACCAAGGGCGTCATGGTCGCCTACCAGGGGCAGGTCACGTTCGAGCACAAGGCGGCCGGCAGCCTCGGCAAGCTCATGAAGAAGGTCGTCACGAGCGAGGACAACCCGCTGATGACGGTCGCCGGGCAGGGTGAGGTGTTCTTCGCCGACACCGCCAAGAACGTCTTCATCCTCAACCTCGAGGGCGACGGCATCTCGATCAACGGGCGCAACCTGCTGGCGTTCGACGCCTCGCTCGAGCACGACATCCGGCGCGTCAAGGGCGTCGGCGTGGCCGCGGGCGGCCTGTTCAACACTGTCGTCAACGGCACTGGCCAGGTCGCCCTGGTGGCCGACGGAGACCCCATGATCCTCGACTGCTCGCAGCAGCCCACGTACGTCGACATCAACGCGGCGGTGTGCTGGTCGGCCAACCTGCAGCCGCAGATCCACAACAGCATGACGATGCGGTCGTCGCTGCGCGGCGGCTCGGGCGAGGCCTTCCAGTACGCGTTCCAGGGCCCCGGCTTCGTGGTCGTCCAGCCGTCGGAGGGCCCGGCCTACAACCAGGGCGGTGGTGGGGGCAACGGCGGCAACGTCGCGGCCGCGGCGGTCGGCGGCGGCATCCTCGGCGGCATCCTGAGCTGATGGCCGACGCCGTCTACCGCGCGCCCCTGCGGTCGCGCCGCGACGACGTCGACCACGCGACAGCCGTCGAGTGGGCCCTGCGGTCGGGCGTCGTCGGCGTGGGCGAGGCGATCGACGAGCGGGCGGAGCGCCGGCTCGAGCGGTTCGCGGCGATCCCCGACGGTGCCTTTGTCTGGACCAGGCACCCCGGCGGGGCGGTGCACCTCGGACGCATCGTCGGCCCGTGGCACCGCGACGACGACGGTGCCGCGGTCGACCTGGTCGACGTCCGGGCGTGCGACTGGGCCGTCGAGCCCGTCGACCCGTCGCTCGTCCCGTCGGCGGTCGTCCAGACGTTCGCCCGCGGCGGACGCAACCTCCAGCAGATCCATCCCGGCGACGTCGAGGCACGCACCGCCGAGGTCTGGGAGCTGCTCGGCGGCTGACGGCCCCCCGGCACAGCCGGTGCTACGGCGTGAGCTTGGGCAGACCCTTGGAGATGGCCACCTGCAGCACCTTGCCGACGACCGGGGCAGCACCGGGGATCGCCACGTCGAAACCGATCGTGTAGTCGAGCTGCGTGCCGCCGTCGGCCGTCGGGGTCAGGATCTGACGTCCCCAGTGACCCTTCAGCGGGCTGCCCTTGGTGATCTTGTACTCGATGAGAGTCGGTGCCTCGGCGACCGTCGTGGTCTCGTGGAACGCCGGCAGGGGGCCGATCTTGAGGCTGCGGGTCGAGCCGACGCCGTTGCGCGACGTGTCGCCGTCGCGGACGCGCCTGATCTTGGCACCGAAGACCGGGCCGAGGTTCTCGTGCTCGGACAGCTTGGCGACCACCGTCGCGGGATCGGACGTGAACGTGTGGACGACGTGGACGCGCTGGGGAGTGGCCATGGTCGGTGAGTCTAGGGCCAGGGGTGCCATAGGGTGTGAGGTCATGGAGCAGCAGGCGGCCGGCGGCCACGAACCCGGCGGCTTGCAGCAGCCGATCAGCGCGGGCATCATCGCGGTCCTGGTCGGCTACACCAGCACCTTCGCGGTCGTCCTGACCGGGCTGCGCTCGGTGGGCGCGACCCCCGCCCAGGCGGCGTCCGGCCTGCTGGCGCTGTGCCTGACGCAGGCGGTCGGCATGGTGTGGCTCAGCCGCCGCCACCGCATCCCACTGGTGCTGGCGTGGTCGACGCCCGGCGCGGCGCTGCTCGCCGGGACGGCTCCCCTCGACGGAGGCTGGCCCGTCGCGGTGGGTGCCTTCGTCGCGGCGGGTGCCGCCTACGTCCTGACCGGTCTGTGGCCCGCACTCGGACGGCTCATCGGTCTGATCCCGGCACCCATCGCGCAGGCGATGCTGGCCGGCGTCCTGCTCGAGCTGTGCCTGGCACCCATCACGACCCTGACCGACGATCCGTGGGGCATCCTGCCGGTCGTCGTCGTGTGGCTCGCGGGGGTGCGGTTCTTCCCGCGCTGGGCCGCCCCCGCGGCATTCGTGGCCGCGGGCGTCGTGATCGGCGTCGACATGGTCCGCATGGGCACCACGATCGCCCTCGGCGACCTGGTCCCGCGGCTGTCGCTGACGGTGCCGGAGTGGAGCTGGGCTGCGCTGATCGGCATCGCGCTGCCCCTGTACGTCGTGACGATGGCGTCGCAGAACGTGCCGGGCTTCGCGATCATGAAGTCGCTCGGCTACGACGTGCCGTGGCGCAGCTCGCTCGTCACCTCGGGCGTCGCGACGATGCTGGGCGCCGGTGCCGGTGGGCACACCGTCAACCTGGCGGCGATCAGCGCGGCGCTCGCCGGCGGGCCGCCTGCGGGTCCCGATCCGAAGAAGCGCTGGATCGCCGCGCAGTCGGGCGGCTGGACGTACGTCGTGCTCGCGATCGCCTCGGCCGCCCTGGCCGCGCTCGTCGCCGTCGCGCCCGTCGGCGTCATCGCGACGGTTGCCGGTCTGGCACTCCTCGGCACCCTGGCCGCCGCCCTCGAGGGGGCGGTGTCGGAGCGGACGGGACGCGAGGCCGCGGTCATCACGTTCCTCGTCGCCGCGTCGGGCATCACGGTGCTCGGCATCGGATCGGCCTTCTGGGCCCTGATCGCCGGGCTCGTCGTCCACGTCGTCCTGTCACCCTCGACCGGGAGGCACCGCTGATGTTCCGCATCCTGTTCCACGAGCCACGCATCGCCGGCAACACCGGTGCCGCGATCCGCCTGGCCGCCGTCACCGGCACCGAGCTGCACCTCGTCGAGCCGCTGGGCTTCGACCTGAGCGAGGCCAAGCTCAAACGTGCGGGGCTCGACTACCACGACCTCGCCGTCATGACGGTGCACCCCGATCTCGACACGGCTCTTGCAGCGCTCGCGCCGTGCCGGGTCTTCGCGTTCACCGCGAAGGGCGACGAGCTCTACACCGACATCGCCTACGAACCCGGCGACGTCCTGATGTTCGGGGCCGAGCCGACGGGCCTGCCCGCCGAGGTGCTCGACGACTCCCGGGTCACGGCCCGCGTCCGTCTGCCGATGCTGCCGGGGCTGCGCTCCATGAACCTCGCCAACACCGCCTCCGTCGCGGTCTTCGAGGCGTGGCGGCAGCAGGGCTTCGCGCTGCCCGGCTGACCTGCCGGTCGGCCTCGGCGGTGTACGCGTAGTCCGTTCGGACCATTTCGTGCGACATCTGGGTCACGATCGCGAGTTCGCTGCGGAACCGACCGGCCGCGGACGTATGGTGCTGCTCTCGGGACGGAAAGAAGCACCATGACGACACCTCGCAGGTCTGCTCGCAGATCGCTCCTCGTCGCGCTCGTGATCGCCTTGACGATCGGCCCCTTCGTGGCCTGGCAGGGCGCACAGGGCAACGGCTCGCGGCCCGTCTCGACGCTCGCGCCGCACGGCATCGTCGTGGTCGGCGACTCGATCACCGCCCGCTACGACGACGAGCCCGGCAGTCCCGACCAGGGCTGGTGGAGCGTCACCGGACGTCGTTTCGACGCCGACGTCCGCACCTACGCGCAGTCGGGCTCGGGCTACCTGCGTCCCGGGCACGTCTGCACCGGCAACCGCTTCATCGACCGTCCGGACGCCTTCACGGGCCGCGCCCCGTCGATCCTGATCGTCGAGGGCGGGCGCAACGACTGGGCGCGCTGCGTCGACGGCACCTTCGTCCCGTCGACTGACGCCGAGCTGCGGCACGCCGTCAGCACCTACCTGGGCGTGCTCACGACCTACCTGCCCACCTCGACCCGCATCGTGGTGCTGGCGCCCCCGTGGGGGCCGCTCGACCGCGCCGAGGGCGTGCGGGTCACGGGCATCATCCGCGACGAGGCCCGCACGCACGGCCTGCAGTTCGTCAGCATGCGCGGGGCCCTGACCGCCGATCGCGTCGTCGACGGGGTGCACCCCAACCGTGACGGCAGCCTCGCGATCGCACGACGCGTCATCAGGGCCCTCGAGCAGCCCGCGCTGCCGCGCTAGCCTCCCGGTCCGTCAGGTCAGAGCAACGACGATCGCGGGTGCCATCGCGACGAGCGCCTTGCCGCGGTGGCTGATGCAGTCCTTCTCGGCCGGCGGCAGCTCGGCCGTCGACACGTCGTACCCGTCGGCGGCGAACAGCGGGTCGTAGCCGAACCCTCCGCCGCCGTGCTCGGCGGCCAGGACCCGACCGGGCATCTCGCCGGCCTGCACGATCTCGCCGCCGTCGGGGGTGCAGAGCGCCATGACGCACCGGAACTGCGCGGTGCGCCGCTCGGCGGGCACCTCGGACAGCTGGTTCAGCAGCAGCCGATTGTTGGCCGCGTCGCCGCCCTCGCTCTTGGGCACGCCAGACCACCGGGCCGACAGCACGCCAGGCATGCCGTTGAGGGCGTCGACGCACAGCCCGGAGTCGTCGGCGAGCGACGGCAGCCCCGTCACCGCGAGACACGCGCGCGCCTTGATCAGGGCATTGCCCTCGAACGTCGGCTCGGTCTCGGCCGGCTCGTCGTACGTCGGGAAGTCGGCGAGCCCCAGCACCTCGACGCCCGGCACGAGCGGCTCGAGGATGCGGCGCAGCTCGGCGAGCTTCTTGGCGTTGTTGGACGCCAGGACGACGCGGGGGCCTGCCGTCACAGCCCCAGCGCCTCGGTCTGCAGGCGGGTCAGGTCGACGCAACCCTTGGCGGCGAGCTCGAGCAGGGCGTCGAGCTCGGCCTTGTCGAAGGGCGCGCCCTCGGCGGTGCCCTGCACCTCGACGAACTTGCCCGAGCCGGTCATGACGACGTTCATGTCGGTCTCGGCGCGGACGTCCTCGACGTAGGGCAGGTCGAGCAGCGGCACGCCGTCGATGATGCCGACGCTGATCGCGGCGACCGACTCGACGAGCGGCTCACCCACCAGGGCGCCCTTGGCGCGCAGGTGCTCGACCGCGTCGTGCAGGGCCACGTAGGCGCCCGTGATCGCGGCGGTGCGGGTGCCGCCATCGGCCTGCAGCACGTCGCAGTCGATCGTGATGGTGTTCTCGCCGAGCGCCTTGTAGTCGATCGCCATGCGCAGCGAACGGCCCACCAGACGCGAGATCTCGTGCGTGCGGCCACCGATGCGTCCCTTGACGGACTCACGGGCCGAGCGGTCGTGCGTCGCCTGCGGCAGCATCGCGTACTCGGCTGTGACCCAGCCGAGTCCCGATCCCTTGCGCCAGCGCGGCACGCCCTCGCTGGCGCTCGCGGCGCACAGCACCTTGGTCTTGCCGAACTCGATCAGGCAGGAGCCCTGGGCGTGGTCGAGCCAGTTGCGGGTGATGGTCACGGGGCGGAGCTCGTCGGCGGCGCGGCCGTCTTCACGGGTCATGCCGCGAGCCTATCGGCCGGCTCAGAGCTCGTACGTCGCCCCGGCCGTGACGATGTCGAACGGCCCGTCCCACGTCGTCCGGACGTCCGACGCGACCTCGTCGCGGTCGGTCCAGGTGGGGATGTGCGTGACCAGCAGGCGTCCGACCGCCCCGACCGTCGCGTAGTGGCCGGCTTCGGCCCCCGTCAGGTGCAGGTTGGGCGGGTTGTCGCCCGACTCGACGAACGACGCCTCGCACAGGAACAGGTCGACGCCGTCGACGAGATCGTCGAGCGCATCGGTCGGACCCGTGTCGCCGGAGTAGGCCAGCACGTGGGTGTCGGTCGCGATGCGCATCGCATAGGCCGGCACGGGGTGGTTGACCAGCACGGACGTCACGGTGAACGGGCCGAGCTGCACCGTGCCGCCGTCCTGCCACGGCGCGAACGCGAACTGCTGGACCATGCCGGCACGCTCCTCCTCGCCGTAGGCGGCGACGAGGAAGTCACCGGCACCCTCCGGAGCGTGCACGGGGATCTGGTCGAACGCGCCTTCGGGGTGGTAGCGGCTGACGACGTAGAAGCCCGACATGTCGAAGCAGTGATCGGCGTGCAGGTGCGACAGCGCGATCGCGTCGATGTCGCGGATCGTGCTGTGCCGCTGCAGCGGGCCGAACGCGCCGCTGCCGAGATCGATCAGCAGTCGGTAGGTGCGACCCTCGAAGGGTGCCTCCACGAGGTAGCAGCTGGCGGACGAGTCGGGGCCGGCGAACGACCCGGCGCAGCCGACGACCGTGAGCTTCACAGTGCCCCCACCCACGAGAACTGCTCCGCCGAGACGATCTCGGGCCCCAGGAAGCGGCGTCCGAGCTGGGCGAACTCGTCGGGACGTCCCGTCGTCAGGAAGCGATGACGCGGTGCCGGCAGCGAGCGGTCGCGCTCGAGGCCGTCGCGCACGAGGAGCCCGTAGACGTCCTTCGCGGTCTCCTCCGCGCTCGACACGAGCGTGACGCCGTCACCCATGACGTAGGAGAGTACGCCGGTCAGCAGCGGGTAGTGCGTGCACCCGAGCACCAGCGTGTCGACCTGCAGGTCGATCAGCGGTCGGAGGTACTCCTCGGCGGCCGCCAGCAGCTCGGGGCCGCTCGTGACGCCCTGCTCGACGAGGTCGACGAAGGCGGGACAGGCCCGGGTGTGGAGCGTGATGCCGGGGTTCGCGGCGAAGGCGTCGTCGTACGCGCGGGACGTCGCCGTCGCCTGGGTGCAGATGACGCCGACGACGCCGTTGCGGGTCGCGCTGACGGCTCGACGGGTGGCCGGCACGATGACCTCGACGACCGGGACGTCGTACCGCTCGCGGGCGTCGCGCAGCACCGCGGCGCTCGCGGAGTTGCACGCGATGACCAGGGCCTTGACGCCCTGGGCCACGAGGTGGTCGAGGCACTCGAGGGCGTACTCGCGCACCTCGGAGATCGGCTTGGGACCATACGGCTGCCGGGCGGTGTCGCCGAGGTAGAGCACCGGCTCGTGCGGCAGCTGGTCGAGGACGGCACGCGCCACCGTGAGGCCGCCGAAGCCTGAGTCGAAGATGCCGATGGGTGCGTCCACAAGGCACGACCCTACGTGGCGGGACGGAGCACGTGGTGGTGAACCCGCGCAGATCACACGGGTGTCGGGGTCAGAGCGGGAGCTTGGGCTGCGGGGGCGCGTGCGCGGGGTCGACGCCGTCGAACAGCGACGACACCGACTCCCCCGCGTGGATGCGGGCGATCGCCTCGGCGAACAGTCCGGCCACCGAGCGGACCTGCAGCTCGGGCCAGTCGGCTGGCGGCGGGACGGTGTCGGTCGTGACGACCTCGGTGATGGCGGGGTGGGTGCGCAGGCGCTCGACGGCGTTGCCCGTGAACAGGCCGTGGGTGCACGCGACCGAGGCCTCGGCGCACCCCTCCTCCTGCAGCTTGTTCATGAGCTCGATGATCGATCCGCCAGTCGCGATCTCGTCGTCGAGCACGATGGCCTTCTTGCCGGCGACGTCGCCGACGATCGCGTCGATGACGACCTTGTCGTCGGCCTGGCGCTGCTTGCTGCCGGCTGCGACGGGAACGCCGAGCAGTCGGGCGAACAGCGAGGCGGTCTTGGCGTTGCCGAGGTCTGGCGACACCACGACGGTGTTCGACAGGTCGCGGCTGCGGTAGTGGTCGGCGATCTCGCCGATCGCGGTCAGGTGATCGACCGGGACGCTGAAGAAGCCGTGCACCTGCGGGGCGTGCAGCGTCATCGTGACGACGCGGTCGGCCCCCGCGGTCGTCAGCATGTCGGCCACGAGACGTCCGCCGATCGAGATGCGCGAGGCGTCCTTCTTGTCGGACCGGGCATACGCGTAGTGCGGGATGACCGCGGTGACCGAGTCGGCACTGGCACCGCGCGCCGCGTCGATCATCAGCAGCAGCTCCATCAGGTGGTCCTGCGTCGGCGGGACCAGCGGCTGGATGATGAAGACGTCCTTCTTGCGGCAGTTGGCCAGCAGCTGCACCTGCAGGCAGTCGTTGCTGAACCGCATGGTGTCGGACGCGGAGAGGGGCTGCCCGAGCTCGGAGCAGATCTTCTCGGCGAGGGGGCGGTGCGCGCTTCCGGAGAAGACCACGATCTGGCTCACGCCCATGAGGGTAGTGGACTCCCCCGCCACGCGATACAACTGATGGACCGACCCGTCTGCACACAGGAGTCCGCATGTCGTTCCAGGCCTACCTCGACACGATCGAGGACAAGACCGGCCTCACTCCCCGCCAGCTCGTCGAGGAGGCTCATGCGAAGGGCTTCGACGATCCCGCTACCAAGGCCGGGGTCATCCTCGAGTGGCTCAAGGACGACTACGGCCTGGGCCGCGGCCATGGCATGGCCCTCGTGCACGTCATCAAGAAGGGCCCGAAGATCGACCCGAAGCATGTGGGCAGGCCGGGGCCGCACGGTGACGAGAAGGACGAGCTGTGGCTCGACGGCAAGGCCACGAAACCGGCTGACTGGGGTGCCTGACCTGCTCCGTGTTGGGGTGTGGAATTCACTCCGGTCGCGGGAGAAAAGTGTCGGTGGCGACCCGTAGGTTGGAGTCATGTTCGAGACCGCTCCCACCGACGCCGTCCTGGCACACGTGCGTGGTTTCGACTTCTCCGGCGAGCCGGCCCACGAGTGCGGCGCGGCGCGCGTCGACGCGGTCCGCGAGCTCGACCGCATCATCCGCGCAGCACAGGCCGAGCAGGCCACGCAGATCGCCGCGCTGATCGACGAACGATTCGCCATGATGGCCGGATCAGGCGACCCCGTGCTCTCGGTCATCGGTGAGATCTCGATGGCCCGCACGATCGGGCCCACCGCCGCGGGCAACCAGATCGAGCTCGCCATGGGCATGGCCCGGATGCCACAGGTGTTCACCCTGTTCCGCGACGGCATCATCAGCGAGGCCACCGCCCGCGCCGTGGCCATCGAGACCCGGTCCCTGCACGTCGACGACGGCATCGTCGCCGACGCAGAGATCGCCGCCAAGATCGCCGGGATGACCACCGTCCAGGCCCGCCAGTGCGCAGCCCGGATCGTGATCGGCCTCGACGCCGAAGCCGCGCACGAACGAGCCCGCCGCAACCGCGCCGACGCCCGCGTCACCATGACCCCCGAATCCGACGGCGTCGCGACACTGCACGTGCGAGGCCCGGCCGAGGAGATCCTCGCCGCCTACAAGACCCTCGACGACTGGGCCACCGGCCTACGATCGACCGGCGACCCCCGCACCCGCGGCCGCATCATGGGCCAGACGCTGGTCGAGAGGGTCACCGGACTGGCCTACGCCGACGAAGCCGACGTCGAGATCCAGCTCGTCCTCGACGCCGAGACGCTCCTCGCCGGCGGCGACACCCCCGTCGACCTCGTCGGCTTCGGACCCATCAGCCCCGACGTCGCCGACGAGATCATCGCCCGAGCCCGCACCGCGTCCGTGCGGCGACTCCTCATCGACCCCGTCGACGGCAGCCTGCTCGTCCGGGAGTCACGCCGCCGCCGCTTCGACCGCACCACCAGCGCCCACATCCGCACCCGCGACCGCCGCTGCCGCCAACCAGGATGCGACCTCAGCATCCGCGACGACGACCACATCGTCGACTACCAGCACGGCGGCCAGACCACCGCCGACAACGGCCAAGGCCTCTGCAAGCGCTCCCACACCCTGAAGCACCAGCCCGGCTGGCAGGTCACCGGCGACGGCAAGATCACCACCTGGCGCACCCCCACCGGCCACGAGTACCGCTCCACTCCCCCACCCGTCCTGCCGGGACGAGACCTCGGACACCTGCGGCAATAGGTCGATCGGCTCAGGAGCTCAGAAAGTCGCATCGTGGAACGGTGCTCAGTCACCATCGATGCAGGCAAGTCGACCGACTTGGTCGCATGAATCGCTGGCGTCCGGCGAGAGCGCGAAGAGAACAGCAGCGACGACGACCATGATCAGGACGATGACGATCACGAGCGTGGTGTTACTGATGTTTCTCGGATGCCACCGCTTGAGCCATGCCATGGTTCAGTATGGACGAGGAGGCCGATGGCAGGGGCGTCGATGCAGGATCATTACAGGGAGCTCGTCAACGGGCACCTGAGTCCTGCGCTGCGCCAGCGAGGCTTCAAGGGATCTGCCGGACGGTACGTCCTGCCGTCAGCGACCACCTGGTCGCTGCTGGAGCTGCAGAAATCGGCCTTCAGCGACCGGTACCACGTCCGGTTCACTGCGAACCTTCTCGTGGTCTCGCGCTCGACCTGGCACCATTCGGGCACCGCGCCGACGATCGCGTCGCTGTGCCCTCAGCCGGGAGCCGAGGATGAACGGGCCTCCGCACAAGTTCGGCTGGGGATGCTGGCATCTGTGCACGACGTCGACGACTGGTGGACCGTCGATCCGGCGACGGACGTCGCGACCGTCGCCGCGTCTTTCCTCACCGCTCTCGATCGTCACGGGATGCCGTGGATGAAGCACCGCGCGGGCGTCATGGACCGGGCGGGTTGAGCGCGAAGACGCTTCACTCGTCGGCCAGCAGCTGCCACATCGCGCAGTCCTGCCAGCGACCCGCGATGCGCAGGTACGACGGCGCGACGCCGTACTGGATGAACCCGACCCGCCCCAACACCCGCTGCGACGCGACGTTGTGCAGCAGGGTGTCGGCCTGGACGCGGTGCAGCCCGAGGTCGTCGAAGGCGCTGCGCACGATGTCGCGCACCGCGGCCGTCGCCAGTCCACGGCCGTTGGCGTGCTCGGCGACCCAGTAGCCGAGCGACGCCGACTGCAGCGCTCCCCGCACGATGCCGCTCAACGTCATCCGGCCGACGACGGCATCGTCATCGTCGAGGACGACGTACGGCGCGGACGTCCCGGCCTCGTGATGGGCCAGTACCGCGGCGATCGCTGCGCGCTGGCCATCCGCCGTGAACCAGCTCTCGTCGCGCAACGGCTCCCATGGCGCGAGGAAGTCACGGTTGGCCGTCAGCAGCGAGGCGATCGCGGGGGCGTCGTCGAGCGAGGCCAGACGGATGGACATGTGTCGACCCTACGCGGACCGCTACGCCCAGAGCTGGCCGTCGAGCTTGTCCTCGGCCTCGTCGAGCGTGCCCTCGTACGCACCCGTGGAGAGGTACTTCCAGCCGCCGTCGCAGACGATGAAGACGATGTCGGCCTTCTCGCCGTCCTTGACGCACTTGGCGGCCTGGGCGAGCGCGGCGTGCAGGATCGCACCCGTCGAGATGCCGGCGAAGATGCCCTCCTGCTCGACCAGCTCGCGCACCCGGCGCACCGCGTCACGCGGACCGACCGAGAACCTCGAGTCGATCATCGACGCGTCGTACAGCTCGGGGATGAAGCCCTCGTCAAGGTTGCGCAGGCCATAGACCAGCTCGCCGTATCGTGGCTCGGCGGCCACGATGCGCACCTCGGGCTTGTGCTCGCGGAAGAAGCGTCCGGCCCCCATGAGCGTGCCGGTCGTGCCGAGCCCGGCGACGAAGTGCGTCACCTCGGGCAGGTCGGCGAGGATCTCGGGGCCCGTGCCCTCGTAGTGCGCATCGGCGTTGGCGGGGTTGCCGTACTGGTAGAGCATGACCCAGTCGGGGTGCTCGGCCGCGAGCCCCTTGGCGACGCGCACGGCCTCGTTGGAACCGCCCGCCGCCGGCGACGGGATGATCTCCGCGCCCCACATCGTCAGCAGCTGCGTGCGCTCGATCGACGTGTTCTCGGGCATGACGCAGATGATGCGGTAGCCGCGCTGGCGAGCCACCATCGCCAGCGAGATGCCGGTGTTGCCGCTCGTGGGCTCGAGGATCGTCGCACCCGGCTGCAAGCGGCCCTCCTTCTCGGCGCGCAGGATCATGCTCAGCGCCGCGCGGTCCTTGATCGAGCCCGTCGGGTTCTGGTCCTCGAGCTTGGCCCACAGCCGGACGTCCGGGGACGGCGACAGGGTCGGCAGGCCCACGAGGGGCGTCCGGCCGACCGAGTCGATCAGGGAGTCGAAGCGCACGGGCGTCCGATCAGACCGCTGCGGAGCCGCCGGCGACGGCCGGCAGGATGACGACGGTGTCGCCGTCGGCGACCGGCGTCTGGAGGTTGCCGGTGAACCGGATGTCCTCGTCGTTGACGTAGATGTTGACGAAGCGGCGGGCCTCGCCGTTCTCGATCAGGCGCTCCTTGATGCCGGCGTGATCGGCCTCGAGCTGGTCGATCACCTCGGTGACCGTCGACCCGGTGCCCTCGACGACGCGCTCACCGCCCGTGTACGTGCGCAGGATGGTGGGGATGCGGACCTCGATGGCCATCAGTGTTCTGCCTTCTCTTGGGTGACTGGGTCGACGGTGACTGGGTCGACGGTGACTGGGTCGACGGTGGGGGTGCCGGTGCCGTCTGCATAACTCTCGACGACCCGAACTTCTTCCTCGGTGACCTCGCCGTCGACGATCCGGTACGACCGGAAGTCGACGGGGCCGCTCTCGTGCGCCCCGTCGCGAGTCGAGACGAGCACGTAGTGAGCACCCGGCTCGCCCGCCAGGTTGATGTCGGTGCGCGACGGATACGCCTCGGTGGAGGTGTGTGAGTGGTAGATCACGACGGGCTCCTCGTCGCGGTCGTCCATGTCGCGGTAGAGCTTCAGGAGGTCGCCGGAGTCGAACTCGTAGAACGTCGGCGACATCGCCGCGTTGAGCATCGGGACGAGGCGCGCCGGGGCGTCGGAGCCGATGGGTCCCGCGACGACGCCGCAGGCCTCGTCGGGATGGTCACGGCGGGCATGGGCGATGATCGCGTCATGCGTGGCCCGGTCGATGGTCAACACGCCCCGAGTTTATCGGCCTGATGCGGCCTCGCCCCTGCGCGCCCCGTCCCGTGAGACACGGGCGTCCCGACGACCTCAGTCGAGAGCGGCGACCAGGGTCTCCTGCACGTAGCCGAGCCAGTCGAAGATGTCGGACATCGCCGCGATCGCGTCGTCCTCGGACTGGCTGACGAGGAACGTGTCCTCGTCGGTCTCGATGCCGAGCCGCACCGCCAGCGACAGCCGCACATCGGTGAGCGCCCGCAGCCACGCCTGCACCTCGTCGGCGTCGAGCTCGACCTCGACGGGGTCGCCGTCGCCGCCCATCAGGTCGTCCGGCAGGTCGCCGAAGGTCAGGCCGCCGTCGACGAGCGACCCGATCAGCGTCTCGGCGTTGAGCACCTTGGCGGACGTCAGCGAGCGCTCCGTGAACCGGCGGAACTCACCCGCGTCCTCGGGATCGTCGCGGTACGCATCGGGGAGCAGCCGCTGGAGCACCGGGTCCTCGGGGGGCAGCGACGGACCGCCCATGCCGAGCTGTGCGGCGAGCGGATCGGCGTCGGACTCCTCGGCGCCGTTGCGGTCGCGCAGCAGCTCGACGACCTGACCGGCGAGATTGGCCAGCAGGTGCGCCTCCCCCACCTCGAACGTCGCCGAGATGCCCCCACGCCGCCGCTTCTTGAAGGGCTTCACTAGGCGTCCTGCCGTTCGAGGGTCGCCCAGAGGCCGTACTCGTGCATCGCCTGCACGTGACGTTCCATCTGCTCGCGCCGTCCGCTGGAGACGACGGCCTTGCCGTCCTCGTGCACCTGCAGCATCAGCTCGTGCGCCTTCTCGTCGGTGTAGCCGAAGTAGTTGCGGAACACGTAGGCGACGTACGACATCAGGTTGACGGGGTCGTTCCAGACGATCGTGACCCACGGGTCCTCGAGCTCGACGACGCTGGAGACGTCGGGCTCGGCGATCTCGACGGGGGTCGGGGTGCTCACGACTCCATTGTGACGCAGGTGCCTGACGTCGCCAACGGCCGCGCCCCGTCCCCGGCCGAGGCCGACATGAACACCTAGGCTGGACGGGTGACTGCCACCCGGAGCACCGCGCTGCTGACCGACCGCTACGAGCTCACGATGCTGCAGGCGACGTTGCGCGCCGGCACCGCCGATCGTCACTCGGTGTTCGAGCTGTTCGCGCGCCGACTGTCGGGCGGACGCCGCTACGGTGTCGTCGCCGGCATCGGGCGGGCCCTCGACGCGGTGGCCGACTTCCGATTCGGCGAGGACGAGCTGGCCTGGCTCCGCGACGCCGACGTCGTCGACGCCGAGACCCTCGCCTGGCTGGCCGACTTCCGGTTCTCCGGCAGCATCTGGGGCTACCCCGACGGCGAGATCTACTTCCCGCAGTCGCCCGTCGTGGTCGTCGAGGGGACGTTCGCGGAGTGCGTCGTGCTCGAGACGGTGCTGCTCTCGATCCTCAACCACGACTCGGCGATCGCCACCGCCGCCTCGCGCATGGTCACCGCCGCGGGAGACCGGCCGTGCATCGAGATGGGCTCGCGCCGCACCCACGAGGCGTCCGCCGTGGCCGCAGCCCGCGCCGCCTACGTCGCGGGATTCTCGGCCACCTCCAACCTGGAGGCCGGGCGCACGCACGGCATCCCGACGACCGGCACGAGCGCCCACTCGTTCACGCTGCTGCACGACACCGAGCGCGCTGCGTTCGAGGCGCAGATCGCGTCGCTCGGACCCGGCACGACGCTGCTGGTCGACACGTACGACATCCCCGAGGCGATCCGCACCGCGGTCGACCTCGCCGGCCCCGAGCTGGGCGGCGTGCGACTCGACTCCGGCGATCTCGTGTCGCTGGCGCGGTCGGTCCGCCAGCAGCTCGACGACCTCGGTGCCACGTCGACGCGCATCACCGTCACGAGCGATCTCGACGAGCACGCGATCGCGGCGCTCGCGGTGGCGCCCGTCGACGGCTACGGCGTCGGCACGTCGCTGGTCACGGGATCGGGCGTGCCCACCAGCGGCTTCGTCTACAAGCTCGTGTCGCGGGCCGATGACGACGGCACGATGGTGTCGGTCGCCAAGAAGAGCGCCGACAAGGTGTCGGTGGGCGGCCGCAAGCACGCGGTGCGCCGGCTCGACGTCCACGGACGCGCCCAGGCTGAGGTCATCGGCATCGGATCGGCCCCCCACTCCGACTCGGACGACCGCCCGTTGCTGGTCGAGCTGGTGCGCGACGGCGAGCGCGTCCACCACGACACGCTCGAGGCCGCCCGCGCCCGGCTGCAGTCGGCCCTCGCCGAGCTGCCGGCCGCCGCGCGCCAGCTGTCGAAGGGCGATCCCGTCCTCGACACGGTCTACGAGCAGGAGACCCCATGACCACCGCACTCATCGTCGTCGACGTGCAGAACGACTTCTGCGAGGGCGGCTCGCTGGCCGTCACGGGCGGCGCGCAGGTCGCCGCCGACGTCGCCGAGCTCATCGCCTCGGGCACCTACGAGACGGTCGTCGCGACCCGCGACCACCACATCGACCCCGGCAGCCACTTCTCCGAGACGCCCGACTTCGTCGACTCGTGGCCGCGGCACTGCGTCGTCGGCACCGACGGCGAGCAGCTGCACGCTCCCCTGGAGCCCGGCATGTTCGCCGAGACCTTCTTCAAGGGCGAGTACGAGGCGGCCTACTCGGGCTTCGAGGGGGCTTCGGCGTCGGGCGCGCGGCTGGCCGACTGGCTGCGCGCGGCAGGGGTGGACGCCGTCGACGTCTGCGGCATCGCGACCGACCACTGCGTCCGGGCCACGGCCCTCGACGCCGCCCGCGAGGGCTTCACGGTGCGGGTGCTCGAGGGCCTGACGGCCGCGGTCTCGCCCGACCAGCTCGCCCTCGTCCGCCGGGAGTGGTCGGACGCCGGCGTGGCCGTCGTCCGCTGAGTCGTCGTACGTTGGATCGGTGACCACCCCGCACCTCGACCTGCCGATCGACGAGACCTCACGCGCGCGCCTGGCGACCGACGGTCTCACGCTGCGCATCGTCGACACGTCGAGTCCGGACGACTTCCGCACGTGGTCGGACGCGGTCGACCGGGGGTTTCTCGGGTCCAGCTCACCGGCCGAGCAGACCGAGCAGCGCCGGGCCCGTGTGCAGGACGACCGTCTCGTCGGCGTCTACGACACGACGGCCGCGCAGCCCGAGCAGCCCGTCGCCACGACGCACTGCTGGCCCGCCGACCTGAGCCTCCCCGGAGGTCGGACGCGCACCGCGTGGGCCATCAGCGGCGTGACGGTCTCGCAGACCCACCGGCGTCGCGGCATCGCCCGGGCCATGATCGAGGCCGAGCTGCGCACCGCGGTGGCCCTCGGCCTGCCGGTGGCGATGCTGACGGTCTCGGAGTCGACGATCTACCCCCGATTCGGCTTCTCCCCCGCGGCCTTCGCCCGTGACCTCACGATCTCGACCCGCCGGGTGCGCTGGACCGGCGCCGAGACATCCGGCCGGGTGCACCACGTGACGCCCGAGCAGCTGCGGCACGTCGGTCACGCGATCGCGGATCGGACGTTCCGGGCCACGCCGGGCGACGTCGCGACCCCCGACGCGAGCCACCTGTGGCTGCGACGCATCGGGCTGGGCGTCGGCGACGACGAGTCGGCCAAGAAGCTGCGGCTCGTGCGCTTCGACGACCAGCACGGCGCGCCTCAGGGCTTCGCGGCCTTCCACCTCGAGGAGGATGCCGCCGACGTCACCGACCACACTCTCGTGGTCGACACCATGGTCGCCGCGACGCCCGAGGCCTACGCCGCCCTGTGGCGGTTCGTGCTCGAGACGGACCTCGTCTCGACGGTCAAGGCCCATCTTCGCCCCGTCGACGAACCGCTGCGCTGGATGATCGACGACTTCCGCGCCGTCCACGTCGACGAGCGAGACCACCTGTGGCTGCGCATCCTCGACGTGCCCGCGGCGCTGACGGCGCGCTCGTACTCGGTCGCCGACCACATCGTCCTGCGCGTCGACGACCCGCTCGGGCACGCCGACGGCACGTTCGGGGTGACGACCGACGAATCCGGCGGATGCACCGTCGCGCCGAACGGCGACGTGCCTGACGCCACGATGACGGTCAACGCCCTCGGTTCGCTGCTGCTCGGCGGGGTGCCGGCGCGCACCCTCGTCGCGACCGGGGCGGTCACGGGCGACGCAGAACGGCTCGACCGGCTGTTCCACTCGCCGGTCGAGCCGTTCCTCAGCACCTGGTTCTAGCGGCGCACGCGCACCCGGTCGATCGCGGACGTGGACGGGGCCGCGGTCGCCGATCCGACGTAGACCGCGCGCAGGGCACGGCGACCCGTCGACGTGAGCTTGACCGACACGGTGCGGGTCGCCCCGCTGACCGTCAGCGTCTTGACGACCTTGTTGCCGTCCTTGATCTGCACGCGACCGGTCGGGGTGAACCCCGTGCCGGTGACTGTGACCTTCGCCGTCACCTTCGAGCCCTTGCGAGCCGAGCGCTTGGCGACCGACAGCCGGGTCGACGTGGCCCCCTTGGCGACCGTGAGGCTCACCGGCGCACTGGCGCTGGCCGGCGTCCGCGGGCCGCCCGCGTACTCCGCGACGAGGGTCAGCGACCCGACCCGCAGGCCCGACAGCGTCACCTGGGCGGTGCCGTCCTGCACCGTGCCACGTCCGACCACGGTGCTGCCGTCCTTGATCGTCACGGGCCCCGAGGGCACGATGCCCTTCGCGCCCGAGACCGCCACCGTCACGGTCGGCTTCTGGCCGTATGCCGTGGACGGCGACGACAGCGACAGCGTCGTGGTGCCGCGCAGCTGGTCGCCGAAGGCGTCGACGGCCCGTCCGAGTCGCAGGAAGTCCGTCTCGCCCGTCGCGTCCTTCAGGCCGTCGTTGTCGGTGACGGCGTAGAGGGCACCGTCCGCAGCGATCGTGAAGCCCTCGAGCTTCTCCTGCGTCCAGCCGTTGGTCGCCCGCAGCGCCGGGAGCACGTCGATCGCGAGCTTCTTGTCCAGGACCGGCAGCTCGCCGTTCTTCGGGTCCGTCGACGGGAGGTCGACGGTGTAGATGCGCTTGTTGCGGGCGTTCGGCCCGTTGAGCTTGTCGCGCTCGATGACCGCGAGGGTGTCGTCGTCGACCGCCGTGATCTCCGACAGGCCGACCCAGTCGCTGCCGTCGCGCTGCGGGTTCTCGAGCTGGTACCCGAACCAGTGCCAGCTCTTGTCGCTCACGTCGTAGCGTCCGATGCGGACGACGTTGTCGCCGTCGACCGTCTCGGTCTGGTCGTTGACGTCGGTCCACAGCTGACGCTGCAGGGCGACGAACACGTGCTCGCCCTTCGCGTCGTTGGTGGCCGTGATGCCCTCGAGGCCCCAGTTCTTGATGTGCGACGTGATGCTCGTCGGCAGCGTGACGGTCTCCTGCACGGCCCCGTCGGCGTCGGTGCGGTGCAGCACGTTGCCGGCACCGGTCGCGCCCTCGTTGGCGAGCCAGAAGCCGCCCTGGGGGCGGGCGAAGATCCCCTCGATGTCGAGGTCGACGCCCACACCGTCCTTCGTGACGGGCAGCGCCCGGGTGATGCGTGCGGGCGTCGCGGCGACGTCGACCGTGAAGATCTGGCCCGGCTTGAGCACCGAGTCGGACGCCGCGTAGATCGTGCTCGCGTCGCCGGGCTTGGCACTCAGGGCACCCAGCGCGCTCCAGCCGATCGGGTTGCCGGCGACGTCGTCCGAGACGATCGACGGGAACGTGTCGGGTCCGTCGCCCAGCTGGTAGAGGCTGACGCTGGCGCGCACGTTGGTGGCCGCCGTGTCGGTCTCGCTCGAGACCGCCAGCAGGTCGCGGCCGGGGATCGGCAGGATGCCCTCGGGCCCGTTCGTGGCGGGCAGGATCTGCCGGAACACCGGCGCGGACGCATCGGAGATGTCGTAGACCGCGACGAAGTTGCTGCGCTCGGAGCCCACGAACGCGTACTTCGTGCCCCCGACGGTCGCGATCGACAGTCCCTCGGGCTCCGGACCCTTCTTGCCGGCCCGGTCGTCGTTGTAGAGGCCGTGCTTGACGGCGATCTTCTCGAAGCTGCTGCCGGCGTCCCAGACGACCGAGCCGTCGGTCGCGTCGAACACCGACCAGCCACGCGAGCCACCCTTCCAGTCGCCCTCGTTCGCCGTGGCGACGTGCGTGTCGTCGACCCAGCCGATCGCGTCGGGCTCCCGGACGACGTTCGTCAGCGAGTCGGTCAGCGAGATCTTGCCGTCCTTCTTGGTATCGAATCCGCTGGCCGTGACCGCGCCGGCCGAGAACACCTTCTCGATCGCGCGGGTCGCCAGGTCGATCACGACGATGCCGTTGTTCTCCTGCAGCGTCAGCGCCAGCTTGTTCTTGCTGTTGATCGAGACGTACTCAGGCTCGGGGTCGGTCGGCTCGACGATCTTGGCGTCGACGAACGACGGCAACGCCGAGCCGTCGTCGTTGACCAAGTCGATCCTGTGCGCGACCCAGTCGGCGGGAGACGCACCGGCGAGGTCGACGACCTGCACGAAACCGGCGGGCAGCTGCGGAAGGTCGCCCTTGGCCTTGCCCGAGGGCGCGAGCTCCTCGTCGCGCTGGTTCTCGATCGCGATCGCGGCGTACGACTCGTCGGCGCTGATGTCGATCGAGTCGGGCTGGCCGTCCAGCTCGATGCTGCGGATGCGCTTGGAGTCCGAGAGGCGGACGACGTCGAGGCGTCCGGACGGCTTCGCGAAGCTCTCGCTCGTGTCGACCACCACGAGGACGTACGTGCCGACCACGGCGACCGACGTGGGCTGGTCATCGGTGTCGCCGAGCTTGGCCAGCGAGAGGCTGCCCGCTCCCACGGGTGCCTTCGGGTCGGTGATGTCGAGGAAGCCGATGCGCTTGCCGAGCGCGTCGGTGTAGACCAGCGTGCGGCCGTCCTTCGACACGTCGGAGATCTCGGCGACCGTCGCGGACGAGGCGGCGACGTCCTTGGGCAGGTTCTTGTAGACCGGGTAGGTGGCCGTGCGGTGGAACGACTGGCCCGCCGCGGCGTCCGACGGGGCGGCGGTGGCACCGGTGGCCGGCAGGACGGCTGCGGCGAGTGCCCCGGCGGCCACGCCGACGAGGGCGGGACGGCCGATGGACCGCACGACGAGTGCGAGGCGCGACGGGCGCGCGGGCAGGGGGGTTCGTGACATGGGTCAGACCCTGTCGGGCGCACGACAACGCCCGTCCACCGTCGGGTGAACGGGCGTCGACGTGCCGGAGAACTCGCCGGTGTGCGGGCGATCAGCCCCGCGGCACCGTCACAGCAGCTCCTTGGCCAGCAGCTCGAGCGTCCGCTCGCGGCCCGGGGCCGTGCGCGGGTCGGTGCCGCGGTGCGCCGACGCGATGGGGTTGACCATGACCTCGTCGACGCCGAACTGCTCGGCCAGGTCGCGCAGCTGCGCGGCGGCACCGGCCGGTGTGCCGACGACGGCGCGGCCGTACGCGTCGTCGATGATCGCCTGCACCTGCGGGTGCTGCGCCGGGACGCCCTGGGCGTCCTCGACGAGCTCGAGAGCGGTCAGCGGCTGGCCGGTGCGCAGCCGCGACATCATGTGCATGTTGGGCAGGGCGAGCGCCCGCGCCTCCTCGTCGGTGTCGGCCACCGCCGCGTTGACCGTCAGGAACGTGACGGGCTCGGGCGCGAGGTCGCTCGGCTGGAACTCGCGGCGGTAGACCGCGAGCGCCTCGGCCGTCCCGTGCCCCGAGAAGTGGTGCGCGAAGACGTAGGGCAGCCCCTTGGCCGCGGCCAGGTGGGCGGAGTACATCGACGAGCCGAGCAGCCACATGCGCGGCTCCGAGGCCGCGGCGGGCGTCGCCTTGAGGACGTAGTCCTGTCGCGGCACGGCGACGCGCACGCCCTTGGTGCCCATCAGCGCCACGACGTCGTCGAGGTACTGCGGGAACTGCTCGATGTCGGTGTCGTCGCGGCCCGCGGCACCGCGCAGGGCCATCGACGTGACGGGGTCGGAGCCCGGTGCGCGGCCGATGCCGAGATCGATGCGGCCGGGCGTGGCAGCCTCCAGCAGCGCGAACTGCTCGGCGACGGCGAGCGGCGCGTGGTTGGGCAGCATGACGCCACCGGAGCCGAGCCGGATGCGGTCGGTGTGCGCGCCGAGGATGCCGATCAGCACCGGCGGAGAGGTGGCGGCGACGGCCGGCATGTTGTGGTGCTCGGCCACCCAGAAACGGGTGAAACCGGACCGGTCGGCGACCTGCGCGAGCGAGATCGTCGACGCCACGGCGTCGCTCGTGGTCTGGTCGGTGCGGACGGGGACGAGATCGAGCACGGAGAGCCTCACACGGGGTTCAACGCCCTCGCGGCCCGGAACCTTCCCCGCCCGCACCGTTCGGATGCCTCAGCGCGCTGGTGCGCGGGTGATCCAGTAGGTCGCCGTCTGGGGCGCGGGGGTGCCGAAGCGGGCGTTGACCGCGAACAGCGAGCCCTTCACGAGCGCGACGGTCGAGGGCACGTCGACGTCCGACGCGAAGTCGCGGCGACCGATCGTGTCGACGACCCGGGCCGAGCGCGCCTTCGCACCGACCGACAGGACCCGGATGCGGTTGTCGCGGTTCTGGACGACGTACAGCGTGTTGCCGGGCCCGGGCTCGAGGCCGTCGCCGTTGACGAACGTCGTGCCGCCGGTGCGGACCCTGGTCGTCCGTCCCGACCGCGGGTCGATCGTGAACAGGCGGCCGGTGTTGCTCTGCACCGCCACGAGGGTGCCCCGGACGCTGGCGATGCCGTTGAGGTTGTTGCCCTCGGCGAGTCGCAGGTCGCCCTTCAGCGACCGCGTCGTGGCGCGCCACGCGGCGGGCAGCCTCGTGGTGCGGGTCGAGAGCGGGACGACCAGCAGCTCACGGCTCAGGGAGTCGGTCGCGTACACCGCGGTCGGGGTCACCACGACGTCGTTGACGAAGCGGTCGCCCTCGCTCGGGAACCTGTAGGTGCGCAGCAGCTTGCCCGTGTCGGCGTCCTGGGCGCGCAGCTCCTTGCCCGCTCCCCCGGCGACCCACAGGACGTCGCGCCGGGTGTCGTGGTCGAGGCCGACGGCGATGCGGCCCGGCGATCCCGCGAACGTCCGTCGCTTGCCGGTGCGGAGGGTGATCTTCTGGATGGCTCCGTCGGCCCGGGAGCCCGAGAACAGGCTCGTGCCGTCGGTCGTGATGCCCTCGGGCAGCCAGCCGTCGGGCAGCTCGATGCGGTCGGGCGTCGACGACGAGCGGTCGGACGGTGCGGCCTGGGCCGGCGCACCGCCCACGGACAGGGCGAGGGCGGCGGCGAGGCCGAGGGCGAGGACGGGAGTGGTGCGCTTCACGGGGGCTCCTGGAGATGGGGACCCCTCCATCGTGCGGTGCCTCGCGAGGACCGCAACCCGGTTCCGCTAGACGCGTCCCGGCTCGGCGTCGTCGACCGGCATCGTCGCCGGGAACGTGCCGAGCCGCTCGACCATGAACCCGCCGGGGTACGACCTGACGCGGTGCGTGTCGCTCAGCAGCGAGGCGTTGCGGCGGGGCGGGAAGAAGCGGATGACCCGGCCGCGTGCCGCGAGGGAGCCGTGGGCGAGCCGCGACATGAGGCGCGACGGACGCGGGTACTCGAACGTCGCGCGCAGGTGGTCGTCGAGCAGCGCGATCGCGAACCGGCGCATGACGCGGTGCAGGGGACGCGGGTAGAACGTCACGAACAGGTCGAGCGTCGAGTCGGCGACGGCCCTGGCCTTCGCGTCGAACACGTAGGTCTCGCGCTCGTAGGCGTCCATCAGGTCGGAGAACCCCTCGAAGTCGTCCGGCACGTCCTGGATGCCCATGAGGCGTCCGAGTCGCTGGTAGTAGCGGACGACGGCGGTCCTCTCGGCCTCGAGGAGCGACCGCCAGCCGTAGCGCTCGATCCACCGCACGGGAGTGACGACGAACGTCGCGAGCACGTAGCGCATGTCGTCGTTGCTGATGTCGTAGCTGCCGTGCATCTGGTTCATGCGGCGCACCCCGGCCCGGCCGTCGGGTGACTCCAGGCCCTTCTCGGCGATCGTCTCCAGCACCAGCACGGTGTCGTCGTGCCGCTTCTGCACCGAGCCGGTGAACTCACCCGTGTCGAACAGCAGCCGGCCGACCGTCGGGACGGCGTACGTGCGGAACAGCGCGAAGCTCAGGGCCTGCTGGGAGTCCCACGGGAACTCGTGCATCGACGTGATGCGCACGATCTGCTCGTGGTCGGTCTCGGGGTCGAGCCGAGCGATCTGCTGCTGCCAGTGATGTCGCCTCATGGCCGGACACTACCGTGACAGTGTCGCTGTCACAATGGTTCGGGCGGTGCTGGTCAGAGCACCTCGCGCAAGAAGTCGACGATGTCGTCGAGCGCCCGGCCCGCCACCGGCACGACGCCCGGCAGGCTCATGAAGCCGTGGATCGCGCCGTCGTACTCGACGTAGCGCACCGGCACGCCGGCCTCGACCAGCGCGTCGCGGTAGTGCGTGCCGTTGTCGCGCAGCGGGTCGAGCTCGGCGGTCAGGATGAAGGCCTTCGGCAGGTCGGCGTGCGACGCGGCCCGGATCGGCGACGCCCGGACGTCCTCGGTGCCGTGCTGGTCGCCGAGGTACAGCCGCACGAAGGCGCGCATGTTGGCCGAGGTCAGCACGGGCGCATCAGCGTAGAGGTCCTCGGACGGCCACCGGTCGTACATCTCGACGCCCGGGTAGATCAGCACCTGGGCACGGATCGCCGGACCGCCGGCGTCACGGGCCAGCAGCGACACGACCGCGGCGAGATTGCCGCCCGCGCTGTCGCCCATCACGGCGAGGCGCTCGGGGGCGATGCCGAGCTCGTCGGCGTGCTCGACGACCCACGCCACGGCGTCGCGGGCGTCGTCGACGCCTGCCGGGAAGGGGTGCTCGGGTGCCAGCCGGTAGCTCGGCGTCACGACCACGACCCGGTTGCGCACCGCGATGCGGCTCGACAGCCAGGCCGACTGCTCAGGATTGCCCTGCACCCAGCCCCCACCGTGGAAGTTGACGACGACCGGCAGAGGCCCGATCGCGTCCTTCGGACGGTGCACCAGCGCGCGCGAACCATTGCCGACGACGATCTCGTCCTGCACGGCCCCCGCGTCGACACGCCCGAAGATCACACCGCCGACGGCCGACCGTTGCAGCTTCGCGCGCTTGGCCCGGTGGGCCGGGAGGTCGACAACCTCCTCGATCCCCTTCTCGGACAGCTTGAGCAGACGGCTGAAGACGCGCGTGCGCAGCGCCATGGATGAGGTCACCGCGCGAGCCTAGCCCCCGTCCGGGCGGTGGATCCTCCAAGGAATGCCGCAGAGCGGTGACTTCTCCACCGTAAGACCGGCCAGTTCGCCTCAGACGGTGGAGAAAGCACCGCCGCGCGGGGACGGAACGGACGCGAAGCCTAGCCGGACGCCTTGAGGGCCCAGGTCCGCAGCGCGTCGATGCGCTGCTGCAGCTCGGCCGACGAGGCCTGCGCTGCCGGCGGCCCACCGCACTGGGCGCGCAGCCGGCTGTGGGTGACCCCGTGCGGAGCACCCGTGCGGTGGTGCCATGCCCCGACCAGCGCCTGCAGCTCACGCCGCAGCTCGCCGCGCTTCTCGAAGGCGACGTCGGCGGCGGGGGCCGCGGGCTCGGCCGCTTTCTTGGCCTCGGCACGCTTGGCCCGCGACGTGCGCAGCAGCTCGGCGACCTGGGACGGGTCGAGCAGCCCGGGGATGCCGAGGAAGTCGAGCTCGCCCTCGTCGTCGGACAGCGAGTCGTAGCCGAACTCGCCGCCGTCGTAGACGAGCCGGTCGAACGAGGCGTCGCTGGCCAGGGCGCGGTACTCCCCCAGCAGGTTCTCGGACGCCCCCTGGTCCTCCTGCGCCTTGGCGATCAGCTCGGCCTCGGCGGCGAACAGGTCGTCCTCGTCCTTGACGGGCCGTCCAACGACGTGGTCGCGCTGCGTCTCGAGGTCGGAGGCCAGGGCCAGCAGCCGGGGCACGCTCGGCACGAAGATCGACGCCGTCTCGCCCTTGCGGCGGGCGCGGACGAATCGTCCGACGGCCTGTGCGAAGTACAGCGGCGTGGAGGTCGTCGTGGCGTAGACGCCGACCGAGAGCCGCGGGATGTCGACGCCCTCGCTGACCATGCGCACCGCGACCATCCACGGGTCCATCCCGGCCGAGAACTCGGCGATCTTGGCGCTGCTGCCCGGCTCGTCGGACAAGACGACGGTGGGCGCCGAACCCGTGATCTCGGCCAGCACGGCGGCGTAGGCCCGGGCGCTGTCCTGATCGCTGGCGATGACCAGCCCGCCGGCGTCGGGAACGTGCCGCCGCACCTCGACGAGCCGCGTGTGGGCGGCGGTCAGCACCTCGGGGATCCACGATCCGTTGGGGTCGAGCGCGGTGCGCAGCGCCTGCGCCGTGGCGGCGCGGTCGAGCGGCTCGCCCAGGCGCGCCGCGACCTCGTCGCCGGCCCGCGTGCGCCAGTGCATCTGCCCCGAGTAGGCCATGAACAGCACGGGACGCACGACGCCGTCCTTGAGCGCGTGCCCGTAGCCGTAGGAGTAGTCGGCGACGCTGACCTTCGAGCCGTCGACCTGCGGGGCGTAGGTGACGAACGGGATGGGGTTGTCGTCGGACCGGAACGGCGTGCCCGTCAGCTGCAGGCGCCGCACGGCGGGCTCGCAGGCCTCCTGCACGCCGTCGCCCCACGTGAGGGCGTCGCCCGCGTGGTGCACCTCGTCCATGATGACCATCGTCGAGCGGTGCTCGATGCGGTTGCGGTACGCATTGGGGTTGACCGCGATGCCGGCGTAGGTGACCGCGAAGCCCTGGAACCCGGCTCCGAGAACGCCGCGGCTGGGCAGCGCGGGGTCGATCATGATGCCGATGCCGGCGGCAGCGAGCGCCCACTGCGTCTTGAGGTGGTCGGTCGGCGTGACGATCACGACCCGTTCGACGATGCCGCGGGCGAGCAGGTCGGCGGCGATGGTCAGCGCGAACGTCGTCTTGCCGGCACCGGGCGTGGCGACGGTCAGGAAGTCGCTCGGTTGCTTGCGCTGGTAGAGGTCGAACGCCTCTCGCTGCCAGACCCGGAGGTGCTGGCTACGCGTCACCCGAGCCGTCCCCCTCGTCGCCCTTGTCCATGCTCTCCCAGATGTCCTTGCACTCGGGGCACACCGGGAAGCGCTCCGGATCTCGACTCGGCGTCCAGACCTTGCCGCACAGGGCGATGACGGGCGTGCCCATGACCATCGCCTCGGTCAGCTCGTCCTTGGGGACGTAGTGCGAGAACTTCTCGTGATCGCCCTCCTCGGTGCGCTGGTCGACACGCTCGTCGGTGCGCTCGTCGAGAGCCGTCTGCGAACCACGTTGGAAGAAAGCCACGGCCTGAGTCTAACGACCCGGGCCGACCCTTCCTAGTCGGCGGAGGCTAGTCGGCGGACGGGTCGTCGGCTAGTTGGTCGACGGGTCGTCGGGGAACGTCGTCCAGAACCGGACGTCGCCCTCCTGGCGTCGCAGGACGTCGCGCCACAGCGACTCCGGCCGCGGCGACACGAGGTCGCGATCGTCGGCGTCGACCACGAGCCAGGCACCCTCCGCGAGCTCGTCGTCGAGCTGGCCCGGTGCCCAGCCGGCGTACCCCGCGAAGACGCGCAACCCCGCCAGCGAGCCGCACGGCGGCACCGGTCCGTCGAGGTCGACCAGCCCCACCCGTCCCGCCATGGGTCGCCATCCCACAGGCGGCACCGTGCCCGAGACCAGACCGACGGCGAGGGCTGAGTCGCTGCCGACGGGTCCGCCGTCGAACAGGCACACCGGCGCGTCGACGAGATCGGCCCAGTCGGGCAGGACGTCCTCGACGTCGGCGAGCAGGGGTCGGTTGACGATGACGCCCAGGGTGCCGTCTGCGTCGTGGTCGAGCACGAAGACGACGCTGCGACAGAAGGGCCCCGACTCGATCGCCGGGGTCGCCACCAGCAGCCTGCCGATCAGCTCCGCCATGTCGTCCATCATGCCCCCGCCGTGCTTGGCGTGGTGGGATGACGGGCGCGGCCTATGATTCGACCATGCCCGCCGAACCGACCTCCGCCGAGGAGACCGCTCCTCAGGAGTACACCGTCGACGAGCTGGCGGCGCGCGCGCAGATGACGGTGCGCAACGTGCGGGCGTACGCCGGCCGGGGGCTCATCGAGGCACCACGCCTCGCGGGCCGCACGGGCTACTACAACCGCGAGCACCTGCAGCGGCTGCAGCTCATCCGCCAGCTGCTCGAGCGCGGGTTCACCCTCGCGGCCATCGAGAAGGCCATCCAGAGCACTCCGCAGGGAGCAGCGGCCCACACGCTCGACCTCATGGCGATCCTCGACCTGCCCGAGGCCGACGAGGCCGAGATCATGCCGCGCGACGATCTCGCGGCGCTGGCCGGTGTGGCCCGCGACTCCACCCTGGTCGACTCGCTCGTCGAGGTGGGCCTCGTCGAGACGCTCGAGGGCGATCGCGTGCGGCTCGTCGAGCCTGCCGTGGTGCGGGCCGGGGCAGCCGCGGTCACCATGGGACTTCGGCCCGAGACCGTCATCGGGTTGTTCCCGACGCTGCAGCACCACCTGAGGGCCATCACCGACACCTTCGTGCGCGACGTCGCCGCCGAGCTCATCCAGCCGTTCGTCGACGCGGGGTTCCCCGAGGACCAGTGGGAGCACATCATCGCCCTGGTGGACGGCCTGCTGCCCATCGCGAGCCAGGTGACGCTGGGCGTGTTCCGCAGTGAGTTCCGTCAGTCGATCGACGCCGAGATCGGCGAGCAGATCACCGGCCTGGCCGCGCGACGACCCGAGGGCGGGGTCGCCTGACCTGAGCGCGGCCTGGTGGGCTGACGCTTATCAGGCCGCGATGGCGTTGCGCAGGCGCGTCATCAGGCTGGGACGCGAGTCGTCCGGCACGACGACGGGTGCGGCAGCCACCTCGTCGCGCGCGGCGTCCTGGATGCGCTGACCGTGGGCGGCCAGCGCGGCACCGTGCGCGGGAGCACCGGCTGAGAGCGCCAGGTACGACAGCTCCTTGGCGAAGGCCTTGCGCAGGGCGGGCTCGTCGCGGTGCGCGTCGAGCAGCGCGCGAGCGCCCGGGAGGTCGGCGGCGGCGTTGACCCACGCCGTGACGGGCACCATCTCGGGCGAGTCGTGGCTGTCGGACAGCAGACGGTCCATCTGGCCGCTGAGGCGCTGGAACCACGTCATCTGCAGCTCGAACAGCAGGTCGGTGTCGGTCGGGAAGGCCTCGCGGGCGTTCTCGACGGTCTCGAAGAGGTCGGTGATCGTGACGTCGCGGCGCCGGTCGGCGATGGCGAGCATCTCGCGGAGGGTTTCCTTGCGACGGTTGTAAGCATCCCAGGTCATGGTGGTGCTCCTTTCTGATCCGTCGGACCGAAGTTCCATACTCTCGGTACGTACTCTCAGTATGTTGTCGACCATGGGTCTTGGCAAACCTCCGGGTTGTGATTCGGCGCACGAGATGGGCGTCACCGTAGACTTGGGCGCATGTCCCACCCAGCACGCGTGACCAAAAGCGTCCTGCGCACCGCCCGCAAGACCACCAAGACCTCACGCAGGCAGGACTACTCGTCCAGCACGAAGCGCGCCCTGCTCGACAGCGCGACGGCCCTGTTCACCGATCACGGCTATGCCGGCACCTCGCTCGACGAGGTCGTCGCGGCCGCCCGGGTCACCAAGGGTGCGCTCTACCACCACTTCCCGAGCAAGCTCGCGCTGTTCGAGAACGTCTTCCTGCGCGTGCAGGAGCGCACGACGGCCGACATCGAGAAGGCCATCAAGGCGACCAAGGACCCGTGGGAGCGCGCGCAGATCGGGCTCGACAAGTTCCTCGAGGTCTGCCGTGAGCCGCAGTTCCGACGCATCTGCATGCAGGAGGGCCCCGTCGCCCTCGGCCACGAGCGCTGGCAGGAGGCCGAGAAGGCCGCGTCGTACGGCATCGTGCGCGGGGCCGTCGACGACCTGCTGGCCGATCTCGGCGACGTCGAGCAGCTCGGCGAGGCGTTCACCGCGGTGTTCTACGGTGCGATCCGCTCGGCGTCGGAGTACGTGGCCGACGCCGAGGACCCCGATGCCGCGAGCGAGGACGTCCAGGCCTCGATCGGCGCGCTGCTCGCCGGGCTGCGGATGATGCCCGCGCACGGTGCTTGATCACGTCGGTGCCTGAGGCCCCCCGGCATCAGCCCAGCGTGACCGAGCCGGCGCCCTTGGGCACCAGCTCGATGAAGACCTTGCCCGGGTCGATCGTGTAGGCGGAGCCGTCGTCGGCCGTGAACGTCAGCGGCTCGTCGAGGCTCGGCTTCTTCCAGGTCACGGTGTCGACCTGTCCGCCGTGGAAGACCATTGCCTCACCCTTGCCCTCGAACACCGTCTCGGGCACGGGGTTGCCGGCCGGATCGGTGTAGCCGGCGTCGCCCACCCGCGCGAAGACGACGATCATGCTGTCGGCCTTGAAGTCCTTGCCGGGTGCCGCGTGCCCGTTGGTGCGCTGCCACTTCGCGCCGTCGAGCTTCCAGCTCGTCGACGTCGCGTTGGAGAAGCGGACGGTCGCGGTGGTCGCGGGCTTGCCCGTCGCGGTGCGGGCTGCCGCGCCAGCAGGAGTCCAGGGCAGGTAGGTGTTCTTGATGGTCTTGCGCTTGGCCTCCTTCGCGATCGTCTTGAGGTTGATCAGACGGTTGTAGGGGCGGTACTTGGCCGGGTCGCTGCTGAACCCGGGTGAGCCGGCGTCCTCGGAGAAGACCTTGATGCCGGCGTTCTCGACCTTGTTGTAGGCACCGTTGGCACCGCCCGACGCCACGATCTGGCCCTTGACCGGGCCCGCGATGCCGATGTCGCTGGTGCGCAGCGACCGGACGTGCCCCACCTTCGACGGGATGCTCGAGTAGAAGAACGCCGCGAGGCGGGTGAGTCCGCCCTCTACGAGCTCCTCCATCACGAGATCGGCCTTGTCGAGGCCGTACTGCGGGGCACCCGCGGACGTGTTCTCGATCTTGACGACGAACACCGGGTTGGCCGGCCGCCCCTTGGTCATCGGCTTGCCCGTCAGCGGCGACAGCTCGACCGCGGGGGCCGCCGACGTCGGCGACGCATCGGGCGCGTCCGGCTTCTTCTGGTCGTCGGACGACGAGGACGAGCAGGAGGACAGGGCCAGGGCGGTGACGGACACCACCACGATCGAGCGCAGCTTCATGCGGACAGCATGCCGCACCGCGCACCGCCGGCGACGGTGCCACTCTGCGTAGGTGTCAGCCGTTCTTGGGCCGGCGGAAGCCGGCTGCCTCGGCCGCCTCGGCGCTCGTGAACCAGAACGCCGCGGTCGTGCGGGCGTAGGCGGGGCTCGACGGTGCGTGGTAGATCTTCGAGCTGCGGCTGACCTTGACGACGTGGTCGGCCGAGGGGGCCGAGCCGTCGGCCAGCGGCAGCGCCGACCCGGGGTGGGGGCCGGGGTGGGGGCCGGGGACGATCGCGAGGGCATCGTCAGGTGCCGGGTCGGGGGTGGGCTCCGGCGTCGGAGCGACGGGCTCGGACGCCCGCTCCGGCGCAGCGGGCTCCGACAGCGGGGTCGGTGCGGGAGCCGGCTTCGGCAGGGGGGCGACATCCCGCGGACGCGAGCGCAGCACGAGCTCGCGAGCCATCCAGCCGAGGGCGAAGCCCAGAGCTGCTGCGACGGCGAGCCAGACGGCGATCTCGCCGATCGTGTAGCCCGACATCATCACGACCCCTTCCGGGCCGGGCTGACGACCCGCAGCACGTCGACCAGCTCGAGATCGGGCAGCGCCCCGGCGACGTCCCGCGCGACGATCCGGCGCGTCGCGACGTCGGCGACCTGCCCGCCCAGCGTCACGGTGCCGTCGCCGCGGATCTCCAGCGCGAGCCCCTCGACGCCCGCCGCCGCCTCGAGCGCTGCCGGCACCTGCGCGGCCCACGGCGCACCGGCGACCGCAGCGTCGACCCGCACGTCGCCCGTGACGGTCGTGCGCAGCACCGTGGCGACGGCCACCTTGAGCGCGGCCGCATCGTCGGGCGACCTCACGGTGCCGCTGATCTGCACGTCGTCCCCCGCCCGGTCGAGCTCGAAGCGGGCCTCCCCTGGCACCGCGGGCCGGTCGTCGCGCACGGTGTCGACGCGCCGGACGCCGGGCATCGCGCGGACCACCTCGCTCGCCAAGCGCGCCTCCACGTCGTTGCCGCCCTCGAGCGTCGCCTCGCGACCCCTGAAGTCGACCTGCACGTCGGCCAGGTCGGCCGCCGCCAGAGCCGTGCGCGAACGATCCGCGAGATCGGCGGCGACCGATGCCGACCCCAGCACGGAGCCGGCGGCCACGACGGCGACGAGACACGCGGCCACCACGATCATCAGGCGCTTGAGCGAGCGGTCGGTCACGGAGCGGGATCTCCCGGGCTAGATCGGCACGACGAAGAGTCCACCGTACCCGTCGCCCGCCGGTGCCCGTCCGTGGTCTCCAGCACATGTCGGTGGTGGCTGGGACGATGGACGCATGACCTCGGCGCTCGATCGGTTCGCTCCCGCCACGCGGGCGTGGTTCAGCGAGTCCTTCGACGGCCCGACCCCCGCGCAGGAGGGTGCCTGGCAGGGCGTCGCCGGCGACGAGCACGTCCTGGTCGTCGCCCCCACGGGATCGGGCAAGACGCTCGCGGCGTTCCTGTCGGCGATCGACCGCCTGATGCACGCCGAGGCTCCGACGACGGCGGACGACGGCTCCGGTGCCGACGAGGCGGCGCCCGGCACGCGCGTGCTCTACATCTCGCCACTCAAGGCCTTGGCGGTCGACGTCGAGCGCAACCTCCGCTCCCCCCTCGTGGGCATCACGCAGGCCGCGGCCAGGCGCGGCGACTCCTTCCGCGACGTCACGGTGGGCGTCCGGTCGGGCGACACCTCGCAGCGCGACCGTCGGGCGCTCATCACCCGCCCGCCCGACATCCTCATCACGACGCCCGAGTCGCTGTTCCTGATGCTCACCTCGGCCGCCCGCGAGACCCTGCGCACCGTCGACACCGTCATCATCGACGAGATCCACGCCGTCGCCGGCACCAAGCGCGGCGCTCATCTCGCGGTGTCGCTCGAGCGGCTCGACGGCCTGCTGGACTCACCCGCGCGGCGCATCGGGCTCAGCGCGACGGTGCGCCCCCACGACGAGGTCGCCCGGTTCCTCGCCGGCTCCGCGCGGGTGCAGGTCGTGGCGCCCGCGGCCGCCACCCGGCTCGCGCTCGAGGTCGAGGTGCCCGTCGACGACATGACCAAGATCCCCGCACCGCCCCGCGACGAGGGCAGCGGAGCCCGGTCGCTCGCACCGGGCGACGACGAGCAGCCCCGCGGCAGCATCTGGCCGCACGTCGAAGAGGCCGTCATGCACCGCGTGCTGAAGCACCGGTCCACCATCATCTTCGTCAACTCCCGCGGGGTCGCCGAGCGCCTGACGGCCCGCCTCAACGAGGCCTACGCGGCGCACCTGGGCCATGTCGACTCCCCCGACGGCGATGGCGGCACGTCGGCCCGCGCGCCCGCGCAGAAGGGCAGCAGCACCCAGACGACCGCGGCGTCGTCCGACGACCCCGAGCTCGTGCTGGCCCGCGCCCACCACGGCTCGGTCAGCAAGGAGCAGCGCGCGCTCATCGAGGACGACCTCAAGTCGGGGCGGCTGCGCTGCGTCGTGGCGACGTCGAGCCTCGAGCTGGGCATCGACATGGGAGCGGTCGACCTCGTCATCCAGGTCTCGTCGCCGCCCTCGGTGGCCAGCGGCCTGCAACGGGTGGGGCGCGCGGGCCACCAGGTCGGCGAGATCTCCCAGGGCGTCACCTACCCGACATCGAGGCCCGATCTGCTGGGCTCCGCCGTCGTGACGTCCCGCATGCAGTCCGGACTCATCGAGCGGCTCGACGTCCCCGCCAACCCGCTCGACATCCTGGCCCAGCACACCGTCGCCGCCACGGCGCTCGAGGGCATCGACGTCGAGGAGTGGTTCGACACCGTCCGGCGCAGCGCGCCGTTCGCGACGCTGCCACGATCGGCGTTCGACGCGACGCTCGACCTGTTGTCGGGCCGCTACCCGTCCGACGAGTTCGCCGAGCTGCGGCCGCGCATCGTGTGGGACCGCGACGCCGGCACCATCACGGGCCGCCCCGGCGCGCAGCGGCTCGCCGTCACGAGCGGCGGCACGATCCCCGACCGCGGCATGTTCGGCGTGTTCCTGGCTGCCGGCACGGAGGAGACCGGTTCCCGCAAGGTCGGCGAGCTCGACGAGGAGATGGTCTACGAGTCGCGCATCAACGACGTCTTCGCCCTCGGTGCCACGAGCTGGCGCATCCAGGAGATCACCCACGACCGGGTCAACGTCACGCCCGCCTTCGGGCAGCCCGCACGGCTCCCGTTCTGGAAGGGCGACGCGATCGGACGCCCCTACGAGCTCGGCGAGGCCATCGGCGCGTTCGTCCGCGAGGCGTCCACGCTGGCTCCCGACGCGCTCGCCGAGCGCACAGCGGCGCTGGGGCTCGACCGTCGCGCGGCCGACAACCTCGGTGCCTACCTGCGCGACCAGAAGGAGGCCACGGGTCAGGTGCCGTCCGACCGCACGCTCCTGGTCGAGCGGTTCCGCGACGAGCTCGGCGACTGGCGCGTCGTGCTGCACTCGCCGTTCGGGCGACGCGTGCACGCACCGTGGGCCCTGGCGGTCGCGGCGCGCATCATTGAGCGCTACGGCATGGACGGCTCGGTCGTGGCCAGCGACGACGGCATCGTCGCCCGCATCCCCGACACCGAGGTCGAGCCGCCCGGTGCCGAGCTGTTCGTGTTCGACACCGACGAGCTCGACACGATCGTCACCGCCGAGGTCGGCGGATCGGCGCTGTTCGCGTCCCGGTTCCGTGAGTGCGCCTCACGGGCGCTGCTGCTGCCGCGGCGCAATCCCGGCTCCCGCGCTCCCCTGTGGCAGCAGCGCCAGAGGTCGGCGCAGCTGCTCGACGTCGCTCGCAAGTACCCGTCGTTCCCGATCCTGCTCGAGACCGCGCGCGAGTGCCTGCAGGACGTCTACGACCTCCCCGCCCTCACCACGCTATCGCGGCGCCTGGCCTCCCGCGAGGTGCAGATCGCCGAGGTCACGACCGAGCGGGCGTCGCCGTTCGCCCAGAACCTGCTGTTCGGCTACGTCGCGGCGTTCCTCTACGAGGGCGACACGCCGTTGGCCGAACGGCGTGCGTCCGCCCTGACGCTCGATCCCACCCTGCTGGCCGAGCTGCTGGGTCGCGCCGAGCTGCGCGAACTGCTCGACCCCGAGGTGCTCGAGCACCTCGAGCTCGAGCTGCAACGCCTCACCGACGACCGCCGGGCCAAGGACGTCGAGGGAGTCGCCGACCTCCTGCGGCTGCTCGGGCCGCTGAGCACCGCCGAGGTGCAGGCCCGCGTCCAGCCCGACCTGGCCGAGGCCGCGCCCGCCTGGTTGGCCGAACTCCAGACCGCGCGACGCGTCATCGAGGTCGCGGTGGCCGGCGACGTCCGCTGGGCCGTCGTCGAGGACGCCGGGCGTCTGCGCGACGCCCTGGGCGTCGTGGTGCCGATGGGCATCTCCGAGGCGCACCTCGAGGTCGTCGCCGATCCCCTGCTCGACCTGGTGTCACGCCACACCCGCACGCACGGACCGTTCACGAGCTCCGACGTCGCGTCCCGGTTCGGCATCGGCGTCGCGATCGCCGACCAGGTGCTGCGCCGGCTGTCCCGCGACGGACGGCTGACCGAGGGCGAGTTCCGCCCGCAGGCCACGGGCAGCGAGTGGGTCGAGCCGGGCGTGCTGCGACGCCTCCGCTCGCGGTCGCTGGCCGCGGCCCGCCAGCAGGTCGAGCCCGTCGACCCGCTGACGTTCGCGCGCTTCCTGCCCGCGTGGCAGGGCGTCGGCGGCACCGTTCGCGGCGCCGAGGGCGTGCTCGCCACGATCGACCAGCTCGCGGGTCTCGCGCTGCCCGCGTCCGCGTGGGAGTCGCTCGTCCTGCCGGCCAGGGTGCGCGACTACTCCCCCGCGATGCTCGACGAGCTGACGTCGGCCGGCGAGGTCGTCTGGTCGGGTGCCGGCTCGCTGCCCGGCAACGACGGCTGGGTGCAGCTGCATCCCGCCGACTTCGTGCTGCGGGCCGCCGGAGCGCAGGCCGCCGAGCCGCTCGACCCCGATGCGCTGCCCGCCACGATCGCAGCCGCGCTCGACGGCGGCGGGGCCTACCTGTTCCGCCAGCTGATCGACACGTTGACCGCGCAGCAGCCCGAAGGCGTGGGCGTCGGCACCGGCGTCGACCAGGCCGAGGTGGCGGCCGCGCTGTGGAGCCTCGTGTGGTCAGGCCACATCAGCAACGACACCTTCGCGCCCGTGCGCACGCTGGTCGGACGCGGCGGTGCCCACCGCACGACCCGCCCCGCACCACGCGCGCGCCTGCACGGCCGCCGCGTCCGATCGCCGCGCGTGGCCCTGCAGGGCCCGCCGACCGTGGGCGGACGGTGGTTCTCGCTCGCCGAGACCGCCGACGACCCCACGAGCCAGCAGCTCGCCCGCACCGAGTCGCTCGTCGGGCGCTACGGCGTCGTGACCCGCGGATCGGTCATGGCCGAGCAGACGCCCGGCGGCTTCGCCGCGATCTACCGGGTGCTGCGCGAGCTCGAGCAGAGCGGCTCGGTGCTGCGCGGCTACTACATCGAGACATTGGGAGCCGCGCAGTTCGGCGCACCCGCCACGGTCGACCGCATGCGGGCCTTCGTCCTCGACGACGAGCGGCCGACCGATGCCACGGCCGTGACACTCGCCGCGACCGATCCGGCCAATCCCTACGGCGCCGCCCTGGCGTGGCCCGAGCGTCCCGTCGACGACGCCGGCACCCGCCACCGTCCTGCCCGCAAGGCGGGGTCGCTCGTCGTGATGCACGACGGCCACCTCGTGCTCTACCTCGAGCGCGGCGGCAAGAAGGCGCTGGTCTTCGACGATGACCCGGCCCGGCTCACCGCGGCTGCCCGCTCCCTCGTGTCGCTGGTGCGTGCCCGTCGCATGAGCCGGCTCACGATCGAGACGGTCGACGCGCGGCCGGTCGCGTCGTCGGCCCTGGGCGAGGCGCTGATCGAGGCGGGCTTCGAGCAGACCGTCAAGGGGTTGCGGCTCGATGCCTGAGGGCGACACCGTCTGGCGCACGGCCCACCACCTGCACGAGGCCCTGGCGGGTCGCGAGCTGACCCGCACCGACTTCAGGGTCCCGGCCTTCGCGACGCTCGACCTCTCGGGGCAGGTCGTCGACGAGGTCGTCAGCCGGGGCAAGCACCTGCTGATCCGCACGCCCGGCCACAGCATCCACTCGCACCTCAAGATGGAGGGTGCGTGGCACGTGCAGCGGCTCGACTCGCCGTGGCGTCGTCCCGGCCACTCGGCGCGCGCGGTGCTCGAGAACGACGAGTGGCAGGCGATCGGCTACTCCCTCGGCATCCTCGAGGTCGTCGAGATCGGCGACGAGGAGTCGGTCGTCGGTCACCTCGGACCCGATCTGCTCGGCCCCGACTGGAGTCTCGACAAGGCCGTCGCGCGCACCGGCTCCGATCCGTCCCGACCGGTGTTCCTGGCCCTGCTCGACCAGCGCAACCTCGCGGGCTTCGGCAACGAGTACGTCAACGAGCTGTTGTTCATCATGGGCCTGCTGCCCACCCGCCCCGTCGGCGAGGTGCCCGACCTGCGCCGCGTCATCTCCCGCGGCCAGCGCATGCTCGACGTCAACAAGGCGCGCGTCGAGCGGTCGTTCACCGGCAGCACCCGCACGGGCGAGGACCGCTGGGTCTACAGCCGCGAGCGCGGGCGCTGCCGGCGCTGCGGCACCCGGCTGAGCAGCGGCAAGCTCGGCGACCGGCCCACGACCGAGCGCGACACCTTCTGGTGCCCGCACTGCCAGACCTGAGTCGCCGCGGGCTCAGGCCGGGACGGCCGCCGGCACCGTCGCCCTGCCGAACACCATCTCCTGATCGAGGTCGGTGTGCTTCATGTCGCGGGAGTCGAGGAACCAGTTCTGCCGGATCGTCCACGGCGACGTCGATCCCTGCTGCGGCAGCAGATCGGCCACGCGGGTGACGTAGCCCGACGACAGGTCGAGGATCGGGGCAGCCTGGCCCGCAGCGCCCCGCGGATCGGGCATGCCGAAGTCATGACCCGTGGCGTCGAGGTGGTTGATCAGGCGGCACACGTACTGCGACGACAGGTCGGCGCGCAGCGTCCACGAGGCATTGGTGTACCCGACGCACCACGCGAAGTTGGGCATGCCACTGAACATCAGCCCCTTGTAGACGTACAGCTCGTGGGCGTCGATCGCCCGGCCGTCCACCTCGAAGTCGATCTGGCCCAGCGCCACGACCTGCAGGCCCGTCGCGGTGACGACGATGTCGGCGTCGAGGTGCTCGCCGGAGTCGAGGTCGATGCCCGTGGGCGTGAATCGCGCGATGGTGTCGGTGACGATCGAGGCCTTGCCGCGCCGGATCGACCGGAAGAGGTCGCCGTCGGGCACGACGCAGAGCCGCTGGTCCCACGGGTCGTAGCGCGGCGTGAAGTGCCGCATGTCGGTGCCCTGCGGCAGCTGGCGCTTGGCGCGGGCCAGCAGGATCCTGCGCGCCAGCTGGGGGAATCGGCGGCAGAACAGGTAGAAGCCGATCGCGACGCTGGCGTTCTTGCGGCGGGTGACCCGGTGCGCGAGACCGGCCGGCAGCAGCCTGCGGATCAGCGGCGCGAGGGTGTCCTTCGACGGCAGCGTCGTGATGTACGTCGGCGAGCGCTGCAGCATCGTGATGTGCGAGACGTCGTCAGCCATCGACGGGATGAGCGTCACGGCGGTCGCGCCGCTGCCGATCACGACGACCTCCTTGCCCTCGTACTGCAGGTCTGCCGGCCAGAACTGCGGGTGGACGACCTGGCCCTCGAAGGTGTCGAGCCCCGGGAAGTCGGGGGTGAAGCCCGTGTCGTAGCTGTAGTAGCCGCTGCAGAGGTACAGGAACGACGCGGTCTGCACGACGGTCTGGTCACCCACCGTCGACGTCACGGTCCAGCGCGCCTCCTCGGACGACCACGCGGCGCGGACGACCCGGTGCCCGAACCGGATGTGGTCGCGGATGCCGAACTCGTCGGCGGCCTCGTCGATGTAGTCGCGGATGTCGCTGCCGTCGGCGATGGCCTTGGTGTTGGTCCACGGCTTGAACGGGAAGCTCAGCGTGTACATGTCGGAGTCGGACCGGATGCCCGGGTAGCGGAACAGGTCCCACGTGCCGCCCACGGCCTCGCGCGACTCCAGCAGTGCGTAGGTCTTGCCGGGGCACTGCTCCTGCAGCCGGTACGCGGCACCGATGCCCGAGAGGCCGGCTCCGACGATGATGACGTCGACGTGCTGTTCGTCCATGATGACCTCTTCAGGGCGCGGTTCAGATAACGAGAATATGTGAACTGTAGCCGACCTCGTCCTCTCCGACCAGCGGCATCACAGGACGACAGGTTGACCCGTCGCCCTAGGATCACTGTCATGACTGACGAGATGGTGCTCGACCACATCGACCGCGAGACGCCCGAACGCTCCGATCGCGGCCTTGGCTTGCTGCTGACGGTCGGCGGAGCGATCGGCCTGCTCGCGGCGGCGGTGCTGATCATCGACAAGGTCAAGTTCCTCCAGGACGAGGCCGACGGCAAGACGGCTCAGCTGGCCTGCGACATCAACGCGTTCGTCAGCTGCGGCGGAGTCATCAACACCGACCAGGCATCGGCCTTCGGCTTCCCCAACCCGATCATCGGCGTCGCCGGCTTCGCTGTCGTGGTGACGCTCGGCGTCCTGATGCTCGCTCGGGTGCAGCTGCCCCGGTTCATGTGGCTGGGCCTGCAGGCCGGCGCGCTGTTCGGCATCGGCTTCGTGACGTGGCTGCAGTCGCAGAGCATCTACGAGATCGGCAAGCTCTGCCCGTGGTGCATGGTCGTGTGGACCGTCATGATCCCGATCTTCGTCTGGCTCACGGCGCGCAACCTGACGGTCTTCGCGCCCGGCAACGCCGTGTCGCGCGTCGTCGGCGACTGGACGCTGCTGATCAACGTGCTCTGGTACGTCGCGGTCATCTCGGCGATCTGGTTCAAGTTCGGCTCGAACCTCTGGGCCTGAGACCGCCTGCGCGGCTCAGCTCGCTGCGGCAAGCCTCTCGAGCACCCGCGCGAGCTGCACGTCGCGATCCGTGACTCCCCCGACGTCGTGGCTGCTGAGCCGGATGTCGACGCGGTTGTAGACATTGGTCCACTCGGGGTGGTGGTCCATCTCGTCGATGGGGCCGGCGGCACGGCCGATGAAGGCGATGGCGGCACCGAAGTCGGCGAACTCGAACGACTTCACGAGCGCCTCGCCCTCCTGCGACCACCCCGGCAGGGCCTCGAGCGCGTCTTCGATCTGGGCATCCGTGAACGGGGTCATCCCCTCACGCTAACGCCGTGGTCCACACGCGCAAGCGGGTGCGGGCGTCGAAGGAGACGCGCTAACGGCTGAGGACGACGTACGCGGTCGCGTAGTCGCCGTCGTGGCTCAGCGACACCTCCAGCGCGTGGCCCGCGAGGTGACGCGCCACCTCACCGTGCAGCCGGATGCGCGGACGCCCCCACGCGTCGGCGACCAGCTCGATCAGGTGGTGCACGTGCTCCGACATGACGGGGGCCTCTCCGTGCATCGAGGCCGACCACGCCTTGATGACCGCTTCCTTGGCCGCCCAGCGCGCCGCGAGGTGTCGCCCGGGGTCGGTCGTGCGACCCCGGGCGTCCCGCAGCTCACCGGGCAGGAAAGCCCCCTCGAAACGCGTGCCGGGCAGGTCGAGCTGGTCCACGAACGACGGCACGTGGACCAGGTCGACACCGACCCCGACGACCGTCACTCGCAGGCAGCCCCGAAGTAGGCGCCGTCATCGCCCAGGCGCGCCTCGGCGTCGAGCAGCATGCCCGCCTCACGGGTGCGCACGCCGGCCGAGCCGAGCCGGCGGTCACCCGGACGGGCGTACAGCGGCTCGCCGCCGTACATCGCCCGGACGAGCCGCATGCGACCCTCGATCAGACGCTCCTCGGCACGTGCCAGGTAGGCGTCCTTCTCGTCGTCGCTCAACGTCGCGACGAAGCCCTGCGGGTGGACGATCGCGAGCAGGCCCGCGACGTGACCGAAGCCGAGGCTCGTGACCAGGCCGGCCTTGAGCTGACCCGTCGCGAGCGGCTCCCGCAGCCACACGAGGTGCTCGTGCTCGGCGAGGTCGTCCATGACGCAGTCGAGGCTGCGGTTGGGCGGCACGACGCCGCCGGTCAGCACCTGGCACAGCCCGATGATCTGGAATGCCGCAGCGCCTCCCTTGGCGTGACCCGTCAGCGACTTCTGCGACATCACGAACAGCGGGTTGCCGTCGCTGCGACCGATCGCCGCGGCGAGCCGCTCGTGCAGCTCGGACTCGTTGCGCTCGTTGACGCCCGTCGACGTGTCGTGCTTCGACAGCACCGCGACGTCGTCGGCCGTCAGGCCCACCGAGGCGAGGCCACGGGCGAGCGCCGAACGGCGTCCACCGAGACCCGCGGCCAGCGCACCGATGCCCGGGGCCGGGATCGACGTGTGGACGCCGTCGGCGAACGAGCCGGCGTAGGCCACGACACCCAGCACCGGCAGACCCATGCGGGCCGCGACGTCGCCGCGGGCCAGCAGGATCGTGCCGCCGCCCTGCGACTCCACGAACCCGCCGTAGCGACGGTCGTTGCCGCGGCTGAAGTAGCGGTCCTCGAGGCCCTTGGCGCTCATCGCGGCCGAGTCGGCGGTGGCCGACATGTCCGCGAAGCCCACGATGCCCTCGATGCTCAGGTCGTCGAACCCACCCGACACGACGAACTCCGCCTTGCCGAGCCGGATCTTGTCGACGCCCTCCTCGACCGAGACGGCCGTCGTGGCGCAGGCCGCGACGGGGTGCACCATCGCACCGTACGAGCCGACGTACGACTGCACGACGTGCGCCGCGATGACGTTCGGCAGCGCCTCCTGCAGGATGTCGTTGGCCTTGCTCTCGCCCAGCAGCGTGTCGATGTAGAGCGACTGCATCGACTGCATGCCGCCCATGCCGGTGCCCTGCGTGTTGGCCACGAGCGCGGGGTGGACCCACTTCATGAGCTCGGACGGCGTGAAGCCGCTCGAGAGGAACGCGTCGACGGTGCAGATCAGGTTCCAGAGCGCGACGCGGTCGATCGACTCGACCATCTCGGCCGGGACGCCCCACACCGTCGGGTCGAAGCCCGTCGGGATCTGGCCGCCGACCGTGCGGGTCAGCTTCATGCGGCGCGGCACGCGGATCTCGGTGCCGGCCTTGCGGGTCACGGTCCAGTCGCCGTCGGCGGACGCCGTGATGACGGTCCGCTCCGGGTCGGCGTCGCGCAGCGCCCGGGCCTCCGCCTCGTTGCCGACCGTGAACGACAGGTCGTCGTCGAGGTAGACCGACGTCAGCAGCGGGGCCGTGTTGTCGACCATCGAGCCCTCGTCGACGTAGCGGCGGATGCCGACGGCCTCGCGGACGGTCTCCTCGTACCGCTCGACCAGATCGGCCTCGTCGACCTTCTCCTGCGTCGCGGTGTCGAACCAGCCGCCACCCTGCTCGTCCCAGCTGACCAGTCCGGTCGACCAGGCCAGCTCGAGGACGCCGGCGGCCGACAGCTCGTCGGACACCTCGACCTCGAAGCGCGTGCGGGCCGAGCCGTAGGGGCCGAGCTCACCTGCGCCGACGATGACCACGAGGTCCTCGGGACGTGTGTCGATGGGGGCCCAGTCGAGCGTCTCGACGCGGTCGAGCTGTGCCGGCGACGGGGCGAGGGCCGTGATGGTGCCGGAAACGTCGGGCGTGACGACCTCCGGACGCTCGAGGCCCTCGGCCAGCGCCTTCATGTCGATCTTCGTGCCGCCGAGGCCGCCCGTGAGGTCGACCGTGAGCGGCTCGCTCAGCGCGGCGACGCGCGCCGCCGGCTCGCAGGTCGCGAGCAGCGCCGCCGCCATGTCGGACGGCGTCCAGGTGCGGACGCCCGCGGCCTCGACCGCGTCGACCAGCGGGTCGTTCGCGCCCATCAGGCCCGTGCCGCGCACCCAGCCGATGATGGCGTGGGCCAGCGTCACGCGCTCGCCCCACGTGCGCTCGGCCGACCAGCGCGACACCAAGGCGTCGAGCGACGCCTTGGCCTCGCCGTAGCCGCCGTCGCCGCCGAACATGCCGCGGTTGGGCGAGCCCGGCAGGACGACGTGCAGCGTGGCGTCGATGTCGTGGTCCTGGCCGTGCGCGGACATCGCGCCGATGAGGCGCTCGACCGACCACAGCAGGATGCGCATGTCGACCTCGGTGCGGCTGCCCGCGTCGGTGAGGTCGCCGGCGACCCGTCCGGCCGCGAACGGGAACAGCAGGGTCGGCGTCATGGCCGGCTTGAGCACCGTCGTGGCACCCGCCCGCGTCTGCGTCTGCTCGCCGTTGATCCAGGTCGCGAGCGCGTCGACGTCGGCGAACGACGCCATGTTGGCCGGCACGACCCACAGGGCAGCCCCGTGCACGGCGTGCCTGCGGTAGAGATCCTTGAAGAAGGCGAGCTTCGCCGGGCCCATGCCCGACGTCGTCGCGACGACCGTCGCACCACCGGCGAGCAGCTGGGCCGTGACGCCCGCGGCGATCGAGCCCTTGCTGGCACCCGTGACGACCGCGAGGTCGTCGGACCACTGGCCGGCGGTCGTGGCGAGCGCGTCGGACGCGATCTGACGGAAGCGGTCCGCCAGGTTCACGTCGTCCACGTGCTCGGACCACCAGGTGGCCTGCGCCGAGACGACCGCGCCGGCACCCACGAAGGAGGCATCGACGGTCTGACCGACGGCCAGGCGCGCGAGGTCCTCGCGCGCCGAGGCCCAGCGGTCGTCGAACAGGACGGCCTGGAGCGGGTCGAACGCCGGGGCGGTGAGCTTGGCCCATTCGCTGCCGAGCTCGGACTCGACCCGGGCGAGCACCTCGGCGTCGGCCGCGTCGGGCTCGACGACGGTCGCGACCGGCGTGAGTCCGAGCTGGTCGAGCACCAGGCGTGCCGACGAGGCGAGGACGCCGTCGGGGCCCGTGATCTGCGCCGTGAACTCGCTGAGCGCGGCCGCATCGATCGTGGCCTCTCCCCCGCCGGTGGCCGGCAGCGCGACGCTGACGCCGTGGCGCGCGGCCACGGCCTGGACGCTCGCGTCGACCGCGGCGTCGACGTCGGCGGCCGACGAGATCGAGGTCAAGGACCCGAACTCACCACCGCGGACGCTGGCGCCGTCACGGCTCGACATCGCGAGCTCGGCGAGCACGTGGCTCGCCCAGCCCGCGCCGAGCTGCCACACGTCCGTGACGCGCTCGGCGATCGCGGCCTGGCGCTTGCCCGTGGGGCCGAGCACCTTCTTGAGGTGGTCGCCGATGGCCTCGGTGAGCACCGGGCCGAACGGCTTGTAGCCGCGGGCCAGGCCCTTGACCTGGGCCGACAGCGAGGGGATGTCGGCGTCGGCGGCACCGTCGATGGCACCGAGGCCCAGCTCGCCGCCGAGGTCGACGAGCAGCTGGTTGCGTCGCGACGACGCGCCGTCGCACAGCGACTCGATCGAGTCGGCCGCGCCGATCTGGTCGAGGCGCATCTTGGTCCACCACGCGATGAGCAGCTGCGTGGCGTCGGCCGCGTCGTACGTCAGGTCGGCCGGACGGGGGCCCGCCGAGGTCGCCGCCGCGGGAGCCGCAGCCGCTGCCGCGGGTGCCGCCGACGTCTCGGCCGACTCGGCCGGCGCTGCGGGCGCGTCGTCCTCGATGGGCGCCTGCTCCTCGTCGGTCGAGAAGACCGCGCCGTTGTCGCGCTCGAAGTTGAGCACCTGCACGGCAGGTCCGAGGCGTCCCGGCAGCTTGAGCGTCGAAGCCGCCAGGTTCGCGACGGTCGGCGACTGGCCGACACCGATCTCGACGAATCGCTCGACGCCGAGGCCGCCCTCGGCGACCGGGGTGAAGAACAGGTCCTGCGTCTCGATCCAGCGCACGGGGCTCGCGAACTGCCACGCGAGCAGCTCGATCAGCACGACCCGGCACAGCTCGCCGGGCCGCGTCGCCCACGACTCGTAGTCGGCCAGGACGTCGTCGAGCGGCTGCGACGGCACCAGGTCGGCGATCTCCTGCAGGAAGGCGCGGTCGAGCGTGAACGGCCGCGGCACCAGGTTGGGCACGTAGCGACCCTCAAGGATCGTGGGGTCGATCGTCGCGGGCAGCAGCTCCTGCAGCCGCAGGCGGAAGTCCGGGACGCCGCCGTGCAGCACCGTGGAGTGGAACGGCACGTCGATGCCGGGCACCAGGATGAACGCGGCCTTGCCACCGAACTCGGCGCGGCGGCGGTTGACCTCGGTCTCGAGCACCTCGAGGCCGGCGACGGTGCCGGCGATCGCGTACTGCGAGTCGCGCAGGTTGTAGTTGACGATCTGCAGGAACTCGCCGGTGCGGTCGGCGATGCCGTCGACGAACGCCGTGACGTCGTCGTCGGTCAGGCCGATCTGCGAGGGGCGGATCGCGGCGAGCCGGTAGTCGCTGCGGCCGGCTGCGTCACGCGGCACGAGAGCGTGCATGACGGAGCCGCGCTGGAAGACGACCTCGACGACGGCCTCGAGCGGGATGACGCCCGACACCGCGGCCAGCGCGTTGTACTCGCCGACCGAGTGGCCGGCCAGGATCGAGCCCTCGACGAACGAGCCCGACTCGCGCAGCTCGGCCATCTGGGCGGCGCCGAGCACCGCCATCGCGACCTGCGTGAACTGCGTCAGGAACAGCACGCCGTCGGGGTGCTTGTGCGTCGTGCCGCGGGTCACCAGCGTCGTCGGGTTGTCGCGCACGACCGTCAGGATCGAGAAGCCGAGGGCGTCGCGGGTGTGGGCGTCGGCGCGGTCCCAGATCTCCCGGGCGGCCTTCGAGCGCTGGTAGGCGGCCATGCCCATGCCGGGGTGCTGGATGCCCTGTCCCGGGAAGGCGTAGGCGGTGCGGGGCGCAGCGATGCGTGCCGTCGCCGACATGACGACGTCACCGCCCGAGCGCACCGTCACGTCGACGATCTCCGCACCGGCGTCGAGGCCGACCCGGTCGGCCTGCACCGAGACGGGGGCACCGGGTGCCAGGGGCGACATGAAGCGCGTCGTCCAACCCGTGATGCGGCGGCTCGAGCCGCCGCCCTCGGCGAGCACCTGCTGCGCGGCGGCCGAGATCCACATGCCGTGGACGATCGGGTCGCCCAGGCCGGCGAGGCGCGCTGCGGCGACGTTGGTGTGGATGGGGTTGTGGTCGCCCGTGACGGCGGCGAACGCGCGCAGGTCGCTCGGGGCGACCAGCGAGGCCGAGGCGCGTCCCTTGCGAGGCGTGTCGTGGACGTCGTCACCCAGCGATCCGCCGGCGCGCTCGGGATCGACCAGCTGGCCGGCACCCGCGCGTCCTCGGATCGCGAAGCGCTCGCGCAGCGTCGCGAGGTCGCCGTCGGCGGTCGAGATCGTGACGTCGACCGCCACGACCCGGCCGAAGTCGGTGTCCTCGATCGTGTCGAGCACCGACGAGATGACCAGGCGCGTCGGCGTGAGCGGCGGCGTGCCGGTCAGGCGGATCGCGTGATCGAGGTGCACCAGGTCGAGCATGCCCTCGATGACGGGCACACCGTCGGACGTCGTGGCATCGCCGAGCACGGCGAAGACCGAGGGCCAGGCGAGACCGACGAGCACGTCGGGCACGGGGTGGACGGGCACGGACGCGCCGGTGACACCTGCGTGGTCGGCGACGAGGTCAGGATCCCACTCGACGGTCACGCTGGCGCGGCCTGCCGTGACGGACGGGACGTCACCGCCGGCGGCACCGACGACGAGCGCACGCATCGCGTCCGCGGCAGCGTCCGTCGAGACGACGGGGGCGGCACCGACCAGCACGGAGCGGTCGACCGTGATGCGCAGCGTGAGCGGACGCGCCATCGGCACGGTCAGCTCGGCCACGTCGGCCGCGACCTGCACGAGGGTCGCACCGGTCTCGGGGTGCTCGGCGTGCTCGGGGTCGACGACGACCCAGCCGGCTCCGAGGCGGTGGACGGGGTTGCGGACCGTGCGACCGGCCCACACCAGGTCGGGTGCGGCGAGGACGAGCGACAGCGCCTCACCGGCGTCGTCATCGACGCGGCGGCGTCCGGCGACCCGGAGCGGCGAGCGTCCCGAGGCCAGCAGGCCGTCGATCGTGGCGTCCTCGAAGCGGCGCAGCAGCTCGGCGACGGGCTCGTCGACGCGGTCGATGCCCGCGACGGAGAGCGTGCCGGGGATGATGCAGACCTCGTCGGCGGTGTAGCGGGCGTCGTGGGCCTGCCACAGCGAGTCCGAGCGCCACCAGCGGCGCACGTCCTGGTCGAGCACCGGCACGAAGTTGACCGGCTTGCCGGGCGTGCGGCACTGGTCGACGAAGAACAGCACGTCGGCCGGGTGCATGGTGACGGCTTCGCCGTGGGGATAACAACGCAACAGTTCCTGGAGCGCCGCGGCACCGTCGTCGACCGACGACGCATCGGCGAACAGCGTGTCGATCGGACCCCGGTCGGCGGCATGCAGACGAGCCTCGGCGCGCTGCAGCATCGCGACGAAACGGTTGCGCAGCGTGACGTCGAGCCACGTGGGCGTGCCCGACAGCTCGAGGAAGCGCGTGAGCCACTGGTCGTACGTCATGGTCTCGACGTCGCCGAAGTACGGCTTGGCCGTGCGGTTGAGCGCCTCGACGATCTCGTCGCGACGCTCGGCGACCGCCTCGGCGTCGCCCGCGACCTCGTCGAGCAGCCGTCCCGTGCGGGACGCCGCGTTGTCGATCTCGTGGATGTCGGCACCGAGCTGGCTGCGGCCCGACGCCATGCCGCCCTGGGCCGTGCCCGCACCGACCCAGGCACCCGTGCCGCCGGTCTCGACCAGCAGCTGCTTGACGGCGGGCGACGTCGTGGCCTCGAGGGTCGCCATCGCGGCGGTGCCGACCAGGATGCCGTCGAGCGGCATGCGGGGAAATCCGTGGCGCGTGGCCCAGTCACCCGTCAGGTACGCCGCGGCGACCTCGGGCGTGCCGATGCCCCCGCCGACGCAGACGACGACGTTGTCGAGCGCGCGCAGCTCGCCGTACGTCGCGATCAGCAGCTCGTCGAGGTCCTCCCACGAGTGGTGACCGCCGGCCTTGCCACCCTCGATCTGGATGTGGACCGCGGTCGGCGCGACGGCCTTCGCGATCGCGACGACCTGGCGGATCTGCTTGACCGTGCCGGGCTTGAACACGACCTGGGTGATGCCGGCCTCGTTCAGCTCCTCGACCAGGGCGACGGCCTCGTCGAGCTCGGGGATGCCGGCCGTGACGACGACGCCGTCGATGGGCGAGCCTGCCGCGCGGGCACGCTGCACGAGCCGCTTCTGCCCGAGCTGCAGCTTCCAGAGGTAGGGGTCGAGGAACAGCGAGTTGAACTGGTACGTGCTGCCCTCGGTCAGCAGCTCGTCGAGTCGCGCGACGTTGGCGGCGAAGATCTCCTCGGTGACCTGTCCACCGCCGGCGAGCTCGGCCCAGAAGCCGGCGTTGGCGGCGGCCGCGACGATCGCGGGGTCGACCGTCGTGGGCGTCATGCCGGCCAGCAGCGCGGGCGACTTGCCGGTCAGCCGGGTGAAGCGCGTCTCGACGTGCAGCGAGCCGTCCGGCAGCGTCACGACGGTGGGCTCGTAGGCCGACCACGGCGTCGACGGGCGGGGGGCCGCACCGGCGGCGGTCAGCTCACGGTGACCGCGGCGTGTCGTGGTGGCGATGACCGACGCACCGCGCACCTGCAGGTCGCGGGCCGACAGCCGGGCGGCGAGGTCGCCGGGGCCGAGGTCGAGCACCCACGACGCACCGGCGTCCATGGCCTGCTCGAGCGAGGCGACCCAGTCGACGGGGTCGACGATCGAGCGCATCGTCAGCGTCCGCGCGGTCTCACTGTCGATGCCGCAGGCCGCGGCCCACGTGGCGACGAGGTCGGCGGCCTCGGCGAGATCGGGGTGGTGGAACGCGAGCTGAGCCGGGAGCGGCTCCAGCACGGGGGCGAACGGCGAGCCGCCCGAGACCTTGCGGTCGCGATCGGCCTTCTCGGCGGCGGCGATCTCGTCGAAGCGGGTCTCGACGACGCGCAGGCTCTCGGCGGGGCCCGACAGGACGACGCTGCGACGGCCGTTGCGCAGGCGCGACACGACGCGCAGCGACGCGGGCAGCTCGGCGAGGATCTCGTCGATGCGGGCGGGGACGACGTTCGAGACGCTCAGCATGGTCTGGCCGAGCAGACCGCGGCGGCGCCCGACGAGCTGCGCGGCGGCACCGATCAGGCGGGCCACGGCGAGCAGCTCGGCGTCGGGGACACCGGCCAGCGACTGGGTCGCGAGGTAGCCCTGCGAGTGGCCGACGACCGCGGCCGGGGCGAGCGCCGTGGGGTCGATGCCCTGACGGTGCAGCGCGCGGATGCCGGCCAGCTGCGCCAGCAGGATGCCGGGCACCGACGCTCCGGGTGTATCCAGCACCTCGGAGGTCGGCAGCACGGGGGCGTCCTCGTCGTCGGCGGACTCCGCCGAGGCGAGGACGTCGGCCCACGCCAACGGCGTGAACGTCACGCCGACGCGGGCCAGCTCGGGGCCGACGGGGACGAGCATCGACTCGGCCTGGGCCACGAGCGTCTCGAGCTCGGCCTCGAGGGCGAAGTCGCGGACGAGACCGGCCAGCGGCTCGAGCCAGGCAGCGCCCTGACCGCCGAAGGCGATCGCGTAGGGGGTGCCGGCGAGCAGCCGGTCGACGAGCGCTCCGCGGCGCTCGGAGGTGGGGGTCGCGGCGAGCGGGGTGTCGAACGTGGTCACGTGGTGTCCCTTTGGCGTCACTGCCGTCGCTGGATCGACGGGCGGTCCGTCCATCTTCGCAAAACATGAGGACTTCCTCAACTTTAATGCGAGGGTTTCCTCATGTTTTCGTGAGAAGTGGATCACGCCCGGTGCCCGAGGCTTCGACACGACGCCGAAACGTCCCGGTCGTACGATGAAAACGGGGGTTACACATGGAGATCGACACCAGGCACCTGCGGATGGTCAAGGCCGTGGCGGACGAGGGCAGCATCACGCGGGCCGCCACCGCCCTCGGCACCACGCAACCGGCCCTGACCCGGCAGCTGCGGCGGGTCGAGGAGCATCTCGGCGGGCCACTGTTCGAGCGCTCCCGTGCGGGTGCCGAGCTGACCCCGCTCGGGCGGCTCGTCGTCGGCCGCGCCCACGCCGTGCTGTCGGTCATCGACACGCTCCAGGCCGATGCGACCGGCGGGGCCGGTGGGGTCACCCGGCCCATGCCCGCCCAGGTGCGCATCGGCGTCAAGTTCGGCAACGCCCTCGTCGGGCTCATCCGGGGCCTGCGGTCGGTCGTGCCCAGCACCGAGATCGTCACCGAGAGCGAGACCCGCATCGACGGGCTGCTCGACCTGCTCAGCTCGCACCGCCTCGACTTCGCCGTCGTCCACGAGTTCGTCGGGCACGAGCTCGACCTCGACTCCCGGCTGCGCGTGCGCCCCGTCGGCTGCGAGCCTGCCTTCGTGCTCATGGCCGTCGACCATCCGCTGGCCGGTCACGACGAGCTCGAGCTGTCCCGGCTGCGCGACGAGAAGTGGCTCATGTCGCCGCTCGACGTCGACCGCGAGGCCGACTGCATGACCCGCATCTGCTTCGACGCGGGGTTCTCCCCCGTCATCAGCCACTACCTCAGCGACGGCCACGCGGTCGAGCTGATCCGCGCAGGCGAGGCCATCGCGCTCAGCACGCCCACCAACCGCGACTCCGGCATGGTGCTCAAGCCCTTGGTCGGCACGCCCATGCAGACCCGGCGGCTGCTGCTCGTCGATCGCGACAACCCCTTCGCCGAGCACCTCGACAAGCTCGCCCGGTTCACGGCCGACACGCTCGCCGAGACGCTCGAGAAGCAGCCGGTCTACAAGGCCTGGAAGGACGTTCACGGCGCGCTGCCCCTGGGCCCGCGGCCTCGCCCCGGTGCGGTCCTGACCGACCTGTAGCCGTCCTCGACGTGCCCGTGGCATGGCCGGTTGGCATGAACGGGACGGCCGGAAGTCATTACCGTCCTGCCTACCGACCACCGAGAGGACCACCCCATGAAGAAGGTCATTGCTGCCGCAGGCGGGACCCTGCTGGCCACGGGTCTGTGCGTCGCCGTGCCGTCACCCGGCACCGCGGCGACGAACCCGACGTCCGACCCCGCCGCCGTGGCGAAGGACTACATCCAGGAGAACCCCGGCCGCGTCCGCGCCGGCACCGACGACGCGTTCACCGCGACCCGCACGGCGACCTCCCCCGACGGCAGCTCGCACGTCCGCTTCAGCCGCACGTACAAGGGGCTGCCCGTCGTCGGCGGCGACTTCGTGGTCCACCTGAGCACGGCCGAGAAGGTGACCGGCACGTCGGTCGCCCAGGCCGAGAAGATCGCGGTGTCCACGGCGCCGAAGGTCACCAAGGGGGTCGCCCAGCAGAAGGCGCTCGGCGCGTCCAAGGCCGCGTCGCCCGACGCCGCCGCGTCCCGCCTCGTGGTCGACGCACGCTCCGGCACCCCGGCGCTGGCCTACCGCACGGTCGTCACCGGCGTCCAGGCCGATGGCCAGACGCCGAGCCGCCGCATCGTGCTCACCGATGCGTCGTCCGGCAGCGTCCGCTCGAGCGAGGAGACGATCCTCACGCCCATCAAGGTCGGCACGGTCTCGGGGGCCGCGTCGCCCGCATCGGCCTCACCGACCGCCACGGCGACCGGGACCGGCCGGGGCATCTTCATCGGCACCGTGCCACTCAGCACCAGCACCGGCTCGTCGGGCTACTCGCTGGTCGACGCCGTCCGCGGCAACGGCCGTACGTGCGACCTCAAGAACCGCACCTCGGGCACGTGCACGACGTTCACCGACGCCGACAACGCCTGGGGCAACGGCTCGTACACCGATCGCGCCTCGGCCGCGGTCGACGCGCACTACGGCGCCTCCACGACGTTCGACTACTTCAAGAACGTGCAGGGCCGCAACGGCATCTTCGGCAACGGCACCGGCGTCCCGTCCCGCGTCCACTACGGCAACAGCTACATCAACGCGTTCTGGGACGGTGCGCAGATGACGTACGGCGACGGCTCGGGCAACCGCGCCCCGCTCGTCGCGATCGACGTCGCGGGCCACGAGATGACGCACGGCGTCACCGAGAACACCGCCGGCCTGGGCTACAGCGGCGATGCGGGCGGCCTCAACGAGGCGACCAGCGACATCTTCGGGACGATGGTCGAGTTCTACGCCAACAGCTCGGCCGACACCCCCGACTTCTTGATCGGCGAGAAGATCGACATCAACGGCGACGGCACGCCGCTGCGCTACATGGACGATCCCAGCAAGGACGGCGCGTCCTACCGGTGCTGGAGCTCGGCCGTTCCGGGGTCCGACCCGCACTACTCCTCGGGCGTCGGCAACCACCTCTTCTTCCTGCTCGCCAACGGCAGCGGCCAGACCACCTACGGCAACAGCCCGACGTGCAACGGATCGACCGTGACGGGCATCGGCCGTGACAAGGCCGCGAAGATCTGGTTCAACGCTCTCGACCACTACATGACGAGCACCGAGACGTACGCCAAGGCGCGTCTCGACACCGTCCAGGCCGCGACGGACCTCTACGGCGCGAGCAGCGCCGAGGTCGCCGCCGTCAAGGCCACGTGGTCCGCCGTCAACGTCAGCTGACCCCACCACCCCGCTGGGCCTGACGTTTCTGCAGACACGCCGTCGGCGTGTCGGGCGAAACGTCAGGCCCAGCGTCCTGTGATCTGGGTCAGACGCCGCCGGTGAGCAGCACGCCGCCGTCGACCGTCAACGTCTGACCGGTCATCCAGGCAGCGTCGTCCGACAGCAGGAAGGCGACGACCGAGCCAATGTCGGACGGGACGCCGAGCCGCTTGAGCGGGTACGGAGCCGCGACCTCGTCCTCACGCCCCTCGTAGAGGGCCTTGGCGAAGTTCGTCTTGACCACGGCCGGGGCCACCGCGTTGACGCGAATGTCGGGGCCGAGCTCGACCGCGAGCTCCTCGGTCACGTGGATCAGCGCGGCCTTCGACGCGCCGTAGACGCCGATGCCGGGTGCCGGCCGCTGACCTGCGACGGACGCGATGTTGACGATCGATCCCCCGCGCTCGGCCATCGACGACCGGTAGACCTTCTGCGCCCACGCGATCGCGGCGACCACGTTGACCTGGAAGATCTTGTTGGCGGCCTCGAGGTCGATGTCGATCATCCGGCCGTAGGCGGGGTTGATGCCGGTGTTGTTGACCAGGAAGTCGATCGGCCCGAAGGCGTCGGTCGTCGCCGCGATCACCTCGTCCTGGTGGGCGGCGTCGTCGGCGGCACCCGCGACGAACATCGCGTGCTCGGGCCCGCCGAGCGATGCCACCGCCTCGGCGAGGGCGTCGGGCTTACGGGCCGTGACGCAGACCCGTCCGCCGTCGGCCACGATGCGCTCGGCGACCGCCAGACCGATGCCGCGACTCGCACCCGTGACGATCGCGACCTTGCCGGCGAACCGTCCGGTGTCCTCAGCAGGCAGCATGCCGGCCGACATCAGGACAGACGCTCCAGCACCATGGCCATGCCCATGCCGCCGCCGACGCACATCGACTCGACGCCGAACTGCCTGTCGTGGTGCTGCAGGGAGTTGATCAGGGTGCTGGTGATGCGGGCACCCGTCATGCCGAACGGGTGGCCGACCGCGATCGCGCCGCCGTTGACGTTGAGCTTGTCGAGCGGGATGCCGAGCACCTTGGCCGAGCCCCACGCCTGGACCGCGAAGGCCTCGTTGATCTCGAACAGGTCGATGTCGTCCAGGCCCATGCCGGCGTTGCGCAGGGCCGCGGGGATGGCCTCGACCGGGCCGAGGCCCATGATCTCGGGCGACAGGCCGGTCACGGCGGTCGACACGATGCGCGCCAACGGAGTCAGGCCCAGCTCCTTGGCCTTGGTGTCGCTCATGACGACGACCGCTGCGGCGCCGTCGTTGAGCGGGCAGGCGTTGCCGGCCGTGACGGTGCCGTCGGGACGGAACACCGGCTTGAGGCCGCTGAGCGCCTCGATCGTCGTGCCGGCGCGCGGTCCGTCGTCGGCGCTGACGACCGTGCCGTCGGGCAGGGTCACCGGGGTGATGTCCTTGGCCCAGAAGCCGTCGGCAATGCCCTGCTCGGTGAGGTTCTGGCTGCGGACCGCGAACTCGTCCTGCTCCTGACGGCTCATGCCGAGGTGCTGGGCGACGTTCTCGGCGGTCTGGCCCATCGCGATGTACTGGTCGGGCAGGCTGCCGGACTCGCGCGGATCGGTCCACGTGTCGGCACCGCCCTCGGCGCGCTTGGCGGTGCGGGCGACGGCGTCGGCGAACAGCGGGTTCTCCGATCCGGGCACGTCGGCGAAGCCGTTGGCGAAGCGGCTGACGGTCTCGACACCGGCGGAGATGTACACGTCGCCCTCGCCGGCCTTGATCGCGTGGAAGGCCATGCGCGTCGTCTGCAGCGACGACGAGCAGTAGCGGTTGACCGTCACGCCCGGCAGGTGGTCCATCCCGTTGAGCACGGCCACGACGCGGGCCAGGTTGTGGCCCGACTCGCCCGCGGGCTGCCCGACGCCGAGGTGCAGGTCGGTGATGTCGCGGGGATCGAGTCCCGGCACCTTGGCCAGCGCGGCCTGGAGCATCTGCACCGTCAGGTCGTCAGGACGCATGTCCTTGAGCGATCCCTTGACGGCGCGGCCGATCGGCGAGCGGGCGGTTGAGACGATGACTGCTTCGGGCATGGTCGTGCCTTTCGGATGGGGTCGTGACGATGTCGTGGGGGCGGCTCAGAAGCCGAGGTCGCGGCCGATGAGCTCTTTCATGATCTCGTTGGAGCCGGCCCAGATCTTGCTGACGCGGGCGTCGCGCCACGCGCGGGCGACCCGGTACTCGTTCATGAAGCCGTAGCCGCCGTGCAGCTGGACGCAGTGGTCGAGCACGTCGTTCTGGATCTCCGACGACCACCACTTGGCCTTGGCGGCATCCGTGGCGGTGGCCTCGCCCGACGTGTGCGCCAGCACGGCCTGGTCGACGTACGCCTCGGCGACCTCGATCTTGGTCACGAGCTCGGCGAGCAGGAACTTGTTGTGCTGCAGGCTGCCGATCGACTGCTTGAACGCCTGACGGTCGTGGGCGTACTGGATCGTCTCGGCGAGGATCTGCTTGGCGTGCGCGACGTTGGACACCGCGCAGCTCAGGCGCTCCTGCGGCAGCCGCTCCATCATGTAGATGAAGCCGCGGTCGACCTCGCCGATGATGCGGTCGTCGCCGACGCGGACGTCCTCGAAGAACAGCTCGGCGGTGTCGGCCTCGGCCTGACCCACCTTGTCGAGCTTGCGTCCGCGGCTGAAGCCCGGGTCGGTCGCCTCGAGCCCGAACAGCGTGATGCCCTTGGCACCCTTCTCGGGCGACGTGCGCACCGCGGTCAGCACGAGATCGGCCGAGAAGCCGTTGGTGATGAACGTCTTGGAGCCGTTGATGACCCAGGCATCGCCGTCGCGCACCGCGGTGGTCTTGAGCGCCGCGAGGTCGGAGCCGCCGCCGGGCTCGGTCATGCCGATCGCGGTGACGATCTCGCCCGTCGCGCAGCCCGGCAGCCAGCGCTCCTTCTGCTCCTGCGTGCCGAGGTCGATGATGTAGGGCACCGCGATGTCGGAGTGGATCGCGGCGCACGACGCGAGCGCCGCGTTGAGCTTGCTGAGCTCCTCGGCCCACACCGCGTTGAACCGGAAGTCGCCGGCCTCGGACCCGCCGAACTCCTCGGGGATCTCCAGGCCGAGATAGCCCTCGGCACCTGCGGCAAGCCAGAACTCGCGCGGCAGCGCCTTCTGCTCGAGGTACGTCTCGAGGTTCGGCGTCACGTGCTTGGCCAGGAACGCGGCGCACGAGTCGCGGAACGCGTCGTGGTCCTCGTCGAAGATCATCCGCTTCATGTCATGCCACCTCGTGCTCGAACATCCGACAGCCGTCTCACGCACTAAGCGCTTGCTTAGCATGCAAGCAGTCCGTCATGCTGTCAACCGACGAAGGAGCGACATGACGACGATCACGGCACGCGAGCGGCTGATCAACGCCGCGGTCGAGGCATTCTCCGAGAAGGGCTTCGCCGCGACGACGACCCGCGACATCGCGTCGAGGGCCGGCATGAGCCCGGCGGCCGTCTACGTCCACCACGACTCCAAGGAGAGCCTGCTCTACACCGTCAGCCTCGACGGCCACCGTTCCGCGCTCGAGATCATCCAGCGCGCGGCCGCCGCGAGCACCGACCCGGTCGATCGCATCCGCACGATGGTCTTCGACTTCAGCCTGTGGCACGCCGACCACAGCCGCGTCGGGCGCATCGTGCAGTGGGAGTACCACGCCCTGACGCCCGAGCACCGCGCCGAGGTGGGGGCCATCCGGCGCAGCATCGAGCGGACGATGCAGGACGCGCTCGCCGACGGCGTCCAGCAGGGCGTCCTCGACGCCGAGGACGTGCCCGGCACGGCGTTCTCGCTGCTGTCGCTCGGCGTCGACCTCGTGCGGTGGTTCGAGCCCGGCGGCTCCCGCTCGGGGCGCGAGCTGGCCACGTTGCACGCCGAGCTCGCGGTGCGCATGACGCGGCGCACCGCCTGACGCACGACGGCGCGGGCGACCCAGTGGCATCCGGTCCTCGGGGGGGATGAACCGGATGCCGCTGCGCCGCCCGCGCCGTCGTGGTGCAGGTGACTGTGCTGGTCGAGCTGGTCGATCAGGCCTGCAGGACGGCCTCGGCGACGATGTTGATCGTGATCTTGTCGCCGATCATGAGCTTGTCGGCACCCTCGACCGGGATGTTGAAGTCGATGCCGAACTCCTTGCGGCTGATCGACGTCGAGGCCTCGAGGCCGACGCGCGTGCCGCCCCACGGGTCGCCGCCCTCGCCGAGGAACTCGGTGGCGAGCTCGACCGACTTGGTGACGTCCTTGATCGTCAGATCGCCCGTGACGACGAACTCGCCGGCGGCCTTCTCGACGATGCCGGTCGAGACGAAGGTCATCTTGGGGTTCTGCTCGGCGTTGAAGAAGTCACCCGAGCGCAGGTGCGCGTCACGGTCGGCGGTGCCGGTGTTGACCGAGGCCAGGTCGATCGAGACCGAGACCGTGGAGGCCGTGATGTCGGGGGCGCTGACGATGGTGCCCTCGAACGTCTCGAACTTGCCACGGACCTTGCTGACGAGGTGGCGGACGGTGAAGCCGATCTCGGTGTGGCTCGGGTCGATCGTCCAGGTGCCGGCGGTGACTGCGGTGGCGGTGCTCATGGGTGCTCCTCGAAAAGTTTGTAGTTGATGTTTCAACAAGATGAGACTCTAGCACGCCGTTTAACTTTCAACCAGTACCTTTCCGACATAGGATGCGTCACATGGAGACCGCGACCGACACCCCGTGGCTTGACGCCGACCAGCAGCGCGTGTGGCGCGCCTTTCTCGGCGGCACCACGGTGCTGATGGACCGGCTCGACCGCGACCTGCGCACGCAGCACGGCCTGTCGATGCCCGAGTACGAGATCCTGGTGCGCCTGTCGGAGGCACCCAGTCGCTCGATCCGCATGGCCGAGCTCGCCGACGCCGTCTCCCACTCGCGCAGTCGCGTCACGCACACCATCGCCCGACTCGAGCGTGAGGGCATCGTGCTGCGCGGCCAGAGCTCCGACGACGGCCGCGGCGTCTCGGCCACCCTGACCGACCAGGGCTTCGCGGTGCTCGAGGCGGCCGCCCACACCCACGTCCGCGGCGTCCACGACTACCTCATCGCGGCGTCGTCCCCGGGCGACCTGACGGCGATGGGCACCATCATGGAGAGCGTCCTGCAGACGCTGCAGGGCCGAAAGTTCTGACCTGCAGCGCCTCGCGCAGCGCTCAGTCGCGCGTCAGCTTGCGGTAGGTGACGCTGTGCGGACGCGCAGCCTCCTCGCCGAGACGCTCGACCTTGTTGGTCTCGTAGTCGGCGAAGTTGCCCTCGAACCAGAACCAGTTCGCCGGGTGGTCGGCGTTGCCCTCCCACGCCAGGATGTGGGTCGCGACGCGGTCGAGGAACCACCGGTCGTGCGACACCACGACGGCGCAGCCCGGGAAGTCGAGCAGGGCGTCCTCGAGCGACTGCAGGGTCTCGACGTCGAGGTCGTTGGTCGGCTCGTCGAGCAGCAGCAGGTTGCCGCCCATCTTGAGCGTCAGGGCCAGGTTGAGGCGGTTGCGCTCACCACCTGACAGCACCTTGACCTGCTTCTGCTGGTCGGGGCCCTTGAAGCCGAACGACGCGACGTACGCGCGGCTGGGCACCTCGAAGTTGGCGACCTTGATGAAGTCGAGCTCGCCGGAGACCAGCTGCCAGATGTTGAGCGAGTCGTCGACGCCGCCACGCCCCTGGTCGACGTACGAGATCTTGACCGTCTGGCCGACGTCGATCGAGCCGCTGTCGGGCTGCTCCTCCCCCATGATCATCCGGAACAGCGTCGACTTGCCGACACCGTTCGGACCCACCACGCCGACGATGCCGGCGCGCGGCAGGTCGAAGGTCAGGCCGTCGAACAGCTCGCGCTCGCCGAAGCTCTTGTGCAGGTCCTTGGCGTTGAGCACGACGTCGCCGAGTCGCGGACCGGCCGGGATGTTGATCTCCTCGAAGTCGAGCTTGCGGTGACGCTCGGCCTCGGCGGCCATCTCCTCGTAGCGGCTGAGGCGGGCCTGGTTCTTGACCTGGCGGGCCTTGGCGTTGGACCGCACCCACTCCAGCTCCTTGGCCAGGATCTTGGCGCGCTTGGCGTCCTTCTTGCCCTCGACCACGAGGCGCTGCTGCTTGGTCTCGAGGTAGGTCGAGTAGTTGCCCTCGTAGGGGTGGGTCTTGCCGCGGTCGAGCTCGAGAATCCACTCGGCGACGTTGTCGAGGAAGTAGCGGTCGTGGGTGATCGCCAGCACGGCACCGGGGTACGAAGCGAGGTGCTGCTCGAGCCACAGGACGCTCTCGGCGTCCAGGTGGTTGGTGGGCTCGTCGAGCAGCAGCAAATCAGGCTGCTCGAGCAGCAGCTTGCACAGCGCGACGCGGCGACGCTCACCACCGGAGAGGTGGTCGACGAGCTCGTCGGGCGGGGGGCAGCGCAGCGCGTCCATGGCCTGGGCGAGCCGGGAGTCGAGGTCCCACGCATTGGCGTGGTCGAGATCGGTCTGCAGATCGCCCATCTCGGGCAGCAGGGTGTCGTAGTCGGCATCGGGATCGGCGAGCTCGACGCTGATCTGGTTGAACCGGTCGAGCTTGCCCTTGACGTCGGCCACGGCCTCCTCGACGTTCTCGAGGACCGTCTTGCCCTCCGTCAGCGGCGGCTCCTGCAGCAGGATGCCGACCGTGGCGTCGGGGTCCTTCGTGGCGTCGCCGTTGTTGGGCTGCACCATGCCCGCCATGATCTTGAACAGCGTCGACTTGCCGGTGCCGTTGGGGCCGACGACGCCGATCTTGGCACCGTGGAGGAACGAGAGCGTCACGTCGTCGAGGACGAGCTTCTCGCCCAGCTTCATGCGGACGTTGCGGAGGGTGAAGACGTATTCGGCCATGCGGTCAAGACTAACGAGCGGACGGGCCCGGCCCCACGGCGGTCACGGCCGTCCCACCGCCCGGCTCGTGGCCGCGCCTCAGGCAGCCGGTGCCTGGGGCTGCCGGCTCTCGAGCTCGGCCAGCGCCTCGGCGGTGCCGTCGGACGCGGGCGACGCAGCCTGCTGGCGGTCGACCTTGCGGAAGCGGGTGATGCCACGGCCCAGGTCGTGGGCCACGAGTGTCGCCTCGAGCACCGTGCTCTCGCGCGCCTCGCCCTCCTTGGTCGCCCACGTCTCGGTGCGCAGCCGCCCGATCACGACGACGGGGTCGCCGACCGCGAGCGAGTCGGCCGCGTTCTGGGCCAGGTGCCGGAACGCCTTGACCGACATCCACGTCGTCGGCAGGTCGCGCCACGACCGGGTGGCCTGGTCCCACACGCTGGGGGTCGAGGCGACGCGGAACAGCACCCAGGGGACGCTGGCCCCCTCGCGCAGCTCGACGGGCGTGCCGACGTGGCCGTGGAAGGTCAGGACGTTGTCATTGGACATGGGAGGCTCCTCTGGTGCCGGTGGACGGACCACCAGCCTGGGCCGCGCACCCGGACGTCCGACAGTCCCCGGATCTCGCCTGTGGACAGACCGGCAGACGACCGGGGCCTGTGGACCCGGTTCAGCTCAGCGCGTCGACGATGCCGGCGCGATAGCTCGCGTACTGGTCGAGCTCGCGCTGGATCGGCGCGACGACCCGCTCCGCGGCCACCCGGTCGATCGCCGCCCGGAGCGCCTCGTCGGCCCTACGGGCCTTGCGCCGTCCGCCCGCACGGGCGGCCACGCTCGACACCGCGGCCAGCACGATGCCGCCGACCAGCGCGCCCGCGACCACGACGGCGGCCGTCGGGACGCCTGCCACCGAGCCGATATCGGGCAGCTCGACCGACGAGAAGCTCGTGACACCCTGCGCGACCAGCCAGAGCAGGCCCACGACCGCTGCGACGACCGCCAGCAGCTGCACCGCGTGCACGACACGCCACCAGGCCGCGGGACGCGACACGTCGACGCTCGTGGCGTGGATCGCGGTGTCGAGCTCGCCGACGATGTCCTCGCCCTCGGGGTTCGCCGCCTCCCGGACGGCATCGCGCCACGACCTGGCCAGGCCCGTGGAGGCCTGATCGGCGACATCGCGGATCGCGAGCTCGGCGCTCGCCCTCTGGACGTTGCCGGCCTCGGGCAGGGCAGACCGAGCGAGCGACGACAGCGACAGGCCGGGGTCGAGCTGCAGCTCCTCGAGCGGGTCGCCGCCGAGACGTCCGAGCCATCGGGCGACCGGCCATCCGGTGTGCAGGGCGGCGCGGCGACGGGTCGACGACTCGATCGCCTCGACCAGCTGCGGGACGCCGGCGCAGTCGAGCAGCGCGTCGTCGAGCGTGCGACGGGTCGTCTCGGAGACCGTCGGCACCGGGGACGTGCCGCCGACCTGCTCGATGACGGCGGCAGCCGCGGCGATGTCGGACGACAGACGAGCCTTGGCCGACGACTTGGCCCGGATGCGGGACGCGAGCTCGCGCTTGAGGTCGTCGACCCCGTCGCCCCGCGTGGCGGAGACGCCGATGACGGGAACGTCGGGCAGACCCTCGTCGGCCAGGATGCGGCGGACGTCGGCAAGGGCACGGTCGCGCTGCTCGAACGGGATGCGGTCGATCTGGTTGAGCACGACCAGCGTGACGTCGCTGTAGGACGCCATGGGCCGGATGTAGCGGTCGTGGATCGCGGCGTCGGCGTACTTCTGCGGGTCGAGCACCCAGACCAGCAGATCGGCGTAGGTGACGAGCCGGTCCATCTCGAGGTGGTGCGACACCTCGGTCGAGTCGTGGTCGGGCAGGTCGAGCAGCACGAGCCCGTCGAGCTTGGTGTCCTCGGCGGAGTGGTCGAGCATGCTCATGCGCGACACCTGGTGCCGTGCCGGGATGCCCATCCACTCGAGCAGGCCCTGGGCACCGTCGGGGCCCCACGCGCAGGCCAGCGCCCACGACGTCGTGGGCCGGCGCACGCCGACGCCCGCGAGCTCGAGATCGGTCAGGGAGTTGAACAGCGACGACTTGCCGGAGCCCGTGGCACCGGCCAGGGCCACGATGGTGTGCTCGCCCGACAGCACCAGGCGCTCGGCCGCACGCTCGGTGAGCATCTCGGCGGGTGCCAGGATCTCCTCGTCGATGCGACCGCGGCTCGCCGCCACGGCCTGGGTCAGACCGTCGAGACGTCGTGCCACGTCGCTGCGACCGCCGCCGAACACATCAGGCGTGGCCGGCGAGGAGGTGGTCATGGCGTCGTCTCTCCGTTCAGGAAGTCGGCGTGTCGAGAGTATTCGGCCCGTCGCGCCGATGCACGCAGAGCGGCCTGGTGCGCCCTGAGACTATCGGGCGAGTCGACGAGGTCGTGGAACCGCGCGAGCTCGGTCTCGAGCAGCGAGCCGGCGCGCGCCACGAGGTCGTCGTGGGCCCGGCCGATGAGCTGGTCGACGACCGCCTCGCCGAAGATCGCGTCGAGCAGCCTGCGGCCCAGCGTCGCGGTGCCGCCCGCCACGGTCGCCTCGGCGTCGCGCGCGAACATCGAGATCATCAGCGCGACCGCGATGCCGTTGACCCCGAAGGCCAGGAACCTGGCGGTCATGCGCTTGTCGGCACCCTCGACGCGCACGAGCTCGACGACGGCCTGCCGCCACTCGTGCACGATCCGCTCGGCCTTGACCCGAACGTCGCCGGACGCGCGGTCGAGGCCCGTGCCGGCGTCGAGCAGGCGACGCCCCGGCACCGAGCTGCCCCACACGCGCGAGACCTTCTGGGCCGTGGCCTCGGCGTGCTCGGTCAGCAGCATGCGGGCGGCAGTCTCGATCGCGTCGACGACCTCGGTCGACCGGGTGCGCTTGCCCGTCATGCCGCCGACGAAGCGGTCGCGGATGCGGGTGACCTTCTCCTCGACCGAGCTGAGCAGCTCGCCGGTGCCGACGAACTCCTGCCAGCTGGCCAGCACCTCTCCGCGCAGCAGGGTGCCATCGGCGCTCTGCCGCGAGAACTCGTCGAGGGCTGCCCGATAGGAGTCGTCGGCCTCGCCGTGCAGCAGTGCGGCCACGTCGACCTGCGTCTCCATGGCGTCCGCGAGATCGTGGGTGCGCATCACGAGGTGCCGGACGGCACCGTCGAGCGTGCGGTGGACGACCATGTGCCGGGCCTTGGGATCGGCGGCCAGCTCGCTGAGCCATCCGACCATCGGGGCGACGGCGGAGCGCGGCAGCAGCCCGTCGGCGTCGAGGCCCGACTCGGGCACCGTGAAGAGGGGCGAGTCGGAGAGCCCGCGGGACGTCATCATGCGTGCCAGGTGGCCGCGGACCTCGACGAGGGCCTCGTCGCTGGTGCGGTCGAGCACGACGGCCACCGAGGTGCTGCGCTCGGCCGCGTGGCGCAGGTAGTCCCACGGCACCTGGTCGGCGTAGCGGGCCGCGGACGTGACGAACAGCCACAGGTCGGCGGCGGCGAGCAGCTGCGTCGCGAGGTCGCGGTTGCCCTTGTCGATCGAGTCGACGTCGGGCGCGTCGAGGATCGCCAGACCCTTGGGGATGCCCGTCGACGACGCGAGCCGCAGGGCATAGGGATTGGCACCGGCCTCGGTGCTGCGCTCGAGGTCGGGCAGGATGCGATCGGGCTGGAACCACTCGGCGTCGTCGGGGTGGTGGACCAGCACGGGCGACCTCGTCGTGGGCCGCAGGACGCCCGACTCGGTGACCCGCTCCCCCACGATGGAGTTGACGAGCGTCGACTTGCCGGCACCCGTCGACCCGCCGACGACGGCGAGCAGCGGGGCGTCGAGCTGCACGAGCCGCGGCAGGATGTAGTCGGAGAGCTGGTCGACGACGTCGGACTTGATCGTGCGGGCCTCGTCGACCCCGTCGATCTCGAGATCGAGGGGGACGTCCCGGACGCTCAGCAGCAGCGAGCTCATGGCCGCGAGGAGCTCGGCCGGAGCGTGGTCGCCGGGCACGGTGAGCCCCTCTCGTCGTCGTTGTCCTGCAGCGGGCGGTGGTAGGGCACAGATTAGTCGACACCAGGCCATCTGGTGTCCACCGGACCTGAGACGGGCGGGTCAGGAGTGACGAACGGTGCCGGGCAGTGCCGGCGGGAATCTCAGCTCGGGTCGCAGGGCGTACATAGCGTCGAGCAGGGCGTACGTCCGATCGACGCCCTGCGGCTTGGACCGGCCGCTCATGAGGGAGTCGTGCAGGAACGCCATCTCGGTGGCCAGTCGCTGGTATCGCGTCACCACGCGACCCGCCTCACGTCCGTGGTTCGAGCGGGCGAACCGGCGCGCGGCCTTGCGGTGGCCGAAGCGCGAGAGGTACGGGATCTCAGCGGGATGGATCCATCCGCGGTCGGCGACGTACGACAGCGAGCGCTCCAGCACCCGCACCTGGCTGGCCCGGACGACGATCGCGTAGGCGGCCAGCGCCACCAGCACGGCGGCCAGCACGACGTAGGCGAGCAAGAAGCCGACGCCCTCGCCGTAGCTGAGCGATCCGTTCCAGAGGCCGTGCAGGCCCATGCTCAGCGCGAGCCCGACCGTGCAGATCAGCACCCGGAGGATCTTCGAGCGTCGCCCCACGGCCAGCCCGATCGCGATGCCGAACGCGGCCGTGAACAGCGGGTGCGCGAAGGGGCTGAAGACGCCGCGCACCACGAACGTCGTCGTGACGCCCTCGGCACCGGCCAGCGCGATGTCGGGCGAGCCGAGGTAGCTGCTGGCGTAGTAGCCGATGTTCTCGACGAAGGCGAAGCCGATGCCGACGATGCCGGCGTAGATGAGTCCGTCGAGCACGCCGTCGATGACCCGTCGCGCCCGCAGGAACGTGAGGAGGAGGAACAGGCCCTTGGCCGGCTCCTCGGCCAGCGGTGCGACGAACGACGCGGTCGCCTTGTCGCTGAGGTCGAACGCCGACTGCGCCCACACCTCGAGCGCGAGGGCGATCGCGACCGCCACGACCCCGCCCCACACGAAGGCCGCGAGCTTGTAGCGGCGCGGCTCGGGCTCGTAGCGGTCGAGCCACCAGAAGCAGAACCACAGGAACGGCAGCGGGATCATGGCGTAGAAGATCGACAGCCCGGCACCCTCGGCGTCGCCCGCGCTCAGCGAGATCACGACGCCACCGACGACACCCGCGACCGCGATGAGCGCGAACAGCACGATCAGCGCTGTGCGCCCGCGTTGGCGGGGCAGCTCTCGGGGCGCGGACGCCGGTGGCCGGTAGGGTGCGGCGGTCGCTTCTGTCACCCGCCACATCGTAGGGGATGTGAGCGGCCCCGCCAGCGCGACGAGCCACGCCGATACGCTGGTGCCACGGGCGCCCGTAGCTCAGCTGGATAGAGCAAGAGCCTTCTAATCTCTAGGTCGCAGGTTCGAGTCCTGCCGGGCGCGCTCACGGACCCGATCGGGGGCGGTGCGCCAGCGTCCACCCGGCCCCTGCGGCTGGACGCTGCCGCACCGCCCCTCCGGGTCACCAGCTGGACTTGGTGATGCCGGGCAGCTCGCCGCGATGGGCGGCCTGCCGGAAGCGGATGCGCGACAGACCGGCCAGGCCGATGTGGCCACGGGGGCGTCCGTCGACCTGGTCGCGGTTGCGCACCCGGACGGGCGAGGAGTCGCGGGGCAGCCTCGCGAGGGCCTGACCCGCAGCCATCCGCTCGGCCATCGGCAGTCTCTCGTCCTTCGAGGCCGCCCGCAGCGCGTCGCGCCGCTCCTTGAGCCGCGCCACGACGACTCGGCGGCGGTCGTTCGCGACGATCTTGCTGCGCTTGGCCATCAGCGCTCCTCCTTGAACTCGACGTGGCGGCGCACCACGGGGTCGAACTTGCGCAGCACGATGCGGTCGGGGTCGTTGCGGCGGTTCTTGCGCGTGACGTAGGTGAACCCCGTCCCTGCGGTCGACCGCAGCTTGACGATGGGACGGATGTCGCTGCTCCTGCCCGCCATCAGAGCTGCCCTCCCCTGGCCCGGATCTCGGCGACGACGGCGTCGATGCCGCGGACGTCGATCGTCTTGATGCCGCGCGCGCTGAGGCGCAGCGTGACGTGCCGCCCCAGGCTAGGCACCCAGTACCTCTTGCTCTGGATGTTGATGTCGAACCGCCTGTTGGTGCGGCGGTGGGAGTGCGAGACGTTGCGCCCGAACCCCACCTCCGCTCCCGTGACCTGGCACACCCGTGACATCTGCTGCTCCTCGTCGTCGACACTCTTGTGTAGAATGGGAATCATTCTCATTAACTCTAACCCAGGAGCAGCTCGTGAAGAAAGGCATCCACCCCGCCTACGGTCCCGTGGCGTTCAGGGACCGTTCCGGCGACCTCGTGTTCGTCTCGTCGTCGACGCTCGCCGCCGGCTCAGGCAGCGGTGAGACCGTTGACGTCGACGGCACGACCTACCCCGTGATCGACGTCGACGTCTCGACCGCGAGCCACCCGTTCTGGACCGGCAAGGGCCGCGTGCTCGACACCGAGGGACGCGTCGAGAAGTTCAACCGGCGCTACGGGACGACCTCGTGACCGCGACTCCCCTGGTGCTGCTGACCGGCATCGACGCCGATGCGATGGCGCACGCCATGATCGCCCTGCAGTGGGATGCCCCGCGCGCCGTGACGGTCCGGCACACGATCGACGTCGACGCCCAGCGACTGACCCGCCTCGTGAGCGACGTCGACGGTGTCGTCGAGCACGTGCACGTCGACCTCGACCACGCCTGCGTGGGCTGCGCCCTGCGCGAGGACGTCATGCCGACGCTCGAGCGCCTGGCCGACGACGGCAGGTGGGGCACCATCATCGCCCATCTCCCGATCGCGTCGGGCGCCGAACAGGTCTGCGCGATCGTCGCCCACGACCAGGTGCTGTCAGCCAAGCTGCGGATCGCCTCGGTGCTGGCGGTCGTCAACGGACCCACGACCCGCGACGACCTCCTGGGCGACGACCTGCTCCGCGAGCGGCACCTGCACACCTCGGCCGAGGACAGACGCGGCGTCGCCGAGGCGCACGCCGCGCTGGTCGAGTACGCCGACTCCGTCGTGGTCGTCGGGGACGTCGACGAGACCGACCGCGACCTGCTGACGATGCTGCTGCGTCCCGGCGCGAGCCCCGTCGTCGACCACCTCTGCCTCGACACCGCCGCGATCGTCGGCGGCCGACGCCCCCAGGGTGATGCCGAGGCGTGGGTCGATCCTGCCCACAGCGCGCCGATCGGCCTGCTCGAGGCCGGCGCAGCCTGGACCGTCGAGCTGCGGTCGGACCGCCCGTTCCATCCGGAGCGGCTCATGGCCCACCTCGAGGCCCTCGGCGGTGGCGCTCGTCGTTCCCGCGGGTGCTTCTGGCTCCCCACCCGGCACGACCAGGTCTGTGAGTGGGACGGCGCGGGTGGCCAGCTCAGCGTCGGACCGTGCCAGCACGGCTCGACCGAGCCGCACACCCGCATCCTCGTGACCGGCATCGACGACGACCGTGACGAGCTCGTCGCCCTCTTCCACTCCTGCCTACTCACCGACCACGAGCTCGCCGAGCGCGGCACGATCTGGGAGAGCCGCGAGGACGGCTTCGAGCCGTGGCTCGGCCCCACCCGCCAGCCGGCCTGAGCACCACCCACCCTGCAGATCGACCGAGGAGCATCCATGGCAGTCCCCAAGCGCAAGATGTCGCGCAGCAACACCCGTCATCGCCGGTCGAGCTGGAAGGCGACACCCGTCGCCCTCGTGCCCGTCACGGTCGACGGCGTCACCCACCAGGTGCCTCGCCGGCTCGTCCGAGCCGTCCAGCGCGGGCTGGTCGATCCCACCCCACGGAGAGGAGGAACGTCATGAAGGTCCGCAACTCGCTGAGGTCGCTCAAACGGCAGCCCGGTGCCCAGGTCGTGCGCCGGCGAGGCCGCACGTTCGTCATCAACAAGCAGAATCCCCGCATGAAGGGACGTCAGGGGTAGCCCTCGTCAGAGCAGGTGATCGGCCGCCGCGGCGCGGATCGCGGCGGCCACGGCCTCAAGCGCCGGCGTCACGAGGGTCCACTGCTGCCAGTGCAGCAGGACGTCGACGTGCTGTCCGGGGTCGAGCTCGACGAGGCGACCCTCGCGCACCATGCCGAGCGACTGCGCAGTCGGCAGCACCGCCCAGCCGAGGCCGAGGCGGACGGCCTCCGCGAAGTCCGCCGAGGCCGGCACGTGGTGACGCGGCGGGACGATCCGGCGGCGGCTGCGACGACGCAGGTATCGCTCCTGCAGGTCGTCGTTGCGGTCGAACACGACCATCGGGGCGTCTTCGAGGGCGTCGACCGTGACCCCCTCGGCGAACCAGCGCTCCACGAATCCCGGCGCGGCGACGGGCTGGTAGCGCATGACGCCCAGACGGGTCGACCGGCAGCCCTGCACGGGCTCGACGACCGAGGTGATCGCGGCCATCACGGTGCCCGACCGCAGCAGGTCGGCCGTGCGCGACTGGTCGTCGCGGTGCAGGTCGAAGCAGATGCCCGGCGGCAGCGTCGCGAGGGCCGGCAGCACCCAGGTCGCCATCGAGTCGGCGTTCACCGCGATGGGGACGGTCACGGGGTCGCCGTGAGCTCCGCCGAGTCGCGTGTTGACGACCGTGTCGTGCACCAGCGCCTCGACCTGCCTGGCCAACCGCAGGTAGGCCTCCCCCGGTGGCGTGACGCCGACCGGCTTGGTGCGCCGCACCAGCACCTGTCCCGCCGACTGCTCGAGCCCCTTGATGCGCTGGCTCACTGCCGACGGCGTGACGTGGAGCAGTCTGGCCGCGCCGTCGAACGAGCCCTCGTCGACGACCGCCGCCAAGGCTGCCAGCTGCGCGAGATCCATGTGAAGCAACCCTAATGCACCTGCAGGAACATTCGTTGGACTTCACCCGAGGCGCCGCCCTACCGTCGAGGCATGACCCCCGACGCCGCACTGGCGATGCTCACCGGCCTCGGCTTCGGCCTGTCCCTGATCGTCGCCATCGGGGCGCAGAACGCCTTCGTGCTCCGCCAGGGGCTGCTGCGCGAGCACGTGCTGCCGGTCGTCGTGGTCTGCGCCGCGTCGGACGCCGTCCTGATCGTCGCGGGCATCGCCGGGCTGGGCTCCCTGCTCGACCTGGCACCGTGGCTCGTCGACGTCATGCGCGTCGCGGGTGCCGCGTTCCTGCTGACCTACGCCGTTCTCGCGGCCCGCCGCGCGTGGCGGCCGGGTGCCGTCGACGCCCGAGCGGACCGCACCGGGACGCGCCTGTGGCCCGTCGTCACCACCGCGGTGGCCCTGACGTGGCTCAACCCGCACGTCTACCTCGACACCGTCGTGCTGCTCGGTTCGGTCGCCGACACCCACGGCGACGACCGGTGGTGGTTCGGGGCGGGTGCCGTCGCCGGCAGCGTCATCTGGTTCACGGCGCTTGGCTTCGGCGCACGCCTGCTGCAGCCGGTGTTCGTCAAGCCGTCGGCGTGGCGCGTGCTCGACGCGGTCATCGCCGCCGTCATGGTCGTCATCGCGGTCACGCTGCTGCACGGGCTCGGCGGCTGACGCACCCTCGCGCGGACGTCATCACCGACGCGGCATCCCGGGTACAGACGTGATGACGTCCCGTGGGGCGTGGTCTGATGGGCTCATGAAGCTGTTCTGGCTGGTCGTCGCGGGCGGGGCGGCGGGGTCGCTGGCCCGGTACGGCATCGGCGAGTGGCTCAACACCGGGCACGACCTGCCGATCGGGACGCTCCTCGTCAACGTGACGGGTTCGTTCGCGCTGGGGGCACTGCTGGCGCTGCTCCTCGGACGAGGCGACGATGCAGGTCGCCTGCGCGAGGCCCGCCTGCTGCTGGGCACCGGATTCCTCGGCGGCTACACGACGTACAGCGCGCTGGCTGTCGAGACCGACACCCTGCTGCGCGACGGGCGCATCGCGCTGGGTGCCGCCTACGCGATCGGCACGGTGGCCCTGGGCCTGCTGGCGGCCCTGGCGGGCGTCGTCTCCGGCCGGGCGGTGGCCCGATGACCCCGCTGTGGCTCGCGCTGGCCGGTGGTCTCGGTGCCGGCGCCCGCTACCAGCTCGACGCGTGGGTGCGGCCGCGTGTGTCGTCGCGGCTGCCGTGGTCGACCCTGCTGATCAACGTCACGGGCTCGTTCGCGCTCGGACTGCTGGTCGGCGCGGGTGCCGACGACACCTGGCACGCGATCCTCGGCACGGGCTTCCTCGGCGGATACACGACGTTCAGCACCGCCAGCGTCGAGACCGCCCACCTCGTGCTCGACCGTACATACGCAACAGCCGCCGTCAACGCCCTGGTCATGCTGACCGTGGGAGTCGCGGCGGCTGCTGCCGGCTACGCGTTGGGGGCTTTTTAGCCCTTCTTGGCTGCGTCGATCGCGGCCTGGATGTCGGCCACCGTGGCGATCGTGTTGTTCGCGCCGCTCACGTCCTTGCCGTCGATGCGGATGGTCGGGGTGCCGGACACGCCGTCGTCCTGGCCCTTGCCCCTGGCATCCTCGATCCACTTGCCGTACGTGCGCTTGTTGATGCACGCGTCGATGCCCGTGACGCCCGCCTGCTTCGCGAAGTCGATCAGCTCGTCGTCCTCGGGACCCGCCGTGCCCTCCTCAGGCTGGTTGGCGAACAGGATGTCGTGGAAGGCCTTGAACGCCTTCGGGCCGCCCTTGTCGTTGACGCACGCCGCGGCGTTCCACGCGCGCTGCGAGTACTCGTTGGTGCTCTGCTGCAGGAGGAAGGAGTACGGGCGGTACTCGATCGCGATCTCGCCGCTCTCGACGGCACTGCTCAGGAACGAGCCGGCCGTCTGCTCGAGGGCACCGCAACCGGGGCACAGGAAGTCCTCGTACAGGACGACCTTGACGGGCTCGGCCGCACCGGCCGCGGGCGCCGTGCCGGTCGCAGCCTGCTGGTCGTAGAGGATGCCGTAGTCCTTGTTGACGTTCGACGGGGTGTTGAGGGCAGTGTCGATCGCATTGTCGTCACTGGCCTTCTTGATGCCGTAGCCGCCGACGGCGACGAGCGCCACCACCACGGCGACGATCGCGATCGAGATCAGGTTGCGCTGCTTGCGATCGGCCTTCTCGCGCTCCTTGCGCATCTGCTCTGCGCGGGCTGCTCGGTTCTGTCGGTCGTTGCTCACTGATCTCTCCTGTTTCGGGTGGTCACCACCTGACCAACGCTGCACCTGACCAACGCTGCATCAGCGGCGAAGGTTCCAGCCGAGCCTACCGGCCGTCCCACGGCCGTCCTGCGTGCGCCGTCGGGGCTGGACTAGGGTCGAGACGTGAATGACAAGCTGGTGTGGATCGACTGCGAGATGACCGGACTCTCCCTCGAGGCGGATGCCCTCGTCGAGGTGGCAGCCCTCGTCACCGACTACGACCTCAACGTCCTGGGCGACGGCATCGACCTCGTGATCAAGCCGCCGCAGGCCGCCCTCGACCAGATGAACGACTTCGTCACGCAGATGCACACGACGTCCGGGCTCATCACGGAGCTCGAGGCCGGCCTGAGCCTGCGCGAGGCCGAGGAGCGGGTGCTCGAGTACGTCCGCGAGTTCGTCAAGGAGCCCCGCAAGGCCCCCATGGCCGGCAACACGATCGGCACCGACCGCACGTTCCTCGCCCGCGACATGACCGAGCTCGAGGGCTGGCTGCACTACCGCGTCATCGACGTCTCGTCGATCAAGGAGCTGTCGCGCCAGTGGTTCCCGCGCGCCTACTTCGCCGCGCCCGCCAAGGGTGGCGAGCACCGCGCGCTGGTCGACATCCAGGAGTCGATCGAGGAGCTGCGCTACTACCGGCGGGCCGTCTTCACGCCCGATCCGGGCATCGACTCCGACACCGCCAAGGCCATCGCCGCCGAGGTGTCGGGCTCGGTGACGGGAAGGTCATGACCCCGTCCTGGCCCCGCCAGGGCTTGCGTTAGACTTCTTCTCGCCGTGTCGGGCGCATGCCCGGCACGCGTGGTGGGTGTAGCTCAGCTGGTAGAGCACCGCCTTGTGGTGGCGGTGGTCGCGGGTTCGAGTCCCGTCACTCACCCTGGTGCAAGACCCCCGGACCGTCTCGGTCCGGGGGTCTTGTCGTGCCAGGCGTCGACGGTCAGCGACGCGACAGGGAGATGTCGCCGCTGTCGGTCGTGGCGCGGATGAAGCCGTCACCGTCCTCGTCGGAGTCGATCGACGACGACACGTCGCCCGACTCGGAGGTGGCGGTGACGTCGTACGTGCGCTTGCCGGCCGCCAGGGTCGCGCTGATGTCGCCCTCGCGCGACGTGGCCTTGACGGCGAACGGCTGCGAGGCGAAGGAGGCGCGGATGTTGCCCGTGCCGGTCTGCACCGAGAGCTCGTCGAGCGCGAGACCCGACGCACGGACGTCGCCGCTGCCGCTCTGGATGGTCAGCACGCCCTCGGTGACGTCGCTCACCGAGACGTCACCAGACGTCGTGCGGACCACGACCGGGAAGCCCTTGGGGATCTCGAGGGTCGTGTCGACGCCGCAGCCGGGGTTGAGCCAGCTCTGGCATCCCGCGACGATCTTGATGCGGTCGTCTCGGCGACCGATCCGGAAGTCGGTCTTGCGCAGGCCGCTCGTGATGCTGGCCTTGATCCGGACGACGTCGGAGTCGCCCTGGACGATGCGCAGGTCGGACTCGCCCGCGTCGATGACGACCTGTGCCGAGCCGCTCAGGTCGATGTCGCTGGTCGTCGTCGTGGTGCTGCGCATCAGGATCGAGATGCCCAGCACGACGCCGGCCACGACCGCCACCACGAGGATCGTCCCGACGACCGTCAGCAGCGTGCGGGACGCCGGCGAGCGCACGTCGTAGTCGGCGACGATCTCCTCGTCGGTCAACGCCTGGCCGTTGGTCATGGTCTCGTCGTCGGCGCTCATGCGAGGCCTCCCTCCGTGCGGGTCGACACCGGCACGACGTCCTCAGCACCCATGCGTGCTGCGTCGGCGGTCTCGTCGTCGGGCATCGTCTGGCTCTCGAGCTCGGCCTCGACCCGCTTCAGGTAGTGGTCGACCTCGTTGTCGCGCTGCTCGGAGGTCCAGCCCAGCACGCCGCCCATCAGGTCGGCGACCTCGGCCGCGACGTCGACGCCGCGGTCGAACGTCTCGATCGAGATGCGGGTGCGCCGCGCGATCGCGTCGTCGAGGTGCCGGGCACCCTCGTGCGAGGCGGCGTAGACGATCTCGGCGCGCAGGTAGTCGTCGGCACCCGTGAGCGGTGCCGCCAGGTCGGGCCGCTCCTCGACGAGGTCGAGGACCTCCGAGATCAGCGAGCCGTAGCGGTGCAGCAGGTGCTCGACGCGGCCGACCCCGAGACCGCTCGTGCGGGCGATGAGGTGGCGCTGGTTCCACAGCGCGTCGTAGCCGTCGGCGCCCAGCAACGGGACATTCTCGGTGACCGAGGGCGGCACGACCCGGTCCGACACGGCGGACATGCCGTGCACCGCGGCGTCGACGGCGTCCTTGGCCATGATGCGGTAGGTCGTGTACTTGCCGCCCGCGATGACGACCAGGCCCTTGACGCTGGTGCCGACCGCGTGCTCGCGCGACAGCTTGCTGGTGGCCTCGTCCTCGCCCGCGAGGAGTGGGCGCAGACCTGCGTAGACGCCCTCGACGTCCGCATGGGTCAGGGGCTCGACCAGCACGGCGTTGACGTGGTCGAGCAGGTAGTCGATGTCGCTGCGGCTCGCCGCCGGGTGGTCCTTCGACAACGACCAGTCGGTGTCGGTCGTGCCGATGATCCAGTGCCGTCCCCAGGGGATGACGAACAGCACCGACTTCTCCGTGCGCAGGATCAGCCCCGAGGTGCCGCGGATGCGGTCGCGCGGGACGACGAGGTGCACGCCCTTGCTGGCACGGACGTGGAACTGGCCGCGCTCCCCCGCGAACGACTGCGTCTCGTCGGTCCAGACACCGCTGGCGTTGACGACCTGCTTGGCGCGGATGTCGAACTCGACGCCGGACTCGAGGTCCTTGACCCGTGCGCCGACGACGCGGTCACCGTCGCGCAGCAGGTCGACGACCCGCGTGCGGCTCGCGACGTGGGCACCGTAGGCGGCGGCGGTGCGCGACAGGAACATCGTGTGCCGGGCGTCGTCGACCTGGCCGTCGTAGTAGTGCAACGCGCCGATCAGGGCGTCCTTCTTGAGCGCGGGCATGATCTTGCGTGCGCCCCGGCGCGTGAGGTGGCGGTGCAGCGGGACGTCCTGCCCGTAGCCGGACGCCTTGCTCATCGCGTCGTACAGGGCGACGCCGGACCCCGCGTAGAAGCGCTCCCACACGCGGTGGGTCAGGGGGTAGATGAACCCGACCTCGCGGACGAGGTGCGGCGCGAGCTTCTGCAGGCTCAGCCCACGCTCCTTCAATGCCTCGGCGACGAGTCGGAAGTCGAGCATCTCGAGGTACCGCAGACCGCCGTGCATCAGCTTGCTGGAGCGGCTCGACGTGCCGGAGGCGAAGTCGCGGGCCTCGACCAGTCCGACGGTCAGGCCGCGCGTCGCGGCGTCGAGGGCGGCACCACCGCCGACGACCCCGCCGCCGATGACCAGGATGTCGAGCGGTGTGGACGCCATGGCGTCGAGCGCTGCTTGGCGGTTGTCGGGCGACAGGGCGACGGGACGCATGATCCCAGTCAATCAGTCCTGCCACGGCGCGGCTAATGGCCGCGACCCGATGTGACCCACGAGACCCCGTCGCCGGGCGACGGTCAGTCGACCTCGACCCAGCCCATCGTGCGCTCGACGGCCTTCTTCCACTGGGCGTGCCCGGCGTCGCGCTGCTCCTGCGTCGACGTCGACTCCCAGCGTCTCGACTCGTTCCAGTTGGCGACGAGCTCGTCGGTCGAAGCCCAGAAGCCGACCGCGAGACCCGCCGCGTAGGCCGAGCCGAGGGCCGTGGTCTCGGCGACGACGGGCCGGCTGACGGGGACGCCCAGCACGTCGGCCTGGATCTGCATGCACAGCTCGTTGGCCGTCACACCACCGTCGACGCGCAGGATCTGCAGGTCGAGATCGGCGTCGGCGACCATCGCGTCGACGACGTCACGGCTCTGGTAGCAGATCGCCTCGAGCGCGGCCCGCGCCACGTGGGCACCGGTGTTGTAGCGCGACAGGCCGGCGATGACGCCGCGGGCGTCCGATCGCCAGTAGGGCGCGAACAGGCCCGAGAAGGCCGGCACGAAGCTGACTCCCCCGTTGTCGTCGACGCTGGCCGCCAGGGCCTCGGAGTCGCCGGCGGCCCGGATGATGCCGAGCTGGTCGCGCAGCCACTGGATCGCCGAGCCCGTCACCGCGATCGAGCCCTCGAGCGCGTAGACCGCGGGCGCGTCGCCCAGCTGGTACGCGACGGTCGTGAGCAGCCCGTGGGTCGACCGGACGATCTCGGTGCCCGTGTTGAGCACCAGGAAGTTGCCCGTGCCGTAGGTGTTCTTGAGCTGGCCGGGCTCGAAGCAGACCTGCCCGACGAGGGCCGCGTGCTGGTCGCCGAGGTCGCCGGCGATGCGCACCTCGCCCGAGAACGGACCCTCGGCCTCGGTGCTGCCGTAGACCTCGGACGACGACCTGATCTCGGGCAGCATCGACCGCGGGACGTCGAAGATCGCGAGCAGCTCGTCGTCCCACGCGAGGGTCTCGAGATCCATCAGCATCGTGCGGCTGGCGTTGGTGACGTCGGTCATGTGCAGGCCGTCGTCGGGCCCGCCCGTGAGCCACCAGATCAGCCACGTGTCGATCGTGCCGAAGATCGCGTGACCCGCGTCGGCGTCGGCCCTGACGCCGTCGACGTTCTCGAGGATCCACTGCAGCTTGCCGCCCGCGAAGTAGGGCGCGGGCGGCAGACCCGAGCGCCGGCAGATCAGGTCGGCGTGACCGTCGCGCTCGAGCGCGGACGCGATGCGGTCGGTGCGGGTGTCCTGCCACACGATCGCGTTGTAGTAGGGCTCGCCGGTGCGGCGGTCCCACACCACGGTCGTCTCGCGCTGGTTGGTGATGCCGATCGCGGCGAGGTCGTCCGCGGTGATGCCGGCCCGGCCCATTGCGGTCTGGACGACGTCCTGCGTGGCCTCCCAGATCTCATGCGGGTCGTGCTCGACCCAGCCCGCCTCCGGCATGATCTGCTCGTGCTCGAGCTGGTGACGGGCGACCTCGTGGCCGTCGTGGTCGAAGATCATGAACCGCGTGCTGGTCGTGCCCTGGTCGATCGCTCCGACATACTTCGCCATGCGGCAGACCCTATCCGCATGTCCGGACCCGATCCGTAGGCTCTGCGCATGCGTCTCATCCTCATCCGCCACGGGCAGACCCCCGCCAACGTCGAGGGGATCCTCGAGTCGACCGTCCCCGGGCCGGGCCTCACAGCCCTGGGCACCGAGCAGGCCCGCCAGCTCGTCGGCGCCCTCGACGGCCAGCCGATCGACTCCCTCTACGTCTCGACGATGGTGCGCACGCACCTGACCGCGGCACCGCTGGTCGCGGCACGGGGGCTCGATCCCGTCGAGCGTCCCGGTCTGCGGGAGATCGCCGCGGGCGACGTCGAGGGGCTCAACGACGAGGCATCGGTCCACCAGTACGTCTCGACGCTGTTCTCGTGGTGTGGCGGCGACCTCGACGTGCGCATGCCGGGAGCGCAGGACGGCCACGAGGTCATCGGCCGCTTCGACGAGGTCGTGTCGGAGATCGAGTCGCTCGGGCTCGACACGGTCGCCGTGGTGAGCCACGGCGCGATCATCCGTGCCTGGTGCGCCGTGCGCGCCGCCAACATCGACCTCGACTTCGTGACCGACCACTACGTGACCAACACCGGCATCGTCGTGGTCGACGGCTCGTCCGCCGACGGCTGGGAGCTCACGTCGTGGCTGGGCCAGAGCGTCGGCGAGGCCGCCGCCCGCGGCGTCGCCGCCGATCACAGCCCGGCGTCGGAGCACCTCGACGACTGACCGACCAACACTCGACCGTCTAACACTCGACCGTCCAACACTCGACCGTCCAACACTCGACCGTCTAACACTCGACCGTCTAACACTCGACCGTCTAACCAAGTGCGCATCCGATCGTTGACATGGGCATGCGATGGATGCGGCGCAACAAGATCAAGGCGGCGGCCGCGACCGCCGTGGTGACGGGCGCGCTCGTCATGGCCTTCGCGCTGGCCACCTTGATGTTCGGCGGGTCCGAGGCCACGGCACGCGCCGACGCGCCCGTCGACACCCCGTCGGTCGACGTGCCCGAGTACGTCGCGCCCACCGCCGAGCCCACGGCGATCGACCAGCCCACCGGCATTCCCGCGGCACCCGGCGGCGCGCCCACGTTCGCCGGTGCCGGGGCGAACACGCTCAAGGGGCTCGACGGCAAGGGCGGCATCGTGGGCATACCGAAGCACCGCATCACGCTGAGCCTGACGTCGCCCGGCCCGATCGCGTACGTCGGCTACATCGTCCCGACCAGCCTCGACAACAGCACGGGCACGGTCAAGGACCTCGGCACCTCGTGGTCGATGACGACGATCGGCTACGGACCGCCCGACTACGCGCAGATGTTCTCGCTCGCGGGCCCGACCGGCGTGCCGATCACCTGCACCATCACGGTCGACGGTCGTGTCACCGAGAAGCGGACGACGACGGGCCCCTACGACCAGCTGTTCTGCCAGGGCTGATCGCAGGGGCCGTCGTCCGAGCCACGACCGTCAGTCGGGCAGCATCTCGCCGTGGACGTCGGCATGCGGGACGGTCGGGATCGTGCCCAGGCGACCCTTCTGGAAGTCGGCGAAGGCCTGGGCGACCTCGGCCTTGGTGTTCATGACGAACGGTCCGGCCCAGGCGATGGGCTCACGGATGGGCAGACCGCCGAGCAGGACGACCTCGAGCGCGGGGTCCTTGGCTGCCTGCTGCTGGTCCGCGCCGACCGTGATGGTCTCGCCGTGGCCCAGCACCGCGAGCTGGCCCGCGCGCAGCGGACGGCGATCACGTCCGACGTAGCCCGTCCCGCCCATGACGTAGACGAGGGCGTTGAAGTCGGTGCGCCACGGGACGGTCATCTCCGCGCCGGGCAGCACCGTCGCGTGCACCATGGCCATCGGCGTGTGGGTCGAGCCGGGGCCCTTGACGCCGTCGACCTCGCCGGCGATGACGCGCAGCAGGGCGCCGGCGTCGGGGGTCGAGGCCAGTCCGACGTCGGTGCCGCGGATGTCTTGGTAGTGCGGCGGCAGCCACTTGCTGGCCTTGGGCAGGTTGACCCACAGCTGGAGGCCGTGGAAGATGCCGCCCTTGACGACGAGCCACTCGGGCGGCGTCTCGATGTGCAGGAGGCCCGAGCCGGCGGTCATCCACTGCGTGTCGCCGTCGGTGATCGACCCGCCGCCGCCGTGGGTGTCCTGGTGGTCCATGACGCCGTCGATCATGTAGGTCACGGTCTCGAAGCCGCGGTGCGGGTGCCACGGGGTGCCCTTGGGCTCGCCGGGCTGGTACTCGACCTCGCCCATCTGGTCCATGTGGATGAACGGGTCGAGCTGGCGGGCGTCGACGCCGGCGAAGGCCCGGTGCACCGGGAAGCCCTCTCCCTCGTAGCCCGTGGGCGCGGTCGTCACGCTGATCGGCGCGCGGTCCTCGGTCTGGGTCGGAGCCGCGATCACGCGGGGAAGGACGGTCCAGTCGTTGACGGTCACAGCAGGCATCGGAATCTCCTCGGTAGGTGTCTCAATCTAGTTCAACATTCAACTACCGTCAAGCATTCCTCCGGCTTCCGTGAAGCGCTCAGACGCCGGCCGACCCTAGGCTGGGGCCATGACGCAGACCTCCCCCACGACCGGCCGCTTCGACGTCGCGATCGTCGGCGGCGGGCACAACGCCCTCGTCGCGGCGACGTACCTGGCCCGGGCCGGCAAGGACGTCATCGTCCTGGAGCGGCTCCCCCACGTCGGCGGCGCAGCCATCAGCGCACAGGTCTTCGACGGCCTGGACGCCCGCCTGTCGCGCTACTCCTACCTCGTGAGCCTCATGCCGCAGCAGATCGTCGACGAGCTGGGCCTCCGCCTCGACCTACGGTCGCGCGACACGGCGTCGTACACGCCGCACGAGGGCGGCGGCCTGCTGGTCGAGACCGTGGAGGGCGAGGCGACGCGCGAGTCGTTCCGGGCTCTCACCGGGTCGGACGACGAGCTCGACGCCTGGCGGCAGTTCTACGCCGAGGTCGCCGACCTCGCCGAGGTCATCGCCCCGACCCTGCTGTCGCCACTTCCCCACATCGGCAACCTGCGCGACCTCAGCGAGATGAGCACCTGGACCGACGTCGTCGACGAACCGCTGGGCACGGCGATCGAGCGACGATTCGCCCACGACCTCGTGCGAGGAGTCGTGGCGACCGACGCCCTCATCGGGACGTTCGCCTCCCTGCACGACCCGTCGCTGGTGCAGAACCGCTGCTTCCTCTACCACCTGATCGGCAACGGCACGGGCGAGTGGCGGGTGCCGGTCGGCGGGATGGGCGCGGTCACCGGCGAGCTCGAGCGCGTCGCCCGCGAGGCCGGTGCGACGATCCTCACCTCGGCGACCGTCTCGCGCGCCGTGGCCTCCGACGACGGCGTCGTCGTCAGCGGCGAAGGCTTCTCCGTCGAGGCCGACTGGCTGCTGAGCGGCGTCGCCCCCTACGTGCTGGCAGGGCTGATGGGCGACCCGCTGCCGGTCAAGCCGTCCGGCTCGCAGTTCAAGATCAACCTGCTGGTGTCGCGTCTGCCCCGACTGCGGTCGGGCGTCGACCCCGCCGTCGCCTTCGCCGGCACGTTCCACCTGGGCGAGTCGATGAGCGAGCTGGAGCAGGCGTGGCAGCAGGCGTCCGACGGACGGCTGCCCGATCGCGCCGCGGGCGAGCTCTACTGCCACACCCTCACCGATCGGTCGATCCTCGGACCGGAGCTGGCCGGCTCCGACGCACAGACCCTGACCTACTTCGGCCTGCACACCCCCTACGAGGTGCTGTCCGACGCCGCCGCAGCCGAACGGGCCTACGCCCAGGTCGTCGCGGCGCTCGACGAGCACCTCGCCGAGCCGATCGAGCCGTTGATCCTCGGCGTCGAGCACCGCACACCCGCCCAGATCGAGGAGTCGCTGGCCATGCCGGGCGGTCACATCTTCCACGGCGACCTCCAGTGGCCGTGGCTCGAGGAGGACGAGCGGCCCCGCACGTCCGCCGAGCGATGGGGCGTCGCGACGACGCACCCGCGCGTCCTGCTGTGTGGCAGCGGCGCCCGTCGAGGCGGCGCGGTCAGCGGGATTGCAGGCCACAACGCGGCCCACGCGCTCTTGGACGCCCCTCGGTTATGAGGTCGCGCCGACCCCCTGCTAACGTTGCACCCGCTTCGTGGCTCGGCCACAAGGCGGCATTAGCTCAATTGGCAGAGCAGCTGACTCTTAATCAGCGGGTTCGGGGTTCGAGTCCCTGATGCCGCACTGTGAAGGCCCCATTCCTCGCCGAATGGGGCCTTTGCTTTTGCCTGGAGCGACGCGGACTCACTCCCGCCCCAGCGTCTGCGGATACGGCACAGTGTGCCGATGACCGCAGCGGATGCTTTCTCACGAGATCCGTCGAGGCTGCCCGGTCACACCGACGGGTCGAGCGGACGTTACGGGGTATGACGACCTCTTCCGCCGAACGCTTCACCGAGTGCTGGCACGCCGAGGGCCCCCGGGTCCTGGCGTATGCACGCCGCCACATTGGCGATGACCTGGCGCAGGAAGTCGTGTCGGACACCTTCTTGGTCGCGTGGCGCAAGTGGGACAGCGTCCCGGATCCGGCGATCGGCTGGCTCATCGCCACAGCCCGCGGGGTCATCCGCAACCGGCACAGGTCGCTGCGACGACAGCACGCCCTGGAGGCCAGGGTCGCGCTACTCGACCAGGTGGCGTCTCCCGACGCGACCGAGTCGGCGCTCGTCCGGCAGGACGCGCTGCGCCGCCTCGCAGAGCTCAGCGAGCAGCACCGCGAGGCGCTGCTCATGACGAGCTGGGACGGCCTGACCTCCGAGGAGGCGGCGGAGGCGTTGGGCATCCGTCCGGCGGCGTTCCGGCGCAGGGTCAGCCGCGCTCGCGCGAGCCTCAACGACGATCCGTCGCCGCCCTCGCCCACCCCGATCCCGACCGCGGCCCTGTCGATCGAAGGAATCTCATGAGCACCCTCGAACGCGTCATCGACGACCTGCGCCCCGCACACGAGCCCCTCGACGCCGAGTGGTCGGCCGACACCCTCACGGCGATCATGGCCCAGCCCGTGCGCCCGAAGCGCCGGCGTCGCCGGCTCGCGGTCGCCGCGACACTCGTCGGCGTCGTCACCGTGCCGGTGATGTTGAGCGGCGGCAGCGCCTCGGCCCGCGCCGAGCTGTTGTCCCTGGCCGTCGTGGCAGCTCGTGCCGACGGTCCGGTCATCACGCCGGGCACCTACCTGCACGTCAGGACTGAGTCGCTGCAGGTCAACAGCAGCGTCCTCGGCGACGGGAAGCGCCTCGACACCAACCGGGAGTCGTGGACCCGGTGGGACGGCGACATGGTCGCCATCGACACCCGCCCGTCCGCCGGGTGGACCGAGCACCACCGGTTCACCCACGACCCGGACGACATCGGGTTCGGCTCCCCGTCCCCGGAGTTCGTCGCATCGCTGCCCGACACGCCGGACGCGCTGCGCCGGTACCTCGACAGGACCGTCTCGGGGTCCAACTCCCACGAGGAGGCGCTGTTCGTCGCGATCAGCGATCTGGCGTACTCCCGCATGCTCGACCCGCACACCTTCGCGACGGCGCTGCGGGTGCTCGCCGACGTCCGTGGCGTCTCGACCGACGACGTGGAGGTCGATGGACGCCCGGCCGTCGAGGTGCAGTACGACCGATTCTTCGGTCTGGGGTTCGTCTCGCGCAGCTCGTTCACGGTCGACACGGAGACCGCGCAGCTGCTCCGTATGTCGGAGACGAGCCCGTCCAGCGACTACACGTCGCGGACGAGGAGCGTCGAGGTCGTCGACGAGGTGCCGCCCGAGGTGCTGGCGGACCTCGATCGCTACGGCAACGGGTCCAGGATCTGCACCGACGGCAGCGAGGCCCGCGACACCGAGAGCCCCGAGGACACCTGCTCCTGAGGGTGTTGTCGGACCCTGTCTCTAGAGTGGGAGAAAGGTTGAGACGGCGGGGGTTTTGGGGTGTTGGACGATCGGCAGGTCATCGAGCAGGTGGTCGTGCGTCGCGAGGCGCTCGCCGCGCTCGAGGCCGCCGAGGCGGTCGACATGCTCGACGTCGTCGACCGTGCCCGTGCCGCCGGTGAGGCGGTCAGTGAGGCGCAGGGGCGGCGTCGGGTCGATGCGGCGGTGCACGAGCTGTCGCTCGCGATGCGGCTACCGGTCCCGACGATCGAACGCCGTGTGGCCCGTGCCCGGCGGTTGCGGTCGACGATGCCCGACGTGTGGCAGGCGTGGCTCGACGGACGCATCAGCACCACCCACGTGGCCGCGGTCGACCGTGCCGCGACCCGTCTGGTCCACGGCGAGTCGGTGGCCGCGCTCGATGACATCGCTGTCGAGCGGATCAGCCGGTTGACGCCGGGTCAGGCGACCCGGTGGCTGGACCGGTGGGTCGAACGCACCGAAGCCACCGAATCGGCCCGCCGCCACGAACGCGCGCACGCCGACCGGAAAGTGTCGTCGCGGCCGTTGGGTGACGCCATGACCCGCCTGACCGCCGACGTCGCCGCCACCGACGCGGCCGCGGTCATGCAGAGCCTGACCGGTGCCGCTCACGGTCTTCCGGCTGATGACGGCCGCACGATCGACCAAGCCAGAGCTGACCTGCTCGTCGATACCCTGCTGGGCCGTGAGCCAGGCGGGCTCGGGTTCCGGGCGGTCATCGGCATCACCGTCCCGCTGTCGTCCCTGATGGGATTCAGTGATGTGCCCGGTGAGCTGACCGACCGGTCCGCGACGATCCCCGCGCACATCGTCCGCGCCGCCATGGCCGACGAACACAGCCTGCTGTACCGGTTGGTCACAGATGACGTCGGCAACCTCATGACCGTCACCTGGCTCGGAAGGTTCGCGCCCACCCGGTTGGCGCAGGTGCTGGAGTTCAGGGACGGCACATCAGTGTTCCCGACGAGCACCGTCCCAGCCCGGGCCTGCGACACCGACCACAGTGATCCATGGCCCGCCGAGACGTCCGCCGCGAACACCGGCCCGTTGAACCGCAGGGCCCACAACCTCAAGACCGAAGGACACCTACGTCTTCGACAACCCGCGCCCGGGGTCTTCGCATGGACCACCAGCACCGGGCACACCTACACACGCACCCCAGAACCCCTCCCCATCGCAGACTGGGAACACGCCACGGCGGACCTACCCGCCGACCCGTGGGCCGTCGAGTTCAACCAGATGCTCGAAGCGCTCACCGCCGCGGGGGCCAGCGCATGAACGCGACAGATCCGACACGGGCGGCGCTCGAGGCCGAGCACGTGGCGGCGTCCACGCTGCTCGCCTCCCTGACCCGCGACTTCGAGGGCATCGTCGAGGCCTCGGCCGACTCCAACGCCGACGACGAGCACGATCCCGAGGGCTCGACGATCGCGTTCGAGCGGTCGCAGGTCAGCACCATGATCGGGCAGGCCCGCACGCGGATGTCCGAGGTCGCAGCAGCCCTACAGCGGCTCGACGCCGGCACCTACGGCGTGTGCGAGGTCTGCGGCGAGCCCATCCCACCCGGACGCCTGGAGGCGCGACCGGTGGCGCGGCGCTGCGTGGCCTGCTCCTGATCACGAGGCCGGTCGCCGCAGTGGCAGGCCGATGCACGCCGACGTAACGTGGATCACATGTCACGCCGCCCACCCGAGACACGTGCTCGAGACGCCGCCGTCGTGCTCGCAGTCGGCCTCGCGGTGCTCACCGTGGCCGCCGCGGTGCTCTACCGGCCGGGCGCGCCGCGATGGACCCATGTCGTGATCGACGGCGCGGCGTGGATGCTCATCATCTCCACCGGCACGCTGCTGCTGGCGTCGGCCGCCGAGAAGCTCGTCGAGATCGCCCGCCGCCGCCCGACGCACTGATCCATCGCGCCGATGCCCGGGAACTCTGACCCGGCGGCGCGAGTTGGGCAGGTATGAAATGTCCGACTGACAGCGCCACCCTCGTGATGAGCGAGCGGTCCGGCATCGAGATCGACTACTGCCCTGAGTGCCGAGGCGTCTGGCTCGACCGCGGCGAGCTCGACAAGATCCTCGACCGCGCTACCGCCGAGATCCCGCCGACCGCCGCACCCGCTCCCTCACCTCCGCCGCAGCAGTACGCGGAGCCGCGCTACAGCGAGCCCCGCTACGACGCCCCGCGCCGCGATGAGCCGCGTTACGACAGCCGCTCCGGCGGCTACGGCCAGCAGCCGTACCGCAAGAAGAAGAAGGAGCACTGGCTCTCCGAGCTGTTCGACTGAGCCCGGACGTGTGGCACGGACCGGAATACCGTCCCGTGCCACCTGGTTGTCACTGACATGAAGATCTTGCTCACGGGAGCCACCGGACTCATCGGATCGGCCGTGCTGTCTGCGCTGGTCGCCGACGGCCACCGGGTCACAGCGGTCGTCCGCAGCCAGGCGTCGTCGCTCAAGGTCAGCGACCAAGGTGCGACCGGCGTCATCGGCGACCTCTTCGACGCCCCGTGGCTGGCCTCGGAGCTGCGCGGCCACGACGGCTTCATCCACACGGCTGCTGGCGGCGACGATCGTGACCCGCAGCTCAACGACGCGGTGATCACCGCGGCCCTCGACGCCTTCGCGGGCACCGACAAGCCCTTCGTCCACACGGGCGGCATCTGGTCGTACGGTTCCGGCACCGACCTCGTCGAGACCGCCGACCCCGCCCCGCCGAGCCTGACCGCGTGGCGTCCCGCCGGCGAGCAGCGTGTCCTGGAGTCGGGCCTCAGGGCTTCCGTGGTGCAGCCCGGCATCGTCTACGGACACGGCGCGGGCATCCCGGCGATGCTGGTCGGCGGGGTCGACGACGGCACCCTGACGCTCGTCGGCAGCGGCGACCAGCACTGGGCGGCGGTGCACGTCGACGACCTCGCCGATCTCTACGTGCGCGCGCTGACGAACGCGCCCGGCGGCAAGGCCTACATCGCCGCTTCGGGCGACAACCCGACGGTCCGCGAGCTGGGCGAGGCAGTCGCCGACACCGTGGTGCCCGAGTCCGACGAGGAGACCGTGGCTCGCCTGGGCCCGTTCGGCGAGGCGCTGCTGCTCGACCAGCAGGCGACCGGCCAGCGCGCCAAGTCCGAGCTCGGCTGGCAGCCGTCCCGACCGACGCTCGTCGAGCTGCTCGCGAAGGGCTACTCCACCGCCGGATGAGCAGCGACCGCGACGGTATGTGGGTCGGATGGATCTCGTTCGACCTCCTGCTCGGCGACGTGCACTCGCTCAAGCAGAAGCGATCGATCGTCCGCCCGCTTGTCTCCGACCTGAGACGCCTCTTCGCCGTCTCGGCGGCGGAGACCACCCATCTCGACGTGCATCGCCGAGCGGGCGTGGGCGTCTCGCTCGTCGCGGCCGACAGCCAGCACGTCGCCGACGTGCTCGACCGGGTCGAGGACCTCGTGGCGAGGCGACCCGAGGTCGAGCTGCTGTCGGCCCAGCGCCGCGTCATCCGCAGCGACGACCTCTGACGCCCGTTCCGCCGCAGGGCGGTGACCCCGCGTCTGCGGGGAGACTCAGCCCGGCGGGGCGACGAGCCGGTAGCCGATGCCGGGATCGGTCAGGAACATCGCCGGCCGGGCCGGATCGGCCTCGAGCTTGCGGCGGATCTGAGCGAGGTACACCCGCAGGTAGTTGGTCTCGCGGTCGTAGCCGGGTCCCCACACCTCGTGCAGCAGGTCAGCCTGACGCACGAGGCGTCCCTCGCGGCGCGCGAGCACCTCGATGATGTGCCACTCCGTCGGGGTGAGCCGGACGTCCTCGCCGGCGCGGGTCGCGCGCCGCTCCGTCACGTCGAGCCACACGTCACCGGCCTCGACCACGATCGACGTCGCTCCCGCGCTGCTGCGACGTACCGCGGCGCGCACGCGGGCCAGCAGCTCCTCCATGTCGAAGGGCTTGGTGACGTAGTCATCGGCACCCTCGTCGAGCGCCTCGACCTTGTCGTCCGACTCGTGCCGCGCCGACAGCACCACGACCGGCACCTGCGTGAACCCCCGCAGACGCTTCAACACCGTGAGCCCGTCGATGTCGGGCAGGCCGAGGTCGAGGATCACGGCATCGGGCATCCGCTCGTCGACGATCTGCAGCGCCGACCGCCCGTCGGCTGCGGTCTCGACGTCGTAGCCTCGGGCCCGCAGGTTGATCGTCAGGGTCCGCAGGATCGCGGAGTCGTCGTCGACGGCCAGCACGAACGTCATCGCGGCGCTCCCGTCCCCGGCAGGTCGAGGACGAACGTCAGCCCGCCACCGGGCGTGTCCTCGGCCGTCAACGTACCGCCCATCGCCTCGGTGAGCCCCCGGGCGACCGCGAGTCCCAGCCCGATGCCCTCGCCGTGCGGGACGTCGCCGAGCCGTTGGAACGCCTCGAACAACCGCCCCTGCTGCTCGGCAGGGACCCCGGGTCCGGTGTCGACGACCCGCACGACCACTCGGTCGCCCGATGCCGTCGCGTCGACGCGGACCCTCGTGTCCGCGGGCGCATACGCCAGGGCGTTGCCGACGAGATTGGCCACGACGCGTTCCAGCAGGCCGGCGTCGGCGACGACGAGCGCCGCAGCGTCGTCGACCACGACGTCGACGCGATCGGTGCCGGCCAACGAGGAGAGCGAGATCAGCACGACGGCCTCCAGCTCCACCTCGTCGACGTGGGCGGTGACCGCGCCCATCTGGATGCGACTCATGTCGAGCAGGTTGGCCACCAGGTCGTCGAGGCGGTCGGCCCCCTCCTCGACCGTCTCGAGCAGCGCCTGCTCGTCCTCGGGCGACCACTGGATCTGGGTGTTGCGCAGGCTGCTGACGGCGGCCTTGACCGCCGACAGCGGCGACCTCAGGTCGTGCGAGACGGCGGCGAGCAGCGCCGTGCGAGTGCGGTCGGTCTCGGCCAGCACCCGACGCTCGCTGCGCTCCTGCGCCGCGCGACGCCGCTCCCCCAGCACCGAGGCGTGAGCGGCATACGCCTTGAGCAGCCGCTGGTCGGCGGCCGGGAGCGCCCGTCCGACGAGCGCCAGGCTCGAGTCGGCGTCGATGGGCATCACGACGTCGGCCTTCTCCGAGGAGTCGATCGGCGTGCCGAAGGAGTGCACGACCTCGCCCTCGGTGGTGATCACGGCGGCACCGGCCATGCCGAACAGCTCGCAGGCGTTCGACAGCAGGGTCCTGAAGTCGCCGGCGTGCAGCAGGCTGTGCGACAGCACCGTCAGGGCGTCGGCCTCGGCGCTGGCCTTCTCGGCCTGGGCCGTGCGACGGGCCGCCAGCCCGACCACGGACGACACGGCCACGCCCACCATGACGAACAGCACGACGGCGAAGGCGTTGTCGCCGCTGGCGATCGTGAACGTGCGCAACGGCGGCGTGAAGAAGAAGTTGAGCGCGAACCCGCTGATGAGGGAGCACGCGACGGCCGGCCAGCGTCCCCCTGCGATGGCCGTCGCGACCACGAGGGCCATGAAGAACATCGCCTCGGTCGGCAGGCCGTGGAAGTCTGGGGTCGCGAGCAGCAGGCCCGACAGGACGAACGGGCCGAGCACGCCGAGGAGGAATCCGTACAGGCGCCGGCGGCGGCTCAGCTCGGGCGTCGACCGGACGTTGGCCCGGGTCCGCCGCGCCTCGTCGTGCGTGACGATGTGGACGTCGATGTCGCCCGACTCGGCGATGACGATCTCGCCGATCCCGGGATTGGCGAGGGTCGACAGGCGTCCCCGCCGGCTGGCACCGATCAGCACCTGGGTGGCGTTCTCGGCCTTGGCGAAGTCGAGGATCGCCGTCGCGGTGTCGTCACCGACGACGGAGTGGAACGTGCCGCCCATGTCCTCGGTCATGACGTGCAGCCGGTGCAGACGCTCGGGGTCCATCTGCACGAGCCCATCGCCGCGCGTGACGTACAGGCCGAGCCACTCGCCGCCTCCGGTGCGGGACGCGATGCGGGCCGCCCGCCGCATCAGCACCTCCGACTCCGGTCCACCGGTGACGGCGACGACGATGCGTTCGCGGGTCGCCCACGTGGAGTCGATCTCGTGCTGGTCGCGGTAGCGGTCGAGCCCCTCCTCGACCCGGTCGGCCAGCCACAGCAGGGCGAGCTCGCGCAGCGCCGTCAGGTTGCCCTCGCGGAAGAACTGCGACAGCGCGGCGTCGACCTTGTCGGGGGCGTAGACGTTGCCGTGCGCCATGCGACGGCGCAACGACTGGGGGCTCATGTCGACCAGCTCGATCGCGTCGGCACCCCGCACGACCTTGTCGGGGACGGTCTCACGCTGGCGGATGCCCGTGATCGACTCGACGACGTCGTTGAGCGACTCCAGGTGCTGGATGTTGACGGTCGTGATGACGCAGATGCCGGCGGCGAGCAGCTCCTCGACGTCTTGCCAGCGCTTCTCGTGTCCGACGCCCGGCACGTTGGTGTGGGCCAGCTCGTCGACCAGCACGACCTCGGGCATCCGGGCCAGGACAGCCTGCACGTCGAGCTCCTCCTGCCGCGTGCCGCGGTGGTCGACGACGAGCCGAGGGACGACCTCGAGGCCCTCGACCTGCGCGGCGGTGTTGACGCGGCCGTGCGTCTCGACGAAGCCGACGACGACGTCGGTGCCGCGCTCGGCCCGCCGGCGTCCCTCGTCGAGCATCCGGTAGGTCTTGCCGACGCCGGGCGAGGCACCGAGGTAGACGCGCAGCACGCCCCTCTGCCGATTGCGGTCCTCGTCGCCCTGCACGTCCTCAGTCTGCACCGTGGCCAGTCCTACCGGTCCGCGAGAGCGAGATTGAGCTCGAGCACGTTGACCTTGGGCTCGCCCAGGAAGCCCAGCTGGCGTCCGTCGGTGTGGTCGGCGACGAGCGCCCGCACCGCGGCGATGTCCATCCCCGTGGCCTTCGCGACGCGGGGCACCTGCAGCGCCGCGTACTCCGGCGAGATGTAGGGGTCGAGCCCCGAGCCCGAGGCGGTCACGGCATCGGCGGGGATGCTAGCGACGTCGACGCCCTCGACCTTCGCGATCGTCGCCTGACGCTCGGCGATCGCCTTCAGCAGAGCGGGATTCGACGGTCCGAGGTTGGACGGTGCCGAGGCGAGCCCGTCGTAGTCGGCAGCCGACGGACGACCGTGGAACAGGGCGTCGTCGCGGACGGCGAAGTCCTGGCCGATGAGGCGCGAGCCCACGTCCTTGCCGTCGACCGTGACGATCTGGCCGTTGGCCCGGTCGTGGAAGGCGACCTGCGAGACGCCCCAGACGGCTGCCGGGTAGGCGACCCCCAGCAGGACCGTCATGACGATCAGCACCTTGAGGCCGACGAGTGACTGGCGGACGAGACCGCCGGAGAGGTTGAGGCGGTTCATGGCTACCCGATTCCTGGGATGGTGGAGACGACGAGGTCGATGAGCTTGATGCCGACGAACGGGGCGATGACGCCGCCCAGCCCGTAGACGAGGATGTTGCGGCGCAGGATCGCGGCCGCAGAGACGGCCCGGTAGGCGACGCCCTTGAGCGCCAGCGGGATCAGCGCCACGATGACCAAGGCGTTGAAGATGACCGCCGACACGATCGCCGACTGCGGCGTCGCGAGGTGCATGACGTTGAGCTCGTCGAGCGACGGGTACGCCACGAGGAACATCGCGGGGATGATCGCGAAGTACTTGGCCACATCGTTGGCGATCGAGAACGTCGTCAGGGCACCGCGGGTGATGAGCAGCTGCTTGCCGATGCCGACGATGTCGATGAGCTTGGTCGGGTCGGAGTCGAGGTCGACCATGTTGCCGGCCTCCTTGGCCGCGGACGTGCCCGAGTTCATCGCGACGCCGACGTCGGCAGCTGCCAGCGCGGGGGCGTCGTTGGTGCCGTCGCCGGTCATCGCGACGAGGCGACCGCCCTCCTGCTCCCGATGGATCAGGCGCATCTTGTCCTCGGGGGTGGCCTCGGCCAGGAAGTCGTCGACGCCGGCCTCCTGCGCGATCGCCGCCGCGGTGAGCGGGTTGTCGCCGGTGATCATGACGGTGCGGATGCCCATGCGGCGCAGCTCGTCGAAGCGCTCGACCATCCCCTCCTTGACGACGTCCTTGAGGTGGACGACGCCCAGCACACGCGTGACGCCTGCGACCTGCTCGGCCACGACGAGCGGTGTGCCACCCGAGCCGCTGATCTCGTCGATCGCGATGCGGACGTCCTCGGGGATGCCACCGCCCCACGCCGCGACCGAGCCGCCGGCACCCTTGCGGACGATGCGTCCGTCGGCCAGGTCGACGCCCGACATGCGGGTCTGGGCGGTGAACTCGACGAACGTCGCACCGTCCGCGGCGACCGTGGCGGGTGCACCCTGCTCGACGGCCAGCTCGACGATCGAGCGTCCCTCCGGGGTCTGGTCGGCCAGGCTCGACAGCCGGGCGGCGTCGCGGATCTCGTCGTCGGACACTCCTGCGGCCGGCACGAAGCGCGATGCGCGTCGGTTGCCGTAGGTGATGGTGCCGGTCTTGTCGAGCAGCAGAGTGCTGACGTCGCCGGCTGCCTCCACCGCGCGGCCCGACATCGCCAGCACGTTGACCTGCACGAGGCGGTCCATGCCGGCGATGCCGATCGCGCTGAGCAGAGCGCCGATCGTGGTGGGGATGAGGCACACCAACAGGGCCACGAGCACCAGCGTGCTCTGCGGGGCGCCCGCGTAGTCGGCCATGGGCTTGAGCGTCGCGACGGCCAGGACGAACACGATCGTCAGGCTGACCAGCAGGATCGACAGCGCGATCTCGTTGGGCGTCTTGCGGCGGGACGCACCCTCGACGAGCGCGATCATCCGGTCGATGAACGTCTCTCCGGGTGCCGAGGTGATCTTGACCGTGATCTGGTCGGACAGCACCTTGGTGCCGCCCGTGACCGCCGAGCGGTCGCCGCCGGCCTCGCGGATGACGGGGGCGGACTCGCCCGTGATGGCCGACTCGTCGACCGAGGCGACGCCCTCGACGACGTCGCCGTCGCCCGGCACGACCTCGCCGGCCTGGACGATCACCAGGTCGCCGACGCGCAGCTCGGTGCCGGCGACGGTCTCCTCGGTACCGTCGGGCAGCAGCCGCAGGGCTGCGACGTCGGTGCGGGCGGCCCGCAGCGAGGCGGCCTGCGCCTTGCCGCGACCCTCCGCGACGGCCTCCGCGAGGTTGCCGAAGACGACCGTGAGCCACAGCCACACCGCGATGGTCCATGCGAACGTCGTCGGGTCGGCGATCGCGATGACGGTCGTCATGACCGAGCCGATCCACACGATGAACATGACGGGGCTGCGCCACAGGTGACGCGGGTCGAGCTTGCGCAGCGCCGAAGGCAGCTGGGAGAGCATGGACGTGATGGTCATACCGGTATTCATGAGGAAAGTGCCTCCGCGAGGGGTCCGAGAGCCAGCGCCGGGAAGAACGTCAGGCCCGTGATCAGGAGGATCACGCCGACGAGCAGACCGGTGAACAGGGGTGTGTGGGTGGGCAGCGTGCCGGCGGTCGTCGGCACCTTGCCCTGCCGGGCGAGCGAGCCGGCCAGGGCCAGCACCAGCACGATCGGCACGAACCGGCCGAGCAACATCGCCGCCGCCAGCGACAGCTGGAAGAAGTGCGAGGTCACGGTGAGGCCGCCGAAGGCGCTGCCGTTGTTGTTGGCCGCCGAGGTGAACGCGTAGACGACCTCGCTGAAGCCGTGGCCGCCCGGGTTGCCCATCGCGTCGGGCGTGCCGCCGAGGGCGATCGCCGAGCCGATGCCGACCAGGACGATCGCGGGGACGCTCAGCGTGTAGAGCGCGACGTAGGTCATCTCCTTGGTGCCGATCTTCTTGCCGAGGATCTCCGGCGTCCGGCCGACCATCAGACCGGCGATGAAGACCGTCAGGATCGCCATGACGAGGATCCCGTAGATGCCGGCGCCGACGCCGCCGGGCGACACCTCGCCGAGCATCATGTTGACCAGCACCGTGCCGCCGCCGGCGGGCGTGAACGAGTCGTGCGAGGCGTTGACCGCACCCGTCGACGTCCCGGTCGTGAACACGCCGAACATCGCCGACGCCCAGGTGCCGAACTGGGTCTCCTTGCCCTCCATCGCGCCACCGGCGAGGCGGGCGGCCTGGGAGTGACCGCCGACCTCGGCCCACGTCGCGACGGTCAGGGCGGCACCGATCATCACCGTCATCGCCCCCAGGATCGCGAGACCCTGACGGCGGTGGCCGAGCATCGTGCCGGCCGTCCGGGTCAGGCTGATCGGGATGACCAGGATCAGGAACATCTCGACCAGGTTGCTGAACGGGTTCGGGTTCTCGAAGGGGTGCGCCGAGTTGGCGTTGAAGAAGCCGCCGCCGTTGGTGCCGAGCTCCTTGATCGCCTCCTGGCTCGCGACCGGGCCCCCGGGGATGACCTGCGTGCCGCCGGCCACCGCGTTGACGGTGTGGTCGGCGAGGTTCTGGATGACGCCCTGCGAGACCAGCAGGATCGCCGCCACGAAGGCGACCGGCAGCAGGATGCGCAGCGTGCCGCGCACCAGGTCGACCCAGAAGTTGCCGAGATCGTCCGACCGGGTGCGCATGAAACCGCGCAGCAGGGCCACCGCGACCGCGATGCCGACGGCGGCAGACAAGAAGTTCTGCACCGCGAGGCCGCCAGCCTGGGCCGCGAAGCCCAACGTCGACTCACCGCCGTACGACTGCCAGTTGGTGTTGGTCACGAACGACACGGCGGTGTTGAGGCCCATGTCCCACGGCATGCCGGGCAGGCCGCGGTCGAACGGCAGCGCCCGCTGTCCCACCAGGATCGCGAACAGTAGGACGATGCTGACCAGCGAGAAGCCCAGCACGCTCAGCGTGTACGACCGCGAGGTCTGTGCGGCGTCCGGATCGACGCCGATCAGCCGGTAGATGCGCTTCTCGACCCGCGTGTGCGAGGTCGACGTGAACGTGCGCGCCATGTGGTCGCCGAACGGGACGTACACGACGGCGAGCAGCACGACGAGGGTGGCGAGGGTGAGCAGGCCGGAGGTCTCCCCCGAGATGTGCACTGTGGACATGGCGGCTCAGAACTTCTCGGGACGGACGAGCGCCGCGACCAGATAGGTCAGCAGCCCCGCCACGATCACGAGCAGGAGGAGGGATTCGAAGGTCATGGCTCCACACCACACCCGTCAGCGCCTCCGCTCGCCGTCCTTGACGGGACGCTGACACGTCTTGACGCGATCTTGACGCTTCGCTCGGCCCCATGCTTGCGCCATCGGAGGACATCGGCATACTGGCGGGTAGTTTTGCCGTCCCTGCCCCGACCGAGAGATGACCCGCGTGCGCAATCCCCGAGCCTTCCTCCGTCCCCTCGCCGTCGGTGCCCCGACGCCCGTCGCCGACATCCCGTTCCGCCCGAGCCGGATGATCCACTTCTTCGACCCGAGCAACCCGAAGATGGCCGCGAAGGTGCCGGACATCGCCAAGAAGGTCGACATCATCCTCGGCAACCTCGAGGACGCCATCAAGACCGAGAACAAGGAAGCCGCCCGTCAGGGACTCGTCGACATCGGCAAGGCCACAGACTTCGGTGACACACAGCTGTGGACCCGCATCAACAGCCTCGACTCCCCCTGGGCGCTCGACGACCTCATCACGCTGGTCACCGAGATCGGCGACAAGCTCGACGTCGTCATGGTGCCCAAGGTCGAGGGCGCGCAGGACATCCACTACATCGACCGCATCCTGGCCCAGCTCGAGGCCCGCGCCGGCATCACGCGGCCGATCCTGGTGCACGCGATCCTCGAGACCGCCGAGGGCATGACCAACGTCGAGGAGATCGCGGCGGCGAGCCCCCGCATGCAGGGCATCTCGCTGGGACCCGCCGACCTCGCCGCGTCCCGCCGCATGAAGACGACCCGTGTCGGCGGCGGCCACCCCGGCTACCTCGTGCGCCAGGACCCCACGGGCGACGACCTCACCGAGGGGCGCACGACGTACCAGCAGGACCTGTGGCACTACACGATCGCCCGCATGGTCGACGCGTGCGCCGGCAACGACATCCTGCCGTTCTACGGACCGTTCGGTGACATCAAGGACGTCGTCGCGTGCGAGGACCAGTTCCGCAACGCGTTCCTGCTCGGCTGCGTCGGCGCGTGGAGCCTGCACCCCGTGCAGATCGACATCGCGAAGAAGGTCTTCTCCCCCGACCCCGCCGACGTCGCGCACGCCAAGGAGGTCGTCGAGGCGATGGGCGACGGGTCCGGTGCCGTCATGATCAACGGCAAGATGGAGGACGACGCGTCCTGCAAGCAGTGCATCGTGATGCTCGACCTCGCCAAGGCCCTGGCCGAGCGCGATCCCGAGCTCGCCGCCGCGTACGACCTCTGAGACCAGACCCCCGAAGGACGCACATGACTTCCGCTGAGCTCCGCCCCCGCCGTTCCGTCCTCTACATGCCCGGCGCCAACGAGCGTGCACTCGAGAAGGCCAAGGGCATCGATGCCGACGCGCTGATCCTCGACCTCGAGGACGCCGTCTCGCCCGACGCCAAGCCCGAGGCTCGCGACCGTGTCTGCGCGGCCGTCAGGTCGGGCGAGTACGGCCACCGCGAGCTCGCGATCCGGGTCAACGGCATCGGCACGCAGTGGCACGACGACGACATCGCCGCCGCGGCCGCCGCCGGGCCCGACGCCGTCCTGGTGCCCAAGGTCAACTCCGCCGCCGAGGTGCTGCAGCTCGTCGCGGCGCTGGAGGCGGCGGGAGCACCCGAGAAGACCCAGCTCTGGGCCATGATCGAGACCCCCGTCGCGCTGCTGCACGCCGAGGATATCTGCGCGGCCCACGAGCGCCTCACGGTCATCGTGATGGGCACCAACGACGTCGTCAACGAGACGTTCGGCCTGCACGTGCCGGGGCGCAACCCCCTCGTGCTGACGGCGCTGTCGCTGTCGCTGCTGGCGGCCCGCGCCGCCGGCAAGGTCATCATCGACGGCGTCTACAACGACGTGAAGAACCTCGAGGGCTTCGACGCCGAGGCCCGGCAGGGACGCGAGATGGGCTTCGACGGCAAGACGCTGATCCACCCGGGCCAGGTCGAGCCGGCCAACACCGCGTTCGCGCCGTCCGACGACGACATCGCCCACGCCCACGACATGATCCGAACCTTCGAGGAGGCGCAGGCCGCCGGTCAGGGTGTCGTGACGTTCAACGGCCGGATGGTCGAGGAGCTGCACGTGCGCGACGCCCGCCGCATCCTGGCCTTCGCCGACGCCATCGCCTCCCGCTGACGGTGCCGGGACACCACGGTCTCGTGGTGTCCCGGCACGTACCAAGGGTTGCAACCCCCGGTAGGTGACAGAAATCCTGGGTAAGTGCCGGGTTCCCACGGTCTCGTGGGAACCCGGCACCGTCATGCCGTGCTGACGAATCAGCGGGCGCGGTTGTAGACCTGGGCGTAGATCTCCTGCTTGCGACGCTGGAGCTTGCGGCGCTGGCGCACCGACTCCAGGAGCACAGCTCGATCGATCTCGGACAGCTCGTCCCAGGCGCGCGTCACGCGGCCCCTGCGGGACTCGAAGAGTGCCACTGCCTTCACCTCCTCTCCGTGTGATCCGTGGGTCGGGTTGACGTCGTGGATGGACGGGGTGTGGACGTGCTGAGCGGGCATGAGGGTCGTGTCGAGCGTGGTGTTCATGGCGCGCCTCCTTTCGTGAGGACTGGGTGGGGATGATCGATGGCGGACATCTGGTTGCGGACAACGAAAAAACCGCCCCGGATCGAAGATCCGAAGCGGCAGAAGTGCCAACAGGTGTGGGCTACTTCAGGTGCACTGCTCCGGAGGTGTGACCGGCGAAGAACGCGACGGCGTGGCGACGCGTCACGGATGTCATCGGGTTGATGATGTCCATGGGTCCACCTCCTGGGTCGGTCGAAACAGTCTCAGCAACGTAGCGCAGCGCCGGACAGGCTGTCCAGCCCACCATCGGCCAGCGCGCGCCCGGCTCAGTCGAAGTCGAGGCTCGCGTCGATCTCGTCGCGGGTCGCACCGCTGGCGTACAGCAGGTCGGCGGCCAGCGACCGCACCTGCGCCGCGATCGCGGCGGTGTTCATCGTCATCGCGCCGGGCAGCGCCTCGACCGCGATGCGGGCCGCCGCGACGAGCTGCTCACGCGCCTCGGCGAAGTCGTCGTGCTCCGACAGGTCGTCGGCGAAGATCTCGACGGCCCGCGCCAGGGAGTCGAGCGCGAGGTGCATGTCGGCAGGAGCGGCCTCGCCGTGGCGCAGCATCGCGGAGGTGCGACGGGCCAGCACGCGGGCGTCGCGGATCGCGTTGTCGAGGTCGCGCACGGCACCGACGTACAGGTCGAGGTGCCCGCGCTGCTTCCAGCGCATCGGCGACATCTTGGCGATCTCGGTGACATTGACCGCGGTCGACTCCAGCGCCTGCAGATCGGGCTGCATCGCCCGTGCCTCGTCGAGAGCCGTCTGGGCCAGGTCGGCGTCGGCCAGCCGCATCGCCTCGGCGCAGCGGGCCAGCACGCCGGACAGTCGGCGCAGCAGCGCCTGCGTCTCGGTGTCGATGTCGCGCACGGGGTTGCGGGGCACCAGCAGGATCAGCGCGAGGCCGCAGCAGCCGCCGATGAAGGCGTCGAGGAACCGGGTGACGGCGGGGTTGCCGGCGTTGGCGACCGGCACGACCGCAGCGAGCAGCACCGAGGAGTTGGCCGCCTGGGTGAGCGCCAGCCCCTTGATGCCGACCAGGGTGCTGACGATGACCGTGAGCACGACCACGAGGGCGATCTGCCAGGTGCCCCGCCCGATCGTCAGGATCAGCAGCTCACCGACGAGCACGCCGAGGGCGACGCCGCAGACCAGCTCGAACAGCGTCCGGGCGCGCACGCCGGCACCGGCCACGATGACGATGATCGCCGAGATCGGCGCGAAGAACGCCTGCGAGTGCCCCAGCAGCTGGGTCGAGATGAAGAACGCCAGCGACGTCGAGACGCTGAGCCTCAGCAGCAGCCGCCACCGCTTGCGCAGCAGCTTCAGCCGGTCGTCCAGGCTCGTGGTCGGCCGGCGCAGGCGGATGCGCCGCAGCGGGACGTCACGAGAGGGGCTCACGATCCGGTGCCGGGGCGCGGGGCGGGCATGGTCAGCGCAGGAACCGGCGCACCACGACGATGCCCGCGATGACGGCGACGACCCCGCCGACCAGCGGCAGGATGACCTCGAGCTTCGGCGAACCGGTCTCGTCGACGAACCTGCCCTTGACGTCGGCGAGGCTGCGGCGGGCGATGTTCTTGGGGTTGGAGCGGTCGATCAGCGCGTCGACGGTGTCGGCCAGTCGGTCGCGGATCACGTCGATCTCGTCGACCAGCTCGCTGGGTCGGTCGTTCGCCACGTCGTGCCTCGCTCACCTTGGAACATCTGGGACGTGCGGGCCGGCGGCACGCACACATACGCAAGGATAGGACGTATGACGACGCGACTGCAGGCAGGCGACACCGCACCCGATTTCACCCTCACCGACGACGCTGGCCAGAAGGTCACCCTGTCGGAGCAGCAGGGCAAGGTCATCGTCTACTTCTACCCCGCGGCGATGACGCCGGGCTGCACCAAGCAGGCCTGCGACTTCAGCGACTCGATCGACCGTCTGCAGTCCGAGGGCTACACCGTGCTCGGCATCTCGCCCGACAAGCCGGAGAAGCTCGCAAAGTTCCGCGAGAAGGACGGCCTGACGATCACCCTGCTGTCCGACCCCGACAAGGAGGTCCTGACGCAGTGGGGCGCGTTCGGCGAGAAGAAGCTCTACGGCAAGGTCGTGCAGGGTGTCATCCGGTCGACGTTCGTGGTCGAGGACGGCACCGTCACGCTCGCCCAGTACAACGTCAAGGCCACAGGCCACGTCGCGAAGCTGCGCAAGGACCTCGGCCTCGACTGACGGCCGGCCTCAGGCCCCGGGGACGATGCGCAGGTCGCGCACCGCGCCGTCGCCGAGCGCCTCGAGCGCCGCCTGGTAGGCCTCGCTGTCGTGCGCGGCGACCGCGGCCTCGACCGACGGGAACTCGATCAGCACCGACCGCTGCTCGCGCCCCGACTCGTACACCGCCTCCGGCAGTCCGCGGGCGAGGAAGGTGCCGCCCGCCGCCTCGAGGGCGGGGCCAGCCAGCGCGGCGTAGGCCTGCAGCTTGGTCGTGTCGAGGACCTCGAGGTACGTGCTGATCCAGTAGGCAGTCATGCGGCCATCGTGTCAGAGGTGCTGGAGCCTCTCGCCAACTCATGACCTTCGTCAGTGACGACAGGACGTCTCGACAGGCTAGGGTCTCGTGGGCGTCGACGACCGGTGCCACCGACCCGAGGACTCCCATGACGGCGCACAGACACCCGCACGCCATCCGCCAACTCGCCACGATGCTGGTCATCGGCGTTGCGCTCACGACCGTCGCGATGCCTCCGGCGACCGCCGCATCGCCCACGGGAACCATCACCGGCACCGTGACCGACACGGCCGGACGTCCCGTCGAGGGCGTCCGCGTGACGGCGCGCATCCCGCAGGGCGTCACCCAGCCCTCGGCTGCCAGTACGTCGACGTCGGGTGGCGCGTACTCGCTGTCCGTGCCCGCCAGCACGGAGGTGCAGGTGTGCGCGACGGCGTCCGGACGCCTCCCGGTCTGCTTCGACGACCAGCGCGGCTACGTCATCGACCGCACACCCCCGTCGACCCCGTGGGCGGGCGTCGGGACGCGGCTGACCCTCGACGCGGGCACGACACGCAACGGCACCAGCTTCCAGGTGCCGGCACCGGCACGCATCCGCGGCCTGCTGACCGACGCGAGCGGGCGACCGGTCGCCGGCGTGCGCGTGACCGCCCACACCGACGACGTCCGGGGCAACGACGACACCGCCTCGACGGTGTCGAACGGCGCCGGCCGCTACGACCTCGCCCTGACCGGGCAGCCCGACTCCCCGGCCGAGTACTGCCTCGACGTCGCGGCGGCTGCCGACGACGGCCACGCGTGGGTCCGGCGCCACCAGACCCGTCAGGGCGACGGGGTCTGGTTCGGGTGCACGAAGGTGATCAGCGCCGGCAGCGTGCTGACCGAGGACGTCACGCTCACCGCCGACGCGACCAATCCGGTCAGGAACATCACGACCCCCTACTTCGTCGGCACGCCCAAGGTGGGCTACACGCTCTCGGCCCGTCCGGGACGGTGGGACCCCGCCTCCCCCACGCTGAGCTACGCCTGGTTCGACGGCACGCGGCTGCTCGCCACCGGCCCCCGCTACGTCGTCCGGCGCGCCGAGCTGGGCCACACGATCTCGATCACCGCCACGGCCACGGCACCCGGCCGTGCCGCGGCGACGAGGTCGTGGGCCGCGACCGCCACCGTCGTGCGCGGCACGTTCTGGATCAAGAGCCGTCCGAAGGTCTCGGGACGGGCGAAGGTCGGCCAGCGACTCAGGGCGCGGTCGGCCGCGACCGACCCGGACGGCCGCCGCACCTACCGCTGGATGCGCGACGGCAGGACGATCCGCGGAGCCACCGGCTCGACCTACCGCGTCACGACGGCAGACCGCCGGCACCGCTTGTCGGTACGCGTGCGCTACACCGCTCCGGCCTACGAGACGGCGATGCGCGCGTCCCGATCGACCAAGAAGGTGCGGTAGCCCAGCGCCACATGCATGTCGAAGGCCCTCACCATCGGACGGTGAGGGCCTTCGACGTAGCAGTGCGTCAGCCGATCAGCTGAGGCCCTTGTCCTTCAGCCAGTCCTTGGCTGCCGTGGCCGCCGAGGCCTTCTCGTCGCCCTCGACCCGGTCGCGCAGGGCGATCAGGTCGTCGGTCGTGAGCTTGGCCGAGATCGCGTTCAGGACGTCATCGATCTCCTTGCTGTCGACCTTGTCGGAGATCAGCGGGATGATGTTCTGCGACGAGATCATGTTCTCGGGGTCGTCGAGCACGACGAGGTTCTCCGACTTGATCGCCGGCGACGTGGTGTAGATGTCTGCCACCTGCACCGAGTCGTCGACGAGCGCCTTGACGGTGTCGGGACCGCCGAAGTCCTCGATCGGGACGAACTTCACGTCGCTGGCCTTGACGCCGTAGACGCTCTCGAGCCCGGGGATGCCGTAGCCGAGATCGCCGAACTGCGGGTTGGCGCCCAGCGAGAACGGCACCAGCTTGGACAGGTCGCCGATCGAGGTGAGGCCCTTGCTGTCGGCCGTCTTCTGGGTGACGACGTAGGCGTCCTTGTCCTCGGCCGCGGCCGAGTCGAGCACCTTGAGCTTGTCCTTGGCGACCGCGTCGACCAGGGCCGCGTCGACGTCCTCGGTCGTGCGCTCGGTGTACTTCTCGTTGTAGTACGCCAGGAGGTTGCCGTTGTACTCGGGGATCAGGTTGATCGAGCCGTCCTGCAGGGCGGGGATCGTCTGCTGACGCGGGCCGATGTTGAACTTGCGGTCGACATCGATGCCCTTGGCTTCGAGGGCCTGGGCGTAGATCTCGCCGAGGATCTCGCTCTCGGGGAAGGCGAACGAGCCGACGACGACCTTGTCGCTCCCGCCCGAGGTGTCGGCGGCGGTCGGGTCGCTGGAGCCGCAGGCGGCGAGGGTGGCGGCGGAGAGCCCGATCACGAGGGCCGCCGTGCTCAGGCGGATGAGGCGTGGAGTGGTTGACATGTTTATTCCCTTTCGAGTCACGCGGTGGTGTTCGCGTGCGGCCTTGTGGACCGGCTTGAGGAGCGACGAGATGTCGCGGGGCGGTGGTCGGTGAGTCCGGGGGTGGCGGTGAGTCGCTCGGCCAGCGCGAAGAGCCCGTCGACGGACAAGGCGAGGGCCGTGACCAGCAGGGCACCGCCGAGGATGCGGTCGTAGTCGTTGAGACCGATGCCGTTGCTGATGATCTGTCCCAGCCCGCCGAGGCCGGCGTAGGAGGCGATCGTCACGGTCGCGATGACCTGCAGGGTCGATGCGCGGACCCCGCCGATGATGAGCGGCAGCGCGAGCGGGATCTCGACCTTGGTCAGGATCTGCCACTCGGTCATGCCGTTGGCGCGTGCCGCGTCGATCACCTGTCGGTCGACCGCCTCGAGGCCCGCGTAGGCACCGGCCAGCATCGAGGGGATCGCGAGGATCACGAAGGCGATCGTGGCACCCACGATCGGCGCGTCGTCGTAGCTCAGGAAGTAGCCGAAGACCATCAGCAGGAAGAACAGCACGCCCAGCGTGGGCAGGGCGCGCATGGCGCCGGTGAAGCCGATGACGAACTGGCGACCGCGACCGGTGTGGCCGATGAAGAAGCCCAGCGGCAGGGCGATGAGGGCGGCGATCCCGACGGAGATCGCGGTGTAGAGCAGATGCTCGATGAGCCGGTCCTGGATCGGGAGCGGGTTCTGGCTGCCCGGCTTCCAGTGGGACCCGTCGAAGATCCAGCCGATCGCGCTGAGGAGCTTGTCCATCAGAACCCCCGCCCGCCGAGGCCGGAGATGGCCGCCACATGAGGCTTGGCGACCACCTGTTGGCGCGACCACGGCATCAGCAGGCGACCCAGCAGCACGATGATCACGTCGAAGACCAGCGCGATCAGCAGGCTCATGACGATGCCGACGATGACCTCCTCGAGGATGCCGCGCTGCTTGCCCTCACGGAACAGCAGGCCGAGGTTGCGCGACCCGATGATGACGCCGACCGAGACGAGCGCGATGGTGCTGACCGACACGATGCGGATGCCGGCCAGCAGCACCGGGCCGGCCAGCGGCAGCTCGACGCGCCAGAAGCGGCTGGCCGGGGAATAGCCGATCGCGCTGGCCGCGTCGATCGTCATCTCGTCGACCGATGCGAGCGCGTCGGAGGCCGAGCGCGCCATCACCGCGACGCCGTAGATCGTGAGCGCGACCACGAGGTTCGTCTCGTCGAGCACCCGGGTGGGCAGGATCAGCGGGAGGATCACGAACAGCGGCAGCGACGGGATCGTGTAGAGCAGGCTGCCGCCCGTGATGACGATCCCCCGCGAGACGCGGTTGCGGTTGGCCAGCCAGCCGAGCGGGATCGACAGCACGAAGCTCAGGACGATCGGGATGATCGCGAGCCTGATGTGGTCGAGCGTCAGCTCGCGGATGAGATCGAGGTTGTCGAACGTCCAGCTCATGACGAACTCGTCCCGGTCCCGTCGGCTGAGCCGAGCACGCCCACGGGGCGTCCATCACCGTCGACGACCAGCGTCAGACCCTTGTCGTCCGCGCGCTGCTGGAGGTGGAGGGCGCGCTTGCCCTTCTCGGCACCGATGAAGCTGGCCACGAAGTCGTCGGCCGGTGCGGCCAGGATCTCGGCCGGCGTGCCGACCTGGGCGATGACCCCGCCCTTCTTCAGGATGACGACCTGGTCGGCCAGCACGAACGCCTCGTCGATGTCGTGCGTGACGAAGACGATCGTCTTGCCGAGCTCGCGCTGCAGACGGTTCAGCTCGACCTGCAGGTCGTCGCGCACGATCGGATCGACCGCGCCGAACGGCTCGTCCATCAGCAGGATGTTGGGGTCGCTGGCCAGGGCGCGGGCCACGCCGACGCGCTGCTGCTGGCCGCCGGACAGCTGGCGCGGGTAGCGGTGGGCCAGGCTGCGGTCGAGCCCGACCTTGTCGAGCAGCTCGAGCGCCGCCGCCCGCGCCTCGGACTTCGAGGTGCCCAGGAGCACGGGGACGGTGGCGACGTTGTCGATGACCTTGCGGTGCGGCAGCAGGCCCGAGGCCTGGAGCACGTAGCCGATCGACCGGCGCAGCTCGACCTTGTTGCGCGACGCGACGTCGACGTCGTCGATCAGGATCTGCCCCTCGGTGGGATCGATCATCCGGTTGATCATGCGCAGGAGCGTCGTCTTGCCGCAGCCGGAGGAGCCGACGAACACCGTGGTCTTGCGCGACGGGAGCACGAGGTTGAAGTCGGCGACGGCCTCGGTGCCGTCGGGGAAGCGCTTGGTCACGCCGCGAAACTCGATCATGTCGGTCCGATTCGTCGAAGCGAGGACCAAGGGCAGGTACAGCGCTCCGGCGGCGTGAAGTCGTTGGGGCGGTACTCGATCGTGCGGTCCTGCAGTTGGGTAACGGCTGGAGGTAGGCAGTCAGTTCGGGTCGCCCTGCAACAGGCTGAGAACATTCTGACCGCATCGATGCCCATCGGCAATGCGAGGGCCGCGGATCGGGGGTCGGCAGTCCGGATTCCGAGCCCCAGCCGTGGCATCAGCGCGGCCACCCTTGCCAGCAGTCGCGTCGGTCCAGCAGCTCGATCTGCATCGACGCCTCAGGCCACGGGACTGGGAGTCCCCCGCTGAGCGGCTGGGGAACAGTCCGCTTCGACCTCATCGCCGCCGCTCGCACCGACACCCCGAGCCAACATCGAGTGCAGGCCCAGGGCGGCCCACACGACGTTGGAGGCAGCGCTCGGCCAAGCGCCGTACAACCCGCTCGCAGTTCCGGCCAGCAGCCCTCCGACGACGTTGAGAAGGGCGTACCTCCGCGAGGTCGATGTCAGACGTCCACGCCACAGCAGGCCGTAAGCGGCGAGTGTGCCAGCTGTTCCCAGCCAGCCGAGCAGTGCAGCAGTCATCTCCCTCATCCCTCGTGTCCCGACCAATTCTGCCGATGCGACGACTTCAGCACAATTGCACTCTGATTCAGATCGCGGTTAGCATTGCTTCACATGGACGTGGACCCCAAAAGGCTCGGCACCTTGCTCGCAGTGGCTCGCAACGGCGGAGTCGTCGCGGCTGCCGACGAGCTCCGGGTATCGCCGTCAGCCATCTCCCAGCAACTGACCAAGCTGGAGCAAGAAGTCGGCCAAGCGCTGGTTCTCAGAACCACGCGTGGGACGACCTTGACGTCGGCGGGCCTCACGATGGCGCAGGCCGCGGAGGACATCGAGCGCGTCATGGCGACCGCTCTGCTCGCTGTTGATCGGCCCGCCGGGCCGGACGGGACGATGCGCGTCGGGGCATTCAGCAGCTTCCTGCGCTCCGTCCTGGTGCCGAGCCTGGCTGACTGGAGGGCCAGGTTTCCCCGCATCCAGGTGGAGCTCGTCGAAGGCGACCTGCCGCAGCTCGGCAGGCTCCTGCGCCGTGGAGAGCTCGACGTCCTGGTCGTCGAGCTGGATGCCTCCGGCGACCCACCGGACCTTCCCCCAGGAGTCATCGAGGAACCCCTGCTGGATGAGCCGTGGCGGCTCGTGGTGCCGGCCGGAACCGTCCTTCGGGACGACAGCGTCGACCTCGACCGCCTGGCTGTCCCCTGGCTGGGGGTCGACGAGGCGTCGGCAAGTTCTGCCGCGGCGAACAGACTGCGGCGTGGCAGTGGCTCCGGGCCCACCACCCTGCACCGGTACTACGAGACGACGACCGCGCTCGCTCTCGTGGCGGCCGGGGAGGGCATGGCTCTCGTGCCGGCCTTGGCTCTCGGGGAGTCCGTACCGGACGGTGTCGATGTTCTCGATCTGCACGGGCTGGGCACTCGACGCATCGTCATGCGGAGCATCACGAAGCGAGCGAACGACGCAATGGTCAGGGCAGCGCGAGAACTGATCCACGAGGCGGTCGCTGCTGTCGACCTCGAAGGCCGGAGCAGCCACGCCGACTGACCCGGCTCATTGGCCAGGCGATCCTGGCCTGCTCGCGTGAGGTGCCGCTGACGGCTGGACCGACCGACGTTGCTTCGTTGCTCGCCGAGGTGTTCTCGCAGAATGGTGGTGCATGGCTACTTGGCCGACGCAGGCCGTCCGGCCGCGACGATGTCACGCAGCTGGCGAGTGAGACCCTCGGCATCCAGCCCGTACGTGGCGAGGAGCCCCTCGTACGTTCCCGTGATGACGTGCTGGTGCGGCAGACCGATCGCGTCGTGCCGCACCCTGAGCGGCCCGAGGCACTCTGACACCGCTGCGGACAGACCGCCCCGGTCGTAGTGCTCCTCGACCGTGATCACGTGGCCGGTGCGCGTCGCAGACTCGATGATGAGCTCTGCGTCCACCGGCTCGACGGTAGGCATGCAGAGCAGATCGAGCGTCACCCCTTCTGCTCGCAGCGCGTCGACCGCCGCGATGGTGTTCGCCGTCGCAGGCCCCGTGCTCACCACCGTGGCGACGTCGCCCGAGCGGTGAGTCCGTCCCTTGCCGATGACGAAGGGTCCTTCGGCAAACAGGTTCGCGATCGCCGGCCCACCGATGCGCATGTAGACCGGGCCCTCATGGGTGAGCATGGCCCGGGCGGCTGCCCTGATCTCTCCGGGGTCTTGCGGGGAGAGGACCACGACGCCGGGGAGCATCCGGATGATGGCGTAGTCCTCGAGCGAGTAGTGCGTCGGCCCGAGGTCGGAGTACGTCATCCCGCCGTTGCGCCCGACGATCTTGACGTTCTGGCCCATGTACGCGACGTCGTTGCGGAAGGCTTCGTAGTTGCGGTTCGTCACGAACGCCGCGATGGCGGCGAACACCGGCACGAGTCCGGTGGTCGCCAGACCCGAGGCGACGCCGGTGGCCCCGTGCTCCTGGATGCCGAACTCCAGGTAGCGCCCCGGGAACCGGTCACGAAACGCGCCGAAGCCTGAGGACACTCCGCTGTCGGCGGACAGCACGACGACACGGGAGTCGTCGGCCGCGAACTCGGTGACCGCCTGGCCGAACGTCTTGCGAGGGTCGACGAGCTCAGGTGCGGCGGTCATCGGGCGACCGTCTGAAGGCTGAGCTGCTGAAGGCGCGCGCGGATCTCCGCCTCGGCCTCGGCCATCTCAGCCGCGGCGGGTTTCCAGTAGTGGGAGGCGGCGGTGTCCTCCAGGCTGCTGACGCCCTTGGCCTTCGTCGTCTGGGCGACGACCGCCGTGGGGCTGCTCGAGTCGCGGTCCACCTCGGCGAGAACGCCCTGGATCTGCTCGACGTCGTTGCCGTCGATGGTGCGGACCTTCCACCCGAAGGCTGCGAACTTGTCGGCGATCGGCTCCATGTTCATGACGTCCGCGGTGCGTCCGCTGATCTGCAGGTCGTTGACGTCGACGAACGCCACCACGTTGCCGAGCTGGTGGTGCGCGGCCATCGCCGCGCCCTCCCAGTTGGACCCTTCCGGGAGCTCCCCGTCGCCCAGCACGACGAACACCCTGCTGCGGCGTTCCTGCAACCGGAGGCCGAGGGCGATGCCGCACGCGATCGAGAGCCCGTGGCCCAGGGCACCGGTGTTCGCCTCGACACCGGGCAGCTTGTGCATGTCCGGGTGCCCCGCGAGGCGACTGCCGAGGTCGGAGTAGGTGTCGACCCACGGCTCCGGGAAGTAGCCCCTTCGGGCCAGCACTGCGTACTGCGCGAGGGCCTTGTGACCGGCCGACAGGATGAACCGGTCCCGGTCGGGCCGGGTGGGCTCGAGCGGGTCGATGTCCATCTCGTCGAAGTAGAGCGTCGTCAGGATGTCGACGCACGACAGGGCCCCGCCGACGTGACCGGAGCGTCCGCCCCTCAGCATCCTGAGGATGAGCAGACGGGCCTCCTCGGCCTCGATCCGGAGATCCTGCGGTGCCAGCCTCCTCACGTGGAGACCTCGTACTTGTACATCTCGGCCAGCTTGGGCGCACTGCGCGGTGACTCCACGTACGTCGCGCCCAAGTAGGTCGCCAGGATGCGCTTGGCCGACTCCACACCCGTCACCTGCGAGCCCAGGGCGATCATGTTGGCGTTGTTGCTGAGCTGGGCGCGCTCTGCCTGGTAGGCATCGGTGACCAGTGCGCAGTAGGCGCCCTTGACCTTGTTCGACGCGATGGAGACGCCGATGCCCGTCCCGCACAGGACGACGGCGCGATCGACGTCGCCCCTCACGACGCTCTCCGCGACGCGGACGGCCGTGTTGGAGTAGAGCGGATCATCTGAGCCGAAGTCCTTGATCTCATGGCCGAGCTCGACCGCGTAGTCGGCGAGGGTCTGCTTGAGGTCGTGGGCGTTCGGGTCGCAGCCGAGTCCGATGAGCATCAGAAGATGCGAACCGGGATGTGGGCCGGCGCTTCGAGCAGCGACCGGATCTCGTCGTCGAGCTTGACGAGGGTCACGGAGGTCCCGACCATGTCGAGCGCCGTGCAGTACGAGCCGACGTAGTTGCGTCCGATGGAGATGCCCTTCTCGGCGAGGCGGGCGTGGGCGATCCCGTACAGGAGGTAGAGCTCGCTGATGGGCGTGCCGCCGAGGCCGTTGACCATCAGGGCGACGTCGTCGCCGGACGAGAACGGGAGATCCGGGATGATGGCCTCCAGCAGCTCGTCGACGATCTCGTTCGCGGAGGTCATCGTGGTCCGCCGGCGGCCCGGCTCGCCGTGGATGCCGACGCCGACCTCCATCTCGTCGTCGCCGATGTCGAACAGCGGCGTCCCCTTCGCGGGCGGGGTGCAGGCCGTCAACGCGACACCCATGGTGCGGGTGGCGGCGTTGACCTTCTCGCCGATGCGGACGATCTCGTCCAGGTCTGCGCCGGCTGCTGCCGCGGCACCGACGGCCTTGATCACGAAGAAGTTGCCGGCCACACCCCGTCGGCCGATCGTGTAAAGCGAGTCCTCGACGGCCACGTCGTCGTTGATGAACAGGGTGCGGACCTTGATGCCCTCGGCGTCGGCCAGCTCCTCGGCCATCTCGAACGCCATCTTGTCGCCCGTGTAGTTGTTGACCAGGAGAAGAACGCCCTTGTCGCTGGCGAGGCGCCGAGCCGCTTCGAGCACGTACTCCGTCGGAGGGGCAGCGAAGACGTCGCCGGGGCAGGCGCCGTCCAGCATGCCGTCGCCGACGAGCATGACGTGAGCCGGCTCGTGGCCGGATCCGGAGCCCTGGATGATGGACACGCGGTCATGGTGGGGAGCGTCGGCGCGCAGGATCAGGTTGAACTCGGGCACGTACGTGAGGGTGTCCGGGTTCGCGAGCGCGAGTCCCTGCAGCATCTCGGGCACGAAAGCCTGGGGGTCGTTGATGAACTTCTTCATGCTGGTTCCTTCGTCTTGACGGGGCGGTGGGGTGGGCGGTCAGGCCCAGGAGTCGACGATGTGCTCGGCGAGCACGGCCATGGCGATCGCTCCCGGGTCGGGAGAGCCGATGCTTCGGTCCCCGGTGTAGGAGGCTCGCCCTCGTCGCGCCGTCAGGGCGCTGGTTGCCTCGGCGGACTCGCGAGCGACCTTGGCCGCTCGTTCGGCCATGGCGCGCGGCTCTGCGTTCTCGGCGACGCCGTCGCGGATCTCGTCGGTGAGAGGCACCAGGGCGTCGAGCAGGGTCTTGTCGCCGACCTCAGCTCCGCCTCGCTTCTTGATGCCGGCGATGGCGGCATCAAGCATCGAGACCACATCGGCACCCTCCAGCGATTGCTTGGACTTGATGGCGATGGCGGCCCGGAGGAAGGCCGTGCCCCAGATCGGCCCCGAGGTGCCGCCGATGCGACTGCTCATCGTCGTCGCGACGCCCTGCAGGAAGGTGGAGAGGTCGGAACGGTCGTAGCTGTCCCAGTCCTCGAGGACCTTCTCGAACCCCCGGGCGAGGGAGTAGCCGAAGTCTCCGTCGCCGACGACGGAGTCGAGGTCGCAGAAGTACTGCTCGTTGGCCACGCAGGTCGTGGCGATGGTCTTGACGGTGTTCTCGAGCCGGGTCGTCCCGGTCGTGCTGCCGCTGTCGTTCATGGTCACCTACCGGGTGTTGAGTTGGCCGAGAGGGCGGCTGCCCTCACGCGGATGAGGTCGTCGATTCCCACGTGGCCGACGATCGCGGTGCCGTGGGGCGAGTCGAGGACGACCGTGGGGTCTGCCGGGTAGTCGCCCAGCGAGCTGACGACGAGAGCTGCACCCGAGAAGTCCTCGTCAGCGGTGTAGCTGCTCTGGGTGACGACGGTGACGAGCCCAGCCGCCAGCGCCGCGGTCAGGCCGACATGGCTGTCCTCGATGACGATGGCACTCGTGGAGGACGCGCCGAGCTGCGCCAGCGCCAGCTGGTAGATGTCGGGTGCGGGCTTCTTCGCCGCGACGTCGTCTCCGGCGAACACGGAGAAGTGCGTGGAGAGCTCGGGTCCGACGACGTGCTCGAGCACAGCCCGCACCGACTCTTCAGCCGAGGTCGAAGCGACGGCAAGCCCCCATCCCGCGTCGTGCGCCTCCGCGACGATGCGGGCGACACCCGGCCGTCCGGGGAGACGGCCGGCTCGGACCATGTCGGTGTAGCGCGCGGTCTTGTACGCGTGCCAGGACAGGACGACATCGCGCTGCTGCCGCGGGTCGGTGGGGAGCCCAGCCTCCTTCACGAGCTCGGGGGTCAGGACGGAGGCGAGGCGTTCCTTGCCGCCGCCGATCCTCAGGAGCTCGGCGTAGTCGTCCTGGCTCCATCGGATGGGAGCTCCGAAGTGCTCGAAGGTCTCGTTGAAGGCCGGAAGGTGTCCATCTCGCTCCGTGTCGGCGAGGACGCCGTCGCAGTCGAAGATGAGGAAGTTCGAAGTCATGACGGCATCGCCTTCACCGCGGCTTCGGCGCGGCCGGCCGCCCCGAACGCGTCGATGTGCGCGACGATCTCCGACCGGACGGCGTCCGAGACGGACCTGAACATCGACGGCGGGTCCCAGCGGTCCGTGCGGCGGGCCTCGTCCAGATGGGCGGCGGCGGCCCGCATGTAGGACATCTTCACGGCGGTCGAGATGTTGATCTTCGAGACGCCGGCGGAGATGAACGACCGGAACTCTTCGTCGGACAGGCCCGTACCGCCGTGCAGGACGATGGGCTTGTCGGTCAGAGCGGCCAAGGCCGTGACTCGCTCGGGCAGCAGGGTCGGCTTGGACGTGAACATGCCGTGGCTCGTCCCGAGCTGCGGAGCCAGCAGGTCCGCGCCTGTGCGTTCGGCGACCTCGGCGAGCTGCTCGACACTGTAGGCGTGCTGAGCGTCGTCGGACCCGACGCCATCCTCGACGCCGAGGATGTTCTCGATCTCGGACTCGATGTCGACGCCGGCGGCGTGGGCGGCAGCGACGACCTCGGTCGTCTCTCGCTCCGCGGTGGCGAGGTCGCGGTCGGAGGCGTCGAACAGGATGGACGACCAACCCGCCGCGATGACCTCCGCGACGACGGCCCGGTCGGGGCAGTGGTCGAGGTGGAGCGCCACCGGCACGGAAGCATCCCGGGTGAGGGCTCGGAACGTGTCGGTGAGGAGTCCCGTGCCGACTGACCGCGTCGTCTTGACCGACACCTGGACGATCAGCGGCGCCGAACGCAGCTCGGCGGCCTCGACGACCGCGCGCATGCCGACCTCGTCGAACACGTTGACGGCCGGGACGGCGTATCCGTGATCTCGTGCGACCCGGGTCAGGGCGGCTGTTGACACCTGCATCTGCTTCGACTCCTCGGTAGGTCCATCATCTGAGGCCCTGTGTCAGGGCTCACAACCAACCACTTCACCGTACCTGTATAGACAGGGTTGTACAAGTATGTTGAGGTACAGATGTTCTACTCTTGCCCGATGGAGGAACCCGTGACCGAGACCCTCGACCGCGACTCAGCGGTTCCGCTGTACCAGCAGCTCGAGGAGATCCTGTACGCCAAGATCGCCGGCGGAGAATGGGTCCCCAACCAGCGCGTGCCGTCCGAGAACGAGATGAACCGGATCTACGGCCTCAGCCGCATGACGGTGCGAGGGGTCCTCAGCAAGATGGCGACTGAGGGGCTGCTCGTGAGGGTCCCCGGCAAGGGCACGTACGTCGCGCCGCCGAAGATCACCGCGCGGTCGCCCGCCTACAAGGGCGTGCGCGAGCAGCTCGAGGCTCAGGGGTACGCCATCTCGACGACGCTGGTGTCGGTCGAGACCACTGCTGCTCCGCGCGCCGTCCGCGAAGGTCTTCGCCTCGAAGGCCAGGACGTGGTTGCCGTCGTCCGGCTTCGTTCGGCGAACGGGTCGCCCGTCAGCCTCCATCGGTCCTACGTCCCGGCGGACCTTGCTCCCGACCTCGCCGACCACGACCTCGTCGGACGGCAGCTGTGCGTGGTGCTGAAGGACCAGTACGCGCTGCCCATGGCTTCGGTGGCGGAGAACCTGGAGGCCGTCGCGGTCGAGGGCACCGACGCCACGCTGCTCGAGCTGCGACGTGGCGCGCCTGCCCTCATGCTCACCGACGTCATCTCCGACCCCACCGGTCGCCCGTTCGAGTACTCGTCCATCGTCTTTCGAGGCGACACCGTCCGCCTCCAGTTCGACTACGAGCTCTAGGGCACTCATGGCCGCAGCATGACCTTGATGGCACGCCGCTCGTCCATGAGCGCGTAGCCCTCGGCGGCATCGGCCAACGGCAGCTCCTGGTCGAAGACCCGTCCCGGCTGGATGGACCCCCCGAGCACTGCTGGCAGCAGATCTGCCATGTAGTCGCGGACCGTGCCCATGCCGCCGCGGACGCCGATGTTCGTGCGGAACATCGTCTGCACCGAGAGGTCGCCGCCGGTCACAGGCACGCCGACGAAGCCCACATCGCCTCCTGGCCGCACCGACCCCATGGACTGCGTCATGGCCTCCACCGAACCGACGCACTCGAGTGCGATGTCCGGCCCGATCCCGTCGAACATGTCCTTGACGATCTCGATGGCTTCATCACCTCGCTCGGCGACCACGTCGGTGGCGCCGAAGTCGCGCGCGAGCGCCTGACGGTCGGCGTGGCGCGACATCGCCACGATGCGCTCGGCACCCATCCGCTTGGCCGCGATGACGGCACACAGCCCGACGGCGCCGTCGCCCACCACGACCACGGTCGAGCCGGGTCGGACGCCGGCCGAGATCGCCGCGTGGTGGCCGGTTCCCATGACGTCCGACAGCGCCAGCAAGTCGGCCAGGTTGGTGTCGTTCGCAGCGCCGTCTGGCACGACCGTGAGTGTGCCGTCGGCGAAGGGGATGCGAACCATCTCGCTCTGCGTGCCGTTGGCGTGGCCCTCGCCGGGGATCTCGGCACCGAAGGTGCCCCCGTTCAGGCAGTGAGCCGTGAACCCTGCTCGACACACGGCGCACGTGCCGTCGGCGATGTAGAACGGCGAGATCACGAAGTCGCCCGGACGGACGGCGCGGACGTTGGTGCCGACCTCCTCCACGACGCCGACGAACTCGTGCCCCATGCCGTGGTCGTGGGCCGGCTTGCGGAACCCCCGGTAGGTCCACAGGTCGGAGCCGCACACGCAGGCAGCCGTCACCCTCACGATGGCGTCGAGTCCGCTCGCACCGGGACCGGTCAGGAGCTGCGGCTCATCTCGTTCCTCGACGGTGACCAGGCGGTCACCTCGCACGTGCACTGTCTTCATGGTCAGCCCTTGCGCTTCTTGACCTCGTCGGTCGCGGCGGGCAGGACGGCCTTGAGGTCGCCCACGACGCCGAAGTCGACGAGCTCGAAGATCGGGGCCTCGTCGTCCTTGTTGACCGCGATGATCGTCTTGGACGTCTGCATGCCGGCCCGGTGCTGGATCGCACCAGAGATGCCGTTGGCGACGTACAGCTGCGGCGAGACCGTCTTGCCGGTCTGGCCGACCTGGAAGCTGTGCGGGTACCAGCCGGAGTCGACCGCAGCACGCGAAGCGCCCACGGCAGCACCGAGGCTGTCGGCGAACGCCTCGACCTCGGTGAAGTCACCACCGGTGCCACGCCCACCGGAGACCACGATCGCGGCCTCGGTCAGCTCAGGGCGACCCGAGGCGGCCTTCTCCTTGGACGCCGTGATCTTCGCACCCTTGGCAGCATCCGTGATGTCGGCCGTCTTGGCCTCCACCGCACCGGCACCACTGACGGCCTCGGGAGCCACCGAGTTGGGCTTGACCGAGATGACCGGCGCACCCTTGGTGACCTGCGACCGCACCGTGAAGTTGCCGGCGAAGACCGACTGCGTCGTGGTGACCGTGCCACCATCAGCCTGGACGTCGACCGCGTCGCCGATCCAGCCCGACTCGGTCTTGAGCGCCACGCGGGCGCTGATCTCCTTGGCCTCCGTCGACGAACCGGTCAGCACCGCGGCGGGGCTGACCTCGGCCACGAGCTGGCTGAGGGCCTCGGCCTTGGGACCGACGAGGTACTCGTCGTAGACGGCGTCGTCATAGGTGTAGATCTTCTCGGCACCGTACTCGGCCAGCACACCATTGTCGGCACTGTGCCCACTGGCATCGGCAAACACGACGGCGGAGGGCTCGCCGATGCGGCGGGCGATCGTGAGCAGCTCGAGCGACGGCTTGGTGACCTTGCCATCAGGAGCGTCGATGAGAACGAGAACTTCAGTCATGTCAGATTCCTTCGGCCTTCTCAGACGAACTTCTTGGACGCGAGGAACTCGACGAGCTTGACGCCGCCATCTCCCTCGTCGGTGACGATCTCACCGGCCGTGCGCGGCGGACGGGGCTCGAACGACTCGACCTTGGTCCAGGCGTTGTCCAGACCCACGCTGCTCGCATCCAGACCCAGGTCGGCCAGCGACCACTCCTCGACCGGCTTCTTCTTGGCGGCCATGATGCCCTTGAAGGACGGGTAACGAGCCTCGCCGGTCTGGTCGGTCACCGAGACCACGAGCTTGCCCGTGCCCTCGATCTCCTGCGTCGCGACGTCGCCGTCGCGGCGGATCTTGACCGTGTCGCCGTCGACCGTGATCTCCGAGGCGAACGTGACGGCCGGAAGGCCGAGGCGCTCGGCCACGAGCGTCGGGACGACACCCAGGCCCGCGTCGGTCGAGGCCATGCCGAAGAACAGCAGGTCGAAGTCGCCGACCTTCTCGATCGCCTTGGCCAGGATCTCCGACGTCGCGAACGCATCAGACCCATGGATCGCATCATCGGTCACGTGGATGCCCGAATCGGCACCCATCTGCAGCGCCTTGCGCACCGCGTCAGCCGCCTGCTCCGGCCCGACCGTCAGCACGACGACCTCGCCGTCACCGGCCTCGATGGTCTGCAACGCCTGCTCGACCGCATACTCGTCGAGCTCGGACAGCAGACCATCCACACCAACACGATCGACGGTGTTATCGGCACTGAACGTCCGGTCAGCCGTGGCGTCCGGGACGTACTTCACAGCAACAACGATTGTGGTCACGAGGACCCTCCTACGGACTGTCCGTCCAGTTGATGGGCAGCCCGGACCCCTGTGGTCCCCGGACTGTCAGGTGCTTGCGCTCGGCGGTAGCGAGGAACGGCTGGCCCGGGTACCCGGGCGCAGCACGTCGTGCCGAGACCCGCTCAGAGCAGCGTGCTCAGGAACGTCTTGGTCTCGGGTGCCTGGGGGTTGTCGATGACCTGCGACGGCGGCCCGTCTTCGACGACCACTCCGTCGGCCATGAAGATCACGCGATCGGCCACATTGCGCGCGAAGCCGACCTCGTGGGTGACGACCATCATCGTCATGCCTGTCGCCGCGAGGCGCTTCATCGCTTCGAGCACCTCCCCCACCAGCTCTGGGTCGAGGGCGGACGTGGGCTCGTCGAACAGCATCACCTTCGGCTGCATCATGAGCGCACGAGCGATGGCGACACGCTGCTGCTGTCCGCCCGAGAGAGTTCCCGGGTAGGCGTTCTCCTTCTCCAGCAGGCCGACGTCCTTGAGCAGCGCCCGCGCCTCACCGACCAGCTCGTCGCGGCCACGACCCTGCACCTTGCGCGGCGCCTCGATCAGGTTCTCCATGACCGTCATGTGCGGGAAGAGGTTGAACGACTGGAAGACCATGCCCACCGTCTGCCGCTGCTTGGCCGCATCGCCCGTCCGCAGCTCGTGCAGCTTGCCGCCCTTGGCGCGGTACCCCATGACGAAGCCGTCGACGACGACGGCACCGGAGTCGGGCCGCTCGAGGTGGTTGACGCACCGCAGCAGCGTGCTCTTTCCCGATCCCGATCGGCCGAGGATGCAGACGACCTCACCGCGTTCGACCTCGAGGTTGACGCCCTTGAGGACGTCCAGCCCGCCGAAGCTCTTGGTCAGGTCGACCACCCGCACGATGGGCTCTTTGGGACTGTTGTTGCTCGACTCCATGGGAGCGGCTCCTGTCTTGTCGATCTCTTCGGTCCCGATGCTCATGCCGGCACCTCTGACAGACGGGCCTTGTCCTTGCGGAGGGCCTTGGCTGCCTTGGGCGTCGGAGCACTCGCCGTGCCCCTGCCGTAGTACTTCTCGACCCGACGCTGGATGACCGTCAGGATGCTGGTGCAGAGCAGGTACCAGAGCGACACCACGATGAGCAGGGGGATCGTCTCGAAGTTCTGCGAGTAGATCAGCTGGGCCGAGTAGAGCAGGTCGGGCAGAGCGATGATGCTGACGAGCGAGCTGTACTTCAGCATGCCGATGACCTGGTTGCCGGTCGGCGGGATGATGACGCGCAGCGCCTGCGGGAGGATCACCCGGCGGAACAGGAGGAACTGGCTCATCCCCAGCGCCTGAGCAGCCTCGGTCTGTTGCTTCGGGACCGCCAGCAGCCCGCCGCGGATGATCTCCGCCATGTAGGCCGCCTCGTTCAACGTCAGCCCGAGCAGCGCGACGAACCAGACCGTCAGGACGTCGTTCGTGCTGGCGCCGACCAGCTCCGGACCACCGAACGGGATGGAGATCCCGAGACGCGGGTAGAGGGCGGCGAAGTTGAACCAGAAGATCAGCTGGATCAGCAGGGGGGTTCCTCGGAAGAACCACAGGTACAGCCCGGCCACTCCGGACAGGACGCGGTTCTGCGAGATGCGGAAGGTGGCGAGGATGATGCCGAGGACGAGGCCCATGGTCACCGCTGCGACCGTCAGGATCAGCGTCGACCGCAGTCCGGCGAGGATCTGCGGGTTGAACGCGTAGAAGGCGACTCGGTCCCACTGGAAGTTCTCGTTCGTGACGACCGAGTAGCCGCCTGCGACCGCGGTGAAGATGACCAGCGCTGCCGACGCGATGCGCAGCGGATGCTTCAGCTGGACGACGTCCGTCGGCGGCTTGTCCTGGGCGGCCAGCCGCTCGTGGGACGAGGTCCCACGAGCGGCTGCCTGGGAGGTCATGCTCACTTGGTCGACGTCTTCGCGCCCGAGACGGTCGTCGAGTAGACCTCGGCCTTGTCGACCTTGCCCTTGTCGCCGTCCTTGAAGTACTTGGCCGTGATCTTGTCGTACTCACCGGTCTCGATGAGGTGGTTGACGGCCGCGGCGAACGCCTCGGTGATCTTCGCGGTGTCGTCGTTGTTCGGGAAGGCGAAGCCTGTCGGGAGCACGGGGACGAAGGGGACCTCGACGGTCTTGAACTTGCCCGGCGACTTCTCGAGGAGCAGGCCGGCGGTTCCCTCGTCGGTCAGGTTGGCGTCGACACGACCCTGCGCCACGGCGAGGTTGACGGTGGCCTGGTCCTGGAAGGTCTTGATGGTCAGGTCCTTGCCGGCCGCCTTGCAGTCGGCCTTGGCCGAGGTCGCGAAGCCAGCTTCCTGCGACCCGAGCAGGACGCCGACGGACAGGCCGCACGCGTCGGTGGCGGTCTCGACGGTGTCGGGCACCTTGCTGTCGGTCGGCACCACGAACAGGTCGCGCGTCGTGTGGTTGAGGACGAACGAGACCGACTTGAGGCGATCGTCGTTGATGCCGATGTCGCCGACGGCCGTGTTGTAGCGCTCTGCCTGCAGGCCGGTGATGATGCCGTCGAACGGGATCATCACGTAGTCGGCCTTGACTCCGAGCACGCCCGCTGCAGCCGTCATGAGGTCTGCGTCCCAGCCCGACGGCACCTTCGAGCCGCCCGTGGGGGCGGAGACGGCCGGGGCGTAGGCCGCGGCGGCGATCTTGATCGACCCGTCCTTGGTCACGGACGAGGGCAGCAGGGCCGCGATCTTGTCGACCTTCTCCGATCCCGAGCCGCCACCGGCCGCTCCGGAGGCGCTGGAGCTGTCGGACGATCCACCGCAGGCGGCGACGGAAGAGAGCAGTACGGCGACAGCAGCTGCGCCGATGAGACGGGTGCTGCGCACAGAGGTGCGGTTCATGGCAGGACTCTTTCTGGTGGAGGGACCCCGAGAAGGTGATCGTCGTACTGTTGAAGTGTGGGACAGTTCTACCTCACATCACAACCCCTTGACAACAGGTTGCCGAGAATGTTTCTCGCACGAAACGTCTCTGACACCTTAGGCGCGGCCCAGTGACGCACGCCTCACCAATGAGATTACAAACGCTCCGCGGCGAGTTACCATCGTCGTACCGACTGTTGAAGTGTTGTGCACTTCAATGGCGAGTAACCCTTCATCTCGCACCATGCAACGCCGCGAGGCACACACCCCAGCTCGAAAGGCATCCCCCGTGGACCCTCTGCTCGAACCCTTCAGCTTCGCCAACCTGACGGTCAAGAACCGTGTGATCACGACGGCGCACGCCCCGCTGGGATACACCCGTGACGGCTTGATGACCGATCGATACCTCCGCTACCAGGAGGAGAAGGCCATCGGTGGCATCGGTCTGGTGATGTTCGGAGGATCGAGCTTCGTCGCCGAGGACGCGCACAGCTTCTTCGAGAGCATCAACGCCGGCAACCCTCGCATCGTCGAGAACTACGCCGACCTGTCTGAGCGGCTGCACAGGCACGGTGCCAAGACGATGGTCCAGATCAGTCACCTCGGCCGACGCGCGGACGATCACGCGACCTGGCTCCCCACGGTCGCGCCGTCGGCCATCCGCGAGCGCGCCCACCGCACCTTCCCCAAGGTGATGGAGGACTTCGACTTCACCCGCATCCTTGCCGCGTACGCGCGCGCCGCGCGTTACGCGAAGGACGGCGGCCTCGACGGCGTCGAGATCATGGCGAGCTCGGGACACCTGCCTGACACCTTCTTCGCCAAGCGCGGCAACACCCGCACCGACCAGTACGGAGGGTCGGTGGAGAACCGCGCGCGGTTCCTCATCGAGATCGTCGGAGCCATCCGCGCAGAGGTCGGTGACGACTGGGCCGTCGGCGCGCGGATCCCCGGCGAAGAACCCTCCCCCGACGGCCTGCAGGGCGAGGACTGCGTCGAGATGGCGGGGTTGCTGGCGGGCACCGGGCAGATCGACTTCCTCAACGTTCTCTACGGCAGCGGGTTCACGCACCGCGAGCTCGCCGACCTGATCCCGTCCGCCGGCACTCCCCTCGGCGAGAAGCTGCCCCTGGCCCTGGCCATTCGCCAGGCAGTCGACGTGCCCGTGTTCCATGCCGGCCGCGTTGCCGACCTGGCCACTGCCCGATACGCACTGCGCGAGGGCTTCGTCGACCTCATCGGCATGACCCGCAGCCACATCGCCGACCCGCACATCGTCACCAAGCTCGAAGCCGGTGAAGAGGAGCGGATCCGTCCCTGCGTCGGTGCGAGTCACTGCCTGACCGGGGTCGAGACCCTGTGCATCCACAACCCGGCCACGAGCCGTGAGGCCTTCATCCCCCACCTGACCACCCCCACCTCCGAGCGGCTTCGTGTCGTCGTCGTCGGCGGAGGGCCGGCGGGCCTGGAGGCCGCGAGGGTCACGGCCGAGCGAGGCCATGACGTCACGCTGTACGAGGCGGCCAGCCAGTTCGGCGGCCAGGTCCTGCCCCTGTCGCGATCAGCGCGGCAGTCCGAGAAGCGGTCCATCACCGAGTGGCTCGTGGGCGAGGCGAAGCACGCCGGGGCACGCCTCCTGGCCAACCACTACGTCGACGAGGACGACCTCCTCAAGCTCGACGCGGACGTCTTCATCATCGCCACCGGCGGCATGCCCAACACCGACCTGCCCCAGGGAGGCGGCGACCTGACCCTGAGCGTCGTCGACGTCCTCAGCAAGGCTGCGCCCTCGAACACGTCGGTGCTGATCGTCGATGACCACGGTGCCGAGCAGGCGCTGGTCGCCGCTGAGCACTTCCTCGAAGGCGAGGGCAACACCGTGGAGATCGTGACGGTCGACGAGCACATCGGTCACGACGTCGGACACACGATCATCCCCGGCTACAAGACCCGACTCCTCCGCGGCGGCGTCACGGCGACGCCGGACACCGAGGTCCTCTCGGTCGAGCGCGCCGACGGACGGCTGAAGGCCACGCTCCGCAACGTGCTGTCCGACGCCATGGACGAGCGCACGGCCGACGTCGTGGTCGTCGAGCAGGGCACCATCGCGATGGACGACGTGTATCTGGCCTTGAAGCCGCACTCGCGCAACAACGGCGAGACCGACCTGGACCTCTTCCGGTTCGGGCAGGCGCAGCCCACGCACGATGACCGCGACGGACGCTTCAGGCTCTACCGGGTCGGGGACGCGATCTCCCACCGCGGCATCCACTCCGCGATCTACGACGCGCGTCGCCTCTGCCAGAACTTGTGAGCGACTGAGACGCAGAAGGGGCCGGGCATGATGCCCGGCCCCTTCTGTGTCGTCTGACTGCGTCGTCCGAGCGCTGTCAGACGACGACGCACACGAGAAGAGGGAGGGATGCGCCCCCTGGCGCGCTTCCCTCCCTCTTCGGCTTCTCAGCGAGTCACGCGCCGGCTGCGGCGACCGCCTTCGACCAGGCGGCGACGCCCTCGTCGACCTGCTCCGAGGTGACGATCAGCGGCGGGATGAAGCGGACGACGTTCCCCCGCGTGCCACAGGTCAGCAGCAGCAACCCTTCGTCGATGGCGGCCTGCTGGGAGCCGGCCGCAAGATCGGGCCTCGGGGTGCCGTCAGGGTCCGTGAACTCGATGCCGATCATGAGGCCGCGACCTCTGACGTCGGCGATGGTCGAGACCGATGCCGCTGCCTCGCGGAGCCCTGCGATCAGTCGCTCCCCCTGAGCCGCGGAGTTCTGCACCAGACCCTCGGACTCGACGACCCCGAGGGTCGCGATGGCAGCCGCGCACGAGACTGCGTTGCCGCCGTACGTGCCTCCCTGCGAACCGGGCCACGCCTTGGACATCAACGACGTCGAAGCGGCGATGGCCGAGATGGGGAAGCCACTCGCGATGCCCTTGGCGGTGATGAGGATGTCCGGGACGATGCCCGACGGCTCGTGGCCCCAGAAGGTGCCCGTCCTGCCGACACCGGTCTGGACCTCGTCGACGATCAGCACGATGCCGTGCTGGTCCGCGCGTTCGCGCAGTCCCTGCAGGAAGCGCAGCGGTGTGGGCAGGTATCCACCATCGCCGAGGACCGGCTCGATGATGAACGCCGCCGTGTCGACCACTGCCGACGTGGTGCTCAGCAGGAAGTCGAGCTCCTGCAGCGCGAAGTCGACCGCGGTCTCCTCGTCCCACCCGTAGCGCAGGGCATAGGGGAAGGGCGCGGAGTAGACACCGGGCACGAGTGCCCCGAAGCCGGTGCGGAACTTGGTGCCGGCTGTCGTCAGGGTGGCCGCGGCGAACGTGCGGCCGTGGAAGCCGCCCTGGAACGCGATGATGTTGTTGCGGCCGGTCGCCATCCTGGCGAGCCTCAGGCTCGCCTCGACGGCTTCGCTGCCGCTGTTGGCGTAGAACACGCTGTCCAGCCCGGTCGGGAGCACGTCGCCGAGCATCTCCGTGAGGCGCAGGATCGGGTTGTGGCGCACGGTGGTGAACTGGCCGTGGATGAGCTTGCCGACCTGCTCGCGTGCCGCGGCGACGACTGCCGGGTGGCAGTGGCCCGTGCTGGTGACGCCGATCCCGGTCGTGAAGTCGAGCCACGAACGGCCGTCAGCGTCGTAGACGTAGCTTCCGGCGCCGTGGTCGACCACGACGGGGGTGGCGGGGGTCAGAAGGGGGGACAGGGATGCGCTCATGCGCGACCTCGCTCTCGGATGGGCATGGCGATGTACTTGACGTCGAGGAACTCCTCGATGCCCAGGCGGCCGCCCTCGCGGCCAAGTCCTGAGTGCTTGATGCCGCCGAAGGGTGCCGACGGCGTGGAGACCAGGCCCGTGTTGAGCCCGACCATGCCGACCTCGAGACGCTCACTCATCTCGAAGGCGAGGTCGACGTCCTGGGTGATGACGTAGCCGACCAGCCCCCACTCGGTGTCGTTGGCGATCGCGAGGACCTCGTCGACGGTCTCGAAGGTCTGGATGGCGGCGACGGGGCCGAAGATCTCGGCCGACAGCAGGTCGGAGCCGGGCTGCACGTCGGTGAGCACGGTCGGCTCGACGAAGAAGCCCGTGCCGCCGGAGGCGTTGCCACCGCCGGCGACGCGGGCACCACGCTGGATGGCGTCCTCTGCCAGGCGCAGCACCTTGTCGCGGCTGGCAGCGTCGATCATGGGTCCCACCTGGACGCCGTCGTCCATCCCGTTGCCGACCTTCAGCGCGCCCATGCGCTCGGCGAGGCGGGATGCGAACTCGTCGACGACCGAGGAGTGGACGAACATCCGGTTGGCTGCGGTGCAGGCCTCCCCCATGTTGCGCATCTTGGCCTGCATGGCCGCTTCGACCGCGACGTCCATGTCGGCATCGGCCAGGACGATGAAGGGTGCGTTGCCTCCGAGCTCCATCGAGCAGCGGACGACCTGCTGGGCGGCCTGGGCGAGCAAGATCTTGCCGACCGCCGTCGACCCGGTGAACGACAGCTTGCGGATGTCGCCTCCGGTCAGGACCGGCTCGATGACCTCGGCTGCTCGTGACGTGGTGACCACGTTCAGCACGCCCTTGGGCAGACCGACGTCCTGCAGGATCTGCGCCAGGGCCAGGCTCGTCAACGGGGTCTGCGGGGCGGGCTTGAGCACCATCGTGCACCCGGCAGCGATGGCCGGGCCCATCTTGCGTGAGCCCATGGCCGCCGGGAAGTTCCATGGGGTCAGCAGGAGACACGGGCCGACCGGCTGGCGCAGGACCATCGTGCGTGCCGTGCCGTCGGGACGCTGGCTGAAGCCACCGTCGATGCGGACCGCTTCTTCGGCGAACCAGCGGAAGAACTCGGCCGCGTACGCGACTTCGCCCTTGGCCTCGGCGAAGGGCTTGCCCATCTCGGACGTCATGATGAGGGCCAGGTCGTCCTGGCGGCGCATCATCTCCTCGTACGCCCGGTAGAGGATCTCCGAGCGTGCCCTGGGGGCGGTCGCGGCCCACGATGCCTGCGCCTTCACGGCAGCGGCAACGGCTGCCTGGACGTCGACGAGCGAGGCGTCGGCGACCTGGGTGATGACCTGTTCGGTGGCCGGGTTGATGACGTCCATCCGGGCGGAGTCGGACGCCGCCCGCCAGGTCCCGTCGATGAGCAGATCGGTCGGCACCGCGGCAAGGGCGGACCTTCCTGTGTGCGTGTGGTCGACGATGGTCATGAAGCGCCCTCCTGAGGGTTGTTGTCAGTCAGTGCCGCGTGGAGAACGTCGGCAAGGTGCTGTGCTCGGACGTCGTTGTCCGACACATGTGAGATCTGGGTCTGGCAGCTGAAGCCGTCGGCGACCGCGATGCCGCCGTCGAGCGCCTCGACCTTGGGCCGGAGATCATGGGCTGCGACGGCCATGGAGGTCTCGTAGTGCTGTGCCTCGAAGCCGAAGTTGCCGGCCAGTCCGCAACAGCCTTCGACATCGACGGTCTTCATGCCGAGCCTGTTCATGACCTTGGTGCTGCTGGTGGCCCCGAAGACGGCGTGCTGGTGGCAGTGCGTCTGGGTGAGCACCGAGTCGGGCAGGACGGGCGGTTGCCAGCCGGCATCGAGCCGTGCGTCGATCGCCGCCGCGAACGTCGTCACGCGCGCCGACACACGACGCGCGGCATCGGTCGGAACCAGCTCGGGGAGGTCCTTCTTGAGCGCGGCCGCGCAGCTGGGCTCGAGGACCACGATCGGCGCATCGCCGGACTCGTCGAGGACTCGAGCGGTCTCGGTGAGGATCCGGCGAGCTGCCGTCAGCTGACCCGTGGTCGTCCAGGTGAGGGCGCAGCAACCTGCCGGAGCGGCGCCGACCGTCGTCCCGGTCGCGCGAAGGACGGTCTCGGCGTGCTGGACCAGGTCTGGGCGGAACCCCTTGGTGAAGCTGTCGACGAAGAGCAGGACGTCGGCGTTCGCGTCGCTGGCTGCGAGGCGCGCCCTGCGTGATGACGCGAACCGCGGCAGGCGACGTGCCGTCGTGACCCCGCCGAGTCGCATCGCCACGAGGCGGATCGGTCGCACGGCCAGCAGAGCGTTGACCGGGCCCGAGATGCGCCCGGTGATGGCGATCCACCGTGGCAGCCAACCCAGGGAGTAGTGCGACACCGGCCGGAGCCTGCGACGGTACTTCTGCTGGAGCACCTCGGACTTGTAGGTCGCCATGTCGACACCGACGGGACAGTCCGACGAGCACGCCTTGCACGACAGACACAGGTCGAGGGCGTCGTGGACGGCGTCGGACGACCACCCGTCCTTGCCCAGTGCCCCGCTGACCATGTCCTGGAGCACGCGAGACCGACCACGGGTGGAGTCCTTCTCGTCGTGCGTCGCACGGTAGGAGGGGCACATGAACCCTCCGTGGTCGCTGCGACAGCGGCCGATGCCGACGCACCGCTGCACCGCTGACCCGAAGTCACCGTCGTGCGGGTAGGTGAACAGGAGGTCGCGACCGCCGGCCTCGACGAAGCCTTCGGTCGACAGGGGCAGGAGGTCCTCTCCGAGCGGGCGCGGGTCGACGATGATCCCCGGGTTCAGGAGCCCGTCCGGGTCGAACGCTTCGCGGAAGCGTCGGAAGAGGTGAAGCATCTGTGGGCTGTACATCGTGCTGAGCAGCTCGCTGCGGGCCCGTCCGTCACCATGCTCGCCCGACAGGGACCCGCCGTGCCGGACGACGAGCTCGGCGGCGGCGTGGACGAAGCTGACCATGTGGTCGCGCCCCTCGGCCGTGGCGATGTCGAAGGTCAGGCGCACGTGCACGCAGCCCGCGCCGAAGTGGCCGTAGAGGACGCCCGACAGCCCGTACTCCGCCGTCAGCACCCTGAAGTCGCGAAGGTAGTCGGCCAGGACGTGCGGATCGACCGCGGCGTCCTCCCACCCCGCCCACGTCTGGGTGTCGACGTCCGGTCGGGTGGACAGTCCTGCCCCGTCCTCGCGGACTCGCCACAGCGACTTTCGCTGGTCGGGGTCGTCGACGACGAACCCGTCCAGCAGACGTCCGGCCTCGCGGAGCTCGTGGAGCAGGTTCTCGGTCTTGACGTGGACGTCGTGCTGCGTCGCACCGTCCAGCTCGACGTAGAGCCAGGCGCGACCTTCGGGGAGGGCTGCCACGGAGTCCGCGCCTCGCCTGGCGATCATGGTCGCGACGATCGCGTCGTCGATGCCCTCGGTCGCCGTCGGCTCGAACGGCAGGATCAACGGCACGTCGGTGGCCGCATCGACCACGTCCGCGTATCCGAGGACCAGCAGGCTCGTGGCCGCCGGGGGCTCGACGAGCTGGACCGTCGCGCGGACGATGATCGCGCACGTCCCCTCGGTCCCGACGAGGGCTCGCGCGACGTTGAACCCGTTCTCCGGCAGCATCTGGTCGACGTGATAGCCGGAGACCTGGCGTCCGATGCGGCCGAGCTCGGTGCGCATGATCGCCAGGTTGTCCTGGGTCATGGCTCGCAGCTCGGACTCCAGGGCGGCAGCACGTTCGGAGGCTGCTGCGTCACGTCGGTGGACCGGGGTGATGCCGTCCGGCCCGATGCGCAGCATGGTGCCGTCGGCGAGGAGCACGTCGACGGCGATGACGTGCCGTGACGTCCTGCCCCAGCGGACCGAGTGGTTGCCGCATGCGTCGTTGCCGAGCATCCCGCCGATGGTCGCGCGCGACTTCGAGGACGGGTCGGGGGCGAACGCCAGACCGTGGGCCACCAGCTCGCGGTTGAGGTCGTCGAGGACGACGCCGGACTCGACGACCGCCGTCTTGGCGTCGACATCGATGTCGACGATGGCGCGCAACCCTCGCGAGACGTCGATGACGAGACCCTCGCCGATCGCGTTGCCGGCCATGCTGGTGCCGCCGCCGCGCACGGTCACCGGCAGCGCCAGGTCGTGGCATGTGCGCAGGAGCGTCTGGACGTCCTCGACGCTCGACGGGAAGGCCACTGCGAGCGGCGACACCCGGTAGTTGGAGGCGTCGTACGAGTACATCGCTCGGCTGGTCACCGAGGTGTCGATGAGGATGTCCGGGCAGGCCGCTGCGAGGCGAGCCCGGACATCTGTGTCCGGGGACGCTGCAAGAGTCCCCGTCATCTCAGTGCTTGGCGGCGTGCGCCGCTTCTGCGAAGTCGATCATGGAGCGGTACTCGGCGTCGTACGAGAACTCGGCCGAGGGCTCGGGGGTTGCACCCCATCCGGGACGGTCGTGGCGCCGGTTGATCCAGACCGACGGCAGTCCGTGCCGCTTGGCCGGGACGTGGTCGTGGAACAGGCTCTGTGCCACGTGCAGGAGCCGCTCGCGCGGGATGCCCATGTCCTCGAGGGCGACGTCGAGCTCCTCGAAGTGCTGGGGGGCCGGCTTGTAGGCCTTGACGTCCTCTGCCGTGATGATGCGGTCGAAGCTCACCTTCAGCCGGTCGTTGGAGCCCTTGAAGCCGGCTCGGTCGACGTTGGAGAGGATGATCAGCTGGTAGTCCTCGGCGAGCTTCGTGAGGGCCTCGGTGGAGTCCTCGAAGGCCGGCCAGTCGGGGACGGATCCGCCGAGCTTGTCGGCCCACTCGTCGCTGACGGGTGCGTCGAGCACCTGGCCAGTGCGCCGGAACGCCTCGGCGAGGACCTTCGAGTAGAGCCAGTCCCCGTGCTCGGCCTCGACCTGTGCCTCGTTGTCCGCGTAGGCGAGCAGCAGGTCCTCGTCTGACTTGTCGAGGCCGAGCTCGGCGGCCCAGGGCGAGAGGACGGCTGCGATGCCGGCCTCCCAGTCGATCAGGGTGCCGTAGCAGTCGAAGCTGAGCGCGTCGTAGTCGGCGAGGTTGATGGTCATGGATGCTCCTTGGGCGGTGTGGTCGTGACGTCAGATGGAGTCGAGCGCGTCGGCGATGGTCGTGGCGATGAGCTCGACCTCCGCCTCGGTGGCGACGAACGGGGGGCAGATCTGCAGTGTGTTGGCGTGGATCGTCCGTGTCAGCACGCCACGGCGGACGCACTCGAAGGCCACGTCGTCGCCCTTGACGTCCGCGACGATCTGGATGCCCGCGAGGAAGGCCGACCCCGAGCGGACCTCCTCCACGAGGGGGTGGTCCGCGAGCGGTGCGACGGCTCGAGCCAGCACGTCCTCCAGGTGGGCGGACCGCTCCACCAGGCCTTCTTCCTCGATGATGTCGAGGTTCTCCTGCGCGACGACGCAAGCGGTGGCGTGCCCGGAGTACGTGAGGCCGTGACGGAACATCGGCGCGTCCGCGCCGTCGAAGAACCTGTCGGCGATGCGCGGTGACACCAGCACCGCGCCGAGGGGGGCGTAGCCGGACGTCAGGCCCTTGGCCATCACGACCATGTCCGGGCTGATGTCGTACCGCTCGCAGGCGAACATGGTGCCGACCCGGCCGAAGCCGGTGATGACTTCGTCCGCGATCAGCAGGATGTCGTTCGCGCGAGCGAAGGCCTGCAGGCCCGCCAGGTATCCGTCGACGGGGCCGACGATTCCGCCGGTGCCGATGACCGGCTCGAAGACGATGGCGGCGATGTTCTCCGTGCCGTGGGCGGCGAGCATCGCGGTGGCGGCAGCGATGTCGTTGGCGGGGATGCGGAGCGTCTCGGGGATCAGGGACTGGCTGCCGTAGCCCTCGCGGTTGTACTCGAGACCGGCGATGCTGGTGCCGTAGCCGTGCAGCCCGTGGTAGGACGTCTCCCTGCTGACGATGGTCGTCTTCTCGGGCCTGCCCTCGAGCTGCCAGTGGCGTCGCGCCAGCTTGCAGGCCAGCTCGATGGAGTCCGAGCCGCCGCTGGTCAGCATGACCCGCCCGCCGTCGATCGGTCCGATGTCGGCGAGACGGTCGGCGAGATCCAGTGCCGGCTCGTTCGCGAAGCGTCCGAACACGTGGTACGTCTCGAGCGTCTTCATCTGCTCGTAGGCTGCGCGGGCGATGCGTTCCCGGCCGTGCCCGACGTTGGCGTGCCAGAGGCTGGCTGTCGCGTCGAGCAGTCGCTGCCCGTCGCTGGTCGTCAACCACGCGCCCTCGCCGCCCTTGATCGTGAGTCGGTGGGCCTGGGACGTCGGCATGTGAGCCTGTCCATGCCAGAGAGCGCGATCGGTCATGTGGGAACTGTAGAACAGTTCAACTGCTCGACGCAAGACCACTTTCGGCGTAACCTGACACCATGACTTCTCTTGACATCGCGGTCCGTCGAACGACGGCGGCGCAGCAGGTCGCGGAGGGGCTGTCCGACCTCATCATGTCCGGGCACTTCAGTCCCGGAACGCGCCTCCGCGAGAGCGCCATCGCGACGGATCTGAAGATCTCCCGCAACACCGTGCGTGAGGCGGTCCGCATCCTGGAGCTCGGCGGCCTCGTGAACTACGAGGTCAACCGCGGCGCGGTCGTCATCGCGCCGACGGCCGAGAGCGTCATGGCTCTCTACGACGCACGCCTGCAGCTGGAGACGGCCGCCGTCCACCAGCCTCGGCGCACCGAAGACCTGGGCGGCCTCCGCAAGGCGCTCAACGCGCTCACGCGCGCGGCGGACACGCACCGCGTGAAGGACATCGTCACGGCAGACCTCGCCTTCCACGCGTCCATCGTCGCCCTGCTGGGCAACCCCAGGATCGACGACTTCTACAACGACCTGACGACCGAGCTGCGCTACTACTTGACCGTGCTCTCCAAGGAGACCCGCGAGTACGACGACCCGTCCACGATCGTCTCGGAGCACGCAGGCATCCTGGTCGCCATCGAGAGTGGGGACCCGAAGGCAGCAGCCGAGGCGATCTTCACGCACGTCAACCACAACGCGCACCGCGTGTGCGACATCCTGGTGGCCCGAGAAGCCGGTAGCTGACGAGCCGTCGGGCTTGTCGGCTTCACGGTCGCAAGCAGTCCTGGCGTTCTGCCTCGGACCACGAGGATGATTCGCCCTGGGTCTCGTTCCTGGCGGTCAGCTCTGTCTCGTCAAGCCCGTCGACGGCCGCCGCCAGGGCATGTGTCGTAGCCGTCTCCCCCGGTCCCCGCTGAGGGTGTGGCGCCGAGCTCGGCGATGCGGTTAGTACAGACCACCGAGAGATGGTTCGACCCGTGATCCGCGAGGTGGGCGAGCTGAGCGTCGGCGGCCATGGGAGCGCCTGTGGGGGCAGGATGTCGGCTCGCGAGGTCGGGGCGACGTCATGAACTGCGACGCGATGCCTGCATCCCGACTGCGGAGGAACGACGCTGCGCAACCCCGTCGCGAACGACATCTTCTTGTCAGTCGACCTCAATGCGACTCGCATCGACCCCGGTGCCTCGCGCGAGTGAATCGTCCGTGGTCCTGCTCGGCCACTGACGACGGTTGTCGACGCTGCCGGAGACTAGTCGCCCCTGCGTCGGTCGGCGAGGTTCTCGCCGATCCACGTCCGCACGTCCGTGACCGCGATCCCACGCCGCGCGTTGAAGGTCTCGTCCTTGTCCCACGCCACCCCTCGCCCCTGGGCGAACACGGCCCGGTACTTGCTCGTCATGTCGGTGGGGTTGCTCGCCAGCTGGTCGAGCAGGAACGGCACGGTCCACTCCACACGCTCGAACGGACGCTGGAGCACGTCCTCCAGGATGTTCGCCAGCTCGCCGTACGTCACCGTGTCGCCGGCCAGGAAGACGATCTCGTTGCGGATGCGGGGTTCGGAGAACAGGATCTCGGCCGTCAGTACGCCGATGTCCTCCGGGGTCGTCACGGTGACGGCTGTGTCGAGGCTGCCCAGCGCGTTGACCGTGCTGTTCGCCGGGTCGACCATGCCGGAGCCTGCGTCGAACAGGTAGTTCATGAACATCCCGGTGGAGATGATGACCCACTCGGTCTCGTCCTGGGCGCGAAGGAGCTCGCGCACGTCCAGCTGCGAGTCGAAGATGTCCTGCGGGCTCCCGCGACCGATGACCTCGAAGTCGACGCCGAACTGCCACGGGAAGTAACGCCGCACCTTCGCCTGCAGCGCAGCCTTCGCCACCTTCATGGGCGTCTCGATCCCCGCGGCGATTCCAGTGCACCCGATCACCGTGTCGTGGACCGCGAACAACGAGGCGAGCTCGTCGATGGAGTTCTTCACCAGGTCGCCCTCGACGATGTCGATGCCCAGGCTGCGGATCTCTGCAAGATCACGCTGCTTCCCCGGATCAGTCGAGCCGACCGAACCAGCACGCAGCAGCACGCTGACGGTCGAACCCTCGACATCGCGGGCACGGAGCGCGACGTTGCGCAGCACAGGCATGCCCAGCTCCCCTGCTCCAATGATCAGGATCGATCGAGAAGTCGGGTTCGACGTCGGCTCTGCCATGGGTGATCTCCTCAGGTGCTGTCTCTGGACGCTGGCTCGTGCGTCGTGTTCAACCGGCGCTGCGCGACAGAATTCCGCATCCGTTCGCAGTGTGAGCCGATCGACATCACCTGCGAGCTGAGGTCGCCAACCGCCCCGGACTGCTGCACCGCCGGAGTCGAGATCGAAGCGTGCTCGGTTCGATGCCACATTCTTGTGAGCTCAGGACGATGGATCCATGCCGAACGCGATCCCCGAGCAGACGAAGGACAGCCTCAGCCGACGCTCGCGCTGAGGCCGTGCCGCACCACGATCTGGGCACTTCTGACCACGTTGTCGATGGTCCCGCGGCGACGGTTCCACCACTCCAGCGCCGAGTTCAACGCCCCGATCACCAGCATCTGCGCCGCGAACGGGTCGAGGCCATCTCGCAGCTCGCCTCGGGACTCGAGCTCCTCGATGAGGTCCCTCCACACGGCTCCGTAGGCACTGTCTGCCTCGCGCTGACGCCGCAGCAGCGGCTCGGGCAGCTGCTGCGCGTTGCGGACGACGGCCTGGGCATGGGGCGATCGTCGGATCCCTCCGCGGAGGTGGACCTCGACCGCCACCATGAGGCGCTCCATGGGAGGGGCCGAGTCAGGGAGCTTCCCCAAAGACTCCTGCAAGGAAGCGCGCCCCTCCTCCATGCCCGCCAGCATGACCTGCGCGATGAGCTCGTCCCGTGACGGGAAGTAGTAGTAGATGTTGGCGACCCCGACGCCCGAGTCGGCCGCCACGTCCGAGAGCCGCGTCCCCGAGTAACCCTTCTCGTACAGGACACGCGCCGCCGAGTCGATGATGCGCTGCCGCGTGTGGGCCGACTTCGCGTACGGCTGACTGACGCCCTCGGACGGCGTGGTCGAGAGGTCCCGCTGACGGCTCACACGAGCAGGTTAGCCGGATCGCCAGGCACACGCGCTCGGCCTTGCCAGGATCGCCGCCGGCAGAGATACTGACTCGACATCAAAACCAAATCTGCATTCTAAATTGGAGCATGATGAGAGCGCTTCTCCTGACGAGCCTGACCGGTCCCGCCGGACTCCGCCTGACCGAGGTCGACGACCCCCACGGCGATTCCCTCGTGCACATCGACGTCCGTGCCGCCGGGGTCAACTTCCCGGACCTGCTCGTCATGCGAGGCGAGTACCAGCTCAAGACCGAGCCGCCCTTCGTTCCGGGCTCGGAGATCGCCGGCGTCGTCCGCTCGGCCCCGAGCGGCAGCGGGTTCTCCGCCGGCGACCGTGTCATCGCGCTCGCCGGTCAAGGAGGGCTCGCCGAACGAGTCGCGGTCCACCCGGGTGTCGTTCGACATGCCCCCTCGGGCTTGGATCACGCCGAGGCCGTCACGATGTTGGTCAACTTCCAGACCGCCGTGTTCGCACTGGAGACCCGTGCCCGGGTCTCCGCCGGGCAGACCGTGGTCGTGATGGGCGCTGCAGGCGGGATCGGTACCGCGACCGTGCAGGTGGCCCACGCCCTCGGCGTCGAGGTCATCGCCGTCGTGAAGCGTCCCGGTGCCGACGAGTTCCTGCGCACGGCCGGCGCCGACCACGTCGTCGCGCTCGCGGACGGATGGTCCGGGCGGGTGCGCGAGCTCACCGACGGACGGGGCGCCGACGTGCTGGTCGACCCGGTCGGCGGCCCTGCCTTCGACGACGCCGTCCGCTCCCTGGCCCCGGGCGGTCGTCTGGTGGTGGTCGGCTTCGCCGCCGGCGGCATCCCGACCGTGACCGTCAACCGACTCCTGCTGCGCAACGTCGGGGTCCTCGGTGCCGGCTGGGGGGAATACCTGCGAACCGACCCCCGGGCGCTCGGCCAGGTCGCGTCCCGGCTCGACGAGCTCGTCACGGCTGGACTCCGCCCGGCCGTGAATCACCGCTACGCCTTCGGCGATGGCGTCCGCGCCTACACCGATCTCGCATCGGGAGCCGTCTTCGGCAAGGCGGTCATCGACGTCTCCTCCGACCCGGCCTGACCTCCACTCCCCCTCCATCTCCCAGAAGGACATCTCATGCTGGCTGCATACGCCCGGACCGTCGACCCCGCCGACCCTCTCGACGCACTCGAGGTCGGCGACGTCGAGAGCGCCACCGCACCGCCCGGATGGGTCACGATCACGATGCGCGCGGCCTCCCTCAACCGCCATGACCTCTGGTCCCTCGCCGGCGTCGGACTCCCCGCCGATCGCACCCCCATGATCCTCGGGTGCGATCTCGCCGGTGTTGACGAGAACGGTCGCGAGGTCGTCGTCTACCCGGTGATCGCCAGCGACGGGTGGACGGGACCGGAGCTCGACGATCCGGCCCTGAGCATGCTGTCGGAGCGACACCCGGGAACCTTCGCCGAGCAGGTCGCCGTCCCCACCCACAACCTCCTGCCCGTTCCGGACGGCTTGACGCTCGTCGAGGCCAGCACGCTGCCCACGGCGTGGCTCACGGCCTACCGCATGATCTTCACCGCGGCGCAGGTCCGAGCGGGCCAGACCATCCTCGTCCAGGGGGCCACTGGCGGGGTCTCGACCGCGGCCATCATGCTGGGCCGCGCGGCCGGCCTGCGCGTGTGGGCGACCAGTCGCTCCGACGAGGGGCGTCAGTGGGCTCGGGACATCGGCGCCCACGAGACCTTCGAGAGCGGCGCGCGCCTGCCCGAGAGGGTCGACGCCGTGCTCGACACCGTCGGGCAGAGCACGTGGGACCACTCCCTCAAATGCCTGCGTCGGCACGGTGTCATGGTCGTCTCCGGGGGAACGTCCGGCTACCAGGCGCAGACGAACGTCGCCCGTGTCTTCGCTGGCTACGCACGCATCCAGGGCTCGACCCTCGGCACACGACAGGAGTTCGCCGACCTCCTCCAGTTCGTGACATCGACCGGGATCAAGCCGCCCGTGCACCGGACGTATCCCCTGGCCGAGGCGCGTGCGGCCTTCACAGCTCTCGCTGGCGGCGACGTGCGCGGCAAGCTCGTGATCACGTCATGACGAACGCGCAGGTGGTCGAGACCGAGGTCCGTTCACGCACCCTCATCATCACCCTGAACCGCCCTGCCAAGCGCAACGCGATCGACATGGAGATGACCGATCTCATCGACGACGCCCTCGCGCTGCTGGAGGACGACGCCGACCTGCGGGTCGCGGTTCTCACGTCGAGCAGCGGATACTTCAGCGCTGGAACCGACCTCACCCAGCAGGCCAGTCCCGCATCTCGACGCGGAGGCGAGTACGGACTGGCGAGACGTCGTCGTAGCAAACCCGTCATCGCGGCGGTGGACGGCGACGCCCTGGGCGGAGGGTTCGAGCTCGTCCTCGCCTGCGACATCGTGGTGGCTGGCGAGCAGGTCAGGTTCAGCCTGCCCGAGGTGAAGCGCGGCGTCGTCGCCAACTCCGGAGGTCTTTTTCGAGCGGTGGACCGCCTGGGGCATTCGCTGGCCGCCGAGATGCTGCTGACCGGCGAGCCGTTGTCCGTTCAGCGCGCCCACCAAGCCGGGTTGGTCAACACCATCGTGGCACCGGGCACCGCTCTGGACGCCGCGATCCGGATCGCCGATCGGATCGCCCTCAACAGCCCCGCCGCGCTCGATGCATCGATGCGTGCGCTCGACGAGACCCGTGCGGTCGAAGACCCGTGGCGCTGGGAGATCACACGAACAGCGCAGCACCGCATCGAGGAGTCCTCCGACCATCTCGAGGGAATCGCGGCGTTCTTCGCCAAGCGCACTCCTGACTGGTACGCGGCGCGATGACGGCGATGGCTGGGGGGTGACACCCCAGACGAGTGGCCGTGCGTGACCCCGATGCTCAGAGAGCGGCGAGCGCGGGGTCGCGCAGGAACGCGGCGGTGTCGGCCAGCAGCTCGGATCCCTGCTGGCCGTCCATGACCCGGTGGTCGAACGAGAGGGCCAGGGTCGTGACCCACCGCGGCTCGATGCGCTCGTCGTCGCCCTCGCCGACGACCCATGGGCGGCGATTGATCGTGCCGACGCCGAGGATCGCGGTCTCGCCAGGGTTGAGGATCGGAGTGCCGCTGTCGACGCCGAACACCCCGAAGTTGCTGATCGTCACGGTGCCGTGCGCCATCTGCTCGGGCGTCGTGCGGCCGGCCCTGGCGGTGCTGGCGAGGTCACCGATCGCGGCGGCCAGCTCGGCGAGGCCGAGTCGCTGCGCGCTGCGGATGTTCGGCACCACGAGTCCGCGAGGCGTGGCAGCGGCGATGCCGAGGTTGATCTCGCGCATCTGGACGATCTCCTGCGCCGCCTCGTCCCACCGCGAGTTGGCCGACGGCGTGCGCTCGACCGCCCGCAGGAACGCCTTCGCGACGAGTGCCAGCGGGCTGAGCCTGACGTCTGCGAACTCGCGCCGGGCCTGCAGCCTCGACCGCAGGTCCATCGTCGCGGTGACGTCGAGCGTCACGAACTCCGACACGTGTGGCGCGGTGAACGCCGAGCTGACCATCGCGGCCGCCGTGTGCTTGCGGACGCCCTTGATCGGGATGCGGATCTCGCCGGCGTCCGTCTCAGGGGCCACGGCCGGAGCCGGAGGGAGGGTCGGGGCCGCCTCGGAGGCCGCCACCACGTCGGCGCGCGTCACGACACCGCCCGGGCCGGACGGCACGACGGAGGTCAGGTCGACGCCGAGCGTCTTGGCCAGCTTGCGGACCGGCGGCTTGGTCCGCACGGGTCCGGACGGCGCTGACGGCGCGGCCGGCGTGACCGCGGGTGAGACAGCCGCCGGCGCGGCGGCCGGAGCAGCACCACGCCGACGCCGACGTCCCGTGGTCTCCTTGGCACCGTAGCCGACGAGCAGCTTCGGCTCGTCGACGTTCTCGGTGGCCACGGTCTCGGCGGCCTCGGCGGCCTCAGCGGCGACGGCCGGTGCCGTCGGCGCGTCCGCGGGGCCGCCAGCCGTCGCGACGCTGATGATCGGCCGGCCGACGTCGACGGTCTCACCGGGCTCGGCGTGCAGCTCGATGACCTCGCCGGCGAAGGGCGACGGCAGCTCGACCAGCGACTTGGCGGTCTCGATCTCGACGACGATCTGGTTGACCTCGACGGTGTCGCCGGGCGTCACGAGCCAGGTGACGATCTCGGCCTCGGTCAGACCCTCCCCGACATCGGGCAGGTGGAATTGCTGGACGTTCGTCATGTGGGTCCTGCCCTCAGTACGTGAAGCTGCGGTCGATGGCGTCGAGGATGCGGTCGAGCCCGGGCAGCCAGTCGCCCTCCAGGCGGCTCGCCGGGTACGGCGTGTCGTAGCCCGTCACCCGGATCACGGGTGCCTCGAGCGAGTAGAACATCGCGTCCTGCACACGGGCGGCGATCTCGGCACCCAGGCCCGCGGTCTGCGACGCCTCGTGCGCGACGACCAGCCGTCCCGTCCTCTCGACCGAGGCGAAGATCGTCGCATCGTCGATCGGCGACAGCGAGCGCAGGTCGATGACCTCGACGGACCGGCCGTCCTCGGCGGCAGCGGCAGCCACCTTGACGGCGGTCGGCACCAGCGCGCCGTACGTCACGAGCGTCAGGTCGTCGCCGGGACGCACGACCTGGGCGCTGCCGAACGGCGCCGGTGTCGCGGCACGGTCGATCTCGCCCTTGAGCCAGTAGTTGTGCTTGGGCTCGAGGAAGATCACGGGGTCGTCGCTGCGCACCGCCATCCGGATGAGGTCGTACGCCTCCTGCGCCGACGACGGGCTGACGACCCTCAGGCCGGCCGTGTGCGCGAAGTACGCCTCGGGCGACTCCGAGTGGTGCTCGATGGCGCCGATGCCGCCGCCGACGGGGATGCGGATGACGACGGGCAGCGTCACCGTCCCCTCGGAGCGGTGCCGGTACTTGGCCAGCTGCGTGATGATCTGGTTCATCGCGGGGAACACGAAGCCGTCGAACTGGATCTCGCACACGGGCCGGTAGCCGGCCATGGCCAGGCCGATCGCGCTGCCGACGATGCCGGCCTCGCCCAGCGGCGAGTCGACGACGCGGGCGTCGCCGAAGTCCTTCTGCAGGCCGTCGGTGACCCGGAACACGCCCCCGAGCCGGCCGATGTCCTCGCCGATCAGCAGGACCTTCGGGTCCTCCTCCATGACCGAGCGCAGGCCTTCGTTGAGGGCGTGGGCCATCGCGGTGCTCATGCCGGGTCCACCTCTCCTGCGGCGACGTACTCGACGTGGTCGTGCATCTGCTGCTCCAGATCTGCCGGCATGTCGACGTACGTGTGCAGGAACGGGGACTCCGGGCTCGGGTCGGGCAGCGCGCGACACCCCGCGCGCAGCCGCTCGCTCAGATCGGCCTCCTCGGCGGCGACGCCGGCGAAGAACTCCTCGCCCGTGCCGATGCCGGTGAGGTGGGTGCGGAGGCGCTCGATCGGGTCGAGGGTCGTCCAGTCGTCGGTGACCGCACCCTCGCGGTAGCGGCCGTCGTCGTCCGAGGTCGTGTGCGGGTTGCGGCGATACGTGAACGCCTCGATCAACGTGGGCCCGTTGCCGGCCCTGGCGTGCTCGAGAGCCTCGACGGTCGCCGCGTGGCTGGCGACGACGTCATTGCCGTCCACCCTGACCCCTCGGAACCCGAAGCCCTGCGCCCGCTGGGCCACCGGCACCCGGCTCTGCACCGAGTACGGCGCCGAGATGGCCCATTGGTTGTTCTGGCAGAAGAACACGATCGGCAGGTTCTGCGCCGCAGCCCAGACGAATGCCTCGTTCGTCTCGCCCTCGCTCAGCGCCCCATCACCGAGGAAGACCAGCACTGCGCGGTCACGATCGGGGTCACCCGTGCCGACGTCTCCGTCGCGGACGATGCCCATCGCATAGCCGACCGCATGCAGGGTCTGCGCACCGATGACCAACGTGTACAGGTTGAAGTTGTTGGTCGTCGGGTCCCAGCCGCCCAAGGTGGTTCCCCGAAACAGCCCCAACAGACTCACCGGGTCAACACCCCGGCACCACGCGACACCGTGCTCGCGATAGGTCGGGAAGGCGACGTCGCGGGGGCGCAGCGCGCGGCCGGCCCCCACCTGGGCCCCCTCCTGCCCGAGCAGCGAGGCCCACAGGCCCAGCTCGCCCTGGCGCTGGAGGGCGATCGCCTCGGTGTCGATGCGCCGACTCATGACCATGTCGCTGAACATCCCCCGCAGGTCGACCGACGCATCCGCCGAGTCCGACAGCACCCCCTCGGGGCTGAGCAGGCTGAAGAGGTCGTCAGTCATCACTTGGCGCCCGTCACCTGGTCGAGCCGGCGGTCGACGATGGCGCGTGCTGCGTGACCCGGGGTGACCGAGTCGGCCGCCGCCTTGATCAGCATGGTCTCCACGAAGGCCGCCAGTCCGCCGATCCGGTCAGGCACCTTGGCGAGGTCACCGCTGTGGAGCTCGGCGGCGACCTGGATCAGGCCGCCCGCATTGGCGACGTAGTCGGGCACCCAGAGGATGCCCCGCGCGGCCAGTTCATCCTCGACGGAGCCGGTCAGCAGCTGATTGTTGGCAGCACCGCAGACGATGCGTGCCTTGATGTCGGCTACCGACTCGTGGGTCAGCGTCGCGCCGAGGGCACACGGAGCGTAGACGTCCACCTCAGCGTCGATGACCGAGTCGCTCACGTCGACGTCCGGGTAGGCCAGGTGCACACGGTCGCGGGCGACCGGATCCTGCTCGCAGAACACCACATGTGCGCCCGCCTCGACCAGGAGACCGATGAGCTGGAAGCCGACCTTGCCAGCACCCTCGACGCCCACCGTCACCGGTGCCAGTGGCGCTCGGCCGAACGCCAATCGCACGGCCGCCTTCATGCTGCTGAACACGCCGAGGGCCGTCGAGAGACCGCTGTCCCCCGAGCCGCCGGACGCGATGGTCCGCGCGACGACGTGCGACGTCGTCCGACCGATCACGTCCATGTCGTCGGACGTCGTTCCCACGTCCCCTGCCGTGACGTAGCGCCCGCCCAGGGACTCGACGAACCGTCCGTACTCCTCGAGCAGCTCCGGCGACTTCACAGTGGCGGGATCGCCGATGATGACGGCCTTGCCTCCGCCGAGAGGCAACCCCGCGGCGGCCGCCTTGTAGGTCATCCCCTCCGAGAGCCGCAGGACGTCGGTCAACGCATCCCCGTCGCTCGCGTACGGGTAGAACCGGGTGCCGCCGAGGGCCGGTCCGAGGCGCGTGTCGTGGATGGCGATGATCGCCCTCAGGCCGGTCTTCTCGTCGTGGTGGAGGCGAACGAGCTCGTGGGATTCCAGCTCGATCTGGCCACCCAGCTCGAAGATGCTCGGACGGGTTCCGGTCAGCTGCGACGCACTCATGCGCCCTCCTCAATACGATCTGATCATCTGAGCATGGGTTAGATGATGTATTTGGTTCGCCAACGTTGACTGATCAGGTACTTTGGGTCAATGGTGATGCGCGCAATGTAGCTCCACCATCAGTCCGCACCGTCGAACACGTCCTGAGGTGTCACAAATGCTCAGCATCGACCGGCTCGACTCCGAGATCCTCGGCAAGCTGACCGACAACGCCCGATCGGCAGTCGCCGACCTGGCCAGCTCGCTCGGCGTGGCTCGCAACACGGTGATGTCCCGCATCAGACGCCTGGAGGAGACCGGGGTGCTCAACGGCTTCATGCCGCTGATAGATCTCGAGGCCGTCGGCGTCCCGATCCAGGCGTTCGTCGCGCTCGAGCTCGACCAGCGCAAGATGGCGCAGGTCGTCGCGGCACTGAGCGAGGTCGTCCACGTGCTCGAGATCAACACTCAGGCGGGACGTGAGGATCTCCTGATCCGTGTCGCTGCGCCGACGCACCGCGAGCTGCAGGAGGTCGTGACGCACATGATCCAGCTGGACGGGGTGCAGCACACCGTGACCACGATGATCGTCTCCACACCTCTCCCGTTCCGCACCCGACCCCTCATGGACCACCTCACGGCGAGCGCCGGCTTCGGCAGGTCGACGCCAGCCGCGATCTGAGAGTTCCCGACACCTGTCGACCTTGGTGCTGCGTAGTCGCGACGTCTGCCTGGGGACCGCGCCGGCCGATCGCGCGAGGATGACGACCGCCCCGTCCTCAGATTGCACAAGGAAGACACCGTGACGACAACATTCCGCGCCGCAGAGCTCGCCACCGAGCAGTTCACCGAGAGCCTGCTCGCCCCGCCGAGCGCTCAGCCTCTCAGCGGCGACATCCCCGTTCGCGCCTACATCGCCTACAGGAGCGACGACGGCAGCATCACGAGCGGCTCGTGGGAGTCCGATCCCGGAGAAGCGCGGTGGGAGTTCATCGACCGCGGCGAGTTCATCCAGGTCGTCGAAGGCCGCATGACCGTCCACGAGGATGGGGGCGAACCTGTCGAGCTGACTGCCGGGACGGCGGCCCTGTTCCCGATCGGGTGGAAGGGCATCTGGACCGTGCACGAGAGGCTTCGCAAGGTCTTCGTGGTCTACACCCGGTGATCCGCAGGTGGCTGAGGGCCGCACATGTCATGCGCCGCCGCCCTCAGCCGCCGCCTGCCTCTCGTCAATACGGGTGGCAGGCTCGGCGGATGTGCCACCTACGTCCTGGTGGCCGTACGCCGACTGAAGCGCCCCCAGATTCCCCGATCGCAACCAAGCGCTGGAGAATTCTCTTGACCTCGCCATGCTCTCCACCATCTTCCCGACCGGCTTCTGCGGTGCCGTCAGCACCGAGCCCGCAACCAGGTCCACCGGCTACGTGGCCGGCGCCGGACCCGTCGGGCTCGCGGCCGCCACATCGGCCCAGCTGCTGGGAGCCGCTGTGGTGATGGTCGGCGTCATCGTTGCGGTCGAGCCATCCACCCCGGCGGACGAGTGTCGATTCCGCTCCCCGGGTGCAGTCGTGGCCGCGCGGCCGGTGTCGCTCAGGTCAGGATCCGCGGGTGATCCAGTCGTCGAGGTGGGGCTTCTCGGCGCCGATGCTGGTGTCGTCGCCGTGGCCGGTGTGGACGACCGTCTCGTCCGGGAGCGTGAGCAGGCGTTCGCGGATCGACTCGATGATGGTGTCGAAGTCCGAGTACGACCGGCCTGTGGCACCGGGTCCGCCGTTGAAGAGCGTGTCGCCACTGAAGACGACACCGAGGTCGGGTGCGTAGAGGCAGGTGCTGCCCGGTGAGTGACCCGGTGTCGGGATCGCCCGCAGCGTCGTGCCGGCGACCTCGAACGTGGCCCCCGAGTGCAGCTCCTGGTCCGGCGGGGTGTCGTGCTCGGCATCCCACAGCATCCGGTCCTCGGGCGGGAACCACACGTCGGCACCGGTGGCCCGGCTGAGCTCGACGGCTGCGTTGATGTGGTCGTTGTGCCCGTGGGTCAGCACGATCGCCACGACCGTTCGTCCGTCGATCGCATCCAGGATCGCCGGCGCGTCGTGGGGTGCGTCGATCACGATCACTTCGGCGTCGTCACCGACCAGCCACACGTTGTTGTCGACATCCCAGGACCCGCCGTCCAGGGCGAACTGCCCCGACGTGACGACCTTCTGCACCCGTGCGGTCATCAGAGCGTCACGACCGATCGCAGGACGTCGCCGTGGTGCATCTTGGCGAACGCGGCCTCGACGTCGTCGATGCCGATCGTCTCGGTCACGAACGCGTCGAGATCGAGCCGTCCCTGCTGGTACAGGTCGACCAGCATCGGGAAATCCCTGGACGGCAGGCAGTCGCCGTACCAGGACGACTTCAGCGACCCGCCACGACCGAACACGTCGATCAACGGAAGCTCGAGCTGCATGTCGGGCGTCGGGACACCGACCAGCACGACCGTGCCGGCCAGGTCACGACCGTAGAACGCCTGCTTCCACGTCTCGGGACGACCCACCGCATCGATCACCACATCGGCACCATGGCCGCCGGTCAACGCCTGGATCGCCTCCACCACACTGCCCCCATCCTTGGCAGCATCACCGGCGTTGATGGTGTGGGTGGCGCCCATGCCCTTGGCCCACTCGAGCTTGCGGTCATCCAGATCGATCGCGATGATCTTGGCCGCATTCGCCAGACGCGCACCGGCGATCGCCGCCGAGCCCACGCCACCGCAGCCGATCACCGCGACCGAGTCGCCGCGCTGCACGTTGCCGGTGTTGATTGCCGCGCCCAGACCCGCCATGACGCCGCAACCCAACAGGCCCACCGCAGCCGGCGACGCGGCCGGATCGACCTTGGTGCACTGACCCGCAGCCACCAACGTCTTGTCCGCGAACGCACCGATGCCCAGCGCGGGCGACAGCTCGGTGCCGTCCTCGAGCGTCATCTTCTGCTTCGCGTTGTGCGTGTTGAAGCAGTACCACGGACGCCCCCGCAGACACGCCCGACAGCTCCCGCACACCGCCCGCCAGTTCAGCACCACGAAGTCACCCGGAGCCACGTCGGTGACGCCCTCACCGACCGACTCCACGACACCCGCAGCCTCATGCCCCAGCAGGAACGGGAACTCGTCGTTGATGCCACCCTCGCGATAGTGCAGATCGGTGTGGCACACCCCGCACGCACTGATGTCGACCACCGCCTCACCCGGACCCGGATCAGGAATCACGATGTTCGTCGTGACAACAGGCTCACCCTTCGACAGGGCGACAACTCCTCGAACGATCTGCGGCATGAGTTCTTCTTTCTCGAGATGGGGGAAGGTGTGGTGGAGAGAGTCGGGAGCGGCGCACGGCGACCCCGCTCAGGACGATGTGGATCTCGTCGAGAACAGGGTCGCCCGGCGACGCATCAGCTCAGTTCAGCTCAGCTCAGCGGCATGGGCTCACGGTGCGCGTCCGCGATGAAACCGACGCCGCCGCGCACGTAGTGCTGACCGACCGACTCGGGGTCGGGGTACTCCTGCGGGTCGAAGCGGTCGAGCCTGAACCGCGTCGGGTCGCAGATGGGGTCGCGTCCCAGGACCAGATCGGCCAGGAGACGACCGACGCCGGGGCCGTGGGACACGCCGCTCTCGTTGTCGCCGCCGGCGGCGAAGAGGCCCGCGGTGTTGGGAACCTCGCCGACGAACATCCCGCCGTCGACCGAGTAGACCGGCATGCCCTGGATCTCGCGGATCGTCTGCGCGCCTGCCAGCTTCGGGAACACCTGTGCCACCCGGTCGACGTCCGCGGCCATGGCGTCGACCAGGTCCTGCCGCCAGCGCTCGTCCTTGCCGAGCGCGTTCCACGTGCCGCCGAGCCGGTGCGCAGGCGCGGCACCGTGAGTCGAGCCCCACGTGAATCCGCCTTCGGACTCCCTGATCCACAGCGGGAAGTCCTTGCCCTGCAGGGTGGGCATGTCGGGCGACAGGCCCACGTCCTCGGTCACGAAGCGCGTCGCGACGAACGGCACGAGCGGGAGCTTCCAGTCGACCTGCGCCAGCGCCGCGTTGAGCCACGCGCCCACGGCGAGCACCACCGAGTCGGTGGCGATGTGGCCGGTCGAGAGGTTCACCCCCACGACGCGGCCGCCGTCGATCTCGAGCGACTCCATCGTGACACCGCGCAGGATCGTGCCGCCTTGCTGCTCGACACCCTCAGCGATGTGTTGGATCGCCAAGCCCGTCTCCAGCTGGATGCCCGACGGCATCAGCACTCCACCGGCAACCGCCGATGCGTCCACGGCTCCGCCGGTCAGCGCCCCGATCTCGGCCGCGCTCACGACAGTGTTGCGGTCCGATGCGCACGGGCCGGCCGCGATGGCGGCGAGTCCGGCAGCCAGGGTGTCCTCGTGGTTGAAGAACACGATGTTGCCGTTGCCGCGAAAGTGCACGTCGCGACCTGACTCGTGGATGCCGCGGTAGAAGTCCAGCGAGTACTTCTGCAGTGCGTACGCCTGCGGCCCCAGGTGCGGGATGACCGTCGACCACTCGGCGACGAAGCCGGCTCCGGCTGGAGTCGTCCCGTTTCCGACGTCGCCCGAGTCCACCACCACGACCTCACGGTCGCTTGCCGCGAGCAGGTGGTGAGCGATCGAGAGACCTGTGATGCCGGCGCCGATGACGACGATGGGTGAGCTCTGGTGCTGGTTCATGGTGCGTCCCTTCTGGTGGTCTACTTGGTCGACTTCAGGTCGTTGACCCAGAGACCGCTCAGCAGCTTCATGAAGTCGGGCGCGGACGTGAGCGTCATTCCGTCGCCGAGCGCGAACGAGTACTTGGGACGGGCGAGGGCGATGTAGGGCACGTCGTTCGCCAGTGCGGTCTCGATCGTCGTGACGCCCTTCCAGCGCTCCGCCGGATCACTGCTGTTGATCTGCTCGAGTGCAGCCGACGTGGCATCGGTGGAGTAGCCCGCCACGTTGTACGGGTTGTCCTTGCCCACGAGGTACTGGTACCAGCTGCTTGGGTCCGCGACCACGGACGCGATGCTGAAGGCACCCATCTCGGGCCGCTTGCCGGCGAACAGGTCTCCGATGAAGTCGCCGAGGCGGCGCGACTTCAGCTCGAGCGTGACGCCGATCTTCTTGAGATTGTCAGCGAGGCTGACACCGACCAGCTTGCCCTGGGGCGAGTAGTACTCGAACGTCGCGGTGAACCCGTCGGGGTACGCGGACTGCGCAAGCTCCTTCTTGGCGTCCGCAAGGCTGAACTGCCCATCAGGCAGGCTCGCGACCAGGTCCTTCAAGGCGTCCTTGGAAGGAGCGACGTTCGCGTCCACCTGCGCCGGAGACATTCCGACGGCGGCGCTGGCCTGATCGCCATAGTTGGCCTCAAGCAGGCCCGCGCGGTCAGTCGCGTACGCAACGGCCCTGCGGACGTGGATGTCGTCGAACGGCTTGGCCGTCTGGTTCATCGTCACGTAGTCGAGGTACAGCGTCGGCGACGAGTACACCTTCGCGCCTTGGACCTTGTTCCACCGCGGCACCGACTTGCCGTCGCTGACCCTGACGCCGCTCAGCTCGCCGGATCGCATGGCCAGCTGGCCGGCGTTGTCGTCGGCGATGGTCGTCATCGTGAACGTGTCGACCGCCGGCTTCGGGCCGGTCAGCTTCGGGTTGCGCTTCAGCGTGATCTTGCTCGCGGAGAACGAGTCGATCATGTACGGCCCGGTGCCGATCGGCGGGGCGGCAGCGGTTCCGAGGTCCTTGCCGCTCTTCTCACCGTAGGCCTTCTCCTGGACGAAGGAGATGATCGCGAAGGACCCACGCGTGGCAGGGTTCGGCTTCGCCAGCGTGATCGTGACCTGGTGCTCGCCCGTGGCCTCGACGGTCTTGAAGTTCTCCAGCTCCGTGGCGGTCTGCGTTGTCTTCTCGCGCAGGTGCCCGATGGTCCACACGACATCAGCCGATGTCATCGGCGTCCCGTCGGAGAAGGTGACGTCGTCGCGAAGGTCGTAGACGAGCGTCGTGTCGTCAGGCTGCGAAACCTTCGTGGCAAGCACGGGCGTGAACGTGCCGTCGAGGTTCGCGACCTCCAGCGGCTGATTCACCAGGGCCGTCACCGGCAGGTCGTCGGAGTTGTAGTTGTTGGCAACATCGAGCGTCGCCGGGATCGCCTTCATCCCGTAGGTGAAGTTCGGGATCGTCGCGTCGGTGGCCTTCGCGTCGCTCGTGCCACCGCCACTGGACGAGCAGCCGGCCAGCAACGCTGACGCGACTGCTCCGACCGCGAGAACTTTGAGGGCATGGGGGGTGGGGCGCATCGGTTGCCTCCTGGCAGCTACGACTATCGAACGGGTTGATACATCGTGACGCCGGTCACGCGTCTGCGAACCGGCGAATCGTCGCAAACTGCAATGGGCCGGTTGAACATCTGCCGAGGGGCGTGACAGCCTTGTTTCGCAGCGATTTCTGACCGGTCGTCGCTCACCCAGCGGCTGTTGCAGGCCGATCTTGGATGCCGTCGCCGTGCAAGCCTGCCGCGTGGCCCGGCACCGACGCCAGCAGGTGCCGGGTGTAGTCGGCCTGCGGCTGGTCGAGGACGTCGTCGGTCTGCCCGGACTCCACCACGCGTCCGCGGTGGAGCACGACGACACGATCGACCATCTGTCGCACGACCGCCAGATCGTGCGTGATGAAGAGCATCGCCATGCCCAGATCTGCGTGGAGCGAGCGCAGCAGCTCGAGCACCTGCGCCTGGACTGACACGTCGAGCGCCGCGACCGGCTCGTCACAGATCAGCAGCTGCGGCCGCATCGCCACGGCTCGGGCGATCGAGACCCGCTGCCGCTCGCCGCCGGACAGCGCTGCCGGATACTTCTCGGCGTACGTCGGCGGCAACGACACGCGCTCGAGGAGCTCGGAGACCTCGCGGTGGGGATCCTTGGAGTCGCCCCGGACCCCGATGACCTCGCGCAGGCTCGCGCCGATCGTCCAGGTCTTGTCGAGAGAGGCATACGGGTTCTGGAACACGACCTGGACCAGTCGGCGGACGTCGCGTGCCTCGCGGCGACCCAGCGCGCGGAAGTCCGTGATGTCGTGACCGTCGAGCACGATCTGACCGTCATCGGGCGTCGAGAGGCCCAGCACAGCTCGGGCGATCGTCGTCTTGCCTGAGCCCGACTCCCCCACCAGTCCCACCGACTCCCCGGCAGCGACGTCGAAGCTGACGCCGTCGAGCGCCCGATGGGTCGTGGAAGGGCCGACCAGGCTGCGCGTCACGTAGGTCTTCTGCAGGGCGGTCACGGTCAGCAGAGAGGATGCCGGGGTTCGTGAGGGCCGCGTGTCGGACGCGACGGCGGTCGTCCGCACCGCGGACATCTCGGCGTCGATCTCGTCGACGCGGACGCAGCGACTCGCTCGACCGCCGTCGATGAGGCGAAGCTCTGGACGTCCTGAGGTGCACACGTCCTGGCTCCACGAGCAGCGTGCCGCGAATGAGCAGACATCGACCACGGTGTCAGGCGCTGGTACCGACCCGATCATCGCGTTCAGGTGCGATGCGTAGTGGCCCACCGGGGGCTCCGCCAGAAGCAGACCCAGCGTGTAGGGGTGACGGGTCGTCGCCGCCATCTGGGCGGCAGCCGCCTCCTCGATGACGTTGCCGGCATACATCACCGTGACGCGGTCGCAGATGTCGAAGGCGACCCGCAGATCGTGCGTGATCATGATCAGCGCCATGTCGCGGTCGCGCTGCAACGAGGTCAGCAGCGTCAGCACCTCGTGCTGGGTCGCGACGTCGAGTGCCGTCGTCGGCTCGTCGGCCACCAGCAGATCGGGATCGCCGGCCAGGGCAGCGGCGATGGCCACGCGCTGGCGCATGCCGCCCGACAGCTGGAACGGCCTCTTCGCGGCGACGCTCGCATCGATCCCGACCTCGGCCAGACGCCGCGCCACCTCTGCACGCGCGGCCGACCGATCGCGCCGAAGGTCGGCGGGAAAGCCGTCGGAGATCGTCTCACCGATCGTCGCCAGCGGGTTGAGGATCGTGAACGGGTCCTGCAGCAACAGGCTCGTCCGCGTGCCGCGCAGGGGCCTCAGCTGCTGGTCCGACCAGCCGTCGATGCGGGTGCCGTCGAAGGTCACTGCTCCCTCCGAGCAGGTGCCCGCCGGGAGAAGGCCCAGGACGGCCTTCATGAGCATCGACTTGCCACTGCCCGACTCGCCAACGATGCCAAGGGTCTCGCCACGCGCCACGCAGAGATCGACATCGCGCACGATGGTGCGGCGGATGCCGTCGCGGTCAGCGAAGACGCTCAGGTGGTCCACGGTGAGGAGGTTCTGGTCGCGCGTACCGGCGTGTGCGGTCATCGTTCGCCCTTCAGGGAGTATCGGTCGTAGATCCAGTCGCCGATGATCGTCACGCTGGCAGCCACCAGGATCAGCAGGATGGCCGGGGCCAGCGACATCATCGGGTTGACGAAGAGCTGCTCCTGGCCGTCGGCGAGCATCGTGCCCCAGTCGACGCCACCTGCGTTGACGCCGAGGCCAAGGAAGGCGAGGGCCGAGAAGCCGACGAGCGCTCCGGCGAACTCGAGCAGGAACGTGGACACGACGGTCGGAGCGATGTTGGGCAGGACGTGCCGAATCATCGTGCGTGTCGGACTCAGCCCCAGGGTGCGGGCCGCGTCGATGTAGGGAAGACGCGCCTCGACCATCGAGACACTGCGGAAGATGCGCACATCACCGGGGAACGTGAGGAAGGCCAGGACGAGGATCGTGACGACGTACGCGCCGCTGACCAGCCCGACGACCACGATCGCGATCAGGAGGGCCGGCATGCAGTAGAGGATGTCGGTCGTGCGAGCGATCAAGCTGTCGACCCGCCCACCGCGGAAGCCTGCGGTCATGCCGAGCGTCAACCCCACGAGGACGGCGAGCACCGCTACGCACAGGGGCCCGATCATGGCCGTGCGGGTGCCGGCGATGAGGCGCGAGAGGATGTCGCGGCCCAGTTGGTCGGTGCCCAGCAGATGTCCGCCGCCCGGAGGCTGCACGCTCAGCAGCGGGTCCTGCGCGGTGGGGTCGTGGGGCCAGATCAACGGTCCTGCGACGGCACAGACGAGGATGATGCCGACGACCGCGAACGAGGCCACCAGCAGGAAGGACGGAGGTCGACCCAACAGGCGGCGCCGCGCCCTGGTCGGGGCATCGAGGACCTCGGCGATGGACTCGGTCATGGTCATGAGGTGCTCACCCTTCTGTCGGATACATCGTGCGAGGGTCGATCCACATGCCGATCAGGTCGACCACCAGCGTCACGATCACGACGAAGACCGCGAACACCAGGGAGATGCCCTGCACCACCGGGATGTCGCTGCTCTGGACCGACGTCACCATGAGGTTGCCCAGGCCCTCGATCGAGAAGACCTGCTCGACGAGGATCGTCCCGCCGATCAGGTAGATCAGCAGCAAGCCCGTGATGGTGACGATCGGCATCGAGATGTTGCGCAGCGCGTAGGCGAGCATGATCCGGCGGCGGCTGAGACCGCGTGCCCGAGCGAAGGTGATGTAGTCCTGGTTCATGACGTCGAGGGTCACCGCTCGTGTCTGTCGCGCGACGATCGCCACCATGGTCGCGGCCAGGGCCAGCGACGGGAGGACCAGGTGCTTGAGCCTGTCCAGGCCGAAGCCCTCTCCGGCTCCGAAAGACGGGAACCAGCCGAGGAAGACCCCGAAGACGTAGAGAAGGAAGATGCCCGTCGCGAAGACTGGAGCGCTGAGGCCGACGATCGACAACGACGTCACGACGCGATCGGTGAGGGACCCCCGCTTGATGCCGGACACCATGCCGAGCGGCACTCCGAGCAGCACCACCAGCACGATGCTGAGCACCGTGAGCTCGAGGGTGATCGGGAGCCGCTCCAGGATCGCGCTGAACACGGACTCCTGAGACCGGATCGAGCGCCCGAAGTCGAAGTGGAGGGCATCGCCGAGCCAGTAGAGGTAGCGCTGCCAGAACGGATCGTCGAGATGGTAGTCGGCGCGCACCTGCGCGACCTGGGCAGCCGTCGCGGGCCGGCCGCCCAGGACCGTGGAGACCAAGGAGCCCTTCGAGCCGGCCTGGAGGCTGAACACCAAGAAGCTGACGACCAAGAGCAGGAAGATCCCGAACACGAGTCGTTTTCCGATGAACTGCAACGTCTTCACGCAGTGCTCCTCCGGTCGGTCGGACGGTGTCCGTTGACCAGTCATCGTAGATCCGCGGCTTGCCGGGTGGCCCGGACGATCGTTCAGATGGCTCCCATGGGTGTCCGACAAACGTCGCACCCTCGCCGCTTCACCCTGCAGTGATCCGCGCCGGTTGAACGATTGCCGAACGCCAGGCCCCCCATGTTGAGGCCGATGTCCATCGTGCCGCGCGAGCTGGTGGGACAGCGTGTTCCTCGACGAAGGGAACCACCTCATGAAGACCACAGCAGATGCCATCGTGATCGGGGCGGGAGTCATCGGCTCGTCCATCGCGCTCGAGCTGTCGCGCAACGGCTTCGACGTCGTTGTCGTCGACAAGGCCGGCGGGATGGGCCACGGCTCGACGAGCGCCTCGAGCGCCGTCGTCCGGTTCAACTACTCGTCGTGGGCCGGTGTGGCGTCGTCGTGGGAGTCGCTCGCGTGCTGGGAGAACTGGTCGGATCATCTCGGGCACGAGGACCCTGCCGGCATGGCGTCCTACACGCGCACCGGGATGCTGGTCATCGACGGAGGACCGACCGACTCGAACCGCACCACCGACATGTTCGACCGTGCCGGCATCACGTGGGAGCGGTGGGGACCCGACGAGGTTCGCAAGCACATGCCGTACGTCGACACGGGCTCCTACTTTCCTCCGAAGCCCGTCCGGTCCGAGGAGTTCTTCTCCGACTCGCACGGCGAGATCACCGGCATCTTCACGCCCGATGCCGGCCACGTCGACGACCCGCAGCTCGCCGCCCAGAACCTCGGGGTCGCCGCCCAGAGCCTGGGAGCGCGCTTTCTGTTCAACCGGACCGTGACGTCCATCCAGCAGCAGGACGACCAGCGGTGGTCCGTCGCGACGTCGCGCGGCGAGAGCGTCTCGGCCCGCGTCGTCGTCAACGCCGCCGGGCCGTGGTCGAGCGCGATCAACGCGCTCGCCGGGGTCGGGACCGACTTCGGCATCTCGTCCCGGCCCATGCGGCAGGAGGTGCACCAGGTGCCGCTTCCTGCGGACTTCGAGGACGACGGCAACGGAATGGCCATCGCCGACCTCGATCTGGGGACCTACATCAGGACGTCGTCGGCACGAGGGCTGCTGGTCGGTGGCACCGAGCCCGAGTGCGATCCGCTCGAGTGGTTGGACGACCCCGACACGGCGAACCTCCAGGCGACGGTGTCCGGCTTCGAGAACCAGGTCACGCGCGCAGCACGGCGGATGCCGGGACTGTCGATCCCGAACCGGCCGAGCGGCATCGGCGGCGTGTACGACGTCACCGACGACTGGACACCCATCTACGACCGCACGGACCGCGAGGGGTTCTTCGTCGCGATGGGCACGAGCGGCAATCAGTTCAAGAACGCGCCCGTCGCGGGCCAGCTGATGGCGCATCTCGTCACCGCGGTGCAGGACGGGCACGACCACGACAGTCAGCCCCTCGAGTTCATCTGCTCGCGCACGGGGTCGACGTTCGAACTGGGCACGTACTCCCGGCTGCGCACGGTCGACCCCGACTCCCCCGGATCGGTCATGGGCTGACTCGCGCCTCGAGAGCCGCAAGACCGAAGGGGTCCTGCCACGGTCGTGGCAGGACCCCTTCAGATGTTTGGTGCCAGGTCAGCGACCAGACGGCATGAATCGCTCGAACCACGCAATGACTCGGGCGGCCTGGTCGGCGACGGCGTCAGGGTGGCGGACGCCGTGGCCCTCCTCCGGGTAGATGACAAGCTGCGTCTCGGTGCCCAGCTCGACCAACCGGGTGTGCAGGTACTGCGCCTGCGACGGCGGGCAGGCCAGGTCGAGCGCTCCGGCCGTCAAGAGGATCGGCGTGGAGATGCGCTCGGCCAGGTCCACCGGGCTGCGGGTGGCGTACTGCGAGGTCGGGTCCATGGGGTCACCGGTCAGGATCATCTGGTCGAACTCGGCGAGGTTGCTGGTGAAGTGCTGCGATCGCCAGTCGGTCACCGGCGATCGTGACACCGTGGCAGCGAAGATGTCCGACACGCACGGAACCCAGGCAGCCATGTAGCCGCCGTAGCTGTTGCCCGTCAGACCGACCCTCGACGGATCGACCAGGCCCTCGGCGACCAGGTGCCGGACACCGCTCGTGACGTCCTCGACGTCGCGGCCGCCGATGTCGCCGACGACCGCCTCCGCCCAGTCCGCGCCTCGGCCGGTGCTGCCGCGTGGGTTGGGGCGCAGCACCGCGTAGCCGCGGGCGACGAGCAGGCTCGTGTGGTGGTCGCGTCCGATCCAGCCGTCGTGCCACGCCGCGATCGGGCCGCCGTGGACGTTGACGACGAGCGGGTGCGGACCCTCCGTCGACGGAACCGTCAGCAGGCCCTGCACGTCCTGACCGTCGTCGGACGTCCAGGTCAGCTGCGTGGTCGTGCCGGTGTGGGACAGGACGTGACGGGGGCCGGGCCCGTCGACGGCCATGACCGGTTGGAACGCGCCGTCCCGGACCACGCCGAGGGTCGGCGGCATGTCGTGGTGCTCCATGACGAGGACGGGTTCGCCTGCGGCCGGCACGGCGACCTCCGGCTGGTGGCGGCCGCTGGACTGCGGTCCCTTCCACAGGACGGTCGTCTGGCCGGAATCGGCGTCCCACCGACCGACGACGGTGTCGAGGCCTGCCATGCCGATGAAGACGATCGCCGCGTCCCCGGTCCATGCGTAGTCGGTGACGTGGGCCCCGGCCGTGTCGATGGCCCGCGGCTGGGCGTCGTCGGTGGCGACCAGCACCTCTCCGGCCAGCAGTCCGCGATCGCTGGCCACGCCCGACAGCACCGACCACCGGCGACCTGAGGGTTCGACGCGGGGCTGGGCCAGCTGGTGCCGTGGGCTGAGCATGGTCAGCGACCTGCCGTCGACCGCAGACACCAACGCGAGGTGGGCGCCGTACCAGGCACCTTCTCCGGCGTCGGCACTGGCGAGGACGAGGACGGTGTCGTCCCACGCCCACGAGATCTCCCACGCATTCAGATCGCCCAGCACCCGACTGGCACCGGTGGTCAGGTCCCACACGACGAGCCGCCGGCGGCCTGACTCCGCGGGCGAGACCCGCGGTGCCCAGCTCGCGGACGATCCGCCGACCACGCCCGATCCGTACACGTCGGAGATCTCGGCGCCCGGCTCTGCCACGACGAGCGCGAGGCGCCTGCCGTCGGGTGACCAGCTGACCATCTCGACCGATCCGGACTCCTCCGAGATCGCCACGGCCACAGCCAGGTCGTCAGCTGCCACCACGACGGCCTGCGGACGTCCTGCGGCATCGTCGGCGAGGACGCAGACCCGGTCACCGGACGGCGACCAGCGCGGAGAGTACGCACCTGACAGGTCGGGCACGACCCTGCTGCGGGCACCCGTCGCCAGCTCGACGACGTCGACCTGCGTGGCTCCCCCGGGGCCGATGGTGAGGGTACAGGCCGCTCGACGGCCGGTCGGGTCGACGTCGACGCCAGTGATGTCCTGGATGCCGTCCGCACCGACCTCGCTGCGCTTCTGCAGCTCCGATGCGACCCAGTCGACGATCGTGCGGTCGATGCCGGCCATCAGTACAGCTCCGCTGGAGCCGCAGTGTCCGACACGAGCCATTCAAGGATCGCTGGCTCGACATCATCCATCCAGTGCCCGGCGTCGGGGATCTTCACGAGCTGTCCATGACCGATGGCTCTCAGATAGGCGTCGCCGTGCGCGTGCGGCACCAGGACGTCAGCTTCACCGAAAACCATCAGGGTGTCGGCCGTGACCTGTGACAGGTCGCAACCCCACGGACGGTGGCAGAAGGCGAGGTCGTCGTTCAGCCACCCCTCGACGCCGTTGCGCACCGCCTCCTGCGCGCCGATGTCGAGCTCGGTCAGAGCGCCGGGCCGCGCCAGGACGTTCTCGGCGTGTGTTGCGGTGGAGGTCATCAATGCTCCGTCATCTCCTGGGGCTGGGTCGCCCGCGTGGCTTCAGATGAGTCAGGGTCGCAACCGCGCCGTCTCGATGCACTGCTCATCTGTCGGATTCGCGTGCCGGACGCTCGCGCATGTGTCGCAGCGTCCCTCGCGTCACCCCGGAGCGCTCGGCAGCTCGCCGAGCAGCCTCGCGAGCTTGATGCCCAAGTGCAGCGCCAGGCGGTCGCGGCCGTCACCGAGGGAAGATCCGGTGATCTCCTCGATCCTCGACAGCCGGTAGTACAGCGTGGCTCGGTGGATCTGCAGTCGTTTCGACGTCTCCTGGACGTTGCCGGCTGCATCGAGGTAAGCGTCCAAGGTATCGACGAGCCACTGGTCAGCACTGGCCGCGAACAGGGCACGCAGGCCAGGCGGTATGGCGACCTCTGCAAGCTCGTCAGGCGGGAACTGGTTGAGCACCTGATAGACACCGAGGTCGTCCCAGCTGGTGACGGAGTCGAACTCCGGCACTGCCTGCACCACGTCCATGACGCTCATGGCCCGGCGTAGGCTGAGCGGCGCTCCCGCCACCTCCGCCTGGGTCGGTCCGATGCCCACCCTGACATCTGTGCCCGGCGGCAGACCGGCAGCCACCTCGGACCTGACATCAGTACCGAACGTCCTGATGCGGGCGAGCGGGTTCTCGAATGGCTCGAAGGCGAACAGCGCATAGGCCACCCCGCCCTCGCGGGTGGCCACGAGCGAGTGGACGCGGGGCAGGTTGCGGATCGCCTTGCGCAGGGACGACTCGACCAACAGGCTGGCGGCCGTGGCGTCGCGGCTGGCTCCGCCGACCACCTTCACGACGAGCACGATGCACGACATCTGCGGGCGGATGCCGTGTGCGCTCAGCATCTCCTCGGTGATGTGGCCCCGCAGGTGCGACTCCGAGCTCACCATGTCGAGCAGCAGCTCACGCTCCTTGGCTCGGCGCAGGTCGTCGAGGAGGTGATTGCGGAACAGCACCTCGCCCGCCTCCGACGCCGTGTCCTGCGCGTCCTGCAGCTGCTCGTCGGTCAACGACTCGTCGTCATCGATGAGCCACAGGTAGCCCTGCAGCACCCCTTGCGTGCGGATCGGCAGACAGACGCGGGCCAGCATCTCCAGGCCGTCGTCCTTCGGGATTCGGACCGGGACATTCGCCGACTTGATGCCGAACCGGTGCACATAGGCCGCGATCTCCGCCGAGGTCGACAGCGTCATGATCGAGTGCACCCTGTGCGCGTCGACCTGCTCGTGGTGCGCCGTGTGCGCCAGGAGCCTGATGTGCGGGTCATCGACCGCGACAGCGCGGTGGAGACGATCAGCGAGACCGTCGATGATGCCCTGCAGGTCCCGCATGGTCACCCCTCCTGGCGCTGAGCGCGCCGCTGGCGCGGCCCACGGCTGCTTCGTCGAGCACCATCATCGCGCACGGGACCACACATCTGTTCACGCGATCGGCGCGATGTGGGAGCCCAAGGTCCGTCATGTGTCGGACGGCCTCGCTCACGACTGTCGCACGCATCGAGCGCGGCTCCCTACGTTTGTTCGATGCTGATCGCTCCGCTGCGGCCTAGCGTTCCAGGTGAGCTGATTCAGCGACGAACGGAGATGGCATGACCGAGAAGACGACCAGCGACCTCGTCCTGGAGCAGCTAAAGCAGGGCCTGGCCCTCCCCGGCGACCTCTACACCTCTCCCACACTCTTTGCCGAGGAGGTGTCCGCCATCTTCGGTCGCCAGTGGCTGTACGCCGGCCACGTCTCGGAGATCCCCCACGCCGGCGACTACCTCACCGTGACGTCCGGCGACGAGAGCTGCATCGTCGCCCGGGACGCCGACGGCGAGATCCACGGCCTGCTCAACGTGTGCCGTCACCGCGGTGCTCGCCTGGTCGACTGCGGCACAGGCTCCACCAGGCGCTTCGTCTGCCCGTATCACCAGTGGGCGTACTCGCACGACGGGTCGCTGGCCGGCGCGCCCCGTATGCCGGACTCGTTCGACAAGTCCCGGTGGCCGCTCAAGAAGGTGCACACCTCGGTGTGGCAGGGACTCGTGTTCGTCAACTTCTCGTCCGAGGAGGAGGTCGAATCATTGCCCGAGCTCATGGCAGACGCCGCAGAGCTCATGAACCCGTTCGGGGTCGAGGACGCACGCATCGCCCACACCGAGGTCTACGAGGTCGACGCCAACTGGAAGCTGGTCTGGGAGAACGCCCAGGAGTGCTACCACTGCAACGCCAACCACCCGGAGTTCATCCGGACGTTCGACGTGCGCGAGATGGCGCAGCCGACTGCGGGCGAGGCACCGCTCTGGTATTCCGAGGACCGTCGCTCGCAGTCTGCCCGGTTCCCCCTCAAGCCCGGTGCCGTGTCGCTGACCATGTCCGGCCGGCCTGCCTCCGCCAAGCCGATGGGCGAGTTCGCCGACGGTCGTGAGCCCTACACGGCCGCCGCCCACCTCAAGCCCGGCTTCGCCTTCGTGTTCTCGCCCGACTACGGCATCACCTTCGTCGACACTCCGGTGTCGCCGGACCGAACCCACGTGAAGGTGCAATGGCTCGTGCACCGCGACGCCGTCGAGGGCGTCGACTACGCGGTCGACAACCTCATCCGCGTCTGGGACCAGACCAACCGCCAGGACTGGGAGCTGTGCCGGTCGGTGCAGGAGGGCGTCAAGTCCCACGGCTTCGAGCCCGGGCCCCTGAGCCTCGACGAGACGTCCGTGGCCGGCTTCTACTACGCCTACGCGCGGATGATGTCTGCCGCCGGGTTGTGACGATGCCCGTGAGCCCCGCGTCGCCGGTCGCGCCGTCGTCGGCGCTCGACGTCGTCGTCGAGCGCCGGCACGAGCCGGTCGCCGACGTCGTCGAGCTCACGCTCCGCAGCGCCGACGGCAGAGCGCTGCCCCCGTGGCAGCCCGGGGCGCACATCGACGTGTTCGCCGGCGACGACGTCGTCCGCCAGTACTCGTTGTGCGGACCGGCCGACGCCGCGACCTGGACCATTGCCGTGCGCGTGCTGCAGGACGGTCTGGGCGGCTCGCTGAGGATGGCCACCCTGTCCGCAGGCGACCACGTGACGGTGTCAGAACCTCGCAACCACTTCGAGCTGGTCGAGGCAGCCAGCTACGTGTTCGTGGCCGGCGGCATCGGCATCACGCCGATCCTGCCCATGGTGCGTTCGGCATCCCAGCGAGGAGCCGCGTGGTCGCTGGCATACGGCGGCCGCTCCGAGTCGCTGATGCCCTACCTGGCCGAGCTGCGCGAGCTGCCCGGAGGGACTCTCGACGTGTGGACCGACGACGGCCGCGGGCCGATCGACGTCCGTCGCCTGCTCGAAGTCCCATCGGCGGGCACCGCCATCTACTGCTGCGGGCCCGAGCCGCTGCTGGCCGCGATGGAGTCGGCCGTGGGCGCTTGGCCCGACGGTGCCCTGCACGTCGAGCGCTTCACCCCCCGCCCCGTCGACACCTCCGACGTCCACGCATTCGACGTCGAGCTGGTCCGCAGCGGGGTGACGTTGATGGTGACAGGCGAGCGTTCGATCCTCGACACGATGTCGGACGCCGGCATCGCCGTGCCCTTCAGCTGCGGCGAGGGCGTGTGTGGCACGTGCGAGACGCGCGTCCTGGCAGGAGCCGTCGATCACCGGGACAGCATCCTCACGCCGGCGGAGCAGGCCGCGAACGACACCATGATGGTGTGCGTGTCACGCGCACGAGACGGCAGACTGACCCTTGACTGCTGATCGGACGGAGCACCCATGAAGACTCACCTGACGAGCCCTCCTGCTCATGCCGTCCACGAGATTCAGGCATCGGACGGGTCGACGCTGACCGTCCGCGACTGGGGCGAGCCGGGGCAACCGCCGGTCGTCTTCCACCACGGCCTGCCTGCCGGCGGGCTCAAGGTGCCCGGCGGGTGGGCGGCGCTCGGCGAGCTGCCGTGCCGCGTCATCACCTTCGATCGTCCCGGCTTCAGCGGCACTCCCCCGCGTCCGGGGCGATCCGTGTCATCGGCGGCCGCCTGGTCCGAGGCGATCGCCGATGCCCTGTCGCTCGGACGGTTCGCCGTCATGGGCACATCGGGCGGCGGACCGTACGCAGCAGCTGCTGCCGCACTGCTCCCCGACCGCGTGAGTCGTTTGTGCATCTCGGTCGGGGTCGGCCCGCCGGACGTCGAGGGCTTCGACATCCGGGACCACGTCATGCCGCAGACGCGCGCGGAGATCGATCTGGTGCGAAGGGGTGAACCGGCGCTTCGTCGCTATGTCGACGAGGCACTGGCCCAGGGCGCGCCCCTGGAACCGTGGCTGTCTCAGATCGCCGAGCCAGACGTCGAGGTGCTGAGCCGCGCCGAGGTTCGCTTCGAGGAGCAGGCTGCCGGGCCCGACTGGCTGACGCAGAGCCCGGAGGGGTGGATCGACGACGACCTCGCTCTCGTCGCGCGCCCGTGGGGCTTCGACCTCGCGACGATCGTCGCTCCCACCGTGCTGCTGTACGGGCGGCAGGACATCCTCGTCCCGCCCGCGCACGGTGAGGCCTATCAGCAGGCGATACCGCATGCCGACCTCTTCGTTCTCGACGGCGCGGGTCACTGGATGCGCGACTACGAGCCGGAGGCGCTCCGCTGGCTCATCGCCGATTCGCTCGAGGCGCCCGACTTCGTGCTGTGACGAGCCGGCACGTTCGGGGTCGGCGCACAGGCGACGGCGACACCTAGTCGCGGTGGGCCCGGTAGGCCGGGGCCCGAACCGCAGACGAGACGGCACCGGCTCTCAGCATCGGGAGGCTACGGGTCTTCACGATGTCCGACAGCACGACGACGCTGGTGGACCGGGCGACGGTCCTCGAGCTGTGGATGGCGAGCAGGATCCTCTGGAGGTCCTCGTGCGTCGTGGCGGCGATCTTGCACACGACGTCGGCCGTTCCGGTCGTCACGTAGGCCTCCAGGACGTTCGGCATCGCGCTCAGCTCGTCCGTCACGGCATCGAGCGAGCCTTGGGCGATCTCGAGGGTCACGAAGGCTTGCACGGAGTGCCCTGCTGCCGCGAGGTCGATCTGCGGACCGAAGTCCGTGATGATTCCGGCCTCGACGAGCTTCGACAGTCGCGACTGGACCGTGGCTCGCGCGACCCGGGTGATGCGCGACAGCTCGAGATCGCCCACGCGTGGGTTGTCGTGCAGCGCCTCGATCAGAGCCACGTCCAGCTGATCCACGTCCACGTCATTCCCGCCCTCACCTGATAGACAAATTGCTCACCTTATGCCGCCGTTCGATAGACAGACTAGTAGCGATGGCTAGCCGAGGATACGCCGGTTGCCGAGACCATGCTCCCCGTTCGACGATGGGCGCTCACCACGACATGGGAGCCTTCATGACGATCGATCTGACCAACGACGAGCGCCTCGCCGAGCTCGACCTCGCCCAGCTGAAGCAGCTGGTCGGGTTGGTCGAGTACGACGCGACGACCGATCCGTTCCCGGTGACGGGGTGGGACGCCGTGGTGTGGGCGGTGGGCAACGCGACGCAGTCGGCGCACTTCTACATGTCGGCGTTCGGGATGGATCTCGTGGCCTACTCGGGTCCGTCGACCGGCAACCGTGACCACCACGCCTACGTGCTGAACAGTGGTGCGGTGCGCTTCGTGCTCAAGGGCGGCGTCGATCCCGACAGCCCCGTGCTCGACCACCACCGCGCCCATGGCGACGGCATCACCGACATCGCCCTGGAGGTGCCCGACGTCGACGTGTGCATCGACCACGCCCGGGCGCAGGGTGCGACGATCCTGGAGGAGCCGCACGACGTCACCGACGAGCACGGCACCGTGCGCATCGCCGCGATCGCGGCCTACGGCGACACCCGCCACACCCTGGTCGACCGCAGCGGCTACACCGGGCCTTACCTGCCGGGGTACGTCGCGCGGACCTCGTCCCTGGTGCGTCCCGCCGATGCCCCGAAGCGCATCTTCCAGGCGCTCGACCACGTCGTCGGCAACGTCGAGATGGGCCGCATGGACGAGTGGGTCGACTTCTACAACCGCATCATGGGCTTCACCAACATGGCCGAGTTCGTCGGCGACGACATCGCGACCGAGTACTCGGCGCTGATGAGCAAGGTCGTGGCCAGCGGCAACCACCGGGTCAAGTTCCCGCTCAACGAGCCCGCGCTGGGCAAGAAGAAGTCGCAGATCGACGAGTACCTCGAGTTCTACCGCGGCCCCGGCGCGCAGCACCTCGCGCTGGCCACCAACGACATCCTCGACACCGTCGACCGGCTCCGTGCGGCCGGCATCGAGTTCCTCGACACCCCCGACTCGTACTACACCGACCCGGCGCTGCGCGAGCGCATCGGCGAGGTGCGGGTGCCGATCGAGCAGCTGCAGCAGCGCAGCATCCTGGTCGACCGCGACGAGGACGGCTACCTGCTGCAGATCTTCACCAAGCCGATCGGTGACCGTCCGACCGTGTTCTTCGAGATCATCGAACGGCACGGCTCCCTGGGCTTCGGCAAGGGCAACTTCCAAGCGCTGTTCGAGGCCATCGAGCGCGAGCAGGCGCTGCGCGGGAACTTCTGACCGTGCCCCATTACCGGCACGCCGGCAGCATCCCGCCGAAGCGTCACACCCAGCACTGGGCACCTGACGGTGCGCTCTACCGCGAGGAGCTGATGGGCGAGGAGGGCTTCAGCTCGGACTCGTCGCTGCTGTACCACCGCGGGGTGCCGTCGGCGATCGTCGACGCCCGGACGTGGGAGCTGCCCGATCTCTCGACGACGCCCAACGAGCCGCTGCTGGCCCGGCACCTGAAGCTGCACGATCTCTTCGGCGCTGGCACCGGTGTGGACGTCGTGACCGGGCGGCGGTTGGTGCTCGCCAATGCCGATGTGCGCATCTCGTACGTCGTCGCTGCTGAGACGTCGCCGCTGTACCGCAACGCCACAGGCGACGAGTGCGTGTTCATCGAGGACGGCAGCGGGACGCTCGAGACCGTCTTCGGCCACCTGCCGTTCGGCCCCGGCGACTACCTGATCGTGCCGCGGGGGACGACGCACCGGTGGGTGCCCGACGGCGAGGTGCGGGCGTACTGCATCGAGGCCAACAGCCACATCGCACCGCCCAAGCGGTACCTGTCCAGGTACGGGCAGCTGCTCGAGCACGCGCCCTACTGCGAGCGCGACCTGCGGGGACCGTCCGAGCCCGAGGTTCGCGACGAGACGGACGTCGAGGTGTACATCAAGCACCGCGGCTCCGGACCGGGTGGTCTGTCGGGCACCGTGCACACCGTGCCGCAGCACCCCTTCGACGTCATCGGCTGGGACGGGTGTCTCTACCCGTATGCGTTCAACGTCGCCGACTTCGAGCCCATCACCGGCCGCGTGCACCAGCCGCCGCCGGTGCACCAGGTGTTCGAGGGCAGCAACTTCGTCATCTGCAACTTCGTGCCGCGCAAGGTCGACTACCACCCGCTCGCGATCCCCGTGCCGTACTACCACTCCAACGTCGACTCCGACGAGGTCATGTTCTACGTCGCGGGCGACTACGAGGCCCGCAAGGGGTCCGGCATCGGCAAGGGCTCGGTCAGCCTGCACCCCGGAGGCCACTCCCACGGGCCGCAGCCGTCGGCCATCGAGGCGAGCCTGGGTGCCGAGTCGTTCGACGAGCTGGCCGTCATGGTCGACACCTTCCGCCCGCTCGAGCTCGGCGAGGCCGGCCGGGCCTGCGACGACGGCGTCTACGCCTGGTCGTGGAACCGGTGACGTTCGCAGCCTTCTTCGACGACGCCGCGCTCTTCCCGCCGGGCAACGCTCCCATGCACCGAGCCGTCGCCGAGCACGTGCGCCGCCGCGGACATTCCGACCGTCGGTATGCCGGCCCGTTCATCTGCCCCGCCGACGACCTGACTGCGCTGATCGCGGCTCTCGACGGCCAGGAGATCGAGCTGTCCCTTCGCGGTCTCCCGACCGGTCCCGTCCCTGATCACGTCACGCTCGTGGCGGTCGAGGTGGACGACGTCACCGAACGCCCCGACCTCCCGGACCACGTCGCAGTGTTCACCGAACGACCGTGGGGTGGCTCCTACACCGTGCCACCCGGAACCATCCTCAAGCTGCGGTGCGGTGGTGCCTACGTGCCGAGCGTCGATGAGCTCGCCGATGCCATCACCCATTGCGTCCATCACCAGCAACGCTTCAAGCTGACCGCAGGGCTTCACCACGCGCTCCGGTCCGACGAGGGACACGGCTTCGTCAACATCATGGCCGCTGTGGTCGCCGCTCAGGACGGCAAGGACCCTGCCCCGGTGCTGGCGGCCAGTGACGTCAGCGCCATCGGCATCGACACCGACCGTCTCTCCCGCTCACGCGACCTGTTCCTGTCGATCGGCACCTGCAGCATCGACGAGCCGCTGGCGGACCTACGACACCTGGGACTCATCTCATGACCGACTTCGGGACGACCACACTCCCCTACTGCTCATTCATTCCGGCAGGCGGAGACTCTCCGCGCGTAGGGGTGGGAGTCGGGACCGCGATCCTCGACCTGTCCGCCGCCGCGCCGACCATCGTGCCGGCCCACGCCGCCCTGTTCAGCGACGGAACGCTGGACGCGCTCCTCGCGGCCGGACCCGCCGTGTGGCACGAGGTCCGCACCGCCGTGGCCGAGCACGTGGCCGCCGCCGTGGAGTCGCTCGGGACCATCGATGCACGAGAGGTCCGGCTGCAGCTGCCGTTCACGGTCGCCGACTACGTCGACTTCTACGCCTCCGAGCACCACGCCACCAACGTGGGCCGCATCTTCCGCCCCGACGGAGACGCACTCACGCCCAACTGGAAGCATCTCCCGATCGGCTACCACGGACGGTCCGGCACCATCGTCGCCTCGGACACGCCCGTTCGCCGCCCTGCAGGACAACGACGCAACGGCGACGGCTCTGTCGAGTTCGGCCCCAGTATCCGCCTCGACATCGAGGCAGAAGTCGGCTATGTCGTGGGAACGCCCTCGACCATGGGTGAGCCCGTGGCGATCGACCAGTTCGACCAGCACGTCTTCGGCATCTGCGTCGTCAACGACTGGTCTGCACGCGACATCCAGGCGTGGGAATACGTCCCCCTGGGGCCTCTCCTCGGCAAGTCGTTCGCCACGTCCGTCTCGCCGTGGATCGTCCCGCTGGACGCCCTGCAGCAGTCGCGCATCGCGCCCCCGGAGCGTGACCACGACCTGATGCCGTACCTCCGCGATCGCGAGCCCTGGGGCCTCGACCTCGAGCTCCAGATCGAGCTCAACGGGACGCGGGTGTCGAAGCCGACCTTCTCCTCCATGTACTGGACGGGTGCCCAGATGCTGGCGCACATGACGATCAACGGGGCATCGCTGCGCACAGGAGACCTCTTCGCATCGGGCACCGTGAGCGGTGCCGAGCCGGGAGAACGTGGCTCCCTCCTCGAGCTCTCGTGGAACGGAAGCGAACCGCTGACCCTGGACGACGGGACGACCCGGACGTACCTGCTCGACGGCGACACGGTCACGATCAGCGCCTACGCGGTGTCCGACTCCCAGCCTCACCAGTACCTCGGAGCGGTCACGGGGACGATCACCGCAGCCCTCACGACCGAGTGACCCGCGGTCGCCCTGCCACGCCCATGAGACTCTTGGTCCGTGAGCGACCACGCCAGCAATGATCCGGCTCCTCGTCGTGGCCGCCCCGGGTACGACCAGGAGACCGTCCTGCGCAGGGCCATCGACCTGTTCAACCGGCAGGGTTACGACGGCACGAGCATGGGCGATCTCGCCAAGGAGCTCGGCCTGACGAAGTCGGCGATCTACCACCACGTGCCGAGCAAGGAGCACCTCCTCTCGGCTGCCCTCGACGAGGCACTCGACGGCCTCACGACGGCGGTCGACAGTGCCGCATCCGCCGCTCCCGGCGCCAGCGCGCACGCACGCCTGCGCACCGTCGTGCAGGAGTCGGTCGTGATCCTCGCCGAGCACCTGCCGGCCGTCACGCTGCTGCTGCGGGTGCGCGGCAACAGCGAGATCGAGCTGGCCGCACTCGAGCGGCGGCGCGCGATCGACGACAAGCTCACCTCACTCGTCCGGGCGGCCGTCGACGAGGGTGCCCTGCGGTCGGACATCCCGCCCGAGCTGATCAGCCGCCTGCTGTTCGGCATGGTCAACTCGCTCGTCGAGTGGTATCGCCCGGGCGGCCCCGTCGACGTCGACGTCCTGGCCTCGTCGGTCGCGACGCTCGCATTCGACGGACTCGCGGTCCACCCGTCCTGAGTCAGTCGGCGATCGGACGACCGAGGGACCGGCTGCGGCCACGGAACTCGGCGATCATCGACGACCCGTCGCCCGTCGTGCGGCTGACCGTGACGTCGTAGATGCCGTTGCGACCGCGCGTGCTCCGCTCGCCCGCCGTCGCCACGAGCGAGTCGCCCAAGCGGGCCGACTCGAGGAACGACACGTCGAACCCCGCGGCCACCGTCACCTCGCCGTGCGAGTTGCAGGCCAGTGCGAACGCCGAATCGGCCAGTGCGGCGATCAGGCCACCGTGGCAGACGTCCCAGCCGTTGATCATGTCGGGTCGCACGAGCATCGACACCGTGGCAGACCCAGGTCCCACGTGGACGATCTCCATGCCCAGCGCACGACTCGCCGCGTCGTCGGCCCACATCGTCTCGGCACTGCTGCGAGCCACGTCCCACGCCGTCACCACGAGTAGAACCCCCGGCCGGTCTTGCGCCCGAGATCGCCCGCGGCCACCTTGTCGCGCAGCACCTGCGGCGGCGCGAACCGAGGGCCGAGCTCGCGCTCGAGGTGCTCGGCGATCGCGAGCCGCACGTCGAGCCCGACGATGTCGGTCGTGCGCAGCGGCCCCGTCGGATGCCGGTAGCCGAGGGTCATGGCGGTGTCGATGTCCTCGGCAGAGGCGACGCCCTCGTCGATCATGCGCATCGCCTCGAGCGCGATCGCGACGCCGAGCCGACTGCTGGCGAAACCCGGGGAGTCGGCGACCGTGATGGCCGTCTTGCCGAGGTCGGCGACCCAGCCCTGTGCCGCGGTGACCAGATCGGGCGACGTCGCGGAGCCGACGACGAGCTCGACGAGGTCGCTGGCGGGCACCGGGTTGAAGAAGTGCAGCCCGATGAACCGGGACGGGTCGCGCAGGGTCGCGGCGAGCCCGTCGATCGACAACGAGCTCGTGTTGGTCGCGAGGTACGCGCCGGGCGCAGCGTCCTGCACCGCGGCGAACACCCGGGCCTTGACGGCCGGGTCCTCCGGCACGGCTTCGACCACGAGCTGGGCGTCGACCAAGGCAGCCGCGGTGGTCGCCACCACCAGCCGGTCGAGGACGTCAGCGGGCTGCTCGGACAGCAGACCGCGCTCGGCTGCGCGTCCGAGGCTCGTCTCGACGCGTCCGCGTGCCGCCGCGGCGCTGGTGTCGTCGCTCTCGACGATCACGACGCTCGTGCCGGCTGCGAGGAAGGCGTGGGCGATGCCCGCGCCCATGCGTCCGCCGCCGTACACACCGACGAGGTCGGGAAGTGCCATGGTCAGTCCTTCTTCCTGCGCTCGAGGAACGCGGTCATGCGGTCGTGCTTGTCGTCGGTCTCGAACAGCACGGCCTGGGCGATGTCGTCGATCAGCGGGTGGGCGTCACGCGGGGCGTGGAACAGCGACTTCGTCAGCCTGATCGCGAGGGGAGCCTGCGCCGCGATGCGGTCGGCCCACCGGTGGCCCGCCGTCTCGAGGTCGCCGGGCTCGACGACCTCGTTGAGGAGGTGGACGGCGAGGGCCTCGTCGGCACCCAGCACACGTCCGGCGAGCAGGATCTCCTTGGCGACGGGCTCGCCCACCAGCTCGGCCAGGCGCCACCCCGCACCGGCTGCGGCGAGGATGCCGAGGCCGGGCTCGGGGTTGCCGATCCTGGTCGACGGCGTGCCCAGCCGAAAGTCGCAGGCGTAGGCCAGCTCGGCCCCGCCGCCGAGCGCGTACCCGTCGATCAGCGCGATGGTCGGCATGGGCAGTCGGCGGATGCGGTCGAAGATGCCCGAGTTGATGCCGCGCAGGGCGTCGTCGCGGCGGCGTTCGCGCAGCTGGGCGATGTCGGCACCGGCTGCGAAGGTCGTCCCCTCACCCACGATCAGCGCGACCCGGGGTCGCTGCTCGAGCCGCGTGCACGCGGCGTGCAGCTCGTCGACCATCTGCTGGTCGATCGCGTTGCGCACGTCGGGGCGGTTGAGGCGCAGGACGGTGCGGTCGTCCCTGTCCTCGACGAGGACCGCGGCACCGTCGCCGGCGGTCACGGACGCTCCAGGAGCAGTGCGGAGCCCTGACCCACGCCGACGCACATCGTGGCCAGGCCCCGACGCGCACCGGCACGTTCGAGCCGGCCCAGCAGCGTCACGACGAGACGCGTGCCGGAGCACCCGAGCGGATGCCCGAGGGCGATGGCTCCGCCCTCGGCATTGACGACGGCCTCGTCGAGGCCGAGGTCGCGGATGCAGGCCAGCGACTGCGAGGCGAAGGCCTCGTTGAGCTCGACGGCCTGCAGGTCGTCGATCGTCCAGCCCGCGCGGTCGAGCGCCTTGCGGGTGGCCGGCACGGGGCCGATGCCCATGATCTCGGGCGCGACCCCGGCATTGGCCGCGGCGACGATGCGCGCCCGGGCCGTGAGACCGTGCTGCTCGATGAACCGGTCGCTGGCGATCACGACGGCTGCCGCGCCGTCGTTGAGCGAGCTGGCGTTTCCGGCGGTGACCAGGCCGTCGGGGCCGTTGACCGGGCGCAGTCGTCCGAGCGAGTCGAGCGTCGAGCCGGCGCGGGGACCCTCGTCGGTGTCGAAGAGACCGTCCTTGACGGGCACCGGCACGATCTCGTCGGCGAAGCGCCCGTTCGTGATGGCGTCGAGCGCGCGCTCGTGCGAACGGAGCGCGAAGGCGTCCATCTCGTCGCGCGTGAGGTTCCACTGCTGGGCGACCCGCTCCGCGGTCTGCGGCATCGACAGCGTCGTGTCGGCGTCGAAGCGCGCGTTGGTGAACCGCCAGCCGATCGAGGTGTCGAAGGCGGCCCCCGGCTTGGCGAACGCCTTCGCGGGCTTCTCCTGCACCCAGGGGGCGCGCGTCATCGACTCGACGCCACCGGCGACGACCAGGTCGGCGTCACCGGCGACGATCATCTGCCGGGCGGTGGCGATGGCCGTCAGGCCCGACGCGCACAGACGGTTGACGGTGAAGCCCGGCACGGACTGGGGCAGGCCCGCGAGCAGGACGGCCATGCGGGCCACGTTGCGGTTGTCCTCGCCGGCCTGGTTGGCAGCGCCGAGAACGACCTCGTCGATGAGCTCGGGGTCGACGCCGGCCCGCTGCACGGCTTCCTTGACGACCAGCGCGGCCAAGTCGTCGGGGCGGACGTGGGCGAGCGCGCCGCCGTAGCGTCCGATGGGGGTGCGGACGCCGTCGATGATGAAGGCTTCGGTCATGGTTCTCCCTGTGGGGCGTGGTCGACGGTCAGGCGTCGAAGTCGACGGTGAGCTGGTCGCTGACGGGGAAGGTCTGGCAGGTCAGGACGAAGCCCTGCTCGACCTCGGCCTTCTCCAGCGCGTAGTTGCGGCGCATGTCCGCCTCGCCGTCGCAGAGCTTGGCGCGGCACGTGCCACAGACGCCGCCCTTGCAGGCGAACGGCAGGTCGTTGCGGGTCGCGGCGGCACCGTCGAGGATGCTCTGTCCGCGGGGCATGGCCGCCGTGGTCGTGCGCCCGTCCAGGACGATCGTGACGTCGCTGGTGTCGCCCGAGACGACCGCCTCGGCGCGGTGCAGCTCGGGCGGCGGCTCGTCGACGTAGAACAGCTCGAAGTGGACCTTGTCCGGATCGACCCCGACCTCCTCGAGCACCTCGCGGGAGTCGGCGATCATGCCGAACGGGCCGCACAGCCACACGTGGTCGACCGCGTCGATCGGCACGAGCACCGCGAGCAGCCGGCGGAGACGCTCGGCCTCGAGACGTCCCGAGAACAGCTCGACGTCGCGGGGCTCACGCGACAGCACGTGCACGAGGTCGAGTCGTGGCCCGTAGCGGTTCTTGAGGTCGGCGAGCTCTTCGGCGAACATCACCGAGCCGCTGGTCCGGTTGCCGTACAGGAGCGTGACAGCGGCATCGGGGTTCGCCAGCACCGTCGAGGCGATCGACAGCATCGGCGTGATGCCCGACCCTGCCGCGATGCACAGGTGCCTGCCCCCCTCCGCCGGATCGGCACGGAAGCTGCCGGTCGGCGTCTGCACCTCGAGCACGTCGCCGGGTCGCACGTCGTGGACGAGCCACGACGAGAACAGGCCGCCGGGGATCTCGCGGACGCCGATGCGCGGCTTCGAGCCGGCCGGCGCGCAGATCGAGTACGAGCGGCGGTGCTCCACCACGCCCCCCGAGCCTGTCGAGGATTCGACGTGTCGACGGATCGTCAGCGACTGCCCGGCGCGGAAGTCGAAGGCGTCCCGCAGGTCGTCCGGCACGTCGAACGTGACCGCAGCGGAGTCGTCCGTCAGCCGCTCGACGGCTGCGACGGTCAGGCGGTGGAAAGCCGCACGGGCGGGTGAGGCGGAGCGCGAGTCGGTCTCGTCGACGGTCATCTCAGATCTCCTTGACGTGCTCGAACGGCTCGAGGCACGCGGCACAGCGGTAGAGGGCCTTGCAGGCGGTGGGCCCGAACTCGGACGTGAGCTCGACCTCGGCGGAGCCGCAGCGCGGGCACGTCAGCGCGCGACGTCTCGGCAGCAGCGACAGCGGGACGGGGCCCGCGTGGGACGGCGCCGGGCCCGGCGCGGAGAGGCCGTGGTCGGTCAGCGCCCGACGGCCCCGGGGGGTGATCCAGTCGGTGGACCACGCCGGCGAGAGGCTCACCCTCACCTCGACGTCGCCGAAGCCGTCGTCCTGCAGCCGGTGCACGAGGTCGTCGCGCATCGTCGCCATGGCGGGGCAGCCGCTGTAGGTCGGGGTGATCGTGACGGTGACCTTCTCGTCCGTCACCTCGACACCGCGCAGCACCCCGAGGTCTTCCAGGGTGAGCATCGGCATCTCCGGGTCGGTCACCGATGCGGCGACGTCGTGGGCGCGCTGCTGCAGCGACGGTGCCGTCTGCACGGCCGTCACCAGGTGCCCGTCGGGTGGGCGCGCGCCACGACCTGCATCTCGGCGAGCAGCTTGCTGAGCGCCTCGGTGTGCAGGCCGTGGCGTCCCGTTCGGCCGCGAACACCGGCCAACGGCGAGACCGTGGGCCGCTCGACACCGCTGAGCGAGAAGACCTGCTCGAGCAGCACGTCGACCTCGTCGGCCACCTGGTGCGGCGCCACGCCGACGCCGGCGTCGGCCACGGACTGCTCGACGTCGGTGGTCACGAACAGCTCGTGGTGCAACGACCAGATCGCGGTCAGTCCGTCGACCACGCGGCGACGCGATTCGTCGGTGCCCTGGGCCAGCGTCAGGAACCAGCGCGCGGCATAGTCGCGGTGGTAGGTCATCTCCTTGACGCCCTTGACCGCGACGGCCGACAGCACCCGGTCGCGGCTCGACGCGAGGCGCTCGAACAGCGCCAGTCGCCACGTCGCGAAGACCAGCAGCCTGGCCATCGTGCGACCGAAGTCGCCGTTCTCGGCCTCGACCAGGCGCACGTTCAAGAACTCGCGGTCGCCGCGGAAGAAGGCCAGCGCGTCCTCGGGCGGCACCGGCGAGCCCTCCGGCAGGGCCGGCACGACCGAGGGGTCGGCGGCTGCGGCACGGGCCAGCAGCAGGCGGGTCTGCCCGAGCAGATCGAGCGCGACATTCGCCAGGGCGATGTCCTCCTCGAGGTCGGGGGCCTTGCTGCACCACTGTGACAACCGGTGCGACATGACGAGCGCGTCGTCGGCGAGCATCAGGCAGTACGTCGCGAGGTCGTGGCCGTCCACGCCCTCGGGCAACGTCGTGTCCACGCCCGCCAACGGGTCCTCGAAGTCGGTGCCGAACGCCCACTGCGAGTCGTCCCCGCCGAGCAGGCCGTCATAGACACTCTCGTGATCCACTTGTTCAACCATGGGTCCGCACTCCTACATGTGGGGGACGTCGTCGGGGATGTCGTAGAACGTCGGGTGCCGGTAGACCTTGTCGCCGCTGGGGGCGAACATCGGATCCTTCTCATCCGGGCTGGACGCCGTGACGTCGACGGCCTTCACGACCCAGATGCTGACGCCCTCGTTGCGGCGGGTGTAGACGTCGCGGGCGTGCCGGACGGCCATGTCGTCGTCGGCCGCGTGCAGCGAGCCGACGTGAACGTGGTTGAGTCCACGCTTGCCGCGGACGAAGACCTCGTAGAGAGGCCACTCGGCGGACGGGTTCGTGGTCACCATCGGGGGCACCCCTCGAGCTCGTCGTCGACGACAGTGGTGGTCGCCTGATCTGCCACGCCGGCGGACCGTGCGGCGAAGGCCGTGGCAGCCTCACGCACCCAGGCCCCGTCCTCCCACGCGCGCCGTCGGTGTTCGATGCGCTGGGCGTTGCAGGGACCGTTGCCGCTGATGACGTCCTTGAACTCGTCCCAGTCGGGCTGGCCGAAGTCGTGCGCCTCACGCTCCTCGTTCCACCTCAGGTCCGGGTCCGGCAGCGTCACGCCCAGGGCGTTGGCCTGCGGGACCGTCATGTCGACCATCCGCTGACGCAGGTCGTCGTTGGTGTTGCGCTTGATGCCCCAGGCCATCGACTGCGCCGTGTTGGGCGAGTCATCGTCGGGAGGGCCGAACATCATCAGCGCGGGCCACCAGAACCGATCGACCGACTCCTGCACCATCGCGCGCTGCTCGTCGGTACCGCGCATCATCGTGGCGAGCAGCTCGTAGCCCTGGCGCTGGTGGAACGACTCCTCCTTGCAGACCCGGATCATGGCGCGTCCGTACGGACCGTACGACGTGCGACACAGCGGCACCTGGTTGCAGATCGCCGCGCCGTCGACGAGCCAGCCGATGACGCCGACATCGGCGTACGACAGCGTCGGATAGTTGAAGATCGACGAGTACTTCTGCTTGCCGTTGATCAGCATCTCGGTGAGCTCATTGCGGGAGACACCGAGCGTCTCGCACGCCGAGTAGAGGTACAGCCCGTGCCCGGCCTCGTCCTGCACCTTGGCCAGCAGCGTGGCCTTGCGTCGCAGCGACGGCGCGCGGGTGATCCAGTTGCCCTCGGGCTGCATGCCGATGATCTCGGAGTGGGCGTGCTGGGCCACCTGCCGCACCACGGTCCTGCGGTAGCCGTCGGGCATCCAGTCGCGCGGCTCGATGCGGTCGTGATGGCCGATCGTCGACTCGAACTGCGCGAGCAGCTCCTGCTCGTCCCGCTCCGGTGCCACCGTCATGACCCCTCCAAGAATGTCGTCGCAAGGCATTTACTGACCGAACGGTCTGTAATAGTCTTGCACGCGACATCAGATTCGGTCAACGAAAGGTTTTTCCATGAGCAGACTGCTCGAGAGCTACGCGGCTGGATCCTGGTACAGCGCCCCCGACGAAGGGCGGGCGCTGCTCGACGCGTCGACCGGCGAGGAGGTCGCGCGCATCTCGTCGACCGGCCTCGACCTGGCCGCGATGGTCGATCACGCCAGGGGTGTCGGCGGCCCCGCCGTCCGCGCGCTGACGTTCCACCAACGCGCCGGCCTGCTGAAGTCGCTGGCCAAGCACCTCGGCAGCGACAAGGACGAGCTCTACGCGCTGTCCGCCCGCACCGGTGCCACGCTGCGGGACTCGCAGGTCGACATCGACGGCGGCATCGGCACGGTCTTCAGCTACGCCAGCAAGGGCGCGCGCGAGCTGCCGAACGACACGATCGTCCTGGACGGCGGCACCGAGCAGCTGGGCAAGACCGGCGTCTTCCTGGGCCAGCACCTGTACACCTCGCGGCCCGGCGTCGCGGTGCAGATCAACGCCTTCAACTTCCCCGTCTGGGGCATGCTCGAGAAGCTGGCCCCCGCCTTCCTGGCCGGGCTTCCGACGATCGTCAAGCCCGCCAGCGACGGCGCCTACCTGACCGAGGCGGTCGTCCGGCGCATCATCGACTCCGGGATCCTTCCCGAGGGCTCGCTGCAGCTGCTGTGCGGGAGCCCCGAAGGCCTGCTCGACCAGCTCGGCGCGCAGGACTCGGTGGCGTTCACCGGGTCGGCCGCCACGGGCGCGACGCTGCGCCAGCACCCGTCTGTGCTGCACGGAGGCGTGCAGCTCGGCATCGAGGCCGACTCGCTCAACTGCTCGATCCTCGGACCCGACGTCGCGACCGACGATCCCGAGTTCGACCTGTTCGTCAAGGGCGTCGTGGCCGAGATGACGGTCAAGGCCGGCCAGAAGTGCACCGCCATCCGCCGCGCCATCGTCCCGTCCGGCATCGCCGACGCCGTGGTCGAGGCCATCAGCGCCAGGCTCGCGACGATCACGGTCGGCAACCCGACCGCCGAGGGCGTCCGCATGGGTGCCCTGGCGAGTCTCGGTCAGCGCGACGAGGTGCGCAAGGCCGTCCAGGCCCTGCGCGGCTCGGCCGAGATCGTGTTCGGCGATCCCGACGCGGTCGACGTGGTCGGCGGCGACGCCTCGACGGGCGCCTTCATCTCTCCCATCCTGCTGCGCGCACGAGCCGGCGCGACCGAGCCGCACGACGTCGAGGCCTTCGGCCCCGTCAGCACGGTGCTGACGTACGACTCGCTCGACGAGGCGATCGCCCTGGCGGCGAAGGGCCAGGGCAGCCTCGCCGGTTCGCTGGTCACCCACGACCCCGAGGTCGCTCGCACCGTCACGATCGGCCTGGCCCCGTGGCACGGACGCATCCTCGTGCTCGACCGCGACGACGCGCCCGAGTCGACCGGTCACGGCTCTCCCCTGCCCGTGCTGGTGCACGGCGGTCCCGGACGCGCCGGCGGCGGCGAGGAGCTCGGCGGCATCCGTGGCGTGCTGCACCACATGCAGCGCAGCGCGATCCAGGCGTCCCCCGACATGCTCACGGCCATCACGGGGCGGTGGACCAAGGGTTCCGCGCAGCTCGTCGACGACGTGCACCCGTTCCGCAAGAGCTTGGCCGAGCTGACGATCGGCGACACGATCCGCTCGGCGTCCCGGACGATCACGCTGGACGACATCGGCCACTTCGCCGAGTTCACCGGCGACACGTTCTACGCCCACACCGATCCCGAGGCCGCAGCGGCCAACCCCCTGTTCGGTGGCATCGTCGCCCACGGCTACCTCGTGGTCTCGATCGCCGCAGGCCTGTTCGTCGAGCCCAACCCCGGACCGGTGCTCGCCAACTTCGGCGTCGACGACCTGCGGTTCCTGACCCCGGTCAAGGCCGGCGACACGATCGACGTGACCCTCACGGTCAAGCAGATCAGCCCCCGCAACAGCGCCGACTACGGCGAGGTGCGCTGGGACGCCGTCGTCACCAACGCCGAGGGCCAGCCCGTCGCGACGTACGACGTGCTGACGCTCGTCGCCAAGACGCTCGCCAGCTGAACGACCCCACCCACAGACCACCCAGAGACCACCGAGAGGACACCCATGCACCGCATCACGATCGAGTACGGGACACCGGCCGACGCCGAGCAGTTCGAGAAGCACTACGCCGACGTCCACGTGCCCTTGGCGTCCGCGCTCCCCGGACTGCGTCGCTTCACGACGTCGCACCCCCGCGGGCTCGGGACCGAGGCCCCGTACTTCGTGGCCGAGCTGTGGTTCGACGACGGCGACGCGCTCAAGGCGGCCTTGAAGTCGCCCGAGATGGCCACCACCGCCGCGGACGCGCAGACGTTCGACGTCGCGTCGACCGTCATGTTCAGCGGCGAGGTCGTCGAGACCTCGCTCTGAACCAGTGCGCACGAAGGCCCGACACCCGCTGGGTGTCGGGCCTTCTGCCTCCGGTCAGGAGCGAGCCGTCGCCCCGACGGGTGCCCCCGCCCACTGCTCGGCCAGCGCGATCAGGCGGTCGTTTTCATCGACGGTGCCGACCGTGACGCGCACGCCTTCGCCGTCGAACGGCCGGACAGCCACCCCCTGGAGCTCGCACGTCCCGGCGAAGTCGGACGCGGCGTCGCCCAGGGCGAGCCAGACGAAGTTGCCTTGGGCGTCAGGCACCGCCAACCCGAGCCCGCGAAGCGCAGCGGCGACCCGATCCCGCTCCTCGACGATGGCGTCGACCCGGTCGCGCAGGTCGTCCGTCCGACCCAGCGAGACGAGTGCCGCGGTCTGCGCCAGCTGCGTCACGCCGAAGGGAATCGCGGTCTTCGCCATGGCCTCGGTCAGCTCTTCGCTCGCGAGGGAATAGCCCACCCGCAGACCGGCCAGTCCGTAGGCCTTGGAGAACGTCCTGAGGACGACGAGATTCTCGTGCTGGGCCAGGAGGTGCACGGGTTCGGGAATGTCAGAGCCACGCACGAACTCCACGTACGCCTCGTCGAGCACGCACACCACGTCGCGGGGCAGGGCAGCCAGGAACAGCTCGAACTCGCGGCGATCCGCGACCGTTCCGGTGGGATTGTTCGGCGAGCACACGATGACGACGCGCGTCTTCTCGTTGACGGCGGCGAGCATGGCATCCAGGTCGTGCGTTGCGTCGGGACGAAGAGGCACCTGGACGCTCCTCGCGCCCGCGATACCCGCGGCGATGGGGTACGCCTCGAAGGATCGCCACGCGTAGACGACTTCAGAGCCGGGCTCGCACACCGCAGACAGCAGGTGATACAGCACGGCCACCGAACCCGCGCCGAGCGCGACGTTGCCGGCACCGAGCCCGACCGACTCGGCCAGCGCCGTCCTGAGCTCGACGGCTGCGATGTCCGGATACCGGTTGAGGCCCTCCAGACATGCGGTCGCCTCGGCGAGGACGCCGTCGAGGGGCGGAAACGGATTCTCGTTGCTGGACAGCTTGACTGGCCGGCCCGATGTGGCCGGCTTCTTGCCCGGCTTGTAGGCCGGAAGCGCTGCCACCTCGGCACGGATCTGAGGACGGGCGTGGGTCATCTGGTCTTCTCCATCGCAGGTGAGTGGTGTGCGTTCACCGTCCGGTGAACGCTGGCTTCTGCTTGGCCAGGAACGCTGCGACGGCACCCTGGTGGTCGGCCGTCAGGCCCAGTGCCTGCTGGGCGGCACGTTCGGCGCGAAGCACCTCGGGCAGGGTCATCGTCCACGCGTCGGCGATGGCCCTCTTCGAGGCGGCGTAGGCAGCCGTGGGGCCGGCTGCCAGCCGCGTGGCCAGCGCCTGAGCGGACGACAGGACGTCCTCACCGGGCACCACCTCACCGGAGATGCCCCATGCGACGGCGTCCTCGCTCGAGAACGGACGGGCCAGCAGCACCAACTCCTTCGCCCGCGACTCCCCCACCGCCCGGGACAAGGTCGACGAGAGTCCCGAGTCGCACGTCAGCCCGATCGCACTGAAGGCCGTGCCGAGGCTGGCACCGGCAGCCAGCACGCGCAGGTCGCACGCGAGCGCGAAGCCGAGGCCCGCCCCCACACACATACCGTTGACGGCCGCGATGACGGGCTTCGGCATCGTCGCCAGCGCCATGACGATCGGGTTGTAGTGCTCGTCGACCGTCGCGAAGGCGGTGCCTGCGTCGTCCTCGAGCGCCGCGGCGTGCTCGCCGAGATCCTGACCGACGCAGAACGCCGACCCGGCCCCGGTCAGCACCACCGCCCGCACAGCCGGGTCGGCCGCCACCTCGTCGAGGGCCCGGCGCAGCGCGATCTTCGTCGGGCGGTCGAGCGCGTTGCGGCGGTCGGCACGGTCGATCGTGACGGTCGCAACCGCAGCATCACGGTCGATCACGACGGGTTCGGTCATGGTGGCGCTCCTGACTCAGAGGTGGTTGATCGCCTGGGCGGGGCTCTCGATCGCGTCCGCGACCTGCCGCATGAAGCCGGAGGCGACACCTCCGTCGCACACGCGGTGGTCGAAGACGAACGACATCTGGCCGATCTTGCGGACGACGATCTGGCCGTCCACGACCCACGGACGGTCGATGATGCGTCCGAAACCGAGGATCGCGACCTGCGGATGGTTGACGATCGCGGCACTGCCGTCGACGTTGAAGGCACCGTAGTTGTTGAGCGTGAAGGTCCCCGATGTCAGCTCGGTCTGTGACGACTTGCCCTGCCGTGCCGACTCGGTGAGGCCGCGCAGGGCGGCGTCGAGCTCGAGGGTCGTGAGCCGGTCTGCGCGCTGCACGGCCGGCACGACGAGCCCCCGGTCGCTCTGCACCGCGATGCCGAGGTTGATGCCCTCGTAGCGGATCAGCTCGTTGCGCTCGGCGTCCACCTCGCCGTTGAGCTCGGGGTAGGTCTTCAGCGCCGCCACGGTGAACCGCGCCAGGTAGGCCAGCAGCCCCGGGACCGCCGCACCGCGGGCCTTCGACAGCTCACGCATGGCGAAGAGCTCGGTGAAGTCGACGTCGACCCACACCGTCGCCTCGGGGATCTCGCTGCGGCTACGGCTCAGTGCGGCCGAGACAGCCTTGCGGAAGCCGCTCATCGGCACCCGCTCGGCGATCTCGAGCCCGGTGCGCACGCTCGGCTGCGCGGCGGGCGCGGCAGGCGCCGCGTCAGGAGCGACGACGGCGACGGGCTGCGAGCCCGCGATGGCGGCCTGCACGTCACGCCGGGTGATGAGGCCGTCCGGCCCTGTGCCGACGATGGTGGCCACCGACAGGCCCGCCTCCCGAGCCATGCGGCGCACGAGCGGCGACGTCACCCGCGGCACGCGCTGCGGTCCCGTGGTCGGGCTCCCCTGGGGCTCGAACACGGGACTGACCGCCGACCTCGGAGCACGGCGTCGCCGACCCGTCGGGGCCTCGGACGTCCCGTAGCCGATCAGGACGTTGCCCGAGCCGGCCTGCTCCTCCTCGCGGTACTGCTCCTCAGCAGCAGTGGCATCGTCGGCGGTCGGCGCGCCCCCGGCATCGACCGAGATGAGCGGCCTGCCGACGTCGAGGGTCTTGCCCTCCTCCGCGTGCAGGATGCTCACGGCACCGGCGTACGGCGAGGGCACCTCGACGATCGACTTGGCCGTCTCGACCTCGACCACCACCTGGTCCACGACGATCTCGTCGCCCACAGAGACGAGCCAGCGGACGATCTCGGCCTCGGTGAGACCCTCGCCGAGGTCGGGCAACGTGAAGGTCTGGGCGCTCATGCGTCGTCCCACTGGAGGGAGTCGACGGCGTCGAGGATCCGGTCGACGCTCGGCAGGTGGTACCTCTCGAGCTTCGGAGGCGGGTACGGGATGTCGAAGCCGGTGACTCGTCGCACGGGTGCCGCGAGGTGGTGGAAGCACCGCTCCGTCACCCGGGCGGTGATCTCCGATGCGACGCTCGCGAAACCCGCCGACTCGGCGACGACGACGGCGCGGCCGGTCGAGCGCACGGCCGCGCAGACCGTCTCGTCGTCGAACGGCACCAGGGATCGCACGTCGACCACCTGGAGGCTGCGGCCCTCGGCTGCCGCGACGTCGGCTGCTTCCAGGGCCAGCGGCACCGACGTGCCGTAGGCGATCAGCGTCGCGTCCGTGCCCTCCCGGCGGACCACGGCTCGGCCGATGCCCGGCTGGGGCACCTCGAGGTCGACCTCGTCCTTGCTGAAGTAGAGCTTCTTGGGCTCGAGCACCACCACCGGATCGGGCGAGGCGATCGCGGCTCGCAGCATCGCGTACCCGTCGGCCACGGTGGCAGGTGCCAGGACGGTCAGTCCGGGCGTGTGCACGTAGTAGGCCTCGGACGAGTCGCAGTGGTGCTCGACCCCGCCGATGCCTCCGGCGTAGGGGATGCGGATCGTGATGGGCATCGCCAGCTTGCCCTTGGTGCGGTTGCGCAGCTTGGCGACATGGCTGACGACCTGCTCGAACGCCGGGTAGGCGAAGGCGTCGAACTGCATCTCCACGACCGGGCGCATGCCGTTCATCGCGAGGCCGACGGCCATGCCGACGATGCCGGACTCGGCCAACGGGGTGTCGAAGCAACGGTTCTCGCCGAACTCCGCGGTGAGGCCGTCGGTGATGCGGAAGACGCCGCCGAGTGGTCCGACGTCCTCGCCGAACATCAGGACGGAGTCGTCCTCGGTCATCGCGTCGCGCAGCGCGCGGTTGAGCGCCTGGGCCATCGTGATCTTCTCGTGCTGACCTGCTGGGTTCTCGGCCATCAGACAGCGTCCTCTCGACTCAGTTCCTCGGCGAGGAAGGCCGCCTGCTCCCGCAGCTGCGGCGTGGGCTCGGCGTACACGTGCTGGAACAGCTCCTGCGGGTCCGGTTGGACATCGGCCATGAGGCCCGCGCGCATGGCGGCCGCGACCTGCTCGGCCTTCTCGTCCATCTCGGCCACGCGATCGTCGGTCAGCAGTCCTTGCGCCGTGAGGTAGGCGGCGCTGCGCAGCAGCGGGTCGCGGGAGCGCCACGCCTCGACGTCGTCGTCGGTGCGGTAGCGGGTCGCGTCGTCTGCGTTGGTGTGCGCCTGCATGCGGTAGGTGTGCGCCTCGACCAGCTGCGGACCCTCGCCCGACCGGGCGGCCTCTACTGCTGCACCGAGCACCGAGAGCAGCGCGGCGACGTCGTTGCCGTCGACGCGCTGGCCGCGCACGCCGTAGCCCACCCCCTTGTGGGCCAGCGACGGCGCGACGCTCTGCCGCGCCAGCGGCACTGAGATCGCGAACTCGTTGTTCTGCACGAAGAAGACGACGGGTGCCTTGAAGACGGCTGCGAAGTTGAGCGCCTCGTGGAAGTCACCCTCGCTCGTGGCACCGTCGCCGCACATGGCCATGACCACCGTGTCCTCCCCACGCAGTGTCGCCGCGTGGGCGACGCCCACGGCGTGCAGGAGCTGGGTCGCGAGCGGAGTGGCCTGAGGGGCGACCTTGGTGGCGACGGGGTCGTAGCCGGAGTGCCAGTCGCCCTTCAGCAGCACGAGCACCTCGACCGGGTCGACGCCGCGCGAGACGATCGACACGGTGTCGCGGTAGGTGGGGAACAGCCAGTCCTGCTGCTCGAGCACCAGCGTCGCCGCCACCTCGCAGGCCTCCTGGCCGTGGGACGACGGGTAGACGGCCAAGCGGCCCTGCCGGACCAGCGCGTACGCCTGGTCGTTGATGCGTCGTCCGATGACGAGTGCTTCGTGCGCGCGGAGCAGCGCTTCAGGGGACGGCAGGGCGTCGGCTGAGGCCGTGACTCGACCGTCGGGATCGATCAGCTGGACGGGGACGTCCGCCGGTAGCAGGTCAGCGTGCGACATCGGCCATTCCTTTACGATCGGTCGGTTTATGGCTCCATCGTGGCTTCTCGAACCGTCTGGACGCCAGCAGTGCCGCGAAGCCGAGAAGTCGTCTCGTCGAATAGACTGTCCGCACGCCAATCGTCCACCCCAGGACGACCGACCCCAGGAGTTCGAGACGTATGGCCGACACCACACTCGATGCGATCGACCAGCGGATCCTCGGTGCTCTCGAACGTGACGGCCGACTGTCCATGCGCCAGCTCGCCGAACAGGTGCACATCTCCCGCGCCAACGCCTACGCACGCGTCGAACGGCTCACCGAGTCGGGCGTCATCACGGGCTTCTCCGCGGTCGTCGACCCCGTCGCACGCGGCCTCAAGACGTCCGCCTACGTGACGATGCACGTCAACCAACCGGACTGGCGCGACATCCATGCCGAGCTGCGGACGCTCGAGGGAGTCGAGCACATCGCCCTCGTCGGAGGAGAGTTCGACGTCGTCCTTCTGGTGCGGGCGCGGGACAACGCAGATCTGCGGCGACTCGTGCTCGACCAGATCCAGGGCATCCACGGCGTCATCAGCACACGGACGCTGCTGCTGTTCGAGGAGTCGTCGCCGACACGCCACGGTGCGCAGCTGCCGGGATCGTCCGCCTGACCGGAGTCAGTGGACGACGGTCATGGCCAGAAGCCTCTGCTCGAGCTCGGCACGGCGTTCGACCGGCGCCTCCGTCCACCACAGGGGCTGCATCGAGGCACCGTCAGCAGCGGCGACGATCAGGTCGACGACGTCCGCCGGAAGTCCGTCGTCGAGCAGCTGTTCGTCCAGCCGGACGGTGAACTCGTTCGTGATCTCGGCGACGTGCGGCTCGATCATCAGGGCCGAGAGCACGATGTGGTCCATGAAACCTGGTTCGCTGGGCGACCACGGGACGAAGCTCGACCGGATGTAGGCCCTGCAGAGCCGTCCGGGCTCGTCGTCGTCCGGATCGAGCATCGACTGCAGCAGGCGGTCGTAGGACGCGAACAGGTCGCGAGCCAGCGCAGCGAGAAGCTCGTCCTTGGAGCCGAAGTGATACAACAGGCCGCCCTTGGTGACTCCTGCCCCGTTGGCGATGTCGCTCAGGCTCGCCGAGCGCCCCTTCTGCACCAACGCTGCGGCCGCAGCGGCCAGGATGTCGCGGCGTGTGTCGGCCGGCGAACGACCCGTCGTGCGACCCATGCGGCCGACCCTACGCGTCCGCGACCGGGACGGCGGCGTCCCGTCCGACCGGGATGAGTCGCCACGCCACCGCTGCCGCCGCCAGCGTCATCACGGCGGCGACGAGGGACGTCGTCTGCACCGCGTCGACGAAGGCCGTACGGGCCGCGGCATAGGCAGGCGAGCCCGGATCGAGCACCGCCGTGGCCGAGGCGAAGGAGTCCTCGACTCGGGCGCGGGTCCCGGCGTCCGTCGCATCACTCACCGAGAGACCGCTGCGGTACATCAGCGAGAGGAACGACCCGAGCACCGCGATGCCCAGCACCACACCGAGCTCGTTGGCCATCTCGGTGATGGCCGACGCGGCGCCGGCTTTGGCGGGAGGCACAGCGGACAGCATGACGTCGGCGGCCAGCGTCATCGCGACCCCGATCCCGAGCCCGATCGGCACGAGCGCCAGCGCCAGCCACACGAAGTGCGCGTTGCCGACCGTGAACGCTGTCGCGGTCAGTCCCAGTGACGCACAGCCCAACCCTGTCGCGATCGACCGTCCACGCCCGATGCGCCTGACCATCGCCGCGATGATCAGCACCACGACGATGGATGCGAGCGTCACCGGCAGCTCCGCGAGCCCGGCCTCGAGGGGGCTCATGCCACGGGCGAGCTGCAGGTACTGCGAGAAGAAGAACAACAGCCCGACCAGCGCGAAGATGGCGATGAGATTGGCGAAGACCGCGCCCGCGAAGGGCCGGTAGCCGAACAGGTCGAGATCGACCAGCGGATGGGCCAGCCGTCGTTGCCGGCGGATGAAGACGACACCGGCCAGGACCGCCAGGACGACAGTCACCAGCAGCCGGGCGTCGACACCGTGATCGACCACATGCTTGACGGCATAGACCCCGCAGACGATGGTGACGACGGACAGCACGGCCGAGGACGCGTCGAAGCGTCCGGGATCGGGGTTCTTCGACTCCGGCAGCAGCAGCACGCCGCTCACGATGACCACGACCATGATCGGGACGTTGATCAGGAAGACTGATCCCCACCAGAAGTGCTCGAGCAGGACGCCGCCGACCAGCGGACCGACAGCAGAGCCGGCGCCGATCGCGACGGACCACAGGGCGATCGCGCGGGTTCGCTCGGCGTCATCGTCGAAGATGTTGCGGATCAACGACAACGTCGACGGCATGAGCGTGGCGCCAGCGACCCCGAGCAGCAGTCGAGCGACGATCAGCATCTCCGCGGAGGTCGACAACGCCGCAAGCACCGAGGCCGCGCCGAATGCGGCACTTCCCAGCAGCAGCACCCTCTTGCGTCCGAACCGGTCGGACAAGTTGCCCATCAGCACGAGCAGGCCGACCAGCGCCACGGAGTAGATGTCCCCGATCCAGAGCACCTGCTCGGCGGTCGGCGCCAGGCTCGCCGTCAGCGACGGCACCGCGAGAGCCAGCACCGTGGCGTCGATGGCCAGCAAGAGGGTGGCAAGCATCAGGACGACCAAGGCCAACCAGCGCCGACGCACTGCGAGAGACCCCTCAGCCGGCGACATGCCAGAACTGTACCAGTCGGTCAGTCCATGGCCTGTGCGTCGGACGGTCCATCGACGACGATCGAGCAGGCGTCACTGGTCGGGCTGTGCCAGCGCGGAGAGAGCAGTCGCGCAGTGCCATCAAAAGTTGGAGTATCCAAAGCGACCGTGCTGAACGTCCTCAACTCGGCGCACGACATACAGGCCACCCGGAAGGTCCTGCGTCACCTGATCGTGCAGCAGTCCCACCTGCCGCCCTCGACGCCGATGATTATTCGGGCGGCAGTTCCTCGTCCGAACGCTTGTCCGCTGCCCACAATCAAGACCAAGCGCGTGTAACTGACATCAACAGTTATCAGCTCGGTCACAACTTTCCTGCCTCGGAAGATCTGACTGCTTCGAAAGCGAGACAGCGGGTTGGTGGTAGGCCATGGTGGCGACACGTCGTCGCGAAGGGGAACGGTATGAGGATGATGGGCACGAAGATCCGGACGTTTGTCGGCGCTGGGCTCATCGCCTTGACGGCCTCGCTGGGGGCACCCACACCCGCCCAGGCCGACAACTTCGACTACGACGGCTGCGCGTCGAACCAGGAAGTGTGCTGGCAGACGAACAAGAACATCTACACCTACTACGACGCGAACCTGCCTGAGGTGTGGAAAGACGGTGTCCGCGCTGCGCGCACGGAGGAGTACGACCCGCTGTCTGAGTGGCAGACGTACTACGGCTCCCACGCGGACGCTGACGTGCACTACCTGCGTGATGACGGAATCGGTGCCGACGTCATGGGCTCGTACTTCTGCTCGACGCTTGCTGGCGGAGGCTACTGCTCCCACGCTCACGTCCGTTTCAATCACGCGTTTCCCAGCATGTGGCAGAGCTTGCGAAAGAAGGTCGCGTGTCACGAGACCGGTCACAGCGTCGGCCTGCATCACCGCGACCCATACAACTACTCGATTGCGACCTACGGCTGCCTCATCAGCGGCAAGGTCGAAGGGAACTACACGGGACACCTCAATTCCCACAACGCCTACCACATGCAGAACAGCGGACCGTACTGATGACCAAGGAGAAGACGATGAAGAATCTGTTCCTCAAGATCACACCGGCGCTCGTGGTGGCAACACTTCTCGGTGCCTGCGGCGGGGCCACTAGCCCTAGTGACGCTGACCGAACAGCTGCCGTCCAGTCATCCATCCCGACCCCCACGGCCCCAGTGGCAGAAGTCGAGTACGCATCCGCTGACTTCGGCACTCAGTTCAAGGATCTTCGATCCATGTCCGCGGTCAACGTCGTTCTCGGCCAGATCACGGCCGAGGAGGACGGCCCGTCAGCTCCACAAGGCGACGGCGAACACAGCACCGAGGAACTTCGGCGCACGATCACCGTCACGGTCAGCAAGAACCTCGCCGGCAAGAAAGACCTCAAGAAGTTCCAGGTCGTCACTCCCGGCTGGATCATCCGCGACGGCAAGAAGATCCCGTTCACGTACGAAGGATGGCCCTGGCTGCAAGTCGGCGACCGGGTGCTGCTGGCAGTCGACGACCCCGCAGAACCCGGCGAGTACGGGTTCATGAGCGCCGCGGGCATCCAGATCTTCCGCGACAGCAAGATCGAAGCGACTCCCGGCAACACGTCACCCCTCAGCAAGACGCTCGTCGGTCTGACCGAGGCCGCCGTTGTCCGCGCCTTCGCTGGCGTCGAACTCACCGACTAGCGGAGCCGCCCGCTCCTTCAGCTCAAGGCGCAATCAGCTTGGCGTCCCGTGTGGGTCGCAGAGCCGCAGACGTACATCTGCACGAGCGCGAGGGTCAGGTACAGGCCATGAAACGAAAAAGTCCGAAACGAGAGACTAATCTTCGCCTCAAGTTCCGGACAATTTCGATTGGTAGCGGGGACAGGATTTGAACCTGTGACCTCTGGGTTATGAGCCCAGCGAGCTACCGAGCTGCTCCACCCCGCGTCGCTGAAGACAACATTACAGGTGCGTGTCCGGCAGGCCAAATCGGGTCCTCCACGGGGTGATGGAACGGGCAGGTCTAGCGTGGGTCGACGTGAGCAACGCCGTCCCCTCCCCCGTCACCGCCGCCACGATCGACGCCGCGGCCGCCCGCGTCGCCGAGGTCGTCAGCCGCACCCCGCTCGAGCTCAACGCGCGTCTATCCCAAGCGACGGGCGCGCAGGTGTGGCTCAAGCGCGAGGACCTCCAGCCCGTCCGCTCGTACAAGATCCGCGGTGCCTACAACCTCATCGTGCAGCTCGACCACGACGCCCGGGCGCGGGGTGTCGTGTGCGCGAGCGCCGGCAACCACGCGCAGGGCGTCGCGCTGGCGTGCCAGCGGCTCGGGGTGCACGGCCGCATCTTCGTCCCCGGCACGACGCCGCGCCAGAAGCGTGAGCGCATCGTCACGCTGGGAGGCACCGACGTCGAGGTCATCGTGGTCGGCGACTCCTACGAGGACGCCCTGTGGGCGGCACAGCTCGATTCGGACGCGTCAGGAGCCGTCATGGTGCCGGCCTTCGACGACCCGCGCACGATCAGCGGGCAGGGCACCGTCGCCCCCGAGATCGTCGAGCAGCTGGGGTCAGCACCCGATGTCGTGGTGCTGCCCGTCGGCGGCGGCGGACTGATCGCCGGCATCGGCACCTGGTTGGCCGATCGGCACCCGGCGACGCGCACCGTCGGGGCCGAACCGATGGGCGCGGCATCGATGACAGCAGCGATGGACGCGGGCCGGCCTGTGCCGCTCGAGTCGGTCGACCCCTTCGTCGACGGTGCCGCGGTCGGCACGGTCGGGCAGCACACGTATCCGCTGGTGCGGGACGCCGGTGCCGGCATCGTGACGGTCGACGAGGGGCACCTGTGCACCGAGATGCTGCGGCTGTACCAGTCCGACGGCATCATCGCCGAGCCCGCCGGGGCCTTGGCGACCGCCGCCCTCGACGGCCTGGAGATCGAGCCGGGGTCGACCGTCGTGTGCGTCGTCTCCGGCGGCAACAACGACGTCAGCCGCTACGGCGAGATCCTCGAGCGCTCGCTGATCCACCGCGGCCTCAAGCACTACTTCCTGGTCAGCTTCCCGCAGGAGCCGGGAGCGCTGCGCCGGTTCCTCGACGACGTCCTCGGCCCCGACGACGACATCACCCTGTTCGACTACGTCAAGCGCAACAACCGTGAGAACGGTCCGGCCCTGATCGGCATCGAGCTCGCCGACCGCAACGACCTGCCCGGCCTGCTCGCGCGCCTCGACGACAGCCAGCTCGGCGTCGAGCAGGTGCCGCCCGGCAGCCCGATGTTTCACTACCTCGTCTGACGGACGGCGGAACCAACCGGCCGTAGACAGCAGGAGCCCGGGACCTCATCGGTCCCGGGCTCCTGCTGTCTACGAACGTGCTACTTGGCGGTTCCCAGGCTGTCCTGGGCCCCCTCGATCGCGGTGTTCATCGCGTTGATCTTGCTCTGGTAGCCGGCCAGGTCGCCCTTCTCGAGCGCAGCCTGCGCATCGTTGTAGGCGGCCGACGCCTCCGCGAGCCACTGCGCCGTCGTCTTGGCAGGCGTGTCAGCGCCTCCGCCACCCCCGCCGTCGGTGGGCTGGTCGGGCGTGTCGCCCTCGCCGTCCTCCGCGGGGGGCGTCGTGCCCTGCTCGATGCCCAGCGCCACCTTCAGCGCCTCGTCGAGCGTCGTGCCGAAGCCGACCGACTCGCCGAACGTCGCCGCGACGAACTGGAGCACCGGGAACGACCCCTCGGACGCACTGCGCTGGATGTAGACCGGCTGGACGTACAGCAGCGAGCCGCCGACCGGCAGGGTCAGCAGGTTGCCGCGCAGGATGCGCGCCTCCCGCGACTGCTCGAACTGCAACAGCGCCTGGGTGACACCACGGTCGGTCTGGAACGAGTTGGCGATCTGGCTCGGACCCGGGATCTGGGTCTCGCTCGGCAGCTGCAGGATCTGCATCTTGCCGAAGTTCTCGGTGTCGGTCGCCTCGGAGTTGACCGACACGAACGCCGCGAGGTTCTGCCGGCTGTTGGGCAGGTAGACGCTGGTGACCGAGAACTTGGGATCGGTCTCGCCCGGACGCGCCGTCGACAGGTAGTACGGCGGCTGCAGGGCACGCGAGCTGGCGGGGGCCGTCGGGTCCTCGGGCACCTTCCAGCGCTCGCCGTCCTCGTAGAACGTCTGCGCGTCGGTCACGTGGTAGCGCTGGAGCACGTCGCGCTGCACCTTGAACAGGTCGACCGGGTAGCGCAGGTGCTCGAGCAGCGCGGTGCTGATCGAGCTCTTGGACTCGATGACGCCCGGGAAGACCTTCTTCCAGGTCTTGAGCACGGGGTCCTTGGTGTCCCACTCGTAGAGCTTGACCGTGCCGTCGTAGGCGTCGACGACGGCCTTGACGGAGTTGCGCATGTAGTTGACCTGGTCGGTTGGCAGTGCCGCCTGCGCGTTGCCATCGGTCAGCGTGTCGGCCGTGGCCTCGCGCAGCGAGCGGTGCTCGGAGTACGGGTAGGAGTTGCTCGTGGTGTAGCCGTCGACGATCCACACGACGCGACCGTCGACGACGGCCGGGTAGGTGTCGCCGTCGACCGTCAGCCACGGCGCGACCTTCTTGACCCGGTCGCGGGGCTCCCGGTCGTACAGGATCTTGGAGTCGGCGTTCACGCGGCCCGACAGGACGATGTTGGGCTCGGCGAACTTGAAGGCGTACAGCACCTTGTGGAACAGGTTGCCGACCGGCACGCCACCCTTGCCGTCGTACGTGTTCTGCGTGACGTTGGACGTGTCGCTGTCGCTGTCGCTGGAGGCCGAGCCACCACGCGGGATGTCGACCTCGATCGGCGCGGAACCCTTGGGTCGTCCGACGATCGAGTACGACGGCGACTGCTCGCCGAAGTAGATGCGCGGCGGGATCGAGGTCTCGATCTCACCCGACTGCGGGATGTCGCTGGCCGTGAAGACCGGCTCGCCGTTGGGTCCGCGCTGGTTGCCTCGTGCGGCGATGATGCCGTAGCCGTGCGTGTAGACCGTGTGGTCGTTGGCCCAGTTGCGCTGGTTGGCCTGCAGACCGCTGAGGTTGAGCTCGCGCGCCGCGATGATGGTGTCCTGGGGACGGGTCTCGCCGGGCAGCGTGTAACGGTCGACGTCGAGCGTCTTGGGCACCGAGTAGTAGCCGCGCACCTGCTGCAACTGCTCGAAGGCGTCCGAGATGAGCGTCGGGTCGAGCAGGCGGGTGCTGACGCGCGACTCGGCGGACGCCGCGAGCGCCTCGGGCGTCAGGTCGGTCGTCGCGCTGTACGACTCGACCTGGGTGTCGGCGACGTCATAGGCCTGCCTGGTCGCCTCGATGTTGCGCGCGATGTAGGGCGCTTCCTTGTCGGGCTCGGACGGCTTGACCTGGAAGCCCTGCATGATCGCGGGCCAGATCGCGCCCAGGAGGATGGAGGAGACCGCGAGCAGCCCGAGACCGATCGCCGGCAGCGCCCACGAGCGGATGAAGATCGAGGCGAAGAACAGCAGGGCACAGGCGATCGCCACCCAGATCAGGATGTTCTTGGCGGGGATGCGTGCGTTGATGTCGGTGAACGTGCCGCCGTCGACGAGCCCGCCGTTGGCGACCAGCAGCCCGAAGCGGTCGAGGTAGTACGACACGGCGCGGGTCAGGATGCCGAGGCCCACCAGCACCGACAGGTGGATCTGCGCGGAGCGCGTGAGCTTCGGGCCACGGCCCGCGATGCGGATGCCGCCGTAGACGTAGTTGACGAACACGACCGCGAGCACCGTCACGATAATCATCGCGAACGAGAACGAGGTGATGAAGCGCCACCACGGGTAGTCGAACGTGTAGAACCCGACGTCCTTGCCGAACTGCGGGTCCTTGATGCCGAACGGCGTGGCATTGCGCCACGTCTTGAACGTGTCCCAGTGGCTGGCGCCGACCGATCCGCTGAACGCCGTCAGCACGACGAAGACGCCGATGCCGATCGGACGGATGATCGGCGTCAGGGCGAGGCGGTAGCGGTAGGCGGGGTCGTCGCGGCGCACCGGCACCGACTCGGGGCGGGTGCGGAACGCCAGGTACAGGTTGACCATGACGAAGAGTCCGAAGATCAGCCCCATCGACACGAACATCGAGATGCGGGTGAACAGGATGCTGCGGAACACATCGCTGTAGCCGACGGACTTGAACCACAGCCGGTCGGTCCAGACGCTCGTGAAGATCGAGCCCAGGAACAGCAGCACGGCCAGCGTGATCAGGGTCGGGACCAGGACCTTCTGACGGCGGCCGGCAGGAGGACGCGGCTGTCGAGGTCGGGGTGTTCCGAAGATGTCGCTCACGGGTCTCCTGGGTAGGGGTGGATCAAGACTCTATGTCAGGGTGCCGCGGAGGTGCTCGATCAGTCCGGGGACGAGATCGGGGCCCTCGAGGAGGGCGGCCTCCTCGGGCTCACGGGCGCGGACGGCGCTGTGCGACAGGCCGGCACGGGTGACGGCTGCCACGAGGCGCACCTCCTGTCGGTCGGGATGCGCGGCCGCAGCGGCGACGATCGCCTCCGGGTCGTCGGGCAGCGACTCCTCGGCCTCGGGCGGGAGCATGATGCGTTCGATGACGGCGGCGCAGCCGATCACGGCGTCGGGCCACTCGATCTCGGTGAGCAGGTCCTCGAGCTCACGGGAGTGGTCGAGCTCCTGCTCGACGGGCGTGATGCTGCCCGGCTCGGCCGGCAGCTGGTCGGCGAGGGCCGGCTCGTGGGCGATGAGGTCGGCCGTCGCCACGAGCGCGAACAGGCGGGGCGACTGGTCCCAGCCCTCGGCGGCGACGTGGGACTCGACCTCGAGCGCGGCGCGCCGCAGCGGCGAGTCGGGCATCAGCTGCATGCGGGCACCTTCGCGTCGGGGTTCGTGGCGAGCGCCTCGAGCGAGGAGATCGCATCGGCGAGCTTCGTGATCTTGACGAGCTTGAGGCCGTCGTCGTCGCCGTCGGTGGCCTCGTCGCAGTTGGCCTGCGGCACCAAGAAGATCGACGCCCCGGCGTTGGCGGCTCCGCGCATCTTCTGCCGGACGCCACCGATCGGACCGACGACTCCGTCGGCGGTGATCTCACCGGTGCCGGCGATCTTCTTGCCGCCGGTCAGCTCGCCGGGGGTGAGCTTGTCGTAGATCGCCAGCGCGAACATCGTGCCGGCGCTGGGGCCGCCGATCTCGCGGCCGACGTTGTTGTCGATCTTGACGGGATACGTGTACTTGGTGCCGAGCGAGACGCCGATGCGGGGCACGGCGGGGTCGTCGTCGGCTGGACGGGTCGTGATGTCGACGGTCTTGGTCGCACCCTTGCGCTCGACCGTGATCGAGACGACGTCGCCGGGCTTCTTGGCCCCGATGATGCCGACGGCCTGCTCCGACGTGGCGACGGCGGTGCCGTCGACCTGCGTGATGACGTCGCCGACCTCGAGCAAGTCGGTCGCGGCACCGCCTTCGGTGAGCCCCGCGACCTGCGGCCGCTCGGCGACCGTGTAGCCGGCGGCACGCAGGGCCGCGACGCGCGAGGCGTCCTTGGACCCATCGAGCTGCGCGGCCGAGGCCGCGGTCGACTGCTGGGCCGTCTGGTTGTCGGGGTAGACCAGCGACTTGGGCACGACCGCGACGTCGCGGTCGAACCACGACGTGACGGCGTCGACGAGCGACACCTTGCTGTCGGCGCGCGTCACCGACACCGTCGTGAAGTCGAGCGATCCCGAGGTGGGGTAGGTCTTGACCCCGTCGCCGAAGGTGAACATCTGCTGGTCGTCGAACTTCCCGAGCGTGTCGAACGCCGGGCCCGGTCGCATCGTGACGTAGGGCACCGGGATCAGGTAGGCCACGCACGTCAGCACGATGAGCGAGATCGTCGCCACGACCATCGTCGAGTAGCGACGGCTCAGCCGTGTGGGGTCGGACACGGGTGAATCCTAGTGAACGATGCCAACCTCCGCGCTACGCGGGCTGATCGGGATGGACCCACTCCGCCTCGCCCGAGACGAATGTCTGGTGCTTCCACACCGGCACGTCTGCCTTGAGCTCGTCGATGAGCCGCCGGCAGGCCTCGAAGGCGTCCGCACGGTGGGCCGCCGACGCACCGACGACGACCGCGAGATCGCCGATCGCCAGGTCACCGACGCGGTGGACGCCCGCGAGCGCCACGACGTCGCACTCCCCCGCGATGCGCTCGGCCACGTCGCGCAGCCGAGCGACGGCGGTGGGGTGCGACGAGTAGCCCAGGGCAGAGACGGCCTGCCCTCCGTCGTGGTCGCGCACCGTGCCGACGAACAGGCAGATGCCACCCGCCGCCGGATCGGTCACCGCGGCGTAGACCTCGTCGAGGCTCAGGGGGCTCTCGCGGATGTCGACGAGGCGAACAACGGTCATGGAGATTCATCGTAGGGCGAACACGATCTGCGTGGAGCCGCTGGCCGCACTCGGTAGTGTTGACGCATGGCCGATGACGACAAGGACGACGCCCAGAACCCCTTCAAGGGCACGCCGATGGAGCAGATCTTCGGCGCGTTCTCGAGCGGCCAGATCGACATGAACCAGATCATGGGCCAGATGCAGAAGATGTTCGCCCCGCACGAGGGCAGCGTCAACTTCGAGCTCGCCAAGGACGTCGCACGCCAGACCCTCGCGGCGGCCGGTCCCGACCCGTCGCCCACCTCGGCCCAGCAGCGCGCCGTCGACGACGCCGCCCGGCTCGCCGAGATGTGGCTCGACACCGCCACCTCGTTCCCCGCCGGAGCCACCTCGGCGACGGCCTGGAGCAAGGCGCACTGGATCGAGGAGACGGCCGACACGTGGCAGCAGCTCGTCGAGCCCATCGCCCAGCACGTCGTCAAGGCCATGGGCGAAGCCCTGCCGGAGGAGGCCAAGGCGATGGCCGGCCCGCTCATGGGCATGCTGTCGCAGGCCGGCGGCGCGATGTTCGGCCAGCAGGTCGGTCAGGCGCTCGGCGGGCTCGCCGGTGAGGTCGTCTCGTCCACCGACATCGGCCTCCCGCTCGGACGCGATCGCGTCGCAGCGGTCATCCCTGCCGGGGTCGAGGCGTTCGGCGAGGGGCTCGAGCACCCTGCGTCCGACGTGCTCCTCTACGTCGTCCTGCGCGAGTGCGCGCACCACCGGCTCTTCCAGCACTCCCCCTGGCTGCGCTCGGCGCTGGTCGGGGCCATCGAGGAGTACGGCCGGGGCACCCGCATCGACGTCGCGGCGATCGAGTCGCAGATGAGGGGCCTCGACCCGTCCCGCCCCGAGGACATCCAGGAGGCCCTCGCTGGCGGGATGTTCGAGCCCGAGCGCACCCCCGAGCAGCAGCGGGCCGTCGACCGGCTCGAGACGCTGCTCGCGTTCATCGAGGGCTGGGTCGACGAGGTCGTCGCCCAGGCGACCGCTGGACGCATGCCGGCTGCGACCCCGCTCGCCGAGGCGATGCGTCGCCGTCGGGCGACCGGCGGACCGGCCGAGCAGACGTTCGCCGCCCTGGTGGGGCTCGAGCTGCGCCCCCGCAAGCTGCGCGAGGCCACGACGCTCTGGGCCGCGCTGCGCGATCGCCAGGGCGCCGAGGCGCGCGACGCCGTGTGGGGCCACCCCGACCTGATGCCCGCCGCGTCCGACCTCGACGACCCGCTCGGCTTCGCGCAGGGCGAGAAGCGGTCGCAGGGCGACGACGACTTCGACGCCGAGCTCGGCGAGCTGCTCGACGGTGGCCAGGACGACGATGGCAAGGGCGACGGCGCAGGCCCGACCGCGTGACGCTGCGTGACGACGCGCACGACGTCCTGACCAGCTGGTCGTCGTCCGATCCCGAGCAGCGACGGCTTCGGCAGGTCTACCTCGACCACCTCGAGCGCCACGCCGACGCCATGAGCCGCGACTGCCATCCCGATCACCTCACGGCGAGTGCGCTGATCGTCTCGGCCGATCACTCCCGCGTGCTGCTGACGCTGCACCGGCGGCTCGGCCGGTGGCTGCAGACGGGCGGGCACTGCGAGCCCGTCGACGAGACACTCGCGCAGGCCGCGCTGCGCGAGGGGCGCGAGGAGAGCGGCATCGCCGACCTCGCCATCGACCGCGAGCCCGTGCTGCTGTCGCTTCACGAGGTTCCCTCGTGCGGACCGATCCGACCCTCGCACCACCTCGACGTCCAGTACGTCGCCGTGGCACCTGCGGGCGCGCAGGAGGTCATCAGCGACGAGTCGGACGACCTTGCCTGGTTCGCGGCCGACGACCTGCCCGAGGGGACCGATCAGTCGGTGCGCGACCTCATCGCTGCTGCCACGACACGCCTTCGAGGAAGGCCTTAGCGCGCTCGACGTCGGGGTAGGCGGCGACGAGCGTCCAGAAGCCCCTGCCGTGGTTGGGCTCGATCAGGTGCGCCAGCTCGTGCACCAGCACGTAGTCGAGCACGTACGTGGGCACGCCCTTGAGCCGGTGCGAGATGCGGATGCTGCGGTCGTCGCTCGAGCACGAGCCCCACCGCTGATCCATGTTCGTCACCCACCGCACCGACGACGGGACGGCCTCGCCGTCGAGCCACGTGCGCGAGAGGTGGGACGCGCGGGACAGCAGCTCGTCATCGCTCGGCCGCACCCGCTGCTCGCGCTGGTCGAGCCGTGCCACGAGCGATCGGACGTGCTCGTCCTCGACCTTCTTCGACAGGTTGGCCGGCATCAGGACGATGGTCTTGTCGCCCTCCCGATAGGCCCGCACGGTGCGCTTGCGCCGGGCGCTGCGACGGATCTCGACCTCGCTCACGGGACCAATCTACCGGGCCCCGTCAGCAATAGTTGTGCACAGGAGGATGCATGCTGAACCGCAGGTCAGGGGCTTGCCGCTGCCGTGGTCCCCAGTTCGTCCACAGGTTGTGCACGTCCTCGTCCACACGTCCCACGGCGCGCCCCACACGTTGTCCCCATGGTTATCCACAAGCGTGGACAACAGTTCGGTGAAGTCGGTTGACGGGAGCGCACGCGACGCCCTACGGTCATGCTCCATCGAGGCCCTCGGCCGCGCTCGCTTGGGGAAGACGAACGCGGCCGGGAGCCGTCGTCGTGTCTGTTCAGGCCTTGCCCAGGATCCGGTTGAGCTTGGTGCCGCACACCGGGCAGACGCCCTTGGCCATCCGCGTGCCCTTGTCGCTGACGTGGACCTCGCCGGACGTCTCGCGCTTGTCCTTGCACTTGACGCAGTAGAACTCGCCGCTCCATGTTTCAGCCATGACAGTCTCCTTGATGTGATGCAGGTCACTGTCAGACTACGCGTGACGGGCAGTATCGCGCGGAACCTGCGCCGCTCGCACCCGGCGCGTCGCGCCGTACCCGTGCCGCGATCGCAGCGGTTTCGACCGCGCTGTGGACGACCCGTTCGCCACGGGGAGCAGCCGGGACGACGCTGTCGGCATGATCTTCCGACCCGCCCTGCGCCCCGGTGCCCCGTTGCTGCGGCGCGACGCGACGCACCTGCAGGTCGGCACGTCGCCCGGCATCGTGGTCGACGACCGACCCGGGCTCGTGGCGCTGCTGCGGCTGCTCGACGGAGTGCGGGACGTCGACCGCCTCGCCGTGATGGCCGCTCACGACATCCCCGAGCTCACCGACGACGTCCGCGAGGTGCTCGCGAGCCTGCGCGCCGCCGGAGCCGTCGTCGACGCGGCCGAGGTCGAGCCGCGCCGACCCGCCGCACGGGCCGTCGGCTTCGTGGCATCGGCCGGCGCGTCCGACCTCGTCGCCGCGACGCGCGCGGCGCTCGCCTCGTCCGGGCTCGTCGACCTGTCCCCCGGCGAGCCCGAGCTGCTGGTCGTCATCTCGTACGGCGAGGCCTCCCGGTCGGTCTACGAGCAGGCCTCGGTGCTGGGCCTCGACCACCTGCCCGTCGTCATCGACGAGGACAGGGTGCGCATCGGGCCGTTCGTCCGTCCCGGTCGCACGCCGTGCGTCTCGTGCCACGACCTGCACAGGGCCGACTGGGACCCGGCCTGGCCGGCGCTCGTCCACCAGCTCGGCCAGCGCCCGCCGCACGCGCGACCCACCGCCCTCGCTGGCCTCACCGCGCATGCCGCCGCGGTCGAGGTCGCCGCCGAGATCATGGCCGTGCTCGACGGCGACCTGCCCCGTACGGTCGGCCGGTGCCTGGTCGTCGGCCCCGGGCACGACCAGCGCGCCGTGTGGAACGTCGCGTTCCACCACCGGTGCTCGTGCGATCTGCTCAACGCGGCATAGTGCGCTGGCCGGACTATCCTGACGACGTGCCCGACAACCCCGAGAAGGACCCCGACAGGAGCCGCCCCATCAGCGGCAGCACCTTCGCTCGCACCGCCCGTCTGGCGTCGTTGCCGGTCGGGTTCGCGGGACGGACGACGCTCGGCCTCGGCAAGCGGATCGTCGGCACGCCCGCCAACCTCGTGCTCGACGAGGTGCAGCGCCGCACGGCCGATCAGATCTTCAGCGTGCTCGGGCAGCTCAAGGGCGGGGCCATGAAGTTCGGCCAGGCCATGAGCATCTTCGAGGCCGCCCTGCCCGAGGAGTTCATCGGCCCCTACCGCGAGACGCTCGTCAAGCTGCAGGACTCCGCACCGCCCATGCCGCCCGCGACGGTCCACCGCGTCATGGCCACCGAGTTCGGCTCGGAGTGGCGCGACAAGTTCCCGACGTTCGCCGACAAGCCCGCCGCCTCGGCGTCGATCGGCCAGGTGCACCGGGCCACGTGGAAGGACGGCCAGGAGGTCGCCGTCAAGCTGCAGTACCCGGGCGCGGCCAAGGCACTGATCTCCGACCTCAAGCAGATCTCCCGGCTGGCCCGGCTCTTCGGCGTCGTCGCGCCCGGCCTCGACGTCAAGCCGCTCATCAAGGAGCTGCAGGACCGCGTGGCCGAGGAGCTCGACTACAGCCTCGAGGCCGGCGCGCAGGGGGTGTTCGCCGCCGAGTTCAACGGTGACGCCGACATCGTCGTCCCCGAGCCGCTGGCGCACACACCGCGGGCCCTGGTGTCGACCTGGCTCGAGAGCGACTCGTCGTTGGCCCAGATCATCACGTCGGGCACGCAGGACGAGCGCGACCGCTACGGCGAGGCGTACGTCCGCTTCCTGTTCGCCGGGCCGAGTCGCGCCGGCATGCTGCACGCCGACCCTCACCCCGGCAACTTCCGCATCATGCCCGACGGCAAGCTCGGCGTCGTCGACTTCGGTGCCGTCGCCCGACTGCCCGAGGGCCTGCCGGTCTCGATGGGACGCCTGCTGCGGCATGCCGTCGACGGCGACTACGACAGCGTCCTCGAGGGGCTGCGCGACGAGGGCTTCCTGAAGTCTCGCAGCGACCTCGATGCCGAGACGATCGCCCGATACATCGGACCGTTCGTGGAGCCCGCGCAGGTCGAACGGTTCACATTCAGCCGAGAATGGATGCGCGCGCAGACGCTGCGGGTCAGCGCGCCCACCGCCGAGGGCATGGGCACCGCCATGAAGATCAACCTGCCGCCGCAGTACCTACTGATCCACCGGGTGTGGATCGGCGGCATCGGGGTGCTGAGCCAGCTGGGTGCGACGGCCCCGTTCCGCGCGATCCTCGAGGAGTCCCTCCCGGGGTTCGCGGAGGGGTGAGCACGCGCCTCAGCTGTTCGACGCCTCGACGAGGCCCAGGACGTCGTCGGCGTACGCGTCGATCTTGGCGGGGCCCACTCCCGGCACCTTGGCCAGCGCCGTGACGTCGGACGGCTTGGACTCCGCGATCGCCTGCAGCGTCGCGTCGGTGAACACGACGTAGGCCGGCTTGCCCTGCTCGGTGGACTGCTCCCTGCGCCACGCGCGCAATGACTCGTACAGCGTCTCGTCGTAGGTGGCCGGGCAGTCGGCGCACCGGCCGAGCTTGCGGTCGGCCACCGCCAGCACCGTGTTGCAGACCCGGCACTTGGCGACCTTGCGCTGACGGGCCTGCGACGAGACCTGACGGGCGGCGTGGTTGGACGGCAGGAGCGAGTCGAGGAAGCGGGTGGGCTGACGGTTGCCGCGGCCACCGGCCTTGCGCGTGGACGCCCACGAGATCATGAGGTCGTGCCGGGCGCGGGTGACGCCGACGTAGAACAGCCGGCGCTCCTCCTCGACCATCTCGGGGGTGTCGGCGTGGACGCTCGGCATCATGCCCTCGTGCATGCCGACGCAGAACACGGCGTCCCACTCCAGTCCCTTGGCCGAGTGCAGCGTCGCGAGCGTGACACCGTCGGCCGCGGGTGCGTGGGCCTGCTCGATGCGGCGGTCGAGGTCGGCGACGAGCTCGGTCATGCCGGCCGACGGATTGCTCTCGGCGAGATCGGTGGCCATCGACACGATCGCGTGCAGCGACTCCCACCGGTCGCGCACGGCCCCGGCACCGCTGGGCGGCTCGTCGGTGTGGCCCATGGCCGAGAAGATCGCCCGGACGTCGTCGACGAGGTGCTGGCCCTCGGCCTCTCCGCCGCGCGCAGACCCCCGCAGCAGCGTCACGGCCTGGCGCACCTCGGCGCGGTTGAAGAAGCCCGTCGCGCCCCGCATGACGTAGGGGATGCCGTGCTCGCCGAGCGCCTCCTCGAAGGCCTCGGACTGCGCGTTGATGCGGAACAGGATCGCCATCTCGCGGTAGGGCACGCCGCGGCGGTGCAGCAGCGAGATCTCGCTGGCCACGGCGTTGGCCTCGGCCAGCTCGTCGGAGTAGCCGATGTAGCTGACGGGGTCGCCGGGCTCCTGCTGCGACTGCAGCCGGATGTCGCCTGCGGCGGCGGTGCGCGCGAAGACGGCGTTGGCCGCCGCCACGATCTGCGGCGTCGACCGGTAGTTGCGCACGAGCTCGATGCGCTGGGCACCCTCGTGCTTGCGGGCGAACGACGTCAGGATGCGCGGCGACGCCCCCGCGAAGGAGTAGATCGTCTGACGCGGGTCGCCGACGACGCAGATGTCGTCGCGGCCGCCCAGCCACAGGTCGAGCAGGGTCGACTGCAGCGGGTTGACGTCCTGGAACTCGTCGACCACGAACCAGCGGTACTGCTGGCGGACGGTCGCGGCGATGCGCTCGTCGTCGGCCAGGATCGCGGCGGTGACGAGCAGGATGTCCTCCATGTCGATGCGGCCCCGCTCGCGCTTGACCTCCTCGTACGCGGCCAGCACGTTGGCGACCTCGCCCGGATCGAGATCGGCGACCTCGCGACGGGCGGGACCGGCCGCGGCGGCGTAGGCCGTGGGGACGATGTTGGACACCTTGGCCCACTCGATCTCGGACGACAGGTCGCGCAGCAGCGGGGTGTCGGCGCGCCGGCCGAGCCGCCGGACGGCCTCGGCGACGAGGGAGAACTTGGACTGCGTGACCTCGGGGAACTCGCCGCCGTAGACGTGCGGCCAGAAGTAACGCGCCTGCCGGAGCGCCGCGGAGTGGAACGTGCGGGCCTGGACACCTTCGGCACCGAGGTCACGCAGGCGCACGCGCATCTCGTTGGCGGCCTTGGTCGTGAACGTGACCGCGAGCACCTCGGTGGGCTTGTAGACGCCCGTCGCGACCCCGTAGGCCATGCGGTGGGTGATGGCCCGGGTCTTGCCGGTGCCGGCACCCGCCACGACGCTGACGGGCCCCCGGAGTGCCAGGGCCACCTCGCGCTGCTCGGGGTCGAGTCCGGTCAGCAGGTCGTCGGCAGACGGCACACAGGCTCCTCGAGAAGATCACGTCAGGTCGTGCACGGACGGGTTGAACTGTAGTCGTCCGGTCCGACACCTGACGCCGCGGAGCCACAGGGGCTAGGAGACCCCGCAGGCCTTCCACAGGCCACGATCAGCCTTGTCCGCCTCGTCCTCGGCGGCGACGAGGGCGTCCTCGTACCTGGGGTAGGACACGCCGTCGCCGATGATCTTGCCGTTGCCGTCGCGCAGCAGCTGCTCCTGCACGAAGATCTTCGACCGGTTCCAGGCGTACACCGTGAACGTGCCGCTCCCCTGCTCGCGGACGTTGTTCGGGGCGACCCAGATGCGGGAGCCGACGAGGTCCTCGATGGCCTTCTGGCTCTCGTCCCTCCAGCACTTCTCGCCGAACCTCGGCGGCGGCTCGATGTCGAGCAGCCGCAGCCTCACCTTCTGGTCGGTGCCGAACTCCTGCAAGCCCTTCCGGGCGTTGCGACCGGTCGACACGACCTGGCCGCTGAACGTGCCGTCGTACGACACCCGGCCGACGTTCATCTCGATCGCGCCACTGGGCCGGTTGGTCGATCCGTTCGTGCCGCTGCTGCCAGGCCCCCCGTTGATGAAGTAGAAGATGCCGGCCGCCACGACGACGACCACGATCATGAGAGCTGAGCTCTTCCCCTTGAGCTGTTCCATGGCAGCACTATGTCAGAGGTGACAGCCGGACACGAGTGTCTCGCCCGGCGGACATCCGTCGCGCGTGGTCGGGGAATGTACGATCCGGACGATCGGTTGACTCCACTGCAACCGTCGTCAGAGAGGGCTCCCATGTCGGGCACGTTCACGATGTACTCCACCCCGTGGTGTGGCTACTGCCACCGCCTCAAGGGTCAGCTCAAGCGCGAGGGCATCGCCTTCGACGAGGTCGACATCGAGCAGCAGCCCGACGCCGCGCTGATCGTCGAGAAGGCCAACAACGGCAACCAGACCGTCCCGACGCTGGTCTTCGCCGACGGCACTGCCCTGACCAACCCCAGCCTCGCCCAGATCAAGGCCCAGCTCGCCTCCTGACCCCGGCGGGTCAGGCCCATTTGCCGTGGATCTCGCCGCCGTGCCAGGTCTGCAGCAGCCAGCGGGAGATCGAGACGTTCGGCGGCAGCAGCAGCTCGCTCGACGCCGTCATCTCGGTGACCTCCTCGCGGGTGAACCAGCGTGCCTCGGCGATCTCGTTCTCGTCGACCCTGATGTCGTACGACAGGGCCCGACCGAAGAAGCCCAGCATCAGGCTCGACGGGAACGGCCACGGCTGGCTGGCCGCATAGGTCACGTCGCCGACCGGCACGCCGACCTCCTCCATGACCTCGCGTCGCACCGCGTCGCCGAGGGTCTCCCCCGGCTCGACGAAGCCCGCGAGGGTCGAGAAGCGTCCCTCGGGCCAGACCGGCTGACGCCCCAGCAGGGCGCGGTCCTGGTCGTCGGTGATCAGCATGATGACGGCTGGGTCGGTGCGCGGGAAGTGATGGGCCCTGCACACGGGGCAGATGCGGACGTGTCCGGCGTCGGCGACGTCGGTCGCTGCTCCGCAGCGAGCGCAGAAGCGGTGCGTCTGGTGCCAGCGGGCGATGCCGACGGCGTGCACGGCCAGCGATGCCTGTCCGGGATCGATGCTCGGCCCGATCATCCGCAGGCTGGCGGGCTCCAGCTCGTCGGGCACGCGATCGACCATGACAGCGGCGTAGCGCTGGTCGCCCTTGACGCCGAGGAAGAGCCACTCGCCCTCGGGGGCCTCGTCGGCCGAGACCCAGCGCAGGCCCGAACCGTCCGTCGTGGGGACGTGCTCGCCTCCGATGACGAGCACCTGGATCGCCGGAGCCCCCGCCGGAACCGAGCGCCACGCGTCGTCCTTGCGGAGGTGTCCTGCTCGGTCGTGCTGGGCGTGATCGAAGGCGAAGTCCACCCCCTCACGTTAGCCCGAGCTGCTGCTCCAGGTCGGCTCGGCCGGGGAGGTCGGAGTAGCGCCTGACCTCGTCGAGCCGCACGTAGTAGAAGACCCCGTCGACGGTCTCGGGGTCGATGCCCTGCAGCTCGGCCCACGCCAGCCGGTAGATCGCGAGCTGCAGCGGGTCGGAGGTCGCCCGGCGGTTGGTCTTCCAGTCGACGACGTCGAAGCCCTTGTCGGTCTGGTAGACCGCGTCGATGCGGCCGATGACCTGCTGGCCGCCCAGCATGATCGAGAACGGTGCCTCGACGGCGTACGGCGTCGTGCCGCCGTAGGGTCCCGCCGTGAACCGCGCCGTCATCTCGTCGAGCTCGGCGTCGGAGCCGATGTGGGTGTCGCCGCGGCCCGGCAGGTCGGACGGATCGAGCAGCGACTGCTGACCGCCCTCGAGCTGTGTCTCGACCCAGGCGTGGAACCGCGTGCCGAAGCGGGCACCGGCGACGGGCTCACGCGGCATCGGCCTGGCCAGCTCGGCGAGCAGCTCGTCGCGCTCGCCGGCCAGACGAAGCGCGGTCGTGGCCGAGAGCGTGGCGGGCAGGCTGATGGTGCGGGTCGGCTCGGCCGCCCGGTCGGCCTCGGCGACGAGCAACGTCAGCTCCTGCTCGATCTGCCGGACGACCGCGAGCTCGGCCTGCTCGTCGGGCGAGCCGAACTCGGGGAGCTCAGGTGCCGAGGGGTCGTCGATGTGCGCGTCGACGAGTGCGGCGAGGCGGTGCCGGGCGGCCAGGTCGGACGCGGACGCCGGCCACGCCACCGCGAGCCGCTGCTCGGCGAGCGGGTTGGAGTCGTCGGCGGCGGGCTCATCGGTCCACACCTGGGGCTCGACGCCACGCGCGGCCAACCAGTCGCGGGTCGTGACCAGGAACGGGGACGGGCCGCGCGGCCGGGTGGCGGTGCGCCCCCACCAGTGGCCCGACACGTGCAGCTCGAGCTTGGCCCGGGTGAAGGCGACGTAGCCGAGGCGACGCTCCTCCTGCAGGGCGTCGGCCGAGTTGAGCGCGCGATAGTCCTTGTCGCCCGCATAGGTCCACTCGGCGATGTCGGGCAGCTGGTCGGCGTCGCCGCGCAGTGCGACGGGCAGGGTCGTCGCACTGCCGACCCACCGCGACCGTCCGCGCGAGTGCGGGAACACCCCCTTGGCCATGAACGGGACGAAGACGACCCGCCACTCAAGCCCCTTGGCCTTGTGCGCCGTCAGCAGCTTGACCGAGTCGGCCTCGGACGGGGTGGAGACCTCCATGCCGTCGTTGAACCGTTCCTCGGCCTCGAGGTAGGCCAGCAGCCCCGACAGGGACGCGTGGGAGTCGTCGGACGAGTAGGCCGCGATCGCCTCGAGCAGCAGGGCGATGTTGTCGAGTCCCGAGGGAGCACCCGATGCCTCGAGCTCGACGTCGAGGTCGAGGGCATGCATGGCCCGGCGGGCGAAGTCGTAGAGCGGCTCGCCGACGTGCGAGCGCAGACCTGAGAGCAGCGCCGCCAGCGACTGGAAGCGGACGCGCGCCTCGGGCGAGTACGGCAGGTCGCCGGGGTCTTCGACGGCGTCGGCCAGCGACACGATCTCGGTGGGATCGGCACCCTCGACGGCCTTGGCCAGCTGCTCGTCGAGCGACAGGTCGCCCTCGCGTCCGAAGACCCGCCCGCTGAGGGCACCGGCCCGGCGACCCAGCAGGGCGAGGTCGCGCGGTCCGATGTGCCACCGCGGCCCCGTGAGCAGCCGCAGCATCGCGGGGTTGGCGGTGACGTCGTCGATGATCTCGAGCACCGAGACGAGGTCTTGCACCTCGGGCTGCGACAGCAGCCCCGTCAGGCCGACGACCTCGAACGGGATGCCGGCCTGGCGCAGACCGGCCACGATCTCGCCGTTCTCGCCCCCGACCCGCACCAGGATCGCGATCTCGGACATCGGCTGGCCCGCCGCGATGGCGGACCGGACGCCCTCGACGACCGCTGCGACCTCGTCAGCGACCGTCGCGTGCAGCGACACGGTCACCTCGCCGTCGGCGTTGTCGGGGTGCGCCTGGAGGGGCTGGACGACGTCGGACGTCGCGTAGAACTCGGCGGCGAGCTCGTTGGCTGCACCGATGATGCTCGTGCCGCAGCGCCGGGTCTCGACGAGCGAGAACTGCGCACCGCGCCCTCCGTCGGACGCCGGGAACTGGTCGAGGAACTCGACCAGGTTGCCCGCGGCCGCGCCCCGCCAGCCGTAGATGCCCTGCGCAGGATCGCCCACGGCCATGACCGGGTGCCCGAGACCGTGCTCGGCGTCGGTGCCCGAGAACAGGTTCTTGAGCAGGTCGCGCTGGGCCACCGAGGTGTCCTGGTACTCGTCGAGCAGGACGACGTCGAAGCGTTCGCGCAGCGACTCGGCGACCTCCGGGACGGCCGACAGCTCGGCCCCCCAGGCCATCTGGTCGGAGAAGTCCATGACGCCCGCGGCCGCCTTGGCCAGGCGGTAGCGGTCGACCAGGCGACTGAGCTCGGTGCGCTTGCGGGCGGCCGCGATGCCGGTGTCGTGCACCGCATAGTGCTTGTCGGCGGCCGACAGCGTCGCGATCAGCGCCGCGTCGAAGTCGCGCAGCTCGTCGGTCGTGACGAGGTGCTCGGACAGCTGCCCGTCGAGGGCCATGACGTCGCCGACCAGGCGCGGGACGTTGGTGGAGACCTCGAGCAGCTCGCCGTCGTACGACTCGATGGCCTGCGCGACGCGCTGGAACCGCGAGGCGTCGGACAGGATGCGCAGATCGGGCTCGATGCCGAGGCGCAGCCCGTGCTCGGCGATCAGCGTGCCGGCGAAGGCGTGGTAGGTCGACGTCGTGGGCTCGCCGTCGGACTCGACGTCGAGCGCCACGAGCGAGCGGCGGATGCGCACACCGAGCTCAGCGGCGGCCTTGTTGGTGAACGTGAGCCCGAGGATGCGCTCAGGCGCGATGCCGTGGTGTCCGACGAGCCACACGACGCGCGCCGCCATGACGGTGGTCTTGCCGGAGCCGGCACCGGCGATGATGACGCTGGGGCGGTCGACGGGGGCCGTGATGGCCGCCAGCTGCGGATCGGAGAACCGGAACGGGTCGCGACCGGCCGGTGCCGGGAACATGCCCTGGAACACCCGGTCGAGGTCGTCAGTCGAGCGTAGGGACGTCATGCGGTGCCTCCGTCGAGGATCGTCGCGCCCTCGGGCTGGGCCGGGCAGGCCCGCTGGAACTCGCAGTAGCGGCACGACTTCTCGCTCGGCGTCGCGACGAACTGCTCCTCGGCGATGACGTGCACCGAGCGGGTCAGCTGGTCGAGGGCGAAGAACGGCAGGTCGGCGGGCGGCGCGTCCTGGGGCTGCACGACCGGGAAGTCGGGCACCTTCTTCTCGCCGTTGCGCAGCTGGACCAGCTCGGCTCCCGCCGCGCGGGCACCGTCGGCCCCGGCCCGGGCGGCGAGCTCGGCGGTGGCACCGAGGTCGACCGCCAGCTGGTAGAAGCCGAGCTGGGGGTGCTCGGCGAGGTCCTTCTTGTCGGCCACCGACTTGCTGGTCTTGAGGTCGACGACGTGGACGCCGTCGGCACCCAGCTCGACCCGGTCCATCGACCCGCCGAGGGTCACCTCGCGGCCCTCGATCGTGGTCGTCACCGAGAACTCGTGCTCGGCCGCCAGCGTCGTGCGCCCTCGCTCCTGCAGGTGCCACTGGACGAACCGCACGAGCGCGTCGCGGGCCTCGGCACGCTCGCGTCCGCCGATCCAGTCGGCCGCGAACGCCAGCTGGTCCCAGACGCCGTCGATGTAGTCGCCGAGCACCTCGGCGTCGGCGGGCAGCCGCTGCTCGGCGACCTCGGCCGCGACGGCGTGGACCACCGAGCCGAAACCCTGCGCTGTCGTGGTGCCGGTCGAGGCCTTGACCTCGTGGTCGTAGAACCACTTGAGCGGACACTCCACGATCGAGCTGACCGAGCTGCCGGACAGCCGGATCGTCGCATCGACAGGGCGCATCGGCGTGTCGTTGTGCGTGATCGCGCTCATGCCCCACCAGCGCTCGGGCCGGGCCGGACGGGTGGCGTTGCCGGGACGCTCGGCGAGCATCGCGAGCTGGCGGGCCACCCGGTCGCGGACGACATCGCTCTGGGTGGTCTCACCGAGGCGGCGCAGCGCCGCGATCGAGCCGCGCAGCGACAGGGGCCGGTCAGGTCGGCGTCTCGGCTGGCGCTCGACCCGCGTCTCGGAGTGACGGTGCACGTGGTCCCACAGCTCGGTGACGAACATCGAGGGCTGGTCGCCGTCCTCACGGCCGCTCTCGACCGCCGTGACCACCAGGTGCTGCTGGGCGCGGGTGCACGCGACGTAGAACAGGCGACGCTCCTCGCGCAGCGCCTCGCGCGCCGTCGGCGGCGCGATCTCGCCGTCGCGCGACAGCCGTTCGGTGCGCAGGAAGCTGCCGCGGTGACGCACATCGGGCCATGTGCCCTCCTGCACGCCGGCGACGACCACGGTGCACCACTCGAGCCCCTTGGACCGGTGGGCCGTCATGAGCTGCACGGCGTCGGCGTCGATGGCACCCTGCGAGAGCGTGTCGGCCGGGATCTGCTGGGCCTCGAGTTCGGCGACGAACGTCGTCAGCCCGCGGCGCTGCTGCTGCTCCTCGGCCTTGGCCGCCTGGTCGAACAGGGCGCACAAGACGTCGAGGTCGTGATCGGCGCGCGCCGCGCCCTCGCCGTCACCGAGGGCCTCGGTGCGCAACCGGGCGGGCCACGAGGTGCCCGACCACAGCGTCCACAGCACCCGCTCCGCCGACTCGCCGGCGACGATCTGGTCGGCGGCCCGGCGCAGCAGCGATGCGAGCCGCGACGCCCGGGCCGCCGACTCCCCCAGGGGCGTGCCCGGACGGGCGACGGTCAGCAGCACCGCGGGCTGGCCCAGGGCCTCGGCCAGCAGCAGGCGTGACGCCCGGGGACCGCGCTCGTCGGTGCGGTCGGCGTCGCGCAGAGCCCGGCCGACCCGTCGCAGCGCGGGGGCGTCGAGACCGCACAGCGGGCCAGCCAGCAGGGCATCGGCGGCAGCGGGGTCGAGCACTCGATCGTGGGCGAGGTCGTCGGCGGCCCGCAGCGCCGCGAGCAGCGACCGGACGGACGGCTCGGATGCCAGCGGCAGCTCGTCGCCGGCCACGACGACCGGGACGCCAGCGGCGCCCAGCGAGCGCTGGTAGCGGGCGATGTCGGCCGACGACCTCACCAGGACTGCCATCTGGCCCCACGGCACGTCGCGCGACAGGTGCTGCTCGCGCAGGATCAGCGCGATGTGCTCGGCTTCGGCCGTGGGGGTCGCGAACGTCTCGACGTGCACGTCGTCGTCGCGGTGGCGGCGCGGCGTCAGATGACGGAGCTGGTCGAACTCGCGCCCGTCGACGGCACCCAGCACGCCCCGGTTGGAGATGATCGACCCCGCGGCGGCCGAGATGGCGCTGCCGTAGCGGCTCGTGCGGGTGAGCACGACCTGCGGGGCCGGTGATCCGTCCTTCTGCGGGAACTGCGTGCGGAAGTCGAGGATGCCGCGCACGTCGGCCCCCCGGAAGCCGTAGATCGACTGGTAGGGGTCGCCGACCACGATCAAGTCGCTCCCCTCGCCGGCCAGCGCCTGCAGCAGCTCGACCTGGAGCGGGTCGGTGTCCTGGTACTCGTCGACGACCACCAACCGGTAGGCCGACCGGACGCGGTCGCGCCGGGCCGGGTCGCGCAGCAGCTGCACCGCCTGGAACACCAGGTCGGAGTAGTCGATCGTGTTCTGCAGGCCGGCGACGGCCGTGTACTCGTCGAAGAACCTGGCCGCGGCCTTCCACTCGGGTCGATCGGCGGCGTGCCCGAGCTGGAGGACGTCGACGTCGTCGAGGTCGAGCGATCGGGCCGTGGCCATGAAGCGCTGCATCTCGTCGGCCAGGCCGCGGGTGCGCAGCGACGGGCGGAGCACCGCCGGCCACTGCTCGGCGTCGCCCTCGCTGAGCAGCCGCTGGATGATCGCGTCCTGCTCCGGCGCGCTGAGCAGCCGCAGCGGGTTGGAGAACTCGCTCTCGGTCTGGAACTGGCGCACCAAGGCGTAGCAGAACGAGTGGAACGTCATGGCCGGCGTGGTCGCCGTGGTGCGTGCAAGCCTGCGGGCGATGCGCGACTTGAGCTCGTCGGCGGCCTTGCGGCTGAACGTGAGGACGAGGATCTCGTCGGGGGCGATGCCCTCGTCGACCCGGCGGGCGACGACCTCGACGAGGGTCGACGTCTTGCCCGCCCCGGGGCCGGCCAGCACCAGCAGCGGCCCCCCGGTGTGCTCGACGACGCGTCGCTGCTCGTCGTCGAGCACCGGCACGTGCGACGGCTCGACCTCAGGCGTCTGCAGCACGTACTCGATCGGCATGTGCCCATCCCACCAGACGCGACCGACAGTCAGTCGTCGAACTGCCAGAGAGCCCGCCGGATGTCGACCGCCGACCCGTTGGCCCGCATCGGCGTGCCCTCGTCGGCGTAGTGCTCCTGGGCACCCATCCCGTGGGCCGCCGTGAGGCTCCCGTCGGCGCGGACGACGCGCCACCAGGCGACAGCACCGCCGTCCATCGCCATGACCCGGCCCACCTGCCGCGGGCCGCCCTCGCCCAGGATCTCTGCGACGGCACCGTACGACAGGACCTGGCCGGGCGGGATCCGCTCGACCAGGTCCAGGACGCGATCGGTGTAGTCAGGGCTCACTCCCACTCCCCCATGGGCCTGACGTTTCTGCGAACACGCCGTCGGCGTGTCTGCGAAAACGTCAGGCCCATCGTCGAGCGGCTCAGTACGTCGGCTGGCTGGGGTCGATCTGGTTGACCCATGCCACGACGCCGCCGCCCACGTGCACCGAGTTGTCGTAGCCGGCACCCTTGAGGACGGCCAGCGCCTCGGCCGAGCGCACGCCCGACTTGCAGTGCAGGACGATCTGCTTGTCGCCGGGCAGCTGCTCGAGGGCCTTGCCGTTGAGGAACTCGCCCTTGGGGATCAGGATCGAGCCCGGGATCTTGTTGATCTCGTACTCGTTCGGCTCCCGCACGTCGACCAGCACGAAGTCACGGCCACCGTCGGCGCGCTCCTTGAGCCAGCCGTCGAGCGTCGCGACCGAGATCGTCGAGTCGGCGGCCGCATCGGCGGCCTCCTCGCTGATCGCACCGCAGAACGCCTCGTAGTCGCTCATGAGCTCGGTCGGCAGGACGCCGTTGGGGTCACGTCGGATGTTGAGGGTCGAGTAGCGCATCTCGAGCGCGTCGTAGACCATCAGGCGGCCGATCAGCGGATCGCCGATGCCGGTGATGAGCTTGATCGCCTCGGTGACCATGATCGAGCCGATCGACGCGCACAGGACGCCGAGCACGCCGCCCTCGGCGCACGACGGGACCATGCCCGGCGGCGGCGGCTCGGGGTAGAGGTCGCGGTACTGCGGACCCTCCTGGGCCCAGAACACGCTGACCTGGCCCTCGAAGCGGTAGATCGAGCCCCACACGTACGGCTTGCCGAGGATGACCGCGGCGTCGTTGACGAGGTAGCGGGTCGCGAAGTTGTCGGTGCCGTCCACGATCAGGTCGTACTGGCTGAAGATCTCCAGGACGTTGTCGTTGTCGAGACGCTCGTTGTGCACGATGGTCTTGACGTACGGGTTGGTCTCGGCGACCGACGCCGCGGCCGACTCGGCCTTCGGCTTGTCGATGTCGGACTGGCCGTGGATGATCTGGCGCTGCAGGTTGGACTCGTCGACGACATCGTCGTCGATGATGCCGAGCGTGCCGACGCCCGCCGCCGCCAGGTAGAGCAGCGCGGGGCTGCCGAGACCGCCGGCGCCGATGACGAGCACCTTGGCGTTCTTGAGGCGCTTCTGACCGGTCATGCCGACGTCGGGGATGATGAGGTGGCGGCTGTAGCGGCGCACCTCGTCGATCGTGAGCTCGTCTGCGGGTTCCACGAGTGGGGCGACCACGGGGTTCTCCTTCGATGCACGTGCGAGGTTGACAGGCATAACGCCACGTCCGTCGTCCATTGTTCCCGAGCGGACCGGACCCCTGCTCCGCCCGTCCGGATCGTGGGCGACCCCAGTAGGCTGGGCCGGTGACCGAAGCCAGCCCCGTGCGTCAGCGCACCAGCCGCCTGCCGCGCACCGCGCGCCGGGCGCAGCTGCTCGAGGTCGCGCTCGAGGTCTTCGTCGAGCAGGGGTACCACTCGGCGTCGATGGACGAGATCGCCGACCGCGCCGGTGTGTCCAAGCCCGTGCTCTACCAGCACTTCCCCGGCAAGCTCGATCTCTACCTCGCCCTGCTCGAGACGTCGTGCGACACCGTCATCGAGGGGGTCAAGGACGCCCTCGCCTCGACCCACGACAACCGCAAGCGCGTCGAGGCGACGATGGGGCTCTGGTACGACTACGTCGCCGACCAGGGTGCGGCCTTCCGGCTCGTGTTCGAGTCCGACCTCACGAGCGACCCCGCCGTGCGCGAGCAGGTCGACCGCGTCGTCGAGGAGTCGGCGGCGCTGGTCGCCGAGGTCATCAGCGAGGACACGGGTCTGCCGCCGGCGGCGTCGCACCTGCTCGCCGTGAGCCTGGTGGGCATGGGCCACGTCGGTGCCCGCAACTGGCTCTCGCACGACTCGAGCCTGAGCCGCTCCGAGGCCGTCCAGCTCGTGTCGAGCCTCGCCTGGCGCGGCATCGGCGGCTTTCCCCGCAACGAGGACGACACCGTCCAAGATAAACCGATCCAAGGAGTTGAGTGACCGTGGAGGTCAAGATCGGCGTGCAGTACGCGCCTCGTGAGCTGTCCGTGTCGACCGAGGACGAGCCGAAGGCCGTGCTCGCGGCCCTCGACGAGGCCCTCAAGAACGACTCGGTCTTCACCCTGACCGACGACAAGGGACGCACCGTCGCGGTGCCCGCCGCGAAGGTGGCCTACCTCGACTTCACGTCGGACGTCGGCCGCAAGGTCGGTTTCGGCCTCGCCGCGAGCGAAGCCGTCACGACCCAGGCCTGAGTCAGGCAGCCAGCCCCAGCTTCTCCATGCGGGCGGCGTGGGCCTCGGTGAGACGGGTGAACATCCGGCCGATGCCCGCGAGGTCCATGCCCGGGTGGTCGACGCCGCCGACGAGCACGGTGCTGAGGGCGTCGCGCTCGGCCACGACCATCTGGGCTTGGCTGAGCGCCTCGCCCATGAGCCGCCGACCCCACAGGGCCAGGCGACCGCCGACGCGGTGGTCCTGCTCGATCGCGCCGCGGATCGCGTCGATCACGAAGTCGGAGTGCCCCGTCCCACTGAGCGTGTCGAGGACGAGCTCGCGCGTCTCGGGGTCGAGATAGGCCGCGATCTCGCGGTAGAAGTCGGCCGCGAGCCCGTCGCCGACATAGGCCTTCACCAGGCCCTCGAGCCAGTCGGAGGGCTTGGTCTGGCGGTGGAAGCGCTCGAACGTGTCCGCGAACGGCATCATGACCTCGAAGGGGTCCTCCCCCATCGCGACGAGGTGGTCGCGCAGCTTCTCGAAGTGCCCGAACTCCGCGGTGGCCATCGCGGCGATCTCGACCTTGTTGCGCAGGTCGGGGGCCATCTTGGCGTCCTCGGCGAGCCGTTCGCACGCGCTGATCTCGCCGTACGCGAGCAGCCCGAGCAGCTCCAGCACCCCCGTGCGGTAGACCGGGTCGTCGGTCGTCGAGGGGGGCGGGGCGTCCTGGGTGGCCATGACTGTGGAGCGTAGCGTGCGCCCCGGCGGCGGGCTCGACGACCACGGGGCTCCAAGACGTTAGACTGGCAGCGGAAATCCCACGAATCTGAAGAATTCGAGAAGACCCTGACTACGTTCAAAGATCTGGGCGTCACGCCCGAGATCGCCGATGCGCTCATCGCCGTCGGCATCGAAGAAGCTTTCCCGATCCAGGAGATGACGCTCGGCGTCGCTCTCCAGGGCACCGATCTCATCGGCCAGGCGCGCACCGGCACCGGCAAGACGCTGGCGTTCAGCATCCCGGTCATCCAGCGCATCTCGCTGCCCGCCGACGCCGACTACGACGAGGAGCTCGCCGGCAAGCCGCAGGCCCTCATCGTCGCGCCGACCCGCGAGCTCGCGATCCAGGTCGCCAGCGACGTGGCCGTCGCCTCGAAGGGACGCGGCACCCGCAACCTGACGATCTACGGCGGCGTCCCCTACGAGTCGCAGCTCGATGCGCTGACCGCCGGCGTCGACATCGTGGTCGGCACGCCCGGACGCCTGCTCGACCTGGCCAACCGTGGTGCGCTCGACCTGTCGCACATCCGCACGCTGGTGCTCGACGAGGCCGACGAGATGCTCGACCTGGGCTTCCTGCCCGATGTCGAGTCGCTGCTGGCCAAGACGCCCGAGTCGCGCCAGACGATGCTGTTCTCGGCGACCATGCCGGGCGCGATCGTGGGCCTGGCGCGCAAGCACATGCGCCACCCCATGAACATCCGCGCCGAGTCCGGTGACGACGACAGCCAGATGGTGCCGGCGACGGCGCAGTTCGTCTGGCAGGCCCACGACATGGACAAGCCTGAGATCGTCGGGCGCATCCTGCAGGCCGAGGACGTCGGACGCGTCATCATCTTCACGCGCACCAAGCGCACGGCCCAGCGGGTCGCCGACGAGCTGATCGACCGGGGCTTCCCCGCCTCGCCCCTGCACGGCGACATGGCGCAGCCCGCCCGCGAGAAGGCGCTGACCCGGTTCCGCGAGGGCAAGATCGACATCCTCGTGGCCACCGACGTCGCGGCCCGTGGCATCGACGTCGCCGGCATCACGCACGTCATCAACTACAACTGCCCCGAGGACGACAAGACCTACGTGCACCGCATCGGCCGCACGGGTCGCGCGGGAGCCTCGGGCATCGCGGTGACGTTCGTCGACTGGGCCGACCTCGTGCGCTGGAAGCTCATCAACAAGGCCTTGGGCCTGCCGTTCGACGAGCCGCAGGAGACCTACTCGACGTCCGAGCACCTGTTCCACGACCTCGGCATCGACCCCAACGTCAAGGGTCGCCTCAAGGCCGCGTCACCGCGCGAGCCCAAGAAGGACGATGACCGCGGTGGACGTGGCGGGCGTGACGGTGGCAGCCGCGGCGGACGTGACGGCGGCAAGCGTGAGGGCGGACGCGGCGGCGAGGGCGGCGGCAACCGGGGCGCGAGCAACCGCGGTGGCGGCAACGGCGGCGGGCGCGGCGGCGATCGTCCCGCCCGCGAGAAGGCTCCGGCGGCGCAGGACGCTCCGGCACCTCTGCCGACCGGCGAGGACGCGCCCCGCATCCGCAGGCGCACCCGCACCCGTACGCGCACCAACCAGTCCGGCACCACCCCCGAGTAGCGGCCAGACCCGCAACGCCGAAGGATCCGTCTCCCCGGGGACGGATCCTTCGGCGTTCAGGGCGCAGGGACGACGCGAACGTCGAGAGATCGGTCTGTCCGGTCGGACGGGTCAGGCGGTGACGACGACCGTGGTGCCGACCGGCGCGAACTCCCACAGGGCTATCGCGTCGGGCTCCCACTGCCGCACGCAGCCGGCCGACAGGGGCGTGCCGAGCTGGGCCTTGGTCTGCTCGAGGACGCCGCTGTTGTCGCGCGGGACCGAGTGGAACCCGATCGGCTCGCTGAAGCCCGTCGCGAACCGCACGAAGTACTCCATCGTCCCGCTGTAGTCGAAGGCCGTGGCCTGACGCGTCTTCGACTGCACCGCGTACGTGCCGGGGTCGAGGTTGTCGAACCGGCTGCCCGACACGAGGTAGCTGCGCTCGACGGAGCCGTCGTCGCCGACGAGCCACACCCGCTGGTCGCTCTCGGAGAACACGATGCGCCGCCCGTCACCGGAGTCGGCCGGCAGCCCCGGGTCGACAGCGGGATCGGCGGCCCGATCGACCTCGTCCTGGAGCGCCTCGACGTCGACCGCGTCTGCGTCGAGATCGGTGTCGGACGCCGGGTCGGGCGCGGGCGGGTCGACCTGCACGAACGACGACGTCTCGGAGGACGCGACACGGGCGGCGTCACTCAAGGACGACTGCCCCGCGGCCGCGGTGTCGCTGCGCAGCTGGGGCAGCACGCCCACCGCGGTGCCGCCGACGACGATCGTGACGCCCAGCGCCAGCGCGAGGATGCTCATCCGGCGGGGCGGGCGGACCTCTCGGCGACTGGCGCGATGCTTCGACACGCGTCCCATCGTAGCCGCGGGCCCGCGGGCGTCACTTCTTCTTGCGGGACGGCTTCTTGTCGGCCGCGAGCATCGACGCCGCGACGGCACGGTAGGCGTCGGCCCCCTTGTGGTTCTTGGCGGTCGACAGCACGCTGCGTCCGATCGCAGGTGCCTCGGCGAACCGGATCGTCTTGGGGATCGGCGGCAGCACGACCGGAAGGTCGTACGTCTCCTCGATCGCCTGCAGGACGTTGCGCGCGTGCGTCGTGCGTCCGTCGTACATCGTCGGCAGGACGCCCATGATCTCGAGCTTGGGGTTGATGAACTGCCGGACGTCGTGGATCGTGTCGAGCAGCTGGCCGACGCCGCGGTGCGAGAGCGTCTCGGCCTGCAGCGGGATCAGCACCCGCTGCGCCGCCGACAGCGCACCGACCGTCAGCACGCCGAGCGTCGGCGGGCAGTCGATCAGGATCCAGTCGTAGTCGTCGGCGACCTTGTCGAGGGCGACCCGCAGCCGTTGCTCGCGGCCCGTGCGCCCGACGAGGCTCTCCTCGGCCTGGGTCAGGGTGATGTTGGCGGGCAGCAGGTGCATGCCGTCGTCGGTGATGACGATCGCGTCATCGGCCTGGCGCGTGCCCAGCAGCACCTCGGCGACCGTGACCTCGAGGTCTTCGGGGTCGATGCCGAGCGAGAACGTCAGGCTGCCCTGCGGGTCGATGTCGACCAGCAGGACGCGCTGCCCGAGCTCGGCGAGCGCTGCCCCGAGGGACACCACGGTGGTCGTCTTGGCGACCCCGCCCTTCTGGTTGGCCACTGCGATCGTCGTCGTCACGATCGTCATTGTGTCACCGATGACCACCGCGGGCGGCCGCACGCGCGATCATTTGGCATGCTTGGTCCATGACACGTCGTGCGCTGGTGACCGGGGCGACATCTGGCATCGGCCGGGCCTTCGCCGACGAGCTCGCCCGGCGGGGTCACGACCTCGTCATCGTGGCCCGCACGACCGACCGGCTCGAGGCCGTCGCAGCTGAGATCCGCACCGCCAGCGGGGTGGAGGTCGACGTCGTCACGGCCGATCTGTCGACCGACGCCGGCATGCAGCTGGCCGCCAACGCGCTGACCGACTCGACCAGTCCGGTCGACCTGCTGGTCAACAACGCGGGCGCGTCGCTGGCGGGTTGGTTCGGCACGACCGACATCGCCGACGAGGATCGGCAGCTCGACCTGCTGGTGCGCGCGCCGATGCACCTGATGGACGCGGCGATCAAGTCGATGGCCGGTCGCGGGGGCGGCCAGATCATCAACGTCGCGAGCGTCGCGGCCTTCACCCCTCGCGGCGTCTACTCCGCGCACAAGGCGTGGCTGGTCAACCTGTCGCGCTGGGCCGACGTCCACTACGACGACGTCAACATCTCGGTGCAGGCGCTGTGCCCGGGCTTCGTCCGCACGGAGTTCCACCAGCGCGGGGAGATGGACGTCAGCGGGGTGCCGCGCTGGATGTGGCTCAAGGCCGACAAGGTCGTCGCGGCATCGCTGGCCGACCTCGCCCGCGACAAGCCGCTGTCCGTCCCGTCGCTGCGCTACAAGGTGCTCGCCTCGCTCGCCCGGCACCTGCCGGCATCGTTCGTGACCCGGATGGCCAAGCGTGGGCGCTGAGTCCCGTCTGCCCGGGCGGGACGCATGAGCGTCCCGCGCACGCTCGAGCTGCCTCCGGGCGTCGAGGCCATCACGATCGAGACGTCCCGTGGCCGGTTCGCGGCCCACGTCATCAGGGTCGAGCAGCCACGGGGACACGTCCTCCTGGTGCCCGGCTGGACGGGGAGCAAGGAAGACCTCACCCCCGTCCTGCCGCTGCTGGCTGCGGCCGGTCTCGACGCCACGACGTACGACCAGCGCGGCCAGTTCGAGACGTCGGCCGGGCCCGACGACGAGTTCACCCTCGAGGCCTTCGCCGCCGATGCCGCCGCCGTGCGGGCCACCTCGGGGCACGAGCGATCCCACCTGCTGGGCCACTCCTTCGGCGGGCTCGTGTCGCAGCACGCGGTCGTCGCCGATCCGTCGCCGTGGCTGGGCCTCAGCCTGCTCTGCACCGGTCCGGGTGCCCTCGGCGACTCGCCCACCCGACCGCTGCGCCGCCTGGCGAGCGCGATCGGCAAGGTGCCGCTGCTGCAGGTGCACGAGCTGCGCGAGCAGGGCGTGCGCCGGCCCGCGCAGATCACGGCGTTCCTGGCCAGGCGGTTCACGTCCAACGACCCCAGGTCGCTGCGCGCCATGACCCAGCTGCTGATCGACGCCCCCGACATCGTCGACGACGTCGCCCGCCTCGGCGTGCCGGTGTGGGTCGGGCGCGGGGTCGACGACGACGCGTGGCCGCACGACGTGCAGCAGCTCATGGCCGAGCGCCTGGGCACCGAGGTGCACGTCGTCCCCGACTCGGCGCACTCCCCCGCCGTCGAGAACCCCACGGCGCTCGTGGCCGACTGGCTGCCCTTCCTGCGCGAGCACCTGCCCGAACCCAGCCCCACCGTCGTCGACAAGGACCAGGAGACCGACTGATGGCCATCACCCGAGGATTCACCGGTCGCGACCGCCGCGGCGGCGACGACCGGCTGCCACCCGGCCAGTACGACACCGGTGCCGGCTGGCCGACGCTCACGGCCGAGCTGACGCCGCAGGTCGACGTCGACACGTGGACCATGACGGTCGACGGGCTGGTCGACACCCCGACGACGTGGGACTGGCGCGGCGTCCACGCGCTGCCCGGCTCGACCTACTTCGGCGACATCCACTGCGTCACGACGTGGACCAAGTTCGACACGACGTTCACGGGCGTCAGCGTCGACACCCTGCTCGAGATCACCGGCGTCAAGCCCGAGGCGACCCACGTCTTCGCGACGTCCACGACGGGCTACACGACCAATCTGCCACTGGCCGACATCACGGACGGCAAGGCCTGGATCGTGTGGGAGTTCGATGGCAAGCCGCTGACGCCCGAGCACGGCGGCCCCGTCCGGCTGCTCGTGCCGCACCTGTACTTCTGGAAGTCGGCCAAGTGGATCACGCGCCTCGAGCTGCGCGACCACGACGAGCAGGGCTTCTGGGAGCGCAACGGCTACCACGACCGCGGCGACCCGTGGCTCGAGCAGCGCTACCAGGGCGACGCATGACGGACGCTCCGGGCGAGGTGCTGCCCGAGCCCGTCGCGAGCTCGTGGACGACCGCGACGGTGCGCGAGGTCGAGCACGTCGGCGCGACCTTCGTGAAGCTGCGCATGGAGGTCGCCGACCGTCACGACCACGTGCCGGGCCAGCACTACGTCATCCGGCTGCGGGCACCCGACGGCTACACCGCGCAGCGCTCGTACTCGATCGCGTCCGACCCGACCGACCCGCTCGTCGAGGTCATGATCGAGTGCCTGCCCCGCGGTGAGGTCTCGGGCTTCCTGCACGACGTCGTCGAGGTCGGCGACGAGCTCGAGGTGCGCGGCCCCATCGGACGCTGGTTCGTCTGGGGCGGCACCACGCCGTCGCTGTGCGTGGCCGGCGGCTCGGGCGTCGTCCCGTTCGTCTCGATGGCTCGCTACGCCCGCCGCACGGGCACCGAGCCCCTGATGCGCATCGCGGCGTCGGCGCAGACCCGCGACCGACTGCCCTACGCCGACGAGCTGGAGGAGTACGGCGCGTTCATCGCGCTGACCCGCGAGAACCAGCCGCTGGCCGACGGCTCGGAGCGCGTGGCAGCGCACCTCTACCCCGACGAGCTCGTGCCGCTGGCCGACGGCATCGAGCGGGCCTACGTGTGCGGATCGGTCGGCTTCGTCAGCTTCGTCGGACGCATCCTCGGTGAGGCAGGCGTCCGCAGCGACGCCGTCAGGGTCGAGCAGTTCGGGCCCACCGGCTGACGCTCCTCGAGCGGATCAGCGTCGCAGCAGTCGTTCGAGCTGGTCGGGGGCCGTCGTGTTGGCCCCGAGGTGGAACTCCGGCCCCTTGCCGGTGCCGTGGTAGTCGCTCGAGCCCGTCACGACGAGGTCGAGGTCGGTGGCCAGCGCCCGCAGCTCGTCCCGCACCTCGGGCGCGTGGTTGACGTGGTCGACCTCGATGCCGCTCAGTCCGCGGGCCGCGAGATCGCCGAGCACCTCGGGCGTCAGCACCCGACGACCCTTGCGGGCCCACGGGTGGGCCACGACCGTGACGCCGCCGGCCGCCGCCACGAGGTCGACCGCCTCGAACAGCGGCGCTCCGTAGCGGGCCACGTAGGCCGGGCCGTCGTCGTAGAGCCAGTCACGGAAGGCCTCGTCGCGGTCGGCGACGTATCCGGCGGCGATCATGGCATCGGCCACATGAGGTCGTCCCGACGCCGCCGCCGCGCCCGACTGCGCCACGACGTCGTCGACCGTCAGCGGCATGTCGTGCTCGGCGAGCTGCGCCAGCAGCGTCGGCAGGCGGTCGTCGCGTCCGTCGAGGATGCGCCGCAGCTCGGCGAGCAGCGGCTCGTCGGCCGGGTCGAAGCCGTAGCCGAGCAGGTGGACGCTGACACCGTCGAGCATCGTGGAGATCTCGATGCCGCGGACCAGCCGGATGCCCGCCCGGTCGGCCGCGACCTGCGCCTCGTCCCACCCGGCGGTCGAGTCGTGGTCGGTGATCGCGACGACGTCGAGACCTGCCGCAGCGGCGTGGTCGATCAGCTCGGTGGGCGTGTCGGTGCCGTCGGAGCGGTTCGAGTGGGTGTGGAGGTCGATGCGCACGGCATCAGGCTATCGAGGAGCGACGTTCCAGCGGCGGACGACCGGGATGCCGCGGTCGTCGCCCAGCACCGAGATCGTCGCGGTGTCGAGGTCGAAGATGCGTCCCTGCGCCACGTCGAGGCCCAGCCACCGGGCCGCCAGCGCCCGCAGCGAGTGACCGTGGGCGAAGACCAGGGTGCGTCCCTCGATGTCACGGGCAGCGGCGACGACCCGGTCGAGGCGCGCGGCGACCTGCTGCGCCGTCTCGCCACCCGGGGTCACGCCCGTCCAGACCGACCACGCCGGGTCGGACTCGTGGATCTGCGGCGTCGTCAGGCCCTCGTAGTCGCCGTAGGCCCACTCGGCGAGGTCGTCGTCGACGTCCGCTGCGGCGAAGCCGGCGAGCTCGGCCGTGCGGCGCGCACGCCGACGCGGGCTCGCCAATACCCGAGCGAACGGCTGGTCGGCCAGCGGGTGCTGCAATCGTGCGGCGATCGCCTCGCCGTCGGCCGTCAGCTCGAGGTCCGTGACGGACGTGTGCTGGCCCGTGCGGCTCCACTCGGTCTCGCCGTGCCGCACGAGCCAGAGCTCCGTCGGCACACCATCTGCCGAGCTCATCGAGGCACGAACGCCCAGTAGTCGAGGTCGAGCAGCACGCCGTCGCGGTACTTCCCGTCGTCACCGCGCAGGGTCGTCGTCTCGTCGCGGCCCTTGGTCGCCACGAGCCGCAGCCGCAGGGCACCCACGCCGGGCGCGGACGTCTCAGCCTTGTCGAGCACCTCCGACCACGCGTAGACGGTGTCGCCGGCGAAGGCCGGAGCCACGTGGGCACCGGCGTTGATCGCCGCGATCAGCTGCGCATTGGCGAGGCCGTTGAACGACAGCGCGCGGGCCATCGAGATGACGTGCCCGCCGTAGATCAGCCGGGTGCCGTCGGGACGGGCCTCGGTGTTGAAGTGCACCTTGGCGGTGTTCTGCCACAGCCGGGTCGCGAGCATGTGCTCGGGATCGGTCAGCGTGACGCCGTCGACGTGGTCGATCGTCTCGCCGACCTCGTAGTCGTCGAGGCGGTGCGGCTCGCCGGCGGCGGCGAAGTCGTAGCCCGTGAAGTCGAGACCCTCGGGCAGCACCAGCTGGTCCGCGGCGACCGCATCGGCCAGGTCGGGGACCACCGTCTCGGGGGCGGGCGCATCCGCATCGCGCTTGTGGACCATGACCCAGCGCGCCCAGTCGATCGCGATCTCGCCGCGCTGGTTGGTCGCGGTCGACCGGACGTAGACGACGCCCGTCCTGCCGTTGGAGTTCTGCTTGAGGCCGATGACCTCCGACGTCGTCCGCAGCGTGTCGCCGGGCACGACCGGCCGGTGGAACCGGCACTCGGCGTAGCCGAGGTTGGCGACGGCGTTGAGCGAGACATCGGGGACGGTCTTGCCGAAGGCGATGTGGAATGCGACGAGCTCTTCGACAGGTGCCGGCGACAGGCCCACCGAGGCGGCGAACTCCGCCGACGACGGCACCGCGAACCGGGTCGGGTAGAGCGCGTTGTAGAGGGCTCGGTCGCCCTCGGTGACGGTGCGCGGCGTCGCGTGCTCGAGCACCTGGCCGATCGAGAAGTCCTCGAAGAAGTTGCCGCTGTTGGTCTTCGAGCCCGCAGTGGTGGCGCTCATGCGAACGGGTTGGCGGCGGCGCTGCCGGGCATCGTCGCGAGCAGGGCGGTGCCGTCGGCCAGGAACTTGTGCTCGACCAGCACCTCGTACTTCGTCGCGACGACCCTCTGCACCGAGCTGAAGTCGCGCTGTCCGCGCGTCGCCCCGTAGCCGAGCGCTCCGGAGATGACGCCGAACGCGATGCCGAGCGCGATACCGCCGAGGATCGTGACGATCGCGGAGCTGCCCTCCGAGAAGATGCTGAGGACCGCGCCGATCAGCAGACCGAGCCACGCTCCCGACGCGGCACCGGCCGAGATGACCTTGCCCCACGTGAGCCGGCCGGTCACCCGCTCGACCTGCTTGAGGTCGGTGCCCACGATGAGGACGTTCTGCACCGGGAACTCGTGGTCGGACAGGAAGTCGACGGCCTTCTGGGCGTCGGCGTACTTGTCGTACACGCCGAGCGACTGGGGGAAGTCGAGCTCGAAGAGGCCGTTCTGGACTGGAGGCATGGTCATATCCTAGTTCGGGTGAGAAGAGCCTGGTTCGGGGTCGGAGAACGACGACGGCCCCGGACGCGGGCGTCCGGAGCCGTCGTCGTGCTTGGGTGCGACCGGGGTGTGAGGCTCGGTCAGAGCTTGTATTCCTTGAGCAGGGCGCGTCCGATGATCATCTTCTGGATGTCGGAGGTTCCCTCGCCGATGAGCATGAACGCGGCCTCGCGGTAGAGGCGCTCGATCTCGTACTCCTTGGAGTAGCCGTAGCCTCCGTGGATGCGGAAGGAGTCCTGCACGACCTCGTTGCAGTACTCACTGGCGACGTACTTGGCCATGCCGGCCTCGACGTCGTTGCGCTTGCCGGCATCCTTGAGGCGGGCGGCCTTGACGACCAGGGCGTGCGCGGTCTCGACCTTGGTGGCCATCTCGGCCAGGCGGAACAAGATCGCCTGGTGCTGGGCGATGGGCTTGCCGAACGTCTCGCGCTGCTGCGCGTAGGCGATGCCGAGCTCGAAGGCACGGTTGGCGATGCCGACGGCACGGGCGCCGACGTTGACGCGGCCGACCTCGACGCCGTCCATCATCTGGTAGAAGCCCTTGCCGGGCTCGCCGCCGAGGATCTGGTCGGCCGAGATCTGGTGCTTCTCGAAGATCATCTCGGTCGTGTCGATGCCCTTGTAGCCCATCTTGTCGATCTTGCCGGGCACCGTGACGCCCTGGGCCGTCTCGCCGAAGCCGGGCTCCTTCTCGACCAAGAACGTCGTCATGTTCTTGTAGACGCTCTCGGCGCCCTCGTCGGTCTTGACCAGCACCGCGACCAGCGTGGACGAGCCGCCGTTGGTCAGCCACATCTTCTGGCCCGTGATCTCGTAACCGCCGTCGTCTGCCCCATCAGATGAGATCCGTGTGGCCTTGGTGCTGATGGCCGCGACGTCCGAACCCAGGCTGGGCTCGGACATGCTGAACGCGCCACGGACCTCGCCCGTGGCCATCTTCGGCAGGTACTTGGCCTTCTGCTCGTCGGTGCCGTGGTGCATCAGCAGGTAGGCCACGATGAAGTGCGTGTTGATGACGCCCGACACGCTCATCCAGCCGCGGGCGATCTCCTCGACGACCAGCGCGTACGTCAGCAGGGACTCGCCCAGACCGCCGAACTCCTCGGGGATCATCAGGCCGAAGATGCCGAGCTCTTTCAGGCCCTCGACGATGTCGGTCGGGTACTCGTCCTTGTGCTCCAGCTCGGTCGCGACCGGGATGATCTCCTTCTCGACGAACTGGCGCACCAACTTCAGGATCTCGACCTGATCCTCGGTGAGACCTTCAGTGCTGACAAGACGACCCATCGTGTGCTCCTCCAACGGTTGACCTACTGGCCCTCGACACTGGCCTTCGACGACCTGCCGACCATACCGACAAGTAACGACCCCGTCCCCTCGACGCCGAGGTGACCTGCGTTACAAGCCGTTAACCTGCGAGCGTCCTCAGTCTGCGAGAGCGGGCGCGGGAGGCGGACGGCGCGCGACCACCACGACCAGCCCGGCGAGGATCAGGCCGAGCCCCACGTAGACGCCGACCGGCGGCACCTGGTCGAGGAAGATGCCGGCCAGGATCGCCGCACCGGGCACCTCCAGCAGCAGGAGCAGCGAGATCAGTCCGGGGCTCATGACCGCGAGCAGGTGGTTGAGCACCGAGTGCCCCAGCAGCTGGGCGCAGATCGTGACGCCGATGATCGCGAGCCACGTGCGTCCGCTGAAGTCGACCATCTCGACCTGGGCGACGACGCACGCCAGCAGGAGCGTCGCGGCGCAGATGCCGTAGCACGCGACGGTGTAGGCCCCGGTCGAGACGCGCTCGCGCACCTGGCTGCCGGCGATCATGTAGAGAGCAGCCGTCAGGCCGCCGACCAGCGCCAGCAGATCGCCGATCATGGCCCGCGGCCTCAGGGAGAAGTCGACGCCCGTGATCACCAGCACCCCGGCAATCGCCAGCGCGATGCCCGCGACGACGACTCTCGTCGCGCGCTCACCCCTGAGGTGGTCGATGACGACGACGAACACGACCTGCATGCTGACCATCGCGGTGGCAGCCGCGACCGACGTCATCTTGAGCGCCGTGACCCACGTGCCGAAGTGCAGCGCCAGCATGACGGCCGCGAAGACCGTCAGTCGCCAGCCGTCGCGACCGAGCGTCGCCAGCTCTCGCCGTGCGCGGGGAGCGACGACGGGCGCGATCGCCACGGTGCCGAGCGCGTTGCGCCAGAACGCGATCGCCAGCGCAGGAGCGGACGCCCCCGCCATCAGCGGGCCGGAGGCGGAGACGCCGAGGATCGCGACGACGACGAGCAGGGCGTTCACGAGGACAGTCTGCCGCCTGCCCGGCGGGCCGCTCGAGGAGCGTCAGCCGAGCGCCACGGGGAGCAGCCCGCGCGGCGCCCGACCGGCGATCTCGGCCAGCGCGGACGCCAGCGTCGGGTGCGAGAACTCGTACCCGGATTCGTGCAGGACGTCCGCGGCGACCCACCTGCTCTTGAGCACGAGCTCCGCCTCCGTGCGGATGATCCTGGCCCCCGCCTCGAGCAGCCACCGCGGCTCCGGGAGACCGACCCGGCGTCCCATCGACCCGCGCACCTGGGCCATGAGCTCGGCGTTGGTCACGACGTCGGGTGCCACGACGTTGACCGGTCCCGAGATCTCGGGGTGCCGGTGCAGGTGGAGGATCGCTCCGACGACGTCGTCCACGTGCACCCAGCTGACCTTCTGACCTCCGTCTCCCATGGCGCCACCGAATCCGATCCGGGCCAGGTTGATCAGGGGGCTCATCGCCCCACCGCCCGCGCCCAGCACGATGGTCATCCGCAGCGCGATCCTGCGGACGTCGGCCGGGGCGTCCCAGAGCTCGCGCTCCCACGCGCGAGCCACCTCGACCGAGAACCCCGATCCGATGTCGCCGTCGACCTCGCCCATCGGACGGTCGCGCGCGTCGCGGTAGATCGTGCCGGTGCTGGCGTTGATCCAGAGGAGGTCCGGCGACCCGACGTTCGCCAGGGCCCGCCCCAGCGCGGCCGTCGTCCCGATCCGCGACCGCAGGATCTCGTCGGCGTTGCGCCTGCCGTAGCGGCAGCTGACGGAGCGTCCGGCCAGGTTGACCAGCAGGTCGGCGCCGGCCAGCACCTGCTCGATGGCGCCCGGGTCGTCCCAGGTGGCATCGGCAACCGATCCGCGGCCGATCGTGCGCACCTCGCTGCCCTGCCTCCGCAGGGCCTCGACGACGTGCTGTCCGACGAAGCCGCTCGCGCCGGCGACGACGGCCAACGGGATGCTCATGACGACGACCCGTCGACCGCGGCGGACGGCACGGGCGACGGCTCCTCGAAGATCCAGCCCAGCCCGCACCACGCCCGCCACGCCAGGCAGGAGGTGAACCCCGCCGCGACCAGCAGCGAGCCGCCCACGGTGCCGAGCAGCGCGACCACGCCGACCGTCACGGCCGCGATGGTGCCGATCGTCCGCCACTCCTCCTGTCGCTGCCGCAGGACCGCCACGGACACCACCACGGGCAGTCCGAGCACCATGCCCGCGACGGCTCCCACGACAGAGCCGACGGTGCCGGCGACCATCAGCCCCAGGATCGTGTCAGCGTCGAACGTGTCCTCGGTGCCTTGGGTCATGTACAGCGCTCCTGCAACGAAACCGCACAGGACGCCGCCCCAGGCCGTCGACACGAGAGCCCTGGCCAGCTGGCTGGATGTCATGCTTCCTCCTTTTTTTGAACGTGTTCATCTTCAAGGTAGAGAAAGACTTGAACATGTTCAATACACGAGGGGTGTTCGCCGTGCTCGATCGTCGAAGGGGCGTGGAACGATGAGGGCATGACCCTCGTAGCCATCGCCCTCATCGTCATCGGTGCAGCGCTCAGCCTGTTCGCGACGTCCCTGATCGTCCGGCCGATGGGGTGGGCCCGCACGACGGGCGAGATCATCGGCCTGTCGCCCGCCGCGCCGTCGTGGGCCCCGCACCGCGGAGCGTCGTTCAGGTTCACGTCGGGCGACGGCACCGAGCACACCGTGTGGGCACCCGACGCGACGACGGCCGGTCAGGGCGTCGGCGGCACGGTGCAGGTGCGCTACGACGCCGACGCGCCCGCCCATGCGCGAGCAGCGACGCCGCTGGCACAGGTCTTCGTCCTGATCGCCGCCGCAGACGCCATCGCGGTCGTCGGCATCCTCCTGCTCGTCCTCTGAGGAACTCCAGCGCGGACGTCATCACGATCGTGCTGTTCCAGGTACTGAAGTGATGACGTCCCTGCGTTTCATCACGGACGTCATCACGATCGTGCTGACTCAGGTACAGCAGTGATGACGTCCCTGCGTCAGCCCCAGCTCTCCTCCAGCTCCGCCAGTGACGACTCGAGGTGCGTGAGCAGTCGCTGCAGCGAGCTGCAGCGATTCAGCCCCAGCTCTCCTCCAGCTCCGCCAGTGACGACTCGAGGTGCGTGAGCAGTCGCTGCAGGTGAGGGACGCTGCGGCGACAGCCGATCAGGCCGAAGTCGAGGTACTTGTCGCGACTCGTCAGCGTGATGTTGAGTGCCTGGCCGTCGAGCACGATCGACACGGGATACATCCCCTCGAGGCGCGCGCCGTTGAAGTAGCGCGGCTCCTTCGGTCCGGGAACGTTGGAGATGATGACGTTGAACGGCGGGTGGGTGTAGCGCACGAATCCCGGCACCGGCGTCATCGCGAGCGGCAGCATCTGGATCGCCGAGAAGGCCAGGATCTGCGTCGGGGTGAGATCGCCCATGATCTTCTTGGCCTGACGCGACGAGTAGGCGATCTCCTCCAGCCTGGTCGCCCCCTGCTCGCGATCGGTCGCCAGGTTCACGACGATCGCGCCGACCGCGTTGCCTCCGTCCGCCCCACCGGCGGAGTCGGCTCGCATCGCCAGCGAGATCGGCACCATCGCCGTCATCGGGTCGTCGGGCAGTGCGTGCTGGTCGAGCAGGTACTGACGCAGCGCGCCCGACACCATCGCCAGCACGACGTCGTTCAATGTCGTCGCGGACGACTTGGCGACCCGCTGGATGCGCTCGATCTCCCACGACTGCGCCGCGAATCGACGAGCGCCGCCCACCGGACCGTTGAGGATCGTCTTGGGCGCCCGCGGCAGCGTCACGTCGCCGTCGCGGATGACCTGGTTGGCGATGCGCAGCGTGGCCGGCAGGAGCCCTGCGACGTCGCCGGCCACGTCGGCCCCCGCGCGCAGCAGGCCCATCGGGTCGAACCCCTTGCGCTCGCGCGGCCCCGGTCCGCCGCGGCTCGGCAGCGACCACGGCGGGACGCAGTCGCGGGCCTCGGGATCGACGCTCAGCGACCGCTTCATGAGACCCAGCGCCCCGACACCGTCGACCATCGAGTGGTGAACCTTGCTGTAGACCGCGAAGCGCCCGTCAGCCAGACCCTCGACGACGTGCGCCTCCCAGAGCGGACGGTGACGGTCGAGCAGCGAGCCGTGCCAGCGCGACGTCAGCTGCAGCAACTCGCGGATGCGTCCCGGCTGCGGCACCGCGGAGTGACGCACGTGGTACTCCAGGTCGATCGCGTCGTCGACCTTCCACCACGTGTTGCCCAGCGACCCCACGGGCTCGGCCGGACGCTTGCGGAACAGCGGCGAGACATCGTGGCTCCTGAACGAGTCGAGCACCTCGCGGACGAAGTCGGGCCCCGCGCCGTCGGGTGGCGTGAACAGTTGCAGGCCGCCGACGTGCATGGGGTGCTCTCGCGACTCGGCCAGCAGGAACATCGAGTCGGTGGGAGGCATGAAGGACATTCAGCGGTCTTTCTGCAGGAGTGACGTACCGGCCGTACGCTGGCGACCACATGTGGCGCAGGTCACTCTATGTGACATATTGATGAACGAACGATCGAGCACGCCGTGCGGTCACGGCCTCAGACGGGGGAACACCATGGCGCACCTGGCACTCGCCGCCGAGCCGCAGTACTTCCCCGGTGCGAGCCTGCGCTCCCGGGCCCTCGGCCTCACGTTGCGCCACACGGTCCGGCCCGTCCTCGGACTGTGGACGCACCTGCCGTTCGACATCTTCCCGCCCAATCTCGTGGAGCACGCGGCCAAGCTGCTGCCGGTGCACGAGGGCACGATGTGGCGCCAGGTAGACCTGCCCACGACCCGTAGCGAGTGGCTCCAGGCCAAGGGCGTCACCGACATCAGCGGCGGCAACGGGCGCGCGATCCTGTACTTCCACGGCGGGGCGTTCCTGACCTGCGGGCTCAACACCCACCGCCGGCTCGTCTCGCGCATCTCGTACGCCGCGAAGCAGCCCGTGCTCAACGTGGGCTACCGGCAGATGCCGTACGAACCGATCAACGAGTCGGTGGCCGACGGCGTCGACGGGTTCCGGTGGCTGCTCGACCAGGGCTACCGGGCCGAGGACATCACGATCGCCGGAGACTCCGCCGGCGGCTACCTGGCCTTCAGCGTCGCCCGGCAGGTGCTCGACCGGGGATGGGGACGGCCCGCCGGCGTCGTCGCCCTGTCGCCGCTGCTCGACTTCGACCCCACCGGCAAGAAGGCACACCGCAACGCCCACCGCTGCCAGACGTTCCCCCTCGCGGCGGTCGCGCGACTCACCGACGTCACGCTGCGCCTCGACACCCGACGGGGCGTCACCAGCAGGCGTGTCGATCCCGTCAACATGCCGCTCGCCGACATGCCGCCCGCGCTGATCCACGTCGGCTCGCGCGAGGTGCTGATGGCCGATGCCGAGCTGATGGCCAACCGACTCGTCTCGGCGGGAGTCCCGTGCGACCTGCAGGTCTGGGAGAAGCAGGTGCACGTGTTCCAGGCCGCCGCGTCCTGGGTGCCGGAGGCGCGGGTCGCGATCGACGAGATCGGGGCGTTCGTGCGCGGGCTCGCCGAGCGCGAGGTCGTCGAGACCTTCTCGACCCCCGCCACCCCACCCGTCGCTGCAGACGTCGAGCGCCCCACCGCACGTGTGGCGCAGCTCTGACCTGTGATGTGCTGGCCCGGTGAGCACCGCTGATCTGGTCGCCGAGCTGGCCAAGAAGTCCGGACTCGTCTGGGTCTCGTACGGCGGCCGCGACCACGCCGTGTGGCACGAGTGGGTCGGTGACGCCATCTGCGTCGTCTCCGGCGGCACCGAGCAGCGCCTGCCGGGCATCGCCGACCAGGACGTCGTCACGGTGAGCCTGCGCAGCAAGTCGACCCGCGCCCTCGCCGCCAGGGTCGAGGCGCAGGTCGACGTCGTCGTCCCGGGCTCGGAGCACTGGGACGCCGTCACGACGGCCCTCAAGACCGGGCGCCTCAACCTCGCCGACAGCGACGGCGCGATCGAGCGGTGGGCGGCGGAGTCGGTCGTCGTCCGCCTCGTGCCGACGGGCGAGGCCGTCGTACCGGGGGCCATGTCGGTCGACATCGGCCACACCTCTCCGCGCCTGTCGCCCTGAGCAGGGCGCCGTGCAGGCGTCGCGGTCGCGCGCGACAATGGGGGGACGACCGCGATCTGGAGGCTGGCATGGGCAAGGACAGCATCGACGAGGCGAACCTCAGGGTTCACGGACCGGAGGACCACGCCGCCGGCGTCAAGGCGGTGGCCGTCTCGATGAAGCGCGCCGTGGGGCACATGGGGGTCAAGAACACCGCCAAGACCCTGCTCAAGCTCAACCAGGCCGACGGCTTCGACTGCATGAGCTGCGCGTGGCCCGATCCTGACCCCGAGAACCGTCACGCCGCCGAGTTCTGCGAGAACGGTGCCAAGGCCGTCGCCGAGGAGGCGACCAAGGACCGCGCGACGCCAGCCTTCTTCGCCCGGCACAGCATCGCCGAGCTCGACTCGCACGACGAGTACTGGCTCGGCCAGCAGGGCCGCATCACGCACCCCATGGTCAAGCGCCCCGGTGGCACGCACTACGAGCCCATCGAGTGGGACGAGGCCAACGCGATCATCGCGCGCGAGATCTCGGCGCTCGACTCCCCCGACGAGGCGATCTTCTACACGTCCGGTCGCGCGTCCAACGAGGCCGCGTTCGCCTACCAGCTGTTCGCCCGGGCGCTGGGCACCAACAACATGCCCGACTGCTCGAACATGTGCCACGAGTCGACCAGCATCGCGCTGGCCGAGTCGATCGGCATCGGCAAGGCCAGCGTCTCGATGAACGACGTCTACCAGGCCGACGTCATCCTCATCGCGGGTCAGAACCCGGGCACCAACCACCCGCGCATGCTGTCGGCACTCGAGATCGCCAAACGCCGCGGTGCCAAGATCATCGCGGTCAACCCCCTGCGCGAGGCCGGTCTGCACAACTTCCGCAACCCGCAGGTGCCGCGCGGCATCGTCGGCAAGGGCACCGACATCGCCGATCTGCACCTGCCGATCAGGATCAACGGTGATCTGGCCCTGTTCCAGGCGATCGGCTCGCTGCTCGTCGAGTGGGACGCCCTCGACCACGACTTCATCGAGCGCCACACGACGGGCTTCAAGCAGTGGGCCGAGCACGTGCGGGCGGTCGACTGGACGACGGTCGAGCACGCCACGGGACTCTCGCGGCAGCAGATCACGCAGGCCGCCGAGATGATCCGCGGCTCCGACAAGACGATCTACTGCTGGGCCATGGGTCTCACGCAGCACCGCAACGCCGTCGCCACGATCAAGGAGGTCTGCAACGTCGCGTTCGCCCGCGGCGACATCGGCAAGCCCGGTGCCGGGCTGTTCCCCGTCCGCGGTCACTCCAACGTGCAGGGCGACCGCACGATGGGCATCTGGGAGCGTCCGCCCCAGTCGTTCCTCGACGCAATGCAGGCCGAGTTCGGCTTCGACCCGCCGCGCGAGCACGGGCTCGACACCGTCGACTCGATCCGCGCGATGCGCGACGGCAAGGCCCACGTCTTCATCGGCCTGGGAGGCAACTTCGTGCACGCCTCCCCCGACACCGCCGTCACGGCCGAGGCGATGACCAAGACCCGGCTGACGGTGCAGATCTCGACCAAGCTCAACCGCTCGCACCTGCGCTGCGGCGACACGGCCCTGATCCTGCCGACCCTCGGCCGCACCGAGAAGGACGTCCGCGGCGGCAAGGAGCAGTTCGTCAGCGTCGAGGATTCGGTGTGCTCCGTCCACGCGTCGCGCGGGGTGCTCGACCCGGCCAGCCCGCACCTGCGCTCGGAGACCGCGATCATCTGCGGCTTCGCCGAGGCGACGCTGGGCGACCGCCACGGCATCCGCTGGGCCGCGATGCGCGACGACTACGACGTCATCCGCGACCACATCTCGAGGGTCGTCGTCGGCTGCGAGGACTACACGGCCAAGGTCGACCGCCCCGGCGGGTTCGTGCTCCCCCACCCGCCCCGTGACAACCGCACGTTCCAGACGACGTCGGGCCTCGCGGAGTTCGTCGCATCGCCGATCAACGTGCTCGAGGTGCCCGAGGGGCACCTGCTGCTGCAGACGCTGCGCAGCCACGACCAGTACAACACCACGATCTACGGCATGAGCGACCGCTACCGCGGCATCGAGGGCGGCCGACGGGTCGTGTTCATCCACCCCGACGACATCGCGCACCTGGGCTTCGCCGACGGCGACCTCGTCGACCTCACGGCCCGCTGGGACGACGACGACATCGACCGCGTGGCTCCCGACTTCCGCATCGTCTCGTACGACACGCCCCGCGGCACGGCGGCGGCGTACTACCCCGAGACCAATCCGCTGGTGCCCCTCGACTCGACCGCCGAGCACAGCAACACGCCGACGTCGAAGGCCGTCATCATCAGCCTCACCCCGGCCGATGCGCACCGCACGCGTCACGGGTCGTACGACTCGGAGCAGCCGGAGGCCTGGAAGCGCGGGCAGGACGCCACGGGCTCGGACGACGGGCACAAGCACCACCCACAGCCCGTGCACCTGTCGTGACCGACGCGTGGGACCTCGACCGGTTCGTCGAGGCCCAGGACGGTGGCACGTACGAGCAGGCGCTCGGCGAGCTGACGGTCGGGGCCAAGCGCAGCCACTGGATGTGGTTCGTGTTCCCACAGGTCGCAGGACTCGGACGCAGCGAGATGTCGGTGCGCTACGCGCTCTCGAGCGTCGACGAGGCGGCGGCCTACTGGGCGCACGACGTGCTCGGCCCCCGTTACGAGGAGTGCTGCCGCGCGCTGGTCGACCTCGGCGACGTCCCGATGTCCGAGGTGCTGGGTGCCGTCGACGCCCAGAAGCTGCACTCGTCGCTGACCCTGTTCAGCACCGCCGCTCCCGCCACGGCGACGTTCGAGCTGCTGCTCGCCCGACACTTCGACGGCGAGCCCGACCAGGCGACGACAGCCCTGATCTGAGACTCAGCCCGCGGGGCGTGAAGGCGCGTTCGACCGTGGATCGCACGAAGGCGCGACGGCGTTCGTGCTCGGCCGCCGGCTCGTCGCGCGTCGCGCTCACGTGGCCAGCCGGCTGAGGTGGGATCGGGGTCGGGGTCGGAAGGGTGATCCCCCCGATGACGCGCACCGGCCGGACACGCGACGATCTTCCGTGCGCCCGACACCGTGGCCGGCCCGAAGGAAGGACGTCACCCGTGGCCAGTCACGGCAGCCCACGACCTGTCGACCCGATCCCTCGACGGCGGCCCGTGGTGCTCGTGGCGGTTCTCGTGGGCCTGGTGCTCGCGTTCACGACCCTTCCCGCCCTCGTCGCGGGAGCTCTCCACGGCTCGCGGGACGTCGGATCCCTGACGACGGCGCTCAGCGACGACCTGGTCACGTACATCCGCGCCGGTCGCTCGTCATTCGGCGACGACCTGGGCGACCTGGTGGGATACTGGCGAGCCTGGCACGCGACCAAGGTCGTCATCTGCGCTCTCGCCCTCCTGGTGCTCGTGGCACTCGCCCGCGACCTATGGAGGCAGCACGAGCGTGCCGCTGCGACGACGTCCCTGCGGTGGGCCGCCACCGGCGTGACGATCCTCGTCCCGTTGGCGGCGGTCGCCCTGGCAGCCAACATCCAGTCGACGGCAGCCCCCCTCGGTCGCCCTCCTGCAGCTGCTGCCCGGCCATGCCGACGGGGCGCTCGGCACGGCGCTCGCCGAGCTGCACCGTCAGGTGACGGCGGGAGCGGGTACAGCCGGCTGGTCCCCGCCGGTGCAGCGCCTCGTGCACGAGGTGCGGATCTACCACCTCGTCCTGTCGGCAGTCGCGGGCACCATGGTCATCACGTCGGTGTGCACGGCGGCGACCGCGTGGCGTCAAAGGCGGGATGCCCCGACGTCCGACCGGCGTCGGACGATGCTCGCGACCGTGGCCGCCGTCGCAGAGATGGATGCTCCACCGCATGCACCCCGGATCGGCGCGAGACGGTGGATCCGCAACCTTCTCACCGGGTGGATCCACCTCCCGGGCCACGACCGGGTCAGAACAGGTCGGCCGCTTTCACGACGGTCTCGTAGATGCCGTAGGCCAGCGGCACCAGCACGACGACCCACGCGACGACCAGCAACGGGCCGGCCTTGTCGATCGCGACGTCGTGGCCCGCACCCGTGGATGTCTGCGCGGCGGCCTCGGTCACGGCCTTCTTCTCCTCGTGGAACCTCGCGGCCACCGGACGGATCAGCAGGTTGGCGACGAACCCGACGGCCAGCACGCCGACCATCGTGAGCAGCGCGGGTCGGTAGTCGCCGGCGTTGAGCTGGCCCGGCTCCCCCTTGGCGTCGAGGAACCCGTTGACGATGAGCGGGCCGACGACGCCGGCCGCGGCCCACGCCGTCAGCAGCCGGCCGTGGATCGCGCCGACCTGGTAGGTGCCGAACAGGTCGCGCAGGTAGGCCGGGGCGGTTGCGAAGCCGCCGCCGTAGAAGCTGATGATGACGCCTGCCACCAGTGCGAACAGGATCGTCGAGGTCGAGCCCTGGAAGGCCAGGAAGGCGTAGAGCAGGATGCCGATGCCGAGGTAGCCGACGTAGATGTTCTTGCGGCCCACGACGTCCGAGGTCGACGACCACACGAAGCGACCCGTCAGGTTGAACAACGACAGCAGGCCGACGAACCCCGCGGCCGAGGCGGCGGCGACGCTCGACGTCTCGCCGTCGCGGAAGAAGTCCTGGATCATCGGCGCGGCCTGCTCGAGGATGCCGATGCCGGCCGTCACGTTGCAGAACAGCACGATCCACAGCAGCCAGAACTGCGGCGTGCGGATCGCGTTGGCCGCCGAGACGTTGTCGGTCGTCACGAGCGCCTTGCTCTTGACGGTCGACGGATCGAAGCCCGCGGGCTTCCAGTCGTCGGCCGGCACGCGGATGAGCCACGCACCGAACATCATCAGCACGAGGTAGACGACGCCGAGGGTCACGAACAGCTTGGCCACGGCCGACCCCGATGCGATGCCGGTCGCGGTGTCGAACGAGTCGTCGTAGATGCCAAGCAGCTTGGCCGACAGCGGGCTCGCGATCATCGCGCCACCGCCGAAGCCCATGATGGCCATGCCGGTGGCCAGGCCCGGACGGTCGGGGAACCACTTGATCAGCGTCGACACCGGCGAGATGTAGCCGATGCCGAGCCCGATGCCGCCGATGAACCCGTAGCCCAGGTAGAGCAGCCACAACTGGTCGGTCGCGATGCCCGCCGAGCCGATCAGGAAGCCGCCCGACCAGAACAGCGCTGCCGTGAACATCGCGCGCCGCGGCCCGCCGGTGTCGACCCAGGTGCCGAACACCGCCGCCGAGACGCCCAGCATGACGATCGCGATCGAGAAGACGATGCCGATCTGCGTCAGGCTCACGTCGAAGTTCTGGACCAGCGACGCCTTGTAGACGCTCGTGGCGTACGCCTGACCGATGCAGAGGTGGACGGCCAGCGCGGCCGGCGGGATGAGCCAGCGGTTGAAGCCGGGTGCGGCGACGGTGCGCTGACGATCGAGGATGGCGAGTGGCATGGTTCCCCCCAGGGTGTGAATCGCGTCTCACGCTATGCCGGTCGCCCCGGCCGCGCACGTCGGCGGCCCCGGTAGGGTTCGCAGGGTGAGCGCAACCCCCGGACGGATCTTCCTGTCCCGCATCGTCGGGCAGGCCGTCTTCGACCCCGCGGGCGACCAGGTGGGCAAGCTGCGCGACATCGTCGTCGCGGTGCGGTCGGCCACGCAGCGTCCCCGCGTGCTCGGCATCGTCGTCGAGGTGTTGGGACGGCGCCGGGTCTTCCTGCCCATCACGCGGGTCACGTCGCTGGGCTCCGGCCAGATCATCACGACGGGCGTGCTCAACGTGCGCCGCTTCGAGCAGCGCAGCACCGAGACCCTCGCGATCCACCAGCTGCTCGACCGCACCGTGACCCTGCCCGACGGCACGCCCGGCACGGTCTACGACCTCGCGATGGAGCAGGACCCCCGACGCGACTGGTACATCTCGACCCTCGCGGTGCAGGCCGCCGGCAAGCGCTTCGGCCGCCGCGGGCCCCACCAGGTGCTGGAGTGGGACGAGGTCAAGGGCCTCACGGGTGCCGAGAGCACGCAGGGCGCCACCCACCTGCTCGCCACGATGGACGAGATGCGCGCCGCCGACGTCGCCAACGCGCTGCGCGACCTGCCACCGAAGCGCCGCATGGAGGTCGTCTCTGAGCTCGACGACGAGCGTCTCGCCGACGTGCTCGAGGAGCTGCCCGAGAAGTACCAGGTCGAGATCCTGGGCGTCCTCGACCCCGACCGCGCCGTCGACGTCCTCACCGAGATGGATCCCGACGACGCCGCCGACCTGCTCGGCGAGCTGCCGCCGGCCACGGCCGAGGGCCTGCTGGCGCAGATGGAGCCCGACGACGCCGACGACGTCCGCCGCCTCCTGTCGTACGAGGAGCGCACGGCCGGCGGCATGATGACGACCGAGCCGGTCGTGCTGCCCGCCGACGCGACGATCGCCGAGGCGCTGGCGCGCATCCGCAACTCCGACCTCATCCCGGCACTCGCCTCGATGGTCTACATCTGCCGCTCGCCGCTCGAGACCCCCACCGGCAAGTTCCTCGGCATCGTGCACTTCCAGGCCCTGCTGCGGGAGCCGCCGTCGACCCTCGTCGGCACGATCGTCGACAACGACATCGACTGGCCGCGCCCCACGGCGTCTCTGCAGCACGTCGCCAACCTGCTGGCCGCCTACAACATGGTCGCCCTGCCGGTCGTCGACGACAACGCCCACCTGCTCGGGGCGGTGACCATCGACGACGTCCTCGACCACCTGCTGCCCGAGGGGTGGCGCGAGAGCGACCCCGACCAGGCGGAGGTGGTCGCCCATGGCTGAGCGCGCCCGCCTCGACCAGCCCCGCGAGGTCCGCCGCAGCTTCCGGCCGCGCCGCGGAGAGTCCGATCCCGAGCGGTTCGGGCGCTTCGCCGAGTCGACGGCACGCTTCCTCGGCACGGCGACCTTCATAGCGTGGATGACGGTGTTCGTCGCGGTGTGGATCGGCTGGAACATGCCGTACGGCCCCGACCGTCCCCGCTGGGACGAGTACCCCTACATCTTCCTGACGCTGATCCTGTCGCTCCAGGCGTCGTACGCCGCTCCGCTGATCCTGCTGGCACAGAATCGCCAGGAGGCCCGCGACCGTGTCACGCAGGAGCAGGACCGTGCCGCCGCGGCCCAGACCACCGCCGACATGGAGTTCCTCGCCCGCGAGGTCGCGAGCCTGCGCATGGGCATCGGCGAGGTCGCCACGCGTGACTTCATCCGCGGTGAGCTGCGCAACCTCGTCAGCGACCTCGAGCGCCGCGACGACGAGGACGACGACCGCGACTGACCGCTGCCGGGGGCCCCGCGGCCCCGATCCGCGTCAGGCAGTCTTGTCGCCGATTTGCAGGTACGATGACTGCGCACCGAGACGTGACTTTGTCGCGTCTCGGCTGTTGTACAGCAGGTACACGAGATGATTGCCCGCGCGACGAGCGACGCGGGTCGGACAGGGGAATCGTGCAGAGCTCTTCCAGGGGAACCAGGGCCACCGAGCGGGGCCGCAGCCGCGTGACCGGAGGCCTGCGCATCGCGGGGGTCGGCGTCGTCACCGCAGGACTCGTCGCCTACGGCCTGCAGAGCGCCGCCCAGGCCGCACCCGAGAAGGTGCTGCAGTCCGTCGACGTCACCCTGGGCACCGACGGTGCCGTCTCGTCGATCTCCAGCACCGCGATCCGCAGCGACGGCGAGAGCGACCCGTCCGACGACGAGAAGACGCACGACCCGTCCAAGGTCGCCGGCGACCTGCCCATCCGCGTGCTGACGTCCTACCGCCTCGGCAAGAAGACGGGCACCGACCTCGACGACCTCAAGGGCGCCAAGGGCCGGGTCCACATCGAGGTCACCGTCCAGAACACGACGGTCCGTCCGACGCTGCTCTCCTACGACTCCGAGGCGCAGAGCAAGACCTCGCCCGCGCTCGTCGGCACGCCCCTGACGGTCGTCGCCTCCGCCGACCTCGGCGACACTCCCCTGTCGCAGATCGTCCCCGCCTCCAACGACGGCGAGACCGCCGGCACCAACGGCGTCGTGAGCCGCGGTTCGGGTGGCGACGCGCAGGTGCAGTGGGCCACGATGCTCGCGCCGCCGCGCCTGGCCACCAGCGCGACGTTCACGCTCGTGCAGGACGTCGACGACTTCGATCCGCCGTCGTTCGACATCAGCGTCCAGCCCGGACTCGTGACCGACACCTCGGTCTCCCGCCTGATCGACTCGGTCTTCACCGACGACAACGGCACGCAGAAGCTGACGAGCCGCACGATCGCCCTGCTCGGCTCGGTCGGCACGGTGCTCACCGACGCCACGACGGTGCTCGCCAAGGTCGAGGAGCAGCTCGACGGATCGGCCAGCGACCTCGGCAGCAAGACGATCTCCGACCTGCAGTCGAGCTCGTCGTACGTCACCTCGGCGCTCAGCGGGCTCTCGGGCGACCTCGACAGCCTCGAGACATCGATGGACAGCCAGCTCAAGACCTCGCGCGACAAGGCCGTGCAGCAGCTCGCCAACAGCTTCAAGCAGGTCAAGGACAAGGTCCTCGGCGACCCCGACCAGATCGTGCCGGTGCTGCCCGCTCCCACCGCGACGGGCTGCGTCGTCCCGACCCTCACCGAGAAGGACTCCTCGACGGTCCTCGGCCAGCTGCGGGTCATCGAGGCCCAGCTCAACCAGCTCTCCGGTGCCACCGCCGGCTGCAAGGACGAGATCGCCGTCGGCCTCAAGGCCACGATCGGCACCCTCGAAGACACGTGCCAGGCACCACGGCCCGGCTCCACCCCGACGGCCCTCGGCTCGCTCACCTGCGCCTCCGACGCCATCGGCACGGCCACCGAAGACCTGACGGCGGTCCAGGCCGATGTCAACGCGACGTTCGACGAGCAGCTGCTCGTCGACGCCCGCACCGCGCTCGACAACGTCCTGCTCGGCACTCCGGGCAGGAACGGCATCCCTTCCCGCGAGGGCGGGCTCGCCGAGATCCGCTCCCGCGCGAGCGAGCTCAACTCCGGAGCAGTGGGCGATGACCTCGAAGAGCTGAAGGACGATCTCGAGGACGTGCAGACCGAGCTCGAGGGTGTCAAGCTCGATCTCGGCACGATCAACCAGCGCGCTGGCGACCAGATCGAGAGCCTCACGGCCGCGCTGGCTGACACCGACCGGTTGGCTGACCTCGTGTGCGCCCAGATCACCGACCCCACCGCGCTCACCGAGGCGATCGAGCTCCTTCAGGGTGCCGGTTCGACGTGCGACACAGACTCGACGGACGAGGAGACCACGTCGCTGACAGGCAAGATCAACGCGTCGATCGAGGCGGCTCAGGAGATCCAGGCGCGATCGGCCGTCACAACGACTGGTCCCGACACGCCCGCACTGGGCGGCATCGTCGAAGGCTTGCTCGACACCGTCGGCGGCCTCCTGCAGACGCTCAACGCGATCACCAGTGGCGCGGGCGGCAACTTCGCCACGCGGGTCCAGACCCTCGTCGACACCATCGAGCAGCTGTACCAGCCCATTCCGGTCGACCCGATCGACGACGTGCCCCAGCCCGACAAGCCCGCCCTGATCACCCAGCTCACGACGGCCTTCGACGACTTCGAGAAGAACCAGCAGGACGTGTCCAGCGTCCTGAGCGACGCCTTCACGGACGCTGGCGAGTCCCTCACCGACACCGATTCCAAGATCGCCGGCAGCAAGACCGTCGTCGACGCGGCGCGCCAGAAGGCCGAGACCGGCTCGAGCGGACTGTTCACCGAGTTCAGCAAGTCGCTGGCCAGCGTCGGCTCGTCGATCGTCCAGGACGGCGCACAGGCGGTCCGCCAGCAGCGGGCCCAGCTCGACGCCGAGGCCAGCACGTTCGCGCGCGGCCTCGACGGCACGGTCGCCAAGTCGATCCGGGCGATCGGCTCGCAGGTCAACGCGGCCAACCGCGACCTGAGCTCGTCCGAGAAGGAGCTGACCGGCGACCTGCAGGCCATCTTGGTCAACATCGGCAAGCCGCAGCAGAACGGCAGCGGGTTGCTGGGTGCCATCTACACCGGAGCACGTCGCACGGGTGCCTCCAACGGCGAGCTGGTCGACGCCGCCAAGCTGGCCGACGCCTTCAGCCAGGTGCGGGGGGCCTCGCTCGACGATCTCTACCTCCAGCAGGCGCAGGTCACGGCTTCGCTCGAGAAGGAGGCCGCGTTCCCGGTCTTCGACATCACGGTGCCGGCCGGGTCGACGACCCGCACGGTGTTCTCGTTCCACATCGGACAGGACTGATCGCGATGGCACGCACGACCCGCACCACGACTCTGTCGGTCCTCGGTCTGGCCCTCGTCGCGACGACGGCGCTGTCCGCCTGCACGGGCAGTGACGACGCGCCGCCTCCCCGCGAGCCGGCCGAGGTCGGTCTGACGGTCAAGGGCGTCAAGGACATCTCGATCGGCCTGCTCGTCTCGTCGGCGTCGTCGGCCGGCGAGGGCTCCGACTACACGGGCCCCTCCGCGGGTGCCGAGCTGGCGACGTACCGGCTTGGCCTCGGCGACACCAAGGTGCAGATCAAGATCGCCGACGACCAGGGCGATGCCGACGAGGCGACGACCGATGTGCAGACGTTGATCGACGAGGGCGTCTCGGGCATCGTCGTGGCCACGTCCGGCGAGCACGTCCTGCCTGCCCTCGAGACCGCCTCCGCGGCCGGGGTGGCCGTCGTGGCCCCGTACCTGCGCACCGAGCAGCCCCTGCCCGACGGCGTGTACGTCACGGGACCGAGCGAGGACGCGATCACCGCCTCGATCAAGCGGGCCATGCAGACCGACGAGGTCTCCGCGCCGGCTGTCATCACGGCGGACGACGTCCCCGTGCCGGCTGTCGGTGGCGGCGCGCCCCTGCCGTTCACGGGATCAGGCCTCGACGACCTCGTCGACACCGTGACGAAGGGCGTCGAGAAGAAGACCCTCGACAGCGTCGTGGTCAGCGCGTCGGCCGCCAGCGAGGGAGCCGTCGTCGCCGCGCTCCAGGGCGCTGTGCCCGACGTCCCGATCTATCTGACCCCCGAGGCGCTGACCCCGTCCTTCGCGTCGGCGCTCGACAACAACTCCGGCACGACGTCGGGACGCTTCGTGTCGGTCGGGGCCCCGGCGTCCGACTCCACGACGCTCGGCTCGACGACGGCGGCCGACTCCGCCGCCGCCTACTTCGCCGCGCTCCGGCTGGCCGCCGGTGACACGTCGTTCACCTCGGCGCTCGACGAGACGCCGTTCTCGACCGTCGCCGCCGATGCCGACCTCCCGAGCCACGACGCGGTCCTCGCGCTGGTGCATGCCGCCGCGAAGGCCAGGTCGGGCGAGCCCGCCAAGGTCGCCTCGGCGCTCGCGACGCTCACGCTCGGCGTCAAGGACGCGCTGGCCGGCCCGGCCCTCGACTTCACGTCGTCGTACGCGCTGCCCGCCGACAGCGTGGCACCGCTCTACGCCACGACCCAGGACCCGGGAGTGCGGCCCGCCGGCGACTCCCCCGTGCTGACCTGGTTCGAGCTCACCGACGACGACGCTTAGGGAGTGCACCATGGACGTCGGCAGCCGCCGCGCGCTCGGTAGCCGCTACGAGCTGGTCGACCGGCTCGGCTCGGGAGCGATGGGCGAGGTCTGGCGCACCCACGACCGGGTCGCCGACGAGTTCGTGGCGGCCAAGCTGCTGCGCAGCGACCTGACGCAGGATCCCGAGATCGTCGGGCGCTTCATCCAGGAGCGCGCGATCCTGCTGAGCCTCGACCACCCGCACATCGTCCGTGTGCGCGACCTGGTCGTCGAGGGCGATGACCTGGCCATCGTGATGGACCTCGTGACGGGCCAGGACCTGCGGGCCCACCTGCGCCGCGTCGGCACGTGCGCCCCCGCTGAGGCCGTCCCTGCGATGGGCTCGGTGCTCGACGCCATCGCCGCCGCCCACGAGCGCGGGTGCCTGCACCGCGACATCAAGCCCGACAACGTGCTCGTCGATGACGGCGAGACCCCCCTCGCCGATCGGGTGAGGCTGTCCGACTTCGGCATCGCCCGCCTGGCGCAGGAGTCGACCGTCCAGGCCACGGGACTGCTCGGCACACCGGGCTACATGCCGCCCGAGCTGTTCTCGGAGGGACGCTTCAGCGGCGCGTCCGACGTCTACGCCGCCGGCATCATGCTCTACGAGCTGCTGGCCGGACGGACGCCCTTCGCCGGTCCCGGCACCGCGCACACGATCGGCTTCCGGCACGTCACGGCCGACCCGCCGACCCTGCCCGTCCCCGCCGCGCTCTGGAACGTCGTGCGGTCGATGCTCGCGAAGGACCCCACAGCCCGTCCCACCGCGGCCGGTGCCGCGGCGATGCTCCGTGGCCTCGACGACGAGGCACTGTCCGGCACCGCGCTGCTGCCCCAGGCCGATCCGGAGACCTGGACGACGCTCGGAGCAGGAGCACCGTCGTCCAACGTCGTCCAGGTGCGCCAGGAGGAGCAGCTCGACGTCGGCGCGACCAACATCCGAGGTCTCTCCGCCCCGACGGCGCCTGTCGCCGAGCAGGGCGACGTCGTGGCCCTGTCCCCCGGCGAGGGGGTCGGCACCGACGCGACCAACATCGGGCGCCACCTGCCCACGTACGCGCCGCCCATGCTGGAGCCCGCGGCGCCGACACCCGAGGCCGACAAGCGCCGCACCCGCTGGTGGTGGATCGGCGGCGTGCTGGGGGCCGCGGTCATCATCGGCCTGGTGTTCCTGCTCGTCGCGAAGGGGCTGCCCGGGGGCGGCAAGAGCAGCTCGAGCGGCACGGAGGCCATCACGGCCGTCACCGACGAGGACGTCTATCCGACCGGCCTGACGATCGAGTCGAGCGCCGAGTACGACGCCGACCAGGGCACGATCGACCTCAGCATGAAGTACTCGGCCGCCCGCACCCCGCTGGCCGGCGCGGTCCTGGCCGTCATCCCTCCCGTCCGCGAGGCCGACGGATGTCCCGCCGTGGAGTGGGGCGGACCCGTGACGCCCAACATCGGCCGCAGCACCGGCATCCTGCCGCAGTGCGGCGGCTACTCGATCGACGTGTCGCTCGCGACGGGCAGCGGCAGCACGGTCGAGGCGATCGTCTCCGACATCGACCTGGGCAGCGAGCCGCAGGAAGCGCTGCAGTCGTGGCTCGACCGCCAGCAGGAGATCACCCGCGACGCCGTCACCGACCCCAAGGTCGCGGGCGTCGCGTCGTACCCCCTGCAGCGCCTGGTCGGGCTCGACCTGCGCATCCCGAGCACCCTCACCCTGGGCAAGGACGACGCGGTCCGCGTACGGCTCTTCCCGGTGTTCGCCGACGGCAAGCCCGACGAGCTCCAGCCGCTCTACGACAGCGAGTCGAACGGCCGACCGTCGTCCCTGCTCACCTCGTTCGCAGGTCCCGACCCCCTGACCTTCACCCCGTCGTCGAGCTGCGACGGGGCGGTCATCGCCGACAGCGACGGCACCATCGTCGTGCGCGGCAAGGTCAGTGGGTGCACGCTCACGGGACGCGTCGGCAACTTCGACGACGTCGAGAGCAACGGTCTGCTCGTCGTCGGCCCCAACGGATAGGAGATCACGCGCATGCGGATCACGGTGACCCTGGCACAGCCCACCGACGAGACCGATGTCGTCATCGACTGCGACGACGCCACGCCTGCCGAGGAGATCGAGCGAGCACTCGCCCAGGAGATCGGCAGCGACCGGGGCTGGAGCCTGCGGCGCGTCGACACCGACACGGGCGACGGCACCGTGGTCACCGCGGCACCCGAGGGCCTGCGCCACGGTGCCCGCATCGGGTTCGGGGTCGACGCCGTCGCCACCGAGCTGCCCCCCTCGGGTCTGCAGCTGCACGTCGTCGGCGGACTCCACGCCGGCACCGTCATGGCCCTCCCACAGGGCACGCACGAGCTGGGGCGCGGTGCCGCCATCGCGTGGGACGACCGCTCGCTGTCGCGCCGCAACACCCGCATCACCGTGACGCCCGACGAGATCACGGTCACCGATCTCGGCTCGACCAACGGCACGTACCTCGAGGGCGTCAAGCTCGATCCCGAGGTCGAGACGCCGTGGCCGCTCGGCCAGGTGATCGAGGTCGGCGACTCGACGATCATGGTCCGCCCCGCCCGGCACGACGAGACGGTCGTCGAGGCGGCCGAGCCGGGGTGGCGCACGTTCCTGCGTCCGCCCCGCATCAAGCCGTACCACCTGACGCCCTCGGTCGAGGTGCCCAAGGCACCGTCGGAGCAGAGCCGCCGCAGCTTCCCGATCATCGCGGCACTCGCGCCCCTCGTGCTCGGCATGGTCATGGTCGCCGTCACCGGCAGCAAGACGTTCCTGATCTTCTGCCTCATGTCGCCGGTCATGCTGCTGGCCAACTTCTTCTCCGAACGGCGCGGAGGTGCCCGTAACTACAAGGAGAAGCTCGAGGAGTACCACCAGAAGCTCGAGAGCGCGCAGACCCGCCTGTCGGAGTCGACGACGTCCGAGCAGGCGCGGCTGCGCTCCGAGATGCCCGACGCCGCCGAGACCTTCGTGACGGCGGTGCTGCCCGGCAACCGGCTGTGGGAGCGTCGACGCCACGACGACGACTTCCTGAGCCTGCGCCTCGGCACCAGCGACGAGCCCACCACGATCTCGATCACCGGCGAGGTGCCCGAGACGATGCCGGTGCTGCACGCCGTCCCCGTGGGGTTCTCGGTCACCGAGTCCGGCATCGTCGGCATCGCGGGACCCGACGAGCAGGCCGACGCCGTGCTGCGCTGGACGATCGCGCAGATGGCCACCTACCACGCACCCCGTGACCTCTCGCTGTCGTTCCTGACGTCGCGTGGTGGCGACGAGTGGTCGTGGATCAGCTGGCTGCCGCACGCCCGCTCCGACGACCCCGAGGGCCCCATCGCGATGGTCGGCAACGACGCCGACACCCTCTCGGCCCAGGTCACGTGGCTCAACGCCACGATCAAGGCGCGCGTCGACGCCGGCAAGGCGTCCCGAGCCAGTGCCGAGAGCTTCCCGGCGCACGTCGTGGTGCTGCACGGCTACCGCGGCCTGCGCGCCGTCCCGGGCCTCAACCAGGTGCTCGAGGACGGTCCCGCGGTCGGCGTCTACGCGCTGTGCGTCGACGACCACCAGCGGTCCTTGCCCGAGCGCTGCGACGCCACGGTGCAGGTCGATCCCGTCGACAAGAACCGCGCCGCGCTGCGCCGCAGCGGTCACCGAGCCGTGCCCGACCTGCTGCTCGACGGCGTCTCGGTGCCCTGGACCGACGACCTCGCCCGGTCGCTGGCCAGCCTGCGCGACATCGGCGGCCCCGAGGACGGTGAGAGCCTGCCCGACAGCGCCCGCCTGCTCGACGTCCTCGAGCTCGACCCGCCGACGGCCGACAAGGTGCGATCCGGATGGATCATGCGCCCCATGAGCACCGAGATGGTGCTGGGTGCCGGCCTCGACGGACCGTTCTCGCTCGACCTGCGCAGCGACGGCCCCCACGGACTCATCGCCGGCATGACCGGCTCGGGCAAGACCGAGCTGCTGCAGACCATGATCGCCTCCCTCGCGGTGGCCAACCGTCCCGACGCCATCAACTTCGTGCTGGTCGACTACAAGGGCGACAGCGCGTTCAAGGACTGCGTCAAGCTGCCGCACACCGTCGGCAAGGTCAACGACCTCGACCCGCACCTCGTCGTCCGGGCGCTCGAGTCGCTCAAGGCCGAGCTCAAGTACCGCGAGCACTTCCTGGCCGAGGCCGGCACCAAGGACATCGAGGACTACCAGGCCCTGCAGGCCAAGGAGCCCGACCGCACCCCCCTGCCGCGCCTGCTGCTCGTGATCGACGAGTTCGCCCAGCTCAGCAAGGACCTCCCCGACTTCGTGACGGGGCTGGTCAGCATCGCCCAGCTCGGTCGAAGCCTCGGCATCCACCTGCTGCTCGCGACGCAGCGCCCCAGCGGCGTCGTGTCGGCCGAGATCCGCGCCAACACCAACATGCGCATCGCCCTGCGCGTGGCCGACGCCGCCGACAGCACCGACGTGCTCGACACGCCCGACGCCTCCCGCATCGCCAAGTCGACGCCCGGTCGCGCCTACGCCCGACTCGGTGCCGGGGCTCTCCAGGCGTTCCAGTCGGGACGTGTGGGCGGACGCCGACCGGGCACCGTCGCGGCCGACGTCCCGCCGCCGTTCGTGACCCGCGTGTCGTGGCGCACCCTCGGCTACGCGGCCGCCAAGCCGCCGCGCCGCAAGGAGACCGAGGTCGCCGGCACCGACCTGTCCGAGCTGGTGTCGGCGATCGTCGAGGCCGCCCGCGACGAGCAGATCCAGGAGCAGCGCAGCCCGTGGCTGCCGGCTCTCCCCACCGAGATGCAGTGGGCCGACGAGGTGCAGGGCGAGGCCCGTCGCGGCCACGTCCCGGCATTCCCGTACGGTCGCCGCGACGTGCCCGACCAGCAGCGCCAGGTCGTCGCCGACCTCGATCTCGAGCGCGACGGGCACCTGCTCGTCACGGGATCGGCCGGCAGCGGCCGCTCGCAGCTGCTGCGCACCATCGCCGCCTCGATCACCCGCCTCGCCGATCCATCTGACGTGCACCTGTACGGCATCGACTGCGGCAACGGCGCGCTCAACGTCTTCACGAGCCTGCCGCACACCGGCACCGTCGTGAGCCGCAGCGAGGGTCAGCGCGCCAGTCGCCTGCTCGCCCGCATCGGCGAGGAGCTCGACCGCCGCCAGCAGATCCTGTCCAGCGAGGGCTTCGGTGACATCTCCGAGCAGCGTCGCGTCAGCGAGCAGCCGCTGCCCCACCTCGTCATCATGCTCGACCGCTGGGAGGGCTTCACGGCCACGCTCGGTGCGGTCGACGCCCTCAACGACGTCGTGATGCGGGTGCTGCGCGAGGGTGCCAGCCTCGGCGTGCACGCCATCATCACGGGCGACCGCTCGTTGGCCTACAACTCGCGCGTGTCGTCGATGACCGAGAGCAAGCTGACCCTGCGGTTGGCCGAGCGCGACGACTACGGGCTGGTCGGCCTGCGCCCCAAGGACATGCCCGACACCGTGCTGCCGGGGCGCGGCTTCACCCGCAACGGCAACGAGACCCAGATCTACCTGCTCGACGGCGACCTGGGCGGTCAGGCCCAGGCCGCGGCCCTGCGCGAGATAGGTGCCCGTGCCGCTGAGCGCGTCGGCGAGGTGGCGATACCTCCCTTCCGCGTCGACGCCCTGCCTCCCCGCATCGAGGTCGACGCCGCCCTGCAGCTGGTGCCAGCCGGTGCTCCCGCGCCGCACATCGTCGCGGGCATCGGCGGCGACGAGCTGCAGGCCTTCGCGATCGACACGACCCGCAGCAACGCGTTCATCGTCGCCGGACCCGGCCGCTCCGGGCGCAGCTCGGTGCTGGTCGGCATGGCGCAGACGTTCATGGCGACCGGCGGTGCCGTCATCGCGATGGCCCCGCGCCCCAGCCCCCTGCGCGACCTCACGGGGCCGGGCGTCCTCTCGGTCTTCACCGACCCGACGACACCTGCAGCCACGTTCGACGAACTCGTCGAGGGCGCCGGTCGTCCCGTGCTCGTGCTGATCGACGACGGCGAGGGCCTGCGCGACGCGGCGGGCGGCGACTTCTTCCTGCGGGTCGCCCGCGGCCAGGTCGCCGACACGTTCGTCGTGCTGGGCGGCCACGCCGACGGCGTCGGTGCGGGGCTCAGCGGCTGGCAGCCGGAGATGAAGAAGGCCCGCCAAGGCCTGCTGCTGTCGCCTCAGGGCATCTCCGACGGCGAGCTCATCGGCGCGCGAATGCCGCGCAACGTCCTCGGTCTGCCGGTCGCCGTGGGTCGAGGCTGGTTGCACCTCGGCGACGGCACGCCGGTGCAGGTCGCCACGATCGCTCCCCCACGCTGATCAGCTCTGGCTGACTGACGTCGGCGGCGACCTACGGGTCGTCAGCCGACGTCGAACAGCAGCACCGCGAGCACGCCACCGACGATGACGAGCAACGGGATGCCGATGACGGTGCCGACGATGATCGGCGTCTGGTGACGTTCCCAGAACGTCAGGGCTGGTGCGTGCGACTGCTTGACCTGTTTCCAGGTGCTGACACGCGGCACACCGGTGGCGGCGGCACGCCCCAGCTCGTCGAGCGTCTCGCCGCGCCACTGACCGCGCACCAGCCGGATGTGGTGGGTGCCGTCGGTCACCAACATCTGCGGTGTGATGCCGTACTGGTCCGCGAAGACCACGACCTCGTAGCCCGGGGCACGACGTCGGACCCGCGTCAGCTCGACACCCCCGCGGCGGTGCACGACCACGTCGGGTCCGACATCGACCTCGCTGGTCGACTCGATGCGTCGGTGCCGTATCGCCAGAGGGACCGCGATGACGGTCGTGATGACCGCGACGATCCCCACGATGAGATATCCCAACAGGTAGATCGCCACGACCAGCGCCGGGATGGCGATCAGCAGGAGACGCCACGGCCGCGGGCCGGCACCAGACCTCGCCGCAAAGGTGCGAAGGTGCACGTCCGTCACGAGATCCTCCTGGTTGTGGGACCCGCCTAGTCTGCCTCGGACGGCGGATAGACGCTCGGCTGCCACTGCAGGTCGCCGTCCCCCTGATGCAGTGTGGCGGCGATCGAGTCGAAGACGAAGGTGAGCTCGTCGGCCAGAGGGTCCGTCGACGTCACGAAGCTCAGGACCAGCAGGTCGTCGAGGCTGATCTGCACCATGTAGTCGATGTGGGTGTGCCACATCTCAGGCGAGCCGGGCTCCTCACCGAGGGGCTCGAGAACTCTGCGACGGCGGCGGGTCGCGGGAACGCCGGCGAGCACCAGCTCATCGACCTCCAGCACCCCGGTGGCGTCTCCGAGCAGCCTCCTCAGGTCCTTGGCGACCTCGCGGTCAGACCCGATGTACAGCTGGGCTACCAGCAGCGTCGCCGACACCGGCAGGCCCGCGATCGGCTCCATCAACGCGTGGAGCTGAGTCACGCCGTTCTCGGCGGCCCGGGCGAGATCGGCCTTGAGACGGCGATCGGCCTCGATCCGCACCTGGATCAGCTCGTCACGGGCCGTGCCCTCGAACTGGCGGTCCAGCAGGCGTTTGATCTGGCCGTTGCGCAGGCCAGGATCCGTCGACAGCGTGGCCCATCCCGACGGGACCAGCAATCGCCAGGCTCCCTCCGGCCCGTTGACGGTGCGGGTCTCGGACGTCATCGTGCTCCCTTCACCGATCGAGCCAGCTCGATCATGGCGTCCGAGACGTCGGCCGCCATGACCAGGTCCGTCATGGGGATGCTGGTCAGCGCGATCGCGTAGTTCTCGTCGGCGGGCAGCCAGAATATGCACACCACCTCCTGCAGCTCCGTGCCGTGGTCGGTCGTGGAGTAGGTGCGGTTGCGCAGGAGCGTCGCGACCCCCGAAGCCGTCTCGATCTGCTCGACGTTCGGAGGCTGGTGGAGCTGGGACTCCGAGACGAGGTCGGCGACCATCTCCGCTGGCGTCGTCCCAGGCCTCACCCGGACCGCCTCGAGCCGGGCCACGGTGCGAATGTCGAGCGTCCTGCCGCCGGGCGGCAGCAGCACCCAGGCCCCTAGCAGGAGCGTCGTGTCGCCGAGTGCCTCCGTGAGCTGCTCGGTCAGCCCGGTCAGCCCGGCCGCCACCATCCTCAAGGTCTCCGGCGGCGTCGGATCATCTGCGAAGTGCTCGACGACCATGTCTGCGTACTCGTCGGGGTCCGTGTCGAGCGCGAGCGGGAACCACTCGCGAAAGCCTCCGACACTAAGAGCTGGTTCCACGGTCATTCCCCTTCCGAGCGGATCTGCTCGCGATTCCACCGTCGATGTCTGAGCTGTGCCGAGGCGGCAACGGCCGCCGCGAGGCCGGCGACGAGCGCGACCGAGGCCCTGAACGCGTCGAGGTCGTCGAACGGGGCGATGTGCCCGAGCGCGATGAGCATCGCTACGAGGGCCGTCGCGAATGGTCCCATGGGGACGATCTCCCCGTCGGCTGCAGCCGACGAGGCCGGCGAGTCCAAGGTGCCGGCGCTCGCCTGCAACCGGTGCGACACCAGATACTCGGGTGAGGCCAGCGCCGCCCGCACGGTCGTGACCTCGATGCCATGGCGACGGCAGGCGTCGGTCAGCGCCGACCGGTCGGAGTCGGTGGTCCAGGACGACGCCTCGAGGAGCATGAGGTGGACGCCGCGACGGTCGACGAACGCGATGACGTCCGGTCCGATGATGCACCGTTGTGCGCCACCGAGGTGCGGGCCCGCCACCCAGGTCTCGGTGGCCCCGACCACGTGCACCACGTCATCGGCACCGATCTGGAGCCGTGCCTCGCGCAGTTGCCTCGGCACACGCTCATCGAGGAGGTTCAGCACATCGGTGCGGTCGGGACTCGACGGGCGTCCCCGGACCAGGTCGAGAAAGCGTGCACGGTATCGCCACTGGTCGGCGGCGAGCACCGCGACGGCAACGGTGCCCAGGACCGACGCGATCTGGCCGACCACACCGTCTGTGCTCAGCATCGCGAGCACAGACAGCACCGTGACGGTCAGCAGCACGATGTGCCGCCACAAGGCGGTGCGCAGCTCCGCCCGCACCGGCTGGTGGACCAGGGCAGAATCGGGCGCGGAGGCCATGGCTGCATCATTGGCCGTGCCGGGCTCGAGCGCCAGTCCGCACGCCTGCGCGAACTCGTCGGCCCCCGACACCTCGCGCATCTCGCTCGCGCTCGAGACCTGCCCGTGCGACAGCAGGCGCAGGGGGACGACCAGCAGCGCCGCATCGTCGGACAGCAGCGCGAGCACCTGATCGTAGTCGTCGAAATAGCCCCGCCGGGCCCGCGTCCGCAGACCGCGCGGGATCAGGTCGCCGCGCAGCAGCACGACCCGCGCCACCTGGCCAGGCGAGGCGACCACCGAGTCGGCGGCACCGGGACGTCGAAGAACCACCCCGCCTGCGCTGTCTGCGTCGATGCGCCACCCACGAGCGTCCGCAATCTCCAAGCCACTCAGAGGACCAGGACGCAGCGAGAGTCGCGTCACCGACCAGCGCTCGAGATGTGCGTGCCGAGATCACCGATGTTGTCGATCGTGTTGAACAGGGGTCCGTCGGCAGTGAAGATGTCGTGGGCCGTGGCAGGGATCGACAGCACGGCACCCGTGCCCTCGTAGACAACGTTGCGCAGGGCGGTGTTGAGCGAATTGACCATGTCGAGCGACGGGGACATCGCCTTCAGCGCATTGATCTGACGGATGTTCGACACGACACCGTCGAAGCCTGTGACCCTCAGCAGCGTCTTGTCGATCACCAACGAGTCCAGCTGTCCGCGGAACGAGCCCAGGGCGTCGTCAACCGCAGCAGCCTGCTTGCCGAGCCCCCAGTTGCGGATGAACTTGATGGGGACGATCTTGGCGAACTTCACCATGGGCGACAGATTCTTGATGACCTGGGTCGTGATCTTCGCCTCTTGCATGGCACGCACGGCACCGAGCGCCTTGGTGGCACCCTTGGCACCCTTGAGCACAGCGCCGCCGCCGATCACGCCGAGCGTCGCCCAGGCGACGTCCTGCCAGGTGGCGTCGCCCATCAGGAACTGCACCACCGTCAGGGCAAGAATCGTGGCCCCCAAGTAGAACGCGATGGTGCCGAGGACTGCGAGCACGCCCGCAAAGGCACCACCGGTGCCGATGATGAGCAGCACGATGATCACGATGGCCAGGATCACGGCCAGCACCTGCAGCGCGTCGACGATCACCGCCAGAGCCGAGCTGACAGCACCCTTGATGTCGTCCATCTTGCTGTCCTTGAACTGCTCGGACGCGTTCTTGATGTCGCTGGCCGCCTTGTTGGCGGCGGTGTCGAGGTCTTCGAGGGCGTTGACGAGACGGGTACGGGCAGCGCTGAGTGCCGAGTTGGCCTTCTCGAGGTCCTTGCCGCGCTGCTCCTCGTCGCTCTTCTGCGCCTCGGTCGGCTCGGCGACACCCTCGAGGTCACTCGTGGCATTGGCCTTGCGCTGGGCCTCGGCCTCGACGGCGTCGGCGACCGCACCGGCGGTCTCGTCGCGCGCGGTGCCGACAGCGATCGCGAAGGTCGAGAGCGCCTTGCCCGCGTCGACGTACTTCTCGGCGGCCTTGTCGAGATCGCTGTAGGCGTCGTCAGCCTTGTCGGCGAGCTCCTTGGCGGCCTCGCCGGTCCAACCGGTCATGTCGCTGATCTGGCGCAGCAGCGAGGCTGCGTCGTTCATCTGCTTGCCCTGGTCGGAGAAGATCTTGGCCGACTGCTCGACGTCGTACTCGGAGGCCGGCACCGGGTCCTTGCCCTCGCCCACGAGCTCCCACTGCAGGTAGTTGCGCGCGCTCACGACTCGTCCTCGGGCTTCTGCTTGAGGGCCTCGGCCAGCTCGAGATCGGCCTTGGTGAACTCTTCGCTCGACTTGCTGGCCATCTTGGCGAGGGCCTCGACCTTGTCGTTGAGCTTGTTGCGCTTGTCGTCCCAGTCGTTGACGAAGTCGTCGATCGCCTCGGCGACCTTGTTGTGGCCGACTTCTTCCTTGTTGAGCTCTTTCAGACGCCCGTCGTCCTTGAGCTTTCCGTGGAGATCGCCGAGCTGGTCGCCCAGGGTCTCCAGGTCACCGCTGTTGTAGGTCAGGTCAGCAGCCATGGTTCAGTGCTCTCTCGCGTGGGAGTGGTCAACAGAAAGAGTCGACACAGCACGAGGTGGCCGGACGTTGGCCCGGCCACCCCTTGCCGAGTCGGTGATGCTGGTCGATCAGCCCTTGAGGGCGCTCGCGAGCTGCGTGTCGACGTCGGCGAACGTCTCGGCGGCCTTGTTGAGGTACGTCGCCATGCCGTCGAGACCCTCGAGCGCCTTGGAGACACCGGAGTTGAACTCCTCGTACGACGTGCGGAACTGGTCGGATGCCGAGTCGGTGACGAAGCCACCCGTGACCAGGCCCTCGATCTGCGTCTTGAGAGCCGACAGCTGCGACTCGATGTCCACGCGACCGTTGTTGAGCTTGGTCGCCTGGTCCTGCATCTCCTGGTAGGAAACTGAAACGTTGGCCATGCTGCATACCCCTTCTACAGCGCCACGGACGAACCACGGCGGGATGACAATCGGAATGACAGCATGACTTTAACCGACAACTCCGACGCCGTCATGTCGGGGCGAGATGAATTTTTCGTTCACTTCGCGGCGGCTTTGACGGCCTGCACGATGCCGTCGTGCACCGTGCTGCTGTGAGAGCTGCCCGCGCGGCCCTGCCGTTGGACCGTCGCGACGTCGATGGTCGTCCAGTCGGCGGGATCGAGCCACCCGGCCGCCTCCTCGGGCGTCCAGCGGACGTCGGGGAAGTCGTGCGAACCGTGTCGCTCGTCGACGGGGTGGTGCCCGACCAGCAGCAACGTGCCGCCCGGAGCGACAGCCGCGCCGAGCTGACGGTAGAGCCGTGACAGCGCCGGCTGGTCGAGGTACATGAACTGGGCCGACACCAGGTCGTACGTGGGCGGCTCGCCGGTCCACGTGCTGAGGTCGACCCGCTGCCACGTGATGCGGTCGGCGACCCCCGCCTCGACGGCATGGGCGGCGGCCTTGTCGAGGGCGACCTGCGAGACGTCGAAGGCCGTGACCTGCCAGCCCTGACGCGCCAGCCAGATGGCGTCGGCTCCTTCACCGGCACCGACCTCGAGGGCACGGCCGGGACGCATCCCGGTGACCCGGTCGACGAGCTGCGGGTTGACCTGCCCGCTCCACACCCGTTCGTCCGCACCGTAACGCTCGTCCCAGAAACCCTCGCTGAACACGTCCTGGCTCATGAACGCTCCCTCTCCACTCGTCCTTCGTCCCACACCGGCTCGTCCGTCTCGTACAGCCTGCCGTCCGACCCGAACACCACGAACCGGTCGAACCCGCGGGCGAACCAGCGGTCGTGGGTCACGGCCACGACCGTGCCCTCGAACGTCGACAGTGCCGCCTCGAGCGCCTCGGCCGACTCCAGGTCGAGGTTGTCGGTGGGCTCGTCGAGCAGCAGCACGGTGGCGTGCGCGAGCTCGAGCAGAAGAATCTGGAAGCGCGCCTGCTGGCCGCCCGACAGCTGCTCGAAGACCTGGTCGCCGGCCTTGGCCAAGCCGTACCGGTCGAGCGCCTTGGCCGATCCCTCGTGGCCCATGCCCCTGCGGTGGCCGTCGCCGTGGTGCAGCACCTCGAGCAGCGTGCGTCCCATCAGCGAGGGATGCTCGTGCGTCTGGGCGAACCAGCCGGGACGCACCCGCGAGCCCAGCCGGGCCATGCCGGTGTGCTCGACCGGCGGCGGGACGACGTCGCCGACCGGCTCGTGCTCGATGTCGGGCCGCGAGCCGCCGGCGGCCAGCAGTCGCAGGAAGTGCGATTTGCCCGATCCGTTGCTGCCGAGCACCGCGACCCGCTCGCCGAACCAGATCTCGAGGTCGAAGGGCTTCATCAGCCCGGTCAGCTCAACCTGCTCGGCGACGACGGCACGCTTGGCCGTCCGTCCGCCCTCGAGCCGCATCCGCAGGCTCTGCGCGATCGGGACGGCCTCGGGCGGCCCCTGCCGCTCGAACCGTTCGAGCCGCGTCTCGGCGGCCTGAAGACGCGAGGCCATGTCGGAGTTGAAGGCCGACTTCTGCCGGTACATGATGACCAGTGCCTTGAGCTTGGCCCGCTCCTCGTCCCACCGGAGCCGCCGTTCCTCCAGCCTGGCGTTGCGGTCGATGCGCGCCTGGAGGTATGTCGAGAAGCGCCCCGGATGCACCCAGAGCGTGCTGCCGTCGGGACCCGGCTCGAGCGTCGCGATGCGCTCGGCGACGCGCTCGATCAGCTCGCGGTCGTGGCTGACGAACAGCACGGTCTTGGGCGACTCGACCAGCTGCTGCTCCAGCCACCGCTTGGCGGGCACGTCGAGGTAGTTGTCGGGCTCGTCGAGCAGCAGCACCTGCTCGGGGCCGCGCAGCAGCGCCTCGAGCACGAGCCGCTTCTGCTCACCGCCCGACAGGCTCGACACCCGGCGGTGCTGGGCCTGCTGGAACGGGACACCGAGCGCCGCCATGCTGCAGACGTCCCAGAGGGTCTCGTGCTCGTAGCCGCCGGCGTCGCCCCAGTCGGCGATCGCCTGGGCGTAGGCCATCTGGTCGTCCTGCTCGTCACGCTCGATCATCAGCAGCTCGGTGCGGTCGACCTCGAGCGCGGCATCGCGCACCGCGGCGGGCGCCACCGAGACCAGCAGGTCACGCACCGACGTCTCGTCGCGCACCGACCCGACGAACTGGCGCATGACGCCCAGCCCGCCGGTGACCGTGACGGCACCCGCATGCGGGGCGAGGTCGCCGGTCGCGATGCGGGTCAGGGTGGTCTTGCCCGTGCCATTCGGTCCGATGAGCGCGACCTTCGCGCCCTCGCCGACGCGCAGGCTGACGTCGTCGAGCAGGGGACGTCCGTCGGAGAGGGTGTAGCTGACGGAGTTCAGGTCGAGGTGGCCCACTCGTCCATCCTCTCAGCCACCGACTCCCCTGCCGCCCTGTGCGGGGTTAGGTCACACTCAGGCCCGTCGTGACGGGCCCCCACGTACGATGGGCGCATGGCAGCAGTGACCGAAGAGCAGATCCGCACGGCCCTCGAAGGCGTCAACGACCCCGAGATCAAGCGGCCCATCACCGAGCTCGGCATGGTCGACACCATCACGATCGAGGACCACCAGATCACGGTGCGCATCCTCCTGACGGTCTCCGGCTGCCCGCTCAAGGACACGCTGACCCGCGACGTCACCGCCGCGGTCGGCACCGTCGCCCCGGCGGCCGCCGTCCTCGTCGACATGGGCGTCATGTCCGACGAGCAGCGCAAGGACATGCAGACGATGCTGCGCGGCGGACGCGCCGACCGCGAGGTGCCCTTCGCCCAGCCGGGCTCGCTCACCAAGGTCTTCGCGATCGCGTCGGGCAAGGGCGGAGTCGGCAAGTCGACCGTCACGGTCAACCTCGCGCTCGCGATGGTCAAGCGCGGCCTCAAGGTCGGCATCGTCGACGCCGACATCTACGGCCACTCGATCCCCGACATGCTGGGCGTCGGCGACATCCGCCCGACCCAGGTCGAGGACATGATCATGCCGGTCCCGATCAAGGGCCTCAAGGTCATCAGCATCGGCATGCTCAAGCCGCGCAAGGACCAGGTCGTCGCGTGGCGCGGCCCCATGCTCGACCGTGCCCTCGTGCAGATGCTCAGCGACGTCTACTGGGGCGATCTCGACGCCCTGCTGCTCGACCTGCCCCCGGGCACGGGCGACATGGCCATCAGCCTCGGCCAGCACCTGCCCAACGCCGAGATCGTCGTCGTCACGACACCTCAGCCCGCTGCCGCCGACGTCGCCGAGCGCGCCGGCACGATGGCCTCGATGATGCACCAGCGCGTCGCGGGCGTCATCGAGAACATGTCGTACCTGCAGGTCCCCGGTGGTGAGCGCATGGAGATCTTCGGCTCCGGCGGTGCCGCCAAGGTCGCGGAGACCCTCAGCGGCCGCTTCGGCTACGACGTCCCGATGCTGGGCCAGATCCCCCTCGACCAGAAGCTGCGCGAGGGCGGCGACGCCGGCGACCCGATCGTCGAGTCCGATCCCGACTCCGAGTCGGCCAAGATCCTGCAGGGCGTCGCCGACCAGCTCAGCGGACGCTCGCGCGGTCTCGTGGGCATGCAGCTCGGACTGGCACCCGCCGGACGCCTGTAGGGTCACACCGTGTTCGGCATGGGTTGGCCCGAGATCGGCCTGATACTCGTGGTCGCCCTGCTGCTGTTCGGACCTGAGAAGCTGCCCGAGCTGGCCAAGCAGGCCGGTGGCTTCGTGCGGACGGTGCGCCGCATGGCCGACAACGCCAAGAACGATCTCGGCCGCGAGATGGGCGAGGACTTCTCGGGCATCAACCTGCGCGACCTCGACCCCCGCGAGATCGTGCGCCGCAACTTCCTGGACGAGGACGACACGACGCCCGCCGCCACGAAGGAGACCCGCATCCTGCGGCCCGGCGAGAAGCCGCCCTTCGACTCCGAGGCGACCTGACTCCTCGGCGGATGCCGCTCAGGCGGCTCCGACCCATGACGACATGCGGGTGAGGCCGTCGCCGACGCGCTCGCCGAGTCCCTGCTCGTCGGAGTCGGTCGGCAGCTCTGCGACGGCCCGCTCGACGCGCTGGTGGTCGACGTCTGTGACGATCGTGAACACCGTGCCGTCGTCGTCCCACGTGACGACCATGGGAGAGCCCGGACGCACCCACACCCGCGAGCCGGCCATCGTCTCGGAGCGGAACCCGTCGAGCGTCGACGGAGCGAGGACCCCGGTCTGCTCGTACAGGTTGAGCCGGGACGAGCCGTCGGTGTAGACCAGCGAGATGACCTCGTCGGCACCCGTGTAGGCGCCCGAGACCCGGTGCAGGTCGCCCGCCAGGGTGTCGTGACAGGCCCAGCCGTACTCGGACAGGTCGTCCATCGCGGCAGCGGTGATCACGGTGTCGCCCGACGCGGTGTCGAACGAGGCCACCGGGGCGTCGAAGTCGGCCGTGTACTGGTTGAACGGGGGCTGCACCTCATCACCCGGTCGACCGGAGCCGCCCACGGCGTAGGCCGTCGCGACGACCGCGAGTGACGCGGTCACCACGACCACGCCGGCCCGCAGCGGCAGCGAACGGCCCAGGCGAACCCACCAGCTCTCGCGGGCCGGAGGATCGGCGGCCAGCCCCGCCAGCGACGCGAGCAGGGCCGCGGGGGGCTCGGGCGTGGCGACCGTCGACATGCGCGACTTCAGCAGGCGCTGCTGCCGGACCGCCTTCTCGCACGCGTCGCACGTCTCCAGGTGGGCGACCGCCTCGCGCGCAGCGGACCCGGACAGCTGTCCGTCCACGTACGCAGCGACGTCGGCACCCAGGTGAGGCATCAGGCGCCGACCGGACCCACGAACCTGGTGCGTCCCTCGGTGGGCGCGCGGTGGGCCAGCGTCTCGCGCAGCTGCGTGCGACCGCGGTGGATGCGCGAGCGCACCGTGCCGAGCTTGATGCCCAGCACGTCGGAGATCTCCTCGTACGACAGGCCCTCGATGTCGCACAGCACGACCGCGACACGGAACTCGTCGGACAGCGAGGCGAGCGCGGCCTCGATGTCGGGATCGAAGTTGGCGTCGTGGACGGCCGACTCCGGCAGCACCTCGTGGCTCAGCAGACGCTCCTCGGCGCCCTCCCCGAAGCCGTCCATGCGCAGGCGCGACTTGCGGCGCACCCGGTCGAGGAACAGGTTGGTCGTGATGCGGTGCAGCCAGCCCGGGAAGTTGCCCGGCTCGTAGGTGTCGAGCGAGCGGAACACCCGGATGAACACGTCCTGCGTGAGGTCCTCGGCATCGGGTCGGTTGCCCGTCAGCCGGTAGGCCAGGCGGTAGACCCGGGCGGAGTGCTCGGCGACGACAGCCTCCCAGTCGGCCGGAGCCGGATCGAGCGTCGTCGTGGCCACGTCATCTGCCTTCATGGGTCGATCGTTGTGTCTTCACCTGAGAGAACGCACAGAACCGGCTGACTGTTCCCCGATGTTTCGTCGCGGCCTCCCGGGTCTGGCGGCCTGCCGCCGATAGGCTGGGACCACACCACCGACCGAGGAGAACGTCATCACCACCGCAGCAAGCCTGGCATTTGCCGAGGACCACCAGGTCGAGGACGACCACCTCGCCGCTGCGCGACGTCGCGCCGACGAGGTCGGCGTCGTGCCCGTCTCCCCCGGTGCCGGATCGGCACTCTCGTTCCTGGCATCGGCGATCGGTGCCAAGGCGGTCGCCGAGATCGGCACCGGCACGGGTGTCTCAGGACTCTGGCTGCTGCGCGGCATGCAACCCGGTGGCGTGCTGACGTCGGTCGACCTCGAGGCCGAGCACCAGCGCCTGGCCCGCGAGACGTTCACGGCCGCCGAGCAGGCCCCGCAGCGCTTCCGGCTCATCGCGGGAGCCGGCCTCGACGTCATGCCCCGGCTGACCGACGACGGCTACGACCTCGTCTTCCTCGACGGCGACAAGGTCGAGTACGGCGAGTACCTCGAGCAGGCCCTGCGTCTCGTCCGCCCCGGCGGGCTCATCGTGTTCGACAACGCCCTGTGGCACGACCGCGTCGCAGACCCGTCGCAGCGCGACCCCGAGACCGCCGCGATCCGCGACGTCATCCGGCGCGTCGCGACCGACGACCGCCTGCGTAGCGTGCTGGTGCCGCTCGGCGACGGACTGCTGGTCGCCCAGCTGCAGTCCTAGTCGTCCTTGCGCTCGTGCTCGAAATGGCTCGACGAGCGGAAGCCCGCAGGCCCACGCACGACCGCGACGATCTCGCAGGCCTCGATCAGGATCGGCTTGGAGCCGATGATCTTCGACCCCGCTGACTCCTTCGCGGTCTTCTCGAAGGAGTGCTGGAACGCCGCACGCGCCTCGTCGGACACGAACACATAGCTGCCCTCGAACCACTGCCCCTTGACGGCGCGCCACGTCTTGAACCGCAGGCCGTCGAGTCCGGCGAACTTCGCGTGCGACTCGTCCTCGACGTACGCCCGCAGGGCCTTGAGCGTGCCCTTGGGCGCGTCCACCAGAGACCAGCGGACCGTCAGCCCGTACACCTAGACCGCTTTGAGCGCGTCGCCGAGCGTGGCAGCTTCCTCGTTGTTCAGCTCGACGACGAGACGTCCTCCGCCCTCGAGCGGGACGCGCATGACGATGCAGCGACCCTCCTTGGTGACCTCCATCGGTCCGTCTCCGGTCCGTGGCTTCATGGCGGCCATCAGTTCCCCTCTCGTCATGGCGCTCAGACCGACGGTGCAAGCGTGTCTACCATTATCGCCTATGCCTCGATCGGATTCGACCTCAGTCCCGCAGGAGACCCCCATGAGCACCGCTCCCCTCACGTACGACGTCGCCGATGGGGTCGCCACGATCACCCTCCAGAGGCCTGACGGCATGAACAGCCTGACGCTCGCGACGAAGGTCGCCCTGCGCGACTCGCTGCACGAGGCGGCCGCCGACGGTGCCGTGCGCGCCGTCGTCCTGACGGGAACGGGCCGGGCGTTCTGCGTGGGTCAGGACCTCAGGGAGCACGTCTCGGGCCTCACCGGCGAGCAGGACCTCGGCGGGTCGACGACTGTCGTCGAGCACTACAACCCCATCGCCACGGCCATCGCGACGATGCCCAAACCCGTCGTCGCCGCGGTCAACGGCATCGCCGCCGGAGCCGGTGCCTCGATCGCCTTCGCATCCGACTTCCGCGTGCTGAAGCGCTCGGCCGGCTTCAACACGGCGTTCGCCGGCATCGCCTTCTCGTGCGACACGGGCGCCTCGTGGACGCTCCCCCGCCTGGTCGGACAGGGACGCGCCATGGACCTGCTCCTGCGCCCGCGCACGGTGTCGGCCGACGAGGCGCTCGCGATGGGTCTCGCGACGTCGGTGGTCGACGATGACGAGTTCGACGCCGCGGTCGCGACACTGGCCTCCGAGCTGGCACAGGGCCCGACCCTGGCCTACGGCGCGATCAAGCGGGCCGTGGCGTTCTCGGCGACCCACGACCTGCCGTCGTCGCTGGAGCACGAGGGCCAGAAGATGGCGATCACCGGCGCGTCGTCCGACCACCAGGTCGCCGTCGAGGCCTTCCTGGCCAAGCAGGAGCCGGTCTTCACGGGCCGCTGACCCCAGACACACCGGTGGGCCTGACGTTCTCACCGACACGCCGTCGGCGTGTCCGCAGGAACGTCAGGCCCAGCGCAATGGGAGGTCAGGCGAGCTTGCGGTCGTGCTGGCGGCGCGCCTCCTCGGACGCGGCTTCCTCCCACGCGAGCAGCTCGGCCCGCACCTGCAGCTCGGCGCTCTCGCTGGCCGCGAGGGCGTCGCTCGCGCGGCGCAGGTCGACGCGCGCCGACTCGAGATCGGACTGGGCGGCGCTGGCATCGGACTCGAGGGCCGCGCTGCGGGCACGCTCGGCCGAGACCCGCTCGCGCGCCTGCGCCAGCTCGATCTCCGCCGTCACGATGGCGTCGCGCAGGGTCGCGATCTGGGCGTCGCGCAGGCTCACGCGCTGGCCCATCTGCTCGGCGAAGGCGATGTGCTCGCGCGAGCGGGCGACGGCGGCGGTGCGGTTGCCGTCGGCCAGCTCGGCGCGGTCACGGGCCCAGTCGCGGCGCAGCTGGGCGACCTCGTCGGAGAGCAGTCGGGCCGCGACGACGCCCGCCACGACGGCGTAGAGCGTGGCGGCGATCAGCACGGGCACGGTGGCGACGACGATGCCCACGACGGCCACGACGACGGCGGTGAGCAGCAGCGCAACGGCACCCATGGCACGGCGGGAGCGGGGAATTCTCCGGTTCGACATGATCGGATCGTAGGACGGGACGTAGCCGATCCTGCGGAGCCACGCCTAGAGGCCGCGGACGTCCTCACGGGCGACGCAGTCGGCGAGGTGGTCGTTGACCATGCCGGTGGCCTGCATCAGGGCGTACGCCGTGGTCGGACCGACGAAGCGGAAGCCCTTCTTCTTGAGCGCCTTGGCCATCGCGATCGACTCGGGCGTCGTGGCTGGGACGTCGGCGAACGTCTGCGGCGCCGGCCGCGGACCGGGCGAGAACGACCACAGCAGGTCACTGAACGACTCCTCGAGGCCGATCAGCGTGCGGGCGTTGTTGATCGTGGCCTCGATCTTGAGCCGGTTGCGGACGATGCCGGCGTCGTCGAGCAGCTCGGCCACCTCGGCGTCGCCGAACCGCGCCACGACCTCGGGGTCGAAGCCCGCGAAGGCCTCGCGGAAGCGGTCGCGCTTGCGCAGGATGATGAGCCACGAGAGTCCCGACTGGAAGGCCTCGAGCGACATCCGCTCGAACAGCTCGCGGTCGCCGCGCAGCACGCGGCCCCACTCGAGGTCGTGGTAGTCGGTCATCGCCGGGTCGTCGCCCCACGGGCAACGGACCACGGCTGGCACGGCGGTCAGGTGTCGTCCCGGGCCACGAAGTAGGAGACCGCCTCGTCGACGTCGTCGGTGACGTGCAGCATGTCGATGTCGGCCGCGCCGACCTTGCCGTCAGCAAGCATCGTCTCGCGCAGCCAGTCGACCAGGCCGCCCCAGTAGGCGCTGCCGAACAGGACGATCGGGAACGACGTGACCTTGCCGGTCTGGGCGAGCGTCAGCGCCTCGAACAGCTCGTCCATCGTGCCGAAGCCGCCGGGCAGCACGATGAAGCCCTGTGCGTACTTGACGAACATCGTCTTGCGGACGAAGAAGTAGCGGAAGTTGACACCGAGGTCGACCCACTCGTTCATGCCCTGCTCGTGGGGCAGCTCGATGCCGAGCCCGACCGACACGCCGCCGCACTCGTGCGCGCCCTTGTTGGCGGCCTCCATCGCGCCGGGTCCGCCTCCGGTGATGACGGCGTAGCCCGCCTCGCACAGGCGCGCGGCGATCTGCTCACCCGCGGCGTACATGGGGTCGTCGGGCTGGGTGCGGGCCGAGCCGAACACGCTCACGGCCGGCCCCAGCTCGGCGAGCGCCCCGAAGCCCTCGACGAACTCGGCCTGGATGCGCAGCACCCGCCACGGGTCGGTGTGCACCCAGCCCGCGTCGCCTCGTGAGTCGAGCAGCCGCTGGTCGGTGGTGGTGTCGGGCAGCTGGCCGCCCTTGAGACGCACCGGACCCTTCTGGTGGGTGGGACGACCGGTCATGTGGTGAGCCATTTCTGGAGGGTGGAGAGCACGCGGTGCAGGTGCTCGACGGGAACCTGCTCGTCGGCCTTGTGGGCGTAGACGGGGTCGCCGGGGCCGTAGTTGACCGCCGGGATGCCGAGCTGGGTGAACTGGGCGACGTCCGTCCAGCCGAACTTGGGTCGCGGCTCGGCGCCGACGGCGGCCACGAACTCCGCGGCGGCCGGTCGGGACAGGCCCGGCAACGCGCCGGGGGCCGAGTCGGTGATCGTCAGGCCGAAGCCCTCGAACACCTCCTGCAGGTGCTGGTGCGCCTCTGCCTCGGAGCGGTCGGGGGCGAACCGGTAGTTGACCGTGACGACGGCCTCGTCGGGCACGACGTTGCCGGCGACGCCGCCGCGGATGCCGACGGCGTTGAGCCCCTCGCGGTAGGTCAGGCCGTCGATCTCGACCTGGCGAGGCGCGTAGGAGTCGAGCCTGGCGAGCACGGGTGCCAGGGCGTGGATCGCGTTGCTCCCCGCCCAGGAGCGCGCGGCGTGGGCGCGCTCGCCGGTCGTGCGGACGTCGACGCGCATGGTGCCCTGGCAGCCGGCCTCGACACCGGCGTCAGACGGCTCCATCAGGATCGCGAAGTCGCCGTCGAGCAGCTCGGGACGCTCCCGTGCCAGGCGGCCCAGGCCGTTGAACTCGGCGGCGATCTCCTCGGCCTCGTAGAAGACGTAGGTGACGTCGCGGACGGGATCGGCCACGGTCGCGGCGAGCAGCAGCGCGACCGCGACACCGCCCTTCATGTCGCAGGAGCCGAGCCCGTGGAGCACCCCGTCCTCGAGCCGCGACGGGAAGTTGGCGTTGGCCGGCACGGTGTCAAGATGCCCGGCGATCACGACCCGTTCACCGCGACCGAGTGACGTGCGCGCGACGATCGTGTGACCGTCGCGCACCAGCTCGAGGTGGTGGAGACGCCCCAGTGCCTCCTCGACGGCGTCGGCGATCTCCTGCTCGGACAGGCTCTCGGAGGCGATGTCGACGAGGGCCGCGGTGAGCGTCACGACGTCAGAGGTCAGGTCGATGGTGGCCACGGGCTCACTCTGTCATGCGGGTGCCACGTGCTGCGGATGCCACCCGCTGGCATCACCGTGGCTCGAAGACGCAGAACTCGTTGCCCTCGGGATCGGACATGACGGTCCACGCGTGTCCGTCGCCGGGCAGGGCGAGCACCGTCGCGCCGCGGGAGATCAGGTCGTCGACGGTCGCGCCCGGCAGGAGGGTCACGTCCCAGTGCAGGCGATTCTTGACGGTCTTGGGCTCGAGCACCGGCACGAAGTCGAACGACTCGACCGGCGCGCCCGGGATGTCGTCGACGTGGCTGTAGCCCTCGGGGTGCCCGATCGACCCGCCGAGCACATCGGCCCACCACGACGCGATCGACCGCGGGTCGACCGAGTCGACCACGACGTCCTTGAGCCCGGGGTCCCGTTCGGAGCCCGTGAAGACGCAGAACAGGTTGCCCTCGGGGTCGGTGTACGTCTCCCAGGCGAACTCTCCCGGCTCGGTCAGCTGGTCGAGCCCGGCGAACTCGTCGAGCGACTCGGCCACGAGGTCGAGGTGGACGCGGTTCTTGACCTCGCGCGCCTCCGGCACGAGGTTGATCCACACCGACCGCGCCTCGACGTCGCCACGCAGGACGGCCTCGCCGCCCTCCAACGGTTCGACGGGCAGGCGCAGTGCCCGGGACCAGAAGCCCGACATCGAGGAGACGTCGTTGGCGTCGAGGCAGAGGTTCTTGAAGGTCACGAGAGCCATGACCGCCACGCTAACCGGGCTCACCGACAGGCGCATCCGTCCGGCGCATCCGTCGAGCTTGGTGCCGGCTCAGTCCTGCACGGCCTTGGCGATCGCGACCGCCGCTGTGATCCGGTCGTGGTCGTGCTCGTCGACGGCCCACGCCGCGTGAACCGCCTCGCGGAGCACGACCCAGTCGCGCGCTCGCTGCTCGTCGAGCTCGGCCGTGTCGACGACGGTGTGGAACCTGCGGCGGACGGCCGTGCGCACGTCACCGGTCGCGACGACCTCGTCCCAGCGGTTGGACAGCAGCGGAGCGACCTCTGCGTGCGGATCTCCCGAGACCGGCGACGGGCCGATCACGAGCCACGGCTCCCGGTCGGCCGCCAGGACGTTGGCGTAGTGCAGCTCGGTGTGCACGAGCCGGCCGACGGTCTGCGGGTCGTCGACGAAAGAGCGCCCCAGGTGGACGGCCTGCTCGACCAGGCGGCGAGGCACGGGGGCGTGACGCGGCAGACGGCCCAGCTCGTCGACCCAGGCCTGAACGTGACGGGACAACGGCACCAGCTGCGGCGGGGCCGGCACGTGGAGCGTCGCGTACGTGCCGGCGACGACCTCGCACGCGCTCAGCACCGGCAGGGTCGTGAGGTCGCGCGGGTGCAGTCGCTCCAGCAGCATCGCGTCGCGGCGCGGATCGGCTCGCAGGAGGCGCACGGCGCCGCGTCCGTGCCAGGTCTGGAGCGCCAGGATCTCGTGCCGGTCCTCGTCATGCGGCCAGGTGACCTTGAGCATCGCGGGGACGCCGTCGGCGACTACCGGCACGACGAGCGCCGTCCGCCCGTGCAGGGGAATCCCGTCGACCGTGAGCGCCCACTCGTCGAGCAGCCCGCCGACGATGCGGGGAAGACGCTCGACCCACGCGACCCAGTCGTCGCCGCGACCATTCGGCGCGAGGAGGCCCGCGGGCAGGTCGAACGGCAGGAGGGCCACGCCTCCAGCGTGCCATCCGCCCCGTCGGCTGCGAGCTGACGCCCTGTCGCACTACATTGATCTTCCACACCGCACTGATGTCCCCATCGCCGCCGGCCCACCGCAAGGACTCCCCCATGCTGTTTCTCGTTCTGGCCGCCATCGGACTGGTCATGCTGCTGGTGTCGGTCGTCTTCGACGGTCTGCTCGACGTGTTCGACCTCGACACGCCGTTCCTGTCGGGCACGGCCGTCGCGGCCTTCCTGTCGGCGTTCGGCCTGACGGGCCTGCTGCTCCCCGACGAGTGGGGCACGCCCGGCGTCCTGGCCGCGGCCGCGGTGGCCGGGCTGGTCGTCGGCGGCGGTGCCGGTCTCGGCATGCGCGCGATGCAGAACACCCAGACCGACGCCAACGTGACCGCGTGGAACGTAGTCGGGACGACCGGCACCGTCGTCAGCCCCATCCGCGTCGGTGCCTACGGCGAGGTCGCCGTGACGGTCGCCGGCCACCGCATGAAGTACAACGCGCTCGCCGACACCGACCTGCCGCTCGGCTCGTCGGTCGCCGTCGTGCAGTCGCTGTCACCCTCGGCCGTCAAGGTCGCCCCGCTCGTCTGAACCGACCACCACCCAGAAGGGTTCTTCGATGACCACCATCATCGCCATCTCCGGATTCGCCGTCCTGGCCGTCCTGCTCATCGGCACGATCGTCACCCGCTACAAGGTGGCCGGCCCCAACGAGGCGTTCATCATCACCGGCCGCCGCGACAAGCGGGCCGTCGACATGACCGGCCAGAAGGTCGTGGTCGGCGGTGGCACGTTCGTCATCCCCTTCGTGCAGTCGATGGCGCGCATCCCGCTGTCGTCGCTGCAGATCACGCTCCAGGTGCACAAGGCACCCTCGAGCCAGGGCATCAGCCTCAACGTCCAGGCCGTCGCGGTCGTCAAGATCGGCGGCGACGAGGAGCACATCCGGTCCGCCGCACAGCGCTTCCTGGGCCAGACCGAGTCCATCCACGTGTTCACGACCGAGGTCCTGGAGGGCGAGCTGCGGGCCATCGTCGGCACCCTGACCGTCGAGCAGATCATCCAGGACCGCGGGGCGTTCGCGTCCAAGGTCGCCGAGGCCGCCGAGGCGTCGCTGTCGGTGCAGGGGCTGACGCTCGACTCGTTCTCGATCAAGGACGTGTCGGACGCCGAGGGCACCTACCTGCGCGACCTCGGCCGTCCCGAGGCCGCCAAGATCAAGCAGCTCGCCGACATCGCCGAGGCCGAGTCGCACAAGATCAGCGAGCAGAGCCGCCTGGCCGCCGACGAGCAGGTCGCGATCGCCGAGCGCACCCTCGCCCTCAAGCGGGCCGAGATCAAGGTCGAGACCGACACCGCCCTCGCGCAGGCCACCGCCGCCGGACCGCTCGCCAAGGCGGCCCGCGACCAGGAGGTGCTGGCCGAGGAGGCCAAGGTCGCCGAGCGTCGCGCAGCCGTCACCGAGAAGCAGCTCGAGGTCGATGTCCGCAAGCCTGCCGACGCCCAGCGCTACCGCATCGAGCAGGAGGCCGAGGCCCAGCGCAACGCCACGGTGTCGCAGGCCGAGGGTGCCCGTAGCGCGAAGGTCGCCAACGCCGAGGCCGAGAAGGCCGCCCGCATCGCCGCCGCCGAGGCGTCCGCGATCGAGGGCGAGCGACTCGGATCGGCCGAGAAGTCCCGCCGCGGGCTCATCGCCGACGCCGTCAGGCTCGAGGGCGAGGCCGAGGCTGCCGCCAAGCAGGCCGTCGGCGAGGCCGAGGCCAAGGCGATGCAGGCTCGCTCCGACGCGTACAAGGAGTACGGCGAGGCGGCCATCCTGGAGATGCTGGTCAAGATCCTGCCCGAGGTCGCCCGCGAGCTGGCGGCGCCCATGGGCAACATCGACCAGCTGACGGTCGTCTCGACCGACGGCGCGTCGGCGTTGCCCAAGGCGCTGGCCACCAACATGGCGCAGGTCGTCGAGCTCGTGAGGAGCACGACCGGCTTCGACCTCGCGGCCATGATGGCCGAGTCCGCGTCGTCGAGGTCCGAACCGGCACCGTGACGAGCGGCCAGCCCGATTGGAGAGGTCGGACAGACTGGCCGACATGACGAGCTCGTTCGAGGGTCACATCGCCGGCCTCGGCACGACGTCCGGCACCCGGATCGTGGTCGGCGTGTGGGACGTCAGCCCGTTCGGCGCGTTCGCCGACACGATGATCGAGCAGCCGTCGGGTCACCGCACGCTCATCGCGCCCCGGCAGGACGTCGCCGACTTCGTGGCGTCGACGTACTCCTTCGACGAGGTGCGCATCGAGCCCGTGTCGGTGACCCGGGGCGACGAGTGGTCGGTGCACACCCGCTCGCTGCAGGTGCGCTTCACCCCCGGCAGATCGTTGTGGGTCTCCCCCGTGCTGGGTCTCGTGCCGGCCGCACTGCGCCGCACCCCGGCATGGGCCCGCTTCTGCAATCCCTTCGCGCGGCGGATCATGCCCGGCGTGCAGACCTACGGCACGGCAGGCGGCGGCCGCACGGAGTGGTACGCCGCCCGGCACGTCCGCCGGCTGACGTGCGCGCGGGCCACGTGGGAGGGCACCGAGCTGGGCGACCTGGCACCCGTCACCCCCGCCGTCCGCTTCGGCTTCGCCTCGTCACCCGCTCAGCCCACGCTCACGGCTCTCACGTCCTACGTCCTCGACGGCGTAGCCTCCTCGGCATGACGTCGGAGATCACGACCGAGCAGCAGCTGCGCGACCTGCTCGGACGGTCCTGAACCCGCGCCACCGCGGGCCGCGAGACGCTTGTCACACGCTCATCGGACAAGATCACACCCGTTGGATGCGGCATCGCCCCGGTTCGCGCGCGAGGCTTGTGCATGGCTTCACAAGAGCCCCTCGCACCAGACCTACGACCTGAATCACGGTGATCGTCGCGTGACCGAACGCTCCCCCCTCGTCCCCACTGACCGCCGCACCCCGGCGGTCGTCCACACCGACGTGCTCCTCGTCGGGGCGGGCATCATGAGCGCCACGCTCGGTGCACTCGTCAAGAGCCTCGAGCCCGACTGGAGCATCAGCCTGTTCGAGCGGCTCAGCGGACCCGCGCGCGAGAGCTCCGACCCGTGGAACAACGCCGGCACCGGGCACTCGGCGCTCTGCGAGCTCAACTACACGCCGCAGCGTACCGACGGCTCGGTCGACGTCTCCAAGGCGATCACGGTCAACCAGCAGTTCCAGCTCTCCCGGCAGTTCTGGGCCCACGGGGTCACGCAGGGCTTCCTCGGCGATCCAGCGTCGTTCATCAACGCCGTCCCCCACGTGAGCTTCGTGCGCGGCGACGCCGATGCGGCGTACCTCAAGGCACGTCACGAGGCGCTCGTCGACAACCCACTGTTCGCGGGCATCGAGTACCTCGACGACCGCGACGAGATCGCCCGCCGCCTGCCGCTGATGTCGGCCGGTCGCTCGGACGACGAGACGCTCGCGCTCAACTGGAGCGACGGCGGCACCGACGTCGACTTCGGCTCGCTGACCCGCCAGCTGCTCGGCCACCTCGCCGACGGCGGTGCCGAGCTGAACTACGAGCACGAGGTGCGCAACCTCAAGCAGAACGCCGACTCGACCTGGACCGTCACGGTCAAGGACACCCGCACCGGTCAGAAGACCCGCGTCAACGCGCGCTTCGTCTTCGTCGGTGCCGGCGGCGGCGCCCTGCACCTGCTGCAGAAGTCGGGCATCCCCGAGATCCGCGGCTTCGGCGGCTTCCCGGTCAGCGGACAGTTCCTCCGCACGACCAACGCCGACCTCGCTGCCGGCCACCACGCCAAGGTCTACGGCAAGCCGCCCGTCGGGGCCCCGCCGATGTCGGTCCCCCACCTCGACACCCGCGTCGTCGACGGACAGGCGAGCCTGATGTTCGGCCCCTACGCCGGCTTCTCGCCGCGGTTCCTGAAAGAGGGCCACCTCACCGACCTGGTGCGATCGGTCAAGCCCAACAACCTGTTCTCGATGCTGGGCGTCGGCCTCAACTCGATGCCGCTGACGGTCTACCTGGTCAAGGAGCTGCTGAAGTCGCGCGACCAGCGGGTCGAGGGCCTGCTCGAGTTCGCCCCCAGCATCGACGGCGACGACTTCGAGCTCATCACCGCCGGCCAGCGCGTGCAGACGATCCGCCGCAACGGCATCTCGGGCACCCTCGAGTTCGGGACGTGCGCGGTCAGACACCGCGACGGCACGATCGCCGGGCTGCTGGGAGCATCGCCCGGCGCGTCGACCGCCGTCGCCGCGATGGTCGACGTGCTCGAGACGTGCTTCCCCGACCGGCTGGCTGCCTGGCGACCGCGCCTCGTCGACATGATGCCGTCGTACGGCACCGACCTGATGCAGGACACCTCGCTGCTGGCCGATCTGCGTCGCTGGTCCGACAAGACGCTGCGCCTCGTCCCCGACGACCACACCGACGCCTGACGTCGTCCCGCCCCCGTCCGCGGTTTCCCAGGTGCACCCCGGAAGTTGTCGGGGTGCACCTGGTTTTCTGTCGCCTGACCCCGGTTGCGACCGAGGTGAGGTGACAGTTTCCGGCGTCACCCCGAATCCTGCTCCGGGACGGTGCAGAAACCCAGGTGAACCTGGGAATCTGCGTGCGGGTCAGCGGAAGCCGGCACCGCCCGTGGCAGGGTTGCGGACCTTCTCGCCCTTCGCCCGGGCGACGTCGGCGAGGTCGGCCTGGAACGCCACGATCTTGTCGGTGAGCTCGGCATCGCCGGTCGCGAGGATGCGCACCGCGAGCAGGCCGGCGTTGCGCGCGTTGCCGATCGACACCGTCGCGACGGGCACCCCAGCCGGCATCTGGACGATCGACAGCAGCGAGTCCATCCCGTCGAGGTACTTCAGCGGCACCGGGACGCCGATGACGGGCAGCGGCGTCACGGCGGCCAGCATGCCCGGCAGGTGGGCTGCACCCCCGGCGCCGGCGATGATGACCTCGATGCCGCGGCCGTGCGCCTCACGACCGTAGGCCAGCATCTCGTCGGGCATGCGGTGGGCCGAGACGACATCGGCCTCGTACGCGATGCCGAACTCCGCGAGGGCCGTCGCGGCGGCCTCCATCGTCGGCCAGTCGGAGTCGGACCCCATCACGATGCCGACACGCGGCTGATCAGTCATGCCCAAACCCTACCGAGCGACCAGGGCCCCAACCCAACCACGGGCCGAGCGAGCGCAGCGAGAGAAGGCAGGCGCCCAGGCGAAGCCTGGCGACGGCGAGGAACGAGTCGTCGGAGCTGCGAGGAACGAGCAGCGCGCCTCAGCCGGTGGTGAACAGCTCGGCCGCGTGGCGGGCCCGTGCGAGGACGTCGTCGAGGTCGTCGCCGAAGGCCGTGACGTGCCCGACCTTGCGACCGGCCTTGACCGACTTGCCGTAGAGGTGCACCTTGACGTCGGGCTCGGCAGCCAGCACGACCGTCCGCTGCGCCTCGAGGTCGGTGACCCTGCCGCCCAACACGTTGACCATGACGGTCCAGGGCGCGCGGGCGTGGGTGCAGCCGAGCGGCAGGTCGAGGACCGAGCGCAGGTGGTTCTCGAACTGGCTGGTCTCGGCCCCGTCGATCGACCAGTGACCCGTGTTGTGCGGACGCATCGCCAGCTCGTTGACGAGTAGGCGTCCGTCGGCTGTCTCGAACAGCTCGACGGCCAGGATGCCCGTGACGTCGAGCTCGGTCGCGATCCGCTCAGCGAGGGAGCGCGCCTCGGCCGCCAGAGACGGATCGAGGTCGGGGGCCGGGGCGACGACCTCGGCGCACACGCCGTCGACCTGCCGCGACTCGACGACTGCGTACGAGCGCACCTCGCCCGACGGGTTGCGGGCGACGAGCGCCGACAGCTCACGGCGGAAGTCGACGAGCTCCTCGGCCAGCAGCGGCCGGTCGGCGGCGAACGCCTCGTCGGCGTCCGAGGCCGAGCGCACGACCCAGACGCCCTTGCCGTCGTAGCCGCCGCGGGTCGTCTTGAGCACGGCCGGGTAGCCGAACTCCTCGAGGTCGGCGGGCGTGGCGATCGGCGCGTGGCGGGGGCACGGCACGCCGAGCTCGGTGAGGCGCGACCGCATGGCCGCCTTGTCCTGCGCGTAGAGCAGGGCGTGCGGCCCCGGGCGGCAGGCGTGCCCCTCGGCGTCGAGCGTCCGGAGGTGCTCGGGCGGCACGTGCTCGTGGTCGAACGTCACGACGGGCGCGTCGGCGACGACCGCGCGCAGGTCGGCCAGCACGGTGTGGTCGCCGACGACGTGGTCGGGGATCACCTGCGCCGCCGACACGTCGGGACCCTCGGCCAGGAGCCGGATGCGCAGGCCCAGGGCGATGGCTGGTGGCTGCATCATGCGGGCGAGCTGTCCACCGCCGATGACGGCGAGATCTGGGGTCGTCACGGCACGCAGCCTATCGGGACCGGAAACCGCGCCGTTCGCTCACCGTGATCGGCGACAGGTTGCCGAAGCCACGCAACGGTCGAGGCGGCAGGGTGCGGGTGTCGAACTCGTCGCCGAGCGCCTCGGCCGTCGCGGCGTCGACCAGCACCCGGTTGCTGCGGGCCACGTGCGACAGCCGCGCCGCGAGGTTGACCGGCGGGCCGTAGACGTCGCCGAGGCGGTTGATGACCGATCCGGTGGCCAGGCCGACGCAGACGTTGGGCAGCTCGGTGCGCGACGCGATCTGCCGGACCAGGTCGAGCGCCGTCCGCGTGCCCTGCCGAGGATCTTCCGTCACGAACAGCACGGCGTCTCCGAGGGTCTTGATGACCCGGCCACCGTGGGCCGTGATGATGTCGGCGCAGCGGGTCTCGAAGTTCTCAACCAGGTCGCCCAGGCTGTTGTCGTCGAGCCCGTTGGACAGCGACGTGAACCGCGACAGGTCGGCGAATCCGACCGTCATGGTCGTCGACAGCAGCTCGGCGTCGGCGGCACCCAGCGCCTCGACCCTGGCGACCGCGGCCGCCAGGTGACGCCGCCAGGCATAGATCATGAGGTACTCGAAGCCCGGTGCCGCCGAACGGGCCAGCTCGGCCGCGGCGTGCAGGCGCGTGACCGACTTGCCGTCCTCGACGTCGTGCTCGATCTGGTCGATCAACGCCGAGACCTGCCAGTCGGCGAGCCGGGCCATCGTGGCCCCCAGCCCGCGCGTCATGCGCAGCACCGTCGCCTCGTCGAGCATCTCGCCGTCGAGCGCCGTGGCGACGGCGACCAGCGCCTTGACGTCGGGCTCCCCGTACGCCAGACCGTCCCCCGTCTCGGGGAACCCCAGGGCACGCCACAGGCGCAGCCCGCGCGAGTGGTCCATGCCGCCCTTCTCGGTGACCTCGGAGCTCGTCAGCGTGAGCTCGTGCCCGAGGATCAGGCTCGCCAGGGTGTCGCGCAGGTCGGCGCGGTCGGCGTCAGACCGACTCATCGTTCTTCTGCGACTCGTGTCGCTCGAACACCAGGTTGGTCACGGTGCGGTGGAACGCCTCGACGCGCGGGATGTCGTCGAGCTCGAGCCCGGCCTGCTCGCTGGCGTCGTGGATGATCAGCGTGCCGCAGCCGAGGATGCGGTCGTTGAGGTTCTTCTCGTACGCGACGTCGTTGATGCGGCTGAGCGGGATGACCCGGCCCGTGCGGGTCAGGATGCCCTTCTGCTCGACGATGCGCTTGTTGGTCAGCGTGTAGGTCCAGAGGTACCAGCTCAGGAACGGGATGAGCGATCCCCACACGACCAGCACGACCGCGATGCCGACGATGACCCAGCCGACCTTGTCGTCGCTCTTGTCGCCGATCTGGGCGATCAGGAACCCGGCGGCCACGCAGACCACCAGCAGGACCAGGAAGGGCAGGAACAGCCTCTTGACGTGGGTGCGGGTCGTCTCGACGGTCTGCTCGCCGTCGATCATCAGCTTGCGGGGCAGGCTCACGTCATCTTCTCCGTTGAAAGTGGGCACCGCTCGGCACCCATGCTGATGATTCTGTCACCTTGCGAGACGCAGGTGGGTGATATCTCCCGCGCTGATGGCCCGCCCGTCGACCAGGATGCGCCCGTGCTCGTCGAGCCCGGTGGCCAGACCCTCGACGACCTCGTCGGCGGACAGCGTGACTCGCACGGTCGCGCCGATCGTCACGCACCGGCGGACGTAGGAGTCGCGGATGCCGGCGGCAGGGTCGCCGCCCGAGGCCGACCACGCCCGGTAGAGCGCCTCGAGGTTGCGCAGGAACGCTCGCAGGACGATCGTGCGGTCGGTCTCGGTGGCCCCCTCGAGCACGAGCGACGTCGCGGTCTCGACCGGCAGCTCGTCGCGACGCAGCGACACGTTCAACCCCACGCCGATGACGGCGGCGGGCCCGAGATCGGTCTCGACCCGCTCCAGCAGGATGCCGGCGATCTTGCGTCCGTCGACCAGGACGTCATTGGGCCACTTGAGGCCGGACTCGACCCCGCACTCGTGCACCGTGGCGTCGACGGCCAGGCCCACGAGCAGGGGCAGCCAGACCCAGCGGGCCGCCGGTACGGCGTCGGGGCGCAGCAGCACCGACACGATGACCCCGGAACCGGGCGGCGAGCTCCACGATCGGTCGAGCCGCCCGCGGCCGGCCGTCTGCACGTCCGCCGTGTGGACCGTCCCCTCGGGTGCTCCCCGGCGCGCCGCGGCTGCGACGTCTGCATTCGTGCTGCCTGTCTCGGCCGTCACGACGACCTCGGTCCAGAACCGGCCCGGACCCGTCAGGGCGGCACGCAGCGCCCCCGCGTCGAGAGGCGGACGGTCGAGGTCGCGGAAGGACATGAGAACAGACTCACATATCCATCCCGCGTGACGATCGTTACGCTGACCCCCGTGACCGAACAAGAGATCGTCGAGAAGCCCGAGCTCCACACGACCGCCGGCAAGCTCGCGGACTTCATCGAGCGGCGTGACACGGCGCTGGTCGAGATGGCCGCCCGCGCGCACGAGAAGCAGTCCGCGCGAGGCCGCCAGAGCGCCCGCGACCGCATCGACCAGCTGCTCGACGAGGGCTCGTTCGTCGAGCTCGACGCGCTGGCCCGACACCGCGCGACCGACTTCGGCCTCGACAAGAACCGTCCCCTCGGCGACGGCGTCATCACCGGCTACGGCACGATCGACGGCCGCCAGGTGTGCGTCTTCAGCCAGGACTTCAGCGTCTTCGGCGGATCACTCGGTCAGGTGTACGGCGAGAAGATCACCAAGGTCATGGATCTCGCGATCAAGTCGGGCTGCCCCATCATCGGCATCAACGAGGGCTCCGGCGCGCGCATCCAGGAGGGCGTCGTCTCGCTCGGCCTGTACGGCGAGATCTTCAAGCGCAACGTGCACGCCTCGGGCGTCATCCCCCAGATCTCGCTGATCATGGGTGCCAACGCCGGCGGCCACGTCTACTCCCCCGCCGTGACCGACTTCGTGATCATGGTCGACAAGACGTCCAACATGTTCATCACTGGCCCCGACATCATCAAGACCGTCACGGGCGAGGAGGTCTCGATGGAGGACCTCGGCGGCGCCCGCACCCACAACACCAAGTCGGGCAACGCCCACTACATGGGTGCCGACGAGGAAGATGCGATCGAGTACACCAAGGCGCTCATCTCGTTCCTCCCGCAGAACAACATGGAAGAGCCCGCCCCCTATGACGAGGTCGCGGACCTGGAGCGCAACGATGTCGACTATGCGCTCGACACCTTGATCCCCGACTCGGCCAACCAGCCGTACGACATCAAGACCGTCATCGAGTCGGTGCTGGACGACGGCGACTTCCTCGAGGTCATGCCGCTGTTCGCGCCGAACCTGGTGATCGGCTACGGACGGGTCGAGGGCCGCAGCGTCGGCATCGTCGCCAACCAGCCCATGCAGCTGGCCGGGTGCCTCGACATCGACGCGTCCGAGAAGGCCGCCCGCTTCGTGCGCACCTGCGACGCCTTCAACATCCCCGTCCTGACGTTCGTCGACGTGCCCGGCTTCCTGCCCGGCACCGACCAGGAGTGGAACGGCATCATCCGCCGCGGTGCCAAGCTGATCTACGCCTACGCCGAGGCCACTGTCCCGCTCATCACGGTCATCACGCGCAAGGCGTACGGCGGTGCGTACGACGTCATGGGCTCCAAGCACCTCGGTGCCGACCTCAACATCGCGTGGCCGTCGGCCCAGATCGCGGTCGTGGGTGCCTCGGGTGCCGTCGGCATCCTGTACCGCAAGGAGCTCAAGGCCTCCGACGATCCGGATGCCCTGCGCGCGCAGCTCATGACCGAGTACGAGGACACGCTGTGCAACCCGTACCTCGCGGCTGAGCGTGGCTACGTCGACGCGGTCATCGAGCCGTCGCAGACCCGCGCCGAGATCGTCAAGGGCCTGCGCCTGCTGCGCACCAAGCGCGAGACGCTGCCGCCCAAGAAGCACGGGAACATCCCGCTGTGAGCGAGTCATCGGACGTTTCGACGGGCTCAACGGGCGAGACGGACGAGGCGTCCCACAAGCCCGTCCTGCGGGTCGTCAAGGGCGACCTGACGGCCGAGGAGCTCGCTGCGCTGGTCGCGGTCGTCGCGGCCCGCAACGCCGCCGCCGCGCACGCCGCATCGGGCACCAAGCCGTCACTCCGCTCGGAGTGGGGCCACCCCGCACGCCAGGTGCGTCCCCCGCACGTCTTCGGTCCCGACCAGTGGCGTCGCTCGTCCTTCGGTCGCTGACCCCCGAGATGTCGGCACTTATCGACCCTTCTGGCGTGACAACACGTCCAGAAGTGCCGACATCTCGCGCGAGCGGGGGGCACCCGTGACCCTGCGCCCTCGTCCTGATCTGTCGGTCGCCGACTGGTTCGTGCACGACCCTGCTCCTACGTCCCTGCGGGCTCGTGTCGGGCCGTCGGGGTTCGAGGCCTACGTCCGCGTGCTGCACACCACGACGGGTGACGGGGAGCGCTTCGAGGGCCACCTCGACGACGTCCTGCTCGCCGCGCTGGTGTCGGACCTCGCCCCGCACACCACGACGCCGGGCCGCTGCTTCTTCGCGCTCTGGGAGGGCTACGGCGACATCCACGGCGGCGAGGCCGCCGGCTTCCTGACGGCGTTCTCGGGGCCGCCGAAGTGGCCCGGTCGCATCTTCACCCGCGAGAAGCCCGTCGCTCCCCCGCCTCCGGCGTTCCCGCCGCACGTCATGGCCGGGCCCCTGCTGACCGTCAACGGCGAGGAGCACCTGCTGTTCGAGGGTCCCGTGGCCGAGGCGGGCCAGTGGGGTGCCGCGGGCTACGGCGGCGGCGTGCCCCGCGACATCAACAGCCCCAACCTGATGTGGCCGGCCGATCACGCGTGGTTCGTGACGACCAGCGTCGAGGGCACCTGGACGGGTGTCGGCGGCTCGGCCGCGCTGATCGCGACGTTGCTGGCCGACGACCGGCTCGAGGTCGTCCGCCAGCGCTACGACGAGGGGGCGCTGCGATGAGACTGGTGCTGCCATGAGAATCGTTCTCGCGTCCCAGTCGCCCGCACGGCTCGCGACGCTGCGCTCGGCCGGCATCGAGCCGGAGGTCATCGTGTCGGGGGTCGACGAGACCGTCATCACCTCGACCGACGCCGGCAACCTCGCCGCCGCGCTGGCACAGCTCAAGTGCCGTGCCGTCGCCGCCCGGGTCGACGACGACGCCCTGGTGATCGGCTGCGACTCCGTGCTGGCCTTCGGCGGCGAGATCTTCGGCAAACCCCACGACGCCGCCGAGGCGCGGAACCGCTGGCGACGCATGCGGGGACGCACGGGGGTGCTCCACACGGGTCACTGCGTGCGGCGCGGCGACGAGGAGGTCGTCGAGACCGCGGCGACGGTCGTGCACTTCGCCGAGCTCACCGATGCCGAGATCGACGCCTACGTCGCGACGGGCGAGCCGCTCCACGTCGCCGGTGCGTTCACGATCGACGGCCTGGGCGGGGCGTTCGTCACGCGCATCGAGGGCGACCACCACAATGTCGTCGGCCTGTCGCTGCCGCTCCTGCGCGTGCTCGTCGCCGACCTCGACATCGCCTGGACCGACCTGTGGGAGCAGACCAACTGACCCGATTGTTTGGTCTGTGCCGCCCGAAGGTGCAAGGATGGACGAACGATGGCAACCACACCCCGCAAGCGCCGCTACCACGCATCCAGTCCCTTCCAGGCCGGACCGGAGGTGGTGCACGAGGTCTACGAGGTCGGTGCACGCGTCTCGCACGACACCTACGGCATGGGCCGCATCATCAGCCTGCAGGGCACGACGTCGGCCCAGGTCGACTTCGGCGAGGGTGCCAAGCACATCCCGCTCCCCTGCTCCAAGATGAGCGCCCTCTGAGCCAGCCCGGGTAGCCCCGCGCCGGCGTCAGAGCCGCCGCGGAGCCGCGGAGCGACGCAGGGCCGGGGCCACGGGTCGGCCGACGAGGAATCCGTCGACCGAGCCCGTGTCGAGCGCCTGCCGGTAGACCGCGCACGCCGCGGCCACGGCCGACACGGTGTGGGCGACGTCGTCCGCGCTGTGGGCCGCCGAGGTCACGAACGACTGGCCCAGCACGCCCCGCCGCAGCAGCTCCTGCAGGAACAGCGTGCGCCACGCCTGGCTGGGGACGCCGTCGGGGCCGCGCGTGCCGAACACGAGGCACGACGGCCGACCCGAGACCGTCACGTGCTCGGCCACACCGGCGGCCTCCGCCGCGGCACGAACACCAGCGGCCAGATCACGGCCGGCCTGCTCCATCAGCCCGACCGGATCACCGGACGTGTAGGCGTCCGCGACCGCCAGGAACGCCGCGAGACCTGTCGTCTCGGGGCCATGGGTCGTCGACAGCAGGAAGACCCGGTCGGCGTCGGTGTTGAGACCGCCGAGCTCCATGACCTCGCGCCGGCCGGCGAGCGCCGCGACGGCGAACCCGTTGCCCATCGCCTTGCCCCAGCACGACAGGTCGGGCGTGACGCCGTAGACGTGCTGCGCACCGTGCGCCGACCACCGGAACCCCGTGATCATCTCGTCGAGCACCATCAGGGTGCCGTGCCGGTCGCAGGCGGCGCGCACGCCCTCCAGGAAGCCCGGATCGGGCTCGGCCGATCCGGTGGCCGCCTCCAGGAACACGCACGCGACGTCGTCGCCGGCGAGCGCGTGCTCGAGGGAGTCGAGGTCGTTGTACGCGAAGCGCACCGTGAGCGCACGCGCCTGGCGGTCGGTGCCGGCCGACATGTCGGTCGTGCCGATGAACCAGTCGTCGACCGAGAAGAAGGGCTGGTCGCTGATCGCGACCTTGGAGCGCCCCGTGGCAGCTCGTGCGAGCCGCACGGCTGCGGTCGTGGCGTCGGAGCCGTTCTTGGCGAACTTGACCATGTCGGCGGTGGGGACGAGCTCCAGGAACCGCTCGGCAGCCACGAGCTCGAGCTCGGAGGGACGGCTGAAGCTCGTGCCGCGGGCGATCGCCGCGGTGACGGCGTCGACGACCGGCGCGTAGCCGTGGCCGAGCGTCACCGACCGCAGCCCCATGCCGTACTCGACGTACTCGCGCCCGTCGACGTCCCACACCCGCGCCCCAGCGCCGTGGGTCAGCACGGGCGCCATGCCGTCGGGGTACTGGTCGGACCCACGCGCGTACGTGTGCGCCCCGCCGGGGACGAGCTCGTGCAGCCGCGCCTGACGGGCGGTCGAGACGGGCAGGAAGGGCTCAGTCATGGATGCTCCCGGCGGTCGAGGTGATGTCGGTGCTGACGGGCGAGGTGGCGAGCGCGGCTGCCCCGGCGAGCCCCACGAGGACGTACACGAGCGTCGAGATCTGCGCGAAGCCGCCGATGTCGAGGATCAACGCCACGACCGCGACCGCCGTGATGGAGCCGACGATGCCGTTGACCAGCTCGAACGCGCCCGGATCGGGCGACGCCAGACCGCGTCGCGACGCCCGGAAGGCGATGCAGAGGGCACCCCCGAGCAGCAGCACCAGCGCGAGCAGGCCCACGATGCCCGACTCCACGAGCCGGGTCAGGTAGTAGTTGTCGAGGACGGGCTGCTCGGACACGTCGTACGTGCCGGACCCCTGCCCGAGGAGCCAGTGCTGGGGCAATCGCTGCAGCGCGTACGACAGGCCCGACGAGCGCGAGCCGACCGAGTTGTCGGACGTCCCGCTCACGAGCACGTCGGCCAGCCGTGACACGAGGGGCACGCCGGCGACGACCGCTGCTAGCACCGCGAGCGCGAGGGCGGAGCCGCCGACGACGACCCGGCGGACGGGCCACCGCCACGCCATCACGAGCAGGGCCGCGGCGATGCCGACGAACGCGGACCGCGAGATCGTCGACACGGCACCCAGCGCGATGACGGTCGACGCCGCCGCCCACGGCCAGCTGATGTCGTCGCGGGCACGGCGCGACAGCGTGAGGCCGAGCGCGAGCGGGAAGACCGCGGTGAGGACGGCGCTGAGCTCGAGCGGGTGGCCTGCGCTGCCCGCGGGACGCACGGCCCCGGCCCGCAGCAGCTCGCCGACCGTCGCGGTGCTGCCCTGGTCGATCAGCCCCGGCAGGACCAGCGATCCCGCGAGGTCGATGCCCGTGCCCGCCTGGACGAGCGCCAGGGCCGCGCTGATCGCGGCACCCACCACGATGCCCTGCACGACGCGTGCGAGGTCGGCGAGGCTGCCGATCGCGACCATGACGAGCAGGACGGCCGCGACCATGCCGACCTCGCGGGTCACCAGCAGCGTCGACTGGGAGGCCTGGTCGCCGACGGGGCCGCGCAGCATCAGCGACGCGCTCGACACGAGGGTCGCGAGCAGCATCGCCATCGCGATCAGGGCCGCGGGCCGGTGGAGCTGCCGGACCGGCTGCCGTCCGAGCCAGCACAGCAGCAGCAGGACACCTCCGGCGTACCAGGCGATCGAGACCGGTGTCAGGCCCAGCGTGAACGGGACGACGATCGACTGACGCGTCGCGAGGAGCCAGCCGCAGATGACGGCCACGACGGTCGCGCCCGCCCCGACGCGGTCGTCGACGACCACGGGGGACGTCAACGTGTGGGGGGCGCGCACGGCCCCTGGGTCAGCCACGACCCGCGCGGCCCACCGGACGTGGCGCGTCGATCTGCGCCGTGCCCGACCGCCGCGCCGCCGCGAGCCGTCCCTCGGCGCTGCGCCACGCCTGCTTGGCCTCCGCCCGGGTCAAGGGGACGTTGCGCCCGCTGCGCTGCCACTCGTCCTGGAGCAGTGCCCGTACCTCGGCCCGCGGGACGCCCGAGCCGGTGCCGCCCCCCTGACGTCCGCCGAGCAGCGGCGTGAGGGCGACGAGCGCCACCAGCGCAGCGAACCCGGCCGCCAGACCGGTCATGCCTGCGGCCCGCAGCTGGGCGTTGCCGGCGGTGACGCCGGTGGTGGGCTCGGCCGACACGACGGCCTTGGCCTGTGACGAGGCCGGCACCCCCGCGGCGGTCTGGATCGCGGCGAGCTGCACCGACGCCTGCTCGACGAGGGCCGTCGCGGCTGCCTGCGCACCATCGGCGCTGCCACCCGAGGCTGTCAGCGACACCAGCGGCGTCAGCTGCGCGACGGCCGCGTTGTCGCTGCTCAGGGTGTCGGCGGAGTAGACGCCGTCTCCGCCGGCCGCCACGACGGCGTCGCGCACCGCGTCGCCCTCGAGCTGGGTGCTGACGGTCAGCGCGAGCTGGCTGATGCTGTAGTCGAGGTTGACCAGGGGGTTGGTGCCCGGACCGCCGTCGGTGGCCGTGGGCGGGATGATCAGCACGACGGCCCGGCTCTCGTACGTGCTCGACGCGGTCTTGTATCCGTAGGCGGCACCGAGGGCGCCGATCAGCACGACGAGCAGCAGGGCGATGGGCCTCCTCGTGAGCGACCGCACCAGCTCGTCAACCCTCACAGCTCGTCCTCCACGTCGTCGTCCGATTGGTCCGGCACGTTTCGGCACCGGCAACTACTCTCCAGTTGCATGAGCATCGTCGGGCGCAACCATGACGGCCGGGACGTCCGCAGTCGTCTGGTTCGTCGTGTGGCGCTCGACACGGTCGGCCCCCAGCGGGTCGACGGCACCACGATCCTGCTGCGGCGCGCCAGGATCTCCGACGGCCCGGCCTGGCGTGCCGCCCGGCTGCGCGATGCCGACCGGCTGCGGCCTGCCTTCGGCGACGACGTCACGCTGACGGCCTGGGTCGAGCACGTCCTGGAGGATCGCGAGGCGACCGGACAGGGCATGCTCGAGCCGCTGCTGGCCGTCGACGACGAGGGGCACGTGCTCGGCGAGTGCACGTTCTCGTTGGACCGCCGGTCGGGACTGGCCGAGTGCTCGATGTGGACGGTCAGCGCGACCACACCCGGGCAGACCACGTGGATCATCGTCAGCGCAGCCCTGTGGTTGCTCGAGCGTCGGCCGACCATCCCATGGATCGTCGCCCCCGTCGCGGTCAGCAATCCCGGCCCTGCGCGCATGCTCACCGCCAGCGGCTTCGAACAGGCGGCCATGGCCCGACAGCTCAGGCTCTACGACGGGGTGCCCACGGATCACGACATCTGGCGGCTCGAGAACACGCCCGCCGTGCGGGAACGGTTGCGCGTCCTCGCCGCGGGGTGACCGCCTCGCCCCTCGAGCCCACCAGGGGCTCAAGGAGCGCCGGTCAGGCCGCGGCGCGCAGGATGCGGGCGAGGACCGCGCTCATGCCCGCCGAGGTGAAGTCGCTGCGGGCTCGCTCGGCCGCGGCACGGCCCATTGCGCGGGCCCGTTCGGGGTCGGCGAGCACCTGACGGAGCGCACTCGCGAAGGCATCGACGTCGCCCGGCGGCACGAGCAGGCCCGTGACGCCGTGCTCGACGTAGTCGGAGACCCCGGGGTTGTCGGTCACCACGAGCGGCCTGCCGCTGGCCATCGCCTCCAGGACGACCGTCAGCCCCGATCCGGTGCTGGTGGGCTTGAGGGCGATCGCCACGACGGTCGAGCGTCCGTAGAGATCGCGCATTCGACCTCCCATGCGCCCCGTGTAGAGCGTCCCGAGATCGTCCGGCAGGTCGACCGGCAGGCCCGTCGCGAGCTCGAGTCGCACCGAGCCGAGGTCGTCTCGCACCCGTGCAACCGCCTGCACCAGCAGGTCGTGGTCGCGGTAGCGGTCCTCCCCCGCGCTCGACACGGTCGGCGTGGCGAGCTCCCACGGCTGCTCGGCGTAGAAGTCGGTGTCGATGCCCAGCGGCACGTAGTGGACGCGGCGGGGGTCGAGCCGCCACTCCCGGGCCAGCACCGGCACCATCGCGCTGCACTGGGTCCAGACGGCGGCGGCGCGCGGCAGGGCCCGCGAGGCGAGGCGACGCTGCAGCGGCTCGGTCTCGTCGCGGGTCGTCAGCCAGCCGATCCCGGTCACGACGGGGGCGAAGCGCGAGTGTGGCGCAGCCAACGCCGCAGGAACCCCGGTTCTCTCGTCATAAGCCAGCACGACGTCACTCTCACTTCGTGACATCCGGCGGAGGTCCCGCAACGCCTCGACCGGTTCGAGCCCCGACGTCCGATAGCGCAGCGACCGCGCGACCCGGGCCCAGGGGCCCGTCAGCGCACGATCACCGAAGGTGACGTCGAGACCGTGATCCTGGAGGTGGTGGAGCCCGTATGGCGACGAGTCCGGAACCTCCCCACGCTCCGAGCGACGAGCCCAGTCGGCAGCGACCGTCCCGTCCGGAAGGGGCACGAAGCACCGCATCGCCAGACCTCCCCTCGTCGCCGTCAGGAGCCGACCCTACCGGCTCCAGCGCCGCGCCGTCGGTGTCTCCGCCCACCGTGCGGCGGATGGCGGCGGCCTTCGGCTACCAGCTGGTGTTCCGCGTCTTCGGCATGATCGCGTCGATCGTCACGGTGGCGCTGACGGTCCGACACCTGGGCGGCGAGTCGTACGGCCACCTCACGACGGCGATCGTCTTCGTGAGCCTGTGGACCAGCTTCACCGAGCTCGGCATCGGCGCCGTCGTCGTGCGCCGCGTGACGTCAGGACAGGGCGATCTCGAGCGTCTCGTGCGCGTCAACACGGGCCTGTCGCTGGTCTACGGCATCCCGCTCACGATCATCACGACGGTCAGCGGCCTGGTGGTCTATTCGGGCCAGGACGAGGTCACCGCCGTCCTGCCGATCGTCGCGGCGGGCCTGGCCATGACGACCGTCAGCACGTGCGTCCAGCCCGTGTTCCTCGCGACGGTGCGGTTCGCGGCCGTCGCGTGGTCGGACTTCGCGAGCCGCGCCCTGTCGCTGGCCCTGACGCTGGCGCTGCTGCAGACCGACGCCGGCCTGATGTGGTTCGCGGTGGTGCAGGTCGTCCCGCCGCTCGTCGTGCTGGTCGTGCAGGGCGTGGCCGCCTCGCGCATCCTGAGCTGGCGGCCGGTGTTCGCCGTCCGCGAGAGCTGGGAGCTCCTGCGCGAGAGCCTGCCCCAGACAGCGGTGCTGGTCATCGGCGTCCTCTACTGGCGCATCGACGGCGTCCTGCTGAGCCTGCTCGACTCCCCGCTGCAGGTCGGCACCTACTACCTGGCCTCGACCCTGGCGTTCACGCTCTCGGTCATCCCGACCTTCTTCGCCACGTCGACGCTGTCGTCGATGACGGGTCTGTGGAGCAGCGACCGCGACCGGTTCTCGCACTTCACGTCCCGCAGCGTCGAGACCATGTTGTTCATCGGCGCCCCCATCGCCGTCGTGGGGCTCGTGCTGGCCGGACCGGTCATGCGGCTCATCGGCTCGGACGAGTTCGTGGGCGACGGCACGCCGACGCTGGCGCTGCTGTTCGTGGCCGTCGGCGTCACGTTCCTCAACGGCACGGTCAGCCAGGCCCTGTTCGCCGCCCACGAGCAGGCATTCCTGGTGCGGCTCAACGTCGTCAACCTGGGCATCAACATCGTGCTCAACCTGGTGCTGATCCCCCTCTGGGGCGCCGCAGGGGCCGCGCTGGCGCTGCTCGTGACCGAGCTCATCGGCCAGGTCGTCGCGTCCTGGAGGCTGTCGCGGCGCTGCGCCTACCGCACCCCGTGGGCCTTCGCGATACGCCTGACGGTCTCGCTGGCAGCGGCCGCCGCCACCGCCCTGCTGCTGCACGGGGCACCCGTGCTGCTCGCCCTGGCGGGTGCCGGCGTCGCCTATCTCCTGGCCAACCTCGTCGTCGGGCCGGTGAAGATCGCCACGGTCAGGACGATGCTCGACGCTGGGGCGGCCGACGACCGCGAGGTGTCCGTGCCATGACCCGTCCCCTCGCGATCTGCTGCGTCGCGTACCGCACGCCCGACCTGCTGCGCACCTGTCTCGCGGCGCTCGCGCAGCACCTGCCCGGCGTCCCCGTCCACGTGCACGACAACTCGGCGGAGCATGCCGCCGAGCTCGACACGGTCGTCGCCGACCACCCGCACGTGCACTGGCACCGTGGCGGCCCCAACATCGGCTTCGCCGCGGCGGTCAACGCGCTCGCGGCGACCGTGCCGGGTCACGACCTGCTGCTGGTCAACCCCGATGCCGTGGTGCAGGGACCGCTCACCGCGACGCTCGCGGCCGTCCGCACTCCGGGGGTGGCGGCTGCCGCACCCCTCACTCCCGCGACGGGTCCGGGCGGACGACCGTGGGACGTCGCCCACCGACGCCGCGGCGTCGTCCGCGCCCTCGTGTCGGCCGCGGGCTACGCCGAGCAGCTGCGGCGCACGCCCCTGTCCGAGCTCTACGCCGAGCGTCCGGATGACGTCGACGGCTACCTGACCGGGGCCTGCCTGGCCGTCTCGCGCCAGGCGTGGGACGAGATCGGCCCGTTCGACGAGGAGTACTTCCTCTACGGCGAGGAGGCCCAGTGGCAGCAGCGCGCCCGCTCGGCCGGCTGGCGGCTCGTGCTCGCCGACGAGACCGGGGTGCTGCACGAGGCCAACGGCACCGTGGCGTCCGACGCCGTGGCTTCACGGCGGTCGCACGACCTGCTACGCACCAACATCGCGCTGCAGATCGAGCACGCCGGCACCGGCGGGTCGCTGCGCGGCGACCTCTACCTCGCGGGCACCTCGGCGCTCGACCGGGTGCAGCGCTCGAAGCGGCGCCAGCGGGCCGGCCTCGCTGCCAGCGGCCGGCCGGCAGTCGTCCTCACGATCAACCAGCTGGTCTACGGCGGGGCCGAGCGGCACCACGTCGTGCTGGCGACCGAGCTGGTGCGCCGCGGCTACGACGTCACGATCGTCGCGATGCAGCGCTTCGGCCCGCTGGTCGCCGAGATCCCCCACACCGTGCGAGTCGTCCGCCAGCCGTGGTGGGCGCCTGCCGTCGACCTCCCACCCGGGCCGGCCGTCGTCGTCACCGGCGACACCAACACCGAGACCGGCTTCGGCACCCTGTGGCGACGACACCGCGCCGACCGTCGGTGGCTCGTGGGAGCGCACGTGCCACCCGATCCCGACGCGGCGACCTACTCGACGGGGCTCGGCCGGGCCATGCGCCGCGCCGACGGGTTCATCGCCCTGTCGCCTCGCCACCGCGATGAGGTCTCGGCCCACCAGGACGTCGCCCGCCGGTGGTTCATCGCACCCAACGGCGTCGCCCACCGTGACGGGCTGGCCGAGGTGCCGCCCCGTGAGGACCACGACGGCCCGCTGCGGCTCGTCATGATGTCGCGCATCGTCGAGCTCAAGAACCCGCACCTGCTGGTCGAGGCGCTCGACGGCCTGCGCGACCGCGCCTGGACGCTCGACATCTTCGGTGACGGTCCCGACCGCGAGCGGCTCGAGGCGCTGACGCCCGACGACCTGCGCGACCGCGTCCGCTGGCGAGGCTGGTCGCCCGGGCCGGACCACGCCTTCGCCGAGGCCGACGTCGTGTGCCTGCCCAGCCGGTCCGAGGCGTTCCCGCTGACGATCCTCGAGGCCATGGCTCGCCGGTTGCCCGTCATGGCATCGGCGACGTGCGCGGTGCCCGACATGCTCGACCACGGGCGGGCCGGCATCGTCGTCGACGACGTGACGGTCGCAGGATGGCGCGCGGCGCTGGCCGGGGTGCTGGACGACCGGAGCCCCCTGCCCGGGATCGCCGACCGCGGTCTGGAGCGCATGCGTGACCACTACACGATCGAGTCGTTGGCCGATGCCTACGAGCACGCGATCGCGGAGGTGCTGTCGTGAAGGTCCTGTGGCTCTCGCCGTGGATGCGACCACTCGCCCGTATCCACGCCGACGCGCTGCGCTCGGTGGGCCACGAGGTCCGGCTCGTGACGTCCGACCAGCACCCCGAGTCGGGCCCCGCGCGCGACGACGAGTGGGTGCTCGACCCTCGTCCCAAGCAGCCGTCGACGTACCGCCCGTTCCTGCGCGTGCGCCGCGAGGCGCTCGCCTTCGGCGCCGACGTCGTCGTGACCGAGCTCGTGCGCGACCCTCGCTGGCTCACCCTCGGCGGCGGGGTGCCCCGCATCGACGTCGTGCACGACGACCGCCCCCACGACTCCGGCGAGCAGCGCCCGCGGTGGGAACGGTCGCTGTTCGACCGCTGGGGCGCAGGAGCAGACCTCACGCTGTTCTTCAGCGAGTTCGTCGCCGGGCGGGTCGACCGGACGCCGCAGGCGCTCGTGCCGCTCAGCAGCGACGTCGCCGACGCGGCCGTGCCACGGTTCGTCGAGGCCGAGGACCGCCGCGACTTCGTGCTCAGCGGCCGGCTCAACGGCTACAAGAACATCCCCGTGGCGCTCGAGGCGTGGACCCTCCATCGCTCCGGTCCGCGCTACCGCGGCGACCAGCTCGTGCTGATCGGCGACGGCGAGGCACCCGGCGAGCTGCCCGACGGGGTGCGGTGGCAGCGCGGACCGTTCCGCTACGCCGACCAGCTCGACACCCTCGCCCGGGCGAAGGCGTCGTTGGTGCACTACCGCCGCGCGACGCAGAGCGGGGTGCAGGTGCTGGCGATGCAGCTCGGCGTCATGCCGGTCGTGTCGCCCGAGGGCGCCCTGCCCGAGCTGCAGCCGCCGGGCGGCCCCGTCGTGGGCGTCGACGACGTCCGCGGGCTGGCCGACGCGCTCGACGTGCTGGCCGACCCGGCCGAGGCCGTCCGCGCGGGATGCCGGGCGCGCGAGGCCTACGTCGAGCGGCACAGCCGGCCGCGGGTCGCCGAGGCGCTCAGCGTCGCGGTCGGTCGCGCCGCCGGTCGACGAGGCGGATCCACAGGTCGGTGAGGTCGTCGTACCAGCCGTCGACGTCGAAGTGCTTCGACCGCGACAGGGCCGCCGACGCGACGCGCACGCGCAGCTCGTCGTCCTCGACGAGCCGGCGGATCGCGGTGCTGAGCGCGGTCACGTCGCCGGGTTCGACCAGCAGGCCCTCGACCTCGTCGCGGACGACGTCGGGGATGCCGCCGACCGGGGAGACCACGGGGGCCAGCCCCTGTGCCATCGCCTCGAGCATCGCCATCGGCAAGCCCTCCTCGTACGACGGCAGCAGGAAGACCTGGGACGCACGGGTCAGGGCGTCGCGCTCGGCCGGATCCTGCCAGCCCCGCACCTCCACGACGTCGCCCACGCCGGCGTCGTCGACCGCGCGGCGCACCTCGTCGATCTCCCCGTCACCGGCCAGCACCACGCGTAGCCGGGCGCGCATGTCCGCCGGCAGCAACGCGACCGCCGCCACGACGTCATAGCTGCCCTTGCGGTGCCCCAGACGGCCGAGCGACACGGCCTGCACGACCCGGCCGGGCGGACGTGCCCGCGGTGCCTCGACGCCTCGCGCGAGCTCGACGGGGTTGTGGAGCACGTGGACGCGACGCTCGTCCATGCCCAGGCGTCCGCCGAAGTCGGCGACGTGGTGGTCGGCGAGCACGAGCCACACGTCGGCGGCCACGGCACGGCGCACCAGCGTCTGCACGCGCGGCGGCAGGCCGTCGAACCAGCCGGCGAAGTCGTAGCTGTGCTCGTGGACGACCGTCGGGACGCCGCGCAGCCTTGCCGCGGCCAGCGGCAGCGCCTTGCGGACGACGCTGCCGCCGTGGGCGAGGTGCACGTGCAGGACGTCGGCGCGTCCGGCCATGACCAGCGCCGAGGCCAGCAGCATGCCCCGCACGCCCAGCAGCGTGCGCCGCACGACGCCGTGATCGGCGTAGGTCGGGACCACGCGGATGCTGACCCGCGGATCGGGATGGGCCGCCATCAGGGTCAGCACCGTGGCCATGCCGCCACGGCTGTCGGCCGACAGCGGTGCCGGCCCGATCGTCAGGACCCTCAGGGGTCGGGCGTCACTCATCGACACGGCACCTCTCCGCCTGCCGACCTACCATGGAGGACATGCATCGGGCAGCTGTACGACGGGTGGGGCGCACCGTCGAGATGCTGCCGGCCGTGGCCCGCATCGGCGTGCGGAGAGCGCGGCGCGCGAGGACCGGGCAGCCTGCCGTCGCCGCGTCGGCGGCCCCCACCGCACCCGGGCTGACGTGCCGCATCGACGCAGGGACGTCGACCGCCGAGTGCTCGTCCACGGTGCCCGACGAGCGCGCGGCACAGCTCGTGGCCGACGTCGTGTCGTCGGTGGGTCGCGACCTGCGGCGCATCGCCTGGTTCGTTCCGGTCGACGACGTCGCGCTCGAGAGCGCGCTGACCGCGGCCGGATTCGTCTGCGAGGGATGGGCCGCCCCGCCTGTCGGAGACACGCGCCAGCACCGCCAGTGGGCCCTGTTGACGGACGATGCATGAGGCGCGCGCTCGCGACGGCTGTCGTCGTCCTGGGACTCGTCGGCCTGACCCACGACGGCTGGCAGCAGACGACGCAGGTGCGTGACGTCGCTCTCGGCAACGGCCTGCTGAGCGGGCCCAGCGAGGCCAAGGCGTGGGTCGACCGGCAGGGCGGCGGCACCGACCCGGCCGTCGTCCGTCGCATCGCCGAGCAGCCCGACGCCTTCTGGCTCGTGGGGTCGGACGGCGATGCCGGCGCGCTCGAGCTGATCGATCTCGCACGTCAGCAGGACCGCACCGTGCAGCTCGTGCTCTACGACGTCCCGCGACGGGACGACGGGCTGTCGGGCGCGCAGGGCGCCGCCGACCTCGAGGCCTACGCGGCCTGGGTCGACCAGGTCTCGGCGGCGATCGGCGACACTCGGGCCGTCGTGGTGGTCGAGCCCGACGCGCTGTGGTTCGTCGACCGCCAGACCCCCGACGGGGCCGCGCGCACGGAGCGCATCGAGTCGCTGCGCTACGCCGTCCGCACGCTGGGCGAGCGCAATCCGCGCACCCGCGTCTACGTCGAGGCGGGCACGTCGTCCGGCTCGGTCGAGACCGATCGCATGGCCGACCTGCTGGCCGAGGTGGGAGTGTCCGACGATGTCGGCTTCGCGGTCAACGTCAGCTCGTACGCGCCCGACGCCGAGATCAACGCCTACGCGCAGGAGATCCGCGCGCGTCTCGTCGCCGCCCACGGCCTGCGCGACCCGCGCTACGTCGTCGACACGGGTCGCAACGGCAACCCCGACTGGGACTTCGAGTGGTGCAACCCGTCGGGGCGCCAGCTGGGGCACGAGCCCGGTCCGGTCGGGGACGACGCCGGCCTCGACCTCAACCTGTGGATCAAGGCTCCCGCGACGTCCGACGGCGACTGCGGTGTCGGACGCGGCACCTACGGCGGCGAGTTCATGCCCGACGAGGCGATCAGGATGAGTCACGGTCGGTCCTGACGATCCAGCGACCCGCGAGCTCGGGGTACGCCTGCTCGAGCTCGGGCAGCAGGTCGGGCAGCATCAGCAGCACGCGGTCGGGTGACGCCTCGACCAGGGCGGCGGGCGAGATGATGGGGATGTCGGTGCCCGGCATCCGTCGTCCCTGCTTGGCCGGCGACACGTCGGCGACGGCCTCGAGCACGTGGCTGTCGATGCCGGCCAGGCCCAGGCGCGCGACGGCGACGGAGGCCGCGCCGTAGCCCATGACGCGCACGTCCTCGTCCGCGCGCGCATCGAGCCAGGCGCGCAGGCCCGCCACGTCGGCGTCGACCGCGGCCTGCAGCCGGCCGAGCCGGACGGGGTCGGTGACCCCGAGATCGGCCTCCTCGGCGAGCATCGCCCGGGCGGCCGCATCGGGCCGGTACCGACCGTGACGGGCCGCGACCAGCACGGTCCCTCCGTACAGGTCGAACGTCTCGACCCCGACGACCGACATGCCGACGGCCGCGAGCAGGCCACTCAGCGACGTGAAGGAGTAGTACGCGGCATGGCCGTGCCGCAGCGACGACCACTGGCCGTGGCGCAGGATCGCGGCCAGCGAGTGGAACTGCACCAGCAGGACGCCGTCGGGTGCCGTGGCATCGGCGCGCGCCCGCCACGCGCCACGCTGGTCGGCCTCGTGCATCACGCCGAAGCTGTCGAGCACGACGGACGCCGGGCCGTCGGTCACGACGTGCCCTCGACGCACGACGAGCGGCAGCCACGTGCCGCCGTGCGGGCTGGGGAACTCCCGCACGGTGCGGCCGGGCAGCCAGCCGCGAGCGTCCGCGATCGCGACGGCGCGCTCGGCCTGCTCGACCAGGGCCCGCGGCTCGACGCCCAGAGGCTGCTCGGGCTCGGTGTCGTCCTGCGCGATCTGCGCCAGCCCGCACTGCCGGCACAGCGCCATCGCCAACGGGTGTCGCACGTCGCCCGCCGGATCTCCCTCGGGTGCGCTGGTGACAGGCGGGAACGCATCGGCGATCGGGACGTCACCGAGGTCGAGGACCGTCGTCGTGTCGTGCGAGCCGCAGGCGCAGCACTCAGGAGGCGTCGTCATGGCAGCATGAGCCCATGCGCGTCGAGAGCACGTCCCTGGCCGATGTCCTGCTGCTGGTGCCCGAGGCGTTCCGCGACGACCGCGGCTGGTTCACCCGCACGTTCGACACCGCGATCTTCGACCGCGCGGCCGCCGACCTGGGCATCGACGTCAGGTCGGGAGACTTCACCCAGGACTCGCAGTCGCGGTCGCGTCGCGGCGTCGTGAGGGGCATGCACGGCCGTGGCGGCCGCGGCGAGGCCAAGCTGGTGCGCTGCGCGCGGGGATCGGTGCTCGACGTGCTGGTCGACATCCGCCCCACTTCCGCGACATTCGGCCAGCAGGCGTCGTTTGAGCTCGACGACGAACGCCACGCGCACCTGTACGTCCCGCCCGGCTTCCTGCACGGGTTCCAGGTGACGAGCGAGCAGGCCGACGTCTGCTACCGCATCGACCGCCCGCACGAGCCCGGCGAGGACATCGGGGTCGCGTACGACGACCCCGACCTCGCAATCGCGTGGCCGGAGCCCGTGACGGTCGTGTCGGACCGCGACCGATCGGCCGGCTCGTGGGCGACCCTGCGGGCCACGCTGGTCTGACCTCGCGCTGCCCGTCGTCATGGGACCTGCGGCCTCATGGAGGCGTCGAGGGTGCCCTCGACCTGACGGCGCTTGAGCACCGCCAGGCGGGTGAAGCTCTGGTCGAAGGCGGTCTGCGTGAGTCCGTGACGCGTGTAGGCGTCGTGCAGCTCGACGGCGCCGTCGGCGATCGACCACGTCGCGTCGTAACCCGGCAGCAGCTTGCGGATCAGCGAGAAGTCGACGCGGTACGACCGGGGGTCTGCACCGGTCTCGCCGGTGATCGACAGTCGTGAGCCCGGGACGGTGTCGGCGACGGCCTGGGCGATCTCGGCGACCGTGACGTTGTTGGCCTCGGTGCCGACGTTGAAGGCGCGGTCGTGGATGTCGGCCGTCGGTGCCTCGAGCGTCCGGATGAACGCCGTCGCGATGTCACGCGCGTGCACCAGCGGACGCCACGGCGTGCCGTCCGACAGCACCTTGACCTCGCCGGTCAGCACGGCGTGCCCCACGAGGTTGTTGAGCACGATGTCGGCCCGCAGCCGGGGCGAGAAGCCGAAGGCCGTGGCGTTGCGCAGGTACGACGGGCTGAACGAGTCGTCTGCCATCGCGCTGACGTCGGCCTCGACCCGCACCTTGCTCTCGGCGTAGGGGGTCAGCGGGCGCAGCGGCGCGTCCTCCGTCACGAGGTCCTCGCCGGCGGAGCCGTAGACCGAGCACGTCGACGCGTACAGGAAGCGGGACACGCCCGCCTCTTTCGCGGCACGCGCGAGGCGCACCGACGCGGCGTGGTTGATGTCGTAGGTGATCTCGGGCGCCAGTGCGCCGAGCGGGTCGTTCGACAGTGCCGCGAGGTGGATGACCGCGTCGAACCCCGCGAGGTGCCGGGCGGTGACGTCCCGCAGGTCGACCGCGAGGGTCTCCGGGTCGTGGGGGGCCGGGCCGAGGATGCTGTCGGCGAACAGGCCCGTGTCGAGGCCCGTGACGTCGTGGCCGGCCTCGGCCAGCAGCGGTGCCATGACGGTGCCGAGATATCCCTGGTGTCCGGTGAGAAGGACCTTCATGTCAGCGGGTCTCCTGTGCTGGGGTGCGATGGTGTTCGGGGGCGAGGGGGGCGAGGGTCAGGACTGCCTTCTCGACGACGAAGGCCTCGGCGTGCTGCTGGTGGCACTGCACGCCGCGCAGGCGCATGAGTGCGGCGAAGGCGGACTCGTCGTACCAGTCCTTCGACTGCTGCGAGGGGTACGACGACATCAGGACGCGCAGCTTCTCGGCCGCGACGTCGGGCGTCAGCGGGTGCATCAGCACGGGCTGCGGGGTGTCGGTCTCCCACTTGAGGATCTCGTAGCCGAGGATCAGGTGGTCGCGAAACTCCGTCGGCGCCAGCTCGGCGACGAGCCGGTGGTCCTGGTGCGCGTCGTGCCGCTGCGGGGCGAACACGAGGTCGGCGTCGCCGCCGCGGGCGAACTCGCCCATCGCGTCCTTGATGCGGTCCCAGTGCGCGGGCGCACGGCCGTCGGGCAGGTCGAGGATCGTCAGGTCGACCTCGCCGGCCAGGGCGGCCAGCGCCTCGCGCTCCTCGGCCTCGCGGGGAGTTCCGGCACCGCCGAGCACGAGTGCCCGCACCCGGACGTCGGGGTACGACCGCTTGAGCGTCAGGAGCGTGCCGCCCATGCCGATCGCGAGGTCGTCGCAGTGCGCCGCCAGCAGGGCGACCTCGCGGACGTCCTCGAGCGCGAGATGGATCATGCGGTCACACCGCGGTCCTCCCACACGGCCCACGGGCGGCTGCCGTCGGAGTAGGCCGCGTCGAGCTCGGCGCGCTCCTTGAACGTGTCGGCGGGCTTCCAGAAGCCGTCGTAGCGGTAGCCGTAGAGCTTGCCCTGCGCCGCGAGCGCCGTGCACGCATCGGCCACGAGATCGCCGTTCTCGGGCAGGTGGTCGAACACCTCCTGCGACAGGACGAAATAGCCGCCGTTCTCGCCGAGCGGCAGGTCGCTGACGGGGCTGATGCCCGTGACGCCGCCGCCGTCCGCCACGTCGACGATGTGGAACGACGACTGCGGCGGGACGACGATCATCGAGGCCGCAGCGCCGAAGTCGTGGAACTCCTTGATCATGGCGTCCAGCGGTGCGTCGCACAGCACGTCGGCGTAGTTGGCCAGGAAGAACTCGTCGCCCTGGAGGTGCGGTCGCACGCGGCGCAGACGCTCGCCGATCGGCGTCTCGAGCCCCGTGTCGACGAACGTGATCGACCAGTCGCTGATGTCGGTCGACAGCAGCTCGACCTTGCCGTCGCGCAGCACGAAGTCGTTCGACTCGGTCTCGGAGTACGTCGTGAAGAACTCCTTGATCTGCTTGGCCCCGTAGCCGAGGCACAGCACGAACTCGGTGTGGCCGAAGTGCGCGTAGTAGCGCATGACGTGCCAGATGAGCGGCCGCGGACCGACCATCTGCAACGGCTTGGGGATGACGTCGGCGTCGCCGTTGCGCATGCGCATGCCGTAGCCGCCGCAGAAGAGCACGACCTTCATGACAGGACCTCCGTGGGAGTGGCGGCCGCGGGGGCCGGGACGGTGTGGACGGTCGGCAGGGGAACGACGATCTCGCCGCCCCACTCGCGGACGTACGACAGCTGTGCGGCGATCTCGGTCTCGAGGTTCCACGGCAGCACCAGGACGACGTCGGGCCGGTCGGCCGCGATGCGCTCGGGCGCGTGGATCGGGATGCGCGTGCCGGGGGTGAACCGGCCGTGCTTGTAGGGGTTGCGGTCGACCGTGTACTCCAGCAGGTCGGAGCGGATGCCGCAGTAGTTGAGCAGCGTGTTGCCCTTGCCCGGGGCGCCGTAGCCGACGACCCGCTTGCCGTCGGCCTTGGCGTCGAGCAGGAAGCGCAGGAGCTCCTGGCGCACCGACTGCGAGCGGGGCTCGAGCTCGAGGTAGCCCTCGACGGCGTGCAGGCCGGCCCGCTCCTCCGCGGCGAGCGCGTCGGCGACGGCCTGGCTCGGCTCGCCGGCGACCTCCACCGGCTGCGCCCACACGCGGATGGAACCGCCATGGGTCGGCACGAGGTCGACGTCGACGACCGTCAGGCCGGCCGTCGCAAGGGCACGGCTGATCGACAGGACCGTGTAGTACTGGAAGTGCTCGTGGTAAACGGTGTCGAACTGGCCCAGGGCCACGAGGTTGAGCGCGTGGTGCACCTCGATGCTGACCCAGCCGTCATCGGCGGTCAGCGTGCGCAGCGCCCGGCTGAACCCGAGCAGGTCGGGGATGTGCGCGTAGACGTTGTTGGCCACGACGAGCGATGCGGAGCCGCGCTCGGCCACGACGTCATCGGCGACCTGCTCGTCGAGGAACGTCGTCAGCGTGGGAACGCCCCGCTCGCGGGCGGCCTCGCCGACGTTGACCGAGGGCTCGATGCCGAGGCACGGGATGCCCGCCGCGACGACGTGCTGCAGCAGGTAGCCGTCGTTGCTGGCGACCTCGATGACCGAGCTCTCGGACGTCAGGCCCAGGCGCTCGATCGCATCGTGCACGAACGTCTTGGCGTGCTCGACCCACGAGTCGGAGAACGAGGAGTAGTAGGCGTAGTCGACGAACGTCTCCTCGGGCAGGATCAGCGCCGGGATCTGCAGCAGCAGGCACTCCTCGCACAGGCGCAGGTGGAGCGGGTAGGTCGGCTCGGGGAGGTCGCGGCCCTCCTCGGTGAGGAACAGCTCGCACGGCGGGGTGGCACCGAGGTCGAGGACGCTCCGGAGGCGGGAGGACCCGCACAGACGACACGACACAACAGCCTCCGACCACTCGTGGACGAGCGATCCCTTGCCGCTCACCTCATCAGAGTTGGCTGACGGTCACCTATGACGTGATGGCGTAGTGAACACCCGTGTGACGTGCTCCACGCGGGGCGGTGACCTGGTCGCCCATCACCCGCGCGACCGGTGACCGGGTCTCCCATCACCCGCGTGCCCGGTGGCGGGGTCGCCCATCGACGCCTGGGACGGGCGACTCAGGCACCGCCACGACCTAGGCTGAGGCGATGAGCAGCGACGTACCAGGTGCGCAGCCACCGGATGTCGGTTACCGGACGATCTGGGCACCTGAGCGCGCCGCGCTGACGGTCGCACTCAGCCTGCCCGGCTTCGTCGTCTCGGCGACGATCACCGGATGGCTGGGAACGATCTTCTTTCCACTCTCGACCGCCGTGACGGTCGCGGCCGTGATCGCGGTCTGCATCATCATCGGGCGCACCATCACGTGGACGCGATTCACGGCGCGCCGCGTCATCGCCGTCTCCGACACTCACCTCGCCGTGCGGTCACGCTCGAGAACGTTGACCGAGATGCCGTGGGACGCCATCGCGTCGATCGAGCTGGTCCGCGGCAGCGGTCTGCTTCGCACCACGTTCGACGTCCTGTCCGACGACGCCGACTTCCCCTACGTCCTGGCCTCGTCGACCGACGTCTGGGACGTGCGCGGCATGTTCCCCACCGTCCTTGCGTCGCTACCTTCGGAGCTCAGGTGCCTCGAGAGCGCCCTGGTCGAGGCATGCGCGGCCCGCTCCGTCCCGTTCGGCGTCCGTCCGCAGTAGCGACCTCGCAGCCATTGATGCCGAGGAGCCGCAGGCACCGCCACGACGGCCGGGCGGTGCGCCAGCGTCCACCGCGACGGACTCGGTGGACGCCAGCGCACCGCTGCCGCGAGGAGGTGGACGCCAGCGCACCGGCCCCGCTTACTCGACTGGGAGGCCCAGGCCGCGGGCGATCAGCATGCGCTGCACCTCGGAGGTGCCCTCGCCGATCTCGAGGATCTTGGCGTCGCGGTAGAAGCGGGCGACCGGGTACTCCTCCATGAAGCCGTAGCCGCCGAACACCTGGGTCGCGATGCGCGTCGCGGTGACGGCCGACTCCGAGGTGTAGAGCTTGGCGATCGACGCGGCCTGCTTGAACTCCTGCGCCGACGCGCCGCCGTCCTTCAGCGCCGCGGCCTGGTAGGTCAGCGCCCGACCGGCCCGCACCATCGTCGCGATGTCGGCGATCTGGAAGGCCACGCCCTGCTTGGTGCCGATCGGCACGCCGAACGTCGTGCGCTCCCCCGCGTACTGCACGCACAGGTCGAGGCACGCCTGCATGCAGCCGACCGCCAGGGCCGAGATGGCGACACGGCCGTCGTCGAGCGTCGCGAGGAACTGCGCGTAGCCACGTCCGCGCTCGCCGAGCAGGTGATCGGCGGGGACCCGTGCCGCCGTGAACGACAGCGGATGCGTGTCGGAGATGTGCCAGCCGAGCTTGTCGTACGGGGCCTCGGCCACGAAGCCCGGCGTGTCCGCCGGCAGCATGATCGCCGAGATCTCGGGCCTACCGTCGACGCGCGTGCCGGTGCGCGCCGTCACGGTGACGAGCGAGGTGATGTCGCTGCCGGAGTTCGTGATGAACTGCTTCGAGCCGTCGACGACCCACGAGTCGCCGTCGAGGACGGCCCGGGTCTTGGTCGCCGAGGCGTCCGATCCGGCACCGGGCTCGGTCAGGCCGAAGCCGGCGAGCCTGCGACCCGCCACGAGGTCGGGCAGCCACCGCTCCTTCTGCTCGGGCGTGCCGTACTCGAGGATCGGCGTGATGCCGAGCCCGACGCCGGCCTGCAGCGTGATGCCGATCGACTGGTCGACCCGACCGAGCTCCTCGATCGCGACGCACAGCGAGGTGAAGTCGCCGTCGGCCCCGCCGAACTCCTCCGGGGCGGTCAGCCCGAACAGCCCCAGGTCGCCCATCTTCTGCACGAGGTCGACCGGGAAGTGGTGCGCCTTGTCCCACTCCGCGACGTGCGGTGCCACCTCGGCCGCGGCGAACTCGCGGACGGTGCGGCGGAAGGACTCGTGCTCACGGGACAGGGCGAAGGTCATGGCCGCCATGTTAACAACCATTAACCTGGACCGACAAACGCGCCCTCCGGCGAGACGTACCTCATATGACGTCCAACTATCCGACGCCCTAGACTGCGGCAGGCATCCGTCGCACAAGGAGAAGACTCAGTGAGCAAGCCCCTGGCCAAGGTCCTGATCGCCAACCGCGGTGAGATCGCCGTCCGCGTCATCCGAGCCTGCAAGGACTCCGGCATCGGCAGCGTCGCGGTCTACGCCGAGCCCGACCGCGACGCGGTGTTCGTACGCCTCGCCGACGAGGCGTACTCGTTGGACGGTTCGACGCCAGCCGACTCCTACCTGTCGATCGAGAAGATCATCGCCGTCGCGAAGCGCTCCGGCGCCGACAGCGTGCACCCCGGCTACGGCTTCCTGGCCGAGAACGCCGAGTTCGCCCAGGCCGTCATCGACGCCGGGCTGATCTGGATCGGTCCCCCGCCAGCTGCCATCGAGAGCCTCGGCGACAAGGCCAAGGCCAAGCAGATCGCGCTCAAGGCCAACGCGCCCCTCGCTCCGGGCACCAAGGACGCCGTCAAGGACGCCGACGAAGTCGTCGCGTTCGCCCGGGAGAACGGCCTGCCCGTCGCGATCAAGGCCGTCTTCGGCGGAGGCGGCCGTGGACTCAAGGTCGCCCGCACCCTCGAGGAGATCCCCGAGCTCTACGAGTCGGCCGTCCGCGAGGCCGTCAGCGCCTTCGGCCGCGGCGAGTGCCTGGTCGAGAAGTTCCTCGACAAGCCGCGCCACGTCGAGACCCAGTGCCTCGCCGACAGCCACGGCAACGTCGTGGTCATCTCGACCCGCGACTGCTCGCTGCAGCGCCGCCACCAGAAGCTCGTCGAGGAGGCCCCCGCGCCGTTCCTGACCGACGACCAGATCGAGCGCCTCTACACCTCCTCCAAGGCCATCCTCAAGGAGGCCAGCTACGTCGGTGCCGGCACGTGCGAGTTCCTCGTCGCGGCCGACGGCACGATCAGCTTCCTCGAGGTCAACACCCGCCTGCAGGTCGAGCACTGCGTCTCCGAGGAGGTCACGGGCATCGACCTGGTGCGCGAGATGTTCCGCATCGCAGCGGGCGAGGAGCTCGGCTACGGCGACCCCGAGATCCGCGGTCACTCGATGGAGTTCCGCATCAACGCCGAAGACGGCGGCCGCGGCTTCCTGCCCGCGCCCGGCACCCTGACCAAGTGGTCGCCCCCGTCCGGACCCGGCGTCCGCCTCGACGGCGGCTACGAGGAGGGCGAGACGATCCCCGGATCGTTCGACTCCCTCATCGCCAAGCTCGTCATCACCGGCACCAGCCGCGAGCAGGTGCTGGCCCGTTCGCGCCGCGCGCTCGACGAGTTCGTCGTCGACGGCATGCCCACGGTCATCCCGTTCCACCGCTCGGTCGTCGACGACCCGGCCTTCACCGCCGAAGACGGCTCGTTCGACGTCTACACGACCTGGATCGAGACCGACTACGACAACCAGCTCGAGCCCTACTCGGGTGCCTCCGCGGACGCCGACGAGCCCGAGTCGCGCGAGCGCGTCACGGTCGAGGTCGGCGGCAAGCGTGTCGAGGTCGTCCTGCCCGGCGGCCTCGGAGCATCCGCTGCCGCGGCCGGCGGTGCCAAGAAGGCCAAGCGCAAGGCCGGCAAGGCAGCGGGAGCGGCCGCCTCGGGCGACTCGCTCGTCGCGCCCATGCAGGGCACCGTCGTCAAGGTCACGGTCACCGAGGGCCAGGAGGTCGCCGCGGGCGACCAGATCGTCGTCGTCGAGGCCATGAAGATGGAGCAGCCGATCAACGCCCACAAGGCCGGCATCGTGACGGGTCTGGCCGTCGAGGTCGGTGGCGGAGTGACGTCCGGTCAGGTCGTCGCGGAGATCAAAGACGCGGCACCGGCCGAGTAGCGGTGTGTTGACCGGCCGTTCGTGAACGGCCGGTCAACACGGCGAGACCGGCGCCGTCAGCGAGTGGTCAGGCGCTTCGGCGGCGGGGCCTTGTCGACCTCGCCGAAGGCGACGCCTGCGGCCCAGACGATCAGCGTCACGCCGACCCAGGTGCCCCAGCCGTCGATCGAGAAGCCGTCCTCGGGCACCACCACCTCCGTGAGGACCAGCACCAGCAACGTCAGCACGAGCCCTCCGGCGATCGTGTAGCCACGGGCGAAGCGGTTCACGGTGCCGACGACGATGCCCCGCAGGGCCACCGTCAGCACCGTGAACAGCACGACCGCGACGACGAACCAGCCGAACCGGATGTTGAACCGGTCGAACACCCACGCCGCGAAGGCCAGCGAGAACGCATTGGCAGCCGCCGAGATCGCGACCGACTTGGCCAGGTCGGGACCGATCGTCACTTCACCGACACCGTGACGCGTCCGTTCGACTGGAGCGTCAGGGTTCCCTTCGAGAAGTAGGCCCGCTCGCGTCCGCCCGAGATCTTGGTCTGCGTCTTGGTCGGCACGCCGAGCTTGCCGCTGGCCTCGCGCAGGGATCGGTACTTGTTCTCGACCTTGCCGTAGAGCGCGTAGGCCGCGACCTTCTTGTTCTTGCGCTTGACCCGGTAGATCGTCCCGTGGTGGAAGCGCTGCATGCGCACCTGCGACCGGGCGGTCGTGACGATGATCCCCGTCGGGACGCCGAGCGCACCCGACTGCCCCTTCAGCGAGTTGTACCGCGAGCGGACGACGTCGCCGAGCGAGAAGGTGCCGAGCGGCGACGAGATGATGTCGATCTTCTTGTAGCGGGCCTTGGTGCCGCCGGGGGCCGTGTAGAACGGGTACTCGGCCTGCACGAGGGCACCCGTCGCGCCTGCGCCGAGCTTGGCGACCCGCTGCGCGATCGGCGTGGCGACGCTCGCGGTGTAGCCCGCGACGCTGTCGCGCAGTCCGCCGGGCGCGCTGAGCCAGGCGTAAGCGGCCGCGCCGGGGCACTCGGTGCCGACGACGTCGCGGTGGCCCGCGATGCGGTTGAGCGTCTTGCCACCCAGCGAGTAGGTGCCCGAGGCGGGCAGGCCCACGAGGCTGAAGCGCCACGCGACGAGCTTGGTGACGGCGTCCTTGGTGGCCTGCGTCGGAGCCATGGTCGAGAACGTGCCCATCATCGAGACGCCCATCGTGTTCTCGTTGACCGCGGCGTTGCCCGAGTGCGCGGCGCGCACGGCGCGGTCGATACCACCGTTGCGGCCCTCGAAGATCTGGCCGTACTTGTCGACCAAGAAGTTGTAGCCGATGTCGCACCACTTGCGCGACTTCATGTGATACGCCTGCGTGGCGCGCACGATCTGCGCCGACTGGGCGGCGGTGTACGTGTTGGTGCCGGCGGTGTGGTGGATGACCGCGCCCTTGATGCCGCCGGGGCTGACGTTGGGACTGCTGCACGAGGTGTTGGGGGCCGCGCCCCACGCCGAGCGCAGGATGATCGGGGGCATCGGGGCGGTCGCGCCGCTCGCGACCGTGACGGCCGAGGCCGACGACGTGCGGTAGACCGCGGGGCTGACCGACGACGCGGGCGCGGCGGCCGGGGCGGATGCCTGCCCGGCTGCCGGCGTCGTGCCGGGATCGATCGTGGCGACCTTGAGGCCTGCGGGACGCTGACCGGTCGGGCTGGTCACCCGCACCGAGATGCCATCGGCGGAGCCGACCCAGAGGGGCTCGGTGCCGTCCTGGCCGCCCTCGGAACCGTCATCGCCCTCGACGTGCAGCTCCTGCCACTCGCCCCAGGCTCCCGCGGTGCGCAGCCGCACCTCGACGAGCAGGCCCGTCGCGTCGAAGCCGCGGTCCCACGTGACGCCGACGAGGCCGAAGTCGTCGGTCTTGCGGGCCGGCAGCTCGGCCACGAGGTCGCCGCCGTCGGCCGTGGCAGCCGACAGGCCCTGCGACACCGCCGGGACGGTCGTCGTCGACACGTCGACCGGGTCGGTGGGCGCGGCGACGGCGTCGGCAGGAGGCGCCACGACGTCGTCGGCATGGGCACTGGACGAGACGAATGTCATCGACGTGGCCAGCACGGCTCCGACGATCGCCCCCGAGATGAAACGCATGAACAAGACCCTAACTTCCGAAGCTGAACCAGTTGGACTTGAGCCCGAAGGCCCACCGGGCGTCGTTGCCCGAGATGGAGACGTTCGCGCTCGTCCCCACCAGCGTGATGCTGCTGACACGGCCACCCCACGACCCGCCGCCGGCGCGACGCGTGATCGCGAGCGACCGCAGCGTTCCGATGGTGGGGTACGCCTTCTGGATGCGTGCTGCCGGGACCGTCGTGGTCCAGGCATGGTTGGCATTGCCGGCCCATCCGTCGTACGGGTCGTCCCCCGCCACGAGATAGGGCTGCGAGCCGACCGAGGTGCGCCCGCCCGAGGATGACGAGAACTGCGTCAACGCCGGCACACCGTTGTAGGACACGTACTGGCCGCTCGTGGCGCGAGCAGCGGCATCGGTCGTCGCGGTCTCCCGCGACGCACCTCCGTACACCTGGCACGCCGTGGTGCTGCAGATGTCGTAGTAGCGCGCGGCGTTGATGCTGCGGACGCCGTAGGTACGGGCCGCGACGGCCTGTGCCTTCAGCGCCTCGGGTGCCCACTTGGCGGGCATCTCGGCCGCGATGACACCCCGCACGTAGTGCTCGAGCGGCAGGACGTTGACGGTGTCGCGGGCGGTCGAGCCCTTCGACGGGACCGCCGACCTGATGGCACCGCGGTAGGAGACGGTCGAGCCGCCCGGCAGCACGAGCCCGATGCGGCTCGGGCCCTGGAACTGCCCGTCACCGGTCCACCGGATGCCCTTGTACGTGCGGTAGCTGCGCCCGCTGGTGCGGTACTGCAGGGTCGACTGCGTCTTCTTCGACGAGACGCGCACGATGCGCCAGGTCGTGACCTTGCGGCCGCCGACCGTCGTGGGCAGGGACTTCTTGAACGATCCCGAGACCTTGCGGAACACGAGTCCGGACGCGGCACGCACGTCGACCGCGTCGCTGGTGTCCTGCGAGATGAGCACGCGGATCGACCCGCCCTGGGTGCCCAACGACGTACCCGGGTAGTACGAGGCGAGGATGCGGTCGTACGTGACACCGGCCAGCGCGGCACCCTGGGCACCGTACTGGCTCATCCCGATGCCGTGGCCGTAGCCGTGACCGGAGATCGCGATCGCGCCGGACGCGGGCACCGTCACGGTGTCGACACCGGGTGCCTCGGCGGACGGGGGCACCGTCGCGGCCGATGACACGGCGGCGGGCTCTGCGGCGGCCGCCGGAGCCGATGCCGCGGAAGCAGCCTTGGCGGCGACCGACGAGAGGTTGAACCCCTTGAGCGACGAGTAGCCACCCTTCAGCGAGCCGTTGACGGCGCGCACCTTGGCGTACCAGTCGGTGCCGTTCGTGGGCTTCAGCTTGGCGACCAGGGCCGTCGTCCCGGACACGCCGTACGCCGACCGGTTGCACACCTTCTTGACGTTCTTGTTGGCGTAGAGGCAGACGTCGTAGCTCGTCGCCCCGGCGACCGCGGGCCAGGTCAGGCGGGCGGACCGCGCCCCGGCCTTGACGCTGACCTTGCTGACGGTTGCGGGCTTGACCGCGGGAGCCGGAGCGGACGGAGCCGCGGATCCTCCGGGGATGACGGCACCGGCGCTCGTGTAGGCCGTGGCCCTGCCGGCAGCGGTCGTCGTGATGTAGCCGCCGTCGAACTCCTGGCGCGTGCCGCCGGCCGCCGCCGCGGCGTTCGCCTTCGGGTAGCCGAGCACCCCGGCGCGCGAGCCGACCCGGTCGTACTCGGCGCGGATGGTGCCGCCGACCGTGAACGCGGGTCCTGCGGTGCCCTTGGAGTAGATGTCGACGAGCTTGGCCCGCAGGCGGCTGCCATCGGCACCCTGCGCCTCGCCGATGAAGATCGGGCCGGTCGCGGCTGCGCCGAGGGCGCGGTAGAGCGACTTGACCGGGCTGGAGTAGGCCGCGATGTACGCCTCGACGCGGTCGCGCAGGCCGCCGGCCTCCGACAGCCACGCGTAGCCGTAGCGACCCGGGCAGGCAGTGCTGAGGACGTCGCGGTGGCCCGCGATCATGTTGAGCGTCTTGCCGCCCAGGGAGTACGTGCCCTTGGCCGGGAGGTAGTTGGTGCCGAGCCGCCAGCCGATCAGCCGCACCATGGCGTCCTTGAGCGCCGCGCTCGGCTTGACCTCGTCGTAGTTGCCCATCATCGAGACGCCCATGGCGTACATGTTGACCGCGGCGTTGCCCGAGTGCGCGGCGCGGACGGCACGGTCGATGCCACCGCGGCGGCCCTCGAAGATCTGCCCGTACTTGTCGACCAGGAAGTTGTAGCCGAGGTCGCACCACTTGCGTGACTTCATGTGGAACGCCTGGGTGGCACGCACGATCTGTGCCGACTGGGCCTGCGTGTACGAGTTGGTGCCGGCCGTGTGGTGGACGACGACGCCGCGGGTCTGGTCACCGGCCGCGGGCGAGTCGCACGGCGTCCCGGCGGACGCACCCCAGGCCGCGCGCGAGATGATCGCGGGCTGCGGCGTGTAGCCGGGTGCGCCGTCTGCGGCGGCGGTCCTGAAGGCGGCACCCGTCGCGCCCGGCTCGGCGACGGCGTCGTCCTGGCCCGGGTCGATCGTGGCGATGCGGACGCCCTCGAGCGGGTCGCCGTCGCTGGTGACACGCGCCGCCACGCCGTCGGCGTCGCCGACCCACAGCGGCTCGGTGCCGGGCTCTCCACCCTCGCCGGCCTGCACCTCGACGTCGAGCGTCGTCCATGCCGACCACGCGCCGGCCGTGCGGGTGCGCACCTCGACCTTGACGCCCGTCGACGGGCCGCTGGTCCACGTGACGCCGACCATCCTGAAGTCGGACGTCGCGGTCTTGGGCAGCTCGGCGACGAGGTCGCTGCTCGACGGGCGCTCAGGCGCGACGGGGACAGAGGGGACGGCGGTCGTCGTGACGTCGACCGGAGGCGCCTCGACCGGCGCGGGTGCCGCGACGGCTCCGGGCGCAGCGCCCGTGACCTGCGTGCCCGCGGCCTGCGCGGGGACGGGTGCGAGCACGCCAGCACCCACCACGAGGGCGATCGTGAGGCCAGTGCCGGACATGCGTCGAGCCGTGCGCCAGGAAAGCATGGGGGAAGTCCATTCCTGTGACTGATGTGACTGGTGTGACCAGAGTGGTCGCCGACTGATTATGCCCATAACTTTTCCCGAAATGCGACCGAAAAATGACAATCCCGCGAACTACACGCGTGTCATTCCTGCGGTTGCAGGGAGCGGGCCGTCAGGCCGGGGACAAGCTGTCAGCCGATGTGGTGCAGACGGCGGGCCGCCTCGGCGACCGAGCCGGACATCGACGGGTAGACCGTGAAGGCGTCCGCGACCTGGTCGACCGTCAGCGAGGCCGAGACCGCCAGCGACAGGGCGTGGATGAGCTCGCTGGCTCGCGGACCGACGACGACGCCGCCCACCACGACGCCCATGCCCCGGCGGCAGAAGATCTTGACGAAGCCGTCGTGGACGCCCTGCATCTTGGCGCGGGCGTTGGACGCCAGCGGCAGCATCGCGACGTCGATCTGCAGATCGCTCTCCTCGACCTGCTTCTGCGACATGCCGACCGTCGCGATCTCGGGCGAGGTGAACACGTTGCTCGAGACCTTGCCGAGGTCGAGCGGGTGCACCGCGTCGCCCAGCAGGTGCGACATCGCGATGCGTCCCTGCTGCGCGGCGACCGACGCCAGCATCAGCACGCCGGTGCAGTCACCGGCCGAGTAGATGCCCCGCACGCTGGTGCGCGAGACGCGGTCGACCTTGATGAAGCCGCCGTCGTCGAGCACGACCCCGACCTCCTCGAGGCCCAGGCCGGCGGTGTTGGGGATCGAGCCGAGCGCCAGCAGGCAGTGGGAGCCCTCGACCGTGCGCCCGTCCGTCAGCGTCACCAGCACGCCGGCGTCTGTGCGCTCGACCGAGGCCATGCGCGAGTTGCCCATGACCGTCATGCCGCGCCGCGTGAAGACGTCCTCGATGACGTTGGCGGCGTCGACGTCCTCGCCGGGCAGCACCCGGTCGCGGCTCGACACGAGCGTCACCGACGCACCGAGCCCGTTGTAGGCGCTCGCGAACTCCGCACCCGTGACACCCGAGCCGACAACGATCATGTGCTCGGGCAGCTCCTGCAGCGAGTACACCTGCTCCCAGGTGAGGATGCGCTCGCCGTCGGGCTGGGCCGTGGGGCTGACGCGAGGATGAGCGCCGGTGGCCACGAGGATCGCATCGGTCTCGATGACCTGCTCGCCGTCGGCGGTCTCGACCCGCACCGAGCCCGCGGTCTCGATCGTCGCGGTGCCGGCGACCATGACGACGTCGCTGGCGGCGAGGCGGTGGGCGATGTCGTCGGACTGCGCCTGCGCGAGGGCCAGCACACGGGAGTCGACGGCGGCGAGATCGGCGCGGATCGAGGCCGGCACCTTGACGCCCAGCTCGCCGGCCGTGCTGACGTCGGTGAGCAGGTCGGAGGTCGCGATCAGCGTCTTGCTGGGCACGCAGTCGGTCAGGACCGTCGAGCCGCCGATGCCGTCACGCTCGATCAGGGTGACCTGCGCCCCCAGTCGGGAGGCGACCAGCGCCGCCTCGTAGCCACCAGGTCCGCCGCCGACGATCGTCACATGAGCCACGCCCACATTGTCGCGCACTCACGCTGCCCGAAGCCAATCCGCTGAGGCGTCAGGGGCGGGAGTACCTGTCGAGGTGGGTCGTCATCTCGGCGAAGATGCCGCCATTCAGGCTGAAGACGGCCTTGACCTCGTCGAGGACGCGCTGGCGGTCGGCGTCGTCGAGGGGCAGGGCGTCGAGGCGCGCCCGGTAGGCGTCCTTGTAGAGCTTGGGCTTGGGCACCTCGTCGAAGGCGTAGAACGCCGTGCCGACGCCGTCGAGCCCGAACTCGCGGCTGATGATGCGGCCGATCGCCTGTCCGCCCGAGAGGTCGCCGAGGTAGCGCGTGTAGTGGTGCGCCACGAACAGGCCGCCCCACGACGCGGACTCCCGGATGCGCGCGACGTAGGCGTCGGTGGCCGGGCTGTCGACGTCGACGCGTCCCCAGTGGTCGAGATCCGCGTCGATCGCGGCGAGCCGCTCGATGGCCGGGTCGATGACGGCCGAGGCGACGGGGTCGGACGCCAGCTCGGCGGCGGTGCCCTCGAGGGCTTCGTACACCCGGCGCAGCAGACCGAGGAAGTGCGCGTAGCCGGCCTCGTTGATGCGCCCGGCGAGCAGCTCGGACATGAAACTCGATCCCTCGGCGGCGGTGTGCTCCGCCTGCGATCCAGTGCGGAGCAGGGCTGACAGCGAGGGCGCGGGGCTCTCGGCGGTGATGGTCATGGCGTGCTCCTGGGACGGGCGGCGGGTGTGCCAAAGATTATGACACACGGTCATCTTGTTCTGACAAGATGTCATGATCCATGTCACACTTTGGATAGGCAACCCTGAGAACTGTTAGCCTACCCTCACCTAACCCGAAGGATTACCGTGCCCCGCCCTGTCTTCTCCGCGGCCCGCCGTCTCGCGGCCGTCCTCCTGTCGGTCTCCGTCGTCGCCGCCTGCGGGGCCGGCTCGGGTGGCGGCACGGCGCACGGTGGCACCGACCGCGCCGCCGTCGACCTCGCCTCGGCAACGGTGCTCGACGACCCGAAGTCGTACTCCGGCGAGACACACGCCTCGCTGGCCGGCAGCTCCATCACGCCCGTCACGACCTCGCCGCAGCAGACCCTCCCCGTCACGGTGACCGACGCCCAGGGCACCAAGGTGACGATCACCGACACGAGCCGCATCCTCGCGCTCGACATCTACGGCACGCTCTCGCAGACCGTGTTCGAGCTCGGGCTCGGGGACCAAGTCGTGGGCCGTGACGTCTCGACCCAGTTCGACGAGGCCAAGAAGCTCCCGCTCGTGACGAGCAACGGCCACGACCTCAACGCCGAGTCGATCCTCGAGCTCGACCCCACCGTGATCCTCACCGACACGTCGCTGGGTCCGTGGGACGTCATCCTGCAGATGCGTGACTCGGGCATCCCCGTCGTCGTGACCGACTCCCAGCGCAGCCTCGACAACGTCTCGTCGCTGACGCAGGAGGTCGCAGACGCCCTGGGCGTCCCCGCCGAGGGCAAGCAGCTGGGCCAGCGGATCGAGAAGGAGGTCGCCGCCACAAAGGCCGCGATCGCGAAGGTCGCACCCACGGCCGTCCAGGACAAGCTGCGGATGGTCTTCCTGTACGTGCGCGGCCAGGCCGGCGTCTACTACATGTTCGGCGAGGGCTCCGGGGCCGACGGCCTGATCGATGCGGTCGGCGGCTACGACGTGACCCGCGAGATCGGCTGGAACGGCATGAAGCCCGTCAACGACGAGGCCATCATCGCGGCGCAGCCCGATCTCATCATCATGATGAGCAAGGGGCTCGAGTCGGTCGGCGGCGTCGACGGGCTGCTCGACCGCCTGCCCGCGATCGCCAACACCCCGGCCGGTCAGAACCGGCGCATCGTCGACATGCAGGACAGCCAGGTGCTGAGCTTCGGACCGCGGACGGCCGAGGTGCTCAACTCGCTCGCCGTCGCGATCTACGCCCCGGAGTCGGCCCAGTGACAGCCACGCTGCCCCCACGGGCCGCGCCGGTCGCCGACACGACTCCGCCGCTCCCCCGCCGTCACGGTGCCCGCGCGACGGCGCTGTTCGTCGTGCTCGGCGTCGCGCTCGCCGTGCTCACGGTCTACGCCGCCGGACGCGGTCAGCTGGCGATCCCGGCGAGCGAGGTCTGGGGCTCCCTGATGCACCGCGTGGGGCTCGACTGGGGGACGATGCCGACGCACCCCCAGGGCGACAACACGCTGTGGCAGGTGCGGTTCCCGCGCATCGCGCTCGCGATCATCGTCGGTGCCGCCCTGTCGACGGCCGGCGCGCTGATGCAGGGCATCTTCGGCAACCCGCTGGCCGAGCCCAGCGTCGTCGGCGTGTCGACGGGTGCCGCCTTCGCCGCCGCGATCGTGATCGTCTTCCAGATCCAGCTGATCGGGTCGTGGACGACGGCGCTGTTCGCCTTCGTCGGCGGCCTCGTGACGACCCTGCTGGTCTACGCCCTCTCCCGGGCCGATGGACGCACCGAGGTCGTGACGCTGGTGCTGACCGGCATCGCGGTCAATGCGGTGTGCGCGTCGGGGCTGGCGCTGATGATCTTCCTCGGCGACACCCAGGAGCGCGAGCAGATCGTGTTCTGGCAGCTCGGCAGCCTCAACGGCAGCAGGTGGGAGTACGTCGGTGTCGTCGCCCCGCTCGTCGCGGTGGGCCTGGTGGGATCGATGCTGATGGCCCGCCGGCTCGACGTGCTGGCGCTTGGCGACCGGGCAGCACGGCACGTCGGCATCGACGTCGAGCGGCTGCGCCTCGTCGCGATCGTCCTGGTCGCCCTGCTCACGGCGGCGGCGGTGTCGTTCGCCGGCATCATCGCCTTCGTCGGCCTCGTCGTGCCGCACCTCATCCGGATGCTCGTCGGACCCGGTCACCGCGTGCTCGTGCCGGCCAGCGCCCTCGCGGGCTCGGTCCTGCTGCTGGGCGCCGACCTGATCGCCCGCACGGCCGTCACCGGGGCCGACCTGCCGATCGGCATGCTCACTTCGTTGGTCGGCGGCCCGTTCTTCTTCTGGCTGCTGCGGCGCACCCGCAAGACGGCGGGAGGCTGGGCATGACTCTCGCGTTGACCGACGTCTCGGCCGACCTGGGTGGACACCCGATCCTGCACGGCGTCAGCCTCGAGGTCGTCCCCGGCGAGCTCGTCGCCCTCGTCGGCCCCAACGGCGCCGGCAAGACGACGCTGCTCAGCGTCATGTCGGGCGACATCACGCCGACCTCGGGTCAGGCCACCCTCGACGGCGTCGAGCTGCACCGCTGGAAGGTCGCCGCCCTGGCCCGCCAGCGTGCGGTGCTGCCCCAGGAGCAGCGGCTCGCCTTCGGGTTCCGCGCGGTCGACGTCGTCCGCATGGGGCGCGCTCCCTGGGCACGGCTGCCCGAGGAGGACCTCGACGACCTCGTGGTCGCCGAGGCGATGCAGCGCACCGACGTGCTGGGCCTGGCCGACCGGTCGTTCCCGACCCTGTCGGGCGGCGAGAAGGCCCGCACGTCGTTCGCCCGGGTGCTCGCGCAGCAGACCTCGGTCGTGCTGCTCGACGAGCCGACCGCGGCCCTCGACATCCGCCACCAGGAGCAGGTGCTCTCGGAGGCGCGCCGGCTGGCGGCCGACGGTCACGCCGTCGTGGCGGTGCTGCACGACCTCACGGTCGCCGCGGCGCACGCCGACCGCATCTGCATGCTCGCCGACGGACGCCTGCGCGCCGACGGCCCACCCCGCGAGGTCATGACGCCCGACGTGCTCGGCGAGGTCTACGGACATCCCGTCGACGTCGTCGACCACCACGGACGCCTCGTCGTCCTCCCCCACCTGATCGCCCTCACCGAGGAGGACCCATGCGCGTCCGTGCTCTCCTGACCATCACGACGCTCTGCGCGAGCGCGCTGCTGATCCCGTCACCGGCCCAGGCTGCCGCGCGGGTCAGCATCGACAACGGCCAGGGTGCCGCGAAGGCCGATCCGACCTACGCCACGACGCTCGAGGTCAGCGGTTCGGGCTTCCAGTCGATCAAGGGCGGCCATGGCGGCATCTACGTCTTCTTCGGCACGGTCAGCGGCACGTGGCGTCCCAGCAAGGGCGGCCAGGTGGGCACCAACTACCGCTACGTGCCCGACAGCGAGAGCAAGAACAACCAGGGCTTCCAGCGGTTCGTGGCCTTCCCGGGCAGCGACACCGCTTCATCGGCCAACGGCGGGACGATCAAGGCCGACGGCACCTGGTCGACGCAGCTGACGGTCCCCGGTGCGACGTTCAAGACCGTCGACCGGGCCGGCAAGACCGTCACGGTCGACTGCACGGCCGTGACCTGCGGCGTCATCACGATCGGTGCGCACGGCGTCAAGAACGGCAGCAACGAGACGTTCACGCCGCTCTCGTTCGCGGCGGGAGCCGGGACGAAGGCGCCTGCGGCGTCGGCGACCTCGCCGGACCCAGCCGCCGGTGCCGGCTCGGGTGCCGCGCCCGTCGCGCCGGAGTCACCGACCGCGTCCGCCGCTCCTTCGGCTCCGGCCGCTCCGCCCGCCGCAGTGGTCGATCCCAGCACCGCCGTCGTCGGCCGGGTGCTGTCGTTCACGGGCAGCGGCTTCACCCCCGGCGAACAGGTCGTGGCGACGCTCGACGACGGGCGCGCCGCCGTCGGCCCGCTCAGCGCCGGACCGTCCGGTGAGATCGCCGGTGTGCTCCAGCTGCCCGAGGGCACCAGCGCCGGCACCCACGTGCTCAAGCTCATGGGGGCCGCCTCGGGTGCCACGCCCACCGTCAACTTCCCGGTGGCGGCCGACCGGTCGAGCGTCCCTACTGCCGCCGATGACTCGACTGGCGCACCCGACTGGCTGCCGTACGCGTTCCTGGGCCTCACCCTCGTTGCCCTGCTCGGGGCCGTGACGTTCGCGACGGTCCGCTTCCGCACGATCCACCGACGTCGCAAGGCCTCCGCCGCAGCACCCGCCACCGGGGAGGCCGCGCATGCGCTCTGAGATCCGCACCGCGTTCGCAGTGCTCGCGACCACGGCCGTCCTGCTCGGATCGGCCACGATGGCGCTGGCCGCCGAGGGGGACGATGTCGTGCCCGAGCCGGCAGCGGCGACGTCGACGCCTTCGCCCTCGCCTTCGCCGACCGAGTCGTCGCCGCCCCCCGGGCCGACGGAGTCGTCGCCGACGCCGGAGCCGACCGATTCTTCTCCCACACCGACGCCGACCGACCCCTCGCCGACGCCGACCCCCGCGCCCAGCCCGACCGCCGCGCCAGTCCCGACCGGGGCCTTCACCGTGACGGACGCCCAGGTGCGCTGGGGCATCAACGACGAGTCGAACAACCGGGCCTTCGCCCCCGGCACGTTCAACTTCTTCTCCGCCGGCAAGATCGCCGATCCCGGCAGGGGAAACACGCAGCTGACGCAGGCGGGCTGGAAGCAGGCCGACGGCCAGGTCTCGATCCAGAAGTACCTCAACGGCTCCTGGACGTCCGCGACCTGGGAGGGGCTGCGCACCGACACCGACGGCAAGAGCATCCCCGGCACCAACGGGCCGTTCAGCGGGCACGAAGTCGTCATCGGCGGCGGCACCGGCACGGTCGATCCGACGAGCGGCACGGCGTCGATCCAGTGGAACGGCTCGTTCACGGTGCTGTACTACTCGGGCTACAGCTTCTTCTACGTCACCGACCCGAAGCTCACCGTGACCGGTGGTGTCGGCCGGCTCACCGCGACCCTGAGCGGCTTCGGCTCGTCGATGGACGACCTGACGCAGTGGAAGCCTGTCGCGCCGGTCCCGAACGTCGTCCTGGCCGATCTCGGTGCCGTCGACCTCGCGAAGGACCTCGGCTTCACGGCGACACCTGCCTACAAGGGCGTCGCCGTCACCGTGCCGGGTGACGCGCAGGTGCGCTCCGGTGACAGCTGGGGCTCGTTCCCGCAGTCGTTCATCGACTACCAGACCTCGTCCGGCACGGGCTCGTACTGGTACTCCAGCGGCGGTGCCGCGGACGCGCACAAGGTGGCCAAGCCCGTGACGATCTCCTACGCCGCCGGGTCGCCCGTCGCCGTCAAGGCACCCGCCAAGGCCAAGAAGAAGTCAGCCAAGAACGACGCGCCGCGCAACAAGGCCGTCGCCCCTCCGGCATCGGTCCCAGCCGGCCTCCCCGCGGTCACCGCACCGCTGACGGCACCGGCCGACGCCCAGGTCGCGGGCACGACGTACGCACAGACGCGCCCCGTCTCGACCGTCACCGGGGCTTCCGCAGCACCCGTCGGCCGGACCGGCGCGGAGGGCGTCTGGATCCTCGGCGGCGTCCTGCTCGGAGCCGCCGCGCTCGTCACCCTCACCCCGCTCATCTACTCCGCCACACGAACCGAAAGGTAGTCATGTCTCTCACCACCCGAGCCCGTCGTGGGCTCGCCGGCACCCTCGCGACGGCGCTGGCCGCAGGCGGTCTCCTGGGCCTCGCCTCGCCGTCGCAAGCCGATCCGGACGTCACGCCCGTCACGAACGCATCCCTGACCTGGAACCTCAACGACGAGCAGGGCGGCGGAGCGTTCAACGGCTCGTGCAACTTCCTGTCCGCGGGCAAGGCCGGCGACACAGGCAGCAGCCGCGCATGGACCAAGACCGAGTACACGCCGATCGCGGGCAACGTCCGCATCGAGAAGCCCGGACGCACCACCCCGTGGGTCACCCCGATCTGGGAGACCCGGTGCATCGACCGGAGCGGCAAGACAGTCACGGCGTCCAGCGCCGCCTCCACGACCGAGAACCGGGTTCGTCTCTCCGCCGGCGAAGGTTCGTACGCGGCCGACGGCTCCGGCACGATCAGCTGGACCGGCTCCTTCACGTCGGCGTTCTACGGCGGCATGACCTACTGGACCGCCACCGACCCCACCCTGACGGTCGCTGCTGACGGCGTTGCGACGCTCACGGCCGACCTCAGCGGCTATGGGGCGTCGATGACGGACACCTCGTTGTGGGCCCCGCTGCAGACCAGGAACGACCAGGTCATCGCCAGCTTCGCCGGGGTGGACATCACGGCGACCGGTTTCACGGCCGCACCGCAGTACGCGGGCGTCGACATCGACGACACCGGCTACGCAACGCCTCAGGTCAAGACCGGCAGCAGCTGGGGCTCGTTCCCGCAGCAGTTCGTCGACTTCCAGCAGGCGACCGGCCAGTCGTCCTACTGGTACAGCTCAGGCGGCCAGCGCGATGCGGCCAAGCCCGCCGGTCCGGTCGCGCTCACGTTCGGTACACCCGAGGTCCTGCCCGTCGACACCGCCCCGGTCGTCACGCCTGCTCCTGTCCCGGTGCCCGCGCCTGCGCCTGCGCCGCCGGCCGCCCCCGCGAAGGCGTCCACGAAGAAGCCGACGGTCAAGGTCTCCAAGCGCCCGACCACCAAGAAGGCCGGCAAGGCGACGATCACCGTGACGTCCGCCGCTCCGGGAGCCAAGCCGTCCGGCAAGGCCAAGGTCACGCTCACGAAGGGCAAGACCAAGAAGACCGTCACGGTCACCGTCAAGAACGGCAAGGCCACGGTCAAGCTGCCGAAGCTCAAGAAGGGCACCTGGAAGCTCAAGGTCTCCTACGCCGGCAGCGCGACCCAGAGCCCGGCGACGTCCAAGGCGTACACGGTCAAGTCGAAGTAGCTCGAGCCCTCCTGATTTCCCCCATCCCGGTCCCCCGCCGGGTCATCTGAAAGGCACCACATGTCCATCACCATCGCGCGGCGAGCCGCCGCCGGCCTCGTCTCCGCGGCCGTCGTCACCTCCGGGCTCGCCCTGGCTGCCCCCGCACAGGCAGCTGAGGTCGCGTCCCCGTCGCTGACCTGGAAGATCTCCACCTACGCTGCCGCGACGGGTCAGTCCGGCCAGCTGGCCGACCACTCGGTCGCCGGCGGCGCGGTCGAGACCGATCGCACCGTGACGTTCCCGAACGGCGTCGGCTCGGTCGACCCGGCCACCGGCATCGCCTCGGTGACGTACGAGGGATCCATCACGATGGGTGGCCACGACCAGTACACGATCACCCTCGCCAAGCCCACGGTGTCGGTCGACGCGGCCGGCAAGGGAACGATCTCCGCCGACGTCTCGTGGACCCTCAGCGTTCCGTCGCCCACCGCGGGAGGACCCCAGCGCGTCAACCTGACGACGTTCAGCACCGCAGCGTCGGGTGCCGACTGGACGACCAGCGGCAACCTGCGCTCGCTGACGCGGACGCCCAACTGGGCCGGAGTGCAGACACCCTTCAGCGACACCACCGCTTCGGACGCTGCCGGCTACGGCACGACCGCCAACCGTCCGACGGAGGGCAAGAGCTGGGACCCGGCCTTCATCACCTTCCTGAAGCCGGCCGGCGTGGGTGCGTTCTTCTACCAGACGTCGAACAGCAACGACAACAAGGCACCGTCACCGTTCACCGCCACGGCGATCGCCAAGACTGCTCCGAAGCCCGCCGCCGCCCCTGCCAAGATCACGTCGATCAAGCGCGGCAGCACCACGAAGCCGACGACCAAGAAGACCGGCAAGACCACGGTCACCCTCACGTCGTCGACCGGTGCCGCTGTCACGGGCCAGGTCAAGGTCACCTTCAAGCAGAAGGGCCACAAGACCAAGGTCAAGACGGCCTACGTCTCGACCGGGTCGCGCGTCGTCACGATCCCCAAGCTCGCCAAGGGCAAGTGGACCGTGTCGGTGAAGTACCTGGGCAACGCGAGCTTCGCCCGCACCCTGACGCTGCCTGCCGGGACCTTCAAGGTCACCAAGTAGTCACGTAGCACCGCACCATCTCGGCCCGGGCACGATCATCGTGTCCGGGCCGAGCTGCGTCCGCACGACGTCCGCCGAGTGGCGCAAACCGGGGTTCGAGTGGCGCAGTTCGGCGCGACACGCCGTCCCAGAATCACCGAACTGCGCCACTCGCGGTCCCGGGGGGTCAGGTGCCGAGGGCGCGGAGCACGAACGTCACGACGGCGCCCGGCGCGACCCGGCGCGTCGCCAGGCACGAGTGGACCAGCGACATCGTCGACGTGACGTCGTCAACGGTGAAGACGCCCGCGGCCACCCCGTCGTCGATGATGCCGCGCAGCACCGACTCGACCGCGACGACGTGCTCGCGGATCTCGGCGACCGACTCGCGCGACAGCATCCCGTACAGCTCGGGGCCGAAGCCGAAGTGGAACTCCTCGGACGAGTCCATGTGCTCGGTGACGTAGATGCGCATCGCGTCGGCCGGGCCGTCGGCGCGCTCGAGCGCGGAATCCAGCCGGGCGAGGTAGCGGTCGGTCTCGGCACTCGCGAAGGCCACCACGACGGCGTCCTTGTCGGCGAAGTGGTTGTAGATCGCGGTGCGGCCGATGCCTGCCTCGGCCGCCAGGTCTGCCATCGAGAGGGCGTCGAACGAACGCTGGCCCAACAGCGTCGACAGGGCGTCGAAGACCCGGCGACGGGTCTGCTCGCGGTGCTGCTCGAGCGAACCACCAATGATCTTCGGCATTGTCGTAATGTACGGCAGGTGACCTCCACCGAACTCGCCCGACAGGCCGCCGAAGCGCTCCGCGAACGCACCGGTGGAGGCGACCACGACATCGCGCTCGTCATGGGGTCCGGCTGGCTGCCTGCCGCCGACGCCCTCGGCACACCCGAGCACGAGGTGCCGCTCGCCGAGCTGCCCGGATTCAGCGCCCCGGCGGTCGAGGGGCACGGCGGCACCGTCCGATCGGTGCGCCTGGGCGACAAGCGCCTGCTGGTCTTCCTCGGCCGCACCCACTTCTACGAGGGCAAGGGCGTCGCCGCCGTCGTGCACGGCGTCCGCACCGCCGCGGCGGCGGGCGTCAAGACGCTGGTGCTGACCAACGGCTGCGGCGGGCTCAACCCCGCGTGGTCCCCCGGCACGCCGGTGCTGATCAGCGACCACATCAACATGACGGCGACCTCGCCGCTCGAGGGTGCCCACTTCGTCGATCTCACCGATCTCTACTCGAGCCGGCTGCGGGCCCTGTGCAAGCAGGCCGATCCGAGCCTCGACGAGGGCGTCTACGTGCAGCTGCCCGGCCCGCACTACGAGACACCGGCCGAGATCGGCATGGTCCGCGCGATCGGCGGCGACCTGGTCGGCATGTCGACGACGCTCGAGGCGATCGCCGCCCGCGCCGCGGGTCTCGAGGTGCTCGGCATCTCGCTGGTGACCAACGCCGCCGCAGGCATGACGGGAGAGCCCCTCAACCACGAAGAGGTGCTCGCCGCCGGCAAGGCCGCCGCGACCCGTATGGGCACCCTGCTCGGCGACGTGCTGCCGCGCATCTGATGAAGGTCCTCGTCACGGGCGCGGCCGGGTCGATCGGACGAGCGCTCGGCCGGGGCCTCGCCGATCTCGGCCACGACCTGCGGGGTCTCGACCTGGTCGAGCAGCCCGCGGCAGGATACGAGCACGACTGGATGGTCGGCGACTGCCTCGACCAGGAGACGGCGGATCGTGCCGTTCACGGCGTCGACGCCGTCGTCCACCTCGCCGGCAACCCCGACGAGGACTCCCTGCCCGCCGCCCTCGAGTCGCACGCGCACACGACGGCCAGCCTGCTGGAGGCCATGCTCCGCCACGGCGTCGACCGCATGGCCTACGCGAGCAGCAACCACGCGGTGGGGCGGACGCCGAGCGGCGCGCCACTGACGACGTCGGTGCGTCCCCGACCCGACACGTTCTACGGCACCGCCAAGGTGGCCGCCGAGGCGCTGCTCAGCCTCTACGTCGACCGGTTCGCGGTCAGCGCCGTCGCGATGCGCATCGGGACGTTCGCCGACGCACCCGAGACCGTCCGACAGCTCTCGACGTGGTTGTCGCCGGCCGACGCCGTGCGCATGGTCGACGCCGCGATCGGGCAGCCCGCTCCGGGGTACACCGTCGTGCACGGCGTCAGCGCCAACACCCGGGGCTGGTGGGATCTCGAGCCCGGCCGCGCGATCGGCTTCGACCCGCAGGACGATGCCGAGCGCTTCGCCGGCTCGATCCCCCTCCGCCCCGAGGACGACGTGGAGAACGCCTTCGTCGGCGGACCGCACGTGACGTCCGCCTTCGTCCGACCTGCCTTCTGAAGGGACACACCGTGACCACCGACCTCATCGCCCGAGCGCACGACTGGCTGAGCCAAGACCCCGACCCCGTCACCCGCGACGAGCTGCAGACCCTGATCGACGCGAACGACGTCGACGCGCTGCAGGACCGCTTCGCCGAGCGGCTGCAGTTCGGCACCGCAGGCCTGCGCGGTGCCCTCGGTGCCGGGCCCAACCGGATGAACCGGGTCATCGTCGCGCAGGCTGCCGCGGGTCTCGCGGCCTACCTGCTCGAGCACGCGTCCGGCCCGGACGCGCGTCCCAGCGTCGTGGTCGGCTACGACGCCCGCCACAACTCCGACGTGTTCGCGCGCGACACCGCCGAGATCATGGAGGGTGCCGGCGTGCACGCCTTCCTGCTGCCGACGCACCTGCCGACCCCCGTGCTCGCGTTCGCGATCCGGCACCTCGGCTGCAGCGCCGGCGTCATGGTGACGGCGTCGCACAACCCACCGCAGGACAACGGCTACAAGGTCTACCTCGAGGACTCGAGCCAGATCGTGCCGCCTGCCGACGCCGAGATCTCCGACGCCATCGACGCCGTCGGCCGGGTCGACGAGATGCCCCGGAGCGACGACTACGAGACCCTCGGCGACGATGTCGCGCGGGCGTACGTCGACGCCGTCGTCGCGCTGCCGGGCGACGGGCCCCGTGAGGTCGTCGCCGTCTACACGCCGATGCACGGCGTCGGTCGCGACACCCTCGTCGACGCCGTCGCGCGGGCCGGCTTCCCGCCGCTGCACGTCGTCCGCGAGCAGGGCGATCCCGACCCCGACTTCCCGACCGTCGTGTTCCCCAACCCCGAGGAGCCGGGCGCGATGGACCTCGCGCTCAAGCTCGCCTCCGAGGCCGGCGCCGACGTCATCGTGGCCAACGACCCCGACGCCGACCGCTGCGCCGTGGGCGTCCGCGAGGGAGAGTCGTACCGGATGCTGACCGGCGACCAGGTCGGCGTCCTGCTGGCCGACTTCCTGCTGCGTCGCGGGGTCGAGGGCACATACGGGTCGTCGATCGTGTCGTCCGACCTGCTCGGACGACAGGCTGCCGCGTTCGGCCAGCCGTGGGAGCAGACCCTGACGGGATTCAAGTGGCTCGGCAAGATCCCGACGCTGGTCTTCGGCTACGAGGAGGCGCTGGGCTACAGCGTCGCGCCCGACATCGCGCGCGACAAGGACGGCGTCTCGGCGATCATCACGGTGCTCGAGATGGCCGCCGAGCTCAAGGCCGACGGCCGCTCGCTGATCGACCGGCTCGACGACATCTACCGCGAGCACGGCCTGCACGGCACGAGCCAGCTGTCGGTGCGCGTCGACGACCTGACGATCATCAGCCGCGCGATGGACGTCTTGCGCACCTCGCCGCCGACCGTGCTGGGCGGGCTCGACGTGACCTCGGTCGACGACCTCGCCGAGGGATATCACGGCCTGCCGCCCACCGACGGCATCCGGCTGGGCCTCGACGGGGGCGCTCGCATCATCGCTCGTCCGTCGGGCACCGAGCCCAAGCTCAAGTGCTACATCGAGGTCGTCATCCCGGTCAGCGGCTCGATCGAGTCGGCGCGTGCCACGGCCGACGAGCAGATCGAGGGCATCAAGGCCGACCTCGCTGACGCACTGGGCATCTGAGCATGGCGGCCTCCCCCACCCGTCGCTACGTCGTCGCGGGCGGGATGGTCGTGCTGGCGGTGGCGCTCGGGGCGGTTTTCGGGCTCGTCGTCGCCCGGGCGCTGGCCGGCTAGGAGATCACGCCTGTCGACGATCCCGGGTCGTCCACCGTGACGGTCGGCGATCGGGCGCTCGCGATCTGGGTGAGCCCATCGACGGCCACGACCTACTGCGGGGCCGAGGAAGTCGGGACGGGGCGCGACTCGTTCTCGACGAGCATCTCGACCTCGATGTCGGTGACGGACGGCGGACGGACGTGGGAGCGCGTCGGCCTCGTGAAGGGTGCTGCTGGCTCGAAGCACCAGCTCTCGTGCTCGACGGGGACGCCGCTGACGATCGGTCAGGCCGACAACCCGCGACTGGCGCGCTACGTCCTGCTGGGGGTCACGATCGGCGTCGTCGGCCTGCTGCTGGTGGTCGTGGCAGGTGCTCTGGCGTTGACGACTGCGCTGCGGCGCAAGCCTGCTGCTGGGTGATTTCGGCCTGCTCGAGGACATCCAATCAGGCGGGACCGACAGGAGAATTGTCCCGGTATTGCAGGACTTTGTACCCTGTCGCTCGAACACCTGTTCGACTAGGTTGGGGGTATGAACTCAGCACCGGCGATCGAGGCGATGCGCGAAGCCGCGCACGCCCTGGAGTCCGGTGACGTCCGCGCCCGATTGCACGCAGCCCAGGCTGCCCGCGACGCCTTGGACGCGACGATCTCGACGCTGCTGGCCGACCTCGACGCGTCCAAGGACTACGAGATCGACGGCACCTCCACGTTGAACGCGTGGGTCCGCACCCAGCTGCACGTCGACGCCGGTGTCGCATCGATGCTGGTCCGCAACACCGCCGTGCTGCGCGACCTGCCCCTGTTCGCCGACGCCGCCACCGCCGGACGGGTCAACGCCCACCACCTGCGCGCATTGGCGTTCGGGCTCAAACACCTCGGCCTCGACATCATGCTCGACCTCCAAGAACCACTGCTGGTCGTCGCCGAGACCACCGAACCCAGTGCGTTGTTCCAGATCCTGCGCGAGCTCAAAGACATCAAGCACCCCGAAGACCTCGACGACGCCCACCTACGCGGCATGGACAAACAAGACTTCCAGGTCAACGCCGTCCCCGACGGCTGGCACGTCACCGGGTTCCTCAACGCCATCACCGGCGCCAAGCTCAAAAAAGTCCTCGACGCCATCTCCGCACCCACCGACAAGGACGACACCCGCACCGGCTCCGAACGCCGCGTCCAAGGCATCGACGACCTGCTCACCGACATCCTCGGAAACGGCCTGCCGTCGGACAAGGGCGTCAAACCCCACGTGTCAGTGTTCGTCGACGCCGAGACCGTCGCCGCAGCCGCCGACCACGTCCACCAGACCAACGAAAACCCGTTGCGGACCCCGTCACCGATGCCCGACGTGAAACCCGCCCATCTGGCCGGGTTCGGGCCGATCGGGCCACACCTGCTCATGTACTTCATGTGCATCTCCGAGGCCACCGCATTCCTCATGTCCGAAGGCGGCCACGGCAGGCAAGCCCAAGTCCTCAACATCGGCACCGCGAAGTACCAACCCAACCTCAAGCAACGCCGTGCCGTGATCGCCAGACAACAAGGGGTCTGCGCCGCACCCGGCTGCCACCACACCCACCTCGAGATCCACCACTCCGTCTGGTGGTCACAGGGTGGGCCCACCGACCTCGATCTCCTCGTCGGCCTCTGCACCCGCTGCCACCACCTCCTCCACCGCGGCAACCTGCACATCACCGGCAACGCCGTCACCGGATTCGAATTCACCACCCGCCACGGCCGACCCATCCGACGCCGACGACGAACCCACTACACCCCAGCCGCCTGACCACGAGCCAGGCGGCCCACAGGCCTGCCCCGAGAGGTCCGGGCGGACTCACCGAGTCGGTAACCACGATCTGCCAGACTCATCGCATGGATCAGCGGCAGCGGCACTCGGCGCTACTCCGTACACGCAAGGTGCTTCTCCTCGCGTGCGGAGGTCTCTTGGCCATGTGGGCGCTGGAGGTCGGCAGCCGCGACCAGATCATGGAGATCTTCACTCCTGTCTTCCTGCTGACCGCGGGCCTCGGTCTCTTGGAAGATTCCTCCAGGAACCGCTTGAATCGCGGCCGGAATCGGTAGGGACGTATTCGACGCGTGGGCGGGGCAGAATCAGCGAGGATGGGCCGATGTGGTTCCGCAAGAGGCACGACGACGTGTACGGCATCGACACGTCGCTGCTCACGGTCGAGCAACAGGTCGATGCCTGCCGACACGTCCTGCGGCTGGTCCGTCCCTTCGTCGACAGATTCCAGTGCGACGTGCCGTGGGACAACCGGCACGGCTGGCCTGACGACGTCGTCGAGGCGGCAGCCGTCCTCGCTCCTCTCCCCGAGAACGCGTCGCCGAAGAACACCTACAGGCTCACCGGATGGGTCCGAGACTTCGATGAGGCGACCTGGGCGGCCTTCACGACCTTCGCTCCCTACGCCTTCGCCGCCGACGCCTGGACGGAGGACATGAAGCTCCTTGCGAGCCTCAGCGACGAAGGAGACCGCTTGAGCGTCCGGCTGAGCCCAGACCTCCTGAGTGATCTCACCTCGTCGATTCCCGTCGCAGCGGTCGTCCCCTCCGCCGAGTGGACCCGACAGCGGAGCGAGGAGTGGCGTCTGCGCATCAACAGCAGGAGCAGCGGGTCCTGAGAAGCTCCGACCAGCTCCCACCGCGGCCGCCGCTCAGACAACCAGGCCGATCGTCGCGGAGGCGAAGGCCGCGACCGTCAGCACCGCACGCACGTGGTTGAAGAGCACCCAGCGCGCCTCGAAGGACTGCCTCAGCGGCGCGGGCGCGCCGGCACCGGATGCCAGCGCGTCGTTGAGCGGGATGTTGACGGCACCCGTCACGACGAAGGCACCGGCAACGTAGAGCAGCAGCGCCACGATCAGCCACGGGCGGGCATCCATGCTCCAAGTCGCGACGAGCGCAGCCACGAGGGCCACCGCAGCGCCGCCGAACACCACGGCGAACACGGGGTTGAGGATCGCGACGTTGATCGAGCGCATGGTCTGCACGAACGTCGCGTCGTCGGCGCGCCGCAGGCCGGGCATCACGACGTACGAGAAGGTCGCGAACAACCCGGCGGACAGCCCCGTCAGGACGACGGCGACGACGTGGAGCACCTCGGTCATGGCGTCATCACATCACGCCCCCGTCGTAGTCCGCCCGAGCCGCGGTGGACGGCGGCTCGGGCGTCACCGGCTACCTCCGCCGCACCCTGACGGTGAACGTCGAGGTCGACCCCTCGGCCACCGAGCTGCCCGAGTAGGTCACCCGCACCTTCTTGGCGGATCCGGACGACGTGAACGTGCCGAGCCGCACCCGCGCCTTGCCATTGCGGACCGTGGCGGTTGACATCTTGCCGCCCGAGCGAAGCGTGACGGTGCCGCCATCGACCACGAAGCCGTCGGCCGTCACGCGCACCTCGACGAAGGGCTTGGTGCGGTTGCGCACGATGCGCGTCGGCTTGACCGACCCCACCCTCGTCCGGGTCGCGGCCTTGGCGACGGTCACCGTCGTCGTGGTTGACGTCGGGTCGACCGTCGCATCTCCGGCGTAGAAGACCGTCAGGGGCGTCGTGCCGACCGGCAACGTGCTCGACAGGTTGATCGTGGCCCGACCGTCCGACATCGTGCCGAGGCCGACGAGCTGGTCACCCGCCGCGACGTAGACCAGACCCGAGGCACCCGGCGATCCCGTGACCGACAGCACGGCGCTCGTTCCGTAGGTGCCGGATGCTGCCGAGGCGGTGAGGGTGCTGGCCGTCTTGAGCACCGTCGTGGAGACCGAAGCACTCGACGCGGCATGCCCCTCGTCGCCGGAGTAGCGGACTGACAGCACGTGCGAGCCGATCGGCAGGTCGGGCACCGCGAGCTGGGCCGCACCGCCCTTCAGCGATGCCGACGCCAGGACCTTCTCGCCCTCGACGACCGCGACCGTCCCGGTGGGCGTCGCGTCGCCGCCCGACACCGTCACCCCGAGGCTCAACGCCTGACCCGCGCGGATCGTCGCCGGCGCGTCGACCGCGACGGTCGCCCGCTCGACCTTCTCGGCGTCGAAGCCGACCAGCTCGGGATCGTGGTCGGATGCGCGGAACGGGGTGGTGCCGTCGAACAGGTCGACGAGGTTGTAGTTGTAGCGGCTGTACTCCCGACCGGGTGACTCGTACGAGTTGATGTTCCAGATGTCGGCACCGGTCACGTCACCGAAGGCCGGGCCGGAGGCGAAGACGTGGTCGAGCGATCCGACCTGTCCCTCGAACTGGTACGTCTCCTTGTCGGTCAGCTCGGCCGCGACGTTGACGAAGCCCGCCTTCTCGATGATGTCGACCGGATCCTCCTTGTTGTAGGAGTTGAAGTCACCGGTCAGGAAGACACGATCGGTGCCGGCATCGTCCGCGACGTCCTGGGCGAATCCGACCAGCGCCGTGGCCTGCGCCGTGCGCGACGCGTTCGAACCACCCTGCCCGTCGCCGCTGTCGGCGTCGGTGCCCGATCCGGATCCCTTGGACTTGAAGTGGTTGACGATGACCGCGAACCTCGAGTCGTCCGTGCCACCGGCGACCTTGAACGTCTGCGCCAGGGGCTCCCTCGCGTTGTCGAACGCGGAGGCGGTCGTGAGGATCGTCGAGCCGCCGACGGTCTCGACCGCTGCCGGCTTGTAGATGAACCCGGTCCGGATGACGTCCTCACCGGTCGGCACGGCGGTCGGCGACGGGACGAACGCCCACGTGCCGTCTCCGGCCTTGGCGTTGAGGGCCGTCACGAGCGCGCTCAGCGCGGTGTCGCGCGGCAGGCCGAGCCGCGCGGAGTTCTCGATCTCCTCCAGTGACACGACATCGGCACCCAGGGTGTTGATCGCGGTCACGATCTTGGCCTGCTGGCGCTCGAGGCTCTCCGACGTCGCGGCACCGCGAGGACCGTCGCCGCAGTCGTCGACCGCGATGGGCGTACCCGCCCGGTCGGCGAAGAACTCGCACTTCTCGCCCGACTGCTTCTCGTAGGCCTGGCCCGTCGTCGTGAAGTAGTTGAGCACGTTGAACGTGCCGATCGTGACGTCGCCGCCGACGGCCGCGGGCTTCGCGGAGCGCGTGCTGGTGAACGTCGCCGGCTCCTCGCCCGCCACGAGTCGCTCGGTCGGCTGCAGCCGCCACAGGCTGCGGCGGTAGTCGAGGATGACGGGCTCGTCGATCGTGGCCTTGGCCCCCACGCGCAGCTGGTTGGTCTTCGTCAGCCACGGCAACGCGATGTTCTTGTCGGTCGTGAAGCGGTCGATGTCCGCCCCGTCGTCGAGCGTGATGAGGCGAGCGTCGTTGCGTGCCTGCAGCTCCTTGGCGGCCTCGCCGGGTGCGACGACGTTGGTGGGCTGGTCGAGCGGCTCGTCGCCGTCGACCAGACCGATGTCGCCGAAGCGGTCGGTCGTGTAGTTGTTGGTGACGGTGTAGGTGCCCTCGACGTCGAGCAACATGCCCTCGAGCGACTCCCGCTGGGCCGACGTCAGCGGGAACGTGACGGCGGCGGGCTCGACCGGATCGTGCTGCTCGCTGTCGATGACCGACCACCCGCCATCGGGCGTGGCGATCTGCGTCAGACCGAACGACTCCGACACGATGCCGGTGACCGAGACGAAGTCACCCTTCTCGACGTCCTTGGCGAACGCGAGCGACGAGACGAACACCCCGTCGGACGCCTTGTGGTCGGCGAGGTCGACGTCGCCGGTGCCCTCGGTCTGGATGTACGCGCCGTCGAAGGCACCGGACGTGTACGTCGCCGTGACGACGCCCTTCACGGTGACGTTGGTGCCGACCAGCGGGCTCGTGAAGCCGGTGCCCTGCACCTCGGCGATGGTCGTGGCGACCGGCGGGTCGGGCGGGGTGACCGTGGCGCACCCGGCCAGACTGCACGGGGTGGCCTCCGCCGACGAGAAGTCGGCGGCGTTGTCGTCGGTGTCGGCGTGGGTGGACGCCCGCGTGATGCCGTTGGTCGCGCTGCCCGTAGGAGCCACCGCGGTGCCCTCGAAGACCTTCGCGGTGCCGTAGCCCACCAGATCCACCAGGTCGTCCGCACCCAGCACGTCGTCGCCGGGCAGAGGATCGATCGACGTGCTGAGCGCGATCTGGCCGCCACCGGCACCCGCGGTGATGGAGCTGGTCACATCGGCCTTCGGCAACGGCTTGGCGTTGGCCCCGTTGCCCGGGCCGGCGATCAACAGGTATCCGCCCGCGGGAATCGTCGTGTCGCCGAGCGCCGAGACCTGGCCGAAGTCGGAGGTCACGTTGAGCGGCGACCGGTACTGGAGCGACCATCCGTCGACGCTGACCGCCTGATCGGTCGAGTTGTACAGCTCGTAGAAGCGGCCCTGGTACGTGCCCCCACCGCTGCCGCCGTTGGGGTAGATCTCGTTGATGACGACCCCGGCCCCCGCGGCCGAGGCCGGAGTGGCGGGCAGGGCGATGAGTGAGGCGATGGCCACGGCCGCTGCGGCCGCACCTCGCGTGATGATCGACGTGTTCATGAGCTCCCCGATGCTGGTCCTGCAGATGATGGATCCGGTGACGCGTCCACACGCGTGGACGTGCGGGCGCAGTGCCCGGGGCGGCCGATGACCGCCCCGGGCAGCGCTGGGCTACTTCTTCTTGAGCACCTTGACCGTGAAGCTCGTCGACGAGCCGTTGGCGACGCCGTTGCCGGAGTACGTCGCCGTGACCTTCTTGGCCTTGCCGGACGACGTGATCTTGCCGAGACGGATGCGTGCCTTGCCGCCCTTGACCGTCCCCCGGTAGCTCTTGCCGCCCTGCCGCAGCGTGACGGTGCCGCCGTCGACCGTGAAGCCCTCACCCGTGACCGTGACGGTCACGAACGGCTTGGTGCGGTTGCGGACGATCGTGCGCGGGCTGACCGAGACCTTGCGGGTGCTCGTCGCCCCCTTGGCGATCGTGACACCGACCGTCGTGTCGACCGCGTCGTACGAGTCGCTGCCGCCGAAGAACACCCCGAGGGCGTAGGTGCCCGGCACCAGCGCCGTCGCAGGCAGCGCCACGGAGCCCTTGCCGTCGACCAGGAAGCCGATGCCGACCACGGTCGAGCCGTTGCCGACGTAGACCACGCCGGTGGCACCGGGAGCGCCGACGACCTGGACGACGGTCGACGTCCCGTACGGCGAACCGGTGGCCGTGGCCGTCAGCCCGGCCGATCCCTTGACGACGTCCACGTCGACCGTCGTGGTCGAGGCCTCGTGGTCGGCATCGCCGGCGTAGGCGACCGTCAGCTCGTGCGGGCCGACGGACAGGCCCGCCAGGTCTGCGCTGACGCTCGCCGACCCCTCGGCGAGCTGTGCCGAGCCGATGACCCTGGTGCCGTCGCTGACCGTGACAGCCCCCGTGGGCTCGGTGCCGGTGGACGACTCGACCGTCACGGCGACCTTCGCGTCATCGCTGACCTTGGTCGGCGCGGGATCGGGAGCCGTCGTGGTCGTGCCCGCCTTGGCGATCACGACGTCGACGCTGCCGCTCGTCGCGGGGTAGCCGGCGCCGTCGCCGGCGTAGGTGGCAGTGACCGTGGTGGTGCCGGCACCGAGATCCTCGCTGTCGACGGGGATCGTCGCCGTCCCGCCGTCGCTGAGCGTGCCGGAGCCCAGCTTCGTGTCGCCGTTCGTCAGCGTGACCTCGCCGGCCGGGGTGCCCGACGGGCCCGTGACGGTGACCGCCACCGGGACGTCATCGCCGAACGTCGCCTTCGGAGCCGTCGCCGTGACCGTCGCACCCGTGACATCGAGCGGGACGACGATCTTGGTGCGGCTCGGGAACGCCTCGGACTCGAGGCGCATGGCTCCGCTCCTGCCCTCGGGCAGCGTGAACGGGACGGTCGCCGCGCCGGACGACACGGGCTGCGACGGCACCGAGGCCGTCGCGCCGTCGCCGTAGACGATCTTGGAGTAGATGCGCGTGTTGGCCGGGCTGCCCAGCGAGGTCAGGTCGAGCCGCGGGAACGTGACCGAGCCCTTCGTGCCGACGCCGTACTTGGCGGCGACGCCGCGCACCTCGACCGAGCGCTTCGCGAAGTCGGGCGAGACCGGGCTGTTCTTCTCGAAGTAGGCGACCCAGCCGTCGCGGTCGACCAGGCCGGTGTCGGTGTTGACGCCCTCCTTGAAGGCCCGGAAGTTGTCACCTCCCGTGGCCAGGAACGAGAACGTCGCGACCTTGTACTGCTGGTCGGCCTCGAGCGGCTTGCCGTCGATCGTCACCGAGGTGATGCGGCTGCCCTCGGGACGGGTCGCGTCGAAGGTGTAGTGGACGTTCTTCGACACACCGAGCTGCAGGTAGGCGCGCGTCGGGACGTTGCCGGAGGCGTCGCGCTGCCACTGCTGCTCGAGCACCTTCTTGAGCGAGGCACCCGACAGGCGCACCGAGTTGAGGTTGTTGGCGAACGGCAGCACCGAGTTGAGCTCGGCGAACGTCACGACGCCGTCGGTGTTGGTCGTGCTGCCCGGCACCCCGGCATACGTCAGGTCGGGCGGACGGAGGCCGCCCGGGTTGACGATGCCGATGTCGGCGCCGGCGGGCTCGGCGGCGACGGTCTCGAGCAGCGCGTCGGCGACCAGGCCACCGGCCGTCGACTCCGACCCGCGGTCCTCGGTCGTGCCGCCGGTGAAGGCGCGGGTGATGTCGCCGGTGATCTCGCCCTTCGGCACGCTGCCGACCTTGTCGGCGGCGGTGACGGCCGCGTCACGGATCGACTTGACCTCCGCGAGGTCGGGGTAGAGCTTGATCAGGTCGGCGTCGGACGCCGCGAGGCGTGCGGTGTTCTTGAGCGTGAAGCTCGTGACCTCGCCCGAGTCGGGGTTGACCTGCAGCTTGATCTGGCCGACGTTCTCGCCGTAGTTGCCGGTCTGGATGATCGGACGGGTCTTGCCCGACGCACCGGGCACAGGTGCCTCGTAGGCGTACTTCTGGTGCGTGTGGCCCATGAAGATCGCGTCGACGTCGGGCGACGTGTCCTCGACGAGGTGGCGGAACACCGAGCTGCCGGCGACGGCCTGCGGCAGGGTCAGCGTCCCGTCGGGAGCACCCTCGTGGAACGACGCGACCATGACGTCGGGTCGCTCCGAGTCGTCCAGGGCCTCGAGCCTGTCGACCTCGGCGTTGATGCCCTCGACGGGGTCGCCGAACGTCAGGTCCGCGATGCCGTCGGGGCTCACGAGGGTCGACGTCTCCTGCGTCACCGCGCCGATGACGGCGATCCTGACCCCGTCGATCGTGAAGGTCTTCGACGCCGGAAGGGCCGCGGACCCGTCCGACTTCTTCGTCACGTTGGCGCCCAGGATCGGGAAGTCCGCGCGCGGGACGACACGGTTGACCAGGTCGGCGTAGCCCTTGTCGAACTCGTGGTTGCCGGTCGCCGATGCGTCGAGGCCCACGGCGTTGAGCACGTCGATCGTGGGGTTGTCGTCGTCGACGGCCGACGTGAACAGGGAGGCACCGATGTTGTCTCCCGCCGAGACGAGCAGCGAGTTGCCCGGTGCCTCGGCCTCGAGCTGCTTGATCGTGCCCGCCCACTGCACCGTGGCCGAGTCGATGCGGCCGTGGAAGTCGTTGATGCCGACCAGGTTGATCGTGACGTCGTCGGCTGCGGTGGCCGGGGTCACGGCCAGCAGCGGTGCGCCGAGGAGCGTCGCGGTGGCGACGGCCATCAGGCGGCGGGGCAGATGCTTCACGCAGGTGCCTCTCCGAGAGATCGGAGGCACCGTCCAACGGCTCACCCCCGATGGTGTGCCTGCCTGAGAGTCGTCTCAGGAAGTCGTCCCGACAGCACATCTCGGAGCGACGGATATGTCAACGCATCTGCGGGGCACTGCAGGTGACGAGTCGGTGAAGTTCAGTACGACGTCTCGTCGGTGCCGCCGGACGCTGCCAGGCCGCTCGCCCGGGCCGCCACGTCGTCGAGGATCGTGCCGGTGGCGCTGGTGCCGAAGCGGGTGACGCCGAGGTCACGCATCTCGAGCAGGGTGTCGAGCCCGCGCACGCCACCGGACGCCTTGACCTGGACGGCGTCGGAGACCGTGGACCGCATGAGCCTCAGGTGCTCGACCGTGGCCCCTCCCCCGGCGAAGCCCGTCGACGTCTTGACGAACGCGGCACCGGCGCGCTCGGACGCCCGGCAGGCCGCGACGATCTCATCGTCGTTCAGGTAGGCGGTCTCGAGGATGACCTTGACGACGTGCTCGCCGGCCACCGTGACGACCGCGCGGATGTCGGCCTCGACGTCGTCGAGCATGCCGCTGCGCAGTCGTCCGATGTTGAGCACCATGTCGAGCTCGCGCGCCCCGTCGTCGAGCGCCTGGACGGCTTCGGCCACCTTGGCCTGCGTGCTCGTGGTGCCGTGCGGGAAGCCGATGACCGCGCAGACCGCGACGCCGCTGCCCTCGAGCACCTCGTAGGCGTGCGAGACGTCGCTGGGTCGCACGCACGCGCTGAAGACGCCGTAGCGAGCGACCAGGGCGAGCTGCTCGTCGACGTCGTCGCGGGTCAGCTCGGGCTTGAGGATGGCGTGGTCGATGGTCGCGGCGATCTCGGCGACGGTGACGGTCGAGGACATGCGGTCCATCCTAGGAGGGGCGTCCGACTATCCTCGTGCGGTGGCCGCATCCTCCGGAGTCGTGATCGTCGCCGGGCCCTCGGGATCGGGCAAGTCGCACCTCGCGGCACGCCTCGGGTGGTCGGTGCTGCGCCTCGACGACTTCTACCGCGACGTCGACGCCCCCGGCATGCCCCGCTCGAGCCTCGGCATCGTCGACTGGGACCACCCCGACTCGTGGGACGCCGTCGCCGCGGTCGGCGCGATCGCCGAGCTGTGCGCCTCGGGCACCGCAGAGGTGCCGGTCTACGACATCGCGACGAGCCGGCGCACGGGGTCGCAGGTGCTGGAGGCCCCGTCCGGGCGCTTCATCGCCGAGGGGCTGTTCGCCCCGGTCATCGTCGACGCCTGCCGTGAGGCCGGGCTGCTCGACCGGGCGATCTGCCTGCACCGGCACCGCCTGGTGACGTTCGCACTGCGCCTGTTCCGCGACCTGAGGGAGGGCCGCAAGGCCCCGTGGGTGCTCGTGCGGCGTGGTTGGCGGCTGATGCAGGACGAGCCCCGCATCGTCGCCGAGGCCGTGGCCCACGGGTGCACGCCGATGTCGCCGCGGCGCGCCCGCGAGCTGCTGGCCGGCTGACGTCCGCCCTCAGCGAACAGTGAACACCCCACGGAACAAGCTCCGACTCAGGCTAGTTGAGCCCGACAGACTCAACTCATGTAGGAGCACTTGTGAGCACACTCCAGCAGTTCCCCGTCCTGGCCCTCGAGGACGTCGTCGTCCTCCCCGGGATGGTCGTCCCGATCGAGCTCGACGACGCCGCGCGTGCCGCGGTCGACGCCGCCCGCACCAGCAACTCTGACCGCCTTCTCGTGGCCCCGAGGCTCGAGGACCGCTATGCCACGCACGGCGTCATCGCCACGATCCAGCAGGTCGGCCGGCTCCCCGGCGGCGGTCCCGGGGCCGTGCTCCGGGCCGAGCAGCGCGCCCACATCCAGGGCGGCGTCACGGGCCCCGGCGCTGCGCTGTGGGTCGAGGCCGAGCTCGTCGACGACGCCGAGCCGACCGAGGCAGTCCTCGACCTCGCGCAGGAGTACAAGGGCCTGCTCGTCGCGATCCTGCAGAAGCGCAACGCGTGGCAGGTCATCGACTCGGTGCAGCGCCTGTCCGATCCCGGCGAGCTCGCCGACACCGCGGGCTACGCCTCGTACCTCGAGAACGGGCAGAAGCGCCAACTGCTCGAGACCGAGGACGTCGGCGAGCGCCTGACCGTCCTGATCGGCTGGGCTCGCGACTACCTCGCCGAGGCCGAGGTCAACGAGAAGATCTCCGAGTCGGTGCAGGAGAGCATCGACAAGAACCAGCGGGAGTTCGTGCTGCGCCAGCAGCTCGCCGCGATCCGCAAGGAGCTCGGCGACGACGAGCCGGAGGACACGAAGGACTACCGCGAGCGCGTCGAGGAGGCAGATCTGCCCGATGAAGTCCGCAAGGCCGCGCTGCGCGAGGTCGGCAAGCTCGAGCGCGGCAGCGACCAGAACCCCGAGGCGGGCTACATCCGCACGTGGCTCGACACCGTGCTCGAGCTGCCGTGGGGCATCACGACCGACGACCGCACCGACATCGCGGCGGCACGCGAGGTGCTCGACGCCGACCACCACGGCCTCGACGACGTCAAGGACCGCATCGTGGAGTACCTCGCGGTGCGCGCCCGTCGGCAGGAGCGCGGCCTCGAGGTCGTCGGCGGACGCGGCTCGGGCGCCGTCATGGCGCTCGTCGGCCCTCCCGGCGTCGGCAAGACGTCGCTGGGCGAGAGCGTGGCGCGCGCCCTCGGACGCAACTTCGTCCGCGTCGCCCTGGGCGGCGTGCGCGACGAGGCCGAGATCCGCGGGCACCGTCGCACCTACGTCGGGGCGCTGCCCGGACGCCTGGTGCGGGCGATCGGCGAGGCCGGCTCGATGAACCCCGTCGTGCTGCTCGACGAGATCGACAAGGTCGGCTCCGACCACCGCGGCGACCCCGCGGCGGCACTGCTCGAGGTGCTCGACCCGGCGCAGAACCACACGTTCCGCGACCACTACCTCGATCTCGACCTCGACCTGTCGGACGTGCTGTTCCTGGCCACGGCCAATGTCGTCGAGCAGATCCCCGAGGCCCTACTCGACCGCATGGAGCTCGTGCAGCTCGACGGCTACACCGAGGACGACAAGGTGCAGATCGCGAAGCAGTACCTGGCACCCCGCCAGCTCGAGCGTGCGGCGCTGACCGCCGACGAGGTGACCGTCACCGACGAGGCCCTGCGCCTCATCGCCGCGTCGTACACGCGCGAGGCCGGCGTGCGGCAGATGGAGCGGCTGCTGGCCAAGGTGTTCCGCAAGGTCACGACCCAGCTGACCCGCCCCGACACCGTCCAGCCCATCGTGGTCGACGAGTCGACGCTCGTCGACTACGTCGGACGTCCGAGGTTCGTCCCCGAGGTCGAGGAGCGCACGGCGGTCCCGGGCGTCTCGACCGGGCTGGCGGTCACGGGTCTCGGCGGCGACGTGCTGTTCATCGAGGCCAGCTCGTTCGAGGGAGAGCGGTCGCTGGCCATCACGGGTCAGCTCGGCGACGTCATGAAGGAGTCGGCGCACATCGCACTGACCTACGTCAGGTCGCACGCCGAGGCGATCGGCATCGACCCGGCGACGCTGGAGCGGTCGATCCACCTGCACGTGCCGGCCGGCGCGGTGCCCAAGGACGGACCGTCCGCGGGCGTCACGATGGTCACGGCGCTCACGTCACTGGCCCTCGGGCGCAACGTGCGCGCCGACGTCGGCATGACCGGCGAGGTCACGCTCAACGGGCGGGTGCTGCCGATCGGCGGCGTCAAGCAGAAGCTCATGGCCGCGCAGCGTGCCGGGCTGAAGACCGTCTTCATCCCCGCTCGCAACGAGGTCGATCTGGCCGACGTCCCGGACGAGGTGCTGGCCGAGCTCGACGTGCGGCCGGTCGCCGACGTCGCCGAGATCCTGGCCTACGCCCTGGAGGACGTGGCGAGCGAGCGCAGCGAGCAGGCGGCCTGACCCCCGCTGGGCCTGACGTTTCTGCAGACACGCCGTCGGCGTGTCGGTCAGAACGTCAGGCTCAGCGTGCGAGGGCCGCGTACCCCGGCTTGATGACGTCGTTGATCAGCGCGAGCCGCTGGTCGAAGGGCAGGAAGGCGCTCTTCATGGCGTTGATCGTGAACCAGCGGACGTCGTCGAGGTCGTAGCCGAAGGCGTCGACGAGCAGCTCGAACTCCCGCGTCATCGACGTGCCGCTCATGAGCCGGTTGTCGCAGTTGACCGTGACCCTGAAGCCGAGGTCCTTGAGCCTGCCGATCGGGTGGTCGGCGATCGAGGTCATGCCGGGGACCGCATCGGTCTGCAGGTTGGACGACGGGCACATCTCGAGCGGGATGCGCCGGTCGCGGATGTAGGCGGCGAGGTCGCCCAGCACGGGACCGCCCGGGGCGTCCCAGTCGATGTCGTCGACGATGCGGACGCCGTGGCCGAGGCGCTCGGCCCCGCACCGCTGGATCGCCTGCCAGATGGACGGCAGCCCGAACGCCTCGCCCGCGTGGATCGTGAAGTGCGCGTTCTCGCGCCGCAGGTACTCGAAGGCCTCGAGGTGCAGGATCGGCGGGAAGCCGTCCTCGGCCCCCGCGATGTCGAAGCCCGCGACGCCCCGCGAGCGGTACTCGACCGCGATCTCGGCGATCTCCATGCCGCGCTTGGCGTGCCGCATCGCCGTGAGCAGCTGACCCACCACGATGGGGTGCCCCAGCGACTCGGCCTCGGCGCGTCCCTCGTCGATGCCGGCCTGCACGGCCTCGACGGCCTCGTGCAGGGAGAGTCCCGCCGACTGGTGCTGCTCGGGGGCCCAGCGCAGCTCGGCGTAGACGCATCCGTCGGTGGCCAGGTCGACGACCGACTCGCGGGCAACACGGGCGAGGTCCTCGGGACGCTGCATGACCGCGACGGTGTGCACGAAGGTCTCGAGGTAGCGCACCAGCGAGCCTGAGCTGGACGCCTCCTCGAACCACGTGCCGAGCGCCGCGGCACCCTCGGCCGGCAGGTCGTGCCTGATCTCGGCGGCGATCTCGACGATCGTGGCAGGGCGGACCCCGCCGTCGAGGTGCTCGTGGAGCGCGACCTTGGGGGCCTTCTGAATCTGTTCGGTGGTGGCAGTCACCAGGTCATCGTGTCACGACGCCATGAGCAGCGTGACGGTCTCCGCGACGCAGGCCGGCTTGTCGTTGCCGCGGATCTCGATGGTGTGCTGCAGCGTGACCTGCTGACCCTTCTCGATGTCGGTGACGTCGAGCATCGACACGCTGCTGCGCACCTTCGACTTCACCGTGACGGGCGAGACGAACCGCACCTTGTTGAGTCCGTAGTTGACCCGCGCCATGTCGCCCGCGAAGGCGAAGACCTGCGCCCCGAGGAACGGGATGAGCGACAGGGTCAGGTAGCCGTGGGCGATCGTCGCCCCGAACGGGCCCTGCGCGGCGCGCTCGGTGTCGACGTGGATCCACTGGCGGTCACCGGTCGCGTCGGCGAACATGTCGATGCGGTCCTGCGTGATGCCGACCCACTCGCTGACGCCGAGCTCTTCGCCCGCGGCCGCTGCGATCTCACTGCTGTTGTTGAACATGCGCATCGTGCGAACCTAACCGATCCGGTCGAGGACCACGCTGGATGTCCGCGCACCGGCGGCACCGATGTCGTACCCGCCTGTGAGCGCAGCGATCGCACGGTCGAAGCGCTCGGGCGTGTCGGTGTGCAGCGTCATGAGCGGCTGACCGGCCGTGACGGCGTCGCCGGGCTTGGCGTGCATCACGACACCTGCGGCGGCCTGTACCTGCTCGCCCGGTCGCGAGCGGCCCGCTCCGAGCCGCCAGGCGGCGACGCCGACCGCCATGGCGTCGAGACGGGTCAGCGTGCCCGACTCGGGTGCCGTGACGACGTGCGTCTCGCGAGCGGTCGGCAGAGCGGCGTCGGGGTCGCCGCCCTGCGCCGAGATCATCCGCTTCCAGACGTCCATCGCCGCGCCGGAGGCCAGGACGTCGGCCGGGTCCTTGTCGTCCTTGCCCGCGGCGCTGAGCATCTCGCGGGCCAGGGCGACCGTCAGCTCGACGACGTCAGCCGGTCCGCCGCCCGCCAGCACCTCGACCGACTCGGCGACCTCGCACGCATTGCCCGCCGTGAGCCCGAGCGGGGTCGACATGTCGGTGAGCAGCGCGACCGTGCGCACGCCCGCGTCGGTGCCGAGCGCGACCATCGTCTCGGCCAGCTCGCGGGCCTGGTCGAGGTCCTTCATGAAGGCACCCGAGCCGGCCTTGACGTCGAGCACCAGCGAGCCCGTGCCCTCAGCGATCTTCTTGCTCATGATCGAGCTCGCGATCAACGGGATCGCCTCGACGGTGCCCGTGACGTCGCGCAGCGCGTAGAGCTTCTTGTCGGCCGGGGCCAGGCCCGCACCAGCGGCGCAGATGACCGCGCCGACGTCCTCGAGCTGCGCCATCATCTCGTCGTTGGTCAGCGCCGCACGCCACCCGGGGATGGCCTCGAGCTTGTCGAGCGTGCCGCCGGTGTGCCCCAGCCCGCGGCCCGACAGCTGCGGGACGGCCACGCCGCACGCCGCCACGAGCGGCGCCAGCGGCAGCGTGATCTTGTCGCCGACGCCGCCGGTCGAGTGCTTGTCGGACGTCGCCCACGACAGCGACGAGAAGTCCATGCGCTCGCCGCTGTCGATCATGGCGTTCGTCCACCGGCTGATCTCACGACGGTTCATGCCGTTGAGCAGGATCGCCATCGCGAGCGCCGCCATCTGCTCGTCGGCGACGATGCCGCGCGTGTAGGCGTCGACGACCCAGTCGATCTGCGGATCGGTGAGCTCGTGGCGGTCGCGCTTGGCGGCGATGACCTCGACGGCGTCGAAGGCCTCGGTGCGGGTGGAGCCTGTCATGGGGACCTCCGGGGTCAGGATGAGACGGGGATTCTCTGGTAGCCGCGCAGCACCCAGGTGGGGCGACGCGGGGACTCCCCCGCGAGGCGCAGCTCGGGGAATCGGTCGAGCAGGGCGCGGATGCTGATCTGCAGCTCGAGGCGGGCCAGCGGCGCGCCCAGGCAGAAGTGCAGGCCCATGCCGAAGCCGACGTGGGGGTTGGGGTCGCGCCCGACGTCGAACACGTCGGCGTCGGCGAACACCTCGGCGTCGCGGTTGGCCGATCCCATCAGGCACGCGATCCGCTGGCCCGACCGCACGAGCTGGCCGGCGACCTCGACGTCGGCGGTCGCGGTGCGCTCGAACAGCTGCAGGGGTGCGTCGTAGCGGATGAGCTCCTCGAGCGCGGTCTCGACCGACACCTCTCCCGAGACGATGCGCCGCAGCTGCTCGGGGTGCTCGAGCAGGGCGTGGAACCCGTTGCCGAAGACGTTGACGGACGCCTCGTGGCCCGCGTTGAGCAGCAGCACGACCGAGGCGACGAGCTCGTCGTCGCTGAGCTTGGATCCCTCGTCACGGGCACTACTGTGCCCATGATCGCGTGCCGCGATGAGATCGGTGATGAGGTCGTCGCCCGGCGAGGACCGACGCTGCTCGACGACGCCGCGCACGTAGTCGGAGAACGCCGTGCTGGCCTCGATCGCGGCCGCCTTGGTCAGCGCCCCGACGCCCGGCTCGTACATGTGGACGATGGCCTGCGACCAGTCGCGCAGCTTCGTGTGGTCGTCGCGGGGCACGCCCAGCAGATCGGCGATGACGTAGACCGGCATGGGCTCGGCATAGTCGCCGAGCAGGTCGAAGGGCTCGCCATCGGGCAGGTCGGCGACCATCGACGCCGCCAACGCCTCGATCCGGGGCCGCATGCGCTCGACGTGGCCGCGACCAAATGCCTTCGAGACCAACGCCCGCAACCTACGGTGTGTCTGACCTTCATTTTCCATCATCTGGTTGCGGTGCAGGGCGTTGAACGGCTCCATCTGCGAGGCCGGCTCCCAGTCGGTCCAGAGCCTGCCGAACGAGCGGTCGCGCAGCACCTGGCTGACGGCGTCGTGCGTCGTCGCGAGCCACGTGCCCATCGGCTCGTGCCACAGCACGGGGCCGCTCGCGCGCAGCGACGCCAGCACCGGGTAGGGATCGGCGATGAAGGCCGGCGACCCGGGGTCGAGCTGCACGGCGTAGCGCGTCACTCCGCGACCGGGTCGGCGGTGCCCGGACGTCCGGCGGCGAGGTCGTCGGCACCGAAGGCGTCAGGGAGCACCTCGTTCATGGTCTTGACGCCGCTGGGGGTCATGAGCTGCATGTCGGGCCCGCCGTTCTCCCACAACAGCTGGCGGCAGCGTCCGCACGGCATCAGCGCGACACCGCGCGAGTCGACGCACGCGACCGCGATGAGTCGTCCGCCGCCGGTCGAGTGCAGCGCCGAGACCATGCCGCACTCGGCGCACAGCGCCACGCCGTAGGCGGCGTTCTCGACGTTGCAGCCCAGCACGACCCGGCCGTCGTCGACGAGACCCGCTACGCCGACCTTGTAGTGCGAGTAGGGCGCATAGGCGCGCCCCATGACCTCGGTGGCGTACTTCGTCAGCGATGCCCAGTCGATCGGGTCGTCCGGTCCGTTGATGCCCAGCGCCATCAGCCGGCACTCCCTCGTCGGTAGGGCTTGCCGTCTGCCGCCGGCATGCGCAGTCGTTGTGATCCCAGTGCCAGCACGAACATCGTCGTGACGTACGGCGTCATGACGGTGAACTCGCGCGGCACGCTGTCGGTGAGCAGGAACCAGGCCAGCACCACCGCACCGGCCGCCGCGACGACCAGCGCGCCCTTGACCTGACGGCGGTAGGCACGCCACGCCGCGAAGGCCAGCAGGCCGATCGCGACGAGCAGCAGCAGAGAGTGCACCGACTGGGTGTCGCGCAGCCGCAGGGAGTCGGTGTAGCCGAACGTCAGCGCGCCGGCCAGCAGACCGCCGGGACGCCAGTTGCCGAAGATCATCGCCGCCAGGCCGATGTAGCCGCGGCCGCCGGTCTGCCCGTTGCTGAAGCCGCTGGACGCGACGAGCGCCAGGAAGCCACCACCGATGCCGGCCAGCGCGCCCGAGATGAGCACGGCAACGTACTTGTAGAGGTAGACGTTGATGCCGAGCGTCTCGGCGGCCTGCGGGTTCTCGCCGCACGACCGGAGTCGCAGGCCGAACGACGTCCGCCACAGCACGAGGGCCGAGACGATCACGAGGGCGAAGATCAGCAGGCTGAGCGTCGAGATGTTGGTCGTCAGCGCCTGGACGACCGAGGCGACGTCGGAGACGAAGAACCAGTGCGTGTCGGCGATCGTGTTGGCCAGGTCGGAGACCCCGGGGATCGTGACCTGGGCCGGCGCCTCCAGCCCGTTGAGCTGACGCGGGCCGCCCCCCTCGTACTCGGGGAAGATCGCCTCGGCGAGGTACGTCGCCGCACCCGCACCGATCAGGTTGATCGCGACGCCCGACACGATGTGGTCGACGCCGAACGTGACCGTCGCGATGGCGTGCAGCAGGCCACCGATCAGGCCCAGCAGCGCCGCGCCGAGGATGCCGACCCACGGCCCGTAGTGGTACGTGAAGAACGCCGCACCCCACGTGCCGAGGATCATCTGCCCCTCGAGGCCGATGTTGACGACGCCCGCGCGCTCGGCCCACAGCCCGCCCAGTGCCGCGGCGAGGATGGGGCACGTCGCGATGATCGCGGCGCGGATCGTGCCGGCCCCCGTGAGGTCGTTGGTGTCGGTGATGATGCGGACGAACGACACGACGCCGATGCCGATCAGGCCGATGTAGAGCCAGCTCTTGGTGAGCCGCTCGACGATCGCGCTCCTGCGCGATGCGGTCGCGGTGCTCATGCGGTCGCTCCCGTCGTGCCGGTCAGCTCACGGCTGACGGCTCGCTGCTCGAGCCGGGTGCGCCATCGGCGCACGACCTCGTAGGTGACGACGACCGCCAGCACGGCGACTCCCTGGGTGATCTGGACGATGCTCGGCGACACGTCGGTGCCGAACGTCAGGTCGTTGGACTTGACCGAGAGGAACGCGAACAGCAGCGCGCCGAACAGCATCCCCACCGGACGGTTGCGGCCCAGCAGGGCCACCGCGATGCCGAGGAAGCCGAGGCCGACCTGGAAGGACGTGCCGTAGTTGCGCGCACCGCCGAACAGGGCCGGCATCCAGATGAGACCCGCCACGGCACCCGAGAGCATCATCGAGATCAGGATCATCCGCTTGGGGTTGATGCCGCTGGCCAGCGCGGCGCTCTCGGACTGTCCGCTGGCGCGCAGGTCGAAGCCGAAGCGGGTCTTGTTGAGCAGCACCCAGAAGCCCACGCCGACGAGCACCGCGATGATCGCGAGGGCCCAGATCTCCCCGTCACGGTCCTCGAACGGCGACCAGCCGCCGAGCGTCGTGCCGTCGGGCAGGTTCTTGGTGTGGACGCTGTTGCCCTCCTTGACCCCGTAGTTGTTGAGGAAGTAGCCGACGAGCGTCACGGCGATCGCGTTGAGCATGATCGTCGAGATGACCTCGCTGACCCCGCGGGTCGTCTTGAGGATGCCCGCGATGCCCGACCACGCCGCTCCCACGAGCATCGCGACGGCGAGCGAGGCGATGACGTTGGCGAAGCCGCCGAGATAGGCCGCACCCGCGAACGAGGCGGCGGCGAACGAGGCGATCGTGTACTGGCCCTCGAGGCCGATGTTGAACAGCCCCATCCGGAATCCGATCGCCGCGGCGACCGCGGCGATGTAGATCATCGCCGTCTGATTGACGATGTCGACGCGCAGGCGCGGCTTGGGCACCTCGAACATCGTCGACCAGAACTCGCCCGGCGAGCTGCCGACGGCCGCGATGACCAGGGTCGTGACCAGGATGCTGAGCAGCACCGCGATGGCCGGTGCCAGCAGCGCCAGGCCGATCGACTTCACGCGACTCGTCATGCCGCTCCTCCTGTCATCGCCGTGCCGAGGTCCTGCGGGGTCACGCTCGCCGGGTCGAAGGTGCCCACGAAGCGTCCGCGCAGGATGACCTGGATCGTGTCGGACAGGCCGATCAGCTCGTCGAGGTCGGCCGAGATCAGCAGCACCGCCAGGCCGGCCCGGCGGGCCCGCTTGATGTGGTCCCAGATCGCCGCCTGCGCGCCGACGTCGACGCCGCGGGTGGGGTGCGACGCGATCAGGAGCACGGGGTCGCCGCTCATCTCGCGGCCGACGATGAGCTTTTGCTGGTTGCCGCCCGAGAGCGCTCGCGACGGCGTGTCGATGCCGGGGGCGCGGACGTCGTAGTCGGCGACGATGCGCTCGGTGTCCTTGCGCGCACCCTTGCGGTTGATCCACATGCCCTTCGAGCTGGGGGGCCGGGTCTGGTGACCCAGGATGCGGTTCTCCCACAGCGGCGCGTCGAGCAGCAGGCCGTGGCGGTGCCGGTCCTCGGGGATGTAGCCGATGCCGGCCTCGCGCAGCTGACGCGTGTGCCAGTGCGTGACGTCCTCGTCGCCCAGCATGATGCGGCCCGCGGTGGGGATGCGCATGCCCATGATGGTCTCGACCAGCTCGGCCTGACCGTTGCCCTCGACGCCTGCGATGCCGAGCACCTCGCCGCGACGGATCGTCAGCGACAGATCGGTCAGCAGGTTGCGGCCTGCCTCGTCGGTCAGGGTGACGCCGGACAGCGACAGCTGCACGGTGTCGGTGACGGTCGACTCCTCGGTCTCGGGCGAGGGCAGCTCGGAGCCGACCATCAGCTCCGCCAGCTCGTGCTTGGTGGCGGTCGCCGGATCGGCGGTGCCGACCGTCGTGCCACGGCGCATGACCGTGATGTCGTCGGAGATCGCGAGCACCTCGTCGAGCTTGTGCGAGATGAACAGCACCGAGTTGCCGGCCGCCTTGAGCTCGCGGAGGTTGACGAACAGGGCGTCGACCTCCTGCGGAACCAGGACGGCGGTCGGCTCGTCGAGGATGATGATGCGGGCGCCGCGGTAGAGCACCTTGGCGATCTCGAGGCGCTGCCGGGCCGCGACGCCGAGCTTCTCGACCAGCACGTCGGGGTCGAGGTCGAAGCCGAACCGGTCGGAGATGCGACGGATCTCGGTGCGCGCACCGTCGCCGATGCCGTGCAGCTTCTCGGCACCCAGAACCATGTTCTCGAGCACCGTGAGGTTGTCGGCCAGCATGAAGTGCTGGAACACCATGCCGACACCGGCCTCGATGGCCTCGGTCGGCGACTTGAGGACGACCGGCTTGCCCTCGATCGTGATGGTGCCGTCGTCGGGACGCTGGACGCCGTAGAGGATCTTCATCAGCGTCGACTTGCCGGCGCCGTTCTCGCCGATCAGGGCGTGGACGGTCCCGGGACGGATCGTGACGTCGACATCATGGTTGGCGATGACTCCGGGGAACCGCTTGCCGATCCCCCGCAGCTGTACTGCATCGACTGCAGACGGCACGGACACTCCCTACGTACGACTTCTCTGGGCCGGCCTCGACGAGGTCGGTGGCTGGGCACTCGCTGCTGCTCGGACGACGACGAACCTGGGCTGAACGCTACCGCGCCAGCCCAGGTTCGTCGTCACGTGCTGATGGTGCTGATCCTGCTGTGCTGCTGTCGACCGTGCACTACGGCTTGGTCGGGACCGTGACCTCTCCGGAGATGATCTTGGCCTTGTACTCGTCGATGCCGGCCGTGAGGTCGCTGATCGCCGACTCGTTGGACGTCGAGTAGCCGACGCCGTCCTGCTTGAGGTCATAGACCGTGTAGCTGACCAGCGGCTTGCCCGCGTCGATCGACTTGGCGAAGTCGTAGGTCGCGGTGTCGACGCGCTTGAGCATCGACGTCAGGATGAACGGCTTCTGCGAAGCGGTCGCCGTGAGGTACTGGTCGGAGTCGACACCGATCGCCCAGTTGCCCTCGCCGGCCTCGACCGCGGCGTCGAAGACGCCCGAGCCCGAGCCACCGGCCGCGTGGTAGACCACGTCGGCACCCTTGTCGAACTCGCCCGTGGCAGCAGCCTTGCCGCCGGCGGGGTCACCGAAGCCCGACAGGTCGGACTCCTGGATGTAGGCGACCTCGACCTTGATGTCGGGCTTGGCGGCCTTGGCGCCCGCGGTGTAGCCGGCCTCGAACTTCTGGATCAGCTCGTTGTTGACACCACCGACGAAGCCGATCGTGCCGGTCTTGCTCTTCTCGGCGGCGGCGACGCCGACGAGGTACGAGCCCTGCTCCTCCGCGAAGCCGAGGTAGGCCACGTTGTCGTTGGCCTTGTCGTCGGGGTCGAAGCCGTCGATGACCGCGAAGTTGACCTCGGGGAAGTCGGGGGCCACGGCGTTGACCGACTCGCTGTAGGCGAAGCCCACGCCGACGACCGCGGTGGCACCGTTCTCGGCCATGTTGCGCAGACGGTCCTCGCGGGCCGACTCGGCCTCGCCGTCGGTCGCCTCGCCCTCGATGCAGGTGGCGTCGAAGTCGCTGACGGCCTTCTCGAGACCCGCGTAGGCCGAGTCGTTGAACGACTGGTCGCCGCGTCCGCCGACGTCGTACGCCAGGCCGATCTTCGGGCCGTCACCGTCGGCGGTCTTGCAGACGTCGTCGCTGGCAGCGGGCTTGTCGCCTCCGCCACCCTTGCTGTCGCTGCCTCCGCAGCCCGCGAGAGCGAGCGCGGCCACGGCGGCGACGGCGGAAAGCTTGGTCAATCGACGCACAGTTCCTCCTTGATACGGAGCCGGGAAGCCCGGCACTCGTGACCGACCCTAGTGTCCGGGCGGGTCGTTCGGGAGGGCCTCGCAGGGATTGCCGGGCGCTGTAACCGTTTCTTCACCTGCCGAGCGTCAGGAGGGACCGATCAGCTGACGGCGGCGATGGCCAGCACCTTCGCGCCGACCGCGATCGCCCGTTCGTCGACCCGCAGGTTGCCCTGGTGCAGGTCGTACGTCGGCCCGTCGGGGGTGCGGGTGCCGAGGCGTCCCATCGACCCGGGAACCGCCTCGACGTACCACGCGAAGTCCTCGCCGCCGAGGCTCTGGGCGGTCGACGCGACACCCGCGGGACCGACGGCCTGCGAGACCGCGCGGCGCAGGATCTCGGTGGCCCCGAAGTCGTTGACGACGGGCGGGACGCCGCGCGTGTACGTGACGTCGGCGCTGACCCCGAACGGCTCGATGATGTCGCTGATGAGGCCGCGGACGAGGTGCTCGGCCTGGTGCCAGGCGGCCGCGTCGAGCATGCGCAGCGTGCCGCTGAGCTCGCCCGTGGACGGGATGACGTTGGCCGCGTTGCCGGAGCGGATCTGGCCCCACACCATGCTGGCCCCGGCGCGGGGGTCGAACCGTCGCGAGAGCACGGCCGGCAGCTGGGTCAGCAGGCTGCCGAGCGCGTACGTGAGGTCCTCGGTCAGGTGGGGGCGCGACGTGTGCCCGCCGCGACCGCTCAGGTGCACCACGATGTGGTCGGACGCGCCCGTGATGGGTCCCTCGCGCAGACCGACCTGCCCGACGTCGAGCGACGGGTCGCAGTGCAGCGCGAAGATGCGCGACACGCCCTTGAGGGCACCGGCGGCCAGCAGCTTGAGCGCGCCACCGGGCATGACCTCCTCGGCGGGCTGGAAGATCAGCCGTACCCGCACCGGCAGACCGTGCTCGGCGTGGACGTGCGCCAGCGCCACCGCGGCACCCAGCAGCGCCGACACGTGGACGTCGTGGCCGCACGAGTGGGACACGCCGGGAACCGTCGACTTCCAGGGGTCCTGCGAGGTGTCGATGACGGGCAGCGCGTCGAGGTCGGCGCGCAGGGCCACGATGGGACCCTCCGTGGGTCCGATCTCGGCCATCAGGCCGGTGCCCTCGAAGCGCTCGTACGACACCCCGAGCTTGTCCATCCAGACGGCCACGATGTCAGTCGTCCGCTCCTCGTGCCACGACAGCTCCGGGTAGGCGTGCAGGTCGCGGCGCACCTCGATCAGGTCGGGCGTGACCACGTCGATGGAGCGGGCGATCGACTCGGCCAGGGACGGGGACATTCCCTCAGGCTAGCCCGCCCTCGCCCTCGAGCGCGCCGCGGATGTGCTCGACGGTCTCGTCGGCGAGCGCCGCGAGCTTCGGCTTGACCACGAGCGGGGCGAGGTACTTGACGATGCCGCGGAACTGGAAGTCGGCCCGGTAGTGGATCTGGGTGCGGTCGCCGTCGCGCGTGAACGTCATGGTGTCGGTCGCGGTCGACTGCCGGTTGGTGCCCCGCGCCGAGAAGAACGTCGGACGGTCGAAGCCGATCGTCTCGTACGTCAGCTCGACCTCTCGGCCCGCGAACGACGACCGGTTGGCGTACGTCGTGCCGATGCCGCCGTCACCGCCCGTGCGACGCGTCTGGATCGTGCCGGGGTCCCAGTGGTTGGTGTTCTCGAAGTCGCTGAGGTAGTCGAAGACGTCCTCAACGGATCTCGACACCGTGAAGGTGCGCTCGACGTGCATGACTCCACGGTAGGTCCCGCAGGCCGCGGCGCAACTCCTCGCGCTGGGCGTCCTGCGTGCCGAAGTACCAGGCGGTCGCCGCGGCGATGCCGAGGAGGGTCACGCCCCCGCCGCCCAGCAGCATCCAGCGGGCCCCGAAGGTCTCGCCGACCCAGCCCACGAGCGGCGCCCCCACGGGCGTCCCTCCCATGAACACCATGAGGTAGAGCGCTGCGACGCGTCCGCGCATCATGGGGCTGGACGTCAGCTGGATCGTGGCATTGGCCGACGTCACCATCGTGAGGGCGCACAGGCCCAGCACCGGCAGCACGGCGGCGAAGGTGACGTAGGTCGGCATCAGTCCGGCGACGATCTCGGTGACGCTGAAGGCTGCGCCGGCCAGCACCACGAACCGAAGCCGGGGACGCGCCCGACGGGCGGCCAGCAGCGCACCCGCGAGCGAGCCGAGCGCCATGATCGAGGCCAGCAGCCCGTACTCCCCCGCCCCCTTGCCGAAGACCTGGGTGGCCATGAGGGCGCTGGTCATCTGGAAGTTCATGCCGAACGTGCCGACGAAGAACACGCAGGTGAGGATCAGGACGAGGTCGGGGCGCGACCGCACGTACGTGATGCCGTCGCGGACGGCGTGCTTGCGCGTGCCGGTGACCTCCGACGGCGTCAGGTGGCGGGGGTCGAGCAGCTGCAGCGACGTCAGCACCGCGAGATAGCTCACGGCGTTGACGAGGATGACCCATCCGGCGGCGCGCACGCCCGAGCCGAGCGCGGCGATCAACAGGCCCGCGACGGCGGGGCCGATCATGCGGGCCAGGTTGAACGAGGCCGAGTTGAGGCCTACGGCGTTGGCGAGGTCCTTGGGGCCGACGATCTCGACGACGAACGACTGGCGTGCGGGGGCGTCGAAGGCCGTCCCGATGCCGAAGACGAACGCCAGGAGGTAGACGTGCCACGCCTGCACGACGCCCGTGACGGCAAGGATGCCCAGCAGCGCGGCAGGCACCGCCATCGCGATCTGCGTGCACCGCAGGATCGTCCGCTTGGGCACCCGGTCGGCGACGACCCCGGCGATCGGCGAGAACAGCAGCGCCGGCAGCAGCTGGAGCCCCGTCGTGATGCCGAGCGCCGTGCCGCTGTTCGTGAGCTGCAGCACGAGCCAGTCCTGGCCGATGCGCTGCATCCAGGTGCCGGTGTTGGAGACGATCGCGCCGAGGATGTAGATGCGGTAGTTGCGCACCGCCAGCGCGCTGAACGTGGGGCTCACCGGGCGGACAGCCGTTCCAGCAGCGCGGCAGCCTCCTCCAGGGTGGCGCGCTCGGACTCGGTCAGCTCGGCCAGACCGTGTGCGAGCCACTGGTCGCGGCGTTCGCGCTCCTCCGCCAGCACCGCCTCCCCCTGCTCGGAGACCGAGACGAGCACCTGCCGGCCGTCGTCGGGGTGGGGCTCGCGGATCGCGTACCCGTCGTCGACGAGGCAGTTGAGGGATCGGGTGATCGACGGGGGCTGGACGCGCTCGTGCGCGGCGATCGCGGTCGGCGTCGCGCGACCCAGCTGACGGATCGCGCCGAGCACGGACAGCTGGGTGGGCGTCAGGTCGCTGTGCCGCTCCTGGCGGAGGCGCCGGTTGAGCCGTGCCACCGCCCGGGCGAGCTGATGAGCATCGGTGGGCATATCCTTAGCATAACAAATTACCCACGCTAACCACATGTCGAGGCGCGGGTTCCGCCTCCCTGACGCGTGGGTCGCGCCCGCCGACGCATGGCGAAAGCCACGCGTCGGCGGGGCGGAACCCACGCGTCAGCGAGAGGGGGGTGCAGGGGTGAGGCGTTCGTGGAGGAAGGCGACGACGCGGTCACGGGCGGCCATGGCCTCGTTGCCCTCGCGCACCTCGTGGGTGAGGACGGAGTGGGCGCTCTTGGAGAACCCGCCGGCGTTGCCCTCCGACGAGTCGAGCTCGATGACCTCGAAGGCGTCCCCCAGGTGCTCCCGGAGGGCGGCGAACCGCTTGGGCGAGACCGCCCTGTCCTCGCTGAACCGTAGGCCCATCACGCAGAGTCCGTCGTCGACGACCCGCCGCTTGACGGTCGCGAGCTCGTCCGGCGACAGGCCCACGTCGGCCTGCCGGGCACCGCCGATCGGGAACGGCACCGACGGCTGGCTCATGACCGGAGCCGTTACCGAGTCGTCGACGGCTGCGGCGAGCGCGAACCCGCCCGTGAAGCACATCCCGATGACGCCGACGCCGGTTCCGGGCGTGCGGGCGTCGAGGTCGCGGGCGACCGCCCGCAGGAACTCGCTGATCGGACGAGCCGACCGGGTCGCGAACGCCCGGAACTCCGACGAGACGCACAGGCGCGCCATCACGCCGACCGCGTAGCCGGCCGACATCCCACGACCGGGCGTGCCGAACGGCGACGGCACGACGACCGTGAAGCCCTGGTCGACGAGGTGATCGGCCAGGCCCAGCACCTCGGGCGTCATGCCGGGGATCTCGGGGATCAGGACGACACCAGGTCCGCTGCCCTTCTCGTAGCAGTCGTGGGTGAGCTCGCCGCCCGTGAACGACGACACCACCCACCCATCCAGCGAGGACGTAGGAGCAGAACTCATCCCCGAAGCCTAGGCGTCAGACGCCAGCTGCGCCCGCCCGACCATGGGTCGAGCGAGCGCAGCGAGCGAAGACAGGCGCCCAGGCGAAGCCTGGCCGCTGTGAGGGACGAACAGCGGATGCGGCGAAGCCGCGCGCCGCTACGCCTTGCCCTTGGCGAGCGCTCCGAGGAGGTCGCGGTTGAGGCGGCTGATGGTGTCGAGCGGGATGCCCTTGGGGCACGACGAGGTGCACTCGCCGATGTTGGTGCAGCCGCCGAAGCCCTCGTGGTCGTGCTGCTCGATCATGCCGATGACGCGGGAGTCGCGCTCCGGCTGACCCTGCGGCAGCAGGCCCAGGTGCGTGATCTTGGCAGCCGTGAACAGCATGCCCGAGCCGTTGGGGCACGCCGCGACGCAGGCACCACAGCCGATGCAGGCGGCCGACTCGAAGGCGTGGTCGGCGTCTTCCTTGCGGACGGGAAGGTTGTTGGCCTCGGGTGCCGATCCGGTCGGCGCGGAGATGAAGCCACCGGCCTGGATGATGCGGTCGAACGCGCCGCGGTCGACGACGAGGTCCTTGACGACCGGGAACGCACCGGCGCGCCACGGCTCGATGTCGATGACGGCACCGTCCTCGAAGCTGCGCATGTGCAGCTGGCACGTCGTCGTGGTCTGCGGCCCGTGGGCCTGACCGTTGATGACGACGCCGCACGCACCGCAGATGCCCTCGCGGCAGTCGTGGTCGAAGGCGATCGGGTCGTCGCCGCTCAGCGTCAGCTGCTCGTTGAGGACGTCGAGCATCTCGAGGAACGACATGTGTTCACTGACGTCCTCGACGCCGTACGTGACCATCTTGCCCTTGTCGTCGGCGTTCTTCTGGCGCCAGACGCGCACGGTGATGTTCACTTGTAGCTCCTCGACTTCATCTCGACGTACTCGTATTCGAGTGGTTCCTTGTGCAGCGTGGGCTGCTTGTCGCCGTACTCCCAGGCCGACACGTAGGCGAACTCGTCGTCGTGACGCAGCGCCTCGCCGTCCTCGGTCTGGCTCTCGGCGCGGAAGTGGCCGCCGCACGACTCGCGGCGGTTGAGCGCGTCGATGCACATGAGCTCGCCGAGCTCGAAGAAGTCGGCGACACGGCCGGCCCGCTCGAGCGTCTGGTTGAGCTCCTCGTTGACTCCGGTGACCTTGACGTTGGCCCAGAAGTCGGTCTTGAGGTCACGGATCATGCCGATGGCCTTGGTCAGGCCCTCCTCGGTGCGCTCCATGCCGCAGTAGTCCCACATGATCTGGCCGAGCTCCTTGTGGTACGAGTCGACCGTGCGGGTGCCGTTGATGCCGAGGAACGTCGCGATGCGCTGCTCGACGGCCTGCTTGGCCTCGACGACCGCTGGGTGGTCGTCGGCGACCTTCTCGAAGGGGCCGTCGGCCAGGTAGTTGGCCAGCGTGTTCGGCAGGACGAAGTAGCCGTCGGCCAGGCCCTGCATGAGGGCCGAGGCGCCGAGCCGGTTGGCACCGTGCTCGGAGAAGTTGGCCTCGCCGGCCACGAACAGACCCGTCAGGTTGCTCTGCAGGTCGTAGTCGACCCACAGTCCGCCCATCGTGTAGTGCACGGCCGGGTAGATGCGCATGGGCTCGGAGTAGGGGTCCTCGCCGGTGATCTGCGCGTACATGTCGAACAGGTTGCCGTACTTGGCCTCGACGGCCGGACGGCCCAGACGGTCGATCGCCTCGGCGAAGTCGAGGTAGACCCCGAGCCCGCCGGGACCGACGCCCTTGCCGGCGTCGCACTGGTACTTGGCGGCGCGCGACGCGATGTCGCGGGGCACCAGGTTGCCGAACGCCGGGTAGATGCGCTCGAGGTAGTAGTCGCGCTCGTCCTCGGGGATCTCGCTGGCCAGGCGCTCGTCGTTCATCTTCTTGGGCACCCAGATGCGGCCGTCGTTGCGCAGCGACTCGCTCATCAGCGTCAGCTTGCTCTGGTAGTCACCGGACACCGGGATGCAGGTGGGGTGGATCTGCGTGTAGCAGGGGTTGGCGAAGTACGCGCCCTTGCGGTGCGCGCGCCACGTGGCCGTCGTGTTGGATCCCATGGCGTTGGTCGACAGGAAGAACACGTTGCCGTAGCCGCCGGTGGCCAGCACGACCGCGTCGGCCGTGTGCGTCTCGATCTCTCCCGTGACCATGTCGCGGACGATGACGCCACGGGCGCGGCCGTCGACCATGATCAGCTCGAGCATCTCGTGGCGCGTGTTCATCTCGACCGTGCCGGCACCGACCTGCCGCTCGAGCGCCTGGTAGGCACCGATCAGCAGCTGCTGTCCGGTCTGGCCGCGGGCGTAGAACGTGCGCGACACCTGCACGCCACCGAACGAGCGGTTGTCGAGCAGTCCGCCGTACTCGCGGGCGAACGGGACGCCCTGCGCGACGCACTGGTCGATGATGTTCACCGACACCTGCGCGAGGCGGTAGACGTTGGACTCGCGGGCGCGGAAGTCGCCGCCCTTGACCGTGTCGTAGAACAACCGGTAGATGCTGTCGCCGTCGTTGCGGTAGTTCTTGGCGGCGTTGATGCCACCCTGCGCGGCGATCGAGTGCGCGCGGCGCGGGCTGTCCTGGTAGCAGAAGCTCTTGACGTGGTAACCGGCCTCGCCCAGCGTCGCGGCCGCCGAGGCACCGGCCAGACCGGTGCCGACGATGATGACGCTGATCTTGCGGCGGTTGGCCGGGTTGACGAGCTTGGCGTTGAACTTGCGGTCGTCCCAGCGCTTCTCGATGGGTCCGCTCGGCGCCTTGGCGTCGTGGATGTCGTCGCCGATGGCGTGGAACTGCTCGGACGGGTTCTTGTACGGCTCAGTGATGGTCATGATCCAGCTCCGAAGAAGAAGACGGCGAAGGGGACGGTCAGGAAGCCGCCGGCGATGATGACGGCCAGACCGATCGACACCGCGGTGATGCGCGACGACTTGCGGGTCGAGCTGTGGTTCTGACCCAGCGTGGTGAGCGCGCTCCAGAAGCCGTGCGCGAGGTGGAAGCCCACCGCGACCAGGCCGATCGTGTAGAGCAGGACGACCCACCACAGCTCGAAGCCGTTGACGACGCGGTCGTACTTGCTGTCGGACGCGCCGCCGGGCGAGAGCCAGTTGGGCAGCATCTGCGCGACGTGGCCGATGATGAACAGAAGCAGGATGATGCCGCCCCAGCGCATCGTGAAGGAGGCGTAGCTGCGCTGGACGCCCGTCTTGTTCTGCTTGGTGTGGTAGCGCGTGTTGCCGACGAAGCCCGCTGCTGCCTTGTTGCGACGCCACAGCGTGATCGCGGCGTAGACGTGGACGACCAGGGCTGTCGTCAGGACGACCCGGATGATCCAGAGCGCGCCCTCGTGCGGGAGGTACGGGTAGAGGATGTCGTCGAGACCCTCGAGGTAGCTGTCGAACTTCTCAGGACCCTGGAAGAACTTCAGGTTGCCGTACATGTGGACGAGCAGGTAGCCCAACATGATGAGCCCCGACACCGCCATCGAATACTTCAGGGCGACGGTCGAACGCTTCGCTGACGGCCGCTTCGCAGTTTGGGTAGTTGCCACGATCACACAGTAGGACGGTTCGGCGATTCGCGCTAAGTCTAGTTGAGGGCATCCTTCATAGCCGTTGGCTATGACACACTTGACCAGTGCAGATACATCAGCTCTCCTACTTCGTGGCCGTCGCCCGCACCCGGCACTTCACGAGGGCCGCCGACCTGGCGGGGGTCTCGCAGCCCACGCTGTCCAAGCAGATCAGGGTCCTGGAGAACTCGCTCGGCACTCCCTTGTTCGTCCGGGGACGCAGCGGCATCGAGCTGACGAGTGCCGGCGAGGCGCTGCTCCCCCACGCGCAGCGCATCCTGATCGACGTCGAGAGCGCCGAGCGGACGGTGCACGAGGTCGCGAACCTGCGACGTGGCCGCGTGCGACTCGGTGCCACGCCATCGCTGTGCGACGGGCTGCTGCCGCAGGCGCTGACCCGCTTCCACGAGATGTATCCCGCGATCGACCTCGAGGTGCAGGAGGCCGGCTCCCGCGTGCTGACCCGCGAGCTCGCGCAGGGACGACTCGACGTCGCGCTGCTGATCGTCCCGCTGCACAGCGACGAGCCCGACATCGAGACGACACCCGTGCTGCGCGAACGGCTCGTGCTGGCGAGCCCCGCGTCGTCCGACGTGCCGGACCGCATGGACGTCAGCGACCTGCGCGACCTCCCCCTCGTGATGTTCCGCGAGGGCTACGACCTGCGCGACGTCACGCTCCGCGCCTGCGCACAGGCGGGCTTCGAGCCCCGGCTCGCGGTCGAGGGCGGCGAGATGTCGGCCGTCCTGCGCTTCGTCGAAGCCGGGCTCGGGCACGCGGTCGTGCCCAGCATGGTGCTGTCGACCCGACCCCAGCTCAAGGTGTCGCACCTAGGCAACCCGCCGCTCGACCGGGTCGTCGCCCTGGCCCACCGCAGCTCCGAGGCGCTCCCCCTGGCGGCCCAGGCGTTCAAGGCCGAGCTGCTCGACCACCTGACGACGGTCGGCGGCAGCGATCTCGAAGTCGTCTAGCTGCCGAGCGAGAACGCTCGCTGCGGCACCCAGCCGGAGGCGTCCTCGTGGTGGTAGAGGGCGAACTCGCTGACCGTGAACTCGCACTCGAAGTCGGCGAGGTCCTCGTACGCGCGGTCGAGGCTCGGGTCGTCGAGGTTGTGCGCGACCGTGACGTGCGGGTGGAACGGGAACTCCGGCTCGGGGCTGTTGAGGGCCTCGCGGACGCACTGGGCGAGCATCTCGGTGTAGGAGATGCCCTGGCTGACGGCGACGAACACGACGGGCGACACCGGACGGAACGTGCCCGTCCCCCGCAGCCGCATCGGGAACGCGGGCAGGGCTGCGGAGGCCCGCTCGAGCGAGTCGCAGACGACCTCCAGCTCGGCGTCGGCGACCTCGGTCGGCGGGATCAGCGTGACGTGGCTCGGAACCGTCTCGGCCATGGGATCGCCGAAGTCGGCGCGCTTCTCCCGCAGCAGCGACCCGAAGGGGTCGGGCACGGGGATCGCGACGCCGATGATCGTCACGGCCGGATGCCCCGCACGAACCCCGACCGCTCGTACACGAGGTCGAGCGTCGTGGACGCGACCTCGCTGGCCTGCTCGGCGCCGCGGGCGAGGACGCGGTCGAGCTCGCCGCGGTCGTCGAGCAGCTCACGCGTGCGGTCGCCGAACGCGCCGACGAACTCGGCCAGCAGATCGCCCAGGGCGACCTTGAGGTGCCCGTACTGGCGTCCCTCGAACTCCGTGACGATCGCCTCCACCGATTCACCGGTGAGCGCGGAGTAGATCGACAGGAGGTTGGAGATGCCGGGCTTCTCGACGGGGTCGAACGAGATCTCGGTGCCGGAGTCGGTCACGGCCGAGCGCAGCTTCTTGGCGACCTGCTTGGGGGTGTCGGTCAGGTCGACGACGCCCGCGTGCGACTGGTTGGAGCCGCTCATCTTCTTGGTCGGGTCCTGCAGGTCGTAGATCTTGGCGGTCGCCTTGACGATGTGTGCCTCGGGCACCGTGAACGTCTCGCCGAAGCGGTGGTTGAACCGCTGCGCGAGGTTGCGCGTCAGCTCGACGTGCTGGCGCTGGTCCTCGCCGACGGGGACCTTGTCGGCCTGGTAGAGCAGGATGTCGGCGGCCATGAGGATCGGGTAGGTGAACAGCCCGACGCTCGAGACGTCCTGCCCGCCCTTGGCGCTCTTGTCCTTGAACTGCGTCATGCGGCTGGCCTCGCCGTAGCCCGTGATGCCGCCCAGCACCCAGGCGAGCTGGGCGTGCTCGGGCACATGGCTCTGCACGAACAGGGCGCTGCGCTCGGGGTCGACGCCCGCCGCGAGGAACTGGGCCGCGGCGATGTACGTGCGCTCGCGCAGCAGCGCGGGGTCGTACTCGACGGTGATGGCGTGCAGGTCGGGCACGAAGTAGAACGCCTCGAACTCGTCCTGCAGGGCGACCCACTGCTTGAACGCGCCGAAGTAATTGCCCAGGTGGTACGAGTCGGCCGTGGGCTGAGCCCCGGACAGCACGCGTGGTCGACGGTCGGCAGGCATGGGGACGATTCTGCCAGCCGCTGCGAGCCGTAGCGTGTGCGCATGCCGGTTCCCTCCTCGGACGACGTCGACATGGCCGCGTGGCACGACCCCGCGGTTCGGGCCGCGTGGCGAGCTCACGTCCGCCGCGCGTCCCGACTGGTCGTCGGCGCGGTCGTCGTCATGCTGGTCGTCGGCGCGATCTGGACGGTGCTCCTGCGCCAGGACGACGCCGCCCTGCGCGACGGGGTCGAGACGTCGGCGACGGTCACGGGTGGCTACGTCGGCAACGGCATGCGCCAGTTTCCCGACACCCTGTACGTCAGCTACGAGGTCGACGGGAAGCGGTTCGGCGGCACCTTGGAGGGCGAGTCGCCCAAGCACCACCCCGAGGGATCGAGGATCACCGTCGTCTACGACCCCGACTCTCCCAGCGAGTTCCGCACCCCCTCCAACGCCAACCACCCGTTCTGGGTCGACTTCCCCCTGTTCATGGTGGCGATGGGTGCGCTCGTCGCGCTGGCGGTGGGCGTGTGGGGCGGGGTCGCCGCCCGACGCTGGCGCGGGTGGCTGCTCGCGCACGGCACCACCGACGTCCACCTCCGCTCCTCGTCCAACCTGCCGGGGGACGACGGCAACGGCCGGTTTCTCCTGCGCATCAGCAGGGGCGGACCTGCGCCGCTCGACGTCGTCACCCGCCTGTCGGGCCCACGCCGGTGGACGGAGGGCTCGTGGGTCCGCAGCCGCTCCCTGAAGCGCTTCGACGGTCCGGGCCGCATGTGCCGGGGCACCCGCCGACGTCTGATCGTCTTCGCTCCCGACGCGAAGCTGCCCCTCGAGGTGGCCCTGCCGCGGCGCTCCACCGCGGCGCAGGGGTGGATGGAGCGCTTCGCCCCGCGCACGCCTCGGTAGTGTCACGCAAGTGACTGACGTGTGCCGGTGGGACGTGCCCGGCCGGGTGAACCTGATCGGCGAGCACCTCGACTACAACGGTGGCCCCGTGCTGCCCCTGGCGATCGACCGCAGCGTGACGGTCAAGGCCCGAGCCCGCGACGACGGCGCGGTCAACGTGTGGAGCGACCTGGCCGGAGCCAGCAAGGTGTCGTTCGCGGTGACGGTGCAGCCGGGCGACGTCGACGGCTGGGCGTCGTACGTCGCCGGCACGATCTGGGCCCTGCTCGATCGAGGTCACGCCGTACCCGGCGCCGACCTGGTACTCGAGTCGCGCCTGCCGTCGGGCGCGGGGCTGTCGTCGTCGGCGGCCACGACGTGCGGCGTCGCCTCGGCCATCGGTGACCTGTTCGACCTGGGCCTCGACCGCACCGAGGTGGCCCTGGTCGCCCAGCACGCCGAGGCCGGCTTCGTCGGCGCGCCAGTCGGCCTGATGGACCAGCTGGCGGTGCTGCACGGCACCGAGGCGCACGGCGTCCTGATCGACACCGCCGTCACGCCGCACACCACGACGTCCGTCGAGCTGGGGTGGGAGGCCGACGGTCTCGTGCTGGCCGTCATCGCCACGGGTGCGCACCACGCCCTCGCAGACGGCGAGTACGCAGCCCGGCGCGAGGAGTGCGAGCGCGCCGCCGCCGAGCTGGGGCTCGAGTGGCTCGCGCAGGCCGGTCTCGACGCCACCGTGATGCTGGCCGACGAGACCCTCAAGGCACGCACCCGGCACGTCCTCACCGAGACCGCCCGCGTCCGCGGCGCCCTCACGGCCGTCAACCGGCGCGCGTGGCCGCAGCTCGGCACGATCCTGACGGCCTCGCATGCCTCGTTGCGCGACGACTTCGAGGTCAGCTGCCCCGAGCTCGACGTCGCGGTCGAGGCGGCGCTCGAGGCAGGTGCCCTCGGCGCCCGCATGACGGGTGGCGGCTTCGGGGGCAGCGCGATCGCGCTGGTCGCTCCCGAGAAGGTGCAGGCCCTGCGCGAGAAGGTCGAGGCGCGCTACGCCCTGCACCAGTGGACGCGCCCCGAGGTCTTCGTGGTCCATGCGGCAGACGGCGCGCACCGGGCCGGTCCCGACGGTGCCAGACTGGACGCGTGACCTCTCGACGCATCGCCTACCAGGGTGAGCCCGGCGCCAACTCCGACCTGGTGTGCAAGCAGCACTACCCCGACTGGCAGACCGTGCCGTGCGCGTCCTTCGAGGACGTCTTCGCGGCGGTCACCGGCGGCGATGCCGAGCTCGCGATGATCCCGATCGACAACTCGATCGCCGGTCGCGTCGCCGACATCCATCACTTCCTGCCCACCTCGGGCCTGCACATCATCGCCGAGCACTTCCTGCGCATCCAGTTCAGCCTGCTGGGCGTCCCCGGTGCCACGATCGACCAGATCACGACGGTGCGCAGCCACGTGCACGCGCTGGGCCAGTGCCGCAAGATCATCAAGCAGCACGGGCTCACTACCGTCATCGCCGGCGACACGGCGGGGGCGGCGCGCGAGATCGCCGACGCCGGCGACCCGACCCAGGCGGCGATCTCCCCGCCGCTGGCAGCCAGCATCTACGGCCTCGACGTGCTGGCCTCCGACATCGAGGACGAGGACCACAACACGACCCGCTTCGTCGTGCTGTCGCGCGATCCCGTCCGTGCCCCGAGCGACGACGGCCCGGTCGTCACGAGCTTCATCTTCAACGTCCGCAATCTTCCCGCGGCGCTCTACAAGGCGCTCGGCGGGTTCGCGACCAACGGCGTCAACATGACCAAGCTCGAGAGCTACATGGTGGGTGGCGAGTTCATCGCTACGCAGTTCCTGGCCGAGGTCGACGGCCACCCCGACGACCTGCCGCTCGCGCGCGCGCTCGAGGAGCTCGCCTTCTTCACGACCGACGTCACGGTGCTCGGGGTGTACCGCGCCGATCCGTTCCGCGCCGCCAGCCGATGAGGTGGCCCCTGGTCGTCCCCGTCCTCAGCGACGGCGAGGTGACGATCCGGGCACACGTCCCGTCCGACGTCGACGGCCTGTTCGAGATGGCGACCGATCCCGACATGGTCCGCTGGACCGCGGTGCCCGATCCGCACACCCGCGCGATGAGCGAGCAGCTGGCGTTCACGGCGATGCCCCGCGGCTGGGAGGACGGGACGCACCGCGGCTGGGCGATCGAGGCGATCGACGACGACGGGCGCGCGCGGTTCGCCGGCAACGTCGACGTGCGCCAGAAGCCCATCGCCGACATCGGCTTCGCGCTGCACCCCTGGGCGCGGGGCCGCGGGATCATGGCGCGCGCGGTGCGGCTGGCCGTCGACTGGTCCTTCACGGAGGGCGGGGTCGAGATCGTGCACTGGCGATCGCACGTCGGCAACGAGCCGTCGCTGCGGGTCGCGCACGCGACGGGCTTCACGCTGCACGGCACGACGCCCGGCATGCTGCTCGAACGCGGACAGGTCATCGACGCCTGGACGGGCTCGCTGCGCTTCGGCGACGCCCCCTACGCGCACCGCCCGTGGGCCGAGGCGACGGTCCTGGAGTCCGAGCGTCTTCGCCTGCGTCCGTTCACCGACGCCGATCTGCCGCGCATCGCCGAGGCGTGCTCCGACCCGCTGAGCCGGCACTTCCTGTCGAACCTCCCCCAGCCGTACACGACGGCCACGGCCCGGGGATACGTCGACGACTGCACGTGGCAGGCGGCGACCGGCGCCAAGGCCACGTGGGCCGTGGCAGACCGCTCCACCGACCAGCTGCTCGGCAACATCGCCGTGATGGACCTGTTGGGCCTGGCCGGCGACCACGGCGAGATCGGCTACTGGCTCCACCCCGATGCGCGCGGCCGGGGACTCATGACCGAGGCCGTCAGGACGGTCGTGGCACATGCTCTCGACCCCGCCGGCCTCGACCGCCGACGGCTCGCCCTGCACGCCGCGGTCGACAACCCGGCGAGCAACGCCGTCGCGGTCGCCGCCGGGTTCACGCTGTTCGGCACGCAGCGGGTGGCCGAGCGTCTCGGTGACGGATCGTTCGACGACCTGAACGGCTACGAGCTCGTGCGCTGAGGCGCTGACGAGAGAATCGGGTCCTGTCCGCGCCGGTGCGGACAGGACCCGATTCTGTCGTCCCCGGCCGCGATAGTTGCAGCGCGAGACCACATCACGTATATTCCAGCTGGAATAGTTCGTTCGGAACATCGAGGATGGTGCATGACGTTGAAACCGCTCGGCGTCGCCGCCCTCGCCCTGCTGGCCGAGCGACCCATGCACCCCTACGAGATGTACCAGCTGCTGCTGGAACGTCACGAGGACCGCATGGTCAAGGTGCGCCCCGGCTCGCTCTACCACGCGGTCGAGCGTCTCCACGCCGACGAGCTCGTCGAGGTCACCGGCACCGAGCGCGAGGGCAACCGGCCCGAGCGCACCACCTACGCGCTGACCGAGCCGGGCAGGGCGGCCCTTCGGCAACGCGTCACCGAGCTCATCACGACCCCCGTCCGCGAGTACCCGCTGTTCACCCACGCCCTCAGCGAGGCCCACAACATCCCGGCCGACGAGGCTGCCGCAGCACTCACGACCTACGCCGACAGGCTCGACGAGGAGATCGCCGACCTCGGCAGCCTGCTCACCGCTGCCCGCGACCGCGGCGTCGAGCCGACGTACCTCCTCGCCGGCGACTACCTGCTGCACACCACCACGACCCAGCGCGACTGGATCCGCACCCTCGTCACCCGCATCGAGACCAAGGAATTCACATGGCAACCCGACCATCCATGACGACCGACCTCCCCCCCGGCACCGGCTCTTCCATCGACCGGTCCCCGTGGCCCGCCCTCTGGGCCATGGTCATCGGCTTCTTCATGATCCTCGTCGACAACACGATCGTGTCGGTCGCGACGCCGGCGATCCGCGACGACCTCGGCACCGACTACAACTCGGTCATCTGGGTCACGAGCGCCTATCTGCTCGCCTACGCCGTGCCGCTGCTCGTGACGGGACGACTGGGTGACCGCTTCGGCCCCAAGAACATGTACCTGCTCGGACTCACGATCTTCACGCTCGCCTCGCTCTGGTGCGGTCTGACCGGGTCGATCGAGATGCTGATCGTCGCCCGCGTCGTCCAGGGCTTCGGAGCCGCGCTCATCACACCGCAGACCATGGCGGTCATCACCCGCACCTTCCCCGCTGCCAAGCGGGGCAGTGCTATGGCGCTGTGGGGCGCGACGGCCGGCGTCGCGACGCTCGTCGGACCGATTCTCGGCGGCGTGCTCGTCGACTCGCTCGGCTGGGAGTGGATCTTCATCGTCAACGTCCCGGTCGGCATCATCGGCTTCGTCCTGGCCGTCCGTCTCGTGCCGGTGCTCCCGACGCACAGCCACACCTTCGACTGGCTCGGCGTGGCGCTGAGCGGTGTCGGCGTGTTCCTCGTGGTGTTCGGCATCCAGGAGGGCGAGAAGTACGACTGGGGCACCATCACGGGCATCATCAGCGTCCCGCTGCTGATCGCCGTCGGCGTGGCCGTCTTCGGCATCTTCATCTGGTGGCAGAGCCGCATCAAGGCCGAGCCGCTCGTACCTCTCGGGCTGTTCCGCGACCGCAACTTCTCTCTCGGCAACGGCGGCATCGCGCTCGTGTCGCTCGCCATCACGTCGATGTCGCTGCCGTTCTTCTTCTACGCCCAGGGCGTCCGCGGCTGGAGCCCCACGGAGTCGGCCCTGCTGATGGCACCCATGGCCGTCGTGCTGATGGTGCTGTCGCCGTTCGTCGGCAAGCTCGTCGACCGCACGCACCCCCGCAACATCACGGTCGTGGGGTTCGGCACCGCCGCGATCGCGATGTTCTGGCTGTCGCAGCTCATCGCGCCGGAGACACCGGTGTGGCAGCTGTGCCTCCCGATGGCGCTGTTCGGCGTCTCCAACGCCTGCCTGTGGGCACCGCTCAGCGCCACCGCGACCCGCAACCTGCCGATGTCGTCGGCCGGATCGGGTGCCGGCGTCTACAACACGACCCGGCAGATCGGTGCCGTGCTCGGCAGCGCCGCGATCGCGGCCCTCATCCAGGCCCGCCTCACGGCCAACGGCCTCGAGGGCGCGACCGAGGCCGGCCAGGGCGCGACCGGCGCGATGCCGGCCCCCGTGCAGACAGCGTTCTCCGATGCCATGTCGCAGACCCTCTACCTGCCCGTGGTCGCGTTCGTGATCGGCATCGTGCTGGTGCTGTTCCTGGCCAAGCCGTCGCACGCGGGTCACGGCGGGGCCCCGGTCGGGAACACGACGAAGGACGCCGAGGCCGTCGCCGAGCCGCAGCGCTAGTCAGTCAGCCGCCCGCGGGGGCACCCGGCCCTCTCCTAGAGTGGTCGGGTGCCCTCGTCGTTCGTCCTGACCCTCTCGTGCCCCGACCGTCCCGGTCTGGTCTACGCCGTCACCCGCTGGATCGCCGAGTCGGGCGGCAACCTGCTCGACAGCCAGCAGTTCAGCGACACGACTCCAGTGCCCGACCAAGTGGCGGAGTTCTTCCTGCGCGTCCACTTCGACTTCGCCGCGCCCCGCGGGCTCGACGAGGTACGCGCCGGCTTCGAGCCGGTGGCCACCGAGCTCGCCATGATGTACCGCCTCACGGTGGCCGAGCAGCCGCTGCGGGCGCTCGTCATGGTCTCGAAGGAGGGGCACTGCCTCAACGACCTGCTGTACCGCCAGAGCACCGGGGCACTCAACATCGAGATCCCCGCCGTCGTGTCGAACCACCGCGACCTCGAGCGGCTCGCGACGTCCTACGACGTGCCGTTCCACCACGTCCCCGCAGCCGACAAGCCGGCCGCCGAGGCCCGGCTGCTCGAGCTGGTCGCCGAGCTCGACGTCGACCTGGTCGTGCTGGCGCGCTACATGCAGATCCTGTCGGACGACCTGTGCCGCAGCCTCGACGGCCGCGCCATCAACATCCACCACAGCTTCCTGCCGAGCTTCAAGGGCGCGCGGCCTTACCAGCAGGCGCACGACCGCGGGGTCAAGCTCATCGGCGCGACCGCCCACTACGTCACGGCCGACCTCGACGAGGGGCCGATCATCGAGCAGGGCGTGCTGCGGGTCGACCACCGTCGCACGTCGGCCGACCTGGCCCGCGCGGGCCGCGACGTCGAGGCGCAGACCCTCTCGCGGGCCGTGCAGCTGCACGCCGAGTCACGCGTGCTCCTCAACGGCCGCCGCACCGTCGTCTTCGACTAGTCCGCGGCGTTCTTGAAGATCTCGGCCGCAGGACCGACGATCAGCGGATCGGCCCGGGTCACGATCTCGTCGTCACGGTTGTCGTAGTCGAACTGGGCCAGCACGTGCCGCATCGCCTCGACCCGGGCGCGCTTCTTGTCATTGCTCTTGACGACGGTCCACGGCGCGTCGGGCGTGTCGGTCAACGTGAACATCGCCTCCTTCGCCGCGGTGTACGCCTCCCACTTGTCGAGCGACTCCAGGTCCATCGGCGACAGCTTCCACTGCCTCACGGGATCGACCTGCCGAATCGCGAAGCGGGTGCGCTGCTCGGCCGACGACACCGAGAACCAGAACTTGACGAGGTGGACGCCGTCGCCGACGAGCATCCGCTCGAACTGCGGCACCTGCCGCATGAACTCGTCGTACTGGTCGTCGGAGCAGAAGCCCATGACCCGCTCGACACCGGCGCGGTTGTACCAGGACCGGTCGAACATCACGATCTCGCCGGCGGCGGGCAGGTGCTGCACGTAGCGCTGGAAGTACCACTGGGTCGACTCGCGCTCGCTGGGCTTCTCGAGCGCCACGACCCGCGCCCCGCGAGGGTTGAGGTGCTCGGTGAAGCGCTTGATCGTTCCGCCCTTGCCCGCCGCGTCACGACCTTCGAAGACCACGACCAGGCGCTCACCGCGGGTCTTGATCCAGTTCTGCAGCTTCAGCAGCTCGATCTGCAGCATCCGCTTCTGCAGGTCGTACTCGCGCACGTCCATGCGGGAGGGGTACGGGTAGCCGTCGCGCCAGGTGTCGACCGGGCGGCCGGTCGTGTCGAGCAGGACGGGATCGTCGTCCTCCACGTCGACCACGGTGTAGCCGTGCAGCTTGGCCAGGTCGATGCCGATGGGTGCCAGGAAGTCGGTGCTCACGCTGGGACGGTAGGGCAGCCGGGTGAACCCGCGGTGAACGAGATCGGCCTCACCCGTTCCTGAGTCGCGCGGTTTCCAGATCTCCGTAGGCTCGACGAGGGCCCTTCTCCGGTCCGCAGCCGATGAGAGGACCGCATGATCGACGGCATCAGCGACTTCGTGCTCGGCCTGGCCGGCTCGCCCTGGGTGTACCTGGTCGTGCTGGCCTTCGCGGCGGTCGACGCGTTCTTCCCGCCGATCCCGAGCGAGTCGGCGATCGTGGCGCTGGCCGCCTTCTCGGCCTCGTCGGGCCAACCCGACCTCGTGCTGCTCGGCCTCGCCGCGGTGGGCGGTGCCCTCATCGGCGACCACGCCGCCTACGGCGTCGGTCGGTGGCTGGGCACCGACCGGTTCGCGATCCTGCGTCGCCCCGCGGCGGTCGAGCTCATCGAGCGCGCGGAGGCCGAGCTCGACAAGCGGGCCGCGAGCCTGATCCTGACGGCCCGGTTCATCCCGGTCGGACGCGTCGCGGTCAACGTCACCGCGGGTGCCACGAGGTTCCGCTACCACCGGTTCGCCCCGCTCGCCGTCATGGCCGCGACGGCGTGGGCGACGTACTGCGTGCTGGTCGGGCTCCTCGCCGGTTCGTGGGTCAAGGACCAGCCGCTGCTGGGTGCAGCGGGTGCGATCGTCTTCGCCCTGCTCGCCGGCATCGTCATCGACAAGCTGCTGGCCCGGCACCGCAAGCGCGCGGCGAACGCCTCCTGAGCGACGCCATCTCAGGATGTGTCGGGATGTCCCACATCGTGAGATCGTCCGAAGTGCCTCCGCGACTCCCTTAGTTTGAGGTGCGAAGCGCGCCACGGTGGCGTGCCTGGACCCCCCGAGGAACGACCATGAGGATCTTCTCCCGCAAGCGTGTCGCGACCGCCGTCGCCGTGTCCCTGAGCGCCGCGGTGCTGGGCGCGTGTGGTGGAGGCAGCGACACCACCGGCGGCTCGACGCAGCTGTCCCTGGTCGCCTACTCCGTCCCCAAGGCGGCCGACGGTGCCCTGCAGAAGGCGTTCGAGAAGACGGCCGACGGCAAGGGCATCACGTTCAGGGAGTCGTACGGCGCCTCGGGCGACCAGAGCCGCGCCGTCGTCAGCGGGCTCAAGGCCGATGTCACGCACTTCTCACTGACCCCCGACACGACGCGCCTCGTCGACGAGGGCCTCGTCGCCAAGGACTGGGACCAGACCGCGACGAAGGGCATCCTGTCGACCTCGGTCGTGTCGATCATCGTGCGCAAGGGCAACCCCAAGAACATCCAGTCCTTCGCCGATCTCGCCAAGCCCGGCATCGGCATCGTGACGCCCAATCCGGGCTCCTCGGGATCGGCCCGCTGGAACATCCTGGCGGCCTACCAGGAGCAGATCGCCAACGGTGCCAGCGAGGCCGACGCCGAGGCGTACCTCAAGAAGGTCTTCGCCAACGTCGAGGCGCTGCCGGGCAGCGGTCGCGACGCCACCACCGCCTTCCAGGGCGGCACCGGCGACGTGCTGCTGTCGTACGAGAACGAGGCGATCTTCGCGCGTCAGCAGGGTGAGGACATCGACTACGTCGTGCCGAAGAAGAACCTCCTGATCCAGAACCCGGGTGCCGTGACGACCAAGGCCCCCGCCGCCGCCAAGAAGTTCCTGGCGTTCGGCGAGAGCGCAGCCGGGCAGAAGATCTTCGCCCAGTTCGGCTTCCGCCCCGTCGAGGGCGTCAGCGGCGTCGACGTCGGTGACGTCGAGGGCGCCAACGACCCGTCCGACCCCTTCCCGGCGATCGACGACCTCGCCACGATCGACACGACCTTCGGCGGCTGGGGGGCCACCAACAAGAAGTTCTTCGACGAGAACGACGGCATCATCACCAAGATCATCGCGGCCTCCGGCAAGTCGTGACGATCGACGCACCCTCCCTCGCCCCGGGCACCGCGCGTAGGCGCCGTGCCCGGGGCAGGCGACAGTCCACGCTGACGCGGTCCTCGGGCATCGGCCTGGGGATCGCGTTGACATGGTTCAGCATCCTGGTCCTGATCCCGCTGTGCCTCGTCGTGATCCAGTCGGTCGACGGTGGCTGGGAGACATTCCGCCAGACGCTGACCAACCCGCAGACCGCGGCGGCACTGCGCCTCACGGTGCTGCAGGCCCTGTACGTGACGGCGATCAACGTCGTCATGGGGACGCTCATCGCGTGGGTGCTCGTGCGCGACACCTTCCCGGGCAAGCGCCTGCTCGAGGTCGTCATCGACATCCCGTTCGCCCTGCCGACGATCGTCGCCGGCCTCGTGCTGCTGAGCCTCTACGGGCCGGACAGCCCGCTGGGCATCAACGTCGCCAACACGGGCCGCTCGGTGTTCCTGGCCCTGCTGTTCGTGACGCTGCCCTTCGTGGTCCGCACGGTGCAGCCCGTGCTGATGGAGCTCGACCGGGACGTCGAGGAGGCCGCCGCGTCGCTCGGGGCCAGCCGGTTCACGACGCTGCGCCGCATCATCCTGCCGAGCCTCGCGCCGGCGATCACCGCCGGTGCCGCGCTGTCGTTCGCGCGCGGGATCAGCGAGTACGGATCGTTCGTGCTGCTGTCGGGCAACCTGCCGCTCAAGACGGAGGTCGCGTCGGTGCGCATCCTGACCTACATCGAGAACGGCAACGAGGCCGCCGCCGCGTCCGTCGCGACGATCCTGCTGCTGGTCGCCCTGGCCGCGATCGTCCTGCTCCAGGTCCTGTCGAGCTGGGTGGCCCGTCGTGGCTAGCCGCGCCGCAGAGCCCCGCACCGCCGGCACGTACGTCCGCCGGCTGATCGTCGTGGCCTATCTGTTCCTGCTGGTCATCTGGCCCGTCGCGCTGGTCGTGCAGAAGACGTTCGAGGGCGGCCTCGACAACCTGCAGACCGCCCTGACCGATCCGGTGGTCACCGACGCGTTGCAGCTCACCGTCGTCGTCGCCCTGTGGGCCGTCGCGATCAACACCGTCTTCGGCGTCGGCATCTCGCTGCTGCTCGTGCGCTACGAGTTCCCGGGACGCCGCGTCCTGTCGGCCCTGATCGACCTGCCCCTGTCGGTCTCCCCCGTCGTGGTCGGCCTGGCCCTGCTGCTCGCCTACGGCGGCAACAACGGCACGTTCGGCCCGGCCCTCGAGGACGCCGGCCTGCAGATCGCCTTCGCGACCCCCGGCATCGTCATGGCGACCGCGTTCGTCAGCCTGCCGCTCGTGATCCGCGAGATCGTGCCGGTGCTGCAGGAGATCGGCACCGAGCAGGAGCAGGCCGCCACGAGCCTCGGCGCCGGCCCGTGGCAGACGTTCTGGCGCATCACGCTGCCGTCGATCAAGTGGGCGCTCGTCTACGGCGTCGTGCTGAGCCTGGCCCGCGCCCTCGGCGAGTTCGGCGCGGTCAAGGTCGTGTCGGGCAACATCGCCCAGCAGACCCAGACGGCCACCCTGGTCGTCGAGGAGAAGTACCAGGACTTCGAGCAGGGCTCCGCGTACGCGACGTCGTTCCTGCTCGCACTGATCGCGGTCGCGGCGCTCGTCGTCGTGACCATCCTTCGACCCAAGGACGAGACTGATGGGGACTGAAGCACTGATGGGGACTGATCACCGATGAGCATCGAGATCCGGGGCGTCAACAAGAACTTCGGCGACTTCGTGGCGCTGCAGGACATCGACCTCAGCATCCCCAGCGGACAGCTGACGGCGCTGCTCGGTCCGAGCGGCGGCGGCAAGTCGACGCTGCTGCGCATCATCGCGGGCCTCGAGACGTCCGACAGCGGGACGATCGAGATCGAGGGCCTCGACGCGACCGGCCTGCCGGCGCAGAAGCGCAACGTGGGCTTCGTGTTCCAGCACTACGCCGCGTTCAAGCACATGACGGTCGAGAAGAACGTCGCCTTCGGCCTCGAGATCCGCAAGAAGCCCAAGGACGAGGTCAAGCGCCGGGTCGCCGAGCTGCTGCGCCTCGTGCACCTCGAGCAGTTCTCGCACCGGCTGCCGTCCCAGCTCTCGGGCGGGCAGCGGCAGCGCATGGCCCTGGCCCGGGCGCTCGCGATCGAGCCCAGCGTGCTGCTGCTCGACGAGCCGTTCGGCGCGCTCGACGCCAAGGTGCGCAAGGAGCTGCGCGAGTGGCTGCGCCGCCTGCACGACGAGGTGCACGTCACGACGGTGTTCGTCACGCACGACCAGGAGGAGGCCCTCGAGGTCTCCGACAACCTCGTGGTCATCAACGAGGGCCGCATCGAGCAGATCGGCACGCCCGACGACCTCTACGACCGTCCGGCCAGCGAGTTCGTGCTGTCGTTCCTCGGACCTGTCACCCGTCTCGGCAACAAGCTCATCCGGCCGCACGACATCGACATCACGCGCTACGAGCACGCCGCCACGGCGACGGGACGCATCACCCGGTGGACGCGGGTCGGCTTCGAGATCCGGCTCGAGATCACGCCGGACGACGTGCTGCACCCCGACCCGGTTCAGGTCATCGTGACCCGCACGGAGGCCACGGCGCTGCAGCTGCACGAGGGCGACCAGGTGTGGCTGCGCCCCCGCGCCGGGGCCGAGACCGTCATCAGCAGCTGACCCCGCTCCGGGGAGGGCGTGGATTCCCAGGTTCACCCCGGAATCTGCACGGCCTCGCACAGGAACCCGACACTCCACCCCGGTTGCATCCGGGGTGGAGTGTCGGATTTCGGGGTCACCCCGTCAGCCGACAGGAGTCAGCGGCCTCGACGACGCAGCCGTCCGGCGCTGGAAGGCGATGCCCGCGACGAAGATCAGCAGGCCAAGGCTCGCCAGCACCACGCCGACCCAGCTGGTGGCGCGGTAGCCGTAGCCGGCCGAGATGATGATCGAGCCGAAGAAGGCACCGAGGCCGTTGGCGATGTTGAGGGCCGAGTGGTTGAGCGCCGCTCCCAGCATCTGGGCGTCCCCCGCTGCGTCCATCAGGCGGATCTGCAGGTTGATCGCGACGATCGAACCGAGCGCACCGACCCCGACGACCAGCAGCAGAGCCGGGACGACGTAGGGGGCCGAGTAGTAGAAGGCCACGAGCACCAGCGCCGTGGCGATGAACCCGCCGACGACCGAACGCTCGACGTCCCAGTCGGCCAGGATGCCGGCTCCCCACGAGCCCAGCACCGATCCGATGCCGAAGGCCAGCGTGAACGCGGCGACCCACGCGTCCGAGAGGTCCATGACCTTGGTGACCATCGGCGCGATGTAGCTGTACATCGCGAACAGGCCCCCGAATCCGACCATGCCGGCGGAGACCGCGAACAGCACCTGGGGACGCTTGAGCGCCGCGAGCTCGCCGCGCACCGACGCGTCGGTGTTGGCCGGCGAGTGCGGGACGAACACGAAGATCATGACGGCCGCGGCGATCGCGATGACCAGCACGGCCCAGTACGCGCTGCGCCACCCCAGGGTCTGGCCCAGGAGGGTGCTGGCAGGGACGCCGGCCACCGTCGCCACCGACAGCCCCAGCATGACCGAGCTGATCGCCCGGCCGCGCAGCTCGGGACGCACCAGCGACGCGGCCAGCAACGAGGCCACGCCGAAGTAGGCACCGTGCGGCAGACCGGCGACGAACCGCGCCGCCATGACGGGCAGGTAGCCGCTCGCGACGGCCGTGATCGCGTTGCCGACGCCGAGCGCCAGGATCAGCCCGATGGCCAGCTCCTTCTTCGGCAGACGGGCACCCAGCGACACGATGACGGGTGCTCCCACGACGACGCCGAAGGCGTAGGCCGTGATGATGTGCCCCGTCTCGGCGTTGGTGCGGTCGATGCCCGCCGCGATCTCCTCGAGCAGCCCCATCGTCATGAACTCGGTGGTGCCGATCGCGAAGCCGCCGAGGGCGAGGGCGATCAGCGCCAGGCTGACGTGGCGCGTGCGCGGGCGGGTGTTCGTGTCGAGGGCGGTCACACGTTCATTCAAGTGCCTGGACCCGCGAAACCTTCCATCGAGCGCCTGCGCAGTGGGTCACACCGCGCGGCCGAGGTCACCGGACGGCCTTGGTCCTCGAGCTCGTGGCCGACACGGTCGGCAGCCCGGCCCGGCTGGCCGAGACCCGCACGCTGATCTTCTTGCGGCGGTCCTTGGCTGTGAGCCGGTACGTCGTCCTCGTCGCCTTCTTGATGACCTTGCCGTTGCGCAGCCACTGGTACGTGAACCGGTGACCCGGTGCCGTCCACGTGCCCTTGGAGCGGACGGCGAGCTTCTTGCCGACCTTGGGCGAGCCCTTGACCGTGGGACGGCGGACGTTGACGGCCGAGGCGAGCACCTCGGCCGGAGCAGGTGCCGCCACGGGCGCGGACGGCTCGGCGGCGACCACCGGCGCGGACGAGGTCTCGTCCTCGGTGGTGCCGAACCACACCCGCTCGACCACGACCATCGTGTGGCCAACGTCGTCGTCGGTCAGCGTGTAGGTGGGCTCGTTGCTCAGCACGTCGCCCTCGCCGTCGCGCAGCCACTCGTAGACGCGCCGCGTGGGCGGCGTGCCCCACGCGGCGGGGACGACCTGCAGCGTCGACCCGACGGCCGGGCTCCCGGCCACCGCCACGTTGGGCACCTGCGCGCTCTCGGCCCGCGTCACCGACGACGGCCCGATCAGCAGGGCCGCCGCGACGGCCGTCACTCCAAACGCACCTACGAGCTTCTTCACGAGCCACCTTCATCCATGAGCCGGACGCGGACGGTTCCGTCAGGTTCCGTCCACACTCATGAGAGAAGGTGGCTCGCGGACTATGACGCGTCCGCCGCGCCGCGGCTCAGACGACGCGTGACTGCAGGTCGGCCAGCACCCGGGTGAAGGTGCCCGAGGGACGCATCACGGCGTTGACCTTGGCGCTGTCGGGGTGGAAGTAGCCGCCGATGTCGGCCGGGTTGCCCTGGACCGCCAGCAGCTCGTCGACGATCGTCTGCTCGTTCGAGGCCAGCTCGCCGGCGACGTCGGCGAACGCGGCCGCCAGAGCGGCGTCCTCGGTCTGCTTCGCCAGCTCCTGCGCCCAGTACAGCGACAGGTAGAAGTGGCTGCCGCGGTTGTCGATCGTGCCGAGCTTGCGACCCGGCGACTTGTTCTCGTCGAGGAACGTGCCGGTGGCGCGGTCGAGCGTGTCGGCGAGGATCTGCGCGCGGGCGTTGCCCGTCGTGGTCGCCATGTGCTCGAAGCTCGACGCGAGGGCCAGGAACTCGCCCAGGCTGTCCCAGCGGAGGTAGTCCTCCTTGACGAGCTGCTGCACGTGCTTGGGAGCCGAACCGCCAGCGCCGGTCTCGAACAGTCCGCCGCCGTTGATCAGCGGGACGATCGACAGCATCTTGGCGCTGGTGCCGAGCTCGAGGATCGGGAACAGGTCGGTGTTGTAGTCGCGCAGCACGTTGCCGGTGACCGAGATCGTGTCCTCGCCCTTGCGGATGCGGTCGATCGAGTACTGCGTGGCGTCGGCCGGCGGCATGATCTCGATCGTCAGACCCGACGTGTCATGGTCGGGGAGGTAGGCGTCGACCTTGGCGATCAGGTTGGCGTCGTGGGCGCGGTTCGCGTCGAGCCAGAAGATCGCCGGCGTCTCGGAGGCACGGGCCCGCGTGACGGCCAGCTTGACCCAGTCGCGCACCGGGACGTCCTTGGTCTGGCAGGCGCGCCAGATGTCCCCGGCCTCGACGGCGTGCTCGATCAGCACGGTTCCGGCGGCGTCGACGACCTGGACGGTGCCGGCGGCCGCGATCTCGAACGTCTTGTCGTGGCTGCCGTACTCCTCGGCCGCCTGGGCCATGAGGCCGACGTTGGGCACCGAGCCCATCGTGGTGGGGTCGTAGGCGCCGTTGGCGCGGCAGTCGTCGATGACGGTCTGGTAGACGCCCGCGTACGAGCTGTCGGGGATGACGGCCAGCGTGTCGGCCTCGTTGCCGTCGGGGCCCCACATGTGGCCCGACGTGCGGATCATGGCCGGCATCGAGGCGTCGACGATGACGTCGCTCGGCACGTGCAGGTTGGTGATGCCCTTGTCGGAGTCGACCATCGCGAGGGCCGGGCCGTCGGCGATGCCCTGCTCGAACGCGGCCTTGATCTCGGCCCCGTTCGGCAGCTTGTCGAGACCGGCGAGGATGCCGCCGAGGCCGTTGCTGGCGCTGAGCCCGGCGGCGTCGAGGTCGGCACCGTAGCGCGCGAAGACGTCCGGGAAGAACGCCTTGACGACGTGGCCGAAGATGATCGGGTCGGACACCTTCATCATGGTGGCCTTGAGGTGCACCGAGAACAGCACGCCCTCGGCCTTGGCCCGGGCGACCTGCTCGGTCAAGAAGGCGTCGAGCGCCGCGGCGCGCAGCACGGTGCCGTCGACGATCTCGCCGGCGAGCACCGGGAAGGCCGCCTTGAGCTCGGTCGTGGTGCCGTTCGCGTCGACGTGCTGGATCGAGATCGTCGTGTCGGCGTCGATGACGACGGACTTCTCGTTGGAGAAGAAGTCGTTCTCGCCCATCGTGGCGACGTTGGTCTTCGAGTCGCCGCTCCACGCACCCATCGAGTGCGGGTGCTTGCGGGCGTAGTTCTTGACCGAGAGCGGCGCACGACGGTCGGAGTTGCCCTCGCGCAGGACGGGGTTGACCGCGCTGCCCTTGACCTTGTCGTAGCGTGCGCGGACGTCCTTGTCGGCGTCGCTCTGCGGGTCGTCCGGGTAGTCGGGCAGGTCGTAGCCCTGGCCCTGAAGCTCCGCGATCGCGGCCTTGAGCTGCGGCACCGAGGCGCTGATGTTGGGCAGCTTGATGATGTTGGCCTCGGGCTGCTTGGCCAGCTCGCCGAGCTCGGCCAGCGCGTCGCCGATCTGCTGCTCGGGGGTCAGGCGGTCGCCGAACAGGGCGATGATGCGCCCGGCCAGGGAGATGTCGCGCGTCTCGACCTCGACACCGGCCGTCGACGCGTACGCCTCGATGACGGGCAGGAAGGAGTAGGTCGCCAGCGCGGGCGCCTCGTCGGTGTGGGTGTAGATGATCTTGGCCATGAGTGCGGCAGCTCCTACGTGTGGGTGCCCGACTCCCGCATCGGGACGGGCGAAAAAATCCTTTGACATCAAGATAACCCACGGGCCCCGGGTGGCGATGGGGCGTCCTGCGGCCCGGGTGGTGGGGTTTTCCCCCTTCCTGCCGCGATCGCCCACCCTCGGGGACGGCCGCGGTGACACTGGGGGCATGCGCCCCTCACGTTCGTCCGTCCTCGTCGCCGTCGGGGTCGTCGCGGGCCTCCTGGTCGGCGGCGGGACCGTGGCCGTCGCCGCCGGGGCGGGTTCGTCGGTCAAGGTCTGCACGACGTCCAAGGGACTCGTGCGCGGTGCCGCGGCCAACGGCACGTGCCCCAAGAAGACGGTCAAGAGGACCGTCGTGGTGCAGGGGCCGGCCGGCGCGGCAGGCCCAGCGGGACCTGCCGGGGTGCCCGGCCCGTCCGGTGCACCAGGTGCTCCGGGTGCCACGGGCGCTGCCGGGCCCGGCACGACCGACATCGACTACGTCTCCAACAACACGTCCGGCGTCACGGTGCTGCAGCTCGGCGACATCTCCCTCACCGCGCACTGCACGGGAGGGCAGGTCAACCTGCTCGGCTTCTCCAACAGCTCGGCGATCCGCCTGTCGGGCACGCATGCAGTCGGCACCGGAACACCCGTGTCCGACCGAGCGAGCTCCGCCGCGTTCATGCCGGGCCTCCAGCACTCCGACTCGGTCTGGGTCGACTGGCTCATCACCAACCAGACGACCCACGAGAGCGTGAGCCTGCAGCTGTTCGGCACGCACGAGACGGGCAACACCTGCCGGTTCACGGGCCAGCTGACGAAGTAGGCCGACCCCTTCCGCACGGCCCGACGATCTGTCACGATCACGGTCAGACGTCACGTCAACGGCGACGGACCCCGGTTCACCGGCATCCTGGAGGTTCCCATGGTTGCAGCAGCTGTCATCATCGCCCTCGTGCTCGTGCTCGCGGGTCTGTTCAGGGTCGCCTTCTTCTCCCGCGACCGCTCCGGTGAGTGGGGCAAGCAGCGCCGCCGCGGCGGGTACTACGGGGCCGCCGGCGGCGGAACCTACTTCGGCGGCGGCGAGGGCGGTGGAGGCGGAGGGCATCACGGCGGCCACTCCTGCGGCGGAGGTCACTCGTGCGGTGGCAGCAGCAGCTGCGGCGGCGGGGGTGGCTGCGGCGGCGGCAGCTGATGACCCGCTCCCCCGTGGCCGGCCTCGGGGTGGGTGCCGGATGGCGATCCGCCATCGCCGACGACCTGCTCGACCTGGCCCGCCACGGCATGTCGTTCTCGGAGGTCGTCGCCGAGAACGTCCGACCTGACGACCTCCCTCCCCGGCTCGTCGAGGCACTGCGCGCGGGCCTGACGGTCGTGCCGCACGGGGTGACGCTGGGCCTGGCCGGCGGGGCACCGCCGGACCCGGCGCGGCTCCGCCACCTGTCGGCCCTCGCGGTCGCGACCGGCTCGCCCCTGGTGAGCGAGCACGTGGCCTTCGTCCGTGCTGGTCCGGCCGAGAGCGGCACCGACGGGCTGCACGCCGACGTGCTGGAAGCCGGCCACCTGGTCCCGGGAGCCCGCACCCCCGACGCGCTGGCCGTGCTGGTCGACAACGTGCGCATCGCCCAGGACGCCCTGCGGGTGCCACTCGCGCTGGAGAACATCGCCGCGACGCTCACGTGGCCCGAGACGTCGATGGACGAGGCCGAGTTCCTCACCGCGCTGGTCGAGGCCACCGGGTGCCTGTTCCTGCTCGACGTCGCCAACCTGCACGCGACGTGCTCGGCGCTCGGCGGTGACCCCCGCGCACTGCTCGACCGCATGCCGCTCGACCACGTCGCATACGTCCACGTCGCCGGCGGGTTCACCGACCCGGACGGCATCTACTGGGACACCCACGCGCACGACCTGACCGACGACGTCCTGGCGCTGTTGACCCACGTCGTCGACGTGCTCGGACCCGGCGGTCCGCCGGTGCTGCTGGAACGCGACACCGACGTGGACGGCGCGGTCGTCCGCGCCGAGCTCGAGCGCGTCCAACGGGCGGTCGACCGGGCAGGCGTCCGCACATGACCCGCGAGGCGCTGCGACAACGGCAGGAGGACGTCCTGGGCGCGCTGCTGCGCGGCGAGGTGCCGGGCGGCTTCGACCCGCGATCGGCGGAGCTGACGGCGCGGGTGCTGCGCACCAAGCGCCGCAGCGACGCCGTCGAGGCGGTCCCGCACCTGCGGGACGTCACCGACCTCGCCGCCCGGTTCGACCGCTGGGCAGCCGGCCACCCGCGCAGCGGCTGCGCGCATGACGACGTCGTCGACTTCGTGACCGACGACGACGGGGTGCTGCCCGAGCCGCTCGCGTCGATCCGGTCGGTCGAACGGGTCTACCGGCGACGGGCGCGATGGGCGCGTGACCGCCGGCCCGGTGCACGTCCGTGGGTGCTGGCCGTCGGCCCATGGGTCTGGCACGCCGGGCCGCGCGTCGCCCCGGCGAGTCCTCCAGCCTCGTCTGCGCTAGTTTCGAAGTGAAGCCCGTCACTTTCTGCAGCGTCGCCGAAGGAGAACAATCTCGTGAGCACACCCCCCGTCAAGGTCGCCGTCACCGGTGCCGCCGGCCAGATCGGCTACAGCCTCCTCTTCCGCCTCGCCAGCGGTGCCCTGCTCGGCCCCGACACCCCCATCCAGCTGCGGCTGCTCGAGATCACGCCGGCGCTCAAGTCGCTCGAGGGCGTCGTCATGGAGCTCGACGACTGCGCGTTCCCGACCCTCGACTCCGTCGAGATCGGCGACGACCCCAACCACATCTTCGACGGCGTCAACCTGGCCCTGCTGGTCGGCGCTCGCCCGCGCACCAAGGGCATGGAGCGCGGTGACCTGCTCTCGGCCAACGGTGCGATCTTCACGGGCCAGGGCAAGGCGCTCAACGACCACGCCGCCGACGACGTCCGCATCGGCGTGACCGGCAACCCTGCCAACACCAACGCCCTGATCGCGATGACCAACGCTCCCGACATCCCGCAGGAGCGGTTCTCCGCCCTGACCCGCCTCGACCACAACCGGGCGATCTCGCAGCTGGCCGCCAAGACCGGTTCGAAGGTCTCCGACATCACGAAGATGACGATCTGGGGCAACCACTCGGCCACCCAGTACCCCGACATCTTCCACGCCGAGATCGGTGGCAAGAACGCCGCCGAGGTCGTGGGCGACCAGTCGTGGATCGAGAACGACTTCATCCCCACCGTCGCCAAGCGCGGCGCGGCGATCATCGAGGCGCGCGGCGCGTCGTCCGCGGCTTCGGCGGCGTCAGCCACGATCGACGCGGCCCGCACGTGGCTGACCGGCACGCCCGAGGGCGACTGGGCGTCGATGGCGGTGCGCTCCGACGGCTCGTACGGCGTCCCAGAGGGCCTGATCTACTCGTTCCCCGTCACGACCAGCAACGGTGACTGGGAGATCGTCCAGGGGCTCGAGATCGACGACTTCAGCCGCGCCAAGATGGACGCGACGGCCCAGGAGCTCGTCGAGGAGCGCGACGCCGTCACCGAGCTCGGCCTGATCTGACAGTTCGGCCGGCTGAGCCGCTACGCCCCTTGAGCTTGTCGAAAGGCCCTTTCGACAAGCTCAAGGGGCGTTCGTCGGTGAAGGGGCGTTCTTGCGCTCAGCCCGGCTGGTCGGGGATGAGGAAGGGCAGCACGACCAGCGCGACGCCCAGCACTGTCATCCACACGATGTCGAAGGCCTTGCCGCGCACCCGCAGCATGCCCGTGTGGTCGATCGGCACGACGGATCGGGCGAAGGCACCGACGACGAACGCCACCCCGATGCCGCCGACGCCGACGCGCCACTGACCCAGCGCGACCAGCACGAGGCCCGTGACGACGGCGACGAGCTGCACCAGGTAGAACTGCGAGCCTCGGCTGCGGGGCATCTTCACCGGCGGCACCTCACGGGTTCAGGCGCTCGGCGGTGTCGACGACGTTGGCCAGCAGCAAGGCGCGCGTCATGGGACCGACGCCCCCGGGGTTGGGCGAGATCCAGCCGGCCACCTCGTGCGCGGCGGGATCGACGTCGCCGACGATGCCGTTCTCGTCGCGGCTGACACCGACGTCGAGCAGCGCGGCACCCGGCTTGACCATGTCGGCCGAGATGATGCCCGGCACGCCGGCCGCGGCGATCACGATGTCAGCGCGGCGCACCTCGGCGGCGAGGTCGGTCGTGCCGGTGTGGCACAGGGTCACGGTGGCGTTCTCGCTGCGGCGGGTCAGGAGCAGGCCCATCGGACGTCCGACCGTGATGCCGCGCCCCACGACCACGACGTGCTGGCCGGCGATGGGGACGTCGTGGCGGCGCAGCAGCTCGATGATGCCGCGGGGCGTGCAGGGCAGCGGTGCCTCCCGGCCCAGCACGAGCCAGCCGAGGTTGGTCGGGTGCAGGCCGTCGGCGTCCTTGAGCGGGTCGATGCGACCGATCGCCGCGTTCTCGTCGAGGCCCTTGGGCAGCGGCAGCTGCAGGATGTAGCCCGTGCACGAGGGGTCGGCGTTGAGCTGGTCGATCGCCGCCTCGACCTCGGCCTGCGTGGCCGTCTCAGGCAGGTCGACGCGGATCGACTCGATGCCGACCTCGGCGCAGTCGCGGTGCTTGCCCGCGACGTACCACTGGCTGCCGGGATCGCTGCCGACCAGGATCGTGCCGAGGCCGGGGACGATCCCGCGCTCGCGCAGTGCGGTCACCCGCTCGCGGAGCTCGCCCTTGATCGCGGCCGCAGCCGCCTTGCCGTCGAGGATCTGCGCAGTCACGGTGCCGAGTCTTTCACGTCCCCGGAGTCGCCCTGCCACAGGCGCATAGACTTCCGGCGGGGGGCGCTTGGCCACCAGGCCCGATCGGTACGGACGACGACACGACGGAGGGTTCATGGTCACCCGCGCACAGCTGTCCCAGGAGCGGAGCCGCCTGCGCCGCGACGAGCTGCTCGCGGCGGCGATCGACCTGTTCGCCGACGGGGGCGCACGAGCCATCACCCACCGTGCCGTGGCGGCCCGCGCGGGTCTGCCCTCGGCCACCACCACGTACTACTTCGAGTCGATCGACGAGCTGATCCGCGAGGCGCTCGGCGCCCATGTGCGCAAGTGGAGCAGCGAGCTCGACGCCCTGTCGGCCGTCGACATGAGCGCCGACGTGAGCCTCGACCAGGCGGCCGACTTCATCGCCCGGGTGTTCGAGCGCCGTGGACCCGAGGTCGCGGCGCTCCACCTGTCGATCTTCCTGGCCACCGCGCGCGATCCCCGTCTCTGCGACGTGGCAGGCGACGCGCTGCGGTCGCTGGAGCGACTGGCCACCGTCGTCCTGACCAAGGTCGGGGTCGAGGGCAGCGACGAGGTGGCCGCCGCGGTCGTCGCCCTGATCGCCGGCACCGCCCTGCGCCGCCAGTCGGGCGTCTACCCCGAGGAGACCGAGGCCCGGTTCCTCAGCACGGCGATCCGCGGCGTCGTCGCTGCCCACGCCATCGGCCCCGAGGCCGTCACGACCGCGCTGTCCGGGCTGAAGCCGGCGGCGTCATGACCGCGGGCGCACGCTCGACGTCCGCAAGTGCTCGTTCGCGCCCCACGACTGGACCGTCGGCGAGACCGGGATGGAGCACGGCGGCATCACCCCCGTCGGGCTGCCGGCATCCTGGCCCGTCCTCGTCGACCGTGCCGTGACCGAGCAGCCCTGGCTCGTCGTGGGCAGCGGGCTGCGCCGGTCGAAGCTCGTGCTGCCCGGCGGGGCGCTGACCCTCGTGCCGGGCGTCCAGGTGCTCGACGAGCTCGGCATGCCGGTCTAGCCTTCCGGGATCGTGCTCACGACCCCGGCCCGGCGACCGGTCAGTGGAAGAAGTGCCGGGTGCCGGTGAAGTACATCGTCACGCCGGCAGCCTTCGCCGCCGCGATCGACTCGTCGTCGCGCACGGACCCGCCGGGCTGCACGACGGCAGTGACGCCGGCGTCGAGCAGGACCTGCAGACCGTCCGAGAACGGGAAGAACGCGTCGGAGGCCGCGACCGATCCCGTCGCCCGCTCGGCACCGGCGCGCTCGACCGCGAGCCGGCACGAGTCGACCCGGTTGACCTGACCCATGCCGACGCCGACGGACGCGCCGTCCTTGGCCAGCAGGATCGCGTTCGACTTGACCGCACGCGTCGCCGTCCAGGCGAAGGCCAGGTCGGCCAGCGTCGCCTCGTCGGCCGCGTCGCCCGCGGCGAGGGTCCAGGTCGTGGGCTCGTCGCCCTCGGCGTCGACGTGGTCGCGCTGCTGGGCCAGCTCGCCGCCGGAGATGCGGCGGAACTCGAGGCCCACGGGCTCGGCGTCGGCGTCGCAGCGCAGGATGCGGATGTTCTTCTTGCCCTGCAGCACCTCGACGGCACCGGGCTCGTAGTCGGGGGCGACGATGACCTCGGTGAAGACCTCGGCGACCTGCTCGGCCATCGCGACGCTGACGGGACGGTTGGTCGCGATGACGCCACCGAACGCCGAGACGGGGTCGCAGGCGTGGGCCCGCGCGTGGGCCTCGGCCACGTCGGCACCCACCGCGATGCCGCAGGGGTTGGCGTGCTTGATGATCGCGACCGCCGGCCGGTCGAAGTCGTACGCGGCGCGGCGCGCGGCATCGGTGTCGACGTAGTTGTTGTACGACATCTCCTTGCCGTGCAGCTGCTCGGCGGCCGCGAGACCACCCGTGCCGTCGGTGTAGAGCGCGGCCTCCTGGTGCGGGTTCTCGCCGTAGCGCAGGACGGCCTGACGCGTGTACGTCGCGCCGCCGAACTCCGGCCAGCCGCCGTCGCCCGCGTAGTCGCCCGCGAACCAGGACGCGACCGCGACGTCGTACGCCGCGGTGTGGGCGAAGGCCGCCGCCGCGAGCTGCTTGCGCTGCTGCAGCGTGAAGCCCCCGCCGGCGAGCGCCGCCGTGACGTCCGCGTACTGGGCCGTCGACGTCACGACCGCCACGCTGGGGTGGTTCTTGGCCGCCGCGCGCACCATCGACGGGCCGCCGATGTCGATCTGCTCGACGATCTCGCCGGGCGTGGCGCCGGAGGCCACGGTCTCGACGAAGGGGTACAGGTTGACGATCACGAGGTCGAACGGCTCGATCTCGAGATCGGCGAGCTGGGCGACGTGGTCGTCGAGGCGCAGATCGGCCAGGATGCCGGCGTGCACGCGCGGGTGCAGCGTCTTGACCCGGCCGTCGAGGCACTCGGGGAATCCGGTGAGCTGTTCGACGGGGGTGACGGGGACTCCCGCCGCCTCGATGGTCTTGGCCGTCGAGCCGGTCGAGACGATCGAGACGCCCGCCGCGTGCAGCGCACGTGCGAGCTCGTCGAGCCCGGACTTGTCGTACACCGAGACGAGCGCGCGCTGGAGCGGGCGGGTGTTCGTGGCGTCAGTCATGCGGATCCTTGGTCGTGGGCGTGGCACCGAGCCGAACGGCCCGGTCGTCGAGATGGAAGTCGTGGCGGGCGAGGGTGCCGACCCACTCGACCAGCATGGCCCGCTCGCTGGTCTTGATGCGCTCGTGCAGCGACGACTCGTCGTCGTCCTCGAGCACGGGCACCGGCACCTGGGCGACGATGGGGCCGGTGTCGACGCCCTCGTCGACCACGAACAGCGTGGCCCCCGTGATCTTGACGCCGTAGGCGAGGGCGTCGCGCGGGCCGTGCATGCCGGGGAAGGCCGGCGAGAGGGCAGGGTGGGTGTTGAGGGTGCGGCCGCCGAACAGCGCCAGGAACGCGGGCCCCGTCAGCTTCATGAACCCGGCCAGCACCACGAGGCCGGGATCGTACGACGCGACCTTCTCGGCCAGCGCGATGTCCCAGGCCGCCCGGTCGTCGAACTCGGCCGTGCGCAGCACGAAGGTCTCGATGCCGTGGCGCTCCGCGCGGGCCAGGCCCTCGATGCCGTCGCGATCGGCCCCGACCGCGACGATGTCGACGCCGTAGTCAGCTGTCGCCGACGCGTCGATCAGCGCCTGCAGATTGGTGCCGCTTCCAGAGACGAGGACGACCAGGCGCGCTGGTGTCCGAGGGGCGGGAGGCACGGGCCCAACGATAGTTGGACAGCACCGCACCCAGGGCACCGCCCAGCGCCATGACCGGCACGGCCACCAGCAACGGGGTCAGCAGGGGCGGTCCCGCGTCGGACAGGCGTCCCGGCCCGATCGCGCCGCCCGACAGCCCCACGGCGACGCCGAGAGCCACCCCGGCCACGGCTCCGGCGGCCGCGCCGAGGCCGGTCCGCTCCAGCAGGGTCTGCCGCGCACCCGGGTCGAGCCGCCAGCCGCTGACGACTCCACCCGCCAGGGGCACGAGACCCAGCACGAACACCCACTGCGGGAACTCCCCCGGGGACGGCAGGGCCGCCAGCAGCGGGAAGCCCGGCACCTGCCCGAGCTGCGAGCCCGTCAGGTCGACCGAGGTGCTGGTGCCGATCGCGAACCCCGGGCCCAGCAGCGCCGAGGTGGTCCACAGGACCAACGTCGGGACGGCCAGGACCGAGCCGATCGCCAGGGCCAGCCCGCCACCGATGCCGGGGTCGAGCAGTGCCCACAGGTCACCGGCCTGTTCGACGTTGGTGACCAGCAGCACGACCACGATCACCGCAGCGGCGGCCAGGACGAGCACGGCGCCCGGCACCGCGGCGCGCACGACGGCCCGCACGTCGTCGGACGCCGTGAACCACCAGCGGTCGGCCTCGCCGTGTCGCTGGATGACGCCCCACACGGCCCCCAGCCCCCCGACGACGAACCCCGCGGCCGCCGACCGCACGACCGAGGTGTGGACGTCGCCGACGTTGGTCACGGTCGCGGCGATCGCGGCAATCACGCCGTAGGCACCTGCCGAGGCCGCCGCGAAGGCGGCCAGCTCGTCGAGCGGGTCGGCCACGACCCAGACCGCCGCACGTGACACCAGCGCGATGCACAGCACCATCGCACCGAGAGGCACCAGGCCGATCGAGACCGGACCCGCGTCGATGCCGGAGCCGAGCGACACCAGCCACGCGCGGGTCGCGGTGCGGGCCAGCGGGCCGACCTCGACGCCCGCGGCGCCGCGGGCGACCAGGACGACCAGCGCGGCGACGCCCCACGAGAGGACCGCGGCGACGGCCGCCGTCAGGAACGCCGGCCGCAGGTAGGAGGTCTCGACGGGGGCGGGCACCGCTTCATCCTCCCAGTAGGGTTGTCGCGTTGCACCAAGGCACGCCGGACGTCGAAGGAGGCTGGACATGACCCGCGTCGACGAGTTCAACAGCTTCTACTCCTCGACCTTCTCCGATGCCGTGCAGGTGACGTACGCGCTGTGCGGCGATCGACAGGTCGCGTTCGAGTCGACGGTCGACGCCTATCGCCGGGCCTGGCGCGACTGGTCCAAGATCCGCGACCGCCGCCCGCTGTCGTACGTCCGCAACGAGGCCTGGAAGATCACGGCCCTCAGCCGCACCGCGCACCCTCTGCGGCGACGTCACGAGGAGGACGGCGACACCGAGCTGCTCGGTGCGCTGCACGACCTGCCGGTCGACGACCGCCGCCTGATCGTGCTCATGACGCTCGGCAACACCGACCTCGAGGAGGCGTCCCGCGAGGTCGGCCTGCCCGCCGAAGAGGGCATCGAGAACGTCACGACCGCCCTGGCCGCCCTCGAGACCGCGCTCGGCGAGAGCATCGACGCGATCGAGCGCCGCATGCACGCGCTGTCGGCCGCCACCGACCCGCTCGACATGCCCGAGGCGGCCGACGTCCGCACGGCCGCCCGCCGCGGCCGCCAGCGCAACACCGTCCTGCTCGTCGTCGCGGCGATCGCGCTGATCTTCGGCGGCGGCCTCGTCGCCACCGACGGCGACGCCCTCGCGACCAGCAGCGACCTGCCCCGCCGCGAGAAGATCGGTGCCGAACGTCCCGACGTCGTCCTCGACGCGCAGAAGATCGACGCCGGCAACCTGCTGGCACCCACCCAGCTGTCGACGCTCGACACGGGCCGCACCTGGACGACCGAGAGCACCGACGACGACGTCGCCAACACCGCGCCCTATGCGACGTGCCCCACCAAGCGCTTCGCCGACAAGGACCCGCTCAAGGTCTTCGTCCGCACGTTCACCGCCGACGGCATCGGCAACGCGCGCGTCGCCCAGGCGATCGAGGTCTCGCGCAGCGACAAGGTCGCCACGGCCGCCTACCAGCGGCTCGTGCAGTGGTACTCCGACTGCGAGCACCCCCGCACCCAGCTCGTCGCGTCGTACACCGTCAAGCGTCCGTTCGGTGACTTCCAGATCCTGTCGCTGCGGTCCAACCGCTCCCCCGAGCGCACGTTCACGGTCGGGTTCAGCCACTCGGGCACCATCACGAGCACCCTCGTGCACGAGGTCGACGGCGCCGAGGGGCCCAGCATCGAGGCATTCGCCAAGACCCTGAACGCCTCGGTGTCGAAGGTGTGCAAGGACAGCGGGGGCGAGTGCTCCGACACGATCGAGGTCCTGCCGTCCGACCCGCCGCCGACCACGGAGGCACCGTCCTTCCTGGGCATCGTCGACCTGCCGCCCATCGCCGCGATCGACAAGGTCTGGGCCGGCACGGAGTTCTCCGCCGAGACCAACCCGGCGGCCACGGCGTGCGACAAGGCCACCTACACGAGCGACTCGGTGGCCAAGGCCGGCTCCCGTGTCTACGTGCTCTACGAGGCCACCGAGCTGCCGCCGGAGTTCGGCGTCGCCGAGACCGCGGCACGCTTCACGTCCGAGGACAAGGCCAAGGCATTCGTCAAGAAGGTCACGCAACGCATCGACGGCTGTGCCGACGACATCCTGACCGCCACGATCGACCAGAAGCGCAAGGTGTCGGTGCCCGATGCGTCCGGCACCGTGTGGCGGGTCGGCTTCGAGCTCGACGGCGGCCAGAAGGTCTACTACCGCACGGCGATCGTGCGGCGTGGTGCCGACGTCGCCCAGGTGACGTTCACGCCCGCCGGGCAGTACGACATCTCGCAGGAGCAGTTCCGGGCGATCGCGCAGCGGGCCGCGACCCGCCTCCAGTACGCCACCGACTGACGCGCCCCCGGGAGTAGCTGAGGAGTCGTCGCTGCGGCCCTCCGAGGAGCCAAGAGCTGACGTCAGAGTCCTCACGAAGCTGCTCGTCGGAGGGCCGCAGCCGACTCGTCAGCGTTCGTAGGAAGACGACGAGGCCCCACCACGAACCGTGGTGGGGCCTCGCTGACTGAGGTCTACAGACCCTTCAGGCCCATCAACCGTTGAGGATGGCCCGCATGAGCTCGGCGGTCTCGGACGGCGTCTTGCCGACCTTGACGCCCGCAGCTTCGAGGGCTTCCTTCTTGCCCTGCGCGGTACCCGCACCGTCGGACACGATGGCGCCGGCGTGGCCCATCGTCTTGCCCTCGGGAGCGGTGAAACCGGCCACGTAGCCGACGACCGGCTTGGTGACGTTGGCCTTGATGTAGGCCGCCGCCTTCTCCTCGGCGTCTCCACCGATCTCGCCGATCATGACGATCGCCTTGGTCTCGGGGTCGTTCTCGAACGCCTCGAGGGCGTCGATGTGCGTCGTGCCGATGATCGGGTCGCCGCCGATGCCGATGGCGGTCGAGAAGCCGAAGTCGCGCAGCTCGAACATCATCTGGTAGGTCAGCGTGCCGGACTTGGACACCAGGCCGATGGGGCCCTTGCCGGCGATGTTGGCCGGCGTGATGCCGGCGAGGGCCTCGCCCGGCGTGATGATGCCGGGGCAGTTGGGGCCGATGATGCGCGTCTTCTTGCCCTGGGCGTAGGCCCAGAACTCGGCGCTGTCCTGCACGGGGACGCCCTCGGTGATGATGACGAGCATGCCGATCTCGGCGTCGATCGCCTCGACGACGGCGTCCTTGGTGAACGCCGGCGGGACGAAGGCCACCGACACGTCGGCGCCCGTCTTCTCGATGGCCTCGGCGACCGTGCCGAACACGGGCAGCTCGACCTCGGCGCCGTTGGCGTCGGTGTGCGTGACGGTCGTGCCGGCCTTGCGCGCGTTGACGCCGCCGACGACCTGGGTGCCGGCAGCCAGCATGCGGGCCGTGTGCTTGGAGCCCTCACCGCCGGTGATGCCCTGGACGATGACCTTGGAGTCCTTGGTCAGAAAGATTGCCATGTCGTTAGCCCCTCAGCCGTTCGCCAGTTCGGCGGCCTTGTCGGCCGCACCGTCCATCGTGTCCACCTGGGTGACGAGCGGGTGGTTGAGCTCGTTGAGGATCGCGCGCCCCTCCTCGACGTTGTTGCCGTCGAGGCGGACGACCAGCGGCTTGGAGGCCTCGTCACCGAGCAGCTCGAGAGCGCCCTTGATGCCGTTGGCGACCGCGTCGCACGACGTGATGCCGCCGAAGACGTTGACGAACACGCTCTTGACCTGCGGGTCGTTCAAGATGACGTCGAGGCCGTTGGCCATGACCTCGGCCGACGCTCCTCCGCCGATGTCGAGGAAGTTGGCCGGCTTGACGTTGCCGTGCTTCTCGCCGGCGTAGGCGACGACGTCGAGGGTGCTCATGACGAGACCCGCGCCGTTGCCGATGATGCCGACCTCACCGTCGAGCTTGACGTAGTTGAGGCCCTTGGCCTTCGCCTTGGCCTCGAGCGGGTCGGCCTCCTCGTGGATCACGAAGTCCTCGTGCTCGGGGTGACGCACCTCGGAGGCGTTCTCGTCGAGCGAGACCTTGCCGTCGAGGGCCTCGAGCTTGTCGCCTTCGAGACGCGCCAGCGGGTTGACCTCGACGAGCGTCGCGTCCTCCTCGACGAAGACCTTCCAGAGCGCCAGGACCATGTGCACGGCCTGGTCGGCGAGCTCGGCCGGGAACTTGGCCTCCTCGACGATCGCGCGGGCCTTGGCCTCGTCGACGCCGGTGCCGGCGTCGATCGGGATCTGGCGCACGGCCTCGGGGTTGGTCTTGGCGACCTCTTCGATCTCGACACCGCCCTCGACGCTGGCGATGCAGAGGTAGCTGCGGTTGGAGCGGTCGAGCAGGAAGGAGAAGTAGTACTCCTCGACGGGCGGCGTCGCCGGCGTGATCAGCACGCGGTTGACCGTCAGGCCCTTGATCTCCATGCCCAGGATGTTGGAGGCGTGCTCGAAGGCGTCGTCGGACGTCTTGGCGAACTTCACACCGCCCGCGTTGCCGCGGCCGCCGGCCTTGACCTGCGCCTTGACCATCACGGCACCGCCGAGCTGCTCGGCTGCTGCCTTGGCCTCTTCGGCGGTCTGGACGACGACGCCGAGCGTCGTCGCTACGCCATGCTTGGCGAAGAGTTCCTTCGCCTGGTATTCCATCAAATCCACGGTGGTGTCCGTCCTCGGTTGGAGTTCAGCTCTGCGCGGGTCCGGCCTCGAGGCCGCCACGAACAGGCCGTTGCGACTGTATCCGTTAACGCGCTGTTAAGTCGCGTCGGATACGTCACACCATGACTCGACGGGGTCCACGGCGATGTCAGCGGCGTCGAGAGCGGCGCACGCCTCCCCCAGCCCGCGGACGTCATCCGGACCGGCGTCGACGACGATCCGCGCCGCGTCCTCGGCGACGGCCGTGCGGGCCAGCTGCTCGACAGTCTGCCCGCCTCCCACGAAGATCACCTCGAGGCCTGCGTCGCGGAGCCGGCGGGCTGCCGTACGGGCGCGGACGTCGTCGTCCACGGCACCCACGACGACACGCTCGCTACCCATGACGTCGATGCTGCCACACGTGAATACCGTCACATCCTGCAGCGATCTGCCACGGGACCGACGTCCTGACGTCAGCGAGTATTCGAATTCGGTTTCTCCCGCGTGTGTTCCTCGGCTAGTCTCGTGAGGTCCTGTCGTACCCCTTCCGGAGGTCATCTGCGTGTCTTCGTCTGCGCCCAAACGCCGGCTCGACGTACGTCAGCAGACCCCGCAGCGGGTGGCAGGCAAGCGGGCCGCGCAGCGTCGCCGCAGCCGGGTCCGCTCGTTCACCCCGACTCCCGCCATGGCCGGTGCCTTCGCGCTGATCCTCGCGGCCTTCGGCTCCGCCGTGATCGGCGGCAACACCGACGACAACTCGCTGCAGGCCGACAAGTACCAGACCGTGAACCAGAGCTACACGGGTCCCGGACAGGCCGCCTCGCAGGTCGACGTCAGCCGCAGCATCGACCGCGCGACGCTCGACCGCCAGGCCAAGCAGCAGGCAGATCAGATGAGGCTCGCCCAGCAGAGCCTCGCGAAGAAGGTTGACAAGTCGGCCGACGAGTTCAAGGCCAACCAGTGGATCATCCCCGTGACGGGCTACAACCTCACCGCACGCTTCGGCCAGCGCAGCGGCCTGTGGTCGACGGTGCACACCGGACTCGACTTCGCCGGCCCCTCGGGCTCCACGATCGTCGCCGTCGCCGGTGGCACCGTCGTCTCCGCCGACTACGAGGGTGCCTACGGCAACCGCACGGTCATCCAGCTCGACGACAACAGCGGCACCACGATCTGGTACTGCCACCAGAGCCGCTTCGGCGTCAAGGTCGGCGACAAGGTCGGGCCTGGCGACACCATCGGCTACACCGGCTCCACGGGCAACGTGACCGGCCCGCACCTGCACCTCGAGGTGCACCCGGGGGGCGGCGCGGCCGTCGACCCCATCCCGCAGCTCGAAGCCCACGGCGTCACCCCGTAACCCTTCCCGGTCCCCCCGGTCCCCCCGAAGTGTGACGCTCTCGGAGTCTCCGCTGCACCATGACGCTCTCGACGTCACAGATCGCGGGCTTCGTCCACAGGGCCGCCCCACAGGGTTTCCCCGAGGACGGCGTTTCGTCAGGGTGCTGAGATGGCCCGAACTCCTCACGTCCCGGATGCTCTGCATGGACGGGTCTTCACCTCGGCCGAGGCCGATGCTGCCGGCCTGACCTCGTCGATGCGCCGAGGAGCCCACGTCATCCAGGTGCATCGTGGCGTCTGGCGACTCGCCACGACAGAGCTGGACTTCGACCTCGGTGTCCGCGCTGGCGTTCTGGCGCTACCAGCCCATGCCGCGCTCAGCCACATGTCGGCCCTGCGCTGGATGGGAGTTCCGGTAGGGCGGCCGTTCCCGATCCACTTCTCGGTCACCGGCGCAGCCCAGACCCGCGCCGACCTCGTCCTCCACCGTCGGCACCGCCGCATCTCGCCACATGACGTCCGAGGCGTGCCAGTCCTGGCACCCGAGCGGTCATTCATCGACAGCGCGACGCTGCTCGGGCTTCGCGACCTGGTGCGTGCGGGCGACGCCATGGTGCGGGCAGGGCTCACGACCCTTTCCGCCCTGCTCGACCACACCGTTGAATCGCATCTCGACGGCGTGGTCCGTGCCCGCGAGGCGGCGCTGCTCGTGCGGGAACGCGTCGACTCGCCGCGAGAGACCGATGTCCGACTCCTGCTGGTGGCCGCCGGTCTGCCCGAGCCGTCCGTCAACCTCGACGTGCACGACGACGCTGGTCGATGGCTTGCCAAGGGCGATCTCGTGCTCAGACGGTGGCGCATCGTGGTGGAGCACGACGGCTGGCACCACGAGCGCGATGCCGCGCAGCGTCAGAAGGACCACTTCAGGCGCGAGCGGCTCGAGGCCGGCGGGTGGACGCTGATCGTCGTGACGCAGGCCGACTTCGCGCACCCGATCTCGATCGTCGCGCGCGTGCACGAGGCGCTGGTGCGGCGCGGCTACCGCGGCCCACCGCCCGAGCTCGGCCGGACGTGGCGTCTCTTGGCCCGCAATATGTGACGCACACGGCGTCACGTGGCCCGGATAGCGCCTGAAACGTCACACATCGCGGGGACCCGCGGGGAGGGACACGGTCAGAGCTTCTCGACGGGGGCGTAGCGCAGGAGGAGTCGCTTGACGCCCTGGGAGCCGAAGTCGACCGACGCGACGGACTTCTCGGCCTGCCCCTCGACCGAGACGACGGTGCCCATGCCGAAGCTGTCGTGGACGACCCGGTCGCCGGGCGACAGCGAGACGACCGCGCGGTCGGCCTTCTTCGACCGTGCCGCGACGTTGGAGGCCCGGAACGACGACTGCGCCGTGGCCGACGGCTGGCTCGGGGTCCACTGGGTCGGCGGCGACGCGAGCCGTCGCCAGTCGACGAGCGGCTCCGGCAGCTCGTCGAGGAACCGCGACGCCGGGTTGTACGACGGCGCACCCCAGGCCGAACGGGTCGTGGCCCGCGTGACGTAGAGCCGCTTCTCGGCGCGGGTGATGCCGACGTAGGCCAGGCGGCGCTCCTCCTCGAGCTCCTTGACGTCGGCCAGCGAGCGCATGTGCGGGAAGACGCCGTCCTCGAGCCCCGTGAGGAACACGACCGGGAACTCCAGCCCTTTGGCGGTGTGCAGCGTCATGAGGGTCACGACGCCGTCGCCGTCGTCGGGGATCTGGTCGGCGTCGGCGACCAGCGCGACCTGCTCGAGGAACGCCGCGAGCGATCCGGCGCCGAGGGCCGGCTCGTCGGGGATGGCGGCGACCGCTTCGGACACGGGTTCGTCGGACTCAGCTTCGTCAGGAATCTCCTCGTCGTCGACCGTGCTGGCACCGACGACGAACTCGCGGGCCACGGCGACGAGCTCGGCGAGGTTCTCGACCCGGGTCTCGTCCTGCGGATCGGTGCTCTGCTCGAGCGTCGACAGGTAGCCGCTGCGGGTCAGCGCCGCCTCGAGCACCGCATCGGCCGCGGCACCCGAGTCGGCCATCGCCATGAGGTCGGACATGAAGGTCGTGAACGCCTGGATGGCATTCAGTGAGCGTGTCGCGAGGTCGGTCGCCTCGCTGGCGCGCATCAACGCGTCCCAGAAGCTGAGGTCGTGCATCGTCGCGAGTCGCTGGATCGACGCCTCGGCGCGGTCGCCGATGCCTCGCTTGGGCTCGTTGATGATGCGGCGCAGCGAGACCGTGTCACGCGGGTTGACGAGCACCCGCACGTAGGCCAGCGCGTCCTTGACCTCCTTGCGCTCGTAGAAGCGCACCCCGCCGACGACCTTGTAGGGCAGGCCGACGCGGATGAAGACCTCTTCGAACACCCGGCTCTGCGCATTGGTGCGGTAGAAGATCGCGACGTCCTTGGACGCGATGCCGCCGTCGTCGACGAGCCGGTCGATCTCGTCGGCGATGAACTGCGCCTCATCGCGCTCGTCGTCGCCGACGTAGCCGACGATCTTCTCGCCGTCGCCCTCGGCCGACCACAGCTGCTTGTCCTTGCGCCCCTCGTTGCGGCTGATGACGGCGTTGGCCGCCGACAGGATCGTCTGCGTCGAACGGTAGTTCTGCTCGAGCAGGATCGTCGCGGCGTTGGGGAAGTCGTCCTCGAACTCGAGGATGTTGCGGATGTTGGCACCACGGAAGGCGTAGATCGACTGGTCGGAGTCGCCGACGACGAGCAGGTCGGACTCGGGGTCGGTGAGCTCGCGGATCAGCTGGTACTGCGCGTGGTTGGTGTCCTGGTACTCGTCGACGAGGATGTGCCGGAACCGGCGCCGGTACGTCTCGCGGACGTCGGGCCACGCCTGGAACAGGTGCACCGTGTTCATGATGAGGTCGTCGAAGTCCATCGCGTTGGCGGCCGACAGACGTGCCTGGTAGGCGGTGTAGACCTCGGCGTAGATCTCCTCGGTGGGGTTCTGCGCCTTGCTGCCAGCCGCCTCGTGGTCGACGAGCTCGTTCTTGAGGTTGGAGATCCAGTTGAGGACGGCCCGCGGGTTGATCTTCTTGGGGTCGAGGTCCATGTCGCGGCAGATCAGCGTGACGAGCCGGCGCTGGTCGGCGGAGTCGTAGATCGTGAACGACGACGTGAACCCGAAACGCGTGGCCTCGCGTCGCAGGATGCGCACGCACGCGGAGTGGAACGTCGAGACCCACATCATGCGGGCCCGCGGACCGACCAGGTCGGCGACGCGCTCGCGCATCTCGGCGGCGGCCTTGTTGGTGAACGTGATGGCCAGGATCGACCCGGGATGTGCTCCACGGGCGGCGATCAGCCAGGCGATGCGACGCGTCAGCACCCGTGTCTTGCCCGAGCCGGCACCCGCGACGACCAGGAGCGGCCCGCCGGGGTGGGACACCGCGGCCTGCTGGGCGTCGTTGAGGCCGTCGAGCAGCGAGTCGGACCGGGGCCGACGAGCGGCGGCTGAGCCGGCCGACGTGGCGGGGGTGGCAGGAACGGGGAACGGCAGCGTCATCGTGCCCTCCAGCCTAGTTGCCGCAGCAGACATCGGGCCCAGCGGTTCATCTGCGCCGTAGACTGCCCTCCCATGGAGCCCACGGTCAGCATCCGGACGGCCGGAGAGGCCGATCTCGACGCCCTGACCGACGTCTGGGAGCGCGCGGCACGCTCGTCCCACGGGTTCATGGACCCCGACGACTTCGCCGAGCTGCGACCGTTCATGCGCGATGCGTATCTGCCCTCGATGGACGTGCGACTGGCCGAGTCCGACGGCGAGGCGGTCGCCTTCGTCGGGTCGAGCGATGATCACGTCGAGCTGTTGTACGTCGACCCACCGATGCACGGGCGGGGCCTCGGCACCCGACTGCTGGCCGAGGTCGGACCGGACGGGGCGCACAGCGTCGAGGTCTACGCCGACAACACCGTCGGCGTCGGCTTCTACCGGTCGCAGGGCTTCATCGAGGTGCTGCGCCGTGAGACCGACGCCGCGGGGCGTCACTACCCGATGGTGGTGTTGAAGCGATGAGGCTCGAGATCGACGCACTGAGTGACGAGCCGCCGTTCGAGCAGGTACGACGCCAGGTCGCCGAGGGTGCCGCGTCGGGGTCCTTCCCCCCGGGCCACAAGCTGCCGACCGTCCGGGCCCTCGCCGAGGCGCTCGACCTCGCGACCAACACCGTCGCCAAGGCCTACCGGGCGCTCGAGGTCGACGGCGTCATCGAGACCCGGGGCCGCGCCGGGACGTTCGTCGCCTCGCGCACGACCGCCGACGGTGCCACCGAGGCGGCGGCTCAGGCTTTCGTGCTCGAGGCACGCCGCCAGGGACTGTCGAAGGACGAGGCCGTCCGGCTGGTCGACACGCACTGGGCCTGACACCCGCACACCGGGTTGGCAGGACGGACTAGCGTGGCGCTGTGCCCTTCGAGATCGTCCTCCTCCTGCTGCTGATCGCCGGCGTCGCCCTCATCGGCCTCGCCCTGAGCGGCTACGGCAGCCCCGACCGCTCGCACGAGAAGCCACCGCGCATGCCCGGCCACGACATCGAGGAGCAGCTGAAGCGACGGGACGAGCAGGCGTAGCCAGCCTCAGCTCTTGCCGCACTCCTGAGACTGCTCGGTGATGATCCAGTCCCCGCGCGCGCGATCCATCACGACGGTGCCGCAGTCCCCCGATGCCCGGTAGGTCGCGAACAGCGTCGCCGCGGTAGCGGTCTCGTCCTGCACGGAGATGTCGACGTCGCCACGGTCGCCCGCGGCCTTGTACAGCTGGGCCGTGGCGGTGATCATCTGCTCGCAGCTGTCGACCCGGACCGGACCGGCGCTGTTCAGCTCGGCGATCATCCGCTTCTGCAGGGCAGGCGCGAGGCCTGCACACGCTGTTGCAGCCTCCGGCTCGCGGGATGCCTTGAGCCACGCCCGGAAGGCCTCGACCGCACCAGTCCCGGACGCCCCGGTATCCGCAGGTGCGGAGGCAGGCCCCCTGGTGGTCAGACCGTCACCGGCCACGGTCGCCGGGTCCGATCCCGAGGCGCACGCGCTGGTCGTCACGACGACCACAGCCGCAAGGGCGACCGCATCTGTCAACCGTCTGTGCCAGGGAGTCACGAACACATTCTGACCATCTCGGCGGACCGCTCGCAAGGTCGCTACTCCGCCGACGGGTTGGGCTTGCGCCAGCTGCGCTCGAACGGCAGCCGCCACGCCTTGGGCGCGATGAGCTGGTGGATCGCGTTGGGCCCCCACGTGCCCGGCGAGTAGGGGCGCACCGGCGGGGTGTCGGCCAGCAGCGGCTCGGAGATCTCCCACAGCCGCTCGATGCCCTCGGCCGTCGTGAACAGCGTCCGCTCGCCGCGCATCGCGTCGTAGATGAGCCGCTCGTACGCCTCGAGCACCTCGCCGGCGCGCTCGGTCTCCTGCATCGCGAACTGCATGCTGAGCTTGTCGAGCCGCATGCCGGGGCCGGGGCGCTTGCCGTAGAACGACAGCGACATCCGCGAGGCGTCGGCGAGGTCGAACGTCAGGTGGTCGGGACCCTGCAGCCCCACGCCGGAGCCGGCCGGGAACATGCTCTTGGGGGGCTCCCGGAACGCGATCGAGATGATCCGCGCGCCTTCGGCCATCCGCTTGCCGGTGCGCAGGTAGAACGGCACGCCGGCCCACCGCCAGTTGTCGATCTCGGCCTTGAGCGCCACGAAGGTGTCGGTCTCGGAGTCGGCCGCGACACCCTTCTCGTCGCGGTAGCCCTGGTACTGGCCGCGCACGACGAACTTCGGGTCGAGCGGCAGCATCGAGCGGAAGACCTTGTTCTTCTCCTCCGAGATCGAGTCGGAGTCGAGCGACGTCGGCGCCTCCATCGCCATGAACGCCAGCACCTGGAACAGGTGCGTCACGACCATGTCCTTGAACGCGCCGGTGCCCTCGTAGAAGCCCGACCGACCGTCGAGCGACAGCGTCTCGGGGACGTCGATCTGCACGTGGTCGATGAAGTTGCGGTTCCAGATCGGCTCGAACAATCCGTTGGCGAAGCGGAACGCCAGGATGTTGAGCGCCGCCTCCTTGCCCAGGAAGTGGTCGATGCGGAAGATCTGCTGCTCGTCGAAGACCTCGTGGATCTCGGCGTTGAGCGCCTTCGCGCTGGCCAGGTCGGTGCCGAACGGCTTCTCCATGATGATGCGCGACCGCTCGACCAGGTGCGCCTGGTCGAGGGTGTGGATGACGTCGAGCGCGGCCTTGGGCGGGACGCTGAGGTAGTGCAGGCGGCGGGGGCTGCCACCCAGCTCGTCCTCGAGCGCCGCGGCGGCCGAGGCCAGCGCGTCGGGCCCGGCCTTGACGTTGATGTACGACAGCTTGGGGGCGAACTCGGCCCACTGCGCGTCATCCACCTTTCGGGTGTTGAACTCCCGGTAGGCCTTCTCGGCGAAGTCGCGGAACGAGTCGTCGTCGAAGTCGTCGAGCGAGACCCCGATGATGCGCGAGTCGGGCACGAGCCCCGACTGGAGCAGGTGCATGATGCCCGGCAGGAGCTTGCGGCGGGCGAGGTCGCCGGTGGCACCGAACAGCACGATCAGGTGAGGCTCGTTCATGGCTTCAGGCTAGACCCGGTTCGTTGCGGGCGGGTGAACGCGAAGGGGCTCGGACCCCTCAGTCGAGCCGGTCCATCGCGATGTCGCCGGCGTCGACGCGGCGGAGCATGCGGGTGAGGTTCTCGGAGTCGAACCGACCGGACGAGCGCGCGTCGATCAGGGCGTCCCGCTGGTCGACCAGCACGGCGCGTCGCAGCTCGACGTAGTCGTGGAGCCGCCGGCGGCTCTCGTCGCCGTCGGCACCCGCCCACCGGGTCGACCGGTCGACGTGGCTGTCGTCCTGCACGCGATCGACCACCAGGGGTTCCAGCGCACGGCCGTCGATCCCGTCGTCTGTGACCTCGGCACACCGCGACGTGGCGACATCGGCCAGCATCGCCGCCAGCGCCGCCAGCTGCTGCGCGTCCGACTCGCGCCGGTCGACCTGCACCCCGAGCCTTCGCACGACCCACGCGAGCGTCCCGCCCTGGATCAGGAGCGACGCCACGGCCACGGTGAACGCCACGAGCACCAGCAGCTCACGCTGCGCGAAGCCCGTCGGCAGCGTCTGTGCCGCCGCGAGCGTGACGCTGCCCCGCATGCCCGCCCACACCAGGATCGCCCCGGCCCTGCGGTCGAGCCTCTCCTCCTCGTAGAAGCGCATGTCGGCCTCGCGGCGCGCGACCATGAGGTGGATGCGCTGCAGGCGACGGTCCGACAGCGAGCTCGACTCGTCCGATGCGAGGTAGTCACGGACGCGGTTGATGCGGGGTTCTCGCCGGCGCATGTCCTTGCGGTCCAGCACCAGGCTCCACAGCAGCACCACGACGTACAGCCCCCGCACCAGCAGCAGGATGCCGAGACACATCGCGCTGAGCACGACCAGCCGCCTGACGTCGCCGTCCTCGGCCCTGAAGTCCTCCAGCAGGGGCCCGAGCTCGAGCCCCATCAGCAGGAACACGCCGCCCTCGAGCAGGAAGGCGATGGTGCGCCAGTTGGCGGCCTCGGCGATCCGGTCCTGGGCCCGCAGCACCGACGGACCCCAGTAGCCCGTCACGAGACCCGTCGTCACGACCGCGACCAGCCCGGACGCCCCAAGGTGCTCGGCAGGGGCGTACGCGATGAACGGGACCGCGAACGAGATCGCCGTGTTGAGCGTCGCGTCGTGCAGCCGGGCACGGACCGCGACGCTGACGGCGCCGACGAGCAGCCCCACGAGGGCCGCCACCGCGATCGCGACGACGAAGTCGACCGAGACATCCAGCACCGACACCGACACGCCGGTCGCGGCGACGGCCGATCGCAGCAGCACCAGCGCCGAGGCGTCGTTGATCATGCTCTCGCCCTCCAGCACCGTCACGAGGCGTGGCGCGACGCCGGTGCGCTTCACGATCGAGGTCGCGACGGCGTCGGTCGGGCTGACGATCGCGCCCAGGGCGACGCCCTGGGCGAATCCGAGGCCGGGCACGAAGACGTCGACGACCCAGCCGATCGCGAGCGCCGACGAGACGACGACCACGATCGAGAGCCAGCCGATCGACTTGAGGTCGCGGCGGAAGTCCATCGCGGGCATGTTGACCGAGGCCGCGTACAGCAGCGGCGGCAGGACGCCCGCCAGGATCAGCTCGGGCTCCGGCTCGATGCGCGGCACGCCGGGCACGAGGGCCAGCACGACCCCGGACGCGATGAGCACCAGCGGTGCGGCGACCCCGACCTTCGGGGCTAGCGCGGATGCGGCGACGATGACGGTCAGCGCGAGCACGCCGAGGATCGTGAGGTCCATGGCGTCGATCGTGCCACTGACTGCTGAGACGTCGCTGGCAGCGCGCGTGCCGCGAGCCGGGCGTCAGCGCTTCGCGCCCAGGCTCCCCAGGATCGCGCGCGGGGCCACCGTGCGCAGGTAGGCCGCGGACGGCCTGCGCGGCAGCTCGACGGTCACGACGGCGCCGCGGCGATGCTTCGCTCGGAACCACATCGAGTACGTGCCGAAGCAGCGCGAGAAGCAGTCGAACGCCTTCTGCGGCAGCCGCACCCGCGACGCGAGGCGCTTGGCCCACGCACGGTCGCCGGTGTCGCGGATGTCGATGCCGTCGAGGGGCTGGTGGTAGCTGACGGTGTGGGTCGGCCGGATCTCGTCGACGAAGTCGCGGATCGCACGGGTCTCGGGCTCGGAGAAGGCACGGCGGCCGGAATCGGTGGCCCCACGGATCCTGCGCCACTTGGCACCGAAGTTGCGGTTGAGGTCGACCCCGTGGGCGTTCTGGCGGCGGTTGCTCGCGTAGCCATCGGGGTTCACGACCGGGACGACCCAGATGTCGGCCCCCTTGATCGGCCGGCCGTCGCGCAGCGTCCGCAGCGTCGTCACGGACCCCTTCTCGTCGCCGTGCATCGCCGCCAGCAGGAGCACCTTGGTGGACGACGTCGGGTCGCCGAGCCGCCAGGCGACGATGTCCCGACCCTTGACGCTGTGGCCGATGACGCGCTTCTCGACGACCGCGGGACGCTCTGTGGCCGCGGTCGCCGGGGCCGGCACGAGCGATACCGCGACGACCGCCGAGAGCAGCGCGAGGACCCCGAGAGACTTCATCGAGCCATCATGACAAAGGTCAGGCGGCCCTGCCGGTGTAGGCACCGGGGTCACGCCGAGGGTGCGGCGGAAGTGCCGGATCGGATGGGCCTGGTCGTGGAAGCCGACGACGGTCGCCGAGCGGCGCAAACCGGTGCGCGAGTGGCGCAATTCCGCGAGACTCGCCGTCTCAAGAACGCGAAACTGCGCCACTCGCGGACCGGCTCGCGGACCGGCTCGCGGACCGCGGGTCAGATGAGGCGGCGGTCGTTGGCCCAGCGGGTCAGCTCGTGGCGGCTCGACAGCTGCAGCTTGCGCAGGACGCTGGAGACGTGGGTCTCGACGGTCTTGATCGAGATGAACAGCTCCTTGGCGACCTCCTTGTAGGCGTAGCCGCGGGCGATCAGGCGCATGACCTCGCGCTCCCGCTCGGTCAGGCGGTCGAGGTCCTCGTCGACCTGCGCGATCTCGATCGTGCCGGCGAAGGCGTCGAGCACGAACCCGGCGAGCCGCGGCGAGAACACCGCATCGCCCGCAGCGACCCGGTCGATCGCGGCGAGCAGCTCGGTGCCCGAGATGTTCTTGGTGACGTAGCCGCGGGCCCCGGCCCGGATGATCCCGATGACGTCCTCGGCGGCGTCGCTGACCGACAGCGCCAGGAACCGCGTGTCGGGATGCCGCACGTGCAGCCGCCGGATGACCTCGAGTCCCCCACCGCCGGGCATGTGGACGTCGAGCAGCACGACGTCGGGGCGGGTCTCGACGATGACCGCCACGGCGGACTCGACGTCCTCGGCCTCGCCCACGACGTCGACGGTGCCGTCGATCTCGGAGCGCACCCCGGTGCGGAACATCGCGTGGTCGTCGACGATCACGACGCGGAGGGTCGTCATGGCAGGGCCCCTTCTGTGGGCGTGGAGGTCGTGGGCGTGGAGGCTGTGGGCGTGGAGGTCGTGGGCGTGGAGGCTGTGGGCGTGGAGGTCGTGTCGGCGCGGATCGGGACGCTCAGCGCGACCTCGGTGCCCTCGCCGGGTCGACTGCGGATCGTGGCGGTGCCGCCGTGCCGCTCGACGCGGGCGACGATCGAGGCGCGGACGCCCATGCGATCGTCGGCGATCGTCTCGGGATCGAACCCCACCCCGCGGTCGCGCACGAACACCGTGGCGGTGCGTCCGTCGGTCTCGGCGTAGACGTCGATGCGATCGACGCCAGCGTGCTTGGCGGCGTTGACCATCGCCTCGCGGGCAGCCCGCGCCAGTGCCGTCATGTCGCCGTCGAGCGGCGTGTCACCGACCGAGATGACCTCGACCGGCACGTGGTGGGCGTCCTCGACCTCGGCGGCCGAGGCCCGCAGTGCGGCCAGCAGCGAGTCGCCGGGACGTTCGTCATTGCCGTACAGCCAGTCGCGCAGCTCACGTTCCTGGCGACGGGCGAGCGTTGCGACGGCGGCGGCGTCACCGGCGTTCTTCTGAAGCAGCGCCAGGGTCTGCAGCACCGAGTCGTGCAGGTGGGCGGCGACGTCGGCCCGCTCCTGCGACCGCACCCGCTCGCGGCGCTCCTCGGACAGGTCGCCCGACAGCCGGGCGATCCACGGCCCGAGGATCAGGCCGAGCCCCAGCACCGCGATGACCAGCGCCGAGGCGAGGTTGACCGCGGCACCCCAGCCGCCCTCCTTGGTCAAGAAGTAGATCGCGGCGACGGCGATGAGCCCGGCACCGGCGGCGACCCGCGAGGCGAACGCCCAGCCGCTGGTCTGTCGCATCCAGCGTGCCCAGGCGACGTCGTCGAGCTGCCGCCACACCACGGCGACGCCGACGATCGCGACGAGCAGCGGCGCGAACAGGCCGTCGTCGATGCCCCGCCCCGTCGACTGGATGAGGAGCAGCACGCCGATGCCGACGGCGCCGAGGGCCACCGTCTGGACGACCTCGCGTGCCCCGCCGCGCACGCCGCCCGCACCACCGCGCAGCCCGCGGCGCGTGGCCGACTCCAGACCGGGTGACATCTCCGGACGCCGAAGGGGCAGCAGCCGCCACAGCAGCAGGTAGGCCAGCACGCCGACGCCCTGGAACCAGGTGGCGACGACGAAGGCCACGCGCACGTAGACGACGGGGACGCCGAGGTGCTCGGCCAGACCCGTCGCGACGCCGCCGACGAGCCGGTGCTCGGCCGGTCGGTACGCGCGGCGGTAGGAGGTCACGGGACGATCGTCACACGCGCGTCGTCCCACCCGCCACCGGGCATGACCCCGGGCAGACCCTGAGGTCGCGGCGCAGCCCAGGGTCGAGATCAGGGTTCCGCCCGATGCGCGAGAAGGTGTCGACGCGTGACGATGGGGACATGAACGACACCCAGCAGGCCACGCCGCCACCTCCGGGAGCGGACGACGAGTTCGATCCGCACCGCCTCCGCACGATGACCGACATGCAGCGCTCGTCCGACGACCGCATCGTCGCCGGCGTCTGCGCCGGTGCCGCGAGGTACCTCAACGTCGACCCCGTCGTCGTGCGCGTCGTCGTCGCCGTGCTGGCCGTGGCGGGCTTCGCCGGTGTCATCCTCTACGTCGCGGCGTGGCTGCTGCTGCCGGCCGACGCCGCCGACCGGAGCATCGTCGCCGACTGGTTCAAGCTGGACCGCAACGAGCCGCAGGTGCGGGTCGCCGGCCTCGTCGGCGCCCTGATCCTCGCCGCGCTCTCGATCGTCGGCGACAGCAGCTGGGCCTGGTGGGGCGACACCGCCTGGTGGCTCGTCCCCGTGGGCTTCGGGTTCTACTTCGCCTGGCTGCGCCCGCGACGTCGCCGCGATGCCGCGGCGGCGACAGCCACGCCGGACGTCGGTGACCCGACCGTCGTCCACTCAGCCGCAGCCGGGACGGCCGGGGACTCCGCGCCGACGATGCCGCTCGCGCGGCCCGCGGCCCCGCCCCGCGCCAAGCGCCCGCCGCGGTCCCCCGCCCTGCTGGCGCTGACGGCGTCGGTCGCGGCGATCGGGCTGGCAGCGACGTGGATCTACGACGAGACGCAGCGGGACCTGCACTGGACGGCGTACATCGCCGTGGCGCTCGGCGTCGTCGCCCTCGGCCTGCTCGTCGGGACATTCGTCGGAGACGGCGGGCCATTGATCGGCATCGGGCTGCTGCTGGTCGTCACCCTGGCGATCGGATCGGTCTTTCCAAGCGGTCAGATCGGCTCGCAGAAGCCCGCCCCGACCGTCGCCGCGGACGTGCAGCGGACCTACCGCCACGGCATCGGTGAGCTCGAGCTCGACCTCACCCGCGTCAGCGACCCACAGCGCCTGCAGGGTCGCACCATCACGATCGACGCCGGCATCGGCCAGACGACAGTCATCGTGCCCGACGAACTGAAGGTCGCCGTCGACGCCGACGTGCGGGCCGGCCAGATCGACCTCTTCGGTCGTCTGGAGGACGGCACCGACGTCTCGTTGGCCGACGTGCCCGACGAGCCAGACGGAACGACGCTGTCGATCGACATCCACCAGAAGCTCGGACAGATCGAGGTGATCACCCGATGAACCGCCATCCGTTCCGCTGGGGCAGCTTCGGCTCCGCCCTGTTCTTCCTGGCCGCGATCGGTCAGTGGGCGGTGTGGCGGGAGGACCTGCTGACTCCGCGCCAGCTCAGTCTCACTGCCGCGTCAGTGCTGATCGTCCTCGGCGTGCTCGGTGTCGCCGCAACCCTGTGGCAGTCCCGTCCCACGCCGCCGCGCCAGTCCCCGGCCGCCGACCACACGCCCGGCCCCGCACCGACCTACGAAGGAGACAGCCATGACCAAGCAGCTCACCCGAACGCCTGACGACAAGTGGATCGCGGGGGTGTGCGGCGGCGTCGCCGACCACTTCGGCATCGACGCGACGATCGTCCGGATCGTCCTGGTCGTGTGCACGCTCCTCGGTGCCGGCTCGCTGGTCGTCGGCTACCTCGTGGCCTGGGCCCTGATGCCGAAGCGCGACCGGCAGCAGCCGGTGTGGACGACGCCTACTGCTTCTCCAGCCACAGCTGCCGCGCCAGCACCGCAGTAGCCGAGAAGTCGGAGAACACCCCGTCGACGCCCGCGTCGAAGAAGGCGAGGTACTCGCCCACGGCGTCGCCGTGGGCGGCCTTGTCGCGTCCGAGGCGCAGATCGGTGGGCAGGAAGTTGTTCTCGCTGCGCATCGTCCAGATGTGCACCAGCAGCCCGAGGTCGTGCGCCCGCCGCACGAGCTTGGTGGTCTTGGCCAGCCGCTGGCGCAGGTCTCGCTTGATGACCTGGCTCTTGTTGGGCCCGATGCCGTCGGCGTAGGCGGCGATCTTCTGCAGCTCAGGCGGCTTGCGCATCGCCCAGTAGGTGCGGGGATCGCCCGCGGCCACGAGGTCGTAGGGCGCGCCCTGGCGGTCGAGCAGCTGGATGATCGTCAGCGGCGTGCGGTCGCGCAACGCCTTCAGGTTGGCCGTCTCCATCGACTGGATGATGATCTTGGCGCCCGCGTGGTTGACGCCGCGCCGCTCCAGCACGGCGATCAGCAGGTCGTTGAGGTCGAGCCCGATGCCGGCGAAGTAGGTGGGGTGCTTGGTCTCGACGTAGACGCCGATCGGCTCGGCCCGGCCGTCGGCGCTCGCCTGCTCGGCGATGTCGAGCACCTCGTCGAACGTCAGGATCTGCTCGGTGCGTGCCAGCCGGATGTTCTGCGGCCGCAGCTGGGGCAGGCGCTCCCGCACGCGCAGCGTCTTGAGCTCCTCGAGCGTGAAGTCCTCGGTGAACCACCCGGTGTAGGGCACGCCGTCGATGACCTTGCTGACCTTGCGATCGGCGAACTCGGGGTGTGACGCGACGTCGGTCGTGCCGCTGATCTCGTTCTCGTGGCGGACGACCAGCACCCCGTCGCGGGTCGCGACGACATCGGGCTCGATGTAGTCGCACCCCTGCTCGATCGCGAGGAGGTAGGACGGGCGGGTGTGCTCCAGCCGCTCGCCGGGCACGCCGCGATGGCCGATGACGATGGGCGCCGCTGGGCTGGACACCCGACCATCAAACCGCAGTCGGAGGTCCTGGCGTCGGACCGTGGACGAGACGTACGGCACCATCGCGGCGCGGATCGGCCGCCGCGACCATCGCTCCCGCGCTGCCTGCGCTCGCCGAGGGCCGCCGCAGGGTGGCGGCGACGCCGCCGTAGTACATCGACAGCTCGGTCTCGGTCTTGACGACCTCGTCGGGACGCCCCGCCCGGTGCACGTGCACGCGGGGGTGGTTGATCGCCTCCTGCAGGCCGAGCCCGCCGTTGACGAAGCCCGCGAGGGCCTGCACGATCGCGGTCGTGATGCGGTCGGCCCCGGGCGATCCGATCGCGAGGGCCGATCCGTCGACGTGGTGCCCCACCGTCGGTGCCATGTTCGACAGCAGCCGGGTGCCGGGGGCGAGCCCGTGCAGCCCGCGGGCGTTGAGCTCCTGCTCGCCGAGGCAGTTGTTGAGCCAGATGCCCGTGCCGCGCGCGATCATGCCCGAGCTGTAGCCCGACGACACCGTGACGGAGCAGGCCCCGCCGTCGCTGTCGGTCGCCGACACGTGCGCCGTCGAGCCCGACTCCAGCACCGCGAGGTGGTCGCGGTCGACCAGCGCCAGGAACGCCCCGGCGTCGTGGACGAGATCGGCGCTGACGTCGAGAACGTCGAGCCGGTGACCCAGCACCGCTCGCTGCACCCGCACGAGGTGGGCGACGTCGTCGGCGTCCCAGGGGCCGTACGGCCGTCCGTCGAGCAGGCGGAGCATCGCGGTCACGCACACCCCACCGACGGACGGCGGCGGGTTGGTGCCGAACGTCCAGTCGCCGACCCGGCTGATGAGCGACGGTCGCACGACCGGGCGGTAGTCGGCGAGGTCGTCGGCACCGAGGATGCCGCCCCGGCGGATGACGTCGTCGCTGATCAGGCGACCGATCTCGCCGGTGTGCAACGCAGCGGCACCGTCGGCGGCGATGAGCTCGAGCGAGGCCGCCAGGTCGTGCAGGTCGACCAGACCCGTGGTGACGGCCCCGTCGGCGTCATGCACCGCCGCACGGCTCTCGTCGTCCCAGCCGAAGATGTCGTCGTGGACGTAGTCGAGGTAGTAGCGCGACGCCGAGCTCAGGTGGAACCCTCGTCGGGCGACGTCGATCGCCGGGGTGACCAGCTCGCGCCACGGCAGGCTCCCCCAGCGGCGATGGGTCTCCTCGAACGCGGCAACCGAGCCGTGCGTCGCGACCGATCCGGCGCCGATCGTCACCGTGACGCCGCCGCCGTACTCGGTGTCGACGTCCCACGTGCCGCCGCCGAGGGCACGGCCCCGTCCGGGCATGTCCATCCAGCCGTCGACGGTCTGCGGGGCGCTGCCGTCCGGCGGCTGCACCGTCACGAAGCCGCCCGAGCTGAGCGACACGAGACCGACCTCGTTGACCATCGTCACGAGCGATGCCGCGATGGCCGCGTCGACCGCGTTGCCTCCCGCGCGGGCGATCTGCTCGCCCGCGTCGGCGGCGGCCTCGTTGGGGGCGGCGATCGAGACGTCAGGCACCCGCGAAGGCTATCTGTCAGCGCGGCCGGCGCACGTCGGACGCCGGCGCACGTCGGCGTCACGTCGGATTGTTTGGCGATCACCGGCGGGGGCACACCCGCGGATGACGTTCAGCGACGCGCTGACACGCTTCACCGCCGTCCTCGCGTCAGTTAGATCGCTGGAGACCCTGCAAGAACGCCTGTGCGAGGCGTGCAGAGTCATGCTCGCCGCAGACGGAGTGGTGATCACCAGCGAGACCGTGCCCGACGGCCGCACGACGGTGGGCTGGACCCAGCTGCTGTCCCGCCGACTCGAGTCGATCCAGGACGTCACCGGCCAGGGACCACTGATCGACTCGCTCGCGACCGGCCAGGTCGTCATCGGCGACTTCTCCAACCCGGCCGACGAGCGATGGCCCGCCCTTCGCGCCGAGCTGACAGTGCTCGGCTTCACCGGGACGCTCGTCGCCATCCCCCTGCGCTCGGACCTGGACTTGCGCGGCGTCCTGCTGGCGCACCGCGAGGGAGAGCCGCGCGACACCGATGACGCCGATGCCCGCTTCCTCGGCTCGGTGGTCGGCACCGCAGTGCTGCAGAATCCCGTCATCGGCGCGCAGAGCCACGTGTTCGCCGAAGTGCTGACCGATCGAGATGTCGTCCACCGTGCCACCGACGTCCTCGGGCTGGAGGCGAGCGTCCGTTACGAGGACGCCCTCGCGCTGCTGCGCGTCCTGGCGTTCTCGCGCGGCGAAGATCTCGGAGCCGTTGCGCGAGCCGTCATCGACGGTCGCCTCGGCCTCGGGCAGGACGTCCCGAGGTCGCCCGACTGACCCTCAGGCGTCCAGCGCCCGGTCGAGGTTGATGGCCGCGCTGATCAGCGCCAGGTGCGTGAACGCCTGCGGGAAGTTGCCGAGCTGGTCGCCCGTCGCGCCGACCTCCTCGGCGTAGAGGCCGAGGTGGTTGGCGTACGTGAACATCTTCTCGAGCGCCAGGCGCGCCTCCTCGAGCCGTCCGGCCCGGGTGAGCGCCTCGACGTACCAGAACGAGCACAGCGAGAACGTGCCCTCCTCGCCGTCCAGGCCGTCCGGGCTGAGCTTCGGGTCGTACCGGAACACGAGGCTGTCGACGACGAGCCGGTCCTCGATCGCGTCGAGCGTCGACAGGAACTTGGGATCGGCCGACGACAGGAACTTGACCATCGGCATCAGCAGCAGCCCCGCGTCGAGAGCGTCACCGCCCTCGACCTGCGTGAACGCCTTGAGGTCGGCGTTCCACGACTTGGTCATGATGCGCTCGTAGATCTCGTCGCGGACCGCCGACCAGGCGGAGATGTCGCCGGGCAGGCCCCGCTGCCGCGCCATGCGGATCGTCCGCTCGATCGCGACCCAGCACATCAGGCGCGACGTCGTGTGGGCCTGCTCGCCGGCCCGGGTCTCCCACATGCCGGCGTCCTCGCGGTCCCAGTTGTCGCAGACCCACTGGACGACGCGGGTGACGTCGGCCCACGCATCGCTGCTGATGCCGTCGCCGTACTTGTTGAACAGGTAGACCGAGTCGATCAGCTCGCCGTAGATGTCGAGCTGCAGCTGGTCGACCGCGGCGTTGCCGACCCGCACCGGTCCGGAGTCGCGGTAGCCCGTGAGGTGGTCGAGCGTCGTCTCGTCCTGCGGCTGGTTGCCGTCGATGTCGTAGAGGACGCGCAGCGGGCCGAGCCCGTGGTCCTTGTCCTCACCGAGGCGCTCCGACAGCCAGACCATGAACGACTTGGCCTCCTCGGTGAACCCCAGCCGCAGCAGGGCGTAGAGGCTGAAGCCGGCGTCGCGCATCCATACGTACCGGTAGTCCCAGTTGCGCTCGCCGCCGATCAGCTCGGGCAGGCTCGTGGTGGCTGCCGCCACGATCGCGCCGGACGGCTCGTGCGTCAGCAGCTTGAGCGTGATGGCCGAGCGGTTGACGGTCTCACGCCACCGCCCGCGGTACGTCGACTGCGAGAGCCAGCCCCGCCAGAAGGCCAGCGTGGCCTCGAACAGTGCCGCGGTGTCGTCGACGTCGGCGTCGGGCAGCTCGTCCCCCTCCTCGAGCACCTCGAGGACGAACAGCGCCGTCTGCCCCTCGGTCAGCTCGACGTCGGACGTCAGCACTCCCCCGTCGATGTCGACCTCGGACGTCGCACTGAGGCCGAGTCGCATGCCGTCGCCGGTCAGGACGACGCCGTGCTCGACAGCCTCGGCCGTGCACGAGGCCCGCGCGTAGTCGGGACGCGCGTCGAGCCGCATGCGCACGGTCGACGACCCGCGCACGGCCATGACCCGGCGGACGATCCTCTGCCGGTGGTCCTGGTCGCCGGCCTCGAGCACCGGCATGAAGTCGTGCACCTCGACGACACCGTCCTGGGTGAGGAACCGCGTGGCCAGCACCGCCGACTCCGGGAAGTAGAACTGCTGGGTGCGGACGGTCTCGCCGACGGGAGAGATCTTCCACGCCCCGCCGCGCTCACGGTCGAGGATCGACGCGAACACGCTCGGAGAGTCGAACCGCGGGGCGCAGAACCAGTCGATCGTCCCGTCGGTGCCGACCAGCGCCGCGGTGCGCAGATCGCCGATCAACCCGTGATCGGCGATCGCGGGCCAGCCATCAGCATCAGGCATCCGGGAGCCGCCAGCCGCGCTCGCCGGGCAGCTCGAGGGCGTCGTCGGGGCCCCACGACCCCTTCTCGTACGGCTGCGTCGTCGGCGGCGCGTCGAGCACGGGCTGGCAGATCTGCCACAGGCGGTCGACCTCGTCGGAGCGCGTGAACAGCGTCTGGTCGCCGCGCATGACGTCGAGCAGCAGGCGCTCGTAGGCCTCGAGCGGCTTGTCGTCGGGGTCGTCCTCGGACAGGTCGAGGTGCAGCGACGAGTCCATCAGCTCCATCGTCGGGCCGGGACGCTTGGCGTGCAGGTCGACCGTGATCTTCGGGGAGTCGGTGAGCTCGAGCACGAGCTCGTTGGGCCCGTAGCCGTTGTCGCCGAAGCGGCCCATGGGCGGCGTGCGGAACGTCAGCGTGATCGTGCGGCGGGTCGCGCCGAGGGCCTTGCCGGTGCGCAGGTAGAACGGCACGCCCTGCCAGCGCTCGGTGTCGACGTACGCCTCCAGGGCCACGTACGTCTCGACCTCGGAGTCGTCGGCGACGTCCTCCTCGTCGCGGTAGCCCTCGTACTGGCCGAACACGACGCGCTCGGGGTCGAGCGGTCGCATCGCCGCGAACACCTTCGACTTCTCGTTGCGCAGCGCGAGCGCGTCGAGGTGCACGGGCGGCTCCATCGCGACGAAGCCCAGCACTTGGCACAGGTGGGTCGAGATCATGTCGCGGAAGCAGCCCGTCGACTCGTAGAAGCTGCCGCGTCCCTCGACCGTCAGCTCCTCGGGGACGTCGATCTGCACCGAGCAGATGTGGTCGCGGTTCCACGCGGGCTCGATCAGGCCGTTGGCGAAGCGCAGCGCGAGGATGTTCTGCACCGCCTCCTTGCCGAGGAAGTGGTCGATGCGGAAGACCTGGTCCTCGCTGACGACGTCCTTGAGCGTCGCGTCGAGCTCGCGGGACGTCTCGAGGTCGGTGCCGAACGGCTTCTCGATGACGATGCGGGCACCGTCGGCCAGCCCCTCGCGGCCCAGCATCCCGATCATGGGCTCCATCGCCGACGGGGGCACCGACAGGTAGATGAGCTTCTCCGCGTCGTCGCCGAGGTCCTTCAGCGCCTTCTCGACCGCCGCCGCGAGATCCTTGCCGTCGTCGGCGTCCGACGTCTGGAAGGTCAGACGGCCGAGCACGTCATCGGCGACGGCGTCATCAAGGTCGTCGACGAACTCCTCGAGCGAGGAGCGGATCTTCTGCCGGAACTCGTCGTCGGAGCCCGGTGAGTGGCGACCCGACCCGATGATCGCGTAGTCCTCGGGCAGGCGCGACGCCGCGGCAAGGCGGTAGATGCCCGGGAACAGCTTGCGCTTGGCCAGATCGCCGGTGGCGCCGAAGAGGACGAAGACGTGCGGGGCGGGGGTGGTGGTCGTGGAGTCTGTGGACACGTTGCCAGCGTAGGCACCTGCGCCTGAGCCGCAACGGGAGATTGTCGGCCCGTCGCGGGGGTACTCGCCGAAGATGAGCGCTGACTACGACTACCTGATCATCGGCGGCGGCATGACCGCCGACACCGCCGCCAAGGGCATCCGCGAGAAGGACGCCGACGGCACGATCGGCATCCTCGGCGAGGAATCGACCGCGCCGTTCCCGCGTCCGGCGCTGTCGAAGAAGCTGTGGACCGACGACGAGTTCACCGAGGACGACGCGGCCCTCGACACCGCGGACGAGACGGGTGCCACGCTGCACCTGGATTCACGGGTGGACACGATCGACCGCGAGGCCAAGCGGGTCACGACCAGCACGGGCGACGCGTACGGCTACGGCAAGCTGCTGATCGCGACGGGCGGCCACCCGCGCCAGATCTCCGGCCTCGCACCCAGTGACCGGGTCATCTACTACCGCACGCTCGAGCACTACCACCGCCTGCGGGCGGCTGTGGGCGACCACCCGCACGTCGCGGTGGTCGGCGGCGGCTACATCGGCACCGAGATCGCGGCGGCGCTGGTGCAGAACGGCAGCCAGGTGACGCTGATCCACCCCGACGACGTCCTGGGGTCGCGCACCTTCCCCGCCGCCATCGCCGACGAGATCGACGCGATGTTCGTCGACGCCGGCGTGACGGTGCACGGCGGCGCGAAGGTCGAGGGCGGAACGTCGTCGCCGCAGGGCGTCCGGCTCGAGCTGAGCGACGGCACGACGGTGCTCGCCGACCTCGCAGTGATCGGCTTGGGCATCGAGCCCTCCGGCACCCTCGCGCGGCGCGCGGGCCTCGAGACGTCGTCGGACGGCGGCATCGTCGTCGACGAGCGGCTCAGCACGGCCGATCCCGACGTGTTCGCGGCCGGAGACGTCGCGGAGTACCCCGATGCGATCCTGGGTCGCCGTCGCGTCGAGCACGTGGACAACGCCAATGAGATGGGCGCGGCCGCCGGCCGCATCCTGGCCGGGTCGGACGAGGTCTACGACCACACGCCGATGTTCTACTCCGACCTGTTCGACGCCTGGTACGAGGCGGTCGGCACGCTCGACGCGAGCCTGCGCACCGAGGTTGTCGACAAGCAGGACGGGGGCAAGGTCGTCTACTACGTCGATGACGACGAGGTCGTGGGCGTGCTGATGTGGAAGGTCGGCGACGGCGTCGAGCCGGCCAAGAAGGTGCTGGCCGCGCACACCGTGCCCGACTCGTTCACCGACCTGATCTAGCCTCCGCCGAGCTCGCGCAGGAGGTCGTCGATCACGTCGGCGACCTCCTGCGGCGACTCCAGCGCCGTCAGATGGCCCGTCTCGGGCAGCACGACGAGCCGCGTCGGCAGGCCGCCTCGCAGGGCGCGCATCTCATCGCCACGTGCCGGCGGGGTGGCCTCGTCCTCGTCGCCGAACAGCAGCACGACGGGAGCCTCGAACGTTGCGAGGACGTCTGCGGTGTCGTGCCGTGCCGCGATCGCCCGCGCCATCCAGGCGACGCCGGCGGGGTCAGCCGCCGCGATCGTGCGCCGCAACTGGTCGACCAGCTCGGGCTGCTCTCGATGGGCGGTGCTCCCGAGCCCCTCGTCGGCGCTGTCGGCGACGGCTTCGGTCGACCCCGACGACTCGATCTCGTCCGCAACGGCCAGTCGTTCGTCCGGCACGTCGGGCTCGACGCGATGCGGTGTCGTGCTGCCCAGCACGAGGCCCGCGAGCCGTTCTGGTGCCTGGGCAGCGAGCTGGAGCGCCGCGTAGCCGCCGGTCGAGATGCCGAGGACGACCGACCTGCCCAGGCCGAGGGCGTCCATCACGTCCAGCACCGCGGTCGCGGCAGCCTCCATCGTGGGGTTCTCGGTGGGCACCGCGCTGCGGCCCAGACCCGGCAGGTCGATCGTCACGACCCGCGCTCGTCCCGCCAGCAGCGGGACGAGCCGGTCGAACGTCCCGGAGTCGAGTGGAAAGGCATGCAGCAGGACGACGGCGGGGCCGGTGCCGCCGTGGTCGTGGTGGTGGAGCACCGGGTCAGATCGTCGCGACGGAGCCGGAGTCGACCCGGTAGTTCGAGCCGTTGACGAAGCTCGCCCGGTCGGAGCACAGGAACGCGACGACGGAGGCGACCTCCTCGGGCTCGCCGCGGCGGCCGAGCTCCATGTAGGGGCGCTCCTCGTCGAGGAAGCTCTCGATGGCCTGGTCGGTGTCGGTGCCGAGCTCCTTGGCGCGCTTCTCCATCATCGCGTCGGTCATCGGCGTCGAGATGAACGCGGGCGACACGCAGTTGACCAGCAGTCCCTCGCTCGCGTACGTCCGCGACAGTCCCTTGGCGAAGGCCAGCACGCCGGCTTTGGCAGCGCAGTAGGGCAGCTCGTCGTCGTAGGGCTGCACGGCGTCCTCGGACGCGAGGTAGACGATGCGACCCCACCCGCCGGAGCGCAGCGCGGGCAGGAACGCCCGGGTGAGGCGGATCGGGGCGAGCAGGTCGGTCGTGAGGGTGTCGACCCAGCCCGCGTCGTCGATCTCGTGGAAGAGTCCCTGCGCGCCCGTGACTCCGGCGGACTGCACGAGGATGTCGATGTCGCCGACCGCCTCGGCCGTCGCGTCACGCAGCGCGAGGATCGACTCGATCGAGTCGAGGTCGGCGGCGATCGCGTGCAGGCGCTTCTTGGGGGCCTTGAGCTTGGCGGCCGCCGCGTCGAGCGACTCCTGGTCGACGTCGGAGAGGACGACCGTCGCGCCCTCCTCGAGCAGGAGACGTGCGGTGTGCCAGCCGATGCCGGAGTCACCGCCGGTGACGAGGGCGGTGCGTCCGGAGATGCCGAGATCCACGATGTGCCTTTCGATGGGGAACCCCTTCGGGGTACCCCTCGGGCGGCGATTCAGTCGGTGTCGGGCTCGTTGTCGAGGGAGATCCAGTCGGACGACTTCTGTGTCGACTTCTTGCCGTCCTTGTCGACCAGCAGGGTGCCGTCGTAGGCCTGGACGGTGTAGGTCGTGGAGCCGTCCTTGGCGATGAACGCGTCGAGCTGGCCGTCGTAGGTGCCCTTGAGGTCGACGGTGTCGCCGCCCTTGGGCTGAGTGACGAAGCGGAAGTCGACGCCCGAGCTGTCGACGCCGCAGATCGACGTCTTCGCGCCCGACGTCGTGGTCTTGTAGAGGATCACGGGGTACGTGCCGCCGCACGCGAGGCTCAGGCCCTTCTTCTCCTGCTCGGGTGCCGTGACGGGCGCGACGCCACAGTCGGGCAGCAGGCTGTCCTGCTCGGCGCCTTCCTCGTTGAAGAGGGTCGTCGGGCCCTCGCACGACGGGCTGGCCGTGGGGGTCGGCGTCGGGGTGGGGCTCGGCGTCGGGCTCTCCGTCGTCTGCTCCGGCGTCGGGCTCGCCGTCGCCGTCGTCTGCGTGACGGCCGAGCGCGGCTCGGCGTCGTCGTCCCCGCCGAGGCGCACCACGGCGACCGCGATGATGCCCGCCACGACCAGCACGATCATGGCGATGGCGACGAACTTGTTCCGCGGAAATGCGGACTGACTCACGGTGGTGCCTCCCGATCGACGTCCTTCGAGCCTAACAACCGCCCTGCCGCGGTCTTAGCATGGAGGCCCGCGACCCGGAGGAGACCGTCATGCCAGTGCTCGGAGTGGGCGGGATCTTCTTCCGCGCGAACGACCCGGACGCCCTCAGCGCCTGGTACCGCGAGCACCTCGGCGTCGGTGCCGGCTGCGTCGCTCCCGACTCCGGACCGCCCGACGAGTGGTCGTGGCAAGTGCAGGGCGGCCCGATCGTGTTCGCGCCGTTCGGTGCCGACACCGACTACTGGCACGAGAGCAAGCAGTTCATGCTCAACCTGCGCGTCAGCGACCTCGACGGCATGCTCGCATCCCTGCGCGCCGCGGGCGTCGACATCATCACCAAGGACGAATGGGACTCCCCCGAGACCGGACGCTTCGCGCGCGTCCACGATCCCGAGGGCAATGCGATCGAGCTGTGGGAGGAGCCGGTGGGGTGAGGGGGTAGTCGTGCGCGACCGAGGTCGCCCCAGCTGCACCCGAGTCATGCGCGGTGCGTCATTCCGCCCAGATTGACACGGTGGGGTCTGCGACCAACGAGGACCATATTTGATTCACTCGGCCATGTTTCGGCGAAGCAGGCGGTCCGGCTAATTCCCGGCTCGCACCACATCGCGGCCGTTGACCAGTTCGACGAAGCCCGCCCCATATGTCATACCCGTGGAGTGGTGGCCACTAATCTGATTCGTAGACGAACCTGAGGGTCGGGTCCTGTGGTCAGGAGCGATGGTGGAGAAGGAATTGCGCGAGTTGCGCGTTTTCATGGGCTCTCCTGGGGACCTGACGGACGAGCGTGACGCGCTCCGTGATCTTGAGCGCCGATTGAATGCGATGTTTCGCGCGAGAGGCGTCCGAGTCTCGATCGAGGGCTGGGAAGAGGTGCAGCCGGACGCGGGCGCTCCCCAGGAATTGATCAACCCCTTAGTCCACGACTGCGACGTGTTCGTCGGTCTATTGAACATGCGCTGGGGCACCCCTACCGACAACGAGTCGTCCGGGTTCTCCGAGGAGTTCAACATCGCTCTGAGACGCCGGACGGAGAACGGGACTGCGCCGGCGATCGGTATGTACTTCCGCGACATCGACCCAGACCGCCTGCGGGATACGGGACCGCAGCTCGAGGCGGTGCTTGCGTTTAAGGAGCGTGTCGAGGCAGAGCGGCTGGTCCTGCATAAGCCATTCAGTAACGCCGATCACCTCACTCTGGAGGTAATGAACTTCCTACTGCCGCACGTGTTGCGGTTGGCCGACGAGGTGTCACCCGGCGCGGCGGATCAGCGTGAAGGCTCATCGGGATCGACGCCTGCGGACGATGGACCCAAGGCTCTGGAGGCGGGCGAGGCCAAGAGCGATGACGACTCGGACGACACGCCCGATGAGTTGGACTCGGCTCAGCGTCAGATCGTGTCCGCGCTGACCTCATTCTCGAGCGCGTTCTCGAATCGCGTCCCGTTTGACCCGAATGCGCGCGATCGAGTGACGTTGGCCGCGTCGGCGTTTGCAAAAGACGTCGGGACTCTCGGGTCGCATCATGTTAATCGGCTATTCAGTAATCGCGACAAACTTGATTTGACGGTCGGCGAAATTGAGATCTGGTACCGAACGTTCTTCCAGAATTACGGCGCGGTTGAGCGTGACTACCGCATCATTCCGATCTGGGGTGTGGCCAAGCCTGACCGGTTGGGCGACCGATTGGTCACCGACTTGGGCGCCTTAACGTCCGACGACGACCAGAATGTCGTGCGAGGAGTCTTGCGGTTCATGACTGAACAACAGGTTCGCCCGGAGTCGTTCTGGCAGTCAAGCTCACCCGGCACGGACGCCGACTCAGACTCCGACGCCGAAGATGCCTTGGTCGAGTCGCAGACGTCGGAGCACATGCCAGCTCGGTGGGGCGTGTTATTCGAGAGGTTCCCAGGTATCGACTCGGCGCTCAACTACATGGTCGCGGTCGCGCGTCCTGAGGACGCAGAACTTCTCACGAGTGTGGCCGAATCGGACACGATCGATGACCGAACCCGGACTCTGATTCGGGTCGCCATCGGTGCGATGACTGGCGACTTGTCATCGGTTGCCGAGATCACACCGTCTAGATACAGCGGCAACGACACAACTGCGGTCCGCGACCTTGTCGTCAACTCAATCCCTCAGTTATCGGCTGAGCAGTGTGATGGCTTGTTGACAGCAAGTCATCGCACGATCGCTCGTGCGGCGGCCCTGCAGATCGTTAGCCGCGAAGACGTTTCACCACAGCAGTTGAAGACGATCTTCGAGCTTGGATCTGCCGACGTTGAGCGAGCCATCGTTGAGCGATCGAGGCGTGACCCCAACTGGAGCGTCTCGCAAATTCAGGAACTAACCGAGCTCGATAGATACGGGTCGGCGGACTTGGTTAGTCGCATCCTGGCAGCGACCCAGCCACGAGAAGCCTTGGAACGCAAGAATCGCGACGAGACGCTCAGCGCAACGACCTGGGTCGCCCTGACGATCCAGGATCCAGAGAGTTACCTCGAATCAGCGCGCAACGTTTTGGACGACACCTCTGACTGGCTAAACGAGCGCAATGCACCGCTGATGGAGAAATACGCGGCGATCGCCCACAGCACAACTGCAACGGCGAGAGGCGCGGCATGTACCGTGCTGTCGCAAGCCGCCGAAGTCACCGAGGCAGATGTTGAGCGTGTCGTCACGGAGCTTCGGCGCGACTCCTACGTGTCCCGCATCTCTGCTCTCCGGGCACTAGTGGCGATGGTTTCGCGGCTGGACGCGGATCCTGACCGTACCGTGCCGAATCTCGGCGACCTCTCAATGCTTGATAGCTTCAGGTTCTCGGACGACACGGGCCTCGTTCTGGACAGCCCGTTGGCGGGAATGGTCGCGCCTGTATGGCGCAGTAGCGAGATCCAAGCACTGCGCGAAGCGAGCGGAGCATGGGAGCTTCGTCAGCCCGAGATGTCAGACACAGACCTAGAGGAGTCTCTGTACCTAGACAGCCAGCACCTCCGGATGGCTGCGCTGGATCAGTTGATGTCGCGTTGGAACGATACGCAACTTGAAGAGTTGTTGAATCGCTACGACGATCAGGACAGGCCGTGGTGGTACAACATCATCGCCGCGTTGGACGACCGACTTTACGGGTTCGGCCGCCAGGCCAGCAATGAAGACGGTGAGTGACGCCTTTGTCGGAGGACTCTTGTGCCGACGTCCTGCTGGGCAGATGACCGCGGTGCGGGCTGGAAGCACATCGCCCGTTTCGTCTCGAGGCCTTCGTCCTCCCACCAGTACACAGGGCAGAGGTCGTAGTCGCCCTGGCCAGGCAAGGTTCGATAGCCGCGGCAGGGACACGGATGCATGGGCACGATTGTGTCCCATGCTGGCGGGCGCGGCTCGTGCGTGGTCGCCGGCGAGCTGCGCAGTCAGGGACCGAACACGATGGTCGAACCGCCTCCCGAAGTGTTGTGCACAGGCTGGTATCGCAGCCAAAAGGGGGTGTCGGTGGTGGCGTTTAGGTTGGATGTATGGCCACCACTGCAGCTGTTGCGATCGACGTCTTGACTGACGTCGCGCGTGAGCGTGCGCGGGGTGAGTTTCGTGAGCTGGCGGTGATGCTGGAGTTCCGTGATCGTGAGCTCGAGCGGATCGAGGCGGAGGCCGAGTCGCCCATGAAGCGGTTCGTCGAGCGTGGCGCGATTGCTCTGGCGATCGGTGAGGCGATGGGTTTCAGCGAGGGGCAGGTGCAGCACCGGTTGTCGTTCGCCGACACCGTCCGCGACCAGTCGCCCACCACGTGGGACGCCTTCGGCCAGGGGCGTGTCGATCTGGCGAGGGTGCGGGAGATCGGGCACACGATCAGCCAGCTCAAGCGGGCCGAGTCCGTGCACCGTCTCGACACCCGCGTCGTCGAGTACGCCGAGACCCACACCGTCGCCGAGCTGCGGGCCTGGCTCAAGCGGTTCGTCCGACGGGTCGAGGCAGACCTGGCCACAGAACGCGCTGAGGACGAGCGGGCCAAGCGGCACGTCTCGGTCCAGCACGGTGACGACTCGATGGGATACCTCAACGCGTACCTGGCGTCGCACGAGCTCGCTGCGATCGCCGACCGGCTCCGCAAGGAAGCCCGTCGTCCCGCCGCTCCTGGTGATGAGCGGACTGTCGCGCAGCGCGAGGCTGATCTGGTGGTCGCGTGGCTCTTGGGATCGGATGCCGCCGAAACCGTGGTCGACGCGAACATCGGCGTGACCATCGACGCGGACGTGCTGGCTGGGGCGAATCCCGGGTTTGCGGAGTCCACCGACGGCACTTGGGGTGTTCCGGCTGCGTGGATCGCAGCGGTGATCGCGTCCGGGTCGACGTTCTGGCACCGAATCGTTGTCGATCCGGTCAGTGACGACGTCCTCGCGCACGAATACGTCGGTCGGTTCGCGCCTGACGTTCTCAACATCGCGCTTCGGTTCCTCTACGGGACGTGTCAGGGGCCCGGGTGCATGGTGCCGGCTGAACGTTGCGACATGGATCATCGAGAACCTTGGCCCGAAGGACCCACCACGGGTGACAATCTCGGGCCACTGTGTCGAAGACACCACACGTACAAGGGACATGGACTCCTGCATTGGAGCACCAGACCTCAGCCGGCGAGCCCGGCAGCCTGATCCACTCTCGTTCCCCTTTCGACAAGCTCAAGGGGCGCAGCGGCTTGCTCACGGGGCGGGGTGGGGTGCGCTTTCGACAAGCTTAAGGGGCGGTAACCAGTTGGCGCTCCGGCTTGGACAGGCGGTCCTTCTGTTCGATCGCGCGGCCCCAGGCTGTGCCGGCGAGGATCAGGGCGATGCCGCACAACCCGGTCACGGCGATGCTGTCGTGGGCGACCGCCACACCGATGACGGCCGCCCACACCGGCTCGGTGCCGAGCAGGAGGCTGACCCGCGACGGTGACGTGCGCCGGACAGCCCAGATCTGCACGAAGAACGCGAACACCGTGCAGACCAGCACGAGGTACAGCAGCAGCATCGCGTCGGTGCCGTCGAACCGACCCACGTAGGACGGCACCGACTCACCGTGCACCAGCGAGGCCACCGAGAACACCACCGCGCACGTCGCCAGCTGCACCGTCGTGAGGTGCAGCGAGTCCATCGGCTTGCCGTCCGTCAGCCGGTGCATCGACGTGACGTGGACGGCGCGGGCGATCGCGGCGATGAGGATCAACCCGTCTCCGAGGTTCGGCGCAGCGAGCGCGCCGTTGCCGGCGAGGAGCGCCACGCCGGCGACCGCGGTCACGGCAGCGACGAAGAAGCGGCCAGGCAGCCGTCGGCCGGTGACGGCCGAGTCGAGCATCGGGGTGAGCACGATCGTGAGGCTGATGATGAGACCCGCATTGGTCGCCGACGTGTGGGCGATCCCGAACGTCTCGAACACGAACACCGCGGCCAGCAGCAGACCCACCGTCACGCCGACCCGCAGCTCGGCGGCCGACACCCGGCTGCGGCGCGCCGCCACGACGGCAGCCATCACGCCCGCGGCCAGCAGCATCCGAACAGCGAGCAGCGCCACGACGGACTCCGGGGTGACGAGCTCCTTGGCGACGAGATACGTCGAGCCCCACGACACCGCCACGAGGAACAGCAGCAGGTCGACGCGGAAGCGGCTCAGGGTGTCGGTCACGGGATCCATCGTTCGGGCATCGTTCACATAAGACAAGACAGAGATTTCATGCCTGATGCATTAGTTTGACCTGATGGAACTCGGACAGCTGCGCGCCCTCAGGGCACTGGGCGAACGCGGCAGCATCGCCGCCGTCGCAGCCGCGATGCACGTCACGCCCTCCTCGGTCTCCCAGCAGATCAGCGCCTTGCAGCGACAGTCGCCCGTGCCCCTGACGTTCAAGGACGGACGACGTACCGCCCTGACCGATGCCGGTCGCGCGCTCGCCGCAGCCGCGATCGACGTCGACGTCGCACTGGAGCGCGCCCGTCAGGCCGTCACGAGCTTCCAGGACGAGCCGTCGGGGCCCGTGTCAGTCGCGGCGTTCCACAGCGCGGGCCTGGCGGTGTTCGGTCCGCTCATCGCTGGCCTGTCCGGGCCCGGGAACCCCCACGTCCACCTGAGCGACTTCGACGTCGCGCAGGAACACTTCCCGGCGCTCACCGCCGACCACGACCTCGTCCTCGCGCACCGGCTCGTCGGCAGCCCGACGTGGCCGGCGACCGTCCGGCCCGAACCTCTGCTGTTCGAGCCCCTCGACATTGCCGTCCGACGCGACCACCCCCTCGCGGCCAAGGCATCGATCGAGCCCGCGGACCTTCGCGAGGCCCGGTGGGTCGCGGTGCACGAGGGATTTCCGCTCGAGCAGGCCGTCACCGTCATCGCCGGCATCGGCGGGGGCGAGGCGGACGTCATCCACCGCATCAACGAGTTCCGCGTCGCCGCGGCCGTCGTCTCGGCGAGCGGCTGCATCGCGCTGATGCCCCGTTACACATCCGACCTGCGCGAGCACCCCGACCTCGTGCTCCGCCCGCTGTCACACCCCGGCCTCGGCCGCCACATCGACTGCCTGGCCCGCCCGGAGACGCTCGAGCGCGCGACCGTCAAGGCCGTCCTCGCGCAGATCAAGACCATCGCGACAGCCCTGACTCAGGCGGTCTGAGTCACTCCCACTCGATGGTTCCCGGGGGCTTGCTCGTGATGTCGAGGACGACGCGGTTGACCTCGTCGACCTCGTTGGTGATGCGGGTCGAGATGCGCTCGAGCACCTCGTACGGCAGGCGGCTCCAGTCGGCCGTCATGGCGTCCTCGCTCGAGACCGGACGCAGCACGATGGGGTGGCCGTAGGTACGGCCGTCACCCTGCACGCCGACCGAGCGGACGTCCGCCAGCAGCACGACCGGGAACTGCCAGATCTCGCCGTCGAGGCCGGCTGCGGTGGTCTCCTCGCGGACGATCGCGTCGGCTTCGCGGAGAATGGTCAGGCGCTCCTCGTCGACCGCACCGACGATGCGGATCGCCAGGCCGGGGCCGGGGAACGGGTGCCGTCCGACGATCGCCTCGGGGATGCCGAGCTGCCGGCCGACGTCGCGCACCTCGTCCTTGAACAGCGTGCGCAGCGGCTCGATCAGGCTGAACTCGAGGTCTTCGGGCAGGCCGCCGACGTTGTGGTGGCTCTTGATGTTGGACGTGCCCGCTCCCCCGCCCGACTCGACGACGTCGGGGTAGAGCGTGCCCTGCACCAGGAACTTGACCGGCGGGCCGGGGGTGGCCAGCACCTCGCGCTCGGCCGCCTCGAACACGCGGATGAACTCACGGCCGATGATCTTGCGCTTCTCCTCGGGGTCGGACACCCCGGCGAGGAAGCCCAGGAACTGCTCCTTGGCGTCCACGACCTTGAGATCGACGCCCGTGGCCTCGACGTAGTCCTTCTCGACCTGCTCGGCCTCGCCCTGACGCAGCAGGCCGTGGTCGACGAACACCGCCGTCAGCTGGTCGCCGATCGCGCGCTGCACGAGCGCCGTCGAGACCGCCGAGTCGACGCCGCCCGACAGCGCCGAGATGACGCGGGCGTCACCGACCTGGGCGCGGATCAGCTCGACCTGCTCCTCGACGATGTTGCTGCTCGTCCACGTCTGGCGGCATCCGGCGATCTCGACGAGGAACGTCTCGAGAACTCGCTGACCGTGCTCGCTGTGCAGCACCTCGGGGTGCCACTGCACTCCGGCGAGGCGGCGATCGGTGTGCTCGAACGCTGCGACGGTGGCGCGCGGCGACCGGGCGTTGACGACGAATCCCTCGGGTGCGGCCACGACCTCGTCGCCGTGCGACATCCACGACGTCAGCGTCTCGGGCAGATCGGCGAGCAGGGTGCCCGGGTCGAGCACGCTGACCGCGGTGCGTCCGTACTCGCGCTGGCCCGTGTGCGCGACCGTGCCGCCGAGGGCCTGCGCCATCGCCATGAAGCCGTAGCAGATGCCGAAGACAGGGGTCTGCGCGTCGAACAGCGCGGCGTCGAGCTGGGGCGCGCCGGTCTCGTAGACCGACGACGGACCACCCGACAGGATGATCGCGGCGGGGTTCTTGGCGAGCATCTCGTCGACCGGCATCGTGTGCGGGACGATCTCGGAGTAGACCCGAGCCTCCCTCACCCGACGGGCGATGAGCTGGGCGTACTGCGCCCCGAAGTCGACGACGAGGACAAGGTCATGATCGGGGGTCACGGGTGCCACCCTATCGGCCCACGCACCCACCGAAAAAATTAGTCCAGGAAGGTCGTAACCCCCTGTGACGACCGTCGTTTTACTCGATGGATCTAACAACACTCCCTCCCGTTAGATCCTGTGCTGCTCCTCGTGGCACAACAGGACCCGACCCGTGGACTCCCTCCCGGTCGGGTCCTGTGCGTTGCGCAAGCCTTCAGGCTCGCGCGGGCCCCGCTTCCCGGCCATAGGCCGAGCGAGCGCCAGCGAGCGAGGCAGTCGTCCAGGCGAAGCCTGGTGGCGGGTGAGGAACGATCCCGCCGGACGGGGAGCGAAGCGACCCGTTACGACACGCCGACGATGGGAAGGCGCAGGGCGGCCGGGGCGTCGTCGGGGACGACGGGGCTCTTCGGTGCGATGGGCTCCATGCGGCGGTACGGCTCGTCGATCGACGGACGCAGGTCGGTCTCGCCCTTGTTGGGCCAGTACGACATCGCGCGCTCGGTCTGGGCCGTGATGGTCAGCGAGGGGTTGACGCCCAGGTTGGCGGTGATGGTCGAGCCATCGGCCACGTGCAGGCCCGGGTGGCCGTAGAGGCGCTGATAGGGGTCGACGACGCCCGTCTCGGGCGAGTCGCCGATCGCGCAGCCACCCATGAAGTGCGCCGTCAGCGGGACGTTGAACGGCTCGCCGATCGTGCCGCCGGGCGTGCCCTTCATCTCGTCGGCCATGAGCTGAACGGCGCGGTGACCGGGCTCGATGAACGACGGGTTGGGCGCACCGTGACCCTGGCGGGACGTCAACCTGCGCCGTCCGGTCAGACCGCGCTTGGTGTAGGTCGTGATCGAGTTGTCGTGCGTCTGCATGACCAGCGCGATGATCGTGCGCTCCGACCAGTGCCGCAGGTCGTAGAGCTTGAACATGTTGCCCTTCTGGGCCCACATCTGCTTGAGCCACACCTTCCAGCGGGCCTTGTCGGTGCTGCCGTCGGTGAGCACGGTCTGCATCAGCGACATCGCGTTGGAGCCCTTGCCGTAGCGGCACGGCTCGATGTGGGTGTGCTCGTCGGGGTGGAACGACGACGTGATCGCGACGCCCTCGCTGTAGTCGACGTCCTTGCCGTCGGCGATCGAGCCCAGCAGCGCCTCGGAGTTGGTGCGGGTCAGCAGGCCGAGACGCTGCGAGACGTTCGGCAGGGTGCCGTGATCGCGCATGCGGTGCAGCAGCTTCTGGGTGCCCATCGTGCTGGCCGAGAAGATGACCTGCTCGGCGGTGATCGTGCGGTGCGGACGGAAGCGCTTGTTGGTGCGCCGTGTCTCGATCTCGTAGCCGCCGCCCTCGCGGGGACGGACGTCGGTCACGGTCGTCATGGCGTGCACCTCGGCACCCGCCGACTCCGCGAGGTAGAGGTAGTTCTTGACCAAGGTGTTCTTGGCATTGTGCCGGCAGCCCGTCATGCACTCGCCGCAGTTGGTGCAGCCCGAGCGCTCCGGGCCGGCCCCGCCGAAGTAGGGATCGGCCTTGCTCTCGCCGGGCTCCGCGCCGAAGAACACACCGACGGGCGTGTGGTGGAACGTGCCGCCCACGCCCATCTTCTCGGCGACCTCGCGCATCACGGTGTCGGCGGGGGTGACGTGCGGGTAGACCGTGACGCCCAGCATCCGCTTGGCTTGGTCGTAGTAGGGCGCGAGCTCGCTGCGCCAGTCGGTGATGTGGCCCCACGCGGGATCCTTGTAGAACGGGTCGAGCGGCTCGTACAGCGTGTTGGCGTAGACCAGCGAACCGCCGCCGACGCCCGCGCCCGACAGGATCAGGACGTCCTTGAGCTTGTCGATGCGCTGGATGCCGTAGCAGCCCAGCTGCGGCATCCACAGGAACTTGCGGAGCCGCCACGAGCTCTTGGCGAAGTCCTTGTCCTCGAAGCGCTTGCCGGCCTCGAGCACGGCCACCTTGTAGCCCTTCTCGGTCAGCCGCAGCGCGGACACGCTGCCACCGAACCCGGAGCCGATGATCAGGACGTCGTAGTCGAATGTCGTGTCAGGCACGGGGTGTCCTCCTCAGGACCTTGAGACCGAGGGTCAGCAGCTTGGCGTACGTCTCGGGACGGATGAAGGCGGGGCCGGCGACGGGCACGAGCCGCTGGACGCCGACCGACTGAGGCTCGGTGTAGCGCAGGATGCCCTCGGCACCCTGTCGACGTCCGAGACCCGACTGGCGCATGCCGCCCATGGGGGCGTCGACACTGCCGAAGGTGGCACCGAAGCCCTCGTTGATGTTGACCGTGCCGGCCTTGATGCGCGCCGCGACGGTGCGTGCGTGCCGCGGCTTGCCCCACACGCTCGCGTTGAGGCCGTAGTCGCCGGCGTTGGCCAGGTCGACGGCCTCCTCGACGGTGTCGTAGGGGTAGAGCGAGACCAGCGGGCCGAAGGTCTCGTCGGCGAAGCACTCGGCCTCGACCGGGACGTCGGTCAGCACGGTGGGCTCGTAGAAGTACGGACCGAGATCAGGACGTGCGGTGCCGCCGGTCAGCACCGTGGCACCCTTGGCGACGGCGTCGGCCACGTGCGACGTGACGGTGTCGAGCTGGCCCTGCGAGATCAGCGACCCGACCTCGGCGTCCCAGTCGAGCGACGCACCGAGCGAGAGCCGCTCGACCCGCGACACGAACGCCGTCGAGAACTCGTGGAGGTGCTCACGCGGCACGTAGATGCGCTCGATCGAGACGCACAGCTGTCCCGCCGACGAGAAGCACGCCTGCACCGCACCGGCGGCGGCCTTGTCGAGGTCGGCACCCGGCAGCACCACCATCGGGTTCTTGCCGCCGAGCTCGAGCGAGGCGCTGATGAGCCGCTCCGAGGCCTGCTGCGCGACGATCTTGCCCGTCGCGGTCGAGCCCGTGAAGCACACGTAGTCGGCACGCTGGATGATCGCGGTGCCCACGACCGAGCCGGCCCCGCTCACGACCTGCCACACGTCGGCGGGGATGCCCGCACGGCGCAGCAGCTCGACGCCGGCGAGGGCCACGAGCGGGGTCTGGCTGTCGGGCTTGAGGACGACGGCGTTGCCGGCGGCGATCGCCGGGAGCCCGTCCGACAGGGCCATCGTGAGGGGGTAGTTCCAGGGCGCGATGATGCCGACGACGCCCTTGGGCACCTGGTTGACCGTCACCGACGTGAGGGTCGGCAGGACGCCGTTGCGGCGACGCGGCTTGAGCTGCTTGGCGAGCCGCCGGGCGTAGAAGCGGGCGGTCAAGGCGACGTGCGCGACCTCGTCGTAGGCGTGCTGACGGCTCTTGCCCGACTCGATCTGGATCAGGTCGAGCAGCTCGTCCTGGTGCTCGAGCACGAGGTCGTGCAGCCGCAGCAGTGCTTTGCGGCGGGCGCGGTACGAGGTCTGTGCCCAGGCGACCTGCGCCGCGCGTGCGGCGGCGAAGGACTCGTCGACGTCGTCGATGCTCGAGACCGGCACCTCGGCGACGAGCTGGCCGTCGAGGGGCGAGTGCGTCGTGCGGGTCTCGCCAGAGGTGGACCGGACCAGCGCCACGAGCCGGGCCAACCGTTCGGGTCCGAGCGATCCGCGGACGACTGCGGGGGCGTCGAGCGTGGTCATTCCTCGAGTATGACACTGGCGATGTCACATGGCTACTGGTGAGTAACGAGAGTGTTCACCGACACGTCAGCACCTCAGGCGAACAGGCCCTCGCCCCAGAAGCCCTTCGCGTCGACGCCCGGCGGGCACGCGAACAGGCCCGAGCTGACGTGGACGAGGTACTCGTTCATCAGATCGTTCTGCAGGCCCGCGAGCGAGCGCTGGATCGGGACGAACTGGGTCGTCGGGTCGCGCTGGTAGGCCAGGAAGAACAGCCCGGCCGAGAGCTGCCCCAGCCCGTTGGAGCCGTCGACGAAGTTGTAGCCGCGGCGCAGCAGCTTGGCACCGTTGTTGAAGTCGGGGTGCGCCAGGCGCACGTGCGACTTCAGGTCGATCAGCGGCTGTCCCGCATCGTCCTTGGCGTCGAAGTCGATCGGCGCGAACTCGTCGCCGCCCGACATCGGACCGCCCGAGCCCTTGGCCCGGCCGATGATGGCCTCCTGGCCGTTGAGCGGCTCGCGGTCCCACGTCTCGATGCGCATGTCGATCTTGCGCGAGACGAGGTAGGAGCCGCCCGTCATCCACGCCGGACCGTCGCCGTCCTGGGCCCAGACGAACGCCTCGACGTCCTTCTCGTCCTCGACCTTGATGTTGGCGGTGCCATCCTTGAACCCGAACAGGTTGCGGGGCGTCACCTGGGCCGTCGACGTCGACGAGGTGCGGCCGAAGCCCATCTGCGAGTAGCGGACCGAGGCTCGGCCGAACGCGATGCGCGCCAGGTTGCGGATCGCGTGCACCGCGATCTGCGGGTCGTTGGCGCAGGCCTGGATCGCGATGTCGCCGCCGCTGATCGCCGGGTCGAGCCGGTCGCCCGAGAAGCCCGGCATCTCGATGAGCCGCTCGGGCAGCTGGCCGTCGAGACCGAAACGCGGGTCGCCCTTGGCGTCGACGAACAGGCTCCGGCCGAACCCGATCGTGATCGTGAGCCCCGAGGGCGGCAGGCCCTGGGCCTCGCCGGTGTCCTCGGGCGGCGAGTACGGCGCACCGGCGACGGCGCCGAAGTCGCCGATGTCGTTGCCCTGGGCCATCTGCCGTGCGGCCTTGGTCCAGTCCTTGAGCAGCGAGACGAGGTCGTCGCGCTCCTCGCTGGTCATGTCGAAGGCAGCGAAGTGCAGTCGGTCCTGGGCAGGCGTGACGATGCCGGCCTGGTGTCGCCCGTCGAAGTCGATGGGCAGCGCGTCCTTGTCGGGCACGACCGGGACGGGCTTGTCGCCGGCTGCGTAGCCCGCGCCCGCGCCGAGCGCGCCGGCTGCGAGCGCGCCGACACCGGCGGCCCCCAGCAGCTTGCGGCGGGAGAGGCCGGCCGGTGGCGCGGCGTCGTGGTCGGTCATGCCGTCATGCCGACTGGGCGACGACTGCGGCGACCTTGCTGATGGGCTCGCTCAGCGCCGCGACAGCATCGGACAGCTGCTTGATCTGCTGATCGGTGAGCTTGTCGTAGAACGTCCAGTCACCGGTGGTCTTGTCCTGGTACTGGTTGAGCTCGGTGTCGACGGCGGCGAACTTGGCGTCGAGGTCCTTGACGAGCGCGGGGTCCTGCTCGACCAGGACGGGACGGAGCGCCGAGATGGCGGCCTGCGAGCCCTCGATGTTGGCCTTGAAGTCCCACAGGTCGGTGTGGCTGAACTCGTCCTCCTCGCCCGTGATCTTGCCCGTCGCGACCTCGTCGAGCAGACCCTTGGAGCCCTGCGCCAGCTCGAGCGCCGTCAGCGGGGCGTCCTGGCCGAGCGCCACGATCTTCTTGACGTTCGACAGCAGCTGGTCGGCGTACGGGTCCATGCCCTCGGTGTTGTTCTCGACCCACAGCTGCTTCTCGATGCGGTGCCAGCCGGTGAAGTCGACGCCCTCGGCCTTGGCGTCGGGCTCGCGGCCGTCGGTGATGGGATCGAGATCGCCGAACTTCTCGGCGACGGGCTCGATGCGCTCCCAGTAGGTGCGCGCGATCGGGAAGAGCTTCTTGGCCTCGTCGACGTTGCCGGCCTTGACCGCGTCGACGAACTCGGTGGTCTTGACGATCAGGGTGTCGGACTGCGACTTGACGTAGCGCTCGTAGCTCGTGGCCGCGGCCGTGAGCTCCTCGGAGTCGGACAGCGGCGCGGCGGCCTCGCCCGTCACGGTGAGCGTCTGGCGGATGCCGTCGCCGATCATGCCGGGCTTGCACGCGCCCTCGTACGTGCCCTTGGGCAGGTCGACGATCAGGTTGCGGGTCAAGCCGGGGCCGACGTTCTCGACCTCGCCCATGATGCGGTCGCCGTCGGCGTAGACGTAGAACTCGGTGACCTTCGAGCCGGCGTTGGTGACCTTGAACGTCGAGGGGCCGGCCTTCAGCTTCGTCCCCGACACGGTGCACTGCGAGTCGGTGGCCTTGACCGTGAGGGCACCGCCGGACGTCTTGGTGTCGGACGGGTCGGAGGCGCACGCGGCGAGGCTCACGGTGGCGAGCGCGGCGATGCCGATCGAGGCGAGAAGCTTGGTCATGGTCGTCCTTTGCGTCGAAGCCGGCCCGGCATGAGGCTAGCCTCACCATGCTAAGGCATGCCTGCGCTCACAGGCACAGCTGTCAGGTGTGACATGTGCCGAGGACCTCGTCGCCCACCGCGATCGTGCCGGTCGTCATCGGGACGATGCGGATGCCGAACCACGTCTTGCCGTCCCAACGGCGATGACGCGCCAGGGTGCGAATCGGCTCCCGGCCACGGACCAGCGTCACGGGATCTATCGTCGTGACGACGCACCGGTCGCAGTGCTCGGCGAAGCGATAGCCAACCTCGCCGATGCGGATGGTCCTCCAGGCGTCCTCCACGAACGCGTCCAAGTCGCCGTCGACCACGACGTTGGGCCGGAAGCGCTGCATCGACATCGCGGACTCGGCCTGCTCCTCGGCGATCCAGCTGTTCAGCTGGTCGAGCGACGCCCTCGTCGTCAGCAGGATCGGGCCGGTGTCGGCCAGCGACAGCGGGTCGTCGCCTGTTCCACCGTGGTCGGGTGAGATGACTCGACGACTCGGGTCGTCCTGCCAGGCCAGACGCACCGGCTGATCGAGGACGCGGCTGAACCAGGTCGCGGCGAGATCGCCCGCGTCGACCATCGACGCCAGCCGTGAGACGTCGACCGCGATCGTCCGTCCACCGATCGGACGTGGGACGGTCAGCGCGTCGTCGCCGGGCCGGGTCAGGGTCAGCGCGCCCGACGCGTCCGGCGTCGCGGTGACCGTCAGGAGGCGATCGTGGGTCGTCGCGTTCAGGCGCCGTCCGTCGACATCGATGACCGCCCATCGACGGTCGTCGCGCAGCCCGGACAGCTCGACGATCGCCTCGTCGACAGTCACGGGAGCCGTCGCCTTGACCGGGTGGACCCGGAGCGCGGTCACCCGCGTCACAAGATCTTCTCGAAGCACAGCGACGCCGGCATGCCGACGTAGGGCTCGTAGACCGGGATGGGCGTGTAGCCGTGCCGCTCGTACGTGCGCACCGCCGCGAGCTGGCGGTCGCCCGTGTGCAGGACGATGCGGGTGGCGCCGACTGCCCGGGCCTCGGCCTCCAGGGCGTCCATGAGGACGTGCGCGGCACCCGTGCCCCGGGCCGCGGGGTCGACGAACATCCGCTTGATCTCGACGTCGTCGCGCAGACGGCGCAGCAGGGCGTGGGCGACGGGCTGGTCGCCCGCGTAGGCCACCAGGGTGACGATGACGCTGCTGGCGTCGACTCCCGTCGGCATCCCGCTCGTGCCGCGGTCGCGTTGCCCGCCGTACACGCCCTGGACCTCGGCGACCATCCGGTCGCGGAGCAGCACCGCGTCCGGATGGTCGAACGGCACGCGCTCGAGCCGCAGCGGGCTCAACCGACGACGACCTCGACCCGCTGGAACTCCTTGAGGTCGGTGTAGCCCGTCGTGGCCATGGCCCGGCGCAGGGCACCGATCAGGTTCATCGTGCCGTCGGGCACCGACGAGGGGCCGAACAGCACCGACTCGAGGTCGCCGACCGTGCCGATGTCGACGCGCTCGCCGCGCGGCAGGTCGGCGTGCCACGCCTCGGCACCCCAGTGGAAGCCGCGGCCCGGGGCCTCGACGGCGCGGGCGAACGGGGAGCCGATCATGACGGCGTCGGCACCGCACGCGATGGCCTTGGCGATGTCGCCGCTGCGGCCGATCGAGCCGTCGGCGATGACGTGCACGTAGCGGCCGCCCGACTCGTCGAGGTAGTCGCGGCGTGCAGCGGCCACGTCGGCCACTGCGGACGCCATCGGCACCGCGATGCCGAGCACCGAACGGGTCGTGTGCGCGGCCCCGCCACCGAAGCCGACGAGAACGCCCGCCGCACCGGTGCGCATGAGGTGGAGCGCCGCCTGGTAGGTGGCGCACCCACCGACGATGACGGGCACGTCGAGCTCGTAGATGAACTCCTTGAGGTTGAGCGGCTCGGTCTGGCCCGAGACGTGCTCGGCCGAGACCGTCGTGCCGCGGATGACGAACAGGTCGACGCCCGCGTCGACGACGGCGTCGGCGAACTCCTTGGTGCGCTGCGGCGACAGCGCGCCGGCGACCGTGACGCCGGCCTCGCGCACCTGCTTGAGGCGCGCCGTGATGAGCTCGGCCTTGATCGGCTCGGAGTAGATCTCCTGCAGGCGCTTGGTGGCCATGGGTCCCTCGACGCCCGCGACCTCGTCGAGGAGCTTCTCGGGGTGCTCGTAGCGCGTCCAGAGGCCCTCGAGGTCGAGCACGCCGAGCCCGCCATGACGGCCGAGCGCGATCGCGGTGTCGGGGCTCATGACGGAGTCCATGGGTGCGGCCAGCACCGGCAGGTCGAAGCGGTAGGCGTCGATCTGCCAGGCGGTCGACACCTCCTCGGGGTCGCGCGTGCGACGGCTCGGGACGATCGCGATGTCGTCGAAGGAGTACGCCCGGCGTCCGCGCTTGGCCGTGCCGATCTCGATGTCTGCCATGCCGTACAGCCTAGTGCGAGCCCCGGACAGCAGGAGACCTACTGCACCCCGCGCTGGATGTCGTCGAGCGACAGGTCGGGCAGCATGCCCGCCGGATCGGTCGATCGGCGCACCAGCACCGGCTGGACGTCGTCGCTCTCGCGGGCCAGCGCGTAGGGCGTGTCGGCGAGCGCGAACCGCAGCGCGCGCGACAGCGAGCTCACCCGCGCGTCCGACGGGCTGAGCTGCGGGGCCGCGGCCTTGAGGGCCATCGCGAGCATCGGCAGGGGGCCGCCCTGGTTGGCCAGCTGGTCGCTGAAGCTGCGCACCCGGTCGTCGGCGAGCACCTTCTCGACGACCTCCTTGTACTCCGACGGCGAGGAGGCAGCACCGGCGTGGACGACCTCGATCTCCTTGGCCAGGTCGTGCCACGAGGTCTTGGTCTTGCGCGGCGTGTCCTGACGCTTGGGCGACTTCTTGGGCTCTGCCTTCTTGTCGGCACGCCTCTCCGCCTTGGGGGCGTCGGACTGCTTCTCGACCTTCTTGTCGGCGCGCGGCTCGACGGGTGCCACGCGTGCCGGCGTGCGCGGCAGCGTCGCCGGGACGGACGACGGATCGCCCGAGAACAGCGGCTGGAGCGCGGCCGCGGGCGGGACCTGCTTGACCTTGAGCGGCACGTACTGGTCGACCTCGCGCTCGAGGACGTTGTTGACGGGGTGATCGGCGAGCGTGGCACCGATGACGTATTTGTCGAGCTCGTGCAGGCGGCGCACCAGCGGCACGAAGTCGCCGTCGGCCGAGACGACCACGAACACCTCGAGCTGGTCGAGGTCGCCCGCGGCGCGCAGGCAGTCGACCACGAGCACGATGTCGGCGGCGTTCTTCTCGGCCTTGCTGACGCTGAAGACCTGCACGGTCTCGACGCCGGCACGCTCGACGTCGCGGCGGTAGTCCTCGAGGCCGAGGGCACCCCAGTCGGCGTAGGCCCGGGCCAGGGCGATGCTGCCGGCCCCGGCCTCGCGGGCCGCCGCTGCCTCGAGCTGCTCGAGGATCTGCTCCATCGAGATGTCGGGGATCTCGAGCTTGCCGTACCCCTTGAAGAGGTTCTCGGCGTCGATGAACACGGCCACGTTGCGATTGGTCACCGGAGCAACGGTAGTCGCGGCGCAGGTGTCACGTCACCTCGGCGGCTCAGCGGCTCGAATAGTTGGGGGCCTCGGCGGTCATCTGGATGTCGTGCGGGTGGCTCTCCTTGAGCGAGGCCGACGTGATGCGCACGAAACGACCCTCGGCCTGCAGCTCGGGGATCGTGCGCGCGCCGACGTAGAACATCGACTGCTGCAGGCCACCGATCAGCTGGTGGGCGACCGCCGACAGGGGCCCGCGGTAGGCCACCTGGCCCTCGACGCCCTCGGGGACGATCTTGTCGTCGCTCGTGACCTCGGCCTGGAAGTAGCGGTCCTTGGAGTACGACTTCTTGCCGCGGCTGCTCATGGCGCCCAGCGACCCCATGCCCCGATAGGCCTTGAACTGCTTGCCGTTGACGAAGATGACCTCGCCCGGCGACTCCTCGACGCCGGCGAGCATCGAGCCGATCATGACGGTCTCGGCCCCCGCGACGAGCGCCTTGGCGATGTCGCCCGACTGCTGCAGCCCGCCGTCGGCGATGACCGGGACGCCCGCTGGCGCGCACGCCAGGGACGCCTCGTACACCGCGGTGATCTGCGGGACGCCGCAGCCCGTGACGACGCGAGTGGTGCAGATCGAGCCGGGGCCGAAGCCCACCTTGACCGCGTCGGCACCTGCGTCGACGAAGGCCTGCGCGCCCGCGCGCGTCGCGACGTTGCCGCCGATGACCTGCACATGACGGGTCGCCGGATCGGTCTTGAGCTTCTGCACGACGTCGAGCAGCATCCGGACGTGACCGTGGGCCGTGTCGGCGACGAGCACGTCGACACCGGCCTCGATCAGCGTCGTGGCCCGCTCCCACGCGTCGCCGAAGTAGCCGATCGCCGCACCGACCATGAGGCGTCCGTCGGCGTCGTAGGACGCATCGGGGAACTGCTCTCCCTTGACGAAGTCCTTGACCGTGATGAGTCCGGCGAGACGACCCGAGCCGTCGACGAGCGGCAGGCGCTCGCGCTTGTGCTTGCGCAGCAGCAGCGTCGCGTCCTCGCGGGAGATGCCGACGTCGCCCGTGATGAGCGGCATGGGCGTCATCATCTCGTCGACCTTGGTCGTCGCCCACTCCGCGAGCGGCGTGAACCGCAGGTCGCGGTTGGTGATGATGCCGAGCAGCCGGTTGTCGGTGTCGACGACCGGGAGACCCGAGACGCGGTACTCGCCGCAGATGCGGTCGAGGTCCTCGAGCGTCGCGTCGGGACCGATCGTCACGGGGTTGGAGATGATGCCCGTCTGGGTGCGCTTGACCAGGTCGACCTGGTAGGCCTGGTCCTCCAGCGACAGGTTGCGGTGCAGCACCCCGAGCCCGCCTTGGCGCGCCATCGCGATCGCCATGCGCGACTCGGTGACGGTGTCCATCGCGGCGCTGACGAGCGGGACCTTCAGCGAGATCTCGCGCGTGAGCCGCGACGTCGTGTCGATCTCGCTGGGGTTGAGGTCGGAGTATCCCGGCAGCAGCAGGACGTCGTCGTAGGTGAGCCCGAGAGAGGCGAACTTGTCTGGGATGCCCGGCTGGTCCATGCCGCCATGCTATCGCCCGGCCGAAGGCCCCTCGGCACCGATGTCACAGTGGACCGGGCACCCATTCGTCCTGTGAGACAGGCGTGCCGGGAGTACGATTCGGGCATGGAACGTAAGCCAGGGCGCCCCCGAGCCCTCACGGTCGACGTCATCGCCGCTGCGGCGCTCGATGACGGGATCGCCACCTTCAGCATGCCCTCGGTCGCGCGGCGCCTCGGCGTCGCCCACTCCGGGCTCTACCGCTACGTCACGGACCGTGACGACCTCCTCGTCCAAGCCCTCGACATGGCCTTCCTCTCGACCACGTGGCCGAGCGGCGACGCGCCGTGGGACGACCTGCTGGTCGCGATCGGCGACTCGGTCTGGCGGGCGTGCGACGCCCACCCGGGTCTCGACCGCGCCTCGCAGATGGCGTCGAACGCCTCCCCCGCACTTCTCGCGAAGATGGACGCCTGGGTCACCGCTCTGCGCGATCAGCACTTCCTCGTCGAGGATGCCGCCGTGGCCGTCGAGTTCGTCATCTCCCTGGCGATCGACTGCTCGGCGCAGATGGCTCGCATGGCGCGGATGGAGCGCGGGACGCTGGACCGCAGCGATCTGCCGGTGCTCAAGGCCTACGACAACGACGAGGTGTGGAGCGGACGCGGCATGTACGACCGCAAGCTCGAGATCGTCATCGCCGGCCTCGCGTCGCGCCGCATCGAGACGGTCTAGCCGACCCGCTCACCGCTACAGGCCCGACTTGCCCGTGGCCCAGTAGGGCTGCGTGCTGATGCGCCGTCGGTCGATCCCGCACGCCTCGCGCAGGAATGCGCGCTGCCGTTGGATCGACTGGCCGTGACCCGCGAGGTAGACCAGCGGGGTGTCGGGCGTCGCGACGACGTCGGGGTGCTCGCGCAGCCAGGCATCGAGGGCGGCACCCGGCTCGGGGCCGGCCGCGACGACGACGGCACCCGGCACCAGCTCACGGGTGACGTCGACGTCGCCGGCGTCGACCTCGAGCACCGTCACGACGTCCCGCGACTCGCGGGCTGCCCTGTCGGCGAACGCCATCGCGAGGCTGATGACGGTGGCGTCGCCCAGCAGCACGACCGGATCGGGGCAGTCGGGCCAGCGGAAGCTGCGCGTCGACGACCACTGGCACACCTTGACGTCGTCGCCGACCGACCAGCCCGCGACGAGCTCCTCGCCCAGCCCGCTGCCGTGCCGGTGGACGATGATCGTCAGCTCTCGCCGCTCGGGGTCGAGCACCGCCGGGGTGTAGTGCCGGAAGTCGGTGCGCGACACCCGGAACGCCGTGACGTCGCACGGATTAGTCGTCGCGTCCGCGAACCGGGGGCTCGAGAGCACGAGCCGCGTGAGATGGGTGCCCAGCGGCTCGTGCCCGACCACCACCGCCGGGATGGACTGTGCGTCCACCCGGTCGGCGATGATCCCCAGCGTGCGGCCCATGGGTCAGACGAACGCGTTGAGATCGTCGGCCAGACGGTTCATCAGGTCGGCGTAGGCCTGGTAGCTCGGCGGGGCGACCGACGACCACGGGACGTACGCCTTGTTCTTGGCGGCCTCGAGCGTGCCGAAGACCTTCTCGTTGTCAAGCTGCTTGAGACCCGCAGCACCGACGCGGTCGTCGTACAGGAAGATGTCGGCCGGGTACTTGTCGGCCTTCTCCCAGCTGAGGCTCTCGAAGTAGCCGCCCTCGTCGGGGTTGTCGGGGATCGTGATCGGCAGGCCCAGCTCGTCGACCCAGTACGACAGGTCGGGGCTCACCTTGGGGTTGGAGACGTAGAACAGGTCGGTGGATCCCGAGCCGGCCAGGATCGTGCGGTCGCCGAGCTTCTGTGCGGTCGCCTTGACCCGCTCGCCCGCCGCGTCGAACGCCTCGTGCGAGGCCTTGACCTTCGCCGAGTCGAGATCGGCACCCAGCGCAGTGGCGGCGCGCTCCGTGCCGTCGAGCAGCTCGGGCAGGGTCTTGCCGTCGAAGTCGACGACCAGGATCGGCGCGAGCTTCTTGATCGCGGTGGCCGAAGCCTCGTTGACGTACCAGAGATCGGGCGCGAGGTACTGGCTCGTGATGACGAGGTCGGGCTTCAGGGCCGCGACCTTCTCGACGTCGACGTCGCCGTACTCGCCGCCGCCCGTGACGTCCTCGACCGAGTCGATGTCGAGGCCCGCGACCTGTGCGGCGTCGCCATCGCCCTTGAGCGGGCCGAACACGCCGACGATCTTGTCGCCGAGGCCGAGGTCGGACAGCGCCGCGGCCATCGACGACTGGACGACCAGGCGGTCGGGCATCTCGTCGAGCTGGATCTTGGTGCCGAGGTCGTCGGTGAACGAGAACGCCTGCTTGTCGGCGGAGGCCCCGTCCGAGTCGGACGAGCCGCAGGCGGCGGGGATCAGCAGGGCGACGGCGGCCACGAGGGCTGCACCGATACGACGGTTCACAGAATTCTTCTCCAGAGGTCAGGTCACTGATACGAAGGTGAGCCTAACCTAGGGTTGCCTACCCTGATACGTGGCCCTCGTCATACGCGAAGGCGACCCGGCGGCGATCGGCGTCGACCTCGGCGAGCGTGACCGTGACCCGCTCACCCTCCGGCAACCCGAGACCCGTGCACCGCGCCACGACCGGCGGCTCGAGGAGCATGACCTCTCCCCCGTCGTCGTCGGCCCTCACCACGATCGCCTCGAACGACTCGCCGACGCGGCCGGCCAGCTCCCACACCTCGGCGAGGTCGACCGCCGCCCTGTCGGCGGCCGAAGCCCGCCGGTCGGACGCGTGCATGATCTCGCCCAGGGTTGGCAGCCCTTCACGCGTCCACGCGGGCACCGGAACGCCGGCGCAGATCGCGAGGCACACCTCGGTGCCGAAGCGGTCGGCCAGCCGGCGCAGCGGTGCGGTCACGTGGGCGTACGGCGCGCCGATGCCGGCGTGGAGGGGCTGCGCGGGCGGCGCCCCGTCGAAGGACTCGTAACCGGCCCCACGCAGCAGGCCGGTCGCCTCGCGCATGAGGGCGATCGCGGCAGGATCGTCGACGTCGAGCCCAGCCAGCACCTCCGCGGGTGTGGCACCGTCCGGGACGGCGATGCCGAGGGTGCGAGCAGTGCGCAGGAAGGCCGCGAGGGCCTGCGGCTCGGCAGGCGGCAGGGTGCGCAGGAGCCCGACACCGGCCTCGAGCATCAGCTGCGCCGCTCCCATCCCGGTCAGCAGCGACACCTCGGTGTTCCACGCGTCGACCTCGGTGCGCCCGTGCATGCGCACGACCCAGTCATCACGTGTCTCGTCGCGCACGACCTCCTGCTCGGGCAAGGCGAGCTCGATGGCACCCAGCGAGACCCGCAACGCCCGTCGCAGTCGGCCGAGATCACCCAGCGCCTCGACGGACGGATGGGGCGATCCGGCGTCGACGGATGCCTGGACGCCCTCGTAGTCGAGCCTGGCCACCGATCGCACCAGCGCGCGGCGCACCGTCGCACGGCCCGCGACTCCTGCGGCGTCGACCTCGATCGTCCAGAGGGCCGCGCGCCGCACCTGGTCGGGCAGGAGGCTCAGTGCGTCCTCCGAGAGCACCGGCGGGTGCAGCGGGACGCGGCCGTCGGGCAGGTAGATCGTCTGCCCGCGACGACGCGCCTCGGCGTCGATCGCGCCTCCCGGCGGGATGACCGAGCCCAGGTCGGCGATCGCGTAGTGCACGCGGAAGCCGTCCCCGACGCGCTCGATGAGCAGCGCCTGGTCGAGGTCGCGCGAGCCCGGCGGGTCGATCGTCACGAACGGGATCGCGGTGGCGTCCTCGATCGCGGGCAGTCCGAGCTCCGCGATCACGACTGCCTCGGCGAGCACATCGGCTCCGAAGCGGTCGGACGCAGCTGCGGGCGGCAGGTCGAGCTCGGCGCGCAGGGCGGAGAAGTCGTGGGGCACGTCGTGACGGTACCCCGGGGCCCAGTACTCGCACTCGGTACGCGAGCCCGCACCAACGAGCGAGACGGATGGCTCACCGGAGCCATCCGTCTCACTTCACTGCTGGGTCGGGATCAGTGGTTGTGACCCGCGTGCGCGTCATCGGCCTCTTCGGCCGGCTTCTCGACGATCAGCGTCTCGGTCGTGAGCAGCATCGCGGTGATCGACGCGGCGTTGGCGAGCGCGGAACGCGTCACCTTGACCGGGTCGAGGACGCCCTGGGCGACCAGGTCGCCGTACTCGCCCGTGGCCGCGTTGTAGCCCTCGCCGCTCTCGCGGACCTTGTTGACGACGACCTCGCCGGAGACGCCGCCGTTGCGGGCGATCCACTCGAGCGGGGCGTCGGCGCCGAGGCGGACGATGCGGACACCGACGGCCTCGTCACCGGTCAGGCCGAGGTTGCCCTCGAGCACCGAGACGGCGTGGACGAGGGCCGAGCCGCCGCCGGCGACGATGCCCTCCTCGATGGCCGCGCGGGTCGCCGAGACGGCGTCCTCGATGCGGTGCTTCTTCTCCTTGAGCTCGACCTCGGTGGCCGCGCCGACCTGGATGACGCAGACGCCGCCGGCCAGCTTGGCCAGCCGCTCCTGCAGCTTCTCGCGGTCCCAGTCGGAGTCGGTGTTCTCGATCTCGGCCTTGATCTGCGCGACGCGACCGTCGACGCCGGCCTTGTCGCCGCCGCCCTCGATGATCGTCGTGTCGTCCTTGGTGATGACGATGCGGCGAGCCGTGCCGAGCGCCTCGAGGCCGATCGTGTCGAGCTTGAGACCGACGTCGGGCGTCACGACCTCGGCGCCCGTGAGGGTCGCGATGTCCTGCAGCATGGCCTTGCGACGGTCACCGAAGGCGGGAGCCTTGACGGCGGCCGAGGTGAACGTGCCCTTGATCTTGTTGACGACCAGGGTCGAGAGCGCCTCGCCCTCGACGTCCTCGGCGATGATGAACAGCGGCTTGCCGGCCTGGACGACCTTCTCGAGGATCGGGAGCAGGTCGCTGACCGACGAGATCTTGCCCTGGTTGACCAGGATGTAGGGATCGTCGAGGACGACCTCCATGCGCTCGGTGTCGGTCACCATGTACGGCGACAGGTAGCCCTTGTCGAACTGCATGCCCTCGGTGAACTCGAGCTCGGTGCCCATGGTGTTGGACTCCTCGACCGTGATCACGCCGTCCTTGCCGACCTTGTCGAAGGCCTCGGCGATGAGCTCGCCGATGTGGGCGTCACGCGACGACACCGTGGCGACGTCGGTCATGTCCTTGATGTCGTCGACCTCGCGGGCGACGGAGTGCAGCTGCTCGACGACGGCCTTGACGGCGGCCTCGATGCCCTTCTTGAGGCCGACCGGGTTGGCACCGGCGGCGACGGCGCGCAGGCCCTCGTGGACCATGGCCTGGGCCAGCACCGTCGCGGTCGTCGTGCCGTCACCGGCGACGTCGTTGGTCTTGGTGGCGACTTCCTTGGCCAGCTGGGCGCCGAGGTTCTCGAACGGGTCGTCGAGCTCGATCTCGCGCGCGACGGTCACGCCGTCGTTGGTGATCGTGGGAGCGCCCCACTTCTTGTCGAGGACGACGTAGCGACCCTTGGGGCCGAGCGTCACCTTGACGGTGTTGGCGAGCTTGTCGACGCCGCGCTCGAGCGAGCGGCGCGCGTCCTCGTCGAATTCGAGAATCTTGGGCATGTCAGCCTCTTTCAAAAAATCTAATGGGGTGCGACTGGGGGGGGGAGCGTGAGAGCCCCGGCACCCCCACGAGAGGGGTGCCGGGGCGTCAGATCACGAAACGACAGCGAGGACGTCGCGCGCGGAGAGGATGAGGTACTCCTCGCCCGCGTACTTGACCTCGGTGCCGCCGTACTTGCTGAAGATGACCTTGTCGCCCTCGGCGACGTCCAGCGGGACGCGGTTGCCGTTGTCGTCGACCCGACCGGGGCCCACTGACACGACGATGCCTTCCTGCGGCTTCTCCTTGGCGGTGTCCGGGATGACGAGTCCGGATGCGGTGGTCTGCTCTGCTTCGACGACCTGGATGACCAGGCGGTCTTCGAGCGGCTTGATGGTGACCGACACGTGTCGACCTCCCCTTTCAACGGGTGAACGTTGGACGGTGGTGAGGACGCCGTCGCGGGGGTCGTTCTCACCGGATCTTTAGCACTCTCAGGAGGAGAGTGCCAATACGAAACGTAGCACGAGGCTGGCACTCGACCCAAGGGAGTGCCAGAGGTTTTCGCGCTCGGCGAACGACCTGCGACCGACACGGCACACTTCTCCCCATGGACCTGGCGACGTTCGAGCGACTGTTGGCACCCGAGGGGCAGGAGCTGCTGTCCGAGGTGGCCGCCCGGGCGGGCGTCGAGAGCGACCTCGGGCTCGGCACGCGACTGCGCAAGAAGCACGCGCCCGACCTGGTTGCGGCAGCCGTGACCCAGAACCACCTGCGCGGCAAGGCCGCCGCCAAGTTCGGTGCCGACGCGCCGAAGATGTACTTCACGCACGACGCGCTCGAGCAGTCCACGCGCCTGCGCGTCGCGGCCCACCGCGCCGAGCGCCTCGCCGCGACCGGATCGACGTCCGTCGTCGACCTCGGCTGCGGCATCGGCGGCGACCTCGTGGCACTGGCCCGCGCCGGCCTCGACGTCCGCGGGGTCGAGCGCGATCCCGTCCGGGCGGCGATCGCGTCGGCCAACCTGCGCGCGCTCGGCCTGGGCGGCGAGGTGCAGTGCGCCGACGCCCAGCAGGTCGAGATCGGACGCGACGAGGTCGCCTTCATCGACCCGGCACGCCGCGACGCCCGGGGGCGAACGTTCTCGACGGCCGACCTGCAGCCACCGTGGGAGTGGGTCCGCCACCTGCTCGCGGGGCGCGCGGTCGCCAAGGTCATGCCCGGCCTGGCACATGACGCGGTGCCCGGTGGCGTCGAGGCCGAGTGGGTCAGCGACGGCGGCGACCTCGTCGAGGCGTGCCTGTGGGGGGCACCCTTCGCCTCGACCCGCCGGCGCGCCACGGCGCTCCCGTCCGGGGCCGGGCTGTCCGCCGACGACACCCCGGCGGCCGTGGCCGTGGCTGACGTCGGCACCTACCTCTACGAGCCCGACGACGCGGTCATCCGGGCCGGGCTCGTCAGCGAGCTCGCGACCACGATGGGCGGCTGGCTACCCGACTCCCACATCGCCTACATCAGCTCCTACCGGGCCGAGACGACACCGCTGGCGCGGGGGTTCCGCGTCGTCGACGAGCTGCCGTTCCGCGAGAAGCCGCTCAAGGCCGCGCTGCAGGTGCGGCGCGTCGGCACGGTGACGATCAAGAAGCGCGGGGTCGACATCGTGCCCGAGGAGCTCGTGCGACGCATGAAGCTCAAGGGCCCGCAGAAGGCGCTGATCGTCATGACCCGGGTGCAGGGCCAGGGGCGGGCCTTCCTCGTGGAGCGCCTCTGACCCGCCACCCGCCGGCGGATCCGCGAGTGCTGGGTTCTGGACGTTCTGAGACGGCGCGTCTGTCCACTGTGCACCGCTCGCACCCCTGAACGCACCATTCGAGCGCCGGCCTCCCTAGGCTGGACCGGTGCGCATCGACCTCAACGCCGACCTCGGGGAGTCGTGGGACGGCTGGCGCTCGGGCGACGACCGGCTGCTGCTCGACGTCGTGACGTCGGCCAACGTCTGCTGCGGTGCCTATGCGGGCGACATCGACCTGATGCGCGAGACCTGCGCGGCTGCGGTCGGGCGCGGCACCGCGATCGGCGCACAGGTGGGCTACCCCGATCGGGAGGGGTTCGGCCGGATGTTCGTCGACATGGCACCCGCCGACCTCACCCGTGAGGTCGTCCGCCAGGTCGAGCTGCTCGACGAGGTCGCCGCGTCGGTCGGCGCGACCGTCACGTACGTCAAGCCGCACGGGGCGCTCTACAACGCGATCGTCGACCACGAGCAGCAGGCCGCGGCCGTCGTCGACGCCGTGCTGGCGCTCGACCGGCCGTTGCCACTGCTCGGCCTGCCCGGTTCCCGGGTGCTCGAGCTCGCAACGGCGGCGGGACTGCCGGTCGTCCGCGAAGGATTCGCCGACCGCGCGTACACCGCCGACGGACGGCTCGTGCCACGCAGCGAGCCCGGTGCCGTCCTGTCCGGGCCCGACCACGTCGCAGCACAGGCGGTGAGCCTGCTGGGCACGGTCGGGTCGATCTGCGTCCACAGCGACTCCCCCGGGGCCCTCGCGCTGGCCCGGGCCGTGCGGTCCGCGCTCGAGCGCGCAGGCGCGACGCTGACGAGCGCGTCGTGAACATCCTCCCGTGCGGCGACCGCGCCGTGCTGATCGAGTGCGACACCCTGCACGAGGCGCAGACGTGGTTCGCCGCGCTGCGCGAGCACGCCGAGGTCGTGCTCGGTGCGCGCACGGTTCTCGTGCGCGGCGACCTGCGAGCCTCCCGCGAGCTGATCGACCGCACCGATCCGTCCGCGTCGCCGGTCGACACCGGCCACGTCGTCGAGATCTCCGTGACGTACGACGGTGCCGATCTCGCCGAGGTGGCCGACCTCACGGGGCTGACGGCCGACGGCGTCGTGGAGGCCCACACCGGCACCGCGTGGACCGTCGCGTTCGGCGGGTTCGCGCCCGGCTTCGCCTATCTCGTCGGCGGCGACCCGCGCCTGCACGTGCCTCGTCGGTCGTCGCCGCGGACCCGTGTTCCGGCCGGGTCGGTGGGCCTCGCGGGAGAGTTCAGCGGCGTCTACCCGCGCGAGTCGCCGGGAGGTTGGCAGCTCATCGGTCGGACGACCCTGCGGATGTGGGACGTCGACCGCGAGCCACCGGCGCTGCTCGTCGCCGGCACCACCGTCCGGTTCGTGGCCCGATGACCTTCATCGTCGAGCGGGCCGGTATCGGTTCGAGCCTGCAGGACCGCGGACGTCCCGGCAGCGGCCACCTCGGCGTCGGCCCGTCGGGGGCGTTCGACCGCGATGCGCTCCGGCAGGTCAACGCGCTGCTGGGCAATGCGCCCGGCGATGCGGCGGTCGAGACCTACGGCGACCTGACGCTGCTGGCCGGGGCACCGCACGTCATCGCCGTGACCGGTGGCGTCGGCACCGTGACGATCGACGGGCGATCGGTGCCCCATGGGCGAGCCGTGCCGATCGCGGCAGGTCAGCGGCTCGCGATCGGACTGGCCACGACAGGCATGCGCGTCTACCTCGGCGTTTCAGGCGGGTTCGCCGCGCGCGCCGAGCTGGGGTCGCTGTCGTCCGACACGCTCAGCGGGCTGGGCCCACCTCCACTTGCCGTCGGCCAGAGCGTGATGACGGGTGCCGGCCGCGCGATCCCGGCGCTCGACGACATCCCGCCGCTCATCCGGACCGGCGGCGTCGACGTCGACGTGGTGCTGGGTCCCCGCGACGACTGGTTCACCGACGAGTCCGTCCGTCGGCTGCTCGACACGGCCTGGACGCTGTCGGCCGCGTCCGACCGCATCGGCCTGCGGCTCGACGGCCCCGCGCTCGAACGGAGCGTCGTCGTCGAGCTGCCCAGCGAACCGGTCGTGCGCGGCGGCATCCAGGTCACGCCGGCGGGCCAGCCCGTCGTCTTCGGGCCCGACCATCCCGTGACGGGGGGCTATCCCGTCATCGCGGTCGTCGTCGACTCCCACACCGACCGGCTGGCCCAGGTGCGGCCCGGCGACTCCGTGCGGCTGCACCGGCGCACCTGACCTCGTCCTGCCGCGACGCGAGTGGCGCAAACCGGTACCCGAGGGGCGCAGATTCGCGCAACACGCCGTCCCAGAAACGCGAGACTGCGCCACTCGCGAGCCCGCGGGGGCGGGGTCAACAGCGGGTGGGCGGCGGGAGGCCGATGTCGACCGGCAGCTTGCCGAGCGCGCGGGCCTTGCCCATCAGGACGGCGACGAGCGCCCGCATGGCCGGGACGTCGCTGCCGTACAGCGCGACCTTGGTGGGCGCGGAGCTGCGGGCCAGCCCGTACGGCGTGTCGGTCGAGACGACGACGTCCGCGCTCGCGGCGGGGACACCCGGCCCCAGCAGCGCCACCGACGTCCCGCCGCCGAGCGGCAGGCCCGCCTCCTGTGCGGCGGTGCGGAACGCGGCGACGGCGTCCGACGAGCCCGTCGGGCTGACCGAGGTGATGCGCGGCACGGGGCACGGGTGCGCGACGACCGTCGCGGCCATCGCGCTGAGCTGCTGCGACTGCTCGGTGTGGCTGCCGGGGTCGCCGGGCAGCTCGCGGGATGCCTCGGAGTGCAGCAGGTAGGCGATCGTGCGCGCCGCCGAGTCGCGCGCCTGCTGCTCGGGGATCTCGCCGGACTTGAGCGCTGCGAGCACCGCGTCGTACGCCTGGTCGTTGTCGGCCGGCATCAGCGCGAGGTCGCTGCCGGCCTTGATCGCCTCGACCGTCGAGTCACCGCCCGGGTAGCGCTGCATCACCGCGCCCATGCCGAGCGAGTCGCTGATGACCAGGCCGTCATAGCCGAGGTTCTTGCGCAGCCCCGTCGTGATGACCTTGCGCGACATCGACGCCGGGACGCCCTTGTCGATCGCGGAGACGTCGAGGTGGCCCGTCATGATGCCGGGTGCCGAGTCGGCGATCGCGGCCTCGAAGGGCAAGAGGTCGTGCGAACGCAGCCGCTCCCGGTCGCTGTCGAGCACCGGCAGGCCCTTGTGGCTGTCGGTCGAGACGTTGTGTCCCGGGAAGTGCTTGACCGCCGAGATCAGACCCGCCTGGGAGTAGCCGTCGATCGCGGCGACGACGGCCTGCGCGACGATGTCGGCGTCCGAGCTGGCCGACCGGCTGCCGATGATGGGATCGGCCGGACCGATCGTGATGTCGCCGTCGGGCGCGAAGACCGTGTTGTAACCGGCCGTCCGGAGCTCGGCCCCTGACGCCTTGGTGGCCGCCGTGACCGCGGCAGCGCCCTCGTCGCCGTGGCCGGCGATCGCGGCACCCGCCGACATGAACGTCGGGAACGTCGTCAGGGGGTCGGTGAGCCGGGCGACGAGCCCGCCCTCCTGGTCGATCGGCACCATGACCGGGAAGCCGCGATCGCCGCCGGCCTCCTGCAGCTGCTGGTTGAACGCCTTGACGTCGGTGAGCGGGTCGTCGGTCGTGACGTCGAGGATCTGCTGTCCCGTGACCATGACGCCGGCGAAGTGCTTGTCGCGCACGAGAGCCAGCGACTGCTCGTTCGAGAAGCTGCGGGCGATGATCAGCTGCCCTGCGAGGTCCTCGAGCGGGAGGGCATCGGCCAGCACCGCCGCCTGGGTGCGCTCGGACTTGGTGGGCCCCCACCCGCTCGGCTCCTTCGCCTCGGCCCGCGAGGTCGTGCTGCGGTCTGCCGCGGACGGGGTACCCGCACCGTCGCCGTCAGGAGCGAGACGGGTCCACCAGCCAGCGGCACCCACGAGCACGAGCACGGTGAGGACGGCGGTCGCGGCGGTGCGCGATCGGGATCGGGATCGATGCTGCGTGCGGGCCATGACTACGCGGCCACGACCTGCGTCACGGGCATGCCGGAGTCGGCGGGCAGGTCGAGCGACGACGGCGCGACGCCGCGGCGGACGACCTCGGCCCCCAGCGCGGCGACCATCGCCCCGTTGTCGGTGCACAGCCCGAGTCGGGGGATGCGCACCTCGATGCCGGCCTTGGCCGCCCGCTCCATGGCGAAGTGGCGCAGTCGCGCGTTGGCGGCCACCCCTCCCCCGATGATCAGGGTGTCGACGTCGTGGTCGCGGCACGCGGCGATGGCCTTCTTGGTCAGCACGTCGCACACGGCGTCCTGGAACGACGCGGCCACGTCGGCGACGTCGAACGTGCGCCCCATGCGCTGCTCGTGCTGCACGTGACGCGCCACGGCGCTCTTGAGCCCCGAGAAGGAGAAGTCGTAGCGGTGCTTCTCGACGTCGCGCCCTGTCGTGAGTCCGCGCGGGAACGCGATCGCCGACGGGTCGCCGTCGCGGGCCACCCGGTCGATGTGGGGACCGCCCGGGTAGGGCAGGTCGAGCAGGCGGGCGACCTTGTCGAAGGCCTCGCCCGCGGCGTCGTCGATCGTCTGGCCGAGCAGCGTGATGTCGGTGACGATGTCGTCGACCAGCAGCAGCTCGGTGTGGCCTCCGCTGACCAGCAGCGCGGCGACGCGCTCGCCGAAGCGTCCGTGCTCGAGCTGGTCGACCGCGACGTGCGCCGCGAGGTGGTTGACGCCGTAGAGCGGCTTGTCGTGGGCCAGCGCGAGGGCCTTGGCGGCGGCGACGCCGACCAGCAGCGCGCCGGTGAGCCCGGGACCGCTGGTCACGGCGATCGCGTCGACGTCCTGCACGCGGATGCCCGACTCGGCGTACGCCTGCTCGAGCGTCGGCACCATCGCCTCGAGGTGCGCGCGGCTGGCGACCTCGGGCACGACGCCGCCGAAACGGACGTGCTGCTCCATGCTCGAGCTGAGCGCGTGCGCCAGCAGCTCGGTGCCCCGGACGATGCCGACACCGGTCTCGTCGCAGGACGACTCGATGCCCATCACCAGCGGTTCACTCACGTCGTCATTGTGCCATCGTGGTCGGCATGGCACGCACGGACGACATCCCCGAGGCCTACGACGAGCGGAGCGTGCTGCTGCAGATGCTGCACTACGCGCAGGACACCGCGGTCATGAAGGTCAGCGGGCTCAGCCAGGAGCTGGCCCGCAGGGCACCCCTCGAGACCTCACCGCTGATGAGCCCGGCCAACATCCTCAACCACCTGCGCTGGGTCGAGCGATCGTGGGTCGACACCGATCTGTTCGGCGGACCGGACGAGGCCCCATGGACCGCGGAGCACCCGGACGGCGAGATGGAGGAGGGCTCGACGCTGCCGTTCGACGAGGTCGTCGCGCTGTACGAGGAGCAGACCGCCCGCACACGAGCGGTCTTCGCCGAGGTCGACCTCGACATGGTGCGCCGCAACGAGATGCGTCCGCAGCCGGTGACGGCCCGGTGGATCCTGGTCCATCTCGTCGAGGAGACCGCACGCCACAACGGCCACCTCGACATCCTGCGCGAGCTGGCCGACGGCACGAAGGGCGACTAGACCCCTGCGCGATCTGTGACGCCCAAGGCGTCATCCGACGGCCGCGAGGCCGTGAGCGTCACAGATCGCGGGCCCGCTACTCCGAGAGGGTGACCTGGCTCTTGTCGAACGCGACGTAGCCGCTGTAGTCCTGGCCGACCCGGTCGAATGACGACGGGATGGGCTCGGGGTACGACCAGCCGCCGTCCTTGGCGACGTCGTCGCCGGTGCCGACGTGGAAGTACTGCGCATCGCCCTTCCAGGGGCAGTGGTACGCGGTGGGGCTCTTCTCGAAGGCCCCCTCGACCAGGCTCGACGGCGGGAAGTAGTAGTTGCCCTCGATCGTGACGAGCTCGTCGGTGGACGCCTCGGCGACGACGGTGGATCCGATGACTGCCTTCACGGCTTCTCCTTCTTCGCGGCGCGCCGGGCGGCGCGGGCCGCATATTCCTCTTCGTCGAGTCTGGCAGCCTCCGCCAATGTCGGCGCGGTGCCGCCGTGCCGCGCCGGGGCCCACCACTGGCCCTCGGGACGGATCGGGTACTCCGCGATCGCGTGGTCGAGCAGCGCCGACATCGCATCGCGCAGCACGACCGTCTCGGCGACGGGGTCGTCACCCGTCACCGCGATCGGCGCACCGACGTGCAGGCCGATCGTCTTGCCACGGCCCTTCAGATCGGACTCGTGGTCCTTGGTCTTGAGCAGCTGCGTGCCCCACGTGACCATCGGGATGAGCGGCACGCCGGCCTCGGCGGCCATCCGGACCGCGCCCGTCTTGAGCTCCTTGATCTCGAACGACCGGCTGATCGTGGCCTCCGGGAAGATGCCGACGATCTCGCCGTCGCGGGCGTACCGCACCGCGTCGTCGTACGACTGCTGACCGTTGTCGCGGTCGACGGAGATGTGGTGGAACGAGCGCATGATGGGCCCGGAGATGCGGTGGTCGAAGGCGTCCTTCTTGGCCATGAACCGCACCAGGCGGCCGCTCGGCTGGGCCGCGAGCCCGTCGAAGATGAAGTCGACGTAGCTGATGTGGTTGGCGGCCAGGATGGCCCCACCCTCGCGCGGGACGTGCTCGGTGCCCGAGGTCTGGAACGACATCCCCAGGACCTTGAAGAGGGTCTTGGCGGTGACGATCGTGGCCGGATAGGTGTAGTCGCGCATCCGGCCAGACTAGGGCACGGGCACGTCTACTCGTCCTCGACGATGTGGACCGCAGCCTCCTCGGCGCTGGCCGCGGCACCGTCGATGCCGACGTCCTCGCCGACGAGGTCCTTCTCGGTGTCCTCGCCGATGCCGCCGTCGGGGTCGACCAGCCGGCCGGCCCGCTGCGCGCCGACCTCGCCGTCGTCGAGCACCTCGTCCTCGGGTGCGTACGGGTCGGGCTCCGGCTCCTCCTGGCGCAGGCGCTCGTCGAGCGACTCGCCCTGGAGCGCCTCCTCGGCCGTCGTGCCGAAGCCCTCGCCGCGGTAGCTCTCCGGCGGGGAGTAGCCCGAGTCGAGCGTCGCGTCGGGGTCGTCGAAGATCGCGTCCTGGTCGGGGCCTTGATCGTCCTCGGGGAAGGTGTCAGGTGTCTCGGTCATGCTTCCAGCCTCGCACGCCGTCACCGAGACGCACGGCGGGCGTCGTCACCGCCACTCCTGGATGTCGAGCTGCATGACGAGCGCGTCGACGCCACCGGCGTAGTAGCCGCGGCGGGTCGCGATCGTGTCGAAGCCGTGAGCCTCGTAGAGGCCGATCGCGGGGACGTTGTCGGCGGCCACCTCGAGCAGCATCCGCTCGGCGTCGAGATCGCGTGCCAGGTCGACCAGGTCGACCAGCAGCCCCGCGGCGAGGCCCTGCCCGCGCGAGCCCGGCAGCACCGCGATGCGGTCGAGGTCTGCCACGTCGCCGGCCACCGAGATCGCGCCGTACGCCACGACGTCGTCGGCGACGAGCACGACATGGCGCTCGCCCCGTACCTCGTCGGCCACGAGCGACGCGCTCCACGCCGACGAACCGAAGCACGCCGTCTCGATGGCCGCGATGGCATCGATGTCGTCGAGCGTCGCGCGGCGGCTCATGCGCGCTTCGACGAGACCTGCGGGACGGCGTCGGGACGGCGCAGGTAGAGCGGCTCGAGCGGCAGCTCGGCGGCCCTGCCCGAGACCACGAGCCGGGCCAGCGACGACGCCCGCGGCGCGCCAACGGCCCCCGCCGCGCGCAGCACGCCGTCGTAGAGGTGCGCGCCCTGGCCGAAGGCCGGCAGGTCGGGATGCTGGGCCGCGAGATCGGCGGGCTTGAGCACGTGCGGTCCGTCGAGACGGACGCCGTCGGCGCCGTAGCGCGCCCAGTAGACCTCCTTGCGGCGCGCGTCGGTCGCGACGAGGAACTCGCCCTCGACCTGCACGTCAGCGGCAACGATGTCGAGGGAGCACACGCCGTGCGTCGCGATCCCGAGCGTCGACCCCAGGGTCAGGGCCGTGACGACGCCGACGCGTAGCCCCGTGAAGGGTCCCGGGCCCACGCCGACCGCGACGTCGGTGAGGTCGGCCATGGCCGCCCCGGCCTGCGCCATGGCGTCGCGGATCGCAGGTGCCAGCAGCTCGCCGTGGGCCATGGCGCCTTCGCCCGACGCCTCGCCGACGACCCGCCCCCCGTCGTGGACGGCGACGGTGATGACGGGCGTGGCGGTGTCGAACGCGAGCAGGAGCACGGACGCAGCCTACGAGTCGTGCCCCGACGACCCCAAGAGAGTCGACCGGAGAGGGACGCCGACCCAGCGGGGACCGTGCGGCTTGATCGTCACGACGCGGGGATCGACCTCGTCGGGCACGTCGCCGACCTCGCCGTCGTGGGGGGTGCCCAGGGGGTCGACGGGCCGGGGCCCGCGCACCTCGATGCGCAGGTGCAGCCAGCTGTCGCTGAGCTGCTCGGCCATGCCGTCGCCCCACTCCACGACCGTCACGGCGGAGTCGGTCGTGGAGTCGAGGTCGAGGTCGTCGATCTCGCCGAGGTGGCCGAGCCGGTAGGCGTCGACGTGCACCAGCGGGGTGCCGCCGACCAGCGAGGGGTGCGTGCGGGCCAGCACGAACGTCGGGGACGTGATCGGCCCCCGCACGCCCAGCGCCTCGCCGAGCCCCTGCGTGAACGTCGTCTTGCCGGCGCCCAGGTCGCCCGACAGCACCAGCAGGTCTCCGGCGCGCAGTAACGGGGCCAGGCGCGTTGCCAAGGCCTGCATCTCCTCGGGCGTGGGCACCTCGCGGGCCAGCCACAGCGTCTTGCCGAACTCGATGAATGCCCCGTCGCGCCCGACTGGCTCGTACAGGCGGCGCGACCAGAACTGCACGGTGTCGGGCAGCTCCTCGCGCACGTCGAGCCAGATGCCGTCCTTGCCCCGTTCCTCGGCGGTGTCCTCGGCGACACCGACCATCGCCGAGGCGACGCCACGGGCCTGGATGTCGGGGTCGACGCACACCCGTCGCAGGCCCAGCTGGCCCGGGCGCGACTCGTCGAACAGCATCGCCCCCATCGGAAGGCCGCGGCGCTCGACCAGCAGCCCACCGGCCGTGCGGAGCGTCTCGGCGACCGACTCGACGGTCTCGTCGAGCGCCGTGGTCGGCGGGTCGAGCACGGGCCGCGCGCCGAACGAGCGGTGGATGATGTCGACGATGACCGCCGCGTGCTCCGGTCCGGCGTTGATGACGTTGAGTGCGTTGGACGTCATGCCATCTCCTCCCGCACACCGTCGACGACGTCCTCGATGACCTTCGTGACGGCCTCGTGCTCCTCGAACATCAGCATGTGCCCGACGTCGTCGAGCACGACCAGCTCGGCACCGGGGATCGCCGTGGCCAGGCGACGGGCGTGCTTGACGGGTGTCAGCAGGTCGGCCGTGCCGCCGACGACCGTCGTGCGGGCCCGCCCGATCGCCTCGAGCCCGGCCGCCAGGTCGAGCCCGACGAAGTTGGGGTAGAAGTCCATCAGGACGTACGTGGGCGCCTCGAGGATCATCTCGTTGGCCATGTCGACGTGACGCTCGGCGGCACCCGGCCCGAGACCCCACCGCCGGATCACCGAGTAGCTGTTGAACCGGCGTCCCCAGTCGAGCAACGGGGTGCCCGCCCGCAGCAGCGGGATCAGGTAGCGCAGGCCTGGGCTGCTCCGCATGAGTCGTCCCGAGCTGGTGCCGAGCAGCACGACGCCCTTGACGCGTCCGCCGAAGAGCTCCGGCCGCGTGCCGGCGAGCTGCATGATCGCCATGCCGCCCATCGAGTGGCCGACCAGGATGATCGGGCCGCGTGGGACCAGCTGCTCGGTGACCGACACGGTGTCGTCGGCGAGATCGGCGAAGGTCGACCGCTTGGACGACGCCCGACCAGACCGCCCGTGCGAGCGCAGGTCGACGAACACCATCCGCACGGTGCCCCGCAGGGCCAACCGCTGGTAGTGCCAGACGTCGATGTTCTCGACCCAGCCGTGCAGGAACACGATCGTGGGGGTCTTGCGGTCGGCCTCGTCGACCTCGACGTGCAGCGGCACCCCGTCGCCGGCGACGACCGTGACGCCGTCGCTGCGCACCGAGCCGAACTCGACGTCCTCGCCGCGCCGCCGCCTGCGACCGCTGCGGACACGACCGTTGAGCAGCGTCGCCACGGTGCCGGCGGCGACGAACGCCCCCGCGGTCGTCACGATCCTCGCGCTCTTGCTCATGTCACGCCAATCCCTTGTACGTCCGCACGGTGCGGCCACCCACCCGGGTGACCACCTCGTAGGCGATCGTGCCCGATGCCGTCGCCCAGTCTTGCGCAGTGGGCTCGCCGTCGTGACCCGGGCCGAACAGCGTTGCTACGTCGCCCCGCGTCGCGGTGCCGTCTCCGAGGTCGACGACGAGCTGGTCCATGCACACCCGTCCGACGAGCGGAACCCGCTCACCGCGCACCTGCAGCTCGGCCCGGTTGGACGCCGCGATCGCGATGCCGTCGCCGTAGCCCGTCGGCACCAGGGCCAGGGTCGTCGCGCGACCGGCGGTCCACTGGTGGCCGTACGAGACACCTGCGCCGGCGGGGACGCGCTTGACCTGCGCGATCCGCGCCCGCAGCGTCATGACCGGTGTCAGGACCGTCTCGTACGTCAGCGTGGGATCGGGCCGGATGCCGTAGGCCGCGATGCCGACCCGCACGAGGTCGAGGTGTGACGACGGACGCGTGAGCGTCGCGGCCGAGTTGGCCAGGTGCCGCAACCCCGGGTGCACGCCTGCCGCCGAGAGCTCGTCGACGGCGTCGCGGAAGACGTCCTGCTGGGCGTCGTTGGCCGGATGGTTCGGCTCGTCGGCGCATGCGAAGTGCGACCAGGTGCCGGTGATCTCGACGTGACCGGCCGCCTGCTCCGCCGCGGCGGCGGCGACCAGCTCGGTCCACTGGGGGCCGCGCGCACCGTTGCGCGACAGCCCCGTGTCGACCTTGAGCTGCACCCGCGGGCGATCGGAGGCACCGCGGCTGGCGTCGGCGATCTCGCGCAGCTGCTCGGCCGACGACGCCGTCAGCTCGACCCCTGCCTCGACCGCCGCGCCGAACGACGCGCCGGGGCTCGCGAGCCAGCACAGCAGCGCGCCTGTGTCGCCGGCCGCCCGCAGCTCGAGCGCCTCGTCGACCGTCGCGACTCCCAGCCACGGCGACCCGGCTGCCCGCGCGGCCCGCGCCATCGGGATCATGCCGTGCCCGTACGCATTGGCCTTGAGGACCGTCATGAGCGCCGAGGTGGGCGCGCACGCGGCCAGCGCGGCGATGTTCGCGGCGAAGGCCTCGAGGTCGATGACGGCCTCGATCTGCGGGGGTGAGGTCACCTCAGCCCCTCCAGTCGCGGACGTCGCCGAGCTGTCCGTCGTGGAACGCCGCCAGCGTGCCGGGCAGCGCCTCGGCGACCGCGGACGCCGTCACGGGTCCCCCGCGGTTGGCCCGCACGCTGGCGGCACCGTGCAGGAAGGCCGCGAGCGATCCCGCGTCGTGCGGATCGGCACCCGAGGCCAGCAGCGACCCCGCGAGCCCGGCCAGGACGTCGCCGGAGCCGGCCGTGCCAAGCCACGGCGACCCCGTCAGGTTGACGCGGGTGGTGCGGCCGGGCGTCGCGACGAGCGTGCGGGATCCCTTGAGCAGCACCGTGCAGCGCCACCGTCGCGCCGCCTCGGCGACGTGGACGAGCGGCTCGGCCTCGACCTCGTCGCGGCGCACGTCGAGCATCTCGGCCAGCTCTCCGGCATGGGGCGTCAGCAGCACCGGGACGTCGAACGAGTCGGGCAGGTGCTGCAGCGCACTGGCGTCGACGACCAGCGCGACCCCGTCGTCGAGCGCGGTGGCGAGCTGGTCGCCGGCGTCGTCGCCGCTGCCGGGGCCGACGACCCAGGCCTGGACACGTCCCGTGCCGGCGACGACCTCGGGGGCCCGGTCGACGACCCGGCGGCTGAGCTCGGGGTCGCCGACGAAGCGCACCATGCCGGCCATCCCCGTGAGCGCTCCCGACACGCACAGGTGGGCCGCGCCCGCGTACTGCGACGATCCCGCCGCGATGCCGACGACGCCGCGGGAGTACTTGTGACTCGTGGGGGCCCGCAGCCAGTCGAACGTCTCGACCAGCAGGTGCCCGTCGGACGGCTCGATCGCCTCGATGCTCGGGGCGGGGAGGTGCGGGGCCAGGCCGATGTCGACGAGCCGGGCGATCGCGGTGTCGGCCCAGCCGGCGGCGCCGGCGGCCGGGCTGACCAGCAGGCAGTTCTTGTAGGTGCCGAACGTGACGGTCGCATCGGCCATGACGTGCGCCGTGGCGGGCAGCGTCGCCCCGTCGACGTCGACGCCGGACGGCACGTCGACGGCCACGGTGCGGGGCCGGGTGCCGGCGATCCACTCCGACCACTCGGCCGCACGACCGACGAGGCCCGACCTCGCGCCGATGCCGAACATCGCGTCGAGGCAGTGGCGCTGCTGCGAGGGCCCGTCGACGATCTGCGCCCCGGCGAGCACCGCGGCCGCCAGCCCGTCGCCGTGCACCCGGTGCGGGTCGAGCAAGCACAGGTCGACGCGCACCCCGCGGTCGAGCAGGTGGGCCGCCGCGAACAGCGCGTCGCCGCCGTTGTTGCCCGGGCCCACCAGCACGAGCAGGACCTCGCCTGCCGGGACGTGGTCGAGTGCGTCGGCCAGGCCGCGTGCGGCGCGGCGCATGAGCTCGCCGGCCGGAAGGCCCGCCGCGAGCGACTCCTCGGCCGCCCGGACATCGGCGACCGTGTGGGCGGTCAGCACTCGGCCACCACGAATGCGGTCGCCACTATCGTGTCGTGCGAGATCGACAGGTGGATCGTCTCGATGCCGAGCGCCGCGACCCGTTCGGGCGCGGCACCGTGCAGCTCGAAGCGCGGGGCCCCCTGCCCGTCGTGGACGACCTCGAAGTCCTGCCACGAGAGGCCGGACGGCGCGCCCATCGCCTTGGCGAGCGCCTCCTTGGCCGCGAAGCGTCCCGCCAGCGACTCCAGCGGCAGCTCGGCCTCGGCGGGCGTGAACAGCCGTTGCCGCAGCGTAGGGGTGCGCTCGAGCGACGCCGCAAACCGCGAGAGGTCCACCACATCCACCCCGATCCCGACGATTGCCATGCCGCTCAGCCTATCGTCGCCCCGACCACTGGCCGAGCGAGCGCAGCGAGCGAAGGCAGCCGTCCGTGCGAAGCACGGCAGCGCTGAGGTACGAAGCGCTGGAGCGGCGACGCAGGAGCCGTACGGCCTATTCGACCGTGACCGACTTGGCCAGGTTGCGGGGCTGGTCGACGTCGTGGCCGAGCAGGCTCGCGAACTCGGTGGCGAAGATCTGCAGCGGCACCGTCGCGACCAGCGGCTGCAGGAGCGTCGGCACCTTCGGCAGGCGGATCAGGTGATCGGCGTACGGGATGACGTCGTCGTCGCCGTCCTCGGCCAGCACGATCGTGAGCGCACCGCGGGCCCGGATCTCCTGGATGCTGCTGACGGTCTTCTCCTGCAGCTGGTCGCGGCCCTTGGGCGGCACGACCACGAACACCGGCAGGCCCTCCTCGACCAGCGCGATGGGGCCGTGCTTGAGCTCGCCGGCTGCGAAGCCCTCGGCGTGGATGTAGGCGAGCTCCTTGAGCTTGAGGGCACCCTCGAGGGCCACGGGGTAGCCGACGTGGCGGCCGAGGAACAGGATCGACCGCGACCCCGACAGCTCGGCGGCGAGCTTGCGCACCTGGTCGCCCTCGTCGAGCAGGCGCTGGATGCCTGCCGGAACCTTGTCGATCTCGGCCAGGATGCTGGCGATCTCGTCGCCGTACTTGGTGCCCTTGACCTGGGCGAGGTACAGCGCCAGCAGGTAGCACGCGACGACCTGCGACAAGAAGCCCTTGGTCGACGCGACCGCGACCTCGGGGCCCGCGTGCGTGTAGATCACCGCATCGGACTCGCGCGGGATCGTCGAGCCGTTGGTGTTGCAGATCGACAGCACCCGCGCCTTCTGCTGGCGGGCGTAGCGGATGGCCATCAGGGTGTCCATCGTCTCGCCCGACTGGCTGATCGCCACAACCAGCGTGCTCTTGTCGAGGATGGGGTCGCGGTAGCGGAACTCCGACGCGAGCTCGACCTCGCACGGGATGCGGGTCCAGTGCTCGATCGCGTACTTGGCGACGAGGCCCGCGTACGAGGCCGTCCCGCAGGCGATGATGACGATGCGGTCGACCTCGCGCAGCTCGTCGTCGCTGAGGCGCATCTCGTCGAGCTGCAGCTGCCCGGCGGTCGAGTGACGGCCCAGCAGGGTGTCGGCGACGGCCTGCGGCTGCTCGTCCATCTCTTTCAGCATGAACCAGTCGTAGCCGCCCTTCTCGGCGGCGGACACGTCCCAGTCGACGTGGTACTCGGTGGTCTCGGCGGGGGCCCCGAAGAAGTCGGTCACCACGATCGCGTCGGGCGTGATCGTGACGACCTGGTCCTGGCCGAGCTCGACGGCGTCGCGGGTGAACTCGATGAACGCCGCGACGTCGGACCCGAGGAAGTTCTCACCGTCGCCGCGCCCGACCACGAGCGGGGAGTTGCGCCGCGCACCGACGACGACATCGGGCTGGTCGGCGTCGCAGATGACCAGGGTGAAGGCACCCTCGAGCCGCTGGCAGACCGCGCGCACCGCGTCGGACAGGTCGGGGGTGCGGGCCAGCTCGTCGTGCAGGAGGTGGGCGACGACCTCGGTGTCGGTCTCGGACAGCAGCTCGTGGCCGGCTGCCTCGAGCTCGGTGCGGAGCACCGCGAAGTTCTCGATGATGCCGTTGTGCACGACGGCGACGCGCCCCGTCTCGTCGAGGTGCGGGTGCGCGTTGACGTCGTTGGGAGCGCCGTGCGTCGCCCAGCGGGTGTGGCCGATGCCGGTGTGCGCCGTGGGCAGCGGGTGGGCGGCCAGCTCGGCGTCGAGGTTGAGCAGCTTGCCGGCCTTCTTGGACGAGTGGATCACGCCGTCGGCGACGAGGGCGACGCCGCCGGAGTCGTAGCCGCGGTACTCCAGGCGCCTCAGACCGCCCATGACGACGTCGAGGGCGGAGCGCTGACCGACATATCCGACAATTCCGCACATGGGGCCCAGCCTACCGGCGTCAGGTACGGGGCCGGCAGCGCCGATCGCGTCTCGGGGAGTTGCCTGACCGGATCGACGCTCCGGGCTTGGGCACCCACTGCTCTTTCCCCGCCTCAGGGTGCCACGACGCTGGCCTTGCCCTGCCGGTAGCGCTCCTGGCTCTCCTTGAAGACCTGGCCCTCCGACGACTGGTCGAAGCGCTCGCCAAGTATTCGATAGGTGTCCGGGTTCCCGTGCCCGCCCGAGAGTCCCCCCACGCCTGCGTCGCCGCGATAGGTGGCCGACTGGCCCGCCGTGTCACTGCTGAACAGGAGCCGAACGTTGTCGTAGGCCATGACGGGGTTGAACACGTCCAAGGTCCTCGCAGCACCAAGGTTCGGGACACGGTCCCCCGCCTGCTCCACGCTCAGCACGTTCACGCCGTGAAGGCGCGCGTTGGGACTGGCGTTGATCGGTGCCCCGAAGGTCACGACATCCGTGATGTTGTACTTGCCGGTCCCGGCGAAGTCCATCGCATGGACCCCGCCCTGGCTGTAGCCCACCATCATCACCTCAGCACCTTCGGGGATCGACGCCATCCGCCGTCGGACGTACTCGGCGGTGACCGTGTCGATCCCGCCGGTCGCGCTGATGGCGTCGTAGGCCGAGTGCGCGCGCCCCGGATTCAGCGCATCGCCGTCCGAGCCGGTCCCGCCCACGTAGACGACGTACCGCTCGACCCCGTCGTCTCCCGTGACCTTCACGAGGCGGACGCCGTGCTCGTCCGGCTTCATGTCGGAGTACGTCTCGAAGTCGTCCCCCAGTCCGGACGACGGCCCGAGCCGAGAATCTGACGAACCTGCACCCTTCGGCGACTGCGCGGATCCTGTCGAGGCTCCGCTCGCGCGACGCTGCTCCGCTGCGTTCTGCCGCAGGATGCGTGCACTGTCGTCGAGGGTTGCCGCGGTCTGCCGCAGGCGTGCACTGTGGGTCGAGTCCCAGTCGTGCCGGAAGCGGATCGCGACCGGACCCACCCACGCCGAGAGCTTGACCCCGGACGACACCGATTCCGCCTGGTGCCGCAGCCGGCTGGCGGCCTGCTCGAACTGCCCGGCCAGGCGCTCGAGCGCCTCGACATCTGCGCCGATCATCATCGAGAACCCAGACCGGCCATCTCGCAGACCATCCTCGACCACTCGTCGGCGATCGCCCCCTCGACGGCTCCGCTCGATTCCGTGGCAGGCAGCAACCTCACGGCCGCCCATCCTGAGCTCTCGTACCGCTGGACCGTCAGGACTCTCGAGTCCTCGACGACGACTGGGAGGAGCTCGACAAGGTCCTCTCGCGTCAAGGGTGCCTCGACGTTCATCACACCGCACCAACCGCCGCTGATCGTGACGACGAAGAATTGGTCGAACACCAATGCCACGTGCATCCGACCGGCTGCGTCCACTGCCGCGAGCCTGATGATGTCGCACCCATCCACCAAGTGACGAGCAGCCGCGGCACGCAGCTCCGCCACGGTCGCGAGGAACTCGACCTGGTCGGCCTCGCTCAGCGCGAGGAACCTGACCCCCAGCGCGGCATGCCCCGTCTCCCGAAGGCCTTCCGACGTGATCACCGCGCCTCCGAGGCACTCACTGACGCACGCCGTCAATTGATCGACAGAATCGATCACGGCGGCCAGTTCAGGAATCGTCATCAGCATCATTGCCATGGCCACTTCACCTTCTTGACCGAGTCGATCACTCCGCCGATCTTCTTGCCCGTGTCGTCCACCGCCCGGCCGACTGCCTCGCCGGTGTCGTGAGCCACTCGACCCGCGGCCTCGCTCGCGTCGTAGACGGCATTGCCGACCGCGTCCCCTGCTCCGTAGATCGGGGCCATGCCCGCGTCGCCGATCGAGTTGACGATGCCCATGGGGCCGTCGTACCGACGCACCATCGCATCGGCCTGCTCCACCGTCAGGTTGTTCGGATCGACTCCAGAACCGAAGACAGTGCGCACACCGCTCGCGAAATTCGCGTCAGTGACGTTGAATGCCTGGTCTGCGGCGGCGTAGCCGGCCTCGCCGACCTTGGTCCCGAACCACCAGGCAACCCCTCCACCTGGCACTCCGGCCGTCAGGACGTACGCCGCCATGTCCGTCCCGGCACGCCACGCGGCGGGCTCATCGCCGACGCCCAGCGCCTCACCCAGATCCTTGGCCGAGAACCCCGCGGAGAGGAAGCCGAGCACGCCGCCCGGCGTCTTCAACGACTTCGCGAGACCGCTGATCGGGCCGGCGAGCTCAAGTCCGTTGAGCATGCCCTTGACGTCCCTGAGCCTGGGGAGCAGACGGTCGGCATTCGGGTAGCCGCCCTCCTTCAGGACCTTCGTGACCTCCAGTGCGAGACCCGGGTTCTCGAGCGCCCAGGTCCGCATCAACTTCTCGATCGCGCGGACCTGCTCGGGGTCCAAAGAGTCGACACCAGTACCGGTGGCAGGTCGTGAGCCGACCCCCGCGAGGCTCGCGCTCGCGGCCTCCTGCGCGGCAGCGTTCTGCCGAAGGATGCGGGCGTTGCCCTCCAGCGTCGTCGCGACAGTCTTCAGGCGGACGCTGTGGTCGGAGTCCCACGAGGTGCGAAAGCGGACCGAGACCGGGCCGACCCATGCGGAGGCGCGGACGCTGTTCGACACGCTCCCGGAGACGGCCCGCAGGCGCTGCGCCGACTGCTCGAACTGCAGCGCCAGACGTCGCAGCGCCTCGACGTCCGCGCCGATCATGTCCGCCATGTCAGTGCTCCGACGCTCGGTGCTGCTCGTCGGCGCTCTGCTTGGCTCCGCGGGCGGCCTGGTGGAGTGCTGCAGCGGCGTTGCGCAGGCCGGCCGTGTGCGCGGTCTGCCACTCGTGCTCGAAGCGGGTGCGGTCGTTGCCCTTCCACGGGGTGACACTCAGGCCCTTGGTCAGCGATGCCAGGATCTGCTCGACCTCGTGACCCGCGGCGTCCAGCTGTCCTGAGAGTGCGCGGATCTGCTCGATGTTCATGCCGAACATCTGGTTCATGGCGGTGCTCCTTGACGTAGTCGGTGTCGCTGGGGGCGCGGCCGGCCCCGTCCATGCCGCGCCCCAGACGGGGTCAACCGTTCGCGACTTGCTCCTGGTCGTCCGCGTTGCGACCCGCGACTTGACCGGCCTGGCGGACCGCGGTCACGACGTGGCTGATGGCGGTCATGTGCTGCCCCGTCCAGTCACCCTCGAACGCGGTGCGGTCGTTGCCGACCCATGTCGTCGAGCTCATCAGTGACGTGATCTGGCGAGCAGCCTGCTCGATCTGCGTGGCGACGCTGTCCATGTGGCGAGAGAGGTTGCGCACCTCTTCGACGTTCATTCCGACCATGCCGGCCATGTTGATCTCCTTTCGTTCCCACCGAGGCCACCGTGACCGCGATGCTGTGCTGTTCTGGTGATCGCTGCTGCGATCACCAGAAATCTATGGGCGTCCCGGCACCTGGTCGATGGGGATCAGTCCCCTCACTCGGGCAGGCACAGCTGCACCCGCTCCGCCCGTCCGGCGTCGACGACCATGCCGCGTCCGGGCGGGAACTCCGAGCGGTTGGTCCGCGGGAACTGCTGCTTGAACGCCGTCTGCCCGTCCATGTCGTCGGGCTGCAGTGCCATGCCGCGCCGACCGGCCTTGAAGGCGTTGCCGAGCATGTAGGCGTTGCCGAGCGCCGAGACCTCCGACTCCCCCACCACGAAGGCACCGTGGTCGAGTGCCGTCTTGACCAAGCCCTCGAGCGACGCCTCCGACGGGGTGCTCGCCAACGCGTCGATCCCCTCGATCACGATCACGACCGGCCGCGCGTCGGACGCGGCAAGAGCTCCGGACTGCAGCCTCCCGCCAAGATCCATGGCGAGAACGCCGATCTCGTCGTCACCGAGGGCCACATCGCCCCAGGCGTCGACGTTGCGCAGGACCGTCCGACGGGTGCCGAACAAGAACGTCTGGGCCTGCGGCGAGCTGCGCCGGCAGGCGCGCACGAGCGTCGCCAGCGCGGTCGTCCTGCCGCTGCCGGGGGGTCCGACCACGAGGAACGAGCCGTGTGGTGCCACGGCGAACGGCTCGAGGTCCTCGTCGCTGATGCCGACGACGACCCGTCCCCCACGCTGCGCCGGCAGCTCGGACAGCGTGATCCGCTCGGCGAGCCGCTCGATGGGCCGTGCGCGGACCCGCCCCCGAGCGGTCAACGCCTGCGCGAGCTGCGCCGTCTCCTCGGCCTGCCGTGGCAGGCTGGCAGACGCCCCGAGGACCGCGATCTGGGTCTCGAGACCGTCGATGATCCCGCGACCTGGAGGCGACTCGGCCGACAGGACGTCCGACGGGACACCCGCCAACGCGTAGTCGTTCTGGTCGGACAGGCGCAGGATCAGGCGGCGCTGGATCGTTGCCGCGAGCGAGGCGGGGATCGCTCCCGGACGGTCGGCGGTGACGATGAAGTGGATGCCGACCGCGCGCCCGTCAGCGGCGAGCTGTCCGAACAGCGTGTAGTAGGCGCTGCGCGGGCCGAGCTCGTACTCCTGACGGAACGCGGGAAGGCCGTCGAGCAGCACCAGGATGCGTCGCTCGTCGTGCTCGCCGGTGCGCTCGCGGAACTCGGTCACGGTGGACGCACTGGCCGCGGCGTAGCGCCGGGCACGCCCGTCGACCTCGTCCCTCAACCACCGCAGCAGCCGTCCGACACGTTCGTGGTCGCTGCCGCTGATGACAGCACCCACGTGAGGAAGGTCCGCCAGCATGCTGAGCCCCCGCGAGCCGAAATCGAGGGCGTACACGTCGCACGGTCCACCCCGCATGGTGCCCGCTGCCGCGACGCCCAGCGTGCGGAGCACCGTGCTCTTGCCGGAGCCGCCGGTGCCGATCACGGCCATGTTGCCGTCGGTGTCGGGGCGGAAGTGCACGAGCCGGTTGCTCTGCTCGTGCGGGACGTCCTGCATGCCCAGGACCAGCTCGGTGTCGGTCCGCTGCGGGATCTGCGTCAGGTCGTAGACCGGTGCCAGCACCGGGAGCCACGGCTTGCGCGGGGACGCCAGCTCCAGCACCCGCGCGGCCGAGATGATCTGGTCGACGGTCCGGTTGAGATCGGTCTCGGGCTCAGGACCGGCGGCCTCGGGGGATTCGTCAGCCGCCGCGGCGAGCAGGCGCGGCACACCGAATGACAGCGTCTCCACGTCGAGTGCCGGACGCGGTGCCACGTCCGGCGTGCTCCCACCGACGTACAGCGACTGGAAGACCGTGATGCGGCCCGGGCCCGTCTTCGCCGCGGCCCGGCCCGGGATCGCCGGGTCGAACCCCGCCGACATGGCATCGCCCAGGACGTCGACGGAGTCGTCGGAGTCGGCCATGCGCAGGGCGACGCGCAGGTTGGTGTTCGCCCGGAGGTTGCCCTTGATGACTCCCGACGGCCGCTGGGTCGCGAGGATCAGGTGCAAACCCAGCGAACGACCGCGCTGGGCGACATCGATGACACCGTCGACGAACTCCGGGATCTCCTGCGCGAGGGCCGCGAACTCATCGACCACGATCAGCAGGCTGGGCAGCTGTGGAGCGTCCGGCTTCTTCTCCAGATCGATGATGTCCTTGGCCCGGTGGGTGGCCAGCACCTCTTCGCGGTACGTGAGCTCGGCGCGCAGGGACGTGAGCGCACGCCGCACCAGGTGCTGGTCGAGGTCGGTGACCAGTCCGACGCAGTGGGGCAGCTCGGTGCACCGCGCGAACGCGGATCCGCCCTTGTAGTCGACGAACAGGAACGTGACGCGTTGCGGACTCTGCGATGCAGCGAGAGCGAGGACCCACGACTGGAGGAACTCGCTCTTGCCCGAGCCTGTGGTCCCGCCGACGAGGGCGTGCGGCCCGTGCGTGCGGAGGTCGAGAGCGAAGGCGTCACCGGCGGACTGCCCCACGACGGCGCGCAGCGAGTAGCCGCCCTTGGGCACCGCCCCGCCCACCAGGGTCGGGTCGTTGGCGGTCCACCGCTCCGTGACGGACTGCGGACTCCTCCCCAGGTCGGTTCCCATCGACGCCAGGAAAGACACCGTGCGCGGCAGGTCGCTGTCGTCCTCGACCCGGGCCCCGGCGTCCACGACGGGGGCCAGTCGGCGAGCCAGGTGCCCGGCCACGTCCAGTGCGAGCGACTCGCAACGGATCGGGTCGACGATCTCGGAGAGGTGCACCTGGCCGGACTCGGCACGGCCCGCCTCGTCGAGCTCGACGAAGGACCGACATGCCGCAGGGACCTGTGAGACCGACCCGGCACACCAGAGGACGTGGACGCCGACCTGCGGGCCCGTCTCGGCGAGGCTGACGAGCCGTGAACGGTCGATCGGGGCGTCGTCCATGACGATCAGGACGATCCGGGGAAGGGGGGCCGGTGCCGCGCCGCCGGCCGAGAGTCCTTCGGCCCGCTCGGCGCACAGCTCCTCGAGCTGTGCGACGAGCTTCGCGGCGGTCGTCGCGCTGTCGGCCAGCGACAGGTCCTTCAACGGCGAGTGCGGCGACCCCACGTGCGGGAGCCACTTGAGCCAGTCCCATCCGCTGACGGTCAGGGTGCTGCCGACCGCCGCGATCGCGACCTCGGACGGCGAGTGCAGGCACGCGATCTGCGCGACCAGGCCGCGGGCGACGTCCGACATGACGTCGACCGGTCCGGCGATGCCCAGGCCACCGGCATCGGTCAAGGAGGCCACGACCGGGACCGCGTCGATCGTGGAGAAGTCCCGCTGCAGCTCGACCAGCCGCTCCCAGTCGGCGGCCTTGGACCGCCGGCTGTGCGGCAGCTTGATCGTGGTGCGGGACGTGACCCGGCCGATCCCGAGGCGGACGTCGAGGAAGCCGGGACGATCGACCCGTCGCGACCACAGCAGGCGGCCCAGCTCCTCGGTTGCCGTGAGGCTGTCGACAGCCGAGGGTGCCTCGGCGTACCGCGACAGCCGTTCCTCCTCGCCGAGCCGCTCGAGCTCGGCCCGCATTCCGGCGACCGAGTCGGCGAACTGAGCATCGGCCTCCTTGGCCTCGGACCGCGCCTGGCGTCTTTGATCCACGAAGGCGCCCACCATGAGCAGTGGGCTGAGCGCCAGCATCACGAACATGACGGGCGAGACGTTCTGCTTGGCCAGCTTGGTCACGAAGAACATCGCCCCGGCGACGAGCAGCGGGCCGGCCATGGCGATGATCGGGAACCGTGACGGCCGGACGGGTCCGGGTGGTTCAGGCGCGTCGATCTCCCGGGCACCGAAGATGCGTTGGACGACGGGCGACCGGTTGAAGCCGACCGTCGCGTGGCCGCCGCCCTTGAGCCGGCTGAGCGGGGCGATCGTGAGGACCGTGTCGCCGATCTCGACCAGCTCGTCCGGCCGGACCTCCGCGCGCTGGACCTGCTCGCCCGCGATCGTCGTCCCATTGGCCGATCCGAGATCGATGACCTCGATCATGTCGGTCACGCTGATGCGGATGTGACGCTTGGAGACGAAGGAGTCGCTCAGCTGCACGTCCGACGACACGTCCCTGCCCACCTGGGTGCTCCCGGAGGGAAGGTTGAACTCCCGGCCGGCGTCCGGACCGCTGTGGATCCTCAGGAGCGCCTTGGCATCGCCGCGCCGGTGACCCGCTGCGTCGAAGAGCTCGGCCGCCGAGGCGAGAGTGACCCGTGTGCCCGAGGGCAGGGCGGACTCGCCGATCGGCGCGTGGGGATCGAGCAGGACGGGCGAGGACGATGCCGACTCGGTCGGCAGACCGTGGACGCGAATCGTCACGTCGCCGTCGAGCGCCGACGCCACCTCCACCCGGGCGGCGATCTCGGCGGCCAGGTCGCCGACGGTCGCCGCCGCGTCGGCCGTGATCATGACGTCCTCGTCGGCGCCGAGTCCTCCGATCGAGAGCTTGAGCTTCACGAGCTGGTCCGGACGGTCAGCTCGAAGTCGCCCAGCAGCACGACGTCGTCGGCTTCGAGCGTCGTCCGCTCGCCCGTCTTGACGTCGATGGCCTCCGCGCCTCGCCGGACCAGGACGCCGTTGGTGGAGTTCCAGTCCTCGATCCACGGGTGGCCCGCCTCGACGCCGACGACCGCGTGCGTCTTGGAGACGGTGCGCTCGGGATCGTCGACCGACCAAGCCGACGAGCCGGGCACCAGCGCGGACTCGGGATCACGCCCGACGACCGTCGCGCCAGCCAGGACCAGCGGGCTGCCGATCGACGGTGCCAACGACCACGTGACGGTCGCCGGGGAGTGCCGGGTCGCGAGCCGTGTCGACTCGTCGACGGGGGCAGGCGAGAGGGCCGGTGTCGGCACGGCCGCAGGAGCCGGAGCGACGACCGGGGGCGGCGCGACGCCGGGTGGGGGCGACACCATGACCGGCGGGGCCGAGACGACGCCCGGGACAGACGCGGGTAGCACCGGGGGCACCGGGGGGCCGACGTGCACCGGCGGGACCTTCGCGACCGGCGGGACGCTCGGGCGATGCGGTGCCGCGACTGCTGGAGGGGTCGCCGTGGCGACGGGAGGGAGCGTGACCGGGAGGACGCCCTCGGCTGCTGCGACGGGTGCCGCCGGGGCGGGGCGGTCGACTGCCTCGGCGAGGACCACGACCGACCTCACGGCGAGGTCGTGCCAGCCCTGGCGGCGCGGGTGCCCGTTCGCCACCAGTGCGTCCACCAAGAGCCCGATCCCGCACGTGAAGCCACTGATCGCGCTGAGCACCAGTCCGCGGGCGATCGCGCGTCCCCACCCGATCGGCCGGAGGGTGTCCGCGTCGACGAGTCGCAGACCGACGATCTTCTTGCCGGGCGAGTATCCCTTCGTCGCAGTCGACGAGAGCACCACGATCCCGTAGACGAAGATGCCGAGATAGCCCACGAGGCCGGCTCCCAGGGACACGCCGCCGGCCAGCAGGCCGGTGACCACGAGGAGCACCGCGACGATGGCCCCGTCCAGCAGGTAGGCACCGACTCGCTGGCCGATGGTCGCGTAGTCGGTGGGGCCCACCGTCGTCTGGGTCGTGCTCATCGTCGTCCCTTTCGTCGAGCTGCTGAGGTCACTGCACTGCGCGCGGTCGCGCCGGCGCCCGCCACCCGGCGGCCGAGGCGCGACGACGCGACCCGGATGCCGGCCGTGCGGGCTCTCGCGACGCTGGACCGGCCCACCGACCTCCACGGGATCGAGGCCGGGGAGAGCCAGGCCAGTGGCCGGCGCCACCACGGCGCGTCCTTGCGCATGCGCTTGAGAGCCGTCCGGACGTCGGCCCAGTACGCGTCGACCTCGTCCGCGCTCGGATCGACGGGGCCGAACACGTGCCGGTCCGCCACCGTCGCGAGAGGCGGCAGGTCGGCTCGCGGATACCGTCCCGCCAGCACCATGCTGCTCTCGACGCGGGTCTGGCTCCGCGGCAGTGTCGTGCCGAGGTCGCGAGCGCGGTCGGCGACCTCGCGCCACCCTCCGGACATCCGGACGAGCAGGTCGGGATCGCGGCGGCGACGCAGCCGCCGGATGCGCTTGATCAGGGCGAGGGCCCACAACGGCGACAGCAGCAGGAGGATCTTGCCGGCGACGATCACGTACCCGAGGATCTTCAGCAACAGCTCCCACGCCTGGCCCGAGAGGCTCTTGCCCGCTCCCTCGGGGGCAGCGCCCTCCGCCGTGGCCGGTTCCTTCGGCAGGATCGGGGGTTGCACGACGTTGGGCTGCGGCACAGGGTTCGGGTCCTCCTGGAGGACTGCGGGCTGCTGGTCCTCAGGTGGCGTCGGGTCGAAGGCGACCCATCCGGTGCCGACGAACCTGACCTCGACCCACGCAGCGATGTCGCCTCCCACGAAGTCGGGTCCCTTGTCTGCCTCGAGTCCGAGGACGACGCGCGCCGGCATGCCGAGCGACTGCAGCTCGAACGCCATGGCAGAGGCGTACTGCTCGTCATTGCCGATCATGCGGGACGGGTCGGCGACCAGATCGGCAAGCCGCTTGGCACCGTGCCCGGAGGCGGTCGCGAACGCCTCGTCGCGCCTTCCGTCGCTGTAGAAGCCTTTCGTGCTGAAGCCCTGTGCCACGGCCGCCGCGATCTCCGCGTCACTCGAGGCACCTGCCTGCGCGATCCAGGTCTGGGCGAGCTTGTCGAGCTGCGGCAGCTGACGTGCCGGACGATCGAACGCCACGGAGCGGTCGGCGGCCGCATCCGACGGTGCTGACCCGGCAGCCGGGGTCGGCGACCAGTCGACGGTGTAGACGTCGCCCGCCGCGACGCCGCCGATCTGCGCGATCGCCCCCGTGCTGTCGTTGCGCAGGAGCTGTCTGGCGGCATCCGGGTCGCCGTTGCTGGTGAGCGAGACCCCGGACGCCCCACCGATCGTCGGGACCCACGGGCCGGCGTAGTCGTCGATCGTGATCGTGACCGTGGTGGACGACTGCGCGGGAGCGGCCCGGTCGAAGGCGCTCGAGCCGCTCGATCGGTCGAGCGTCGAGACGTTCCAGACGATGCCGTCGAACTCGTCCATCGTGGCGAGGCGGACCCGCGCTCCGTCCGGCAGTCCGTCGATGCGGAACAGGTCCTTGTCGTCCTGGGTCAGGTAGTAGCTGCGGTACTTCGACAAAGGGCTCTTGAAGTCGAGCTGCTCCAGGGGCGGATCGACGTGGTCGCGCAGCACCTCCCGGGTCGCATCGCCGGCGGTGGCGGCGTTGACGCCCCACCCGGCAATCGCGGCGACGGCCACGACCGACGTGGTCAGCAGGATCCGCCGCGGCCAGGAGGTGCGGACCGATCGGAGGGCACGCCAGCGGATCCACACCAGCAGCACGATCGTCAGTGCGAGTCCGCGCACGACCGGCAGCTCGGTACCACGCGTGCCGAACGTCGCCGCGACCGCGAACATCGCGACGACGCCGAGCCCGGCCACCGACGGCCATCTGCTCCGCCAGAGGAACGTCGCTGCCAGGGTCGCGCCCAGGAGACCGACGACCAGTGGCACGACGAGCACCTGGAAGCTGTCCGTCAACGGGACGGGCAGGGTCAACGCATTGCGCCAGCCGTCGACCGTCCCCGTCAGCAGGTCCCGTTCGGCACGTGCCGTCGGGATGATCCCGCCGAGTGCCCGGTCAGGTGCAGCGAGCGCCGGTCCGACGAGGCAGTAGGCGACCGCGAGCAGGAGCGCCGTGAGTACCGCGCCCCATCGCAGACGGCGTGCCAGCAGCGTCCCCGCCAGGCCGATCACGATGCCCCCGAACGCCGCCACGACCCAACGGAGGCCGTCGAAGGCGTCCGCGAGCGGGGACATCGCTGCCAGCGACAGCGCCGCGAGCAACGCCGCGTCGGTCAGGACCAGGCGGGGGCCGAGGGGCTCCTTCTCGGTCATGCCGCAAGCCTTCGCATGGCCGTCCCGAGATCGTCGAGGTCGGCGATGGTGCTGATGTCGACATCGCCGATCGACCGGATGCTGGGCTCGCCGCCGACGTCGGCACGCACCACGATGGTGCGGACGTCCAACGGCAGGAACCGCCGCACGCGACGCAGCTCGGCGGGATCGACGACCGATCCGCACAGCACCACGGCCACGCTGGCACCCTGCACCTCGCGCCCGAGGCGGCGTGCGACGTCGGACAGCCGCGCGGCGTTGCGCTCGTAGTCGACGCCTGACAGCTCGTCCAGCAACGCCTTCGCGTGAGGTGCTCGCAGGTGGCGGCCCGACGTCGCTGCCGAGATCTGCTGGTCATCGGCGAACGCCTGGACGCCGAGCGAGCCGGCCGCTGACACCGCGAGCTCGAACTCCTCGTCGGAGGCGTAGTCGTCGAGCCGGGTGCTCAACGCGACCAGCAGGTGGGACCGGCGGGTCTCCTCGAACTGGCGGACCATCATGGTGCCCGTGCGCGCAGTCGTCTTCCAGTGGATGTAGCGACGGTCGTCGCCGGGCACGTAGGCACGCAGCGCGTGGAACGCGACGTCGCTGTCGGTCAGCTTGCGGATCGTCTGGCCCTCGAGGTCGCGGATGAAGCCGGCCGCGGACCCCTGGATACGGACGGTGCGAGGGTGCACGTAGAGCAGCTGCTGATCGGTCAGGTCCTGCTCGCGGCGCAGCAGCGCCAACGGGTCGGCCCGCACGGTGCGCACCGGTCCGACCGTCAGCACGGCTCGCCGGGACGTCGGGATGGCGAACAGGTCCTCGTGCTCGACCTTGCTGCCCAGTGACGGCAGGTCGAATGCCGCCTTGGCCGGGCCGACCGGCAGCTCGATCGTCATCGGCAGGCTCCGTCGCGCCGACTCGTTCGTCAGCACCAGGCGGCCGTTGGCCCGCTCCCCCACCACGACGCGGTCACGGGTCAGGTCGAGCCGGGCGACGAGCTGGTGGCTCCCGAGGACGAACACGGCACACACGGCCAGCAGCGCGAGGACGAACAGTGCCGCCACGCGCAGCTCGACCCAGTCCAGGCGCGTCGCGGAGATCGCCGCCGTCACGGCCAGCGCCCCGACGGTCCAGGCTGTGGTGGTCACCACCGAGGTCACGGGACGCACCGCAGCGCGCGGTCGCTCCGTGCGGCTCTCGACCCATGCCGCGCCGTCGAGCACCAGGCCCACGAGTCGTCGACGCGCCGCAGTGACGCGCAGGGTCACCGGGCGGTGGTCCACCCCAGCTGTCGTCGTCATGCCGTCGCTCGCTCCTGCGGCGTCGAGACCTGGCCCAGGATCCGGTCGAGGACCTTCTCGGCCGTGTTGCCCCGGAACTCCTCCTCCGGGTCGAGCACCATGCGGTGCGCCATGACCGGCTGGGCCAGCGACTTGACGTCGTCTGGGAGGACGTAGTTGCGCCCAGACGCGGCGGCCCACACCTTGGACGCCCGCACGAGCGCGAGCCCCGCCCGCACGCTGCAGCCCAGCAGGACGTCGTGCGCGTTGCGGGTCTCCTCGCCGAGCGTCGAGATGTACTCCAGCAGGGCCGGCTCGACGTGCACCTGGGCCGCGAGGTCGATCATCGTGGCGACGTGCTCGGTGCTGATGATCGGATCGAGCACCAGCCCGCCCCGCCCCTGGGGTGCCTGCGCCAGGATCTGCACGGTGCTCGCGTGGTCGGGGTAGCCGATCGACGACTTCATCAAGAACCGGTCGAGCTGCGCCTCGGGCAGGCGGTAGGTGCCGGCCTGCTCGATGGGGTTCTGGGTCGCGATGACCATGAACGGCCGTCCGACGAGGTGGGTCACGCCGTCGACGGTGACCTGCGACTCCTCCATGACCTCCAGCAGCGCCGACTGTGTCTTGGGAGAGGCGCGGTTGATCTCGTCAGCCAGGACGATGTTGGCGAAGATGGGTCCCTGGTGGAACTCGAACTTCTGCGAGGCCTGGTCGAAGATCGTGACGCCGGTGACGTCGGACGGCAGCAGGTCCGGCGTGAACTGGATGCGGTTCTGCTTGCCGTGCAGCGTCTGCGCCATGGCCCGGGCGAGAGACGTCTTGCCCGTGCCCGGGTAGTCCTCGAGCAGCATGTGGCCCTCGGCGATCAGGCACGTCATCGCGAGCTGGATGACGTGGGTCTTGCCCACGACGGCCCGCTCGACGTTGGCGACGAGCTGGCCGAAGGTCGTGGAGAACCACGCGGTCTGGTCGGGTGTGAGTGTCATGAGCGTCCTTGAATCCGTTGGATGTGGGTCTGTGCTGCGGGGCGCGATGTGCCGTCAGGTCGTCACGGTCACCACTGGATCGATCCGGTGATCCCACCGACGTTGACCGAGACCGTCCCTGGCGTTCCGTTGACGTAGTAGCGCAGGAGCCCGCGGCCATCGCCGTTGACGGTGAAGCCCTTCGGGTCGACGCAGCCACTTGCGCCCTCGCACCAGTTCGAGTTGCCGTTCATCGAGATGTCGGCGGACTGGCCGGAGTTGCTGACGAACCCGGCCACGTTGATGTCGACGAAGTAGCAGTTGTTGCTGCAGCCAGAGATGCTCTGGGCTGGCCCCTTCGAGACGCTGACAGTCCTGGCCTGCGCCGTCCCGCACAGGTTGCCGCTCCAGCTGGACCACCTGCCGCCGGCCATCGCACGAGCCTGGACGCATCGCTGCTCACCACCCTGGTTCGTGGCGATCGTCGTGCTTCCGCCATTGCCGCCCGCGTCGCCCGTGGCGTCGCCCTTGAACTCGGTCTTCTCGATCGGGCGACCGTTGGGCGTGCCACCGGTCCAGCTGATCGTGGTCGACCTGTAGCCCTGGGACGAACCGTTCGACCCGGGTGCGCCGGGATCGCCGAACGGCCTGAACACCGAGCCCGACTGCGCGCTGGCACCTTGCTTGTCGCCCTGGCCCGTCGGCTCGGTGACGGGCGTGATCCGGACCCACTGACCATCGTTGTGATTGCCGTTGAAGGTGACGTCGATCGTCGCGGAGACACCCTCGCCTGAGCTCTTGGCCGGTGCCGTGAAGCTGTTGCCGTCCTGCGTCTGCACGAGGTACTTCGTGACCGGGAACCCTCCGCTGTCCGAGGGGGTCGTGAACGACAGCTTGCCCGACTTGTCACCGTCCTCCCCGCTCTGCTGCAGGTTCGTCGGCGCCTTCGCGAGGTCGTACACCGTCACGGTGTTGCTCGAGGTGACCCACTCGTCCGCGACGCCGGCCTTGTTGACGGCCTTGATCCGCGCCGTGTACTGCTTGCCGTTGGCCACCGTGAAGTCGGTCGCGAGGTCCGCGGTCTGCTTGGAGGCCGCCACGACGCCGTCGCCGAGCACCTCGACCTGGTAGATCTGGATGCGGTCGGGGTCGCCGCCGACGTCGGCGGGTGCGTTCCAGGCGACGTTGACGTGGCCGCTGCCGTTGCCGTCCGGCGGATCGGCCGTGATCTCGAACGGAGCCACGGGTCCCGGCTTGGTGAACGGCACCGCGGTCTCCGACCAGTTCGACCACGGGCTCTCGCCCTTGGCGTTGACCGCCCGGGCACGGAACTTGTAGGCCGTGCCGTTCTGCAGCGATCCGAATGAGCTCGTCAGCACGCCGCCACCGAAGGTCGTGACGTCACCGGGCGACTGCTGCACCTCGTACCCGGTGATCGCCGATCCGGCGTTCTGCGGCACGACCCACGTCACCGCGAGCTTGCGATCGCGTGCCGGGAAGGTCGTCGTCGGATCGATCGTCGGGGCCACCATCTGATCCGGCGCGTCGTCCGGCGTGACGGGAGACGACTTCGAGCTCTCCTTGCTCCAGCCCTTCTCGTTGGAGGCGGCGACGGTGAAGACGTACTCCGTGCCGGGGTCGAGACCGTCGATGACGCACTGCGTCCCGGTGCACGACCTGGTTCCGCCGTTCCAGGTGACCCGGTACTCGGTGATCTGCTTGCCGTTGTCGTCCGGGGCCGACCAGCTGACACGGACGGCGTCCGGTCCTGACGGATCAGCCGTGGGACGGCCCGGGGCGTCGGGCTTGTCGGACACCGTGACCTCCACCCGTCCGGAGATGCTGCGCGAGGCGAGTCCTGAGCCGTCGTCCATCCGGAAGCCGGCCGCGACCACGCCGTCGAACCCCTTGGCCGGCGTGACGACCAGGGTCGTGCCACGCGCGGCGACAGTGCCCCTGCCCGACAGCACCGTCGGGGACGACAGCGACTTCTTGTCGTCGGGGAAGGGATCGGTCACGATCTGGTCGAGGACGTCGACCTCGCTCGGCTCGCCGGCCGTCCCCTCGAGGGAGATCGGGCTGACCAACGTCATCAGCGGCTTGGTGGAGTCGACGACACGTACCTGCACGGTGCCGGTCGACGGATTCGCGACCTTGCCGTCGCTCACGAGGACCGTGAGCTCGACGGTGTCACCGACCGTGGCGTCCTTGGTGGCGCTGACCTTCAGGACGTCGCCGTCGACCTGCCCGGCGACCCCCTTGGTGCCGTCCTTGACCTCGAACGTCAGGTCGTCGTCGTTGGCGTCCTCGGCCAGCCGCGTGAGGTCGATCTCTGCCGGCTCGCCGCCCCCCGCGACGGTCACGCTGGTCGATCGCACGACGGGTGCGACGTTGCCGAGGGGCTTGACGTCGATCGGGACGGTGATCTGCGAGACGAGTCCCTCGGGGTCGTTCAGGTCGGCGCCGTCCGTGACCTCCAGGAGCATCGACGCGGGCCCGTGGTACTGCTTCAGCGACCGGAACGACAGCGTCTGGTCGTCGGTGCTCGACTCGGTCTTGCCGTCGCCGTTGACGACGAGCACCTGGTCGCGACGGGCGATGCGCGGTTCGTGTCCGTCCCTCACGTTGATGATGTCGCGCAGCGAGATCTGCTTGACCTCGCCTGCCGTGACCCTGACCGGAACCTTCGACTGGTCGAGCACGGGCGCGACCGAGTCGGTGCCGGCGACGTAGACGAAGCCGAAGGAGGCCTGGTCGTCGGAGTCGACGAGCCGATAGGCGACGACCTGGTCCTTGTCCGAGAGCGTGACCTGCATCGTGCGGCCCAGGACGGTGCCGCCGGCCAGCGGCTCGAACGTCAGCGCGGCCTTCGACCCGTCGATGTCACCGTCGTTCGACAGCACCGCGACGTCCACCGTGTCGCCGGGCTTCTTGCCGGCGATCTTCGACAGCGCGACGGTGTCGTCGTTGGCGATGGGCGCGTGGAGCGGAGCGCGATCGCTGGACGTGACCGAGAGCGTGGCACGCGACTGGCCGCCCAGCCGGTCGGTGACCGCGTACTGGGCCGTCGCGATGCGCTCGGACTGGCCGTCCAGCGACGGCGAGGTCAGCTGGACGAAGTCGCCGGCGATCTTCGCGTCTCCACCCGCGGACGAGTTGACGTCGGGGAGCAGGCTGAAGCCGTCACCGTCCGGGTCGGTGTCGTTGTCGCGCACGGGGTACTGGATCGTCCGACCGGGCCGGACCGTCACCTCGTCGTCGAGCGCCGTCGGTGGCTGGTTGACCGGCTCCCGCGGGGCCACGCCCACACGGACCTCGACGCGGCCGGAGGCACCGTACTGGTCGGAGACCTCGACCATGAACGAGTCCGTCCCGACCGAGTCCTCGTCGGGCTCGTACTCGACCCAGTCCACGCCGGTGCGGACGATCCGCCCGAGCTCTGGCTGCTGGGCGATCGCGCTGAACGAGACCGGGTCACCGTCCGGGTCCGAGTTGTAGGCACTGATCGGCACCCGTACCTTCTTGCCGCCGATGGCCCGGTCCTCGATGGGCCCCGGGCGAGGTGCCTGGTTGCCCTTCGCGTCGTCGGGGCTGATGTTCAGCACGACCCGTGCCGTGGCACCCGCCTGGTCGGGGTCGTGCGTCGTGTAGCCGAAGTCGATCTCGGTGCGTCCGTCGTCGGGCACCATGATCCGGACGGCCGAACCGGTGGCGATCACGGGGACGTCGGCAGGCAGATCGGTCAGGTCCTGTCCGTAGACGCTCAGCTTGTCGCCGTCGGGATCGACGTCGTTGGCCAGCACCGGCACCGTGATGATGGTGCCCGCGCGCGCCGGGAACTGATCGGCCAGAGCGACGGGCGGCCGGTTGCGATCTCCCTCGCTCGCCGTGACGGTGATCGAGCCGTCGACCTGGTTCTCGCCGTCGGAGAGGTGGTACGTGATCTCCTGCTGCGCCTCGAGCGGGGCGACCGACTCGACGCGGACGAACTGCTTGTCGACCAGGGAGGCCTTGATGCCGTCGGGCACCTGTCCGAATCCCCGGACGACGAGCACGTCACCGTCGGGGTCGGAGTCGTTCGCGAGGACGTCGACGAGTGCCGAGCCGCCACCGACCAGGGTCGCGGTGTCCTTCTCCGCGACAGGAGGGTGGTTGATGCGACCGACGGCGATGGCGTCGACGCGGATGACCTGTGGTTCGGACGACGCGGCCGTGTTGGTCGCGACGTACTCGAGGTAGTAGGAGCCGGCCTTCGGGGCACGGACCGTCCCGGTGCCCTTGGTCGCGTCGAAGGCGTACTCGACGTCTCCGCTGCTGGCTGCCTGGGCGCTGAGGCTCGTGAGGGTCATGGTCCCTCCGAGCGGATCGGAGTCGTTGGTCAGCGGATCGAGCAGGATCGTGGATCCGGCGATGCCTGTGACACGGTCGGGCACCGTGGTCGGTGCGGCCTTGCCGGGATCGAGGACCGTCACGTCGACCTTCGATGTGATGGACTCGCCGCCGCCGCGCAGCGTGAAGTCGATCGTCTTGGCCGCTCCGCCAGCACCGTCGTCGACGAACGTGATCGTGCCGTCCGGACGGAAGCGCACGTCTCCACCCTTGCTGGAGGCTGCCGTCAGCACCACGGTGTCCCCGTCTGGGTCGAACCAGGCCGGCAGGACGTTAGTCCGCGCCTCGAACCCGCGAGCGACCTCGAGCTCGTTGGTGCGCTCCTCGAACTTCTTGGGCTTGGAGTCCTTCTCAGAGCCGACGACCGCGAGCGTCACCGGCGCCTCGCTCTCGGGATGGTCCGGCTGACCATCGGTCACGGCGTAGGTGAACTCGACGTCGCCGCGCACCTCCGGTCCGATGCGGGCCTGGACCTGGGTGCCGTTGCCGACCACGCTGAGCTGGACGCCTTGGGCATCGGTCTGCAGGGTGGGCGAGATCGTGAGGATGTCACCGTCCGGGTCGGTGTCGTTGACCGTGACGGGCAGCACGACCGTGGTGCCCGGCCGCGCCCCGAAGTCCTTGTCGGCCTTGGCCGTGGGGGGCTCGTTCTTGTTGGGATCGCGCTGCTTCTGCTCCTCGACCTCTTCCTTGTCCTGCTTCTCGCGGGGGTCGATCATCTCCCAGTTGTCGACGATCTCCATGCCGGCCTGGACCATCCACGAGGTGCCACCAGCCGCGTCGTTGAGCACGACGACGTCGCGGTTGACACGGAAGACGAGCTCCGCCTGGTCGCTGAGCTGCGGGATCTTCTGGGAGCTCGCCTTTGTGCCGCACACCTGCTCGAAGCTCGCGGGTGCCGCCGGGTCGAGCCAGGCTGCGTAGGTGCAGCCCGCGACGACGACCGGCGCTGCCGGGGCTCCCTGGACCGTCACGGTCGAGACCTTCTCGAGGTCACCTCCGTCCAGACCTGCCCGGTACAGGGCCGTGGGCGTCGCGACGAAGAAGTCCGACGGTTGGCCGTCCTCCGTGCCCTGCGGCTGCTGCAGCTGCGCCTCCGCGCCTCCCTCGACCTCGAGTGCGCCGCCACCGGCGCGATGGACGGTCGCGCTGCCGCGGTCCAGCACGACGGGCCGGTCTCCGACGATCGTCATCATGGCGTCGTCACCGATCTCGGCATCGAGATCGATCGCCGCGCCCTTGACAGCCGCGCCGTTGGCGTCCAAGGACACCGGGACGACGGCCCCGTGCGCCCGGTCGAGGAAGTAGGCGGTGCCGTCAGCGCCGACGCTCACGACGCTCTTGGGACCGAGTCCCTTGACGACCGCCGGGTCCTTGACCGTGAAGCCGCTCATCGAGGTGCTGGCCTTGACCCAGCCGAGGCCCGACTGCGTGTCGACGATCGCCACGGTGCGACGCCCGGCCGACACGGTCACGGTCTTCGGCAGCTCGAGCGCCTTGCCCGCCGTGCCTCCGGCGACGTCGACGACCATGACCCGCTTGTTGGCCCCACCGCCGAGATCGACGACCTGGACGTCAGCCGCCTCCTGGTGCAGCTCGGTGCCCGCGGACCGCGTCAGCACTCCCAGGTCCAGCTCCTTGACCTGGGAGTTGAGTCGTCCGATGATTCCCGCGCCGTCCTTGGTGACCCACACGCTGCCGTCGTTGAGATCGACCTTCGAGATGGGCAGTCCGTCGGCGTTGACGGCCAGCACGACGAGCACACCGGCGACCAGGGTCAGAGCCGTGCCGGACGCGACACGACGCGAGGCCCGCCCCTGCCGCAGGCGGATCAGACCCGTCGTGAGCGACGTGGCGTGGGAGCGCAGGTTCATCAGGCGGAGTCCTCTGTGGTGTCGTCAAGGAGAGGCAGGTGCTCGGGCCGCACCAGCCGCGCCGCGACGGCGTACTCGACGAGTCGCGCCCGCCGCTGGGTGGCCAGCTGGCCCGATCCGCCGCGCAAGCCCTTGACCCCGGCACGCGAGAACTTGTCGCAGACGTTGTCGAGCTTGCGGTTGAACGTCGTGATGCTCCAGCCCAGGCGCGCGGCGATCGTGGCGTTCGACGGCACGTCGCTGGCACCGGTGCCTGCACGTCGGAGCGTGTTCTCGGCCAGCCCCAGGACGAGCCGGAACTGGGACGGGGTCAGGTCGACCGCCCCGAGGGTCGCCTCTCCCACCGCGGACGACATCGGATCCGCGACGGTCTCGAACACCGGGAGGTCGGTCCTCACCCCGATCTCGTAGGTCGTGTCGCCGGCGGTGAACAGCACGGAGATCGCGGGCAGCACGATGGGCAGGCGGACACCGGGACCGATCCAGGACTGCAGCGTGCCGGCCCCTCCGCTCACGGTGATCGACAGCCGGGAGCCGACGTTCGTGATCCACCAGAATCCCTGGTCGTGCGTGAACTCGACGAGCTTGCGGTGCAGGAAGACGTTGTCCTCGTCGATCACCAGATCGGCCTCGCGTCCCGCTGCGAAGCTCGTCCCTGCCGCGAGGAGGTGCTCCTCGCCGCAGAACTCGACGACCAGTCCTGTCATCGTCGCTCCTCCGTCTCCTGTGGAGGACAGTCCAGCCGAGATGAGGGGGTCCTCGACAGTCGTCGGTACGGGGGACGGCACGAGTGCCGGACGCGTGGCAGTCACCGGTTCACCTCGCAGCCGGCAAGCGGCTCGGACGCCGTGCCGGCGCGCACCGCAACGACCTCGATGCATGCGATGTCGCCGGGCGCGGTCTCGACCCTGGCCGTCAGATCAGTGACGGGTGGACCCGCCGCCGAGAGCTCCTGGGGGCCGGGGCCGGTACGGACGAGGTAGCCGTCGTCGCCACCGTCGCCGCCGGGCGACCACGTGAAGACCACGGCGTCCTGGCCGCTCGTGTGCCGGAGTCCGACCGGAGGCAGCACCGCGGCCCCGATGACGTCGTCACCGCTCGGGGCGGAGCGGGTCGTCGGGGGTGCTGCCGCCGGGCCCGGCGAGTCGTCGCTGCCCCCCGTCAGCACGGCCACACCGACGGCACCGGCGACGACCAGCGCGAGACCTGCCCCGACCGCCAGTGCCCACGGCGAATGACTGCGGTCCTGCTCGGCCGCCGGTCCCTCCAGCGATGTGGCCGGTGCCAGGAAGTGCGATCCGTCGGTCCGGTCGGCGACGGCCGGACCGCCTCGTGCCATCGTGTCCGGGACCGGCTCGGCACGCCGGGCCGCGTCCTGGCGCAACGCTGTCCGTTCGTCGATCGGCGGGGGTGTCGCGGTCTGGATCACGACCGGCCGCACCCGCGTGCCGGCCGCGTCGTCGGGGACGATGATCTGCACGGGTCGGACCTGCGTGCGGTGCTCGGAGTCCTGGGCCGACGCAGCCGCGGGTGACGCATCCAGCACGTCGATCCTCGTCTGGCCGAGGTGAAGCCTCGTCTGGACGTCCTGCAACGACCGCGCGAACGCCATCGCCGTCGGATGGCGCTCGCCGACCGACTTGGACATCGCACGAGCGAGGACGTCCTGGAGGGCCTCCGGCACGTCCCCCCGGTTGATCCGCTGCAGGGGCTGCCGCTCGATGCGGCTCATGAGCGTCGCGTTGTCGTTGGCCGCACCGTCGACCTCGAAGGGCGACCGTCCCGCGAGGAGCGAGTACATCGTCGCGGCCAACGAGTAGACGTCACTGCGCGGGTCCGTCGGCATGTCGTCGCCGAAGGCCTCGGGCGGTGACCACGGGACGGACAAGCCGTACGACGTGTCGTGGGCGTCGGCGGCCGTCCCGGCGATGCCGAAGTCGGTCAGCATCGGGGTGCCGTAGCTGCTGGTCAGGATGTTGTGCGGCTTGATGTCGCGGTGCAGGATGCCCGCGCGGTGCGCCGTCTCCACCGCGCCGGCGATCTTGATCATGGTCTCGAGCGCCTCGGGCACGGCGAACCGTTCCGCCCTGAAGCGGCCCGCCAGGCTGGGCGGCGGGCACAGCTCCATGACGAGGTAGGGGCGGCCGTCCTTGCTGACCCCCACCTGGTAGATCGGCACGATGGACGGGTGCCCGGACAGCTGGGCCATGACGTTGGCCTCCGCATGGAACTGCTGCTGCGAGGGCCCCTCGAGTGCCGACTCGAGCAGGACCTTGACCGCCACCTGGCGGGTCGGCATCAGCTGCCGGTAGCGGAACACGTCCGCGAAGCCGCCCTGCCCGATGAGGTCGACGAACGTGAATCCGTCCAGGACCGGGGGCACGCCGCGCTCGGCCACGTCAGTGCCCCGCCGTGATCGTGATCGTCACGGAGATGTCGTCCGACAGCTTGAGGACGCTCGCATCTGGCACGACGACGCCGAGGCCCTTGTCGAGCCGGCGGCTCGCCTCACCCGGCGCGGTCAGCAGCGTCCCGTTGGTCGACAGGTCCGTGACGACGACAACGCCGTCCTCGATCGCGGCGGACAGGTGCGTCCCGGAGACGTACGGGTTGTCGATGACCACGAGGTGCGGCATCTCGGCGCTGCTGGCACCGTGGGCGCGGGGTGACCTGCCCACCACGACGGGGCGGTCCAGCTCGACCGAGCGGCCTGTCGAGAACGTCATGGTCGCGCGCGCCGTCGGTGCCGACACGGCCGCTGCGGACACCCGGGGCGGCGAGATCCGACCCGCCAGGAGCGCGGCGCGCTCGACGGCCGTCGTCGTGCGTCCATCGTGGTCGCCGAGCACGGAGGCGGGAGAGGCCGGCTGCGGCTCGACCCCGGCGGGGAGCGACTCACGCACCGCGGCGTCCTCGAGCCGCCGGCCGGGCACGGTGACGCCGAACATGGCGTCGAAGCGCGAGTCACCGACCTCGGCGATCGTGGCACCGGGATCGTCGTCCCGTGTCGCGGCGGGCTGCATGTCCGGCTCCGGCTCCGGCTCCGGCTCGGGGTCAGGTCGCGGCTCGGGTTCGGGTTCCGGTTCGGGTTCCGGTTCCGGTTCCAGTTCCGGTTCCGGTTCCAGTTCCGGTTCCGGTTCCAGTTCCGGTTCGACCGCCTGCTCCGTCGCGATCGGCGCCGTCCCGACCACGACGCGACTCGCCATGACGACACCTGCGCGGATCGGCACAGCTGCCTCCTCCGTCGCGGGCCCCGCCTGCAGGTCGACGAGCGTCGTGTCGGTCCACGCGATGGTGCGCTCGATCCAGGTCGACACGGAGCTTCCGTCGAGGGTCTCGGTTCCGCTGTGGTCCGTGACCGAGATCGAGCACGATCCTCGGGTGAGGATGGTCGCCGAACCGTCCCTCAGCAGGACGGCGCAGAAGTCGGGGACCGAGGCGATGCCGTCGGCCGTCATGACCTCGAGCATCTCTTCACCGGTGAACGACCCCGACGACATCACGTCCCACAGGGCGACCGCTGTCTCCAGGCCACCGTGGGTCAGCACCACGCCACCTCGTCCCACGATGGCGGCCGCCGTGCCCGGGGCGTAGCAGAGCCCGGTCACAGCGCCGACCTCAACGTGTCCTCGTCGAGCCTGGTTCCACCGGTCAGCGTGGTCTCGTCGACCGCCTGCACACCCACGGCGTCGATCAGCAGAGCCGTCACGTTGTCCCGCCCGCCTGCGGCGAGGGCGGCAGCGATCAGCGCTTCCACGGCGTCGTCCGGCGAGGGGACGCTGGCCAGCACCCGACTGATCTGGTCGTCGTCGATCTCGCTGCTGAGCCCGTCCGAGCAGAGCAGCAGCCGGGCTCCCGGCAGCAGGGGAATCATCGCGAACTCGGCGACAGCGTCCTCCAGTGCGCCGATCGCACGGGTGATGACGTGTCGGTCCGGATGGTGGCGCGCCTCTGCGTCGTCGATCTCGCCGGCCTCGATGAGCTCCTGGACCACGGAGTGGTCACGGCTGACCTGCTCCAGCACGCCGGCTCGCCACGAGTAGGCCCGCGAGTCGCCCACGTTCGCGATCAACCAGAAGGGGACGTCGTCCTGCCGTGTGTAGCCCGCGGCGACCAACGTGGACCCGGGTGCCCCCCGCTCGCCGGGCGACAGGGCGTCCACGAGCGACTTCGCGCTGCGGACACAGCGATCCATGTCAGCCATGGCGACGTGCGTGGTTCCGGCGAGCTCACGGAACGCCTCGATCACGAGATGACTTGCGACGTCACCGGCGTCGTGTCCGCCCATGCCGTCGGCGACGACGAAGACCGGCGGATCGATCGACCAGGCGTCCTCGTTGTGACCCCGGACCAGGCCGACATGGGTCCCTGCCGCGGCACGGACCGCAAGCGCGTCGCCGCCGCTCGGCGTCCAGGACAGGCACGCTGTTGGTTCTGGGGACACGACCTACCTCTCGATGAATGCGCGCGCCGGCATGACGCGACGATGCTGGCAGAGCACTCATGTGGCGCGCAGGCAGAACCGGGCGGTGTCCTCGTAATTGGGGACACCACGTGCCGACCGACGAGGACGCCACGCCTCCCGATCAGGGCCTTCCGCCGGTACCCCGTGGTGCTGCCCGTCGCCGAGCCGCCAGAATGAGATCATGACGCGCGAGCACTCCCCGTATGTCGAGCTCGAACGGGCCGCGTGGGCCGAGCTTGCGGGCGACGCGCCACAGCCTCTGGCACCCGACGAGGTCGAGCGGGTCCGGGGCATCGGCGACGAGCTCGACCTCGAGGAGGTCCGCCAGGTCTACCTGCCGATGACGCAGCTCATCAGCATGCGCGTGCGCCTCGCCGGAGCGCTGTACGAGGCGACCGAGGAGTTCCTGCACGCACCGCAGTCGCGTCGCACGCCGTTCGTCATCGGCATCGCCGGGTCGGTGGCGGCGGGCAAGTCGACGACGGCCCGGCTGCTGCGCGAGCTGCTGGCGCAGTCGCCCGACCACCCCGTCGTCGAGCTCGTGACGACCGACGGCTTCCTGTTCCCCAATGCCGAGCTGGAGCGTCGCGGCATCCTCGACCGCAAGGGCTTCCCGGAGTCCTACGACCGCAAGGCGCTGCTGCGGTTCGTCATGGAGGTCAAGTCGGGGGTCGAGGTCGTCACGGCACCGGTCTACTCCCACCTGACGTACGACCGCACCGACGAGCTGGTGACGGTCAAGGAGCCCGACATCGTCATCGTCGAGGGACTCAACGTGCTCGCACCCGCCCGTCCGCGCGGCGACGGCTCCCCCGGTCTCGCGGTCAGCGACTTCTTCGACTTCTCGATCTACGTCGACGCCTCCGGCAAGGACCTGCGGCGCTGGTACATCGACCGGTTCCTGGCCCTGCGCAAGACCGCCTTCGCCGATCCGGAGTCGTACTTCCACCGCTACAGCGCGTTCACCGACGACGAGGCGGTGCAGCGGGCCAGCGAGCTGTGGGACTCGATCAACTGGCCCAACCTGAAGGAGAACATTGCGACGACCCGGGGCCGCGCCTCGCTCGTGCTCCGCAAGGGCTCCGACCACGCCGTCGACTGGGTCCGCCTCCGCAAGATCTGACCCCCCAAGTTCCGCGAGTGGCGCAGTTCGGTGTTTTCGAGACGGCGTTTCCCGCGAGAATGCGCCACTCGGCGACCGGTTTGCGCCACTCGCGCGGTCTCAGATCGCGCGGACGTACTCGCCCGTCCACGCCGTCTGCCGAAAACCCAGCTTCTCGTTGACGGCGATCATGTGCCGGTTGCTCGCGGCGTTGAAGGTCGTGACGCGCCTCCTCCCCTCGAGCAGGTCGGCCGAGGCCTGCATCGCGCGGATCTTGAGCGCCAGCCCCAGACCGTGGCCCCGGTGCTCGCGTCGCACCAACGTGTCCCACTGGTAGACGTCCACACCGTCGCCCGCGAAGGCGAGCTGGGTGTGGCCTGCGAGCCCGCCGCCGGCCGCACGCGCCACGACCACCTGCATCGTGCGACCGACTCGTACCAGGTCGGCCTCGTCCTTGCGGACGCGCTCGGCGTCCCAGTGCTCGTCCTCCAGCCCGGCCTCGCCACTCGGTGCCTCCGACGTCAGCATGCGACGCAGCTCGGCGTACTCGTCGACCAGCTCGTCGGGGCACGCCCCGCGCCACGTCCCGAGCGTGTATCCGGGTGCCAGCCGCAGGGGCGGCAGGGTCGCCGGGAGCGCGAGCTCGCGGACCGCGTCGAGGATGTCGAGCTCGAACCCGTGCGCCTCGGCGAACCACCGGCCCGCGTCGCCCTCGGCCTCGACGGCCCAGGCGGGCATCGAGAACGCCGTGGTCCGGCCGTGGGAGCGGGCCATCGCAAGCAGACGGTCGAGCAGTCGCGTGCCGTGGCCTCGACGACGATGCTCCGGCGGCACGAACACCTCGACGAACGCGAACCTCGTGTTGTCGCTCAGCGGCATGACGCACCAGCCGGCGGCCACCGGCGCACCCGCGTCGTCACGACCGATCACCGCGACCTTGGCGGCGTACGCATCATCGGTCAGGTTGACGCGCTTCTCGGCCGGCAGCCACGGAGCATCGAACGGCCGGCCCGACGAGCGCAGGTAGACGTCGTGGAACTCGTCAAAGGCCGACGGATCGGCGACGTCAATCTCGTCCACCCGGGCCACGGTCTCAGTCTAGGACGAGCGCGAGTGGCGCAAACCGGCTGCCGAGTGGCACATACTCGCGCGACACGCCGTCCCAGAACCGCAGAACTGCGCCAGTCGCGGGGAGGGTCAGCGGCCGAGGGTCGTGCGGACGACGCCCGCGAGGTGCTGGGCCACCGACGAGGCCTCCTCGTGCGTCGCAGCCTCGACCATGACCCGCACGAGCGGCTCGGTGCCCGACTGCCGCAGCAGCACCCGGCCGCTGTCACCGAGCCCCGCCGTCGCGATCGCGACCTCGCCGAGCAGCGTGGGGTCGGTGTCGGCCCGGGACTTGTCGACGTCGGGGACGTTGACCAGCACCTGCGGCAGCCGGGTCATGACCGAGGCCAGCTGCGACAGCGACGAACCCGTCTCGCGCATGCGAGCGGCCAGGTGCGTCGCCGTGAGCACGCCGTCACCGGTCGTGGCGTAGTCGCCCATGATGACGTGCCCCGACTGCTCGCCGCCCAGGTTGAACCCGCCGGCCCGCATCGCCTCCAACACGTAACGGTCGCCGACCGCGGTCTGGATGACCGTGAGACCCGCCGCGGAGAGCGCCTGCACGAAGCCGAGGTTGCTCATGACGGTGGCCACGACGGTGTCGTCGACGAGCGTCCCGGCGTCGTGCGCGGCGAGCGCCAGGATCGCCAGGATGTGGTCGCCGTCGACGATCGCGCCGGTCTGGTCGACCGCGAGGCAGCGGTCGGCGTCGCCGTCGAAGGCGAAGCCGACGTCGGCACCGTGCTCGACGACGGCCTTCTGCAGGTCGTCGAGGTGCGTCGACCCGCAGTTCTCGTTGATGTTGAGACCATCGGGCTCGGCGTGGATCGAGATGACCGTGGCGCCGAGCTGCTCGAACACCTGCGGACCGACCTCGAAAGCGGCGCCGTTGGCACAGTCGAGGACGACCGTGAGCCCCTCGAGACTGCGCGGCGTCGACGTCACGAGGTGCTTGACGTAGGCGGCGACACCGGCGTGGCTGTCACCGATGCGCCCCACGTCAGCACCGGTGGGCCGTTCCCAGGGCTCCTCGAGGCGCTGCTCGATGAGCAGCTCGAGGTCGTCGTCGAGCTTGAGCCCGCCACGGGCCAGGAACTTGATGCCGTTGTCGGGCATCGCGTTGTGGCTCGCCGAGATCATGACGCCCATGTCGGCGGCGAGGTGGGACGTCAGATACGCCGCCCCGGGAGTCGGCACGACCCCGAGCCGGTGCACGTCGACCCCGGCAGACGCAAGACCCGCGACCACCGCGGCCTCCAGGAATTCTCCTGAGGCGCGGGGATCGCGGGCCACGACTGCTGTGGGGCGCTGGTCGGCGAACGCACCGACCTCTCCCAGGACGTGGGCCGCGGCGACCGCGAGGTCGACGGCGAGCTCGGCGGTCAGATCACGATTCGCGACTCCGCGAACGCCATCGGTGCCAAAGATGCGGCCCACGTGGGATCAGCGCTTGCTGTACTGAGGTGCCTTGCGCGCCTTCTTGAGACCAGCCTTCTTGCGCTCCTTGATGCGCGAGTCGCGCGTCAGGAGTCCGGCCTTCTTGAGGACCGGGCGGTTGGCCTCTTCGTCGATCTGGTTGAGCGAGCGGGCGACGCCGAGACGCAGAGCGCCGGCCTGACCCGTCATGCCGCCGCCGGTGACCCGGGCGATGACGTCGAAGCGGTCCTGCAGACCGGTCTCGGCGAAGGCCTCCTTGGCGATCTGCTGGTGCAGCTTGTTGGGGAGGTACTCCTCGAGCGGCTTGCCGTTGACGGTCCAGACGCCGGTGCCGGGGACGATGCGCACGCGGGCGATGGCCTCCTTGCGGCGGCCCGTCGCAGCACCGGGAGCGATCGTCGCCGGCTTGTCGGAGACAGCCGCGGAACCAGCGGTCTCGGAGGTGTACGCGACGCCGTCGGCGTTGGGCGTGAAGTCTTCTGTAGCGGTCTCGGTCACGATGTTCGTCCTTACTGGGAGATCTGCGTGATCTCGAACGGCTGGGGCTTCTGGGCGCTGTGCGGGTGCTCGGGGCCGGAGTAGACCTTGAGCTTCGTGATCAGCTGATCGCCCAGACGGTTCTTGGGGAGCATGCCGCGGACCGACTTCTCGATCGCCTTGCGGGCATCCTTGTCGAGCAGGTCGCCGTACGCGATGGACTTGAGTCCACCCGGGTAGCCGCTGTGACGGTAGGCGAGCTTGTCGGTGCGCTTGTTGCCCGACAGGGCCACCTTCTCGGCGTTGACGATGATGACGAAGTCGCCACCGTCGACGTGCGGCGCGTAGGTCGGCTTGTGCTTGCCGCGCAGCAGCGTCGCAGCCTGGACGGCGAGACGGCCGAGGACGATGTCCTGGGCGTCGATGACGTGCCACTGACGGGTGATGTCAGACGGCTTGGGGCTGAACGTGCGCACGGCGTGACCTTCTCGTTCTTGGGGGTGGTGGCTGGCGAATCTGCATCCAGCTCTGCGGCGGTCGGTGCCCGGACGCGAATGGCTGGGCACATCGACACACTAGGTTAACCGGCCACGACCGAGAAGGTCAAAACGAGCCCCCCGCAGTGGCCTCCGCCACCCTTCCGGACGACCCCGCTCGTGATGAGTCTTCCCTCACGTCTAGGTTGAATGGTGAACGGCACCATCAAGGCCGCTCCGTCTTTCACGTCACAGGAGACCCATCGTGACCGAGAACCACACGCTCACCGTCCGCGACAACCGCACGGGTGAGGAGTACGAGCTCCCCATCACCGACGGCACCGTCCGCGCCAGCGACTTCGGCAAGATCGGCAAGACCGAGGACGAACCGGGCCTGGCCGTCTACGACCCGGGCTTCACCAACACCGCCTCGACGCGCAGTGCCGTCACCTACATCGACGGCGACAAGGGCATCCTGGAGTACCGCGGCTATCCCATCGAGCAGCTGGCCGAGAAGTCGACCTACCTCGAGGTCGCCTACCTGCTCATCCACGGCGAGCTGCCGACCCGCGAGCAGCACGACAAGTGGGTGCACGAGATCACGTTCCACACGTTCGTGCACGAGAACCTCAAGTCGCAGCTGCAGGGATTCCGCTACGACGCGCACCCCATGGGCATGCTGCTGTCGAGCGTCGGCGCGCTGTCGACGTTCTACCCCGAGGCCCGCAACATCAGCGACCCGCAGGTGCGCCACGACCAGGTCGTCCGCCTCATCGCCAAGATGCCGACGCTGGGTGCCTGGTCGTTCCGGCACGCGCAGGGCAAGCCGTACGTCTACCCCGACAACGAGCTGACCTACACCGAGAACTTCCTGTCGATGCTGTTCAAGATGTCCGAGCAGAAGTACAACCCCGACCCGCGCCTGGCCAAGGCCCTCGAGGTGCTGTTCATCCTGCACGCCGACCACGAGCAGAACTGCTCGACCAACGCGGTCCGCTCCGTCGGCTCGAGCCAGGTCGACCCGTACTCGGCCGTCAGCGCCGGCATCGCGGCCCTCTACGGCCCGCTGCACGGTGGCGCCAACGAGGCCGTGCTCAAGATGCTGAAGCGCATCAAGGTGCCCGAGAACATCCCCGCGTTCATCGAGGGCGTCAAGAAGGGTGACGAGAAGCTCATGGGCTTCGGTCACCGCGTCTACAAGAACTTCGACCCTCGCGCCACGATCATCAAGAAGGCCGTCGACGACGTCTTCGAGGTCACCGGCGTCAACCCGCTGCTCGAGATCGCCCAGGAGCTGGAGCGCATCGCGCTGGAGGACGACTACTTCGTCAGCCGCAAGCTCTACCCCAACGTCGACTTCTACTCGGGCCTGATCTACGAGGCGCTGCAGTTCCCGCCCGAGATGTTCACGGTCCTGTTCGCGATCCCGCGCACGTCCGGCTGGCTCGCCCAGTGGATCGAGCTCGTGGACGACAAGGAGCAGAAGATCGCCCGTCCCAAGCAGATCTACACGGGTGACCGCCAGCTGACCTTCCCGTCGGCCGAGGAGCGCTGGTCCAGGTGACACGCGCCGAGGGCTCCCACCGTTCGCGGTGGGGGCCCTCGGCGTATGCGGGCTACCTGACCCTGACCGAGCGGACGACGGACCTGCTGCCCAGGAACACTCCTCCACCGTCATAGATGACCCGCAGCCGGTGGATGCCCTTGCGCTTGAGGCGCGGCGTCTTGACCGTGATGCTGCCGTTGCGGCCGACCGACACATAGGCCGAGCGGACGACTCTCGACCCGTCGAACAGCCGGATGCGTCCTGTCGGACGGCTGGCGCCCGACGGGGCTCGCAAAGTGACGCGCACGACCGCTCGTCCGCCCTTGCGCACGAAGCTGGTGGCGGTCCTGGCCGACACCGAGGTCGATACCTTGCGCGGTGCGGCGGGCGGCGCTGCCGCACGGGACGTCAAGCCCGGAGCGCGTCCGAGGTCGAGCACTCCCGCTGTCGCCGGGCTCGTGGCGGGCTGCACCATGGCCGGCAGAGCAGCCTCGATCTGGGCTCCTGACATGCCCACAGACGCCAACAGCGCGGCCGCTCCCGCGACGGCCGGAGTGGCCATGCTGGTGCCCGACAGGCGGGCGTACAGATCTTGGCCCCCGGCGGAGGTCTCGGCGTACGTCGAGAGCACCCTGACTCCCGGTGCCGAGATGTCGACCGTCGGGCCGAAGTTCGAGAACGACGCCCGGGCACCAGAGTCATCTGTCGCGCCGACCGTGATGACACCGGGGCAGTTGGCCGGGGAGTATCCGGCCGCGTCCTTGGCGGCGTTGCCAGCTGCGGCGATCACCACGACACCGCGGCTGCGGGCGGAGCTGATCGCGCTGGCCAGCGTCGTGGTGCACGGACCCGGGCCCGCCAACGACATCGAGATGACCTGGACCGGATTCGCGTTGGTGGGCACGCCCGTCTGCGGCGAACCGGACGCCCACCGGATGCCTCGGGCGATCACGGAGTCACTGCCCGATCCTTCGGCGTCCAGGACCCTGACCGGCACGAGCGAGACACCGGGTGCGACTCCGGCCACGCCCCTGCGGTTGCCGGCCAGCGCTGCGACGGTGCCGGCCACGTGCGTGCCGTGGAAGTCTCCGGGGTCGGTGGGGTCACTGTCGAGGTTTACGGCGTCGTACCCAGGCGACCACGACAGGTCCGGGTGCGACGTTCGCCCTGTGTCGAGCACCGCGACGCGGACGCCGGGCGTGCCCATGGTCTGCTGCCAGAAGACGGGAGCGTGCGTGCTGTAGCCACCGCCCGGCAGTGCCGTGTCCCACAGGTTCTTCTGCGCCGGGAAGAACGGGTCGTTGACCGCCACGGGCGGCGCGTCGGCCGTCGTGCGCACGTAGTCGGGTTCGGCATCGCTCACCCCGGATCGCAACTCCAGCTCGGCGGCCAGCCGGGTGGCGACGGCACCGGGCACCGGCTCGTTGAAGCTGACGACCCGTGTGGGTCCCGGGCCAGCCGCGACGCCGTCGACCGCGAGTGACCCCGCGGACAGATCCATCGTCACGGCTTCGATGCTCGCGCTGCTGCGCGTCGTCGTGACGACCAGACCGGACGCCACCGGCTCTTCGCCCGTGCTCAGGACCGCGACGGACGGCCCAGTGGGCCGTCCCGGCTCGTCTGCGCCGGCCGCAGGAGCCACCAGCAGGCCGAAGACCAGCGCGATCGCGGGCGCTGCGGACCTGGACGCGAGGCGGCGCATGCGGACTCCTGAGGTCGGTGAGAACCTCACGGTACTGGAGGTTGCCGCGCCCGGCCCGGTGATCCGGGAAGGCGGCTCGCAACCGGTAGCGTGGCCGGGTGCGCTTGCGACTCGACCTGTCCTACGACGGGACCGACTTCCGTGGCTGGGCCACCCAGCCGGGCCTCCGCACCGTCCAGGGCGAGGTCGAGCGGGCGATCGGCACGGTCCTGCGCCTCGAGGCGCCCCCTCAGCTCACGTGCGCGGGACGCACCGATGCGGGCGTGCATGCCCGCGGTCAGGTCGCACACGTCGACCTCGACGACGTCGACCCGTCCACGCTCGAGCGTCGCCTGCGACGACTCCTGCCGTCCGACATCGCCCTGCGGTCGCTGTCGGTGGCCCCTCCCGGCTTCGACGCCCGGTTCGCCGCTGTCGAGCGCCGCTACGTCTACCGCATCTGCGACGCTCCGGCCGGCCCCGATCCCTTGGTCCGCGGGACGGTCGTGGCCTGGCGACGCCCACTCGACGTCGACGCCATGAACGCCGCCGGTGCCCACCTGCTCGGCGAGCACGACTTCGCCGCCTTCTGCCGCCGGCGGGAGGGGGCCACCACGATCAGGACGCTCCTCGAGCTCAGCACCGTCCGGTCGGGCGACCTGGTCGAGACGACGGTCCGCGCCGACGCGTTCTGCCACTCCATGGTGCGGGCACTCATGGGTGCCCTCGTCGCGGTGGGAGAGGGACGGTTCGAGCCGGCCTGGTCGGCCGAGGTGCTGGCCCACGCTGTCCGCGACACCCGAGTCACGGTCATGCCGGCCCACGGGCTGGTGCTCGAGCAGGTCACCTACCCGGACGACGGCGGCCTGGCCGCTCGAGCGGTCGCGTCCAGGCGTCGGCGCGACGAGCCCCCGGCGACCTCCCGCACCTGAGACACTCGAGTCATGCCGGTCACCTGGGACGACGTGGTCACCTTCGCCTCGACCCTGCCCGAGGTGGCCGAATCGACCTCGTACGGAACTCCCGCGGTCAAGGTCGCTGGCAAGCTCATGGGCCGGCTGCGCACCGACTCCGACGGCGGATTCGCGCTGCGCTGCTCCGCGACCGACAAGGCGGCGCTCGTGCAGGGCGCCGACCCCGCGTTCTACACGACCCCTCACTACGACGGCCACGACTACGTCCTCGTCGACCTCGACGCGGTGGACGCCGATGAGCTGTTCGAGCTCGTCGACGCGGCCTGGTACCTCGTCGCGCCCGCGACCGTGCGCACGGCGCGTGACGCATGAGCGCCCTGCTCGCGTCCTGGGCGGCCGTGCTGGCCCTGACGGCCGCGCCCGTGACGCTGCCACCCACCGCGGGGGTGGCAGATTACCAGCTCGGCGGGGCCTATGAGCCGGCTCAGGACGTGCAGATCGTGACGCGCGACCGGTCCGAGCAGCCGGCACCCGGCCGCTACTCCATCTGCTACGTCAACTCCTTCCAGACCCAGCCCGGCACGCTGCGGTGGTGGCGCGCGAAGCACCCCACCCTGCTGCTGCGCGACGGCGACGGGCAACTCGTCCGCGACCCCGGCTGGCCCGACGAGGTGCTGCTCGACATCCGCACCTCCGCGAAGCGCGAGGAGCTCGGCCGGCTCAACGGTGCCTGGTTCGACCAGTGCCACCGCAAGGGCTTCGCGGCGGTCGAGCCCGACAACCTCGACTCCTGGACCCGGTCGAAGGGACGTCTGACCAAGAAGCAGGCGATCGCCTTCGCACGACGTCTCGTGCGCGAGGCCCACGCGTCGGGCACCGCGATCGCCCAGAAGAACACGCCGCAGCTGAGCCGCCTCGGGCTCGGCTTCGACTTCGCCGTCGCCGAGGAGTGCGAGGTCTACCGCGAGTGCGGTGCCTACACGCGCACGTACGGCACGCGGCTCATCGAGATCGAGTACTCCGACAACGGGCGGGCCTCCTTCAGACGCGCATGCGCTGCCCGCTCCGGACGGGCGTCGATCCTGCTGCGCGACCGCGACGTCACACCGCGCGACTCGAAACGCTACGTCTTCCGCACCTGCTGACCCGTCACGACGGCATCTCGGCGGCGATGACCTCGTCACCCGCCGCATCGACGACGCGGAAGCTCGCGGCCTCGTCGAGCAGCACCGAGGAGCTCATGTCGCAGATGACGCGGGTGTCGGCGACGCCGAGGATCTCCCCGGCCTCGTGCCGGCTGCCGTCGTCGGCCACGACCCACATCGTGAACCGCTCACCCGCCCGGAGCCCCGTCGCCTGCAGCTTGATCTCGACGCCCCACGTGTGGTCGACCAGTCCCGCGGTGGCCGTCACGCCCTGCGCGACCTGCACCTGCGGCACCGCGATGACGGTCGGTGTGGGCGTGGTGTCCCGCACGACCACCGCCGTGACCACCGCGGCGGCCGCTGCTGCGGCAAGTGCGGCACCCACGACCACCGGCCATCGGCGGTCACGGATCGACTCCGGGGGCAGAGCGCGGCGAATCCGGTCGTCGAGTCCGGGCGGCGGCATCATGCCGGCGGGCAGCACGGCATCGGGATCGATCCCGCGCAGCGCAGCCACGACAGGCTGGATCTCGGCGAGGTCGGCCGCACAGGCGTCGCACCCGGCCAGGTGCTCGCGCACCTGTTCGTGCTCGGCAGCGTCGAGCTGACCGAGGGCGTAGGCCCCCAGCGCCTCGCGCAGCTCTTCGTGGCTCACGGCTCGACCACCATCGTCGCCATCGCGGTGCGCAGCTGCCGCAGCCCGTGGAACACCCGGCTCCGCAGGGTGCTGACAGGCACGCCCAGCTCGCCCGCGACGTCCTCGTACGACCGGTCGCGCAGGTAGGTCTCGACGATCGCGGCGCGGTGGTCGTCGCTGATGAGCTCGAGGGCGCGGGTGATCAGGTCGGCATCGGCCACCGCGGCACTCTGGTCACTCATGTGGTCCTCTCCGTGTGCCTCGGCGGCGGCGGACAGCGACGTCGCGCGTCCTCGTGCGATCAGGTGGTCGGTGACGACATTGCGGGCGATCGCGAACAGCCACGTGCGCAAGGATGCCACCGACGGGTCGAACCTGTCGCCGGCACGCCACGCCCGGACGATCGTCTCCTGCACGACGTCCTGGGCCGCGGCATCGTCTGACAGCCGCGCGAGGGCGAAGCGGTAGAGCTCGGCACCGTGGCGGTCGTAGCCCTCCCGGGCCAGTGCGTCAGGCGTCGAGGGACGGCCGACATCGTCACCGGCCCGGGAGGTCCTCCACGGTGCCACCAACGCTGCTCCTGCGACTCATCGTGCGGGGGCCGCACCCGGCTGGGCGCAGCCCCCTGCGACTCAGGGCTGCGGGATGGCGAGGTCGGCGATGTCCTTGTCGAACTTTGCCACCTTGGTGAACTTCCCGCTCAGCAGATTCACGCTGTACAGCGTCGCCAGGCCACCGCTGGTGGGACGGATCGACGCGTAGCCGGTGTTGTCGACCGTGCGCGTGCCCTGGTTGGATCCGACGATGTCGAAGCCGGCCACGGGTCCCTGGCGGGGACCGAACGGTCCCGACACGAGCAGGTTGCCCGAGTTCGCGGGGACCTGCTGCACGACCTGGTCGCGCGTCATGTCGAGGTTGAACAGCGTCGTGCCCGAGCGGGGGTCGTTGTCGCTGTTGGTGTAGCCGGCAGCCGTGATGCCCGTGGCCGTAGCGCCGTCGTAGTTGAGCTTGCCGTCGACGGCCGTGGTCGCAGCGGGCTGCGTCACGTCGTGGCGCAGGCTCTGGCCCGAATCGCTGATGATGCGCAGGCGGTCGGCCGCGGGGTTGAAGTCGACGCCGAAGTGGGTGCCGTCGAGCGCCACGCTCAGCTGCGAGACCTTGCGGACGTCGCCGTTGCCGCGGTTGATGACGTAGACGCCACCCTTGTCGCCGACGCCGTACGCCTTGTGGTCGGCCGGACGCTCGTCGATGCCGATGAGCCGCACGTCGCCGGTCAGGCCCTTGGCCTGGCCGAGCGCCTTGGTGCGCTTGGCGGTGGACAGGTCGAAGATCGAGAGGTTCTTGCCGTTGGACGACAGACCGAGCGCCGTCTTGGGGACGGTCGCAGCCTGGGCCGCGCCGATCGCGGCGAGGCCGGTGCCTGCCGTGAGTGCCGTGACGGCTCCGAGGGCGATGAGATGACGGGTGCGCTGGCGCATGGATTCCTCCGTTGTCAGGGACGGCCGTGATGCCGACCACACAGGGTGTACCCCTGCGGAGCCTCCAGCGTTGACTATCCGCCGAAGTTTCTGCGAACACCCACTGGAAGACTGGCGTCGTGAGCGGCCACTACTTCGACGACGTGCCCTCTGGCGACGACCGCCGGCGCGACGTGACCGTCGTGATCGGTGGACGCGAGTCGGTCTTCACGACCTCTGGCGGCGTGTTCTCGCACGACGGTCTCGACAAGGCCACCGCGGTGCTGCTGGCCTCTGCCCCACCCCCGACGTCCGGGGTGGTCCTCGACCTCGGCTGCGGGTGGGGTCCCATCGCGTGCACCGTCGCCGCGGCCGGTGCCACGGTGTGGGCCGTCGACGTCAACCAGCGCGCCCTCGACCTCACCGCGGTCAATGCCGAGCGGCACGGCGTCACGGTGCGAACCGCCCTGCCGGACGACGTGCCGGGCGGAGTCGTGTTCGACCACATCTGGTCGAACCCGCCGATCCGCATCGGCAAGCAGGCGCTCCACGACCTGCTGCTGCGCTGGCTGCCACGCCTCGCGCCGGACGGCTCCGCGCGACTCGTCGTCGGAAAGAACCTCGGTGCCGACTCGCTGCAGCGCTGGCTGGTCGAGCAGGGCTGGCCGACCGCCCGGGTCGGCAGCGAGAAGGGCTTCCGCCTGCTCGAGGTGCGACGCACGTCCTGAGAGCCCGGGACGCACGAACGCCCGCCACCTGATGGTGACGGGCGTGCGCGATGCGACAGGTGCTACTTGGCGTCGTCGCCCTCGGTCGAGCTCTCGACGGCCTCGGCGGCAGCAGGAGCGTCCTCGGACGCCTCGACCACGTCGACGTCGGTACCGAGGTCGTCGCCGGGAGCGACGTCATCGGCAGGCTTGTCCTCGACCACGGCCGGAGCAGCCGCCGCGGGGGCGGACTTCTTCGGCGTCTGGTTCTGGGCACCGAACGACTTGGCCTCGACGATCTCGATGACGGCCATGGGGGCGTTGTCGCCCTTGCGCGGCGCGACCTTCGTGATGCGCGTGTAGCCGCCGGGACGGGTCGCCATGGCGGGACCGATCTCGGTGAACAGCGTGTGCAGGATGCTCTTGTCGCGGATGACCTTGACGACCTGGCGGCGGTTGGCCACAGTGTCGGTCTTGGCCTTGGTGATCAGCGACTCGGCGTAGGGACGCAGACGGCGCGCCTTGGCCTCGGTGGTCGTGATCTTGCCGTGCTCGAACAGGTTCTGCGCGAGGTTGGCCAGGATCAGGCGCTGGTGCGCCGGGCTACCGCCGAGGCGGGGTCCCTTGGTGGGGGTGGGCATGTTGTGTCTCCAGAATCAATCGGGCGGTGAGCCGTGATCGAGCAGTACTCAGTACTGCTCGTCCTCGGCGAAGCTGGCGTCGTCGTCGTACGCGTCGATGGCTGCGGTCGGGTCGAACCCGGCCGGGCTGTCCTTGAGCGCGAGACCCATCTCGTTGAGCTTGGCCTTGACCTCGTCGATCGACTTCGAACCGAAGTTGCGGATGTCGAGCAGGTCCTGCTCCGAGCGCGTGATGAGCTCGCCCACGGTGTGGACGCCCTCGCGCTTGAGGCAGTTGTAGGAGCGCACCGTGAAGTTGAGGTCCTCGATCGGCAGGGCCAGGTCGGCAGCGAGCTGCTCGTCGACCGGGCTGGGGCCGATGTCGATGCCCTCGGCCTCGACGTTGAGCTCACGGGCCAGACCGAACAGCTCGACGAGCGTCGAACCGGCCGACGCGATGGCGTCGCGGGGAAGGATCGACTTCTTGGTCTCGACATCGATGACGAGCTTGTCGAAGTCGGTGCGCTGCTCGACGCGGGTGGCCTCGACCTTGTACGTCACCTTGAGGACCGGCGAGTAGATCGAGTCGACCGGCATGCGGCCGATCTCTTCGTCACCGGACTTGTTCTGCACGGCCGAGACGTAGCCGCGGCCACGCTCGACGACGAGCTCGATCTCGATCTTGCCCTTGGCGTTGAGCGTCGCGATGTGCAGGTCGGGGTTGTGGACCTCGACACCGGCCGGGGGCTGGATGTCGGCGGCGGTCACGTCACCGGCGCCCTCCTTGCGGAGGTACATGACGACGGGCTCGTCGTTCTCGGAGGAGACGACCAGACCCTTCAGGTTCAGGATGATCTCGGTGACGTCCTCGGTCACGCCGGGGACGGTCGAGAACTCGTGCAGGACACCGTCGATCTTGATCGAGGTGACGGCCGCACCCGGGATCGACGACAGCAGCGTGCGACGCAGCGAGTTGCCGAGGGTGTAGCCGAAGCCGGGCTCGAGGGGCTCGATGACGAACCGCGAACGGAACTCGTCGACGACCTCTTCGGACAGGGCGGGGCGCTGGGCGATCAGCATGTGTTCTTTCCTTTCCGGACCGACCTCTATTTGAAGGCCCGGGTCGCGCGCCGGCCACCTGTGGAGGTGGCCGGCGCAGGGGGGATCAGATCTTGGAGTAGAACTCCACGATCAGCTGTTCCTGGATCGGAACCGTGATCTGCTCGCGGATCGGCTGGGCGTGGACGAGGATGCGACCGCGATCGGGCGCGACATCCATCCAGCCGGGAACCGTGTCCTTGTCGTGCGTCTCACGCGCGACGATGAACGGCGTGGTTTCCAGCGACTTGGGCTTGACGTCGATGATGTCGTGCTTGCTCACCTGGAACGACGGGATGTCGGTCTTGACGCCGTTGACGATGAAGTGACCGTGGTTCACGAGCTGACGGGCGTGACGACGCGTGCGGGCGAACCCGGCACGGTAGACGACGTTGTCGAGACGCGACTCCAGGATCTGGAGCAGGTTGTCGCCGGTCTTGCCGGGACGACGCGAGGCGAGCTCGTAGTACTTGCGGAACTGCTTCTCGAGCACTCCGTAGGTGTAGCGCGCCTTCTGCTTCTCGAGCAGCTGGTTGCGGTACTCCGACTCCTTGACGCGCGCGCGGCCGTGCTGGCCGGGAGGGTAAGGACGCTTTTCGAATGCAGCGTCACCACCGACGAGGTCGATGCCGAGACGGCGCGACTTCTTGGTGAGAGGTCCGGTGTAACGGGCCATGGTTGATAACTCCTAGAACTGTGGATTCAGGCAAGCAGTCGTCAGAGACGACGGTGCTTGGGGGGACGGCAGCCGTTGTGGGGGCTGGGGGTCACGTCGGAGATGGTGCCGACCTCGAGGCCGACTCCGCTCAGCGACCGGATCGCCGTCTCGCGGCCCGATCCGGGGCCCTTCACGAAGACGTCGACCTTCTTCATCCCGTGCTCCATCGCCTGACGACCGGCCGACTCGGCAGCCATGCCGGCTGCGAACGGGGTCGACTTGCGGGAGCCCTTGAAACCGACGGTTCCGCCGGAGGCCCAGGAGATCACAGCGCCCGTGGGGTCGGTGATCGTGACGTGGGTGTTGTTGAACGTGCTCTTGATGTGGGCTTCGCCCGCAGCGACGTTCTTCTTTTCCTTGCGGCGGACCTTCTTGCCAGCTGACTTAGGAGGCATGCGCTATCACTTCTTCTTTCCGGCGACGGTGCGCTTGGGGCCCTTGCGGGTGCGCGCGTTGGTCTTGGTGCGCTGGCCACGGACGGGCAGGTGCGCACGGTGGCGACGGCCCTGGTAGCTGCCGATCTCCATCTTGCGGCGAATGTCTGCCGTGACCGTGCGACGCAGGTCGCCCTCGGTCTGGTAGTTCGCTTCGATGTGATCGCGGAGCGCTACGAGGTCGTTGTCGTCGAGCTCGTGGACTCGCTTGTCCGGGCTGATGCCGGTTGCTGCGAGGGTCTCGGTGGCGCGGGTGCGGCCGATTCCGAAGACGTACGTGAGTGCGATCTCGATGCGCTTTTCGCGCGGGAGGTCGACTCCTACGAGGCGTGCCATCTAGGCAGTTCCTTCCATTGTGCGAGGTGTGGTCACCTGATGCGTCCTGGCTGCCTCCCAGAACATCGACGTCCTGGAGCCGGGCCCCGGCCTACGCTTCCGGGGGTGACCCGCCACGATGGTGCTGTGGCGGGAGCGATCAGATGTTGCGTGCTGCTGTTGCTGTGAAGCCGATGTGTCTGTTCAGCCCTGGCGCTGCTTGTGGCGCGGGTTCTCGCAGATCACCATGACGTTGCCGTGGCGACGGATCACCTTGCACTTGTCACACATCTTCTTCACGCTCGGGTTGACCTTCATCGAGATTCTCTCTCTTGGGGATCGATGCGTGGATGTTGGGTTGTTGCGGACTTACTTGTAGCGGTAGACGATGCGACCGCGGGAGAGGTCGTACGGCGAGAGCTCGACCACGACCCGGTCCTCGGGGAGGATGCGGATGTAGTGCTGACGCATCTTGCCGCTGATGTGCGCGAGGACCTTGTGGCCGTTGGCCAGCTCCACACGGAACATCGCGTTCGGAAGAGCCTCGACCACGGCACCTTCCATCTCGATGACGCCTTCTTTTTTCGCCATGACCTCTTCTTTGGTTGCATTGCCGGGGGTGTCAGGATGCTGCTTCGGCCGGAACGCACCCCGACGCACCGCCGAGGCGGGTGTCGTGACATGGGAAAACGAACCTGAAAAGGCCGACTCCCGATTCTACGCCTGCCGGGGGCGCCGATTCAAATCGGCCCATCCGGGTGGGCGCTTGTCCCCCGATCGACCGACACCGCGCGCGGCGCGGACGGCAGCCGTCCCGTCATCGCTAGGGTCGGGTCTGATTCGACCCCATCCCACCCGGAGGCCCGGTCCACCATGCCGCACAGCGCCTCTCGTCCCCGTCCCGACGTGGCGACCGGCCTGTGGGGAACGGGCGTCGAGCGCTGGGCTCGGTTGATCTACACCGGTTGGGTCATCGTCGTGCTGGCCAACGGCCCCACGATCGGAGCGTTGGCCGGCATCGTCCGTGCGCCCGACACGGCGTGGTGGCTCATCAGCGCCCTCGCGGTCACGCTCCTCGCCGTCGTGCGGCTGTTCATGCAGTGGACCGGCCTGGTCGACATCGTCCTGGTCGACCTCGCCGTCGTGCTGGCACTGGGCAGCAACCGCCTCATGGGGGCCGACGGCGCCGGCGCCGATGCGGGTCCTGCCCTGTCCTTCGCGCTCGTGGCACTGGTCGGCGTGGCCGTGTTCGCGCCCACTCGCGTCGCGGCCGTGGCCGCACCCGTCACGGCGGTGCTCTACGTCGTGGTCCGCGACGCCTGGACGGGTCCCGGCCTGCTGCTGGTCAGCATCGACGAGATGGCGGTGCTGGGCGCGACGGGCATCTCGATCCACATCCTCATGAGGGTGCTGCGAGCAGCAGCAGCCAACGCCGACCGCCTGCGGGCACTCGACCTGGAGGCCGGACGGTCGCGAGCCCGCGAGGACGCGCGGCGCCACAGCATCGACGAGGTCCGCCGTGTCCTGCACGACGACGTCATCGCAGCTCTCGTGCTGATCGACCTGTCCCCGACGTCCGGCGACGACACCGTGGCCCGCGACGCGGCCCGGGCCGCCGTCGACCGGTTCGCCCGACTGCGGACATGGGCCGCGCCGACCGGACCTGCGCACTTCGTGGCCTACCTGCCGGTCGATGTGGCCTTCGACGTCGGCGAGGCCTTCCACCTCGACGACTATCCCGTGCCGGTGCAGACCGCCGTGGCGGGCGCGACGATGGAGTCGCTGCGCAACGTCCGCCGGCACGCCGGCACCGACCGGGCACACGTCGCGGCACGCTCCACCGACGACGGCGGCCTCGACATCGAGATCTCCGATGACGGCGACGGGGCACCGGCGCCCCACGCGCACGGGTTCGGCATCGACGTGTCGATCATCGGACGCATGGCCCAGGTCGGCGGATCCGCGACGATCACGACGTCCCCGGGCCGGGGCACGACCGTGCGACTGCGGTGGTCACCCCCGGCTCCGCGATCCCCGAGCCGCGTCGATCCCTGGTCGAGCGCCTGGAGCTCGATCATGGCCGCCGTCCCCGACATGCGGCGCGGGCTGGCCCCGATCGTCTACACGTACGCCGCGAGCCAGGCGTGGGCCGCGGTGAGGCACGTCGACTCGGGCCGCAGCCTCGCGGGGGGCGTCGCGGTCGCGATCTGCCTGCTGTGGCTGACCTGGTGCCTGACCCGTCGCGGCGTGGCCGGGCCACTGTCGGCACGCGGTGTGAGCGTCCTGACGGTCGCCCTGGTCGCCCTGGTCGCGCTGGGGCTGTGGAACGCCGGCCCGGGGGCACTGCTGGGGTTCGACTCCTGGGTGCAGGGCATGACGGTCGCGCCCCTGGTCGTCGTCGCCCTGCTGTCCCCTGCGCGGTGGGTCATGGTGCCTGCCGTCATGGTGTGCGCGACGGTCTTCGTCGCGGCCTTCGTCGACCCCGCCCTCTCGCCGGCCGAGGCACTGTCCCCCATCACCGGCACCGTGGTCGCGACCGGACCGTTCCTGGCAGCGGCGATCGCCCTGCGTCGCATCTCCGCGCAGGTCGCGGTCGCCGAGCGGATCATCTCCTCCCACGCGGTCGAGGAGGTGCGGATCACCGCGCGCGCCGAGCTGCTCAGCCGCGATCTCGCGCACCTGGAGGAGACCGTCGTCCCCTTCCTGTCGACCGTTGCCGAAGGCGCTGCCTCACCGGCGCAGGCCGACGTCCGGCACCGCGCCCGCGTGATCGCGGCACAGGTGCGCGACGACCTGATCGTTCCCACCGTGGTCGACGCGGGGCTGCGCGAGCTGCTGTCCGCGATCCGTGCCGCGGGCGGGAGCGTCACGTTCCGCGTCGACGACGACCCTCCCAGCGATCCCGGGCCGGTGCGGGACGTGCTCGCGACGGTGCTCGACGCCGGCGACCGCTGGGTCGTCGTCACCGTCTCGGGCTCCGGTGCCCGCCTGGCCGTCACGATCCGGCCCGCGATCAGCGACGCACGGGCCCAGGCCATCCGCGGCGCGCTCGGCGACGGTCTCGTGATGCAGTCGATGGACGACCGGACGCGCCTCGACATCCATGTCCCGACGTCGGCGACCGGACGAGAGGCAGCGACCGCCGACGCCGGACGATGACCGCGCCTCAGTCGGGCAGGTGGCCCTCGCCCCGCGCCATCGTCACGAGACCGTGCGAGTTGCCGGGGTCGAGACCACGCTGCCGGTAGGTCGCGACCGCCCTGTTGAGGTGCTCGCGGACCGTGGACTCCGAGATGTGCATCGTCCGCGCCACGGCCTTGTAGGGCAGTCCCTCGGAGATCGACCGCAGGATCTCGATCTGTCTCGGCGACAGCTTCACCATCAGCTCGTCATCGGTCAGCAGCGCGTGTGCCAGGGCCCCGGAGCACACCTGCTCACCGTCGAGCGCTCCCCGGATGGCGTCGGCGATGGCCTCGACCGGATCGATCTTGAGCAGCAGCCCGGACGCCCCCGCGGCGATCGCTCGGCGCACCGGGGCGGGACGTTCCTCGGACGTGAAGATCAGCACGACCATGCCGTGGGCGACGAGCTCGTGGATGTCGTCCTCGACCGATCCCTCGCGCGGCATGCCGAGGTCGAGCAGCACGACCGCCGCCTGCGCCCCGGGTCCGGCGAGCAGCTCTCGCACGGAGCCCGCGACGGCCACGAGCTCGAGTCCGGGGGCCGACTCCGCGAGGGCGGCGCCGATGCCCTTCAGGACGATCGGGTGGTTGTCGATCGCGGCGACGCCCACTCGTGTCGCTCCTGCTGAACCACCCATGACCACACGGCCCTTCTCGGAAGTCCCCATCGTGGCGTCGCGGTCCCGACGGCGTCCAGTCGTCCTTTCGACGGACCCCCCGGCCCGAGCGCCCAGCACCGTCACCCCTCGGACATGCTGATGGCCGCCGCGCCGGGACCGTGCCGGTCGATCAGCCGCGACAGGACGATCGCGGTCTCGGTGCGGTCCACGCTGTCGGTCTCGACCCGCACACGTTCGAGGGCGCGCTCGAGGTCACGGACGTCCTTGGCCACGATGTGCAGGATCGCGTCGGCCTGGCCGGAGACGGTGGCCGCGGCGTGCACCTCCGGCACCCGCCCGAAGGCCTCGCGCAGCTCGTCGGGCGAGATCGTGCCCTTGCAGTGCACCTCGACGTAGGCCTCGGTCGTCCATCCGACGAGGTGCGGGTCGAGCACGGCCGTGAACCCCGAGATCACGCCGTCGCCCACCAGGCGGTCCATCCGACGCTTGACCGCCGGCGACGACAGGCCGATGCGGTCGCCGATCGCCGCGTACGTCGCGCGGCCGTCGTCGAGCAGACAGTCGATGAGCCGGCGGTCGAGATCGTCCATCTGACCATTCTTGCAAGATTCCGTCGCGCAAGCGATCAGTACACAAGAAAACCGCGGGCGTACGGCCGGTTTCCGATTCGTTGTGTCAGCACGCGCAGCCATATGGTTGATCCATTGCGCGGAGTCACCGCCCGAGCCCTTCCGGAGGCCGTACCTTGACCGTCATCGACACCCGGGCAGCAACAGGCCCCTCGCCCCGCATCGACGTCCCCCGAGCGGCACGGCCGCGGCACTACCTGATGTGCACGCCGTCGCACTTCGAGATCGCCTACGCGATCAACCCCTGGATGGACCTCGACACACCCGTCGACGTCGAGCGGGCCCGCCTGCAGTGGGAGGTGCTGCGCAACACCTACCTGAGCCTGGGGCACCGCGTCGACCTCATCGACCCACTGCCCGGCCAGCCCGACATGGTGTTCGCGGCCAATGGCGGACTCGTCATCGGGGGGCGGGCCTACGGTGCTCGATTCCGGTTCGCGGAGCGGTCCGCCGAGGGCGGGGCGTATGCGGCGTGGCTGACGACCCACGGCTACCGGGTCACCGAGCCCACTCGCACCAACGAGGGCGAGGGCGACTTCCTGGCCCTCGGTGCCATGATCCTGGCCGGCACGGGGTTCCGCACGTCCCTCGACGCCCACATCGAGGCGGCCGACGCCCTCGACCGTCCAGTCGTCTCGCTCGAGCTCGTCGACCCGCGCTTCTACCACCTCGATGTCGCCATCGCGGTGCTCGACGACGGCAACGGCGAGACGCCGGCCGACATCGCCTACTACCCCGGTGCCTTCAGCCCGCACAGTCGGCGGACGCTGCGCGATCTCTTCCCCGACGCGATCCTGTGCTCCGAGGACGATGCGCTCGTGCTGGGCCTCAACGCGGTGAGCGACGGGCACCACGTGGTGCTGCCCTCTGCCGCGACGGGGCTCGCCGAGGCCGTGCGCCGCCGCGGCTACACCCCCGTGCCGGTCGATCTGAGCGAGTTCATGAAGTCCGGCGGCAGCGTCAAGTGCTGCACCATGGAGCTGCACCGCTGACCGCTGCCCGACGCCCGTCAGGCGGTACAACCTGTCGATCGAGTCACACGCGCCCCACACGTCACGTAGAGTGTCCGGCGTGTCGCACTCTCGGATCGCCCTCGTCGTGCTATTTTTCGCCGCCCTCCTGGTGCCGGCCGCGCCTGCACAGGCGGCCTACACCGTCCTGTGCACCGGCTACACCAGCTGCAGCGACAAGGGCTACTCGCACTCCGGCTACGCGAGCGCCAAGAACACGAGCTACTGGAAGATGTACACGGGCACCAACTGCACCAACTACATCGCGTACCGCCTCATCACGACCAACGGGCTGCCCAACAAGCGTCCCGCTCCCGGCGTCGGCAACGCTCGCGACTGGGGCACCGCGATGGCCTCGGTGACCAACTCGACTCCGGCCGTCGGCGCCGTCGCCTGGTGGGGCAAGAAGGGCGGCAACCACGTCGCGTACATCGAGAAGGTCGTCTCCGACAGCGAGATCTGGGTCTCCGAGTCCAACTGGAGCGGGGCCTTCGACTGGCGGCGCATCACCAAGTCGGGCTCAGGCTGGCCCGACGGCATCATCCATTTCAGCCCGGCTCCCCCGGCCAACGCAGCCAAGCCGGCCATCGTCGGCGAGCCCAAGGTCGGCACGGCCGTCAAGGCGTCCGTGGGCAGCTGGAACCCCGTCCCCTCGGCCTACGCCTACCAGTGGCTGGTCGACGGCAGCGCCATCGCGGGGGCCACCGACAAGACCTACACACCGACCTCCTCGGTGCTCGGCCGCTCACTGACCGTCCAGGTCACCGGCACCCGATCGGGAGTGCCGCCCGTGACCGTCGTCTCCAACCCAGCGCCCGTGGCCCCGGGAGCACTGACCGTCGTGACCCGTCCGACGCTCAGCGGCACCGCCAAGGTCGGCTCTCGCCTCACCGCGACGACCGGCACCTGGTCGCGCAAGGACGTCACGCACTCCTTCCAGTGGTACTCCGGCGACACGGCCATCCCGGGTGCCACCGCGTCGAGCTACGTCGCCCGGTCGGTCGACGTCGGCAAGGCGGTCACCGCGCGGGTGGCCGCCGTGCGCGTCGGATACCTCGCGACGCCCGTCGCGACCAACGCCTCCGGTGCCGTCGCGGCAGGCACCTTGACCGCCCGCAGCGCACCGTCCGTCGCCGGCACCCCGCAGGTCGGCTCACGCCTCACCGCCTCCCCCGGCACCTGGTCGCCCACGGCCGACCTCAGCTACCAGTGGTATGCCGGGGGCAAGCCCGTGGCGGGAGCGACCCAGCAGACGTTCGTCCCGACCCATCGCGAGCGCACGGCCGCCATCAAGGTGCGGATCGTCGCTCGTCGAGCGGGCTACACCTCCGCGTCGGCCACCTCCGCCGAGACCTCGGCGGTCCGCACGGGCCGCATCGCGGTCACGACCGCCCCGACTGTCACGGGCGATTCGAGTCGCGGATCGCTGCTGACGATCGACCCCGGCACCGTCGCACCGGCCGGAGCCTCCGTGCGCTACCAGTGGCTGCGCGACGGCAAGGCCGTCTCCGGTGCCACGGGTCGCACCCGCAAGGTGTCATCGAGCGACGTGGGACACCGCCTCTCGGCGACCGTCACCTACAAGGCCACCGGCTACTCCGCGCTGACCGTCGCGACGAACCCGGCCAAGAAGACCCGCACGACCGCCAAGATCTCCGTCGCGGCCACTCCGGCAGGCGGCGGCAAGCTGTCGTTCGTCGTCACGGTCTCGGCCCCGCGCAAGACCGCACTGGGCGGGACGATCACCGTCACGTATGGCGTGGGTCGCTCCCGCACCGTCAAGGTCGTCAAGGGACGCGCGAAGTTCTCGCTCACGCGTCAGACGGTCGGTCGCCAGACCTACCGTCTCGCCTACAGCGGAGCGTCGGGCATCGGGTCGTCGGTCAAGCAGAAGACCGTCACGGTGCGTTGACCACGGGTCAGGCCCACAGGATCACGCCTCCGAGTCGAACAGCACCTTCCAGGAGCCGCCGACCCGTTCGACCTGCCACGTCTGGTCGGCCTCCCCCGCACCGAGATCGACCGTCACGGTCGTGCTGCCGTCGACGACCTCTCCCGCACTGACATCGGCGTCGTCGAGATCGACGCCGTCGTCGGCATAGCCGTCGCGCAGCGTGCCGATCATCTCGCAGTCGATCGCGTCGGGGGTCACGACGATCGCCTGCACCCGCGGGCAGCTGCCTGCCTCGAGCGATGCCATCAGCTCACGCACAGCACCCTCCGGACTGTCGGTCGCTCCGGCACCATCCGATCCGCAGGCTCCGAGGAGCAGCAGACCTGCGACGACGACGGTGGCGAGGGGCCTCATCGCCTCAGTGTCCCCCATAGGGCACGCCGAGCGCAGCAAGTCGCTCACGGCCACCGTCGAGCGCCGTCAGCACCCAGGTTCCGGTCGGGGTGAGCGTGAAGGTGTTCTCGAAGTGGGCTGCCCACGACCCGTCGTTGGTGACGACGGTCCAGTCGTCGGCCAGCGTGCGGGTCGCAGCGGAACCCAGCGTCACCATCGGCTCGACCGCGAGCGCCAGGCCCTGGACGAGCTTGGGCCCGCGACGAGGCTTGCCGTAGTTGGGCACGTCGGGCGGCTGGTGCATCTGCGAACCGATCCCGTGTCCCGTGTAGCCCTCGACGATGCCGAAGTCGCCGGCGGCATCGACCGCCGTCTCGATCGCATGGCTGATGTCGCCGACCCGGCCACCCAACGCGGCAGCGGCAATGCCGGCCCACATGGAGTCCTCGGTGACCTCCAACAGGGCCGAGACCTCCGGAGGCACGCCGCCGATCGCGACGGTGATCGCGGCGTCACCGTGCCAGCCGTCGACGATCGCGCCGCAGTCGATCGAGATGATGTCGCCATCGCGCAGCACCCGGCTGCCCGGAACGCCGTGGACGACCTCGTCGTTGACCGACGTGCAGATGACACCCGCGAAGCCACCCGCGCCGGCGGGACCGTGCGCCCCGTAACCCAGGAAGTTGGAGGTGGCACCCTGCGAGCGGATGTGCTCGTGCGCCATGGCATCGAGCTCGGCCGTCGTCATGCCGGCCCGCACCTCGCGGCGCAGCAGCTCGAGCGTCCGTCCGACGACCAGGCCGGCGGCGCGCATCGTGGTGATCTGCTCGGGGGTCTTGAGCTCGATGCCGCGGTCGAACATCAGCGGCGCACGCCTACGACGGCAGCGCAGCGTCGATGCGGCGCGAGACCTCGTCGACCTCGCCGACGCCGTCGACCTCGATCAGCAGGCCCCGTGATCCGTAGACCTCGAGCAGCGGAGCGGTCTCGGCGGTGTAGACCTCCTGTCGGTGCCGGATGACGTCCTCGGTGTCATCGGCACGGCCGCTGGTCTCGGCACGCTTCAGCAGCCGCTGGATGAGCTCCTCGGGATCGACCACGAGCTCGATGACGCCGTCGAGCTGCTGGCCGAGCTCGGCGAGGATCGTGTCGAGCTTGGCGACCTGGTCGACCGTGCGCGGGTAGCCGTCGAGGATGAAGGCGTCCTTGGCGTCGTCCTGGGCCAGGCGGTCCTTGACCATCGCATTGGTGACCTCGTCGGGCACGTACTCGCCGGCGTCCATGTAGCGCTGCGCCGTCTGCCCCAGCTCGGTCTGGTCGCGCACGTTGGCACGGAAGATGTCGCCGGTCGAGATGTGCGCGCCGCCGATGCGCTCGGCCAGGCCCACGGCCTGCGTGCCCTTGCCCGCGCCCGGCGGACCCATGATGAGCAGTCTCACTTGAGGAATCCTTCGTAGTTCCGCTGCTGCAGCTGGCTCTCGATCTGCTTGACCGTGTCGAGACCCACGCCGACGATGATCAGCAGGGTCGTGCCGCCGAACGGGAAGTTCTGGCTGGCCCCGATCAGCGCGATCGCGATCATCGGGATCAGGGCGATCAGACCGAGGTAGAGCGCACCGGGTGCCGTGATGCGGCTCAGCACGTAGCCGAGGTAGTCCTGCGTCGGGCGACCCGCGCGGATGCCGGGGATGAAGCCGCCGTACTTCTTCATGTTGTCGGCGACCTCCTCGGGGTTGAACGTGATCGACACGTAGAAGTACGTGAAGAACACGATCAGCAGGAAGAACGTGGCCATGTAGAGCGGGTGGTCGCCCTTGACGAAGTTGTCGTTGATCCAGGTGGCCCACGGCGCGCCGGAGTTGAACTGCGCCATCAGCGCCGGCAGGTACATCAGGCTCGAGGCGAAGATGACCGGGATGATGCCGGCCTGGTTGACCTTGAGCGGGATGTACGTCGACGAGCCGCCGAACATGCGGCGCCCGACCATGCGCTTGGCGTACTGCACCGGGATGCGTCGCTGAGCCTGCTCGATGAAGATGACCGCCGCGACGATGATCAGACCGATGATGATGACGCCCACGAAGGTCGTCCAGCCCTTGGTCTGCTTGATCTGCCACATGGCACCCGGGAAGGTGGCGACGACCTGCGTGAAGATCAGGATCGACATGCCGTTGCCGACGCCGCGGTCGGTGATCAGCTCACCGAGCCACATGATCACGGCCGTGCCGGCGACCATCGTCAGGACGATCAGCAGGAACGACAGGATGCTGTCGGGGTTGTAGAGCAGCGGACGGCCCTGCTCGGCTCCACCGAACAGGTTGCCGCTGCGGGCCAGGGCCACGATGCCCGTCGCCTGGAGGATCGCCAGACCCAGCGTCAGGTAGCGGGTGTACTGAGTGATCTTGGTCTGACCAGCCTGGCCCTCCTTCTTGAGGGCCTCGAGCCGTGGGATGACCACGACGAGCAGCTGCAGGATGATGCTCGCGGTGATGTAGGGCATGATGCCCAGCGCGAAGACGGTGAGCTGCAGCAGCGCACCGCCGGAGAAGACGTTGATCAGGGCGAACAGGCTGCTGTTCTCACCCGTGGACGCGGCCTGGACGGCGTCGCGGACGTTGCCGACGTTGATGCCCGGCGCGGGCATCGTCGATCCGAGTCGGAACAGGACGATGACGAACAGGACGAAGAGGATCTTCTTCCGCAGGTCAGGCGTCCGGAAGGCGTGGACGAAGGCGCTGAGCACCGTGATCCTCCTCGTGCACATGTGTGCGTGGGTAGAACGGACAAAAGCGGGCTCTCGCCCGCGGTGTGACTCTAACAGCCACCGAGAACGGCGGGACCCTCCGATGGAGGGTCCCGCCGCATCTGGGTCACACGACGGTGGTCGAACCGCCGGCTGCTTCGATCTTGCTCTTGGCCGAGGCGGAGAACTTGTTCGCCGTGACCTGGACCTTGACCGTGATGTCGCCCTGGCCGAGGACCTTGACGGGACGGCCCTTGCGGACCGCTCCGTTGGCCACCAGCGAGGCGATGTCGATGTCGCCGCCATCGGGGTAGAGCTCCCCGATGCGGTCGAGGTTGACGACCTGGTACTCCTCGCGGAACGGGTTCTTGAACCCCTTCAGCTTCGGCAGTCGCATGTGGATGGGAACCTGTCCACCCTCGAAGCCGGCAGGAACCTGGTAGCGGGCCTTGGTGCCCTTGGTTCCGCGTCCGGCCGTCTTGCCCTTGGAGCCCTCACCGCGACCCACACGGGTCTTGGCGGTCTTGGCTCCCGGAGCGGGGCGCAGGTGATGCAGCTTGAGCGCCATGATCAGTCCACCTCCTTGACGTCCACGAGGTGCGGGATGGCCTCAGCCATGCCGCGGAGCTCGGGACGATCCTCAACGACGACCACGTCGCCGATCTTCTTGAGACCGAGCGAGCGCAGCGTGTCGCGCTGGTTCTGCTTGCGTCCGATACCGGACTTGGTCTGGGTCACCTGGAGCTTGGCCATCAGACACCCGCTCCGGCGTCAGCCTTGGCCTTGGCCTCGGCGATGCCTTCCTTGCCGGCACGCAGCAGGGCCGCCGGGGCGACCTGCTCGACCGTCAGGCCACGACGCGATGCGACGTCCTCGGGCGACTCGAGCAGGCGCAGGGCCGCCACAGTCGCGTGGACGATGTTGATCGCGTTGGACGAGCCCAGCGACTTGCTCAGGACGTCGTGGACGCCTGCAGCCTCGAGCACGGCGCGCACCGGGCCACCGGCGATGACGCCGGTACCGGGCGATGCGGGACGCAGGAAGACGACGCCAGCCGCCTTCTCGCCCTGCACCGGGTGCGGGATGGTGCCCTGGATGCGCGGGACGCGGAAGAAGGACTTCTTGGCCTCTTCGACGCCCTTGGCGATCGCGGTGGGAACTTCCTTGGCCTTGCCGTAGCCGATGCCGACCTGACCGTCGCCGTCGCCGACGATCACGAGGGCGGTGAAGCTGAAGCGACGACCACCCTTGACGACCTTGGCGACACGGTTGATCGTGACGACCTTCTCGATGTACTGCGACTTCTCGGCTCCGCGACCGTTGTCACGGCCCCGTCCGCCTCCGCCTCCGCGGCGCTGCTGCCCGCTCATGCGGCACTCCTCTGGTTAATAGACATCATCAGAACTCCAGTCCGCCCTCGCGAGCGCCGTCGGCGACAGCCGCGACCCGTCCCGCGTACTTGTTGCCGGCGCGGTCGAACACGACCGTGTCGACGCCTGCGGCCTTGGCACGGTCGGCGACGAGTGCGCCGACCTTCTTGGCCTTGGCGGTCTTGTCGTCGGTGGACGAACGGAGGTCCGCTTCCATCGTCGACGCCGAGGCGAGGGTGTGTCCCTCGAGGTCGTCGACGATCTGGGCGACCATGTGCTTGCTGGAACGCGTCACGACGAGACGCGGGCGCTCAGCAGAGCCCTGGATCTTCTTGCGACCACGGATCTGGCGGCGCAGACGCGACGCGGTACGACCCTTGGTGCTCTTGGTGTGCCTGATCGAGATAGCCATGGACTACTTACCAGCCTTTCCGACCTTGCGACGCACGTGCTCGCCGGCGTAACGGACGCCCTTGCCCTTGTAGGGCTCGGGCTTGCGGATCTTGCGGATGTTGGCAGCGACCTCGCCGACGGCCTGCTTGTCGATGCCGATCACCGAGAACGCGGTGGGCTTCTCGACGGCGAAGGTGATGCCCTCCGGAGCCTTGACGACGACGGGGTGGCTGAAGCCGAGTGCGAACTCGAGCTCGGTGGGGCCCTTGAGCGCGACGCGGTAACCGACGCCGACGATCTCGAGCTTCTTCTCGTAGCCCTGGCTGACGCCGATGATCATGTTGCTGATCAGCGTGCGCGACAGGCCGTGGAGCGCCTTGCTCTTGCGCTCGTCGTTGGGCCGCTCGACGGACAGTGCGCCGTCCTCGGCCTTGGCGACCGTGATGGGCTCTGCGACGGTGTGCGTGAGCTCGCCCTTGGGGCCCTTGACGCGAACGTCCTGGCCCTCGATGGTGACCTCGACGCCGGACGGGATGGTGACGGGAATCTTGCCGATGCGTGACATGTCAGACCCCTCTCACCAGACGTAGGCGAGGACTTCTCCGCCTACGCCCTTCTGGTTGGCCTGGCGGTCGGTGAGCAGACCCTGGCTGGTCGAGATGATCGCGACGCCGAGGCCGCCGAGCACCTTCGGGAGACCGGTCGACTTCGCGTACACGCGAAGGCCCGGCTTGCTGATGCGGCGGATGCCGGCGATCGAGCGCTCGCGGTGCGGGCCGTACTTGAGGGTGATGGTCAGCGTCTTGCCGACCTCGCCCTCCTTGGGCTCGGCCACGTCGATCGACGTGATGTAGCCCTCCTGCTTCAGGATCTCGGCGACGCCGGCCTTCAGCTTGGAGTAGGGCATCGCCACGCTGTCGTGGTACGCCTGGTTGCCGTTGCGGACACGCGTGAGCATGTCCGCGATCGGATCGGTCATTGTCATTGCTGGTGTTCCGTTCTCGCCGCGGTTTCGTCTTCGTCTTCGAGCGCTGACGCGCTGAGTAGGAAGGGACCTACGACGTGGTGGGGATGAAGGTAGTGACTACCAGGAGCTCTTGGTGATGCCCGGCAGCTCGCCACGGTGTGCCATCTCGCGAAGGCAGATGCGGCAGAGGCCGAACTTCTTGTAGACCGAGCGCGGACGGCCGCACCGCTGGCAGCGGGTGTAGCCGCGGACCGCGAACTTGGGCTTGCGCGCGGCCTTGACCTTGAGACCAGTCTTCGCCATGTCAGTTCTCCTTGTAGGGGAAGCCGAGCAGCTTGAGCAGCGCGCGCCCCTCGTCGTCGTTGGTCGCCGTGGTGACGACCGTGATGTCCATGCCGCGCGAGCGGTCGATCTTGTCCTGGTCGATCTCGTGGAACATGACCTGCTCGGTCAGACCGAAGGTGTAGTTGCCGCGACCATCGAACTGCTTGGGGCTCAGGCCACGGAAGTCGCGGATGCGGGGCAGCGCGAGCGTCAGCAGACGGTCGAGGAACTCCCACATGCGGTCGCCGCGCAGCGTGACGTGCGTGCCGATCGGCATGCCCTCACGCAGCTTGAACTGGGCGATCGACTTGCGGGCCTTGGTGACCTGCGGCTTCTGGCCGGTGATCGCGGTGAGATCGCGGATCGCGCCCTCGATCAGCTTGCCGTCGCGCGCGGCCTCGCCGACACCCATGTTGACGACGATCTTGGTCAGGCCGGGGACCTGCATGACGTTCGAGTACTCGAACTGGTCGCGCAGGGCCGGGAGGATCTCCTCGCGGTACCGCGTCTTGAGGCGCGGTGCAGTGGTGGTTGCTTCAGACATGCTCAGATCTCCTTTCCGGTCTTCTTGGCGATGCGGACGCTGCGCTGCGCGGCGTACGTCGACCCGTCGGGACGGGTCTTCGTGACGTCGTCACGCCGGTAGCCGACACGCGTCGGCTCCTTGTCGGCGAGCAGCATGACGTTCGAGATGTGGATGGGCGCCTCGCTGGTGATGATGCCGCCCGAGCCCACGCCACCGGCCTGCGAAGGCTTGGTGTGGCGCTTGACGCGGTTGACGCCTTCGACGATGACGCGGTCGTGCTCGGCGAGGACCTCGATGACCGAACCGGTCACCCCCTTGTCCTTGCCGGCGATGACCTTGACCTGGTCACCCTTGCGAATGCTGACGGTGCCTTTGCGGGCCATGTCAGAGCACCTCCGGTGCGAGAGAGATGATGCGCATGAACTTCTTGTCGCGAAGCTCACGGCCGACGGGGCCGAAGATGCGCGTTCCGCGCGGATCTCCGTCCGCCTTGAGGATGACGGCTGCGTTCTCGTCGAACTTGATGTACGAGCCATCCGGACGACGGCGCTCCTTGACGGTGCGCACGACGACAGCCTTGACGACATCACCCTTCTTGACGTTTCCGCCGGGGATGGCGTCCTTCACGGTGGCGACGATCGTGTCGCCGATGCCCGCGTAACGACGGCCTGAACCACCGAGGACACGGATGCAGAGGATTTCCTTAGCACCGGTGTTGTCGGCGACCTTGAGTCGGGACTCCTGCTGGATCATGGCTTACTTCGCCTTCTCGAGGATCTCGACGATGCGCCAACGCTTGGTGGCCGACAGCGGACGGGTCTCCATGATCAGGACCCGGTCGCCGATGCCGGCAGCGTTGGACTCGTCGTGAGCCTTCAGCTTGATGTTGCGACGCAGCACCTTGCCGTAGAGCGCGTGCTTGACGCGGTCCTCGACGTTGACCACGACGGTCTTGTCCATCTTGTCGCTGACGACGAGACCCTCGCGGGTCTTGCGTGCTGTGCGCTCGTTGGTCACTTCTGCCTTCTTGTCACTCATGCCTCAACCTCTTCCACGATGCCGAGCTCGCGCTCACGCATGACGGTGTAGATGCGGGCGATGTCCTTGCGCACTGCGCGCAGACGGGCGGTGTTGTCGAGCTGTCCGGTCGCGTTCTGGAAACGCAGGTTGAACAGCTCTTCCTTGGACTCGGCCAGCTTCTGCGCCAGGTCGTCGGAGCTGACGGCGCGCAGTTCTGCGGCGGTGGTCACTGCGGCCATCACAGCTCACCTGTCTCTCGGGAGATGAAGCGTGCCTTCATGGGCAGCTTGTGGATCGCGAGGCGCGTGGCCTCACGGGCGGTCTTCTCGTCGACGCCGGACAGCTCGAACATGACGCGGCCGGGCTTGACGTTGGCGACCCACCACTCGGGCGAACCCTTACCGGAACCCATGCGGGTCTCGGCAGGCTTCTTGGTGAGCGGACGGTCGGGGTAGATGTTGATCCAGACCTTGCCGCCACGCTTCATGTGACGCGTCATGGCGATACGAGCGGACTCGATCTGACGGTTGGTCACGTAGGCGGGCGTGATGCACTGGATGCCGAAGTCGCCGAACGCCAGCTCGGTGCCGCCCTTGGCGGCGCCGCGACGTGCGGGGTGGTGCTGCTTGCGGTACTTGACCCTGCGGGGCATCAACATCAGGAAGCCTCCCCTGCCGGAGTAGCGGCGACCGCCTCGGCGGGTGCCTCGGTGGGTGCAGCGGCGGCGTCCGTCGCGGGGGCGGCGTCATCGCGAGCGGGACGCTCGGGACGACGGGCACCACCGGTAGGAGCTCCGCCACGGGCGGGACGACGGTTGCTGCCGGGAGCGGCGGCGCGCTTGGCGGCCTCCGCCTCGCGCTCGGCACGGGTGCCGGCGACCTCGCCCTTGTAGATCCAGACCTTGACGCCGATGCGACCGAAGGTGGTCTTGGCCTCGTAGAAGCCGTAGTCGACGTCGGCACGGAGCGTGTGCAGGGGCACGCGGCCCTCGCGGTAGAACTCCGAGCGGCTCATCTCGGCGCCGCCGAGACGACCCGAGCACTGGATCCGGATGCCCTTGGCACCCGAGCGCATCGTGGACTGCATCGCCTTGCGCATGGCACGACGGAACTGCACGCGGCCCGAGAGCTGCTCGGCGACGCCCTGGGCGACCAGCTGCGCATCCATCTCGGGGTTCTTGACCTCGAGGATGTTGAGCTGCACCTGCTTGCCCGTGAGCTTCTCGAGGTCGCCGCGGATGCGGTCGGCCTCGGCGCCACGGCGGCCGATGACGATGCCAGGGCGGGCCGTGTGGATGTCGACACGAACGCGGTCACGCGTGCGCTCGATCTCGACGCGGCTGATGCCGGCACGGTCCATGCCCTTGGTGAGCATCCTGCGGATCTGGACGTCCTCACCGACGTAGCTCTTGTAGAGCTTGTCGGCGTACCAACGGCTCTTGTGATCGGTGGAGATGCCGAGTCGGAACCCGTGAGGGTTGATCTTCTGTCCCACTATCGGTTCCCGCCCTTCTTCTTGGAGTTCTTGATGTTGGCCGCCTCGGCCTTGGCCTGCACGAAGTCGGCCGGCTGGACGACGACCGTCAGGTGGCTGCTGCGCTTGAGGATGCGGTTGGCCGCACCCTTGGCGCGCGGACGCCAACGCTTCATGGTCGGACCCTCGTCGACGTGGACCGTCGTGATGATCAGCGTCGAGCGGTCGAGACCCTCGGTGCTCTCGGCGTTCGCAGCAGCGCTGTCGACGAGCTTGTAGAACACCTCGGCGACGGCCTGCGGCGCGAACTGCAGGATGTTGAGCGCGTTCTCGACGGACTCGCCACGGATCAGGTCGCCGATGCGGCGCGACTTCTGCGCGGTGACGCGCACGAAGCGCGACACGGCGAAGGCACCGGGCTCGTCGCCCAGCAGACGCTCGCGGCGAGCGCTGACGCTCTCACGGGTAGCTGCACTCATCGCCTCTTCGCCTTCCGGTCGTCCTTCTCGTGACCACGGAACGTGCGGGTCGGGGCGAACTCGCCCAGCTTGTGACCCACCATCGAGTCCGTGATGAACACGGGCACGTGCTTGCGGCCGTCGTGCACGGCGATCGTGTGTCCGATGAAGGACGGCAGGATCATCGAGCGACGCGACCAGGTCTTGATCACGGTGTGCGTGTCGGCCGCGTTCTGCGCGTCGACCTTCTTCTCGAGGTGCCCGTCAACGAACGGGCCCTTCTTCAAACTGCGTGGCATTAGTGAACCAATCCTCTTTAGCGGCCGGACTTGCGGCGGCGGACGATCTGGGAGTCGCTGGCCTTGCGCTTGCGCGTACGGCCCTCCGGCTTGCCCCACGGCGAGACGGGGTGACGTCCACCGGACGTCTTGCCCTCACCACCACCGTGCGGGTGGTCGACCGGGTTCATGGCGACACCACGGACGGTCGGGCGCTTGCCCTTCCAGCGGTTGCGGCCGGCCTTGCCCCAGTTGATGTTGGACTGCTCGGCGTTGCCGACCTCGCCGATCGTGGCGCGGCAGCGGACGTCGACGTAGCGCATCTCGCCGGAAGGCAGACGCAGCTGCGCCTTGGCGCCTTCCTTGGCGACGAGCTGGACGCGCACACCGGCCGAACGGCCCATCTTGGCTCCGCCACCGGGGCGCAGCTCGATGTTGTGCAGCAGCGTTCCGACGGGGATGTTGCGCAGCGGCAGGTTGTTGCCGACCTTGATGTCGGAGCCGACGCCGGCCTCGACGGTCATGCCCTGCTTGAGACCCTCGGGCGCGATGATGTAGCGCTTCTCGCCGTCCGCGTAGTGCAGCAGCGCGATGCGTGCCGTGCGGTTGGGGTCGTACTCGATGTGAGCGACCTTCGCGGGGACGCCGTCCTTGTCGTAGCGACGGAAGTCGATGATGCGGTAGGCGCGCTTGTGTCCGCCACCCTGGTGCCGCGTCGTGATCCGGCCCTGGTTGTTGCGGCCGCCCTTCTTGGGCAGCGGCTCCACCAGGGACTTCTCCGGCGTGGTGCGGGTGATCTCGGCGAAGTCGGCGACGCTGGAGCCTCGTCGGCCCGGCGTGGTCGGCTTGTACTTGCGAATGGCCATGTGTCCTCAGTCCTCAGGCGCTCGGCGTCGAGAAGATGTCGATGCTCTGACCGGCAGCGACACTCACGATTGCTCGCTTCGTGTCCTTGCGCTTGCCAAGACCCGACTTGGTGCGACGGGTCTTGCCCTTGCGGTTGAGCGTGTTGACCGCGGTGACCTTGACGCCGAAGATCTTCTCGACGGCGATCTTGATCTCCGTCTTGTTGGCGTCGGGGTGCACCACGAACGTGTACTTGTTGTCGTCGAGGAGGCCGTAGCTCTTCTCGCTGACCACCGGGGCGATCAGGACGTCGCGGTGGTCCTTGTAGATCGTGCTCATCAGGCACCTGCCTTCGTGAAGCCGGCGGCCTCGGCCGTCTCGGCGGAGTCGAACCAGACCTCGGCGACGGTCGACTCGTACCACTGGCCGTCGGGCTCGTGGTACTTCATCGAGTCCTCGTTGCCCTTGATCTCGTGTCCCTTGGGAGCGTTGCCGCTCTTGAGGGGCGCCTTCGAGCCGGGACCGTAGGGCTGGGTGGCCGTGCCGGCAGGCTTGTCGGCCTTGGCGGCGGGCGCCTCGTCGGCCTTGGCTGACGGGGTCTCGACGGCCTTGGCTGCAGCGGCCTTCTTGGCAGGAGCCTTCTTGGCGGCCTTCTTGGGGGCACCGGCGGGCTTGTCGTTCTTCGACACGTCCGTGGCGTGCGCCTTCAGCGAGACCGTCTCGGCACCCTCGGTCGAGCGCGCCGCCACGAAGGCGTCGAACGCGGCCTGCGTGAACACCAGGTCGTCGGCCTTCAGCACGTCGTACGTGTTGAGCTGGTCGAACGTCAGGATGTTCGCGCTGTCGTGGTTGCGGAGGCTGAGCGCCGTGATGGTGTCGTCACGATCGACGACGATCAGCACGCGGGGGCGTGGGGTGAGCTCGAGCAGCGTCGCGAGAGCAGCCTTCGTCGACGGCTTGTCGCCGCCCACGATGCTGTCGACGACGTGCAGACGACCCGTGCGAGCGCGGTCCGAGAGAGCACCGCGCAGGGCGGCGGCCTTCATCTTCTTGTTGGTGCGCTGCGAGTAGTCGCGCGGCTTGGGGCCGTGCACGATGCCACCACCGTTGTACTGGGGTGCGCGGATCGAGCCCTGACGGGCGCGACCGGTGCCCTTCTGGCGGTACGGCTTCTTGCCACCGCCGGAGACCTCGCCACGCGACTTGGTGCTGTGCGTGCCCTGGCGAGCCGCCGCGAGCTGCGCGACGACGACCTGGTGGATCAGCGGGATGTTGGTCTGGACGTCGAAGATGTCGACGGGCAGCTGAGCATCGATGGTGTTGACCATGGTGTCAGGCTCCCTTCACTGCAGAGCGGATGACGACGAGAGCACCCTTGGGGCCGGGAACCGCGCCCTTGATCAGGATGACGCCCTTGTCGATGTCGACCGCGTGGACCTTGAGGTTCTGGGTGGTGACCTGCTCCGAGCCCATCTGGCCGGCCATGCGCATGCCCTTGAAGACACGACCCGGGGTGGCGCAGCCACCGATCGAGCCGGGCTTGCGGTGGTTGCGGTGGGCGCCGTGGGAGGCACCGACGCCGTGGAAGCCGTGACGCTTCATGACGCCGGCGAAGCCCTTGCCCTTGCTGGTGGCGGTCACGTCGACGACGTCTCCGGCGGCGAAGATCTCCGGGGAGACCTCCTGGCCGAGCGTGTAGTCGGCGATGGCCTCGGTGCGGATCTCGACGACGTGACGACGCGGCGTGACGCCGGCCTTGTCGAAGTGACCCGTGACGGGCTTGTTGACCTTGCGGCCGTCGATCTCGCCGAAGCCGAGCTGGACGGCGGAGTAGCCGTCGGTCTCACGCGTACGGATCTGCGTGACGACGTTGGTGTCGGCAGCAAGGACCGTGACGGGGATCAACTTGTTGTCGGCATCCCAGACCTGGGTCATGCCGAGCTTGCGGCCGAGGAGGCCGCGCGTGGTTGCAGTGCTGGTGTCGCTCATTGGTCGCTGGCTCCCCTCAGAGCTTGATCTCGATGTCGACGCCGGCAGGCAGGTCGAGTCGCATGAGCGAGTCGACCGTCTTCGGCGTCGGGTCAATGATGTCGATGAGGCGCTTGTGCGTGCGCATCTCGAAGTGCTCGCGGCTGTCCTTGTACTTGTGCGGCGAACGGATCACACAGAACACGTTCTTCTCGGTGGGCAACGGCACCGGTCCTGCGACCTTGGCACCCGTGCGCGTCACCGTGTCGACGATCTTGCGCGCCGACGAGTCAATGACCTCGTGGTCGTAGGCCTTGAGCCGGATACGGATTTTTTGTCCCGCCATGCTCTCGCTTGTCCTTTACGTTCGTTCGCTTCGCAGTCTCGCCCCGGATCGAGGGAGAAAGGCTCCTCCCCACCGCCGACCCCCGAGGTCGGGCGTGTCGCGGCCGTAGAAAAGGCATGCGTCACACACGTGTCGAGTTAGGTGGTTGGACCCGCACCTCCCCGTCGTGGAAAGGGGGCGGGACAAGCTCGATCTCAGGTTCGGTGCCAGCATCGTGATCGGCGTGAGAGGCCGGACGCACAGCACCCCAGCGATCGAGCCGGAGCAACCGAACTATTCTGACAGACGGCCTGCGGTAAACACAAATCGGCTCTCACCATGGACGAGCGACGCGCTCGCGTCCGCCCCCTGCAGAGCCCGCTGGGCTCCGAGGTGAGAGTCTGTCAACGTCCTGCACGGGGAAAGGACCCTGTGCGCCCTGCGAACGAAGGATCTCCATGCGTCTCTCATCCTTGCGTGTCCCGGCCGCCTCTGCCGCAGCAGCACTGCTGCTCAGCCTGTCCGCCTGCGGCGGCTCCGACAGCAGCGACGGCGACTCCGGTGCCACTGCTCCTGACACCACGGCCTCCACGTCGTCCCCGACACCGGAGGAGACGACCGAGTCGCCGGCGGCCGCACAGACCGAGATCGCGGTCGACCAGACCATCACGGACGAGGAGTTTGGCAACACCATCAAGATCACCAAGCTGGTGCGCGACTTCCAGGCGCCCTCCAAGACCAACATTCCCGAGGGCGGCGGCGAGTGGGTGCTCGTCCAGCTCGACACCACCGCGGGTGACAAGTACAGCGGTGGCATCCAGGGCGGGTTCACTCTCTACTCCGGCGGAGAGCTCGGCGGCACGACGACCGGCATCATCGACGACGACATGTCGGCAGCCGGCTTCACCCCGTGGGAGGAGGCCAGCGCCGGCGAGCAGACGACCGGCTGGGTCGCCTTCCAGATCAACACCCGCGCCGACGCCTATCAGTTCCAGTACAAGCGCGGTGCCGCCAAGATCATCGGCCAGGACAAGGAGATCCCCGAGAAGATCTTCTCGGTGGACCTGCCGACGTCCTGAGCACTCACTCACCTGCTGCACGCACGGCCCGTCGCCACCAGGCGGCGGGCCGTCGCCATGTGCGGGGACGCCTGCGCCTCAGTGGTGGACGTGGTGCTCGGAGTCGAGATGCCCTGCCGGCTCGATCTGGAAGGTCGAGTGCTCGACGTCGAAGTGCTCGGCGAGGCATCCACGCAGCCGGTCGAGCACGGCGTGCGCCTCGTCCATGCCGGTGACATCGTCATCGACCACGACGTGCGCGCTCATGATCGGCATGCCGGACGTGATGGTCCAGACGTGCAGGTCGTGGACCTCCTTGACGCCTGGGGTGCCGACGATGTGGGCACGCAGATCGTCGAGGTCGACGTGGTCCGGGGTCGACTCGAGCAGCACCTCCACGACGTCCTTCAGCAGCGACACGGCCCGGGGCACGATCATCGCGGCGATCACGAGGGAGGCGACTGCATCGGCCGGATACCACTGGAGCGTCAGGATGACGGTCGCTGACACCAGGACCGCGACCGAGCCGAGCGCGTCGCCCAGCACCTCGAGGTATGCACCGCGCACGTTCAGGCTCTCCTCCGCGCCGGATCGCAACAGCAGGAGCCCGACGATGTTGACGGCCAGGCCAACGGCACCTGCGGCCAGCACGAGCCCGCCATCGAGCTCGGGCGAGTCACCGAATCGGCGAACCGCGCTGATCGCGATCCACCCGGCCAGGCCCAGCAGGATGAGTCCGTTGAGCCCCGCTGCCAGGATCTCGGTGCGTTGGTAGCCGAAGCTGCGTCGAGATCCAGCTGCTCCCCCGCGCTGCGCCACCGTGATCGCGGCCAGGGCCATCACGAGTCCGAAGGAGTCACCGAGCATGTGGCCCGCGTCGGCCAGCAGCGCCAGGCTGCCGGTGAGCGCTGCGACGACCGCCTCCACGACGAGAACTGTGAGTGAGAGCGCGAGTACGAGCGCGAGCCGGCCACGGTGCTGCACACCAGTGCCGTGCGAGTGATCATGTCCCATGCGAATTAGGTTAGTGATGTGTTGCGTAATCCGCCACGGCGTGTCCGCCAAAAGGACGCGACTGGGACCCACTCCCGACAGACGGCGGTGCGCCGGCGTCCACCCTGACGCGTAGCCGGTGCGCCGGCGTCCGGCTTGCCGGCCGTCGTGGACGCCGGTGCACCGCCCGAGGACGCGGGCGGACGCGTGTGCACCGTCCGTAGACGGGACCTGTGCCGGAACAGCGAAGGGCCCCACCCCGCCGAAGCGGGATGGGGCCCTTGCCAGTGAGGTCCGAGAACCTTACTTGTTGATCTTCGTGACGCGGCCTGCACCGACCGTGCGTCCACCCTCACGGATGGCGAACCGGAGTCCGTCCTCCATGGCGATGGGCTGGATGAGCTCGACGCTCATCTCGGTGTTGTCGCCGGGCATGACCATCTCGGTGCCCTCGGGCAGCGTGACGACGCCGGTGACGTCCGTCGTGCGGAAGTAGAACTGCGGACGGTAGTTGTTGAAGAACGGCGTGTGACGGCCACCCTCCTCCTTCGACAGGATGTAGACCTGACCCTCGAACTCCGTGTGGGGAGTCGTGGAACCGGGCGCGATGATGACCATGCCGCGCTCGACGTCCTCGCGCTTGGTACCGCGCAGAAGCAGTCCGACGTTCTCGCCGGCCTGACCCTCGTCGAGCAGCTTGCGGAACATCTCGATACCGGTGACCGTGGTGGTCTGCTTGGTCTCGCGGATGCCGATGATGTCGACGGTGTCGGTCACCTTGACGATGCCGCGCTCGATACGGCCCGTGATGACGGTTCCACGACCGGTGATCGTGAAGACGTCCTCGACCGGCATGAGGAACGGCTTGTCCGTCTCACGCGGGGGCATCGGGATGTAGTCGTCGACAGCCTGCATGAGCTCGAGGACCGACTCGCCCCACTTGGCGTCGCCGGCGAGGGCCGGGACGGCCGCCACCTTGACGACGGGGACGTTGTCGCCGTCGAAGTCCTGATCGCTCAGGAGCTCACGGACCTCGAGCTCGACGAGCTCCAGGATCTCCTCGTCGTCGACCATGTCGCACTTGTTGAGCGCGACGACCATGGCCGGCACGCCGACCTGCTTGGCGAGCAGCACGTGCTCACGCGTCTGGGGCATGGGGCCGTCAGTCGCGGCGACCACGAGGATCGCGCCGTCCATCTGAGCCGCGCCGGTGATCATGTTCTTGACATAGTCGGCGTGACCCGGGCAGTCGACGTGCGCGTAGTGGCGGTTCTCGGTCTGGTACTCGACGTGCGAGATCGAGATCGTGATGCCGCGCTGCTTCTCTTCAGGCGCCTTGTCGATCTGATCGAAGGCCGAGGCCTCGTTCAGATCGGGGTACTTGTCGTGCAGCACCTTGGTGATCGCCGCGGTAAGAGTCGTCTTACCGTGGTCGATGTGACCGATGGTGCCGATGTTCATGTGCGGCTTGGTCCGCTCGAACTTCGCCTTAGCCACGTGGGGCTCCTTCTTCGAATTGGTTGCTGTTGAACGCCGTCGGATACTCGCGGCACGAGTACCTCAGGCCATCTTATGAGATGGTCCGCTGTTACTCGCCGCGGGCCTTTTTGATGATCTCTTCCGCGACGTTCTTGGGAACCTCCGCGTAGGAGTCGAACTGCATCGAGTATGACGCACGGCCCGAGGTCTTCGACCTCAGGTCGCCCACATACCCGAACATCTCGGAAAGGGGGACGATCGCCTTGACGATCTTGACGCCGCCCATTCCTTCCTCCATGGCCTGAACCTGGCCACGGCGGGAGTTGAGGTCGCCGATCACGTCGCCCATGTAGTCCTCGGGCGTGGTGACCTCGACCGCGAACACGGGCTCGAGGATCACCGGATCGGCCTTGCGAGCCGCTTCCTTGAACGCCATGGAACCGGCGAGCTTGAAGGCGAGCTCCGAGGAGTCGACGTCGTGGTACGCGCCGTCCTCCAGGGTGACCTTGACGTCGACCATCTGGTAGCCGGCGAGGACACCGAACTGCATGGCGTCCTGCGCACCCTGGTCGACGGAGGGGATGTACTCGCGGGGCACGCGGCCACCGGAGACGGCATTGTCGAACTCGTATCCGCCCTCGCCGCCGGCGAGGGGGCCCGTGGGCTCGATCGAGATGATGACCTTGGCGAACTGGCCCGAGCCACCCGTCTGCTTCTTGTGGGTGTAGCTGACGTTCTCGACCTTGCGCTTGATGGTCTCGCGGTACGCGACCTGCGGCTTGCCGACGTTGGCCTCGACGTTGAACTCGCGCTTCATGCGGTCGACGAGGATGTCGAGGTGCAGCTCGCCCATGCCGGCGATGATCGTCTGGCCGGTCTCCTCGTCGGTGTGGACCTGGAACGTCGGGTCCTCCTCGGCGAGGCGCTGGATCGCGGTGCCCAGCTTCTCCTGGTCGCTCTTGGTCTTGGGCTCGATGGCCACCTGGATGACCGGCGCGGGGAACGTCATCGACTCGAGGACGATCTGCTTCTGCGGGTCGGCCAGCGTCTCGCCGGTCGTGGTGTCCTTCAGACCCATGACGGCGACGATCTGGCCGGCGCCGACCGATGCGATCTCGGCGCGCTTGTTGGCGTGCATCTGGTAGATCTTGCCGATGCGCTCCTTGCGGCCCTTGGTCACGTTGATGACCGTGGAGCCGGACTCGAGGCGGCCGGAGTAGACGCGCAGGTAGGTCAGCTTGCCCAGGTGCGGGTCGGACGCGATCTTGAACGCGAGGGCCGCGAACGGCTCGCTCTCGTTGGGCTCGCGGGTGTCGGTCTTGGTCTCGTCGCGGGGATCGAGGCCCGTGATGGCTCCGACGTCGATCGGCGAGGGCAGGAAGTCGATGACGGCGTCGAGCAGGGGCTGGACGCCCTTGTTCTTGAACGCCGTGCCGCACAGCACGGGGTTGAGCTTGGCGGCCAGCGTCGCGCGGCGGATGGCCGGCTTGAGCAGCTCGGGGGTGATCTCGGCACCGTCGAGGTAGGCCTCGGCGAACTCGTCGTCCTGGTCGGCCAGGGTCTCGATCATCTCGGTGCGGGCGGCGGCGGCCTCGTCGGCGAGATCGGCGGGGATCTCCTCGATCGTGTAGTCCTCGCCGATCGCGGTCTCGCCGCGCCAGACCAGCGCGCGGTTGCCGATCAGGTCGACGACGCCGATGAAGTCGCCCTCGGCACCGATCGGGACCTGCAGGACGAGGGCCGTGGCGCCGAGGCGCTCGCGGATCGTCTTGACGCAGTAGTCGAAGCTGGCACCCGTGCGGTCGAGCTTGTTGACGAAGCACATGCGCGGGACGCCGTACTTGTCGGCCTGGCGCCAGACCGTCTCGGACTGCGGCTCGACGCCGGCGACACCGTCGAAGACGGCGACAGCACCGTCGAGGACGCGCAGGTTGCGCTCGACCTCGACGGTGAAGTCGACGTGCCCGGGGGTGTCGATGATGTTGATCTGGTTGTCCTTCCACCAGCAGGTCGTCGCGGCCGACGTGATCGTGATGCCGCGCTCCTGCTCCTGCTCCATCCAGTCCATCGTGGCGCCGCCGTCGTGGACCTCACCGATCTTGTAGTTGATGCCGGTGTAGAACAGGATGCGCTCGGTCGTCGTGGTCTTGCCGGCATCGATGTGAGCCATGATGCCGATGTTGCGGACCCGGTTGAGGTCGGTGGTGATGTCGGTTGCCACGAGTGTGATCGCTTCCTTTGATGCGGATGCCCCGCCCGCCCCCCGGTCAGGGGGCAGGCGAGAGGTGGAGGTGGTGCTGACTTACCAGCGGTAGTGCGCGAACGCCTTGTTGGCCTCGGCCATCTTGTGCGTGTCCTCGCGCTTCTTGACGGCGCCGCCGAGGCCGTTGCTGGCGTCGAGGAGCTCGTTCATGAGGCGCTCGGCCATCGTCTTCTCGCGGCGCGAGCCGGCGTAGCTGACGAGCCAGCGCAGGGCCAGGGTGTTCTGGCGGACCGCGCGGACCTCGATCGGGACCTGGTAGGTCGCGCCGCCGACGCGGCGGCTCTTGACCTCGATGGCGGGCTTGACGTTGTCGAGCGCGCGCTTGAGCGTGATGACCGGATCGGTGCCCGACTTCTCACGGGTGCCCTCGAGGGCGGTGTAGACGATGCGCTGGGCGACCTGCTTCTTGCCGTCGACCAGGACCTTGTTGATCAGCGAGGTGACCAGCTGGCTGCCGTAGACCGGATCGGTCTCGACGACGCGCTTGGGCGCGGGACCCTTACGAGGCATTACTTCTTCTCCTTCTTGGCGCCGTACAGGCTGCGAGCCTGCTTGCGTCCCTTGACGGCCTGCGTGTCGAGGGCGCCACGGATGATCTTGTAGCGAACGCCGGGAAGGTCCTTCACACGGCCACCGCGCACGAGCACGATCGAGTGCTCCTGCAGGTTGTGGCCCTCGCCGGGAATGTATGCAGTGACCTCGGTACCACTCGAGAGCTTCACGCGCGCGACCTTGCGCAGCGCGGAGTTGGGCTTCTTCGGGGTGGTGGTGTAGACGCGGGTGCAGACACCGCGACGCTGAGGGGATCCCTTGAGCGCGGGGGTCGTCGTCTTGACGACCTTGCGCTGACGGCCCTTGCGGACCAGCTGGTTGATCGTGGGCACTACAAACTTCCTTCTTCTGGCTGGCGCGAGCCATGAGTCGTGATGCACTCGCCACCGTGGATTCCGGCAGGATGCGTGCATCGGCCTGATGAGTTCAGGCACAGAGGAAAATACTACCGGGCACCCCCACCCGGAAACAAATTCACCCATCCACGGTCCCGGACGTTCACCGCACGTTCAGGGCGTCGTCGGGCCGTCGAGCAGCGCGATGCCGTCGTCACCGTCGAACTGCAGGCGCTCGCGCGGGACGCGGTGCCACAGGGCGAGGTACAGGTCGGAGGCCGTCCCGGAGACCACGGCATCGGCGTCGGCCGTCGCGTCGAGCTGCACGGGAGAGCCCGCCTCCTCCTCGGCGGGCGCGACGACCCACGACCGGTCGAGATCGGCGGCGACCAGACGGATGCGCGAGCGCACGTGGGGACGTGCGCCCCCTGCGGTCATCCGCGGGAAGAAGATCCGCAGCACCTCGTCGATGCCGTCGGCGGCGAGCTCGGCAGGGACGGCCCACTGCGACTCGTCGCGTCCGAGCGCCTGCAGCAGGTCGACGACGTGGACCGTCGTCTCGAGCAGCTGCCGGCGAGGCCAGAACGCCGCCGTCTCGTCGATGCGCGAGAAGTTGGGCACCGGCTCGGCCGGGTCGACCGCGCGCAACGCGGCGAGCAGCGCGGTGGCCGTGCCGGCGTACCAGTCGGCCGGGTCGCCGACGACCAGCGGCTCCGGCTCGACCAGGCGCTGCCCGCTGAGGACGATCGACGCCGCCCACCGGTGCACCGTGCCGAGGTGCTCGACGAGGTCACGCACGACCCATGGGTCGCAGGCCGGGACGGGCTCGTCGCCCGACGCCTCCCGGACGAGGGACGCGAAGCGGCGTGTCGCCTCCTCCAGCAGTGTCAGGTGGTCGATCTGCGGCACGCCGGTCATGCGCCCATCATGTCGGACGCGGGTCGAGCAGCTGCGCGAGGTGGACGGCCTCGACCGACGCGAGGTCGTCGAGCTGCGTACGGCACGAGAACCCGTCGGCGACGACGACCGTGCCCGCCGGCGCGTTGCGGATCGCCGGCATGAGCTGCTGCTCGGCCACCGCGACCGAGACCTCATAGTGGCCCTTCTCGACGCCGAAGTTGCCGGCCAGCCCGCAGCAGCCGGACACCCGGTCGATCGTCGCGCCGGTCGCGGTCATGATCGCCATGTCGGCGTCGAATCCCAGCACCGAGGCCTGGTGGCAGTGCGGCTGCACCACCAGGGTCGATCCGGTGAGGTCGGGCGGCGTCCATCCCTCGGTGCGCTGCAGCAGCTCGGCGAGGGTGAAGACCCCCGCCGCGACGTCGACGGCACGCGGGTCGTCGACGAGCTCGACGGCGTCCGACCGCAGGACCGACAGGCACGACGGCTCGAGGCCGACGACGGGGACGCCCGCCGCGACGTACGGGTGCAGCTGGTCGACCGCTCGCCCGATCATCTCGCGCGCGGTGTCGAGCTGACCCGTCGTGATCCACGTGAGGCCGCAGCACTGGGGACGGCCGAGCACCTCGACGTCGTAGCCCGCGCCGTCGAGCACGCGCAGAGCGGCCTCTCCCCCGGCCGTCGAGAAGAACTCCGTGAACGAGTCGGCCCAGATGACGACCTTCGGGCGACCCTGCTCGAGCACGGGTCGCGCGGTGCGGGTGAACCGCCTGGTCGCGAACATCGGGAGGCTGCGGCGCTGGTCGACGCCGGCGACCCATCGCGCGATCGAGCGGACCCCGGGCGTGCGCAGCCCCAGGTTGGCGAGCCAGGCGATCGGCGACGTCACGCGCGCCCAGAACGGCAGCCGGCCCAGCACGTAGTGACTGCGCGGGCGCAGGCGTCCCTTGTACGACTGGTGCAGCACCTCGGACTTGTAGCTGGCCATGTCGATGCCCGTGGGGCAGTCGTTGAGGCAGCCCTTGCACGACAGGCACAGGTCGAGCGCCTCGTGCACCTCCGGCGCGCGGAAGCCGCCCGTCACGAGTCGGCCGTCGATCATCTCCTGCAGCACGCGGGCGCGACCGCGGGTGCTGTCCTTCTCGTCGCGCGTGGCCTGGAACGACGGGCACATGACGCCGTTGGAACCCCGGTTGTCGGCGATGCACTTGCCGACGCCGGTGCAGCGGTGCACGGCCTTGCCGAGGTCTCCCTCGTCGTGCAGCAGGCGCAGGCCGAGCCGCCGCGACAGCTGCTCGCGACCCGGCGAGTGGATCGACTCGGGGCCGCGCAGGTCGGCGTCGACCGCGGCGGGACGCACGAGCACCCCGGGGTTGAGCAGGTCGCCGGGATCGAGGATCGCCTTGACCTGCTCGAACAGCGAGATGGCCTCGCCCGAGTACATCAGGGGCAGCAGCTCGGAGCGGGCCCGTCCGTCGCCGTGCTCGCCCGACAGCGAACCGCCGAGCGCCGCGACCTGCGTCGCGGCGTCGACGAGGAACTGCCGGAAGACCTGGTGGCCACCCTCGGCGTCGAGCGGGAAGTCGATGCGGATGTGCACGCAGCCGTCGCCGAAGTGGCCGTAGGGGACGCCGTCGAGGCCGCGGTCCTTGAGCAGGGCGTCGAGCTCGCGCAGGTAGGTGCCGAGCTTCTCGGGCGGCACCGCGGCGTCCTCCCAGCCCGAGAGGGCCTTGCCGGGCAAGGTGCGCGTCGCGAGACCGGCGCCCTCCTCGCGGATGCGCCACAGCACGGCCTGCTCGCCGCCGTCGGTGACGACGCGGTGGTCGACCGCCGACGCGGCGCGCGAGGCACGTGCCACGGTGTCGGCGACCTCGCCGACGTGCTCGCCGGAGATCTCGACGAACAGCCAGCCCTGTCCACGCGGCAGGTCGGGCACGGCACCGCGGTGGGCGCGGTAGACGTCGACGATGCGCGAGTCGAGCCCCTCGCACGCCGTGGGCCCGAACGGCAGCAGCGCCGGGACGTCGTCGGCGGCCTCGGCCATCGAGGCGTACCCGAGCACGAGGATCTGGCGCACCGGCGGGTCCTCGACGAGCCGGACGGTGGCCGATGTCATGGTCGCGAGCGTGCCCTCGGTACCGGCCATGAACGTCGCGACGTCGAAGCCGTTCTCAGGCAGCAGGTGCTCGAGGCTGTAGCCCGACACCTGCCGGCCGAACCGGCCGAACTCGGTGCGGATCGTCGCGAGGTTCGCACCGACCAGGGCGCGCAGGTCGTCGAGCGTCGCCGACGTGGGGGCCTCGCCCCGGCCGACCGTCAGCTGCTCCCCCGCCATCGTCACGAGGTCGAGCCCGACGACGTTGTCGGCGGTGCGGCCGTACGCGAGAGCCCGCGAGCCGCAGGCGTTGTTGCCGATCATCCCGCCGACGGTGCAGCGCGTGTGCGTCGACGGATCGGGGCCGAACCGCAGGCCCAGCGGCGTGGCGGCCTTCTGCAGCACGGCGTGCACGACCCCGGGGTCGACACGGGCGGTGCGGGCCTCGACGTCGATGTCGTGGACGCGGTTGAGGTGCCGCGTGAGGTCCATGACGACGCCGGTGCCGACGGCGTTGCCGGCGATCGACGTGCCGGCGCCACGGGACGTCAGCGGGGTGCCCGTGGAACGGCAGGCCTCGATCGTCGCGAGCACCTCCTCGGTGCTGCGCGGTCGCACGACGACCTGCGGCACGACCCGGTAGAGCGAGGCATCGGTGCTGTAGAGGGCACGCGTCAGGCTGGAGTCGTCGACATCGGCGACGCCGAGGCGACGAAGCTCGCCGACGACGTCCGTGGCGATCTCGAGGATCGTCACGTCCAGATCTCGATCGACTGGCCGAGGATCGTCGCGACGTCGTCCTCGTGGACCTCGAGCGGCGCAGTGGCCAGCAGCCGCTGCTGCTTCATGGTGCCCTCGACCAGCGAGTCGACGTCGCCCTCGTCGAAGCCGACGGCACCGATGCCCGATGGGATGCCGACGTCGCGCATGATCTGCGCGAGCACCTGCGGCAGGAACTCGGCCGGGTCGTCGGGACGCACCGCATCAGGTGCGAGCAGCTCGGCCGCGCGCACGTGCCGCTCGGGCGAGGCCTCGAACGTGAACCGGAAGGCCGCGGGAGCGGTCAGCGAGACGGCCATGCCGTGCGGCACCATCGCGTGGTCCGCCCCGTAGCCCTCAGGGCGGAAGTCGCGCACCTGACCGGCGATCGGGTAGGCGTTGGCGTGCGGGATGTGCACGCCGGCATTGCCGAAGCCGAGGCCCGCGAACGTCGCGGCCATGGCCACCTCGGTGCGGGCATCCAGGTCGTCACCATCGCGGACGGCCGTGCGGAACGAGCCGGCCATGAGGCTCAGCGCCTTCTCCGACCACATGTCGGCGATGGGGTTGGCTCCGCAGTAGGGCACCCGCTGGTCGGCCTGCTTGTGCTCGTAGGACGTGAACGGACGCGCGGTGTAGCTCTCGAGCGCGTGGCACAGGATGTCGAGACCCGAGGCGGCCGTGACCCCCGCCGGCTGGGTCAGCGTCAGCTCGGGATCGACGACCGCGAGGGTCGGACGCAGCCGCGCGTGCGAGATGCCGGTCTTGACGTGCTGGCTCACGACGTCGAGCACGCAGATCGTGGTGCTCTCGCTGCCGGTGCCGGTCGTGGTGGGGACGGCCACGAGCGGCAGCAGAGCGTTCTCGGGCGGTCGGGCACGGCCCACGGGCGCGTTGACGTAGTCCATCAGCTCGCCCTCGTTGGTGACGAGCAGGTTGACGGCCTTGGCGGTGTCGATGCTGCTGCCGCCGCCGACGGCCACGATGGCGTCGAACGGACCCTCCGACCGCGCGAACGCGATCGCCTCCTCGAGGCTCGCGTCGGTGGGCTCGACCCGCGAGCGGTCGAACACGACCGCTTCGACCGAGGCAGCGCGCAGCGACTCGGCGATCTCGGTGGGCGCGCCCGTCGCGAACACGCCGGGGTCGGTCACGAGCAGCACGCGGCGGGCACCCAGCTGGGCCAGGTCGTGGCCGAGCTCGTGCCGCGCGCCGACGCCGAACTTCAGGCCGGGAGCACCGTAGGTGAACACCGACTCGGGGTGCTGGGGATGGAAGACCGACATGTGCGCTCCTTCGACGTCAGGACTGTCGCGAGACTAGCATGCTACTGCGAGAGCGGTTGGATCGTCGCCGAGCGACCCGGCACGTAGAGGTGGTCCCGCAGGGGTCGTGACCAGTCGGGGTCGACGACCTCGTCGCCGTCGACGGCCACCTGCTCCATCAGGAGCGTCGCGGTGCGGACGAGGTGCGCCTCCATGTGGGCCGCCGCGCCCTGCGGGTCACGGGTCTCGATCGCCTCGACGACGGGCGCGTGCTCCTGGGCCAGCTCGACCATCCCCCGCGACCGGCGGATCGTGGACGCTCCACGGGACTGGATCGAGTCGCGCAGCGTCGCGACCTCCGTCCTCAGCCGGGCATTGCCCATGGCCCCCGCGATCGCCTCGTGCAACCGGCGGTCGTGGGCCGTGAAGGACGGCTCGTCGTCGGCCGCCGCGTGCCGGCGCATGTGGTCGAGCTCGGCCCGGATCGTCGCGACCGTGGCGGCGTCGGCGTGGGCCGCCGCGAGCGCCGCTGCCGGCACCTCGACCATGAGCCGCAGCTCGAACGCCGCCCGCACGTCGGCGACCGTGACGCCGCGGATGCGCACGCCCCGGTTGCGCTCGATCGCGACCAGTCCGATGTCGGCGAGGCGCAGGACGGCCTCGCGCACCGGCGTGCGGGACACCCCCAGCAGATCGGCCAACCGGTAGATCGAGTGCAGCGAGCCGGCCGGGAACTCGCCCGTCACGATCGACTCGCGCAGCGAGGCGAAGACCCGGTCGGTCGTCGAGGTGCGCGTCACGGTGCTCGCCGTCCCTTCCCGGTCGCGCTCCCGGAAGACCTGTCTGCCGTGGAGGCCTTGCGACGGAACGATATCGTGTGGTGTCGGAGCGCGGGACGCCGTCGCGACGGACCGACGACCGACCGATCATGTCCCTGACGTGCGGCACGACCGGCGGTGGAGACGACAAGGGGAACTCATGATGGCTCGGACCTCTCGCGTGCTGCTGTGCGCCGTGGCACTCGTCGCGCTCGCAGGCTGCGACTCCAGCACCTCCAGCGACGGCACGAGGCCAACCGCGACGCCCACGGCGACGGAGGCCCCCGACCTGTCCGACCACGAGTCGGGGCCCGAGAGCCCCATCGCCTACGGCCTCTACGTGCCCCAGGGCGCGACCCAGCTCGGCCCCCTGTTCCGCTACCGCAGCTCACGCCTCATCGCGGCCTACCGTCCCGAGCTGCAGGCGATCGAGGCACAGCGCGCCGCCGAGGCCGCAGAGAAGGTCGCCGAGGACGAGGCCGACGGCACACCGTCGCCCAGCCCCACCCCCACGCCCACGACGCGTCCCAGCCCCGACTCGTTCAAGCTCATCGGCGACGACGCCCCGCGCCCCGACACCTCGATCTCGTTGATGCGCATCGACGGCGACCCGTCCGACGTGGTCCGCCGCATGATGGCGCAGATCGCCGCCGCGATCCCCGACGCCGGCATCGAGCTCGACGATCTGTCGAAGTACTGCACCGCCGAGGAGCGACGCATCACGAGCTGCCAGCTCGTCGCCCGCGGACTGACCGAGGGCGAGCGCGAGATCCGCCTGACGATGACCGTCGACACCGGCAACCTGGCCACCCGCACCGCGCCTCCCGGTTCGCTGACGCGGCCCGTCATGCAGCTGACCGCCGAGAACGTCGGAGACCCGCGCGCCGCGCAGCTCGGGCGCGACACCGGCAAGCTGAAGGACGTCGCCGACATCGACACGATCCCGGAGACGTCGGGCCTGATCTGGCCCAAGATGGACCTCGACGCCCCCAACTCGACGCCCCTGGTCAACGGCTGGACCGCCCCCGCCGATGCGACCCTGCTGCTGAGCGGCTACACGCCGCAGTTCGCGGCGATGACCACCGAGCGCGCGGTCGACGCCGACCAGACCGCCGAGCAGTACGTCCTGGCCAACAGCCCCAAGGGCACGCTGACCAAGGACGTCGTCGAGGACCTCAACTCGGTCAGCACGATGTACGCGGTCAAGACCAAGGACGGGTCGATCGCCCGCGCGGTCTACATCCTGTCGGCGCGCGGCAACTACACCGCGCTGTTCTACTCGCCGCCGCGGGCCTGATCGGTGCGGGCCTGACCGGCACCGAACTCGTCGGCGTGGGCCAGCACGTGCTCGACCATCGGCAGCACGGGTGCCACGACTGACCCCACGTCGCCGATCGGCACCCAGACCGCGACATCCGTCGTGCCGCCGACGTCGACGACCCGCGGCGTGATGGCGGGGTCGACGGTGACGGCGTAGAGCAGGTGCACGCCGTGGTAGTCCTCGTAGCGATCACCACGGCCGGCCGCCACCACATGGACGTCGTGGACGTCGACCAGGCGTGACGACAGCGCCTGCAGGCCCGTCTCCTCGTACAGCTCGCGCACCACGGCGTCGTGCGGCGACTCCCCGTGGTCGACTCCGCCGCCGGGCAGCGTCCACGTGCCCGCGGGGTAGCCGACGTGCGAGATGCGGGTCAGCAGGATGCGGTCACCGTCGAAGGCCACGGCATACGCACCGAGCCTCTGCGTGCGGATGGCCTCGGGCACGGCTGGCTCCCTGGTCGGGCTGGACGGGGCGGATTCAGGACGGATTCAGGTCAGGCTATTAGAGTCATCTGCGATGAGTGCTCTCGACCCGCTTCCGGTGGCCACGTCTCCCCCCAAGGAGCGCGTGGCCTATCTCGACAACGCCCGCTACTGGGTCATGCTGCTGGTCGTCATCGGCCACTCGCTGACCGAGCTCGTCGTGATGGACTCCGCCAAGGGCGTCTACACCTGGATCTACCTGTTCCACATGCCGTTCTTCATCCTGATCTCGGGCTACACCGCACGCCACTACATCGGCGACTTCCGGCAGATCCGCCGCATCGTCAGCACGCTGATCGTCCCGTACCTGCTGGTCGAGCTGAGCCTGCAGCTCATCACGCGCCACTACGACGGCAAGCCCGAGAACCTCATGATCCTGTCGCCGCAGTGGCTCGGCTGGTTCCTCGCGGCCCTGTTCATCTGGCGCATCACGACCCCCATCTGGCGGGCCCTGAAGTACCCCATCACGACCTCGATCGTGATCTCCCTGCTCGCCGGCCTGATCGAGATCCCCAACGTCCTCGCCCTGCCCAAGGTGCTGGCGTTGTTGCCGTTCTGGGTCATCGGGCTGCACATGAACCGCGAGCTGTTCATGCGGCTCGGCGACGTGCGCATCCGCATCGCCTCGGTCGTCGTGCTGGTGACGTCGTTCGTCATCTGCCAGCTGTACGCGAGCGACTGGACGACGCAGTGGCTGCTCTGGAAGGACCGCTACTCCGAGGACCCCCTCGACGCCAGCCCGTGGGGTGGCATCGCGACGCGAGGCTCGCTGCTGCTGGTCGGAGCTCTGCTGACGTTCGCGACGCTGTCGCTGATCCCGCGGGCACGCTCCATCACGACGGTGCTGGGCGGCCGGACGTTCTACTGCTACCTGCTGCACGGCTTCATCATCATCCTGCTCGACCGTCAGTTCGACCTGTGGGCGCGGCTCGAGCAGTACGGTGCGGCGTCGGTCGTGGGCTGCATGGTCGTGGCTGTCGTGGTGGCCAACCTGCTGATGACCAAGCCGGTGTCAACGGCCTTCCGGCCGCTGTTCGAGCCCAAGCTGACGTGGCTGTTCCGCGAGGCGGAGCCGCCCTCCGTGCGGGTGCCTGCCTCATCCGTCGAGGCGGCCGCCGCGACGCCAACTGCCGCCGCGACGCAGGCTCCGGTCACGGCGCCGTGAACCATCGGCTGACCCGTGCAGCCGCCACCCTCGTAGCGCTCCTGCTCCTCAGCGGATGCTCGCCGCGCGCGGACGATCCGGTCCGCACGCCCACGGGTCCCCTGCTGACGGCTCGCACGTGCGCCGATCTCGTCGTGATCGGGGCCCGCGGCTCGATGCAGAGCGCCGATCGCAACCTCGGCGTCGGCACGGAGGTGCGTGTCACGGTCGAGCAGCTGGCTAGGCGGCTCCGTCAGCGCGCCGACGTCACGGTGCACATGGAGCCGGTCCTGTACGACTCGTCGCCGACGCCGACGGCCGCCGGTTTCCTGCGCAACACCGCGGCCGGTGGCCGGCTGGCCCTCGACCGCCTGGCGTCACTGGCCGCGGAGTGCCCGTCGAGCCGGTTCGCCCTCGTCGGCTTCAGCCAGGGCGCCCACGTCGTGCACACCGCCGCGATGTCGGTGCCGCCGTCCGTGAGGTCTCGCGTGGCGCTCATCGCGATGATCGCCGATCCCACGGACAACCCGGGCGACCCCATCGCCCGCTGGTCCTACGCGGCCCAGCCGACGGGCGGCCACGGACGCCTCGGAGCCGGCCCCCAAATCCCGACCCCGCTTCGCCATGCGGCAATCAGCTTCTGCGTCGCCGGCGACGCGATCTGCAACGACCGGGGCGCGCCGGGCAGCGGCCAGTCGCCGACCCACAAGCACTTCTACGAGCGGCCTGCGAACGCCGCGATCACCGCTGAGCAGCTCGACCGGGTGCTCCGGCGCAACGGCGTCTAGCCACGCGACGGGCGACGAGGGTTTCGGGTAGGTCCGGCAACCACCAACCCTCATCACCGGTGGCGGATCGGCTCGACCAACGACAGGACCCCCGGCCGCGTGGCCGGGGGTCCTGTCATGCGGTGGGTGACTAGCTCTTCTCGTACGACGTGAAGTCGAAGTCCTCGAGCTGGACGGGAGCGGCAGCTGCATCGCCGAAGCCGTAGTCGTAGTCGCCGTAGCCGGTGACGGCGTAGGCGGCCTGACGTGCGGCCTCGGTGGGCTCGACCCGGATGTTGCGGTAGCGGTCGAGACCGGTACCCGCCGGGATGAGCTTGCCGATGATGATGTTCTCCTTCAGACCGCGCAGCGAGTCCGACTTGCCGTGGATGGCGGCGTCGGTCAGGACGCGGGTCGTCTCCTGGAAGGAGGCGGCCGACAGCCACGACTCGACGGCCAGCGAGGCCTTCGTGATGCCCATGAGCACCGGACGACCGGAGGCGGGGGTTCCGCCCTCGGCCACGACGCGCCGGTTCTCCTCCTCGAACTTCGCACGATCGACGAGGTCACCGGGGATGAGCTGGGCGTCGCCCTGCTCGATGACCGTGACCCGACGGAGCATCTGGCGAACGATGATCTCGATGTGCTTGTCGTGGATGGCCACACCCTGCGAGCGGTAGACCTCCTGCACCTGGTCGACGAGGTGCTCCTGAGCGCGGCGGACACCGAGGATGCGCAGGACCTCCTGCGGATCGGGCGTGCCGTGCGTGAGCATCTGACCGACCTCGACGTGGTCGCCGTCCTGGATCAGGAGGCGAGCACGCTTGGTGACGGGGTACTCGAGGGGCTCCGAGCCGTCGTCGGGGGTGACGACGAGCTTGCGCGTCTTGTCGGAGTCGTCGATGACGACCCGACCTGCGGACTCCGTGATGGGAGCCTTGCCCTTGGGCTGACGTGCCTCGAACAGCTCGACGACGCGCGGCAGACCGTGCGTGATGTCGTCACCGGCCACACCACCGGTGTGGAAGGTACGCATCGTGAGCTGCGTGCCGGGCTCACCGATCGACTGGGCCGCGATGGTGCCGACGGCCTCGCCGATGTCGACGAGCTTGCCGGTCGCGAGCGACCGTCCGTAGCACTTGGCGCACGTGCCGGCCTTGGCCTCGCACGTCAGGACCGTGCGGACCTTGATCTCCTCGACGCCCTCGGCGATCAGGCGGGCGATCTCGACGTCGCCGAGCTCACCGCCTGCCGTGATCAGCACGTCGCCGGCCGCGTTGGTGACATCGGTCGCCGCGGTGCGCGAGTAGGCAGCCGTCTCGACGTTCTCGGCGGCGGTCAGTCGACCGTCGTCGAGCTTGGTCGCGATGACCTGCTTGAGGCCGCGCTCGGTGCCGCAGTCCTCCTCACGGATGATGACGTCCTGGCTGACGTCGACGAGTCGACGCGTCAGGTAGCCCGAGTCGGCGGTGCGCAGAGCCGTATCGGCCAGTCCCTTGCGGGCACCGTGGGTCGCGATGAAGTACTCGACGACCGACAGGCCCTCTCGGAAGTTGGCCTTGATGGGACGAGGGATGATCTCGCCCTTCGGGTTGGCCACGAGGCCACGCATGCCGGCGATCTGACGGACCTGCATCATGTTGCCGCGAGCACCCGAGTGGACCATCATCCAGATCGGGTTGTCCTCCTCGAAGCCCTTCTCCATCTCGGCGGACACCTCGGCCGTGGCCTGGGTCCAGATCTCGATGAGCTCCTGACGACGCTCGTCCTCGGTGATCAGACCGCGGTCGAACTGCGTCTGCACCTTGGCGGCCTGCGTCTCGTAGCCACCCAGGATCTCCTGCTTGCGCGGGGGAACCACGACGTCCTCGATCGAGACCGTCACGCCGGAGCGCGTGCCCCAGTGGAAGCCGGTGTCCTTGAGGTTGTCGAGGGCGTTGGCGACGTCGACCTTGGAGTAGCGCTCGGCCAGGTCGTTGACGATGACACCCAGCTGGTTCTTGCCCACCTGGATGTTGACGTACGGGTAGTCGTCCGGCAGAGCCTCGTTGAAGATCGCCCGTCCGAGCGTCGTCTCGAGGATCTCGCCGTCGATACGGATCTTGACGTGGCTCTGCAGCGAGATCTCGTGGCGCTCGAAGGCCATCATCGCCTCGGGCACGGTGCTGAACGCACGGCCCTCGCCGATGTGTCCCGAACGCTCGAGCGTCAGGAAGTACAGGCCGATGATCATGTCCTGGGTGGGCATGGTGACCGGACGACCGTCGGACGGCTTGAGGATGTTGTTGGTCGACAGCATCAGGACGCGTGCCTCGGCCTGGGCCTCGGCGCTCAGCGGCAGGTGCACGGCCATCTGGTCACCGTCGAAGTCGGCGTTGAACGCCGAGCAGACGAGCGGGTGGATCTGGATGGCCTTGCCCTCGATGAGCTGCGGCTCGAACGCCTGGATGCCCAGACGGTGCAGCGTGGGCGCACGGTTGAGCAGCACGGGGTGCTCGGTGATGACCTCTTCGAGGACGTCCCACACGACCGGGCGAGCACGCTCGACCATGCGCTTGGCACTCTTGATGTTCTGCGCGTGGTTGAGGTCGACGAGCCGCTTCATGACGAACGGCTTGAACAGCTCGAGCGCCATCTGCTTGGGCAGACCGCACTGGTGCAGCTTGAGCTGCGGGCCGACGATGATGACCGAACGGCCCGAGTAGTCGACGCGCTTGCCGAGCAGGTTCTGGCGGAAGCGACCCTGCTTGCCCTTGAGCATGTCGGAGATCGACTTCAGCGGACGGTTGCCCGGCCCGGTGACGGGACGACCACGGCGACCGTTGTCGAACAGCGAGTCGACGGCCTCCTGCAGCATCCGCTTCTCGTTGTTGACGATGATCTCGGGCGCACCGAGGTCGAGCAGACGCTTGAGCCGGTTGTTGCGGTTGATCACGCGGCGGTACAGGTCGTTGAGGTCGGATGTCGCGAAACGACCGCCGTCGAGCTGGACCATGGGACGCAGCTCCGGCGGGATGACCGGGACCGCGTCGAGGACCATGCCGGCCGGGGCGTTGTTGCTGCCACGGAAGGCCTCGACGACCTTGAGGCGCTTGAGCGCACGGGTCTTCTTCTGACCCTTGCCCGTCGCGATGATCTCCTTGAGCGACTCCTGCTCGGCGTCGAGGTCGAAGTCCTGCAGGCGACGCTGGATCGCCTTGGCGCCCATGAAGCCCTCGAAGTACTTGCCGAAGCGGTACGTCATCTCGCGGTAGAGCAGCTCGTCGCCCTCGAGGTCCTGGACCTTGAGCTTGGTGAAGCGGTCCCAGACCTCGTTGAGGCGGTCGATCTCGCGCTGGGCGCGGTCGCGACGCTGCTTGGCCTCGCGCTCGGCGGAGTCCTTGACCTTGCGCTTGGCGTCGGCCTTGGCACCCTCGTCCTCGAGGGCCTTGAGGTCTTCCTCGAGCTTCTGCATGCGCTCGTTGACCTCGTTGTCACGACGGCTCTCGAGCTGCTGGCGCTCGAGGTCGATCTTGGCCTCGAGGCTCGGCAGGTCGGCGTGACGAGCCTCCTCGTCGACCTTCGTGATCATGTAGGCGGCGAAGTAGATGACCTTCTCGAGGTCCTTCGGTGCCAGGTCGAGCAGGTAGCCCAGACGGCTGGGGACACCCTTGAAGTACCAGATGTGCGTGACCGGAGCAGCGAGCTCGATGTGGCCCATGCGCTCACGGCGCACCTTGGACCGCGTGACCTCGACGCCGCAGCGCTCGCAGATGATGCCCTTGAAGCGCACGCGCTTGTACTTGCCGCAGTAGCACTCCCAGTCGCGAGTGGGGCCGAAGATCTTCTCGCAGAAGAGTCCGTCGCGCTCGGGCTTGAGCGTGCGGTAGTTGATCGTCTCAGGCTTCTTGACCTCGCCGAACGACCATCCGCGGATGTCGTCGGCGGTCGCGAGACCGATCCGGATTTGATCGAAGAAGTTCACGTCGAGCACGTTGGTCTTCTTTCCCTTTCAGAGGTTCTTGCTAAGTGGCGGGAGGGTCTGAGTGCGAGGGGCCGTCAGCGACGACGGCCCCTCGACGAGGCTCAGACTTCTTCCACGCTGGAGGGCTCGCGCCGGGACAGGTCGATGCCGAGCTCTTCGGCGGCGCGGAAGAGATCCTCTTCGGCGTCGCGCATCTCGACAGCGGTTCCGTCGCTCGAGAGCACCTCGACGTTGAGACACAGCGACTGCATCTCCTTGACGAGAACCTTGAAGGACTCCGGGATACCCGGCTCCGGCACGTTCTCGCCCTTGACGATGGCTTCGTAGACCTTGACGCGTCCGAGGATGTCGTCGGACTTGATGGTCAGGAGCTCCTGCAGCGCGTACGCCGCTCCGTAGGCCTCGAGGGCCCACACCTCCATCTCACCGAAACGCTGTCCGCCGAACTGCGCCTTACCGCCCAGGGGCTGCTGCGTGATCATCGAGTACGGACCCGTGGAACGTGCATGGATCTTGTCGTCGACCAGGTGGTGCAGCTTGAGCAGGTACATGTAGCCCACCGACACGGGGTCGGGGAAGGGCTCGCCGGTGCGGCCGTCGAACAGACGGGCCTTGCCGTCGCGCTTGACCATGCGCTCACCGTCGCGGTTGGGCAGGGTCGAGGCCAGGAGTCCCTGGATCTCGTCCTCGCGGGCACCGTCGAAGACCGGCGTGGCGACGTTGCTGTCGCGCGGTGCACGGTCGGCACCGATCGCGCGCAGGCGGTCGGCCCACTCGTCCTTCATGTCGGTGATGTCCCAGCCGGTCTTGGCGACCCAGCCGAGGTGCGTCTCCAGGACCTGTCCCACGTTCATGCGTCCGGGGATGCCGAGGGGGTTCAGGACGATGTCGACGGGCGTGCCGTCCTCCAGGAACGGCATGTCCTCGACCGGGTTGATCTTGGAGATGACGCCCTTGTTGCCGTGACGACCGGCGAGCTTGTCACCGTTGGAGATCTTGCGCTTCTGGGCCACGTAGACGCGAACCAGCTGGTTGACGCCCGGGGAGAGCTCGTCGCCCTCCGCGGAGTCGAACACGCGCACACCGATGACGGTGCCGGACTCGCCGTGCGGGACCTTGAGCGAGGTGTCGCGCACCTCGCGCGCCTTCTCGCCGAAGATCGCCCGGAGCAGTCGCTCCTCAGGCGTCAGCTCGGTCTCGCCCTTGGGCGTGACCTTGCCGACCAGGACGTCACCGTTGCCGACCTCGGCACCGATGCGGATGATGCCGCGCTCGTCGAGATCGGCCAGCATCTCCTCGGAGACGTTGGGGATGTCCCGCGTGATCTCCTCGGGTCCGAGCTTGGTGTCGCGAGCGTCGACCTCGTGCTCCTCGATGTGGATCGAGGTCAGCAGGTCGTCCTGGACGACACGCTGGGACAGGATGATCGCGTCCTCGTAGTTGTGACCCTGCCAGGGCATGAAGGCGACGAGCAGGTTGGTGCCCAGCGCCATCTCGCCCTCGTCGGTGCAGGGACCGTCGGCCAGCGGCGTGCCGACCTCGACGCGCTGCCCGTGTGCCACCAGCGGACGCTGGTTGGTGCAGGTGCCCTGGTTGGAGCGCTTGAACTTGGCCAGGCGGTACGTGAAGTACGAACCGTCGTCCTGCATGATCTCGATGGCGTCCGCGGACACCTCGTTGACCACGCCGGCGACCTTGGCGACCGTGACGTCACCGGCGTCGACGGCGGCACGGAACTCCATGCCGGTGCCGACGAGCGGCGCGTCGTTGCGGATCAGCGGGACAGCCTGACGCTGCATGTTCGAGCCCATGAGGGCGCGGTTGGCGTCATCGTGCTCGAGGAACGGGATCAGGGCCGTGGCCACCGACACCATCTGACGCGGCGAGACGTCCATGTAGTCGACGTCGGCGGCGGGACGCAGCTCGGCCTCGCCACCCTTCTGGCGCACGAGGACCATGTCCTCGGCGAAGGTCGACTGCTCGGTCAGGATCGAGTTGGCCTGCGCGACGATGTAGCGGTCCTCGTCGGTCGCGGTCAGGTAGTCGATCTGCTCGGTGACGGTGCCGTCGACGACCTTGCGGTACGGGGTCTCGACGAAGCCGAACGAGTTGATGCGACCGTACGACGCCAGCGAGCCGATCAGGCCGATGTTCGGGCCCTCGGGGGTCTCGATGGGGCACATGCGGCCGTAGTGCGACGGGTGGACGTCGCGGACCTCGTAGCCGGCGCGCTCACGCGACAGACCACCCGGTCCGAGGGCCGACAGACGACGCTTGTGCGTCAGGCCCGCGAGCGGGTTGTTCTGGTCCATGAACTGCGACAGCTGCGACGTTCCGAAGAACTCCTTCAGCGCCGCGACGACCGGGCGGATGTTGATCAGGGTCTGCGGCGTGATGGCCTCGACGTCCTGGGTCGTCATGCGCTCGCGGACGACCCGCTCCATGCGGGCCAGGCCCGTGCGGAGCTGGTTCTGGATCAGCTCGCCGACCGACCGCATGCGGCGGTTGCCGAAGTGGTCGATGTCGTCGGCCTCGACGATCGTCGAGCCGGCAGCCGTCTCGAGCTCGGTCTCACCGGCGTGCAGCGCGACGATGTACTTGATCGTCGAGACGATGTCGTCGATCGTCAGCGTCTGCTGGTCGAAGGCCTCGTCGACGCCGAGCTTCTTGTTGATCTTGTAGCGACCGACCTTGGCCGTGTCGTAGCGCTTGGCGTTGAAGTAGTAGTTGTCCAGAAGGGTCTGGGCAGCTTCGCGGCTCGGCGGTTCGCCCGGACGCAGCTTGCGGTAGATGTCGAGCAGCGCGTCGTCCTGGCCGACCGTGTTGTCCTTCTCGAGGGTCAGGCGGATCGACTCGTACTGGCCGAACTCCTCGAGGATCTGGGCCTCGGTCCAGCCGAGGGCCTTGAGCAGCACCGTGACGCTCTGCTTGCGCTTGCGGTCGAGGCGGACGCCGACCATGTCGCGCTTGTCGATCTCGAACTCGAGCCAGGCACCGCGCGAGGGGATGACCTTGGCCGTGTAGATGTCCTTGTCGGACGTCTTGTCGGGCGTGCGCTCGAAGTAGACACCGGGCGAGCGGACCAGCTGCGACACCACGACACGCTCGGTGCCGTTGATGATGAAGGTGCCCTTGTCGGTCATGAGCGGGAAGTCGCCCATGAAGACGGTCTGGCTCTTGATCTCGCCGGTCTCGTTGTTCATGAACTCGGCGGTGACGAACAGCGGCGCGGCGTATGTGACGTCGCGGTCCTTGCAGTCGTCGACCGAGTACTTCGGAGGCTCGAAGCGGTGATCGCGGAACGACAGGCTCATCGTCTCGGAGAAGTCCTCGATCGGGGAGATCTCCTCGAAGATCTCCTCCAGACCGGACTTGGTGGACACGTCGGTGCGGCCAGCTGCAAGAGCGGCTTCGACACCTTCCTGCCACTTCTCGTCGCCGATCAGCCAAGCGAAGCTGTCGGTCTGCAGAGCGAGAAGCTCTGGGACCTCGAGGGGTTCTGCAATTTTGGCGAACGAGATACGGCGGGGCTGAACAGATGCGGAGGTGCGCGAGGCGGCCAAGAGGGGTCCTTCCAAGGGCTCGCAGGCGGGTGGCTCGTGAGGTCGTGCTCCGCGCACGCCAATCGACCCCGGTCAAGGGGCGCCGTGACATCTCGGTGAGGAGATGGGCAGGACAAGGCGAGCGCGAAAGTTCAGTGTAACGCGGGAGCCACGCCGAAGCAAGGGCGGGTCTTGACAAGAGCCGGTTTATAGGTGACGCTATTTGGCTTTTCGTCAACGCTGCAGCGGTTTCGCGCTGCAACCGCAGAGGTTTCGGTTGCGCGGGGCAAGCCCGGCAACGGGCCCAAGGTCCCGACCTAGAGGGCGCGGATGTTGGACACGAGCCAGCCGTCCTTGGCCTTGACCATCGACACCTTGATGCGGTTGGCGAACACCGTGGGCTGTGCGTCGTCGCCGACCAGACGCGCCTGGTCGACGAACACCAGCACGTCGGCCCGGGTGGCCGAGCAGTCGTCTCCGCACGGCAGGGCACCCGATTCGCGCGCCACCGCCTGCACCACGATCTTGCGCTGCGGAGCCAGCTCGGTCAGGGCTGGCGCGATCTTGTCGAAGTCCTTGGCGAACGCCGGCGTCATGAGCGCCTTGGATGCCGTGAGGTGCTGATCGAGCTGGTCGTAGCGGAACGAGAAGATCGCCTCGGACGCGCTCGCCGCGGCCGACGAGGCCTGCCGGCGCGACGTGTCGAGGTCGCTGTCGCTCGTGCCGGAACCGGGCTGCGCAACGACGCACCACACGCCCGCGACGAGCGCCGCGATCGTCACCAGCGTGGCCGGCACGAGCCACAGCAGGTCACGCCGGGACGGGCGCGAGCCCGCCGGACGGTCGTTGCGCGACGTGTCGTCGGCAGGTGCCGTCGCGGACGTCCGGCCGGGCACCTTCGGCGCGACGACCGGCTTGGTGACGGTCGGCTTGCGTGCCGGGGTCGCGACCGACGGACCAGCGGCCTTGGCCTTGGCCGTGCCCACGGGCTTGGTGGCGGGCGCCTTCTTGGTAGCGGGTGCCTTCTTGGTCGCGGGCGACGGCGCAGCAGCGGGCGAGGCCTTGCCCTCGGCGGCCTTCGCGGCCGACGACTTCTTGACTGCCGGCTTCTTGGCGGCCTTCTTGACGACGGGCTTCTGCACCGGAGCAGCGGGGGCGGCCTCGCCGGCGATGCGGCGTCGGCGCACGGGGCCGTTGGAGTCGCTCACTGGTCTGCTCCCTCGGTCGGCGCAGGTGCGCTGGCGGCGGGCTCGGTCGGAGCGGCACCTGTCGGGGCGGGCGTCGTCGCGCCGTCGCTCGGGGCCGGGTCCGTGGCCGACGGATCGGACGGCACCGCGGTCGCCTGGGCGTCGACCGACGCGACGCTCTCGAAGTTCGACACCAGCCACTCCCCCTTGACCTTCCTGAAGGTGACCTTCCAGCGGAAGCGTCGGTCGACCGCGGCCGCGTTGTCGGTGTTGGTGATCGAGGCGTCGACCGCGACGATCGCGGTGGCCGAGTCGTCGTCGATGCTCTCGATCGCGACACCGAGCACCTTGGCGTCGCCGCTCTTCTGCTGCTTGCTCTCGAGCGCGCCGAAGACCGCGTTGGTGATCTCGACGAACTGCTTGTCGTAGCTCGTCGTCAGCAGGCCCTTGAGCCGCTTCTGGTAATCGGCCAGATCGGCCACGTCGTAGGTGTTGTAGGCGACCGCGAAGTCGTTGGCCCTCGCCACGACCTTGTTGCGCTCGCCCGAGTCGCCTCCGTCGTCACCGACGGCCGGCAGCACCACGACACCGACCAGCGCGAGCACGACGCCCAGGCCGAAGAGCCCGGCGAGGAGGCGGATGGACCGAGTACGGGCGGACCAGGCTACTGGTTCACCGGATCGCTCAACAGCCACTTCCAGGAGTCCTTTCCAGTTGCCGTCGAGCCCTGGTAGGAGGGCGTACCGGCGGCCGATCGACGCAGCACCGTCTTGGACGGCTGACGGGCGATCTTGTTGTCCTTGACCTTACAGTCCGTGTTCACGTCGAACTGGACGTCAGAGATGCGGCCCTCGCCGAGACGCTTGCGATAGCCCGAGGCGTCGCCGCCGTTCTGGGCGTACGTGCAGGTCGGCGTGGTGTCCGTGAGGACGAGGCCGAACTTGGCGTTGTAGTCGCCGGTCTCCTTGCCGCCCGTCACGTTGGGGACCAGTGCCGTGAACGATCCCTCGAGCAGGTACGGGTAGAGGATGAAGACCGCCTGCAGGCCCAGCACGTTGTCGGCCAGCGGCTTGTTGGCGATGACGAGGTCGCGGATCGCGTTGCCGAGGTCTTCGGAGTTCTCGTCGACGACCTTGCGCAACGTCGCCGCGCTGTCGCCGCCCTTGTCGAGCAGACGGCGCAGATCGGGATCGGCGTCGACGAGGGTGTCGGAGAGCAGCGCGAGGTTCTTGGAGAACGTCGCGAGCTGGCCCCGCTTGTCGATCTGCGTCTGCAGCACGCTGTCGGAGTCGCGGATGAGCGAGCGCGTCACGTCGATGTTGGCGTCGGCCGTCTGGATGAAGTCCGACGAGGTGTCGAGGATGCGTGCGAGGTCGGGTCCGGTGCCCTCGAAGGCCTGTCCGAGCTCGTCGACGACGGTGCGCAGGTTGTCGGTGTCGACGGACGTCACGAGGTTGTTGACGTCGACCAGCAGTGTCGTGGTGTCGATCGGGATGCGCGTGCGTCCCAGCGGGATCACCGATCCGGACGCCAGGTACGGCTTGGCGTCCGACTGCGGCTGCAGGTCGATGAACTGCTCGCCGATCGCCGACTTGTTGGCCACGATCGCCGTGACGTCGCTGGGGATGTCGGGAGCGCTGTTCTCGATGTCGAGCGTCGCCTTGACGCCGCCGTTGTCGAACTGCAGCTTGGCGACCTCGCCCACCGGGATGCCGCGATACGTCACCTGGGCCCCCGCGAAGATGCCGCCGGAGTCGCTGAACTGCGCCGTGATCGGATAGCTGCGGTCGACGACCAGCCGGTCGACCTGCGCGTAGCGTCCGCCGACGAACGCTCCACCGATGATCGTCACGATCGCGAAGATCACGAGCTGGATCTTGGTCATCCTGGTGATCACGGCGCCACCACCGGATCGATCAGCAGCGTCGACAGAGCCGGCGACGGACTGTTGGCCACGGGTGCCCGGCAGCTGCCGAGCAGCGAGCACAGGAAGCCGGCGGGCGCCTTGGTCGGCGTCGTCGCGGCAGGGGCCGGCGTGGCTCCCGACGACGGCTGTCCACCGTTCAGGCCCAGGTCGGGCAGGCCCGATCCGCCGGGCACCAGGTTGGACACGAGGTCACGCAGTCCGGCCGTGGGGTCGGCGGCGGGATCGGTGGTCGGCTCTCCCTGGGGGGTCGTCGGCTGGACGTCGGGGATGTCGGCGGTGCTCGGGGTCGAGCCCGTGGGCGTGCCCAGCAGTCCGCCGAGGTCGAAGTTGCCCAGGATGTTGGTGAGCTGCTCGACACCGATGTTGAGCTTGACCGAGAGGTTGGCGAAGTCGCCGAAGCACGCGCCCTCCTTGATCTCCTTCTGACCGTTGCCCTCGTCCTGGCAGCGTCCCGTCGCGCTGGCCACGCTGCCGCCGACGAAGCCGTCGGTGAACGGGAAGGACAGCAGCGCCTGCGTCGACGTCGCGAGGTCGTCGCCCGCGCGAGACAGGTTGGTCAGGGTCGGGACGAGCGCCTTGAGATCCGCGACGGTGTCGGCCTTGGAGGTGCGGATGACCCCGGTCGCGACGTCACCGAGACGGTCGAGCGACTGCAGCAGGCCCACGAGCTCGTCGCGCTGGCCGTTGACCACGCGCAGCGCCTCGGGCAGCTCGTCGAGGGCACCGGTGATCGAGTCGGTCTGGTCGTTGGCCGCGATCGCGAGCCGGTTGACCTTCTCGAGGGACGTCAGCAGCGCTTCCTTGTTCTGGTCGAGCTGGCCGATGAACTCGGACGTCGTCGACAGCAGCTCCCTGATCTCGGGCTCGTTGCCGCCGAGTGCGTTGTTGAGCTCGCGGACGATCGTGTTGGTCTTCTCGAGGCCACCGCCGTTGAACAGCAGCGACGCGGCACCGAGCACCTCCTCGATCTCCGGGTTGCGGCCCGACCGGTCGAGCGGGATCTCGTCACCGTTGCCGAGCACCCCAACTGCGCCCGTCGTCGGAGGTGCCAGCGAGACGAACTTCTCGCCGAGCAGGCTGGTCTGACGGATCGTGGCGACGGCGTTGTCGGGCAGCTTGGCGTTGCGGTTGATCTTGACCGTGACCATGGCCGTCCAGCCGTCGAGCTTGATGTCGGTGACCTTGCCGACAGCGATGTCGTTGACCCGGACCGCGCTCTGCGGCACGAGGTCGAGCACGTCGCGGAAGGCGATCTTGACCGAGTAGGGGTCGTCGCCGACATCGGCACCGCCGGGCAGCGGCAGCTGGTAGGGGGAGAACCCGCAGCCGCTGAGCGCGACGGCGGCTGCCGCCGTCAGGGCTGCCGCGCGGAGTCCTCGTCGCATGGTCCGTGCTCTCATCACTGCACCGCCAGCATCTCGGCGATCGAGGAGTTGACCTTCTCGACCGGTGGGGCCGGTGCCGCGCTGGCGGCACCGGTGCGGTTGAGCCCGGGCACGCCCGGGATGCCCGGCACCAGGCCACCGAGGCCGTCGAGCAGGCCTGTCAGCGTGGAGCACAGACCGCCCTGCTGCGGCGTCTCGCCCAGCAGGTTGCACAACAGGTCGGTGGGACTGCCCAGAATGCCGCTCAGCACCTCCGGGATGTCGGCGCGGGTGTCGAGCGTGCCGGTCTTGCCGTTGTACGCCAGGGCGACGTTGGACAGCGCCGTCGGTGCCGCGATCGTGATCTTCTCGAGCTCGTCCTTGCGCTTGGCCAGGACATTGGCCAGCGAGGCGATGTTGTCGACGTTGCCCCGCAGCGCCGAGCGGTTCTCCTTGACCAGGCCGTTGACGTCGACGAGCGCCTTGCTGAGCGCCTCGAGGGTGGCCGCGAGGTCGTCGCGCTCGCCCTCGAGCACCGTCGAGACCTGTGCCGTGCTGTCGTTGAAGGCCCGCACCGAGGAGTCGTTGGTCTTGAGCAGGCTCACGAACTCGTTGACCTCGCGCAGGCTGCCGAACAGCTCGTCCTTGTTGTTGGACAGCGTCGTGCTGAGCTTGCCGAAGTTCTTGAGCGTCTCGTTGACCTGGGCTCCCTGGCCGTCGAGCTGCGCGGCGGTGCCGTCGACCAGCTTGCTGAGCGGGCCCTGCTGGTTGGCGCCCTCGGGTCCGAGGGCCACCGAGAGGTCGTCGAGCGATTGGTAGACCGCGTCGAGCTCGACCGGGACGGCGGTGCGCTCGACCGGCAGGTAGGCGTCGTCCTTGAGCACCGCGCCACCGTTGTAGGCGGGAGCCAGCTGGATGAAGCGGTCGCCCACGATCGACGGCGAGACCACGACGGCCTTGACGTCGGCGGGCAGCTTCTGCTTGCCGTCGTAGGCGATCTTGACCCGCACGACCTTGCCGCGCGGGGTCAGGCTCTCGACCTTGCCGACCGGGACACCGAGGATCTTGACGTCTGAGCCCTTGTAGACCGAGTTGGTCTGGTCGAAGTCGACCGTGAGGTAGCGCTTGCCGTCGCCATTGCTCAGGAACAGCAGGGTCGCGGCGATCAGCAGCACCACGACGACGGCCGCGAGGACCTTGGAGAAACCGGCGAAGCGCTGGGCGAATCCGGAGCTGCTCATGGGTTGAGTACCTTCCTGAGCTGGTCGGCGAGATTCTCGCCGAGACCGGACAGCGACGTCAGGCCACCGAGGTAGGTGTCGAACCAGGGGCCGGTGCCGAGGGCGTTGGAGAACACCGTCGTGAAGCCCGGGTAGACCCGCAGCGCCTCGTCGAGGCTGGCTTCGTTCTTGCGGAGCATGTCGGTGACGGTGTCGAGCTGCTGCAGCGCCGGCAGCAGATCGGACTGGGTGTCCTTGACCAGGCCGCGCAGCTGCGCCGAGATGGTCTGCGTCGACACCAGCAACCGGTGGATCGAGTCACGGCGGGCGCTGATCGCACGGAACAACGTGTCGGCGTCCTTGAACAGCGTCGTCAGCTGGTCGTTGCGGCTGTTGAGCACGCCCGAGACCTTCTTGAGACTGACCAGCAGCGTGTTGATCTGCTCGTCACGCGCCGCCAGGTTGGCTGACAGGTCGGACACGCCCTTGATCGCCCCACGGAACTCCTCGGGCGTCTGAGCCGAGATGTCACCGAGGGTGTTGAGCGCCGCCGACAGCTGCGGGATGTCGAGCTGGTCGGTCGTGCGGCTGAGGTCGGAGAACGCCTGCACCACGTCGTACGGCGCGATCGTGCGCTCCAATGGGATCGTGGCGCCCTTGGGCAGCTGGCCCGGCCCCTTGGGAGTCAGCGCCAGGAACTCCGCACCCAACAACGTCCGGATACGGATGTCAGCACCTGTCTCGGTGCCGAAGTCGGTGCCCTTGTCGATCTTGAACGTCACCTTGACCTTGTTGCCGTCCAGGGCGATGTCCTGCACCTTGCCGACCGACACGCCGGCCACGCGGACCTCGTTGCCGGCCTTGAGCGCGCCGATCTCGGCGAACTCGGCGTGGTAGACGTCGCCGCTGCCGATGATCGGCAGACGATCGGCACGGAAGGCACCCAGCATCATCGCGACGATGACACCGAGCCCGATCAGGCCGATGATGACGGGATTGCGCTCGCGGAATGGTTTCACTTGTCATACCCCGGCTGGTCGCATCGTTGGCCGCCGATCTTGAGACCCTGCTCTCCACCGGTCAGGTCGAGGGGGGTCTCCGGGACGATCTGGGTGCCACCCAGCGTGATCGCCGGGATCGTGATCTGTCCCTTCAGCTGGCACAGGTAGAAGTTGAACTCGCTGCCCGACGAGGCCAGCGTGCCCAGCTTCGAGACCTTGATCGGCAGGATCTGGATCGCGTTGGAGATCGTCGAGAGGTTGCGCTCCGACGACAGGTTCTTGGTCAACGCGTTGAGCTGCTTGATGTCCTCGGTCAGCGCGGGGCGTCCCTGCACCAGCAGGTCGGACGTCTCGTCGGTCAGGTCGGAGATCGAGTCGACCGAGTCGAGGATCGCGTTGCGGTCGTCCTTGAGGCCCGTGACGAACTGCTGGAGCGTGTCGATCGTGTCGGTGAGCTCCTTGTCGCGGCTGCCGACCGTGTCGAGCACGGTGCTCAGGTTGGTGATGACGTCGCCGATCAGCTGGTCGCGACCCGCGAGGGTGCTGGTCAGCGAGGCCGTGCGGGCCAGCAGGTTCTCGACGTTGCCGCCCTCGCCCTGCAGGGTCTGGACGATCTCGTAGGCGAACTTGTTGGTGTCCTCGGGAGACAGCGCCTGGAACACGGGCTTGAAGCCGTTGAGGAGCACGTTGAGGTCGAGGGCCTCCTTGGTGCGCTCCTCGGGGATCGTGCTGCCGGGCTTGAGCGCGGTCTTGGCCCCCTCGGAGCCCTGGGTGAGGGCGATGTAGCGCTGGCCCACGAGGTTGCGGAACTTGATCGTGGCGTTGGTGTTGGCCGTCAGCGGCACGTCGGTGTCGACGCCGAAGGTCACCCGCGCCTTGTCGCGGTCGATGATCTCGATCTTGGAGACCGAGCCCACCGCGACGCCGGCGATGCGGACGTCGTCACCCTTGGCCATGCCCGTGACGTCGCTGAACACCGCCTTGTACTGGTTACGGTCGCCGAACGAGCCGTTGCTCAGCGTGAGGGCGAGAACCAGCGTCGAGATGCCGGTGAAGGCGAGGAAGAAGCCCAGCTTGACGGCTGCGCCCATCGATTCGCGGTCGATCTGCTTCATCGTGCACTCACCGCCGCTCCACGCATGACGGGGCTGATCATCAGCGACCCGATGTCGGGGACGTCGCCCGGCGACATGCCGAGAGCCGCACCGAGGAACACGTTGAGCTCGGACCGCTCGCTCGCGGAGTCGATGCCGGCAGCGCTCGGCTGCACGAGGTCCTCGAGCTCGAGGCTGGATGCCGCGGGGCGGTTCTGCGCGAAGTCGCCGTCGGGCCCGACCGATCCGAACTTGGAGTGCGCACGCTTGACGCCGACCAGCTTGTAGACGTCGGCGGGCACCGTGAAGGGGTTGGCCTGCGAGGACAGCTTCTCCTGCTGCGCGCGACCCTTGTTGATCTCGTTGAGGTCGAGGCACGACGGCGTGGCAGCGTTCTGCGCGTTGATGTCCTTGCCGTTGCGTGCCGCGGGGCCCGTGCTCGCCTTGTCGAAGTCGGCCTTGGAGACGTCGGTGTTCTCGTTGGGGCTGTAGGCGTTGGGCTGCGGGATGAGCTCGACGTCGATGTGCAGCATGCCGTCGCGGAAGGCGCTGTCGAGGCGCGGGATCAGCGTCGCCATCGACTTCAGGAAGCACGGGAAGGTCACGGAGTAGTCGCCCACCATCTCGAGCACCGGCCTGCTGTCCTTGGCCAGCTGCGTGAGGTTGTCGCCGTTGGCCTTGGTGAAGGTCGTGAGCGTGTCGGCGAGCTGGGTGCCCTCGTCGAAGAAGGCGGCGAGCTGGGCCTTCTTGGCCACCACGGTGTTGCCGGTCACGACGGTGTTGCGCAGCAGCCGCCCGAGGTCGGGCAGCGCGGCGGCGTAGGCGTCGGAGACCGTGCCGAGCTTGGTCAGGTCGGTCACCAGCTGGGGCACGTCGGGGTTGACCTTCTTGAGGTAGCTGTTGAGCGTCACGAGGGTCTCGCCGACCTGCGTGCCGCGACCCTCGAGCGCCGTCGACACGGCGCTGAGCGTGTACGACAGGCTCGCGGGGTCGACCGCCTGCAGCAGCGGGTAGAGGTCGTTGAGCAGCGTCTCGACCTCGATCGGGACGTCGGCCTTGGTGATGGTGTCGCCGGCCTGCAGCGACTGTCCGCCGCCGGTGCCCGCCGCGGGCGGGATGAGGGCGACGTACTTCTCGCCGAACAGCGTCTTGGGGACGAGCTGCGCCGTGACGTTCTTCGGGACGTCGCCGATCAGCTTGGGGTTCATGCCGAGGATCAGCTTGACGCCCTGGCCGTCGCTGTCGAGCGAGACCTTGCGCACCTCGCCGACGATCATGCCGCGCAGCTTGACGTCGGCGTTGCGGGGCAGGTTGACGCCCGTGGTGTCGGTCGTGAGGGTCACGTTGTCGTAGTCGACGAACGCCTTGGTGAAGAAGGCGTAGGTGATCCACAGGAAGAAGATCACCATCGCCACGAAGGCGGCGCCAAGGATCTTGAGCGACGAGCCGCGCTCGAGGACAGGAGTACGCGCCATGGTCAGCCCGCCAATCTGACGGTCACGTTGGTGCCCCAGATCGCCATGGAGGCGAGCAGGTCGACCACGTTGATGGCCACGATGGATGTGCGCACTGCCAGACCCACGGCAACGCCCACGCCAGCGGGTCCGCCGCTGGCGTAGTAGCCGTAGTAGCAGTGGATGAGGATCACGACGATCGCGAAGATCAGGACCTTCGCGAACGACCACAGCACGTCACTGGGTGGCAGGAACGTGTTGAAGTAGTGGTCGTACGTGCCGGCGCTCTGCCCATTGATCTGGGTCACCACCAGGCGGGTCGCGAAGTACGACGCCAGCAGCCCGACGATGTACAGCGGGACGACGGCGATGAGCCCGGCGATGACCCGCGTCGTGACGAGGAAGGGCATCGACGGGATGGCCATCGTCTCGAGGGCGTCGACCTCCTCGCTGATGCGCATCGCGCCGAGCTGGGCCGTGAAGCCGCAGCCGACCGTCGCGGCGAGCGCGATGCCGGCGACGAGCGGGGCGATCTCGCGGGTGTTGAAGTAGGCCGAGATGAAGCCGGTCAGCGCTGCGGTGCCGAGCTGGTCGAGCGCCGCGTAGCCCTGGATGCCGACGGACGTGCCGGTGAAGAAGCACATCGCGGCGATGACGCCGATCGTGCCACCGATGACCGCGAGCGATCCGGAGCCGAGGGTGACCTCCGCGAGCAGGCGGAGGACCTCCTTCTTGTAGTTCTTGACCGTGCGAGGGACCGACTTGACGACCCGGATGTAGAACAGCATCTGCCGCCCGAGGTTGTCGAGCGCACCGGCGGGCTTGGTGTAGATGGAGGCGAAGCTGGCCATGGCGATCACATCCCCTTCGGCGGAATGAGCTGGATGTAGACCGCGGTGATGAAGAAGTTGACGACGAACAGCAGCGTGAAGGTGATGACGACGGCCTCGTTGACCGCGTCGCCGACGCCCTTGGGGCCGCCCTTGGCGTTCATGCCCTTGTAGGACGCGACGATCGCCGCGAGGAAGCCGAAGATCAGGGCCTTGATCATGCCCTGGTACAGGTCGGGGAGCTGGGCCAGCGCCGTGAAGGAGGCCAGATACGCGCCCGGGGTGCCGTCCTGCAGCACGACGTTGAACACGTAGCCGCCCGCGACGCCGACGACGGTCACGATGCCGTTGAGGAACACCGCGACCAGCATCGTGGCGAGCACGCGGGGCACCACGAGTCGCTGGATCGGGTCGATGCCGAGCACCATCATGGCGTCGAGCTCTTCACGGATGCGGCGGGCACCGAAGTCGGCGGCGATGGCCGAGCCGGCGGCACCGGCGATCAGCAGCGCCGTGGCGATGGGTCCGGCCTGCTGCACGACCGCGAGCACCGCTGCGGAGCCGGTGAACGACTGGGCACCGAACTGCTTGATCAGTCCGCCGGTCTGCAGCGCGATGACGGCGCCGAACGGGATGGCGACGAATGCCGTGGGGACGATCGTGACCTTGACGATGAACCAGGCCTGGAGCAGGAACTCCTTGAGCTGGAACGGACGCCTGAACAGCGCGACCATGACGTCGAGCGCGAAGGCGAACAGGTTGCCGGAGACCCTGGCGGGACCCGTGATGACGGTGAAGCTCATGCCGTCACCTCCGTGCGGTGACTGGCTCGGTGCCGGGCGCTCACGCCGTGACAGCCTGGTCGGCGTCGCGGGCGAACGATCCGGGCGGCGGGGTGACGCCGTTGTCGCGGCACCATCCCCCGGGCTCGCGCTGACCGCGGCGCGGGCGGCCGTCGGAGGTCTCGAGCTGCAGCGGGACGGGCGGCAGCGCCGGCATCGCGATGCCGGCCTCGGACGCGAGCTCGTCGGCGTCCTTCTCCTCGGACATGCCGATCGGGCCGACGGTCTGGGCGTTGAGGAACTGCGCGACGACGGGCTCCTCGGACGTCAGGAGCATCTCGCGCGGACCGAACATCGCCAGGTGCTTGTGGTAGAGCAGGCCGATGTTGTCGGGCACGCGGCGGGCCGTGTTGATGTCGTGGGTCACGATCAGGAACGTCGCGTCGATCTGCGCGTTCAGGTCGATGAAGAGCTGGTTGATGTAGGACGTGCGCACGGGGTCGAGACCGGAGTCGGGCTCGTCGATCAGCAGGATCTCGGGATCGAGCACCAGGGCGCGGGCGAGGCCGGCGCGCTTGCGCATGCCGCCGGAGATCTCGCCGGGCAGCTTGCGCTCGGCACCGACCAGGCCGGTCAGCTCCATCTTGTCCATCACGATCGAGCGGATCTCGGACTCGGACTTGCGGGTGTGCTCGCGCAGCGGGAAGGCGACGTTGTCGTACAGGTCCATCGAGCCGAACATCGCGCCGTCCTGGAACAGCACACCGAACAGCTTGCGGATCTCGTAGAGCTCTTTCTCCTTGCAGTTCGCGATGTCGACGCCCTCGATGAAGACGTGGCCCTCGTTGGGCTTGAGCAGCCCGATCAGGGTCTTCAGGAACACGGACTTGCCCGTGCCCGACGGGCCGAGCATCACGGAGATCTCACCGGCAGGCAACGTCAGCGTGACGTCCTTCCAGATCAACGAGCTACCGAACTTCTTCGTCAGACCCTCGACGACGACTTCAACGCCCACGGACGGCCCCTCCTTGCTTCCCGCGGATGCCGGCAGCTGCCGGCAGGACTTTCATGCACGCGTCGACGTGACCGCGGACACAAACATAACGAAGAACACAACCTGCGGTTACGGTCCTCGGTCTCGATTGTGACTCCCCGGTAACAATCGAGACTTAGGGAACATACCGCACGTAACTCCGTGTCACCATGGTGACCGGGGTCACGCTCACAGTACGGGACGCGACGCGGCGCGGCAGTGTGGTTTGGACAGACAAAAGCGCCCCTTCCGAAGAAGGGGCGCCTCTGTGGTGCAGTCAGCTACAGGTCACTTGACCGAGACGCTGGCGCCGGCGGCCTCGAGGGCCTCCTTGGCCTTGTCGGCAGCTTCCTTGTTGGCCTTCTCGAGGACGGGCTTCGGCGCACCCTCGACGAGGTCCTTGGCCTCCTTGAGTCCGAGACCGGTGATCGTGCGAACTTCCTTGATGACCTGGATCTTCTTGTCGCCGGCACCCTCGAGGATGACGTCGAACTCGTCCTGCTCCGCGGCGGCGTCGCCGGCAGCAGCGCCACCGGCGGCGGGGGCCGCGGCGACAGCGACAGGAGCGGCCGCGGTGACGTCGAACGTCTCCTCGAACTCCTTGACGAACTCGGAGAGCTCGATGAGGGTCATTTCCTTGAATGCGTCCAGCAGGTCGCTGGTGCTGAGCTTCGCCATGGTGGCGTCCTTCCGTTGTGAGACCCCGAGGGGGTCCCGATGTGAATCGGGCGTTCAGCCCTCGGACGTCTCAGCGTCTGACGACGCTTCGACAGGTGCGGCGTCGGCGGGTGCCTCGGCCGGGGTTTCGGTTGCCTCGTCGGCCACAGGGGCCTCCTCGGCGGCGGCGACGGGCTCGGGGCCCGCTGCCAGGATCGACGGGTCGTCTGCGGCCTTCGCCTGCAGGGCACCCAGCACACGGGCGGCCTGCGACAGCGGGGCGGCGAACAGCGACGCTGCGCCGGACAGGCTGGCCTTCATGCCACCTGCGAGCTTGGCGAGGAGGACCTCGCGCGACTCGAGGTCGGCCAGCTTGTTGATCTCCTCAGCAGAGAGTATCTTCCCGTCGAGGAAGCCTCCCTTGATGATGAGGGGGGCGTTGCCCTTCGCGAAGTCACGCAGACTCTTCGCTGCCAGCACGGGATCGCCCTTGATGAAGGCGATCGCGGTCGGACCGACGAGCAGCTCGTTGTCGAGCTCCACACCTGCGTCCTTGGCGGCGATCTTGGTGAGCGTGTTCTTGGCGACGGCATAGTGCACGTCCTCACCGAGCGAGCGCCGCAGTTCCTGCAGCTGCTTCACGGTGAGACCGCGGTACTCGGTGAGAACTGCGCCGCTCGACTCACGGAAATTGTCCGCGAGCTCGGCAACGGCGGCAATCTTTTCCGCGTTGACCATGGGTCTCCTTCCAGCACATGGGTCCATACCTCGACTGCGATCCCATGTGCGTACACGGGCCCGACACGAAGAAACGTCCCGGGCACAGGGCCACGGGACGCATATCTGCATCTGGTTCGTGTTCCTGCGCGGGCCGCCCCTTCGGGCGCTTCGAGCGACTCCGGGGAGTCACCAGCCAGCGGTCTTCGGCAAGCATCAGACTACCGCGCCGCGCCGTACCGACCAAATCGCCCCGGTGGCTGAACACCACGAGACCGTGGGGAACTGGCACCTACCAGGGCGAACTGGCACCTACCGGGGCGTCTCTGCACGTACCTCGGAGATCCGGCACGTACCTCGGGTTGCAACCCTCGGTGGGTGCGGGAATCCCACGGTCTCGTGGTATCCCGGCACGGATCGGCGTCGGGGGGCCCGGACGCAGAACGTCCCCACGGCCAGCGTGGCCGCGGGGACGTTCGTGGAGACGAGAGGCTCAGGCCTCGTCGACCGCGTAGTTCTTGGTGCGGTTGGGATCGACCGGGACGCCGGGACCGTTGGTCGTCGAGACCGTGATCTTCTTGACGTAGCGACCCTTCGAGCTGGCCGGCTTGATGCGCAGGATCTCGTCGAGCGCCGCGCCGTAGTTGTCGGCGAGCTGCTCGGCCGAGAACGAGGCCTTGCCGATCACGAAGTGCAGGTTGGCGTGACGGTCGACGCGGAACTCGATCTTGCCGCCCTTGATGTCGCCCACGGCCTTGGCGACGTCGGGGGTGACGGTGCCGGTCTTGGGGTTGGGCATCAGGTTGCGGGGGCCGAGCACGCGGCCCAGGCGACCGACCTTGCCCATCATGTCGGGCGTCGCGACGACGGCGTCGAAGTCGAGCCAGCCCTCGTTGACCTTGTCGACCAGCTCGTCGGCACCGACGAAGTCGGCTCCGGCCTCACGTGCGGCGTCGGCGTTGGCGCCGGTGGCGAAGACCAGGACCCGTGCGGTCTTGCCCGTGCCGTGCGGGAGGTTGACGGTGCCGCGCACCATCTGGTCGGCCTTGCGGGGATCGACGCCGAGACGCATCGACACGTCGACGGTCGAGTCGTACTTCTTGCTGCCCGACTCCTTGGCCAGCGTCGTGGCCTGGAGCGGCGTGTAGAGGCTGTCCTTGTCGATCTTGTCGGCGACCGCGCGGTACGCCTTGCTGTGCTGTGCCATCTGGTTGTTCCTTCTGAGTTGTGTGAACCAGTCGTGGTCTGTACGGGCCCAGCTGGCCCTGCCACTAGTGGTGCAGGTATGAGGTGGTGCTGTCAGTCCGTCGTGACGCCCATCGAGCGCGCAGTGCCCTCGACGATCTTCATGGCGGCGTCGATGTCGGTCGCGTTGAGGTCGGGCAGCTTGGTCGTGGCGATCTCGCGGATCTGATCCTTGGAGATCTTGCCGACCTTGTCCGTGTGCGGGACGGCCGAACCCTTCTGCAGACCGGCGGCCTTCTTGATCAGCTCAGCCGCGGGCGGCGTCTTGGTGATGAAGCTGAAGGTGCGGTCTTCGTAGATCGTGATCTCGACCGGGACGACGTTTCCACGCATGGCTTCTGTGGCCGAGTTGTAGGCCTTGCAGAACTCCATGATGTTGACGCCGTGGGGGCCGAGCGCGGTACCGACGGGCGGTGCCGGGTTGGCCATACCGGCCTGCAGCTGCACCTTGACGATGGCTGCGACTTTCTTCTTGGGAGGCATTTCTCGGGTCCTTGACTTGTAGCGGTAGAGCGATGAGTGGTGCTGGTGGTGCGGGCGGCTCAGACCTTCTGGATCTGGGTGAAGCTGAGCTCGACCGGCGTTTCGCGACCGAAGATCTCGACGAGGGCCTTGACCCTCTGAGCATCGACGTTGATCTCGGTGATGGTCGCGTGCAGCGTGGCGAACGGTCCGTCGACGACCATGACGGAGTCTGCGACGGCGAAGTCGGAGAACTCGACCTTGGCGGCCTTCGTCTGCTGCTGATCGGGGGCGTCGGCCGCGGTTGCGACCTCTGCCTCCACTGCCGGGGCGAGCATGCTCTCGACCTCGGCAAGACTGAGGGGGACGGGCTGGTGGGAGTTGCCCACGAATCCCGTGACCGACGGGGTGTGGCGCACGACGCCCCACGACTCGTCGGTGAGGTCCATCCGCACCAGGACGTATCCGGGCAGGACCGTGCGCTTGACCAGCTTGCGCTGGCCGTTCTTGATCTCGGCGACCTCTTCGGTCGGGACGACGACCTCGAAGATGTAGTCCTCGGCGTTGAGCGACGTGACGCGGTTCTCGAGGTTCGACTTCACGCGCTTCTCCATGCCGGAGTAGGTGTGGACGACGTACCAGTCGCCGATCTGGCTGCGCAGCCGGTCCTTGAACTCCTGGAGGATGTCGACGACGGGCTCCTCGTCCTCGGAGGCGTCGTCCGCCTCGTCCTCGGAGGCGTCGTCGGCCGAGGCCTCGATCGCGTCGTCGTCGGCGACGACCGGCTCGGCGTCCTCGGTGGAGTCGACGACGTCGGCCTCCTCGACGGGGGCGTCGGGCGCGTCGACGTCGGACGAGTCGTCCGTGTCCACGTCGACGTTCTCTTCGTAGCCTTGAGTCACTGTGATCCTTTGATGCGGGTGGGTGCCGTGAGGCAGGTGCAGGGCGATGAGGCCGCTAGGCGAAGACCTTGAACGACAGCTGGCCGAAGCCGTAGTCGAGGCCGGCCACGATGGCCATCATGACGAGCACGAACACCAGGACGACCCAGAAGTAGTTGATGACCTGCGGCCGGGTGGGCCAGACCACCTTGCGGAGCTCGGCGATCACCTGACGGTAGAACGTGATCGGCGACGTGCGTTTGCCGGACGTGCCGGCCAGCTCGTGACGGTCGCTCACGGGACTCCTTCGTACTTCTTGTTTCGGCGCAGTTCGTGTTTGGCGCAGTGTGGTCGTGCGGTCATGTGTCGCAGGGCACGAGGGACTTGAACCCCCAACCTTCGGTTTTGGAGACCGATGCTCTACCAGTTGAGCTAGTGCCCTCAGTCAATCTCACACCCGTGTCCGGGCATGACGATGAAGAGTGAATATTCACCGGTGGGTCAAGTGTACGCGGTGGGGCATGGCCCCGTCGAACCGAGGCACGGGGCTGGCACTCACCGACGCACGGGGCTGGCACTCACCGAGGCACGGGGCTGGCACTCACCGACGCACGGGGCTGGCACTCACCGACGCACGGGGCTGGCACGATGGTGCGATGACAGCCGTCGCCTCCCCCGCCCCCGTCGCGGACCTGCCCAAGGCGCACCTGCACCTGCACTTCACGGGCTCGATGCGGCACGGCACGCTGATCGAGCTGGCCGAGCGCGACGGCATCCGGCTGCCGAGCTCGCTGACCGACGACTGGCCCCCCGAGCTCAGCACGATGGACGAGAAGGGCTGGTTCAGGTTCCAGCGGCTCTACGACGTCGCCCGCTCGGTGCTGCGCACCGAGGAGGACGTGCGGCGGCTCGTGCTGGAGGCCGCGCTCGACGATGCCGCCGACGGCTCGGTGTGGACCGAGATCCAGGTCGATCCGTCCGGGTACGGCGCGCGCTTCGGCGGCATCACGGCGTTCACGGACCTCGTGATCGATGCCGTCCGCGAAGCCGGCAAGACGGCCGGCATCGGGATGGGCCTGGTCGTCGCGGCGAACCGCACCCGTCACCCGCTCGACGCGCGCACGCTGGCGCGGCTCGCGGCGCAGTACGCCGGACGCGGCGTCATCGGCTTCGGGCTGTCCAACGACGAACGGCGCGGCGACACGACGGCGTTCGGTCCGGCGTTCGCGATCGCTGAACGCGCGGGCCTCGCGCTCGTCCCCCATGGTGGCGAGCTGCGCGGCCCCGCCCACGTCACGCAGTGCCTCGACCACCTGCACCCCGACCGCCTGGGCCACGGGGTCCGCGCGGCCGAGAGCGAGGCCGTCCTCGGGCGGCTGGCCGAGAGCGGGGTCGCCCTCGAGGTGTGCCCCACGTCGAACGTCTCGCTGGGCGTCTACGCGACGCTCGAGGAGGTCCCGGTGCGCACGCTCACCGCCGCCGGCATCGACGTCGCCCTGGGGGCCGACGACCCGCTGCTGTTCGGGTCGCGACTGGCCGGACAATACGCCGTCCTGCGCGCGGCCCAGGACTTCTCGGACGCCGAGCTGGCGGAGCTGGCCCGGATGTCGATCCGCCGCTCGTACGCTCCGTCCGACGTCGCCGCTGCCGGGCTGGCCGGCGTCGACACCTGGCTGCACGGGGCCCGAGCGGCCTCACCTGTGGAAGGCTGACCCCCATGAGCGATGCCACTCCTCCGCCGCAGGGCGACCCGTCCGACACCGCGCACCAGCCCAACTGGGGCTCGGCGTACCCGCCCCCGGCCGCCGGCGGCTACCCGCCACCGCCGGGCTACCCGACGCAGGGCTACCAGCAGCCGGGCTACTACCCCTACGGCGGCCTGCCGCCGAAGCACCACAGCGCCACCACGGCGATGGTGCTCGGCATCGTGGCGATCGGTGGCGGCATGATGTGTGGGCTGCCGCTGTTCGTCGCGCCGTTCGCGTGGATCACGGGGTCGCGGGCGATCCGCGACATCGATGCCAGCAACGGCACGCAGAGCGGTCGCGGAGAGGCCATGGCCGGCAAGGTGCTCGGCATCATCGGCACCGTGCTCCTGGTGCTCGCCCTTGCCGTGGTCGTGCTGCTCGTGGTGCTGTCGTTCACGGTCGACGGCTTCTGGGACGACGACTCGGGCTACTACGAGTCGACGCTCGCTCCGCTGGTCGTCTCGGCGTCAGCGCCGTCACCCGTCGCCGGACTCGTCTGACCGACGGCTCGGCGCACGCGGCTAGATCGTGCAGCCGATCAGCACGGGCTCGTTGACCAGCGTGATGCCGTAGGCCTGCTGCACGCCGGCGCGCACCTCGCGGGCCAGGTCGAGCAGGCCCGCGGTCGTGCCGCTCCCCCGGTTGGTCAGCGCCAGCACGTGCTTGGTCGACAGCGACACGCCGTCGCCACCGTGGCCCTTGGCGAAGCCCGCGTGGTCGATGAGCCACGCGGCGCTGGTCTTGACCGAGCCGTCGGGCTGGGCGAACCGGGGCGCGTCGGCCGGCAGGGCCTCGGCCTGCTCGGGCGTCAGCAGCGGGTTGGTGAAGAACGAGCCCGCGCTCCACGTGTCGCGGTCGTCGGGGTCGAGCACCATGCCCTTGCCACGGCGCAGGGCCAGCACGGCGTCGCGCACCGAGGCGGCCGGGGCCCGCTCGCCGACGTCGATGCCGAGGGTCCGCGCGAGCTCGCCGTAGGCGACCGGGGCACCCAGGTCGCCGAGCGCCAGCAGGAACGTCACCGACAGGACGACGTACCGCTGCGGCTCGGCCTTGAACCGGCTGTGGCGGTAGCCGAAGCCGCAGTCGGCTGCCGCGAACGTGCGGAGGCGGCGGTCGTAGCGGTCGTACGTCCTGACCGAGGCGATCGTCTGCGCGACGTCCTGCCCGTATGCCCCGACGTTCTGGATGGGCGTCGCACCCGTCGATCCGGGGATGCCCGACAGCGCCTCGACACCGACGAAGCCGTGCTCGACGGCGTGGGCGACGAAGCCGTCCCACGGCTCGCCGGCGGCGACCGTGACGGTCGCACCGCTGCACGCGTCGGCATCGACCGCGATGCCGCGGGTCAGGACCCGCACGACGGTGCCGTCGACGCCGCGGTCGGCCACGACGAGGTTGCTGCCGCCACCGACCAGGAGCAGGGGGTCACCGGCCTCGTCGGCGACCCGGACGGCCTCGACGAGGTGCTGCTCGGTCGTGGCGTCGATGACGGCGCGGGCCGGGCCGCCGAGGCGCAGCGTCGTCAGGTCGGCGAGGTCCATGCAGGCGACGCTAGCAGCGACCGTCATGCCGAGCGCCGCGCCGCCGGCGACCCAGGACAGGCCCGGGATACGACGAAAGCCCCCGCCTGCCGGAGCAGTGGGGGCTTTCGCGGACAGCGAGGGGTCAGCGGGTCTCGCGGTGCAGCGTGTGCCGCTTGTCGCGCGGGCAGAACTTCATCAGATCCATGCGATCGGGATCGTTGCGACGGTTCTTCTTGGTGATGTAGTTGCGTTCCTTGCACTCGGTGCAGGCCAAGGTGATCTTGGGACGAACGTCTGAGCTCTTGCTGGCCACGGGGTGCCTCTTCTTGATCGATGTCGCGGTGTCTTCAGGTGTGTCGAGCTGCCGGTGTCGAGTGCCGGCGGTCCTGCGGTAGCTGGGGCGGGACTCGAACCCGCGACCCCACGATTATGAGTCGTGTGCTCTAACCGACTGAGCTACCCAGCCACGGGAACGAGCTGCCTCGAACCCACGGACTCCCGACGCTGCGCGAAGCAGTGAGGTGAATCCAGAGCCCCTTTACGGAATCGAACCGTAGACCTTTTCCTTACCATGGAAACGCTCTGCCGACTGAGCTAAAGGGGCGTGCCGACGCTCAAACATACAGGGTGCGGGGCCGGTACACGAAATCGGGGTCCGTGGTCGTCGGGCAGGGCCGAGAACTCCTCGGCACCGCAGGAGATTCGGCCATCAGACCGAGGCCGCCGCGAGCCGCGAGGGCCATCCGGGACCCTCGTAGATGAACCCCGTGTAGCCCTGCACGAGGTCGGCTCCGGCGGCCAACCGGGCACGGACGTCATCGGGTGTCGTGACGCCGCCCACCGCGATGATCGCGAGCCGGTCGCCGACCCGGTCGCGCAGGCGCACCAGCACCTCGGCGGCCCGATCGGCGAGCACCGGCCCCGAGAGCCCGCCGGCACCGGCGGCCTCGACGACCGCACGGTCTGTGAGCAGCGACGACGGACGCGCGATCGTGGTGTTGGTCGCGCTGATGCCGTCGAGGCCCAGCTCGAGCGCCAGGTCGGCGACCGCGTCGACGTCGGCGTCGGCCAGGTCGGGGGCGATCTTGACCAGCAGCGGCACGCGTCCGCCCGGCGTGCGGTCGGCGACGTCCTTGACCGCCGCCAGCAGCGGACGCAGCTCGTCGACGGCCTGCAGGTCGCGCAGGCCCGGGGTGTTGGGCGACGAGACGTTGACGACGAGGTAGCTCGCGAACGGCGTCAGCAGCCGGGCGCTCTCGACGTAGTCGGCGACGGCCTCGTGGGCCGGTGTGGACTTGGTCTTGCCGATGTTGACGCCGATGACCGCATCGCGTCCGGCCGCGGTGCGACGCAGCCGGTGCAGGCGCGACGCGACCTCGGCGGCCCCGTCGTTGTTGAAGCCCATGCGGTTGATCACCGCGCGGTCGTCGACGAGCCGGAACAGGCGGGGCCGTGGGTTGCCGGGCTGCGCCCTGGCCGTGACGGTGCCGATCTCGACGTGGCCGAAGCCCAGCGCGAGGAGAGCAGGCACGCCGCGGGCGTTCTTGTCGAAGCCCGCCGCCAGCCCGAAGGCGTTCGGGAACTCGATGCCCATGACGGTGCGGGGGGCACGTGTCTGCGGGAAGACGAGACCGGTGAGGGGGCGTCCGGCGCGGATGGCCGCGAAGCCGCGTTCATGCGCCTTCTCGGGATCCATCGAGGCGAAGACGGTGTCGAAGAAGGCGCGATAGACCACGAGCGCAGCGTATCGGCATGGGACGATCGTGCCGTGAGCCAGACCAGCACCACGCCGTCCCACGGCACCGATCAGCACCCTGCCGACGGCCACGACCTGATCCGGGTCGTGGGTGCCCGCCAGAACAATCTCAAGGACGTCAGCGTCGAGCTGCCCAAGCGGCGACTGACGGTGTTCACCGGCGTCTCCGGCTCGGGCAAGAGCTCGCTGGTCTTCGCGACGATCGCCGCGGAGTCGCAGCGCATGATCAACGAGACCTACAGCGCGTTCGTGCAGGGGTTCATGCCGTCGATGGCGCGTCCCGACGTCGACGTGCTGACAGGGCTCACGACCGCGATCATCGTCGACCAGGAGCGGATGGGGTCCGACCCGCGGTCGACCGTCGGCACCGCGACCGACGTCAACGCGATGCTGCGCATCCTCTACAGCCGCCTCGGCGAGCCGCACGTCGGCGGACCGCAGGCGTTCAGCTTCAACGTCGCCTCGGTCAGCGGCGCGGGTGCCGTCACGAGCGCCAAGGGCGGCCGCGAGGTCAAGGAACGCGCCGAGTTCAGCGTCACGGGCGGCATGTGCCTGCGCTGCGAGGGGCGCGGATCGGTCAACGACATCGACCTGACGGCCCTGTACGACGACTCCAAGAGCATCAACGAGGGCGCGCTGACGATCCCCGGATGGAGCATGGACGGCTGGCAGGGACGCATCCTGCGCGGCGTCGGGCTGTTCGACTGCGACAAGCCCATCGGCCAGTTCACGGCCAAGGAGCTCGACGGGCTGCTGTACCACGAGGCCATGAAGATCAAGGTCGAGGGCATCAACCTGACCTACCTGGGCGTCATCCCGCAGATCAAGAAGTCGTTCCTGTCCAAGGACGTCGAGGCGATGCAGCCGCACATCCGCGCGTTCGTCGAGCGGGCCGTCACGTTCACGACGTGCCCCGACTGCGACGGCACCCGGCTCAGCGAGCTGGCGCGCTCGTCCACGATCGCCGGACGCAGCATCGCCGACCTGTGCGCACTGCAGATCAGCGACCTCGCCGCGTGGATCGGCGACCTCGACGCTCCCGGTGCCGCCCCGCTGCTGGACGCGCTGCGCCACACGCTCGACTCGTTCGTCGACATCGGCCTCGGCTACCTCTCGCTCGACCGGCCGTCGGGCAGCCTCTCGGGCGGCGAGGCGCAGCGCACCAAGATGATCCGCCACCTGGGCTCGGCCCTCACCGACGTCACCTACGTCTTCGACGAGCCGACGATCGGCCTGCACCCGCACGACATCGAGCGCATGAACCGGCTGCTGCTCCAGCTGCGCGACAAGGGCAACACGGTGCTGGTCGTCGAGCACAAGCCCGAGGCCATCGCGATCGCCGACCACGTCGTCGACCTGGGGCCCCGCGCGGGCAGCGCCGGCGGCGAGGTCATGTTCGAGGGCACCGTCGAGGGCCTGCGCGCGAGCGACACCCTCACGGGCCGCCACCTCGACGACCGCGCCGCCCTCAAGGACGAGGTGCGCACCCCCACCGGCGCGATCGAGGTGCGCGGGGCGAGCACCAACAACCTGCAGTCCGTCGACGTCGACATCCCGCTGGGCGTGCTGACGGTCGTCACGGGCGTCGCCGGATCGGGCAAGAGCTCGCTGGTCCACGGCTCGCTGTCGGGACGGGAGGGCGTCGTCACGATCGACCAGGCACCCATCAAGGGGTCGCGGCGCAGCAACCCGGCGACATACACCGGGATGCTCGAGCCCATCCGCAAGGCCTTCGCCAAGGCCAACGGCGTCAAGCCGGCGCTGTTCAGCGCCAACTCCGAGGGTGCATGCCCCGTGTGCAACGGTGCGGGCGTCGTCTACGCCGATCTCGGCATCATCGCCGCGACCGCGACGCCGTGCGAGGCCTGCGAGGGCCGCCGGTTCCAGGCCTCGGTGCTCGAGTACACCTTCGGCGGCAAGAACATCGACGACGTGCTCACGATGTCGGTCGACGAGGCCGAGCGGTTCTTCGCCGAGGGCGACGGCAAGGTCGCGGCGGCCCACGCGATCCTCGCCCGCCTCGCGCGGGTCGGGCTCGGGTACCTGACGATCGGACAGCCCCTGACGACGCTGTCGGGCGGCGAGCGCCAGCGCCTCAAGCTCGCGGTGCGCATGGCCGAGGACGGCGGGGTCTACGTGCTCGACGAGCCCACGACCGGACTGCACCTCGCGGACGTCCAGCAGCTGCTCGGCCTGCTCGACGGCCTCGTCGACTCAGGCACCTCGGTCGTCGTCATCGAGCACCACCAGGCCGTCATGGCGCACGCCGACTGGATCGTCGACGTGGGGCCCGGCGCCGGCCACGACGGCGGACGGATCGTGTTCGAGGGGACGCCGCAGCAGCTCGTCGCCGACCGGTCGACGCTCACGGGCCAGCACCTGTCGGCCTACGTCGGCGGCTGATCGGGCGCTCGTTTCCGTTCACCGGGCGCGGGGTACGGTCGCGCCATGAGCGAACCGACGAACGATCCCGAGACCACGACCGTCCCCGAGAGCACCGACGACTCGGCACCCGACGTCAGGCCCGACACCCAGAGCGACCCGGCGCTCGACAACGGCGACTCGACCGACTGGTCGTCCGAGGGCGGTGCGGCGACCGAGGGTCCCGCGACCGACACCGACAACTCCTAGTCGTCCCGTCCCACCCGTCCCGTCTCGGACGGGAGGCGCGCTGCCCGCCCCGAGGATCATGATTCCCGCACCGCCGTGGGATCGGCTACTCGGGGCGCGCGTTGGCGTTGCGCTGCACGACGATCGCCTCGGCGACCGTGAACAGCCGCTGGTTCTCGTGCTGCGAGATGCGGCGCAGGAAGTCGAAGGCCGCATCGGCGTCGATGTCGAACTTCTGCATCAGGATGCCCTGGGCCTGGCCGATCGTGCCGCGCGACTCGACCGCGGTCTGGAGGCCGACGGCCTTCTCGGCCGAGGCGAACGCCGTCGTCGCGTGCGCCGCGAGCATCTCGGCCAGCTCGACGTCGTCCTGGTCGAAGGCACCCGGACGATCGGCGTAGATGTTGAGGGAGCCGTAGCCGCGCTGCCGTGTCGCGAGGCGCACGCCGAGGGCGCTGCGGATGCCGAGATCGTCCACGGCAGCTCCCCACTGCTTCCAGCGGGGATCGGCGACGACGTCGTTGGTGACGTAGGTCGCTCGACCCGTGATCGCGTCGAGGCACGGCCCCTCGTCGAACCTCACCTGCAGCTGGTGCGCCTCGTGGACCCGTGTCGTGGTCGCGGCGGGGGTCTCGATCTGCGAGCGGCTGAAGGTGCGCATGACCCCGGCGTCGTCAGCGCCCAGGATCAGTCGTGCGTAGTGGCTGACGCGGTCGAGCACCGAGATCGGGTCGGGGTCCTGCTCGAGCTCCAGCGCCATCTCGGCGAGCATCCGAGGGCCGTTCATGCCATCACCCTCCTGGTTCGGTGGTCCGTTTCGTGTTCCAGTCTGCGACATCGTGCGGATGATCACGGGCAGGGGCGCTGCGCCAGCTGTCGCGGCCCCTGCCCGCTTTCCACCAGGCCGGCGCTGTTGTCTCAACGACGACCACATGACAGCCCGTACCCACTCGATGGGTCCTGAGACACACGCCGGGTTGGCGGGGTGGGTTCCGGGTACACGTACAGCACCCAGTCGAGCACCCGGCGGGTTCCCGTGAGTCACGAGAAGAGCCCTCATGTCCGAGCTGTCGCACTCCCCCATCCCTTGCCTGTTCCACCCGGTCCGTCCTGCCGCCCAGGACGCCCCGTGCTGACCCCCAAGGGCCGCGGATCGCTGAGCGAGGTCGTCTTCGAGACGATGCGGTCGGCCTCCCCGTCGTGGGCCCCGGTGCTGCGCACGCTGGCCGACGACGACGAGGACCTGCACATCACGCTGTGGGCCCTGCACGAGCTGCACTACCGCGGGTTCGAGGACGTCGACGACGACCGCGAGTGGCAGCCCGAGCTCATCGAGCTGCGGCGCTCGCTCGAGCAGAGCTTCGAGCAGACCCTGCGCGAGCGCGCGCCCGAGCGCTCCCCCGACGGCGACGACTTCGCCGAGACCTTCTTCTCGTTCGTCGCCGACCACGACGGTCCGTCGCTGGCCGGATTCGTGCACAAGGACGCCGACCACGAGCAGGCGCTCGAGCTGTTGCGCATGCGGTCGATCTACCACCTCAAGGAGTCCGACCCGACCGCGTGGGTCGTGCCGCGCCTGCCCCCGCGCACCAAGGCCGCCCTGATGGAGCTGCAGTTCGACGAGTACGGCTGCGGCGACCCCAACCGTCTGCACGCGGAGCTGTTCGCCCGCGGGATGGATGCGTGCGGGCTGCGGCACGAGTACGGGGCCTACATCGACGACGTGCCGCTGGAGGTGCTCGAGGAGAACAACGCGATGTCGCTGTTCGGCCTCAACCGCCGGTTGCGCGGTGCCGCGCTCGGCCACCTGGCGGCCTTCGAGGTCACGAGCAGCATCCCGTCGCGCCGCATCGCCCAGGGCTTCTCCCGCCTGGGGCTGCCGGAGGCGATGATCGACTACTACACCGAGCACGTCGAGGCCGATGCGGTCCACGAGCAGCTCGCGGTCCGGACGATCTGCGGGAGCCTGCTCGACGAGGAGCCGCAGCTGCGCGACGACATGTTCTTCGGGGCGTTCACATGCGTCGACCTCGAGGACCGGTTCGCACGGCGCATGCTCGGGACGTGGGCGGCGTGAGCGAGGTCGCGCACCCCGATGTCATCCTGTGCGCCGGCGGCCCGATGCTGCTGCGCGGCGACCACGTGATCGAGGACGCCGACGGCGTCCCGCACCGCACCACCCGACCGATCAGCGCGGTGTGCCGGTGCGGCAAGTCGGGATCGCAGCCATGGTGCGACGGCACCCACAAGCTCATCCCGAAGCAGCACCGGCCCTGACCAGGGCGACCAGCACCCCGCGCTCGTGCACGCGCGTCTCGACCAGCCGTAGACCCGACTCGGACTCACGCAGGTGTTGGTCGAGGGCCTCGGCCTGCTCGCTGGTGCCGATCTGGACGATCGCCGAGCCGCCGGGAGCGAGGTGCCGGTCGATGACGTCGCAGCACGTGCGCGCCAGGGCGAGACCGTCGTCGCCACCGTCGATCGCGATCGGTGGGTCGTCCGGGAACTCGGTGATGCCTGCCGAGGGCACCCACGGCGGATCGGCCACGACCACCGCGAACCGCTCGTCGGGCCGGAGCACCTCGTCGATGCGACCGTGCCTCACGGTGACCCGCGACGCGAGGCCCGCGGCGTCGATGTTGCGGCGGGCCAGCTCGACCGCAGCCGGGTTGAGGTCGACCATCACGAGCTCGCGGTCGGTGGACGCCACGGCCGCGAGCCCGATGTGGCCGACGCCCGCGAACAGCTCGAGCACCGGCCCCGCGGGGGCCGTGACCAGCAGCTCGGCGGCCCACGTCGACTGAGCGAGGGTCCACTCCCGGGGACGCAGCACGCGGTCGTCGAAGGCGATCGTCAGTCCGCCGAAGTCGACGTCGGTCATGGATCTCCTGAGGGGTGGGATGGGTGACGCTGGGACTGCTCGGTGGTTGGACTACTCGGTGCTCGGACTGCTCAGTGATCGCGCAGCGCCTCGATCAGCTCGTCCTTGGTCTGGTCGGAGTATCCCGTGAGCCCGAGCTCCTTGGCCCGGTGACGCAGATCGGCGACGGTCCAGTCGTCGTACGACCCCGACCGGCCGCCCTTCGCCGCGACGGACGACTTCGAGCGTCCCTTCTGGGCCGCGGCGTTGGAGATGCGGGCAGCCTTCTCCTTCGATGCGCCCTCCTCGCGGAGGTCGTCGTACATGTCGGGCTTCTTCAGGCTGGGGTTCTTGTCCTGGGGCATCGTGGCTCTCCTTCTGCCTAGCGCGGCTTCTGCCTCGCGCGGCGTCGAACGGGTTGATGCTCGGCCGGACGTACCCAGCCGCACCGACCTCACGCGTCCGCGGGTTTGCGCCTCGTGCGGGTGGGAACGACCGGGCCATGACCCAGACGACTCCAGGACCGAACGATCCGCGACCCGGTGACCCCGAGGCGCCGCCGACCGACCCCGACACCGAGGGCAACCCCGTGACCCCGCCCAACCCGATGGAGAACCAGCCGGCCCGGTGACCGCCTTCAGCCCGTGACGGGCCCTTCGCCGTCGCTGAGGATCACCCGATCGCGTCCGCTGGCCTTGGCCTCGTACAGGGCACGATCGGCACGCTCGATCGCGTCGTCGAGATCGCTGGCCGCGGACGCCGGGGCGATGCCGTAGCTGACCGTCGGGAACGGCATCCCGTTGGGCGTCGCGGTCTCGCGCAGCCGGGCGCTGATCCGTCCCACGATCAGCTCGGCCCGCTCGACGGGGAGGTCGGGCAGGAAGATGATGAACTCCTCGCCGCCGTAACGGCCGACCAGGTCGGACGACCGCACGATGCCGCGGCACACCGACGCGAAGGTCTGCAGCGCGTTGTCGCCGGCCGGGTGCCCGTACGTGTCGTTGACGGCCTTGAAGTGGTCAAGGTCGGCCAGGATCAGCGACCCGTGCGCGCCGCCGTGGTGCCTGCTGCGCCACTCCGCCCCTGCCTGGCGCATGAACTCCGCGCGGTTGAGCAGGCCCGTCAGCCCGTCGCGGGTAGCGCGGGTGCGGAGCTCCTCGGTCTCGCGCTCGTAGCTCAGCGACGTCATGCCGAACGACACGGCGGCCAGCAGCACCGTCGTGACGAGCGTCGCGACCTGTGAACCGAAGTAGCGGTCGAACAGCTCGCCGTCGGGGCCGACCCACAAGAACACGACCGTGCGCAGGGTGTAGAACACCGAGAACCCGCCCGACATCAGCGCCAGCGCCCGCACGGACGGTGAGAACGTCAGCTCGCGGCGCAACAGCTCGGTGGACGTGGGTCGGACCAGCCAGAGCTCGCGGGACGCCAGCCCCACCATCAGCGCCATGAGCGCCAAAAACGGGCCGCCGCCGGCCCAGGCGTTGTCGGCCGGGTCGTCGAGCACGGCGGCCAGGGCCGTGACCGCGGGCGCCCCGGCGAACAGCGTCCTGCTGAACCGCAGACCGCGCAGCACCCGCGTGCCGGCCCACACGCTGCACGCGCCCGTGACCAGGAGGGTGCTGCCGAGCGGATTGGCCCACACCTGCTGCGACGTTCCGTCGAGGAGATAGGCCGCCGATCCGGCCAGGAACAGCGCCAGCGCCGCGCACCACCAGCCGCAGTAGGCCGAGCGGCTCGTCCGGAACGAGACGAAGTAGAACAGGACGAGCAGGGTCAGGGCGACGAACCCGAACGCGACCCGCAGGGTCGTCGTGTCCAGCGTCACGGGTCCGGTCCTGCCTCTCCACATCGGTGCGTTCATCAATTCTGACACGGTGCGGGATCGCCACCGAGCCGAGCGTCATGCTGTCTCGGACACCTCACGGGGTCAGAGGTCGGCGCGCACGCGCACGAACCTCGTGGCACGGCGCCTACCCGGGAGCGGGACGTCCACACGTCGCCGGTTTGGCTGCCCGGTGCCAGGGGTACCGCCGCGGCATGGACGACACGACGCCAGGCCCCTCGCCCATCTCCCCCAGCGTGCGCGAGGTCGATGACGAGGTGCGTGCCAAGCTGACCGGTCAGGACGTCGCGACGATCGCCGAGCAGGCCGAACGGGCCTTCGCGACGATCGGCGTCCGGCTCACCGGCGAGCAGCTGGCCGACTACGCCGACTCCGTGAGCACCGGCAAGGCCTTCGCGATCGAGCACCCCACCGAGTGATCCCTCACGGGACGCCGCCCGCATGACCTCGGACTACCCCTTCGAGGCCGTGGCCCTGCGGCTGAACGCCCTGCCGACGTCGGAGTTCGTGGGTGCCCGTGATGCCGAGGTGCGCTCGCTCAGGGCCGCCGGCGACGTCGACGTGGCCGCGCGGGTGAAGGCCCTGCGCCGACCCAGCGCCGCAGCGGTCTCGTCAATGCCCTCGTGCGGGACGACTCGAGCCTGGTCACCGCCGACGCCAGCTACGTGTCGGGCACGGTGATGGGCGTGACCGGCGGCAAACCGGTCTTCTGATCGCGGTGCCCGCCCGTGGCGGCACGCACCCGGCGGCAGTCACCGGACAGTGTGTAACGATGCGTGCTGACTGTTCCGCGTCACGACGAGCCGGAGGGGTACGACTACGTCGGTGGAGCAGACCGCCGACCAAGGAGGCGTGACGTGTCGCTGATGGAGTTCGGGCTGGTGCCCATGCTCGCGCGACCCGTGACGTCGCTCCCGCTCGAGGCCGACCTGCCGGGCGGCTGCGTGTACGAGCCCAAGTTCGACGGGTACCGCGCGATGCTCTACATGGAGGGCGGCCGCTGCCGCATCCAGTCGCGGCACGGGCACGACATCACCTCGGCGTTCCCCGACATCGTCGCGGCGGCCGAGATCGAGCTGCCCGACGGCGTGGTCGTCGACGGCGAGCTCGTCGTGTGGGGCGAGAACGCGTACGACTTCATCCAGGTGCAGCGGCGCATCACCGGCCCGCAGCGCCCGTTCGGCCTCAGCCCGGCCTCGTTCGTCGCGTTCGACCTGTTGATGTGGGACGACGACGACCTGCGCGGCGAGCCCTTGTCGGCGCGCCGCCGCATGCTCGAGATGGTGCTGGTCGACCACCTCATGCCGTTCCAGGTCGTGCCCCAGACGACCGACCGGGCGGAGGCCGCCGACTGGATGGTCGAGTACCGCCGCAACGACATCGGCATCGAGGGCCTCGTCGTCAAGGGCCTCGACTCCGTCTACATGCCGGGGCGGCGTGGCTGGCTCAAGCTGCGGTTCGACGACTCGTGGGAGGCTGTCGTGTGTGCCGTCGTCGGCGACCCGACCGCACCCGGCTGCCTCGTCCTGGGCGTGCCGACCGCCCATGGCTTCGACCTGATCGGCACGACGTCGCCCATCAGCGTCAAGCAGCAGCGCGACGTCGGCGAGCTCGTGACCGTCCGCCCGGGGCCCGTGGATCCGGCCGTCGTGGCGCTCGCGACCGCGGACGCGACCGATGTGCATGCGGTGCACCCCACGCTCGTCGTCGAGGTGGCTTCACAGCCGGGCGGCCTCCAGCTCGTGCGCGTGCGCCCAGACCTCGGTCCCGACGAGGTCGCCGGCAGCGACGAGTCGTAGGTCCTCGTCAGCCGTCGGCGACCGTGAACACCCCGTCCATGCGGGTGATCTGCAGGATGCGCGCCACCGGTGCCGACATGCGGGCCAGCACGAGCCGTCCGCCCCCGCGGTCCTGCTGCTTCTTGATGCCGAGCAGGGCACCCAGCCCGCTCGAGTCGACGAACTCGACACCGTGCAGGTCGAGGACGAGCGTGCGGTGGGCCACGTCGAGGTCATCGACCTTCGACCGCAGCTCGGGCACCGTCTGCATGTCGATCTCCCCGGAGACCGACAGCACCGTGCCGTCGCCGGCTCCGTCCTCGGTGAACGTCAACGCGGTCATGGCGAACCTCCTCCTGCGCCGGACCGCCAGGTCCGGGCACTCCACACGCACTTGCCTCGATCGGTCGCCCGCGTGCCCCACTCGTCCGACAGCGCCTCGACGATGTGGATGCCGCGACCGTGCTCCTCGTCGTCGTCGGGGTTGCGGGCGCGCGGCAGCTGCCGCTCGGCATCGTCCTGCACCTCGAGCACGACCCTCGCCCCACTGTGCTGCAGCCGCAGGTCGACCGGGGCACCGCCGTGCACCAGCGCATTGGTGACGAGCTCGCTCGTGATCAGCGCGAGGTCGTCGACGACCGCCGGCGGCACGTCCCAGTGCTCGAGGCTGCCGACGACGAACTGGCGCGCCTCGGCCACCGTGGCCCGGCCGGTGTCGCGCTGCATCGACATCGTGGCCTCGTGGACCGAGCCACGGGCCCGGGCGATCAGGATCGCGACGTCGTCGTCGGGACCGTCGGGCAGCAGTGCGCCGACGACCGACTCGGGCACGCCGGCGAGCGTCTCGGTGCCGTGCCAGTCGATGTGCCGCTCGAGGGCGTCGATGCCCTCGTCGATGTCCTGCCCGCGGTGCTCGACCAGCCCGTCGGTGTAGAACACGATCGTGGCCCCCGGCGGAAGCGACACCTGCTCGGTCGGCACATCGCCGTAGCCAGCACCCAGCGGCGGGCCGCCTGCCGTCAGGCGGTGCACGACACCGTCGCGGCCGGCACACAGCGGCGGCAGATGACCCGCGTTGGCGTAGCGGACGGTCTCCTCGACGGGGTCGTGGACCGCGTAGACGCACGTGACGATCTGGTCGCCCGCGAGATCCTGCACCAGCACGTCGAGGTGGCGCATGACCTCGTCGGGCGGCAGGTCGAGGGTCGCGAAGGCGCGCACCGACGACCGCATCTGGCCCATGACCGAGGCCGCGCGCACCCCCCGGCCCATGACGTCACCCATCACGAACGCGATGCGACCGCCGTCGAGCTCGATGATGTCGTACCAGTCGCCGCCGACGTAGGTTCCCTCGACACCGGCACGGTAGTACGTCGCGACGTCGAGGTGGTCGAGGTCGAACGACTCGGCCGGCAGCATGCTCCGCTGCAGCTGCTCGGCGATCAGGTGCTCGCGCTGCACGGCCTCCTCACGGGCACGCACCTCCGCGAGCGCCTGCTCCGCGGCGTGCTGCTCGGTGATGTCCTGCATCGACCCCTGCAGCATGCGGGGCGCACCGTCGTCGTCGCCGAGCATCGCCGCCCGCACCGTCACGAGGCGCTCGACGCCACGGGGGCTGACGACCCGCATGTCGTACGCGGCGACGCCGCCGACGTCGAGCGCACTGAGCTCGGCCGTGACCCGCTCGGCGTCGCCCGGGTGGGTGACCCCGGCGATCACCCCGGGGTAGCCGAGCTGCTCGAAGTCGCGACGCGTGAGGCCCAGGATGCGCAGGAGCTCGTCGGATCCCGTCACGGTCCCCTTGCCCAGGTCGACCTCCCAGCTGCCGACGCGGGCCAGTCGCTGGGCCTGGTCGAGCAGCGCCTCGCTGCGCTCGAGCGTCGCCCGGATGCGGCGGACGCGATCGAGCTCGAGGTTGACGCGCACGCGGGCCAGCAGCTCGCGCGCCGCGAACGGCTTGACGAGGTAGTCGGCGGCCCCGGCCTCGAGGCCCTCGACGGTGCCCTCCTCCCCCGCGCGGGCGCTGACCATGATGACGGGGATGCCGGTCATCCGCGGATCGGCCTGCAGTCGCTCGAGCAGTCCGAAGCCGTCGAGCCGCGGCATCATGACGTCGCTGACGACGAGATCGGGCCGATCGCGCTCGATGAGCTCGAGCGCCTCGAGACCGTCGGCCGCCGTCGTGACCTCGTAGCGGTCGCGCAGCAGGTCGGCCACGTAGGCGCGCATGTCGGCGTTGTCGTCGACGACCAGGATGCGTGCGACGACCTCCGACGCCGGGCTCGCTGGGACGCTCGCCTCGTCCGTCGCGGGATCGAGCCACTGCCACGCCTCGGACACCAGAGCCGTCGGTGGTTCCGACGCCCCGGTGCCGCGAGGGCTGGACGAGTCGGCGACCTCGGCGGCCGGCAGGTGCGCGCGGCCGAGCGGGATCGTGACGACGACGTCGGTGCCGACACCCTCGGTGCTGGAGGCACTGACGTCGCCGCCGTGCAGGCGGGCCAGCTCGGAGACGAGGGCGAGGCCGATGCCGGAGCCCTCGTGCGTGCGGGAGACGGCGTTGCGGCCGCGGTGGAAGCGCTCGAACAGATGCGGAAGCTCGTCGGCCGCGATGCCCGCGCCGGTGTCGCTCACGGTCAGCACGGCGTGTCCGTCGCGCTCCCGCAGGGTGACCGTGATGCCACCTTCGAACGTGAACTTGAAGGCGTTGGACACGAGGTTGAGGACGATCTTGGCCCAGTGCTCGACGTCGACGTAGCAGTCGGTCGACATCGCGTCGCAGTCGAGGACGAGGTCGATGCCGGCCTGCTGGGCGGCCGACTCGAACATCATGACGAGCTGCTCGGTGACGCGCGGCAGGTCGACGACCTCGAAGGACGACGTGATGCCCCCGGCCTCGAGCCGCGAGAAGTCGAGCAGGCTGTTGACGAGCTGCAGGAGCCGCTGACCGTTGCGGTGCACGATCTCGAACCGGTTGCGCTGCGGGTCGCCCACCGGCAGGTTCGGGTCGTTCAGGGCGTCGGACGTCGGCCCCAGCAGCAGCGTCAGCGGCGTCCGGAACTCGTGGCTGACGTTGGTGAAGAAGTCGGTCTTGGCCTGGTCGAGCCGCGCCAGGGTCTCGGCTCGGCGCTTCTCGCCGGCGAACGTCCGCGCGGCCGTGATGGCGGCCGACAGCTGTCCCGCGAACAGGTCAACGAAGCCCAGGTAGGCCTCGTCGAGGGGACGGACGGCACTCAGCCCCGCGACCAGGAACCCGTAGGCGTCGGTCGAGGCGGCGCCCACGAGCGGGACCAGCAGCGCGTGGACCGGCGGATGCTGCCACGGGCCGACCGGAGCCGCGTGCGGCAGCCGGGTGAGGTCGACCAGCAGCTGCTCACCGGCCAGCGGCGTGGCGAAGGGCCAGATCGGCGACGGGTCGGCGAGAACGATGGTCTCGGGTGCCAGCGGGTCGTCGACGTCGATGCCCCCGCACCCCGCGCGGACGAGCCGGTCACCCGAGGGGTCGAGCACGTAGACCAGTCCGAACGGCAGCGAGAGCGGGTCGGCCTCGATCTGCTCGACCGCGGCTGCCACCGCCTCGTCCTCGGTGTGGCGGCCGGTCGTGCGGGCCCCCAGGTCGCGCAGCGTCGTCAGGCGCCGCGACGAGAGGACCTGCTCGGTCACCTCACTGACGACGCAGAGCATCCCCTCGATGCGTCCGTCGTCGCCGGACAGCGGGCTGTAGGAGAACGTGTGGTACGTCTCCTCGACGAAGCCGCTGCGCTCGAGCAACAGCTGCAGGGAGTCGTCCCAGGTGGCCTCGCCAGTCTCCATGACGGTCGCGACCCGGGGGCTGATGTCGGCCCAGATCTCCGACCAGACCTCGGATGCCGGGCGACCGAGCGCCCACGGGTACTTCTTGCCCAGCGTGTCGCGGCGGTACGAGTCGTTGCAGAAGAACGTCAGCTCGGGGCCCCACGCCATCCACATCGAGAACTTCGAGGTGAGCAGGATGCGGACCGCGGTCTTGAGGCTCAGCGGCCACGCGTCAGGGTCGCCCAACGGGGTCTCGGCCCAGTCGACGGCGGCGAGGTCGCCGCCCACCTCGCTGGAGGTCCAGGTGCTGCGCATCGTCCGCCGTTCGTCGCCTGCACGTCGCGTGGTGGCCGGCCGGCCCGCGCGACTTCTTCACGCTCGCCCCACGATTATGCCCACTCACCTCGCCGCCCGCAGCACGACGCCGGCAGTCGTGGTGGTGCCGATGCCCAGATCAGGTCGACCATCGCCGGCATCCCCACCCGGGGCAACTCGGCGTGGACGCCGTCACCCCTGGCTGTCGCCCGGTCCTGGTGACGGGTCGGAGTCCAGTCGGCGCAGGGAGGCCTCGGCACGCAGACGAGCGGCGTCGGCGCGGCGCTCGGCGGTGCGAGCACGAAGCAGAGCGGCCTCGGCCCGGGCGAGGGCGGACTGCTGGCGCGTGCGGGCTGCGAGGTGCTGGTCGACGATGCCCGGCATGGTGCCGGCGTCGATGTCGCCCTGCTGCACGTCGAGGAAGTCCTGCACGTCGTCGCGGCCGGTCTGCTCGTCGTCGAGCTGCCGCTGCCGGGTGTCGCGCATGGCCTGGCTCCGGTCGATGCCGGCCTGCCGGTGCTCGCCGTCGACGCGTGCCTCGAACGAGTCCGACGCCGCCCGGAAGTCGTCGAGGCCGGCCTGCTCACGGTCGAGCCGGTCCTGCTCGAGGTCCGCGATCGACTGCTGTCGTGCGCCGATGGTCTCGTCGAGGTCGACGAGCGCCTGTTCTCGGTCGAAGTCCTGCTGGAGGCGCTGGGTCGGGTCGGGTTCGGGTGTCTGGGTCATGGTCGGGCCTTCGCGTCCGTCGGGTCGGATAGGGATGGGAGTGGGGAGGGACGGCCCAGGTGGAAGCCCTGGGCGTGATCGACGCCGAGGCCGGCGAGGAGCTCGAGCGTCTCGGTGTCCTCGACGCCTTCGGCGATCGTCGCGAGCCCGAATCCGCGCGCCAGGTTGACGACCGCCTCGACGACGTGCCAGCTGGCCTGGCTCGTCGACATGTCGCGCACGAACTCCATGTCGATCTTCAGGTAGTCGACCGGCAGCTGCTTGAGGTAGGCGAATCCGCTGTACCCGGTGCCGAAGTCGTCCAGGGCGACCTTGCACCCCAGGCGGTGCACGAGGTCGACGAAATAACGTCCCGCCTGCTGGTCGGCGATCACCGTCGTCTCGGTGATCTCGAAGACCACCAGGGACGGGTCGGCACCCGAGCCGGCGAGCCATCGCTCGATGTCTCGCAACAGGGCCTCGTCGCCGATGGAGGCCGCCGAGACGTTGACCTCGACCGCCTGACCCTGCGCGGCCAGGTCGATGGCCTGGCGCACGACCCAGCGGTCGATGTCGCCGATCAGACCGTGCTTCTCGGCCGTCTCGAGATACCGGGCGGGTGCCGAGATGGTGCCGTCCTTCTCGGCGATGCGGAGCAGCAGCTCCTGCTGCACGACGTCCATCGTCGACAGTTCGACGATGGGCTGGGCGTACAGGAGCAGGCGCGACTCGTCCAGCGTCTCCTGCACCCGGTCGATCCAGGCGGCCGACGCACGCTCCTTCTGCAGGCGTTCCTGCTCGAGAAGGACGTGGCTGGCATCCATGAACACCACGACGGAGCCGTGCGTGGCACCAGACGTCTCGAGCGGGGTCGTGGTGTACGAAACCGGAAGGCCCATCCCGTCGCGCCGCCTGAAGACGTCGTCCGCGATCCGGATGACACCGGTGCCGGCGCCCCCGATCGTGCAGTCGTCGACGCCGTCGAAGCGCCCGTCGGATCGGTGATGACGGGTGATGTCGTGCAGCCGCTGGCCGCGTACCTCGTCGAGGGACCACCCGAGCATGTCCTCGGCCGCCTGGTTCATGAGGGTGACCCGGCCGTCGCCGTCCAGCGCGAACAGCCCCTCGGTCATGCTGTCGGTGACCGCCTGGAGGTGGTTGCGCGCCGTGACGGCCTCGGACTCGGCTCGGTCCTGCGCCGAGACGTCCATCGCGACGCCGACCGAGCCGGCCGGCACGCCGTGACCGTCGAGCACCTCGGTCCAGCGCAGATGGCCTGCGAACGTGCTGCCGTCCTTGCGAGCGAGCTCGTAGCGACCCTCGACGATGGCGGGATCACCCCCCAGCGCGAGCGCGAGGTGCTGCGGGTGGATCAGGTCGGCCACGGGACGGTCGAGAGCCTCCGCCCTCGACCAGCCCAGCAGCTCGACGGCTCCTGCGCTCCAGTGCGTGACGTGGTGGTCCCTGTCGGCCGTCACGACCGCGATCCCGAGGTCGGCCAGGGCGGCGGACTGGGCTCGATCCTCGTCCTCGCGCCGCCGACGTGCCGTGATGTCGGCGTGCGAGACGACGACGCGGGCCGGGCCGTCGCCGGCGAAGGCGCTCGCCGTGAACGTGAACCAGCGGTCGTCCAGCGCGTAGTCGAACGTGACGGGGTCGCTGCGGCCGGCCAGCAGGTCTCGGATCGCCTCGACGGCTCGGCGGGCACCGGGCTCGTCGCCGGCGCTGTCGCAGGCATCGATGTAGCTGCGGCCGATGTCGGACACCCGGGCACGGCCGTGATGGTCTGCGAGGTCGCGCCAGGCGGCGTTGACGGCCAGGACGACACCCTGCTCGTCGAGCACCGTGACCGTGCCGGGCATCGAGTCGATCGTGGCCTGCCAGAACGCGGAGGCCTCCCGCACGTTCTGCTCGCTGCGGCGGAGGTCGGTGACGTCCCGTCCCGACGCGTACCAGAGCTGCTCGTCGCCCGACCCGCTCCAATCGATCTCGCGGTAGTCGCCGGCGACGGTGCGCAGCCGCGTCCCGTGGTCCTCGAAGCGGTCGCCGTCCCTGCCGAACAGCGCCTGGACGGCTGATCGGTCGTCGTCGTGCACCAGGTCGGCCAACCGGACGGGGGGCGAAGGGACGTCGGTCCAGCCCATGACCCGACGCCAGGCCGGATTGGCCGCACGGAGCACGCCGTCGCGATCCGTGACGATCAGCAGATCGGCACTCGACTCCCACACCATCCGGGCCGGATAGCCCGTGGCAGGCCACGCCCCGTAGCCGTCCGGCAGCGACTCACCCAACGCGTGTCCTGCGCCGCGGGTCATGCGTGCCCCTCGTCGGCGACTCTCGGTCCATGGAGCAGGTGTGCCCCGGCCGGTGACGCCATGTCGCCGACAACGGTAGCTGCGCAACCCGCCCCACCGCCGCAGAACAGCGAAGCGCCCCGAGATGTCGGCACCTTTCGACCCGAAACCGGTCGGATCCGGTCGAAAAGTGCCGACATCGTGCTGGTCAGGTGCGTAGGAGAAGGGCGACGACGTCGACCAGGGCGATGGCCATCGCGGCGCGGAACGGAGACCTGGCGTCTCGGGACATCCGACCCGCCACCAGCAGCACCCCGCAGGTCGCCAGCACGACGACCGCGAGCACGTCGACGCCGCCGACCGGCACCACGGCCGTCACGACGGAGCCGGCGACCAGCAGGCCAGTGGCGACGTCGACCGACCGGGGCGCGCCCAGCCGGTGCGGCAGGCCGACGACGCCGGTGAGCCGGTCGTCCTCGAGGTCGGGCACCGCGTTGACCAGGTGGGCGCCCGTCCCGAGCAGGGCACCGGCCAGGATCGTCCAGCCCGGACCCGTCTCGTCACGCGCCGCCAGCGAGACCACGACGGGCAGGCCGCCGAAGCAGACCGCGTAGGGCAGCCACGACAGCACGGTGCGCTTGAGACCCAGGTTGTACGCCCATCCCGTCGCGACCAGTGCCAGGTGCAGCACCCCGGCGTGCGCTCCGAGCGCGAGCGAGGCCGTCACCGCGACGACGACCGCCACGGCCGTCGCGACCCACACCGTGGACGCCGACACCTCGCCCGTCGCCAGTGGCTTGTCGCGCCGCCCGACCCGGCGGTCACGATCGCGGTCGACGAGATCGTTCGACCAGCCGACCGTGAGCTGGCCCGCGAGCGCCGCCGCGGCGACCAGCAGCGCCGTGCCGGCGGTGGCACCCCACGTGACGGCCAGCAGCGTCGCGGCCAGCGTCACGGCCACGGCGGGGCCGGGATGGCTGGTGCGGGCGAGGGCCGACGCGAGGGCGGTCGCACGTCGGCCGTGGGTCATCCCCTCACGGTAGGCAGTCGGGCGGGACGCCGCACCGGGACCGGCACTACCCTTGCGTCAGCCGGCGCGCCCCGTCCCACCGCCCGCCGGCGTCCCCACTCCCGATCGGACCCTCCCATGACCAGAGTCGACGTCACCTTCACCTCGGCGGACACGCCCTGCGCGGGCTGGTTCTACCCCGCCGAGGGCACCGGCGACGCCCTCGCACCGGTCGTCGTGCTGGGCATCGGCCTCGGATCGGTCAAGGAGATGGGCCTCGACCGCTACGCCCGCGTGTTCCAGTCGCAGGGCTTCGCGGCCCTGGCCTTCGACTACCGGTCGTTCGGGGCCAGCGGCGGCACGCCCCGGCAGGTCATCGACGTCGCGGCACAGCTGGACGACTGGCACGCGGCGATCCGGTTCGCCCGCCAGCAGCCGGGCGTCGACCCCGCACGGGTCGTCGTCTGGGGCACGTCCTTCGGCGGCGGCCACGCGCTCAGCCTCGCGGCGGTGCCACCCGACGGCGTCGTGGCAGCGATCGCCCAGTGCCCCTTCACCGACGGCATCGCCTCCTCCGTCACGATGCACCCGCTCAGCGCGCTGCGGGTGGGGTGGCGGGCGGCCGCCGACCTCATCGGCTCGCGGCTGGGACGGGCACCCGTCATGGTGCCGACCGCCGGCCCCTCGCGATCCGGTGCCCTCATGACGGCCGACGACGCCCTGCCCGGCTTCCTGGCGCTCGTGCCGCCCGAGGCCGAAGGACGCTTCGTCAACGCCGTCGCGGCCCGCATCGGCCTGCTGATCGCGCGCTACCGGCCCGGACGGGCCGTGCGCCGGGCCACGATGCCGATCTTCGCCGCGATCTGCCTGCGCGACTCGGTCGCCCCGGCCCGCACGGCCCGGCGGCAGCTCGCGCGGGTGCGGAGCGCCGAGGTCAAGCTCTACGACACGGGCCACTTCGCGATCTACCTCGACCCGTGGTTCGACATCGTCGTGGCCGACCAGCTCGACTTCGTCCGCCGGCACGTCCTCGCTCCGCGAGCCTGACACAGCGGCATCAGCCGTCGTACGGAACCTCGGTGCGCCAGCCGGCCTCGTCCTGCCGCGCCGCGGCGACGATCGCCGCCGCGACCCGGTCGGGCGTGAACGCGCCCTCGCGCGCAAGGGCACCGCGGACGGTCACCGACACCGCCCGGATGCCGTCGCCCCGCAGGTGCGCGTCGAGACTCGTGACGAGATTGCGCACGCCAGCCTTCTGCACCCCGAGAGTGGCCGCGTCGGGGGACGGCCGGTCGGCGGCCACGCTGCCCGTCACGGTGATGCGACCGCCCGCGGACATGAAGGGGCGGACGGCCTGCACCGAGGTCAGCAGCGCCCCGACGCCCACCGCGACGTCGGCCAGCAGCTCGTCGACCGTCACCTCGAGCGGGTTCTTGCCGCGATAGGCGCTGGGGTTGAAGTGCAGGACGTCGACGCGTCCGAACGCCCGGGCCATCTGGGTGAGCTCCCCCGTCAACCCCGCGACGTCCGTGGCGTCGACGACGGCCCGGCGGACGACATCGGGGTCGTCCGAGATGCTGGCCGCCAGCTCGTCGACCGCCTCGGCGTCCGATCCGAGCAGCCCGACGCGGTAGCCGTCGGCGGCCAGCAGCCGTGCCACCGAACCGCTGACGCCCGGACCTGCCGCGACCACGAGCACCACCGGAGCTGTCATGGGCGCAGTCTAGGCAGGCCGATGGACGACTCAGGCCCTGACCGGCGCATCCGCGCCGGTCAGGGCCTGAGTTATCGGTGCTGTCGTGCTGTGGCAGGTGCAGGGTTCGAACCTGCGTAGGCTGAGCCGTCTGATTTACAGTCAGATCCCTTTGGCCACTCGGGCAACCTGCCGGGCGTTGCCGGGGCAACGACGAGCAAGCCTATCGCAGCCGATTAGGCTGAGTGAAATCAGACCCGCCGTACGCCGCACCGAGGAGCACCCATGGCCGATTCGTCCTTCGACATCGTGAGCAAGATCGATCGCCAGGAGGCTGACAACGCCCTCAACCAGGCCATCAAGGAGATCCAGACCCGCTACGACTTCAAGAACACGGGTGCCGAGATCAAGTGGAGCGGCGAGTGGGGCATCGAGATCACGGCCAACGCCGATGAGCGCGCCCTCGCCGTCCTCGACGTCTTCAAGGACAAGCTCATCAAGCGCGGCATCTCGTTGAAGTCGCTCGAGGAGGGCGAGCCCCGCCAGTCGGGCAAGGACGTCAAGATCAACTGCGACTTCGGCGAGGGCATCAGCCAGGACCAGGCCAAGAAGGTCTCCAAGCTCATCCGCGACGAGGGCCCCAAGGGCATCAAGGTGCAGGTGCAGGGCGACGAGCTGCGGGTCACGAGCAAGAAGCGCGACGACCTGCAGGAGGTCATCGCGCTGGTCAAGGGTGCCGATCTCGACTTCGCGGTGCAGTTCGTCAACTACCGCTGACGCCGGCACCACTGACGCCCCGAGCCCCAGGAGCACCGCATGCCCTCGCCGACCGTGACCGAGCTGCTCGCCGCCGGGGCACCGGGCTTCGTCTTCACCCACGACGGTGAGTTCCGCGGAGTCGGTGACCTCGGCATGCGCGCGTGGCCCCTCGGACCGGCCGGCGGCGAGGCCGTCGCAGGGGGCACGGACGTCGTGACGGTCGTCGATGGACAGATCAGCCGTCTCTGGACGATCCTCGGCGCCTGACGGCCGCCGCGCGCCCCCGTCAGTTGCGCCGGATCGTCACCTCCACGGAGGTCGCGCCCGATGTGGACACGATCTCGACGATGTCCCCCGCATGCTTGACGACCCGTCCGCCGGTGACGCTGATGCGGGCCCCGGTCGGATAGTCCTGGCGCGGCACGAACAGCACGGTCCGCGAACCGGCCGAAAACCGTCCGCCGTCGACCTTGGCCGTGGAGTACTTCAGCTGGAAGACGCCCGTGCCCGAGGCGTACCCGAAGGACGACGGGGTGCCAGCGATCGCCCGCGGATAGGGCCGCGTCAAGGCATCGATCAGCGCGGTGTTGAGGTTGGAACCGGTGGGGGGCTTGGCTGGATCCTTGACGATGCCCTCATGAGGACGCTCGCCTGAGGGGTCCTCGTTGAACCAGGCCCAGGCCTGCCAGCTCGACATCACGCGATCGGCGTTGTTGGCGATACGGTCCAGCACCGGCGCGTCCGAGACGGCACCGAACTCCGACATGATGGGCGCGCCGAGACCCGCCTTGGCCCGACGAGCTGCGACGTCGAGCGGGATCTTCTCGGCGAACGTGTCGCACACGTCGGCGATGATCGGCGTGTTGGGCCCAAGGCCGGTGATGCCCGTGAAGCAGTAGTTGTGGAAGGAGAACCCGGAGTTCCCGATGCCGGGGTCTCCCATGCTCGTACCGCCGCCCGAGCCGGACGTCACCCACGGCTCGTAGTACAGGGTCGTCTGAGGGTCGACCGAGCGGATGCCCGTCATGACCTTGCGCTCGAACGACTCCAGCCGCTTCTCCTGCGCGCAGCCGAACGGGCTGAGGCACAGCGCGTACAGCGTCCCGGGGAATGGTTCGTTGAAGATGTCGTAGCCGACGACGTAGGGGTCGTCGCGAAACTGCTTGGCGACGAGCTTCCACATGTCGGTGAACGCCGTCTGGATCGGCCGCCCCGTCGCGTCCGTGTAGTCATTGGCCCAGAAGTGGTCCCAGGCGCGCTGCAGCGCGGGCATCACGAAGTAGTTGAGCGGAAAGCCGCAGTTGGGGCTCGTCGGCAGCCCGTCCGAGCGAATCGCCCAGTCAGGAAAGCCCTCGCCGTTGAACGCCTCGTTGAGCATGTCCTGATGGAAGTCGAAGACGACGTTGATCCTGCGGTCCGTGAAGAGCTTGACGGTGCCGGCCAGGTCCTCCAGGTACTTCTGGTCGTACTGGCCGGGTGCCGGCTCGAGCGCCTTCCAGATGACGCCGAGGCGAATCGTGTTGAACCCGGCCTCCACCATGCGGTCGGCGTCGTCGGCCCCGAACCCGATGCTGCTCGGGGTGTAGGGCGCGAGCTTCCTGATCTGGTTGGTCCCGTGCATGATCACGACGCGCCCTTGATCGTCCAGCAGCCACTGGCCGTTGCTCGTCACCTTCTTCTCGACAGCTGGCCCCTCGCCGGTGCCTATGACGCCGCCGACCGGCGCGGCTGGGTTGCCGGTCCTGGTGGGGCCCGGCGTGAGCGAGCACGACGACGACGTCGCTCCGGAGTCCGCCGAGGCAGGGCTGGTGCTGGTCACGGCCGAGGCCAGCAGGACCAGGGGCAGCAGCGCCCCGGCGACGGGGACAGCTCGTGATCTCATGGGAGTCTCCTTGTTCATGGGGTGACGTTCATGGGGTGACGTACTGCGCGGCTCGCGCCCGCAGCTCGCCCTTCAGGGTCTTGCCCGTCGCGTTGCGCGGCAGGTCGGCGACGAGCACGACGGTGTGCGGCACCTTGTAGCGCGCCAGACGTTCGTTGCACCAGCCGATGAGCTCGCCGGTCGAGCACGCCGCGCCCGCAGCCGCCATGACGTACGCGATGCCCACCTCGCCCCACGTGGCGTCGGGGACGCCGACGACGGCAACCTGCGCGACTCCCGGATGGGCGGCCAGGACGTTCTCGACCTCCGCGGGGTAGACGTTCTCCCCGCCGGAGATGTACATGTCCTTCCACCGGTCGACGAGTCGCACCCGACCGTCGGCGTCGATCGATCCGGCATCGCCCGTACGCAGCCACCCGTCCGCGGTGCAGGCCTCGGCAGTCGCTTCCGCGTTGCGCCAGTAACCGGCCGTCACGACATCGCCGGCGACCTCCAGCTGGCCCACCTGGCCGGCCTCGAGCGTCTCGCCACGCTCGCCCCGGATCCGACAGCGCGCGTGGAGCACGGGGATCCCGACGACTCCCGCACCAGCGTCCTCGACCGAGGACGGGACGCTGGCCACGCAGGCCCCCGCCTCGGTGATCCCGAAGACGGTCGACAGCGCCGCACCGTGGGCCCGCCATGACGCAAGAAGGCTCTCGGGCACCGGGGAGCCACCGATCGCGCCCACGAACGGCCGTAGCGGCCGTTCGGTGAAGTTGGGCAGCTGTTCGATGAACTGGTAGTTCGCCGGCACCCCGCCGAAGTGCGTCACGGCGGGCAGCTCGTCGCGCAGCAGGCGCAAGGCCTGTGCGGGGTCGAAGGTGCGGGCCACGAGCACGGTGCCGCCCATGAGCAGCACCGGGTTCGCGAAGACGTTGAGGCCCGCCACGTGGAACGTCGGCAGAACCGTCAGACACCGGCTGTCGGGACCGACGCCGTGCGCGATCACGATGCCCACGATGCTCGCCAGCACGTTGCGATGGCTGGCTTGCACTCCCTTGGGCGTGCCGGTGGTTCCCGAGGTGTAGATGATCGTCCAGACCTCGTCCTCGTCCACCTGCGGCGCGGTCCAGTCCTGGGGGACGTCGGCGGACGCGAGGCGCTCGAAGTCGTCACCCCCTGCTCTCTCGCTCGACCATCCGAGCAGCGCCAACGACGCACGCGCATCCGCCGCGATCTCAGCTGCCGCATCGCAGGCCCAGCTCTCGGCGATCAGCACCGCGGGGTCTGCATCACGAGCGATCTGGCCGAGCTCCGACGGCGTCAGCCGCCAGTTGAGGGGCACCACGATCGCTCCCAGCAGGGCGCAGGCGTACATCGTCTCGAAGAAGCGGGTGTCGTTGCGCGACAACACCGCCACTCGATCTCCCTGCACCACGTCGTGGGAGCTCTGGAGCGCGTACGCGATCGACCTCACCCGTGCCCAGAGCTCTCCGTACGTCAGGACGTGCCCGGTCTCGAGATCGATCAGAGCCTCGTTGTGAGGCTGACGCAGAGCGTGCTGCTCGATCCACGACACGCTCACGCGTCTCCTCCGAACGAGCCGCCCAGGTCGCCGGCCAGGGCCGCGAACTCCTCGCCACCGGCCATGAGATCCAGCACCTCGTTGCGGGTCTTCTCCCCGCGAGCGAAGTCTGCGGCGGTCCTGCCGCCGATCAGCACCTGGAACCGGTCGCCGATGGCCATCGCGTGCTGCGCGTTGTGGGTGATGAAGATGACGGCGACACCGGAGGCTCGGACCTGGTCGATGAGCCGCAGCACCAGAGCCGCCTCCTTGACCCCGAGCGCAGACGTCGGCTCGTCGAGGATCAGCACGCGGGCCCCGAAGTAGACCGCCCGAGCGATCGCCAGCGCCTGGCGCTCGCCGCCCGACATGGTGCCCACGAGCTGGCGAGCGTTCGTGACCCGGGTGAGGCCGAGCTCCGAGATCGCCTGCAGCGCCTCCGACCGCATCCTCGACCGGTGCAGGAACCTGATCGGACCCACGCGCCTGGTCAGCTCGGACCCGATGAAGAAGTTCCGGTCGACGCTCATCAACGGAGCCGTGCCGCCGTACTGGTGCACGGTCGAGATCCCGGCCTCGCGGGCGGCCCGCGGAGAGGGGAATGTCACGACGTCGCCGTCAAGACGCAGGTTGCCGCTCGACGGCTGGTAGACGCCCGAGAGCACCTTGATGAGAGTGGACTTGCCGGCACCGTTGTCGCCGAGCAGGCACAGCACCGACCCGGGGTCGACATGGAGGCTGACGTCGTGGACGGCGTAGTTGCCCGAGAACGTCACCGTGATGTTCTCGGCGCTGAGCATGGTCGTCATTGCTGACCTCCTGCGGTCTTGGCCATCGCCAGACGGCGTACGAAGTTGTTGCCGATCACGGCGATGAACAGCAGGATGCCAACGAACAGCTGGACGAGGTCGGGATTCCATCCGGTGTAGAAGATGCCCACACTGACGATCGAGTAGGTGATCGCGCCGAACATCACACCGATCATGGATCCGTAGCCACCCGAGAGCAGGCACCCGCCCACCACCGACGCGACGATCGCCTGGAAGACGAAGTTCTGCCCGCGGGTCACGTCGGCGTTGCCGAACTCGACGGCCTGGATGATGCCGACGAATGCGGCCGACAGACCGCTGTAGACGTAGAGGCCGAGCTTGACCTTGCCGATCGCCACACCGTTGAGGACCGCGGTGTCGGCGTCGCCACCGATGACGAAGATCCAGTTGCCGAGCCGCGTGCCCTGCAGGACGAGCTGAGCCCCCGCGACGGCCACCAGCCACCACAGCAGCGAGACGTTGAAGGGTCCGACGTGCCCTGCGAACAGATCGTGAGCGAATCCGGACGACACCATCGACACCGAGGTCGTGCCGGTCACGGCCCGACTCAGCGCGAGCGAGCCACCCGAGACCGAGAACAGCATCACGAGGGTGACGATGAAGCTCGGCAGCCCCGTGCGCACGACCAGGAAGCCGTTGACCACGCCGACCAGGGCACCGATGGCCAGGGACAACGCTGCCCCGACGATCAGGGGAAGGCCCCACTGGGTGACCGATATCGCGGTCGTCATCGAGCTGACTGCCAGGACCGACCCGATCGAGAGGTCGAACTCGCCGGCGATCATCAGCATCCCGATGGGCAACGCGATGATCCCGAGCTCGGCGGCCACCGCCAGCCACGACACGTAGCCGTCGGTCGACCAGAAACCTGCGCTCATCCCGAAGAGGCCGAAGAACGCGAAGACGAACACCGCCCCGACCGCGGAGCCCGCCTCGGGTCGGCGGATGACCGCCGACCCGGCGCGGGTCACGTCGATGATCGAAGCCACCTCAGGACGCCCCTCGCACGCCGAACTTCTTCTGCACGTCGATGACCTGGTCCACGTTGTCCCGGGTGATCATCAGCGGCGACGTCTCGATGTCGTCGAGGGTGCGCAGTCCGAGGACACGGTCCATGACGCCGGCCGTGACCGCCTGGTAGAGCTGCAGGAACGGCTGCTGGTCGATCGTGAACGCCAGCTTGCCGCTCTTGACGTCGTCGAGCACCTGAGTCGACAGGTCCGTCGTGCCGATCGTGACGTCCTTGCCGGACTGCTCGACCGCTGCCTCGGCAGCCACGGCGACGTTGGTACCCAGGGTGAAGACACCGTCGACGTCAGGATTGGACTTGAGGTAGCCCTTGATCTTCTGGGTGTCACCCTGGATATCGCTGCTCTCGGCCGAGGGAATGGTCAGTGTCTCGCCGGTACCGCCAGCGGCCTTCACCGCGGCGATCGCCCCATCGCACCTGACCTGGAGGACCGGGTTCTCGGGGATGTGGTTGACGCAGACGAGGTTCTTGGCACCACCGCTGCTCAACGCCGCTCCCGCTGCCTTGCCGGTCGCCTCGGGGTTCTCGCCGGCGAAGCCGACCGCGCCGATCTTCTGCCAGCTGTCGATGCCGGAGTTGAACACCACGACCGTGATGCCTGCATCGACGGCCTTCTTGATCTCGGCATCCTGGGCGGCGGGGATGAAGTCGCCGATCACGAGGACGTCGGCCTTCTTGGTGATCGCGGCCTGCGTGAGCTGGGTGAGGTCTGCGACGGCGTTGCTGAAGTCCTTCGGTGCCGTGTAGTCGTAGGAAGCGCCCATCGCGGCCGCCGCGGCCGATCCGCCCTTGTCGACCGCGGAGAAGAACGGATCGGAGAGCGGGCCGCCGACGACGACGACCTTGACGCCCTTGCCGAGAGCTGAGGCTCCCCCCGTGCTCTTCGCGGGCGTCGACTCGGCCGATGTGCCGCTGGAGCAGGCGGCCAACGTGAGCGTCGACGACGCAACGATCGCTGCGATGGCCAAGGGGCGACTGCGCATCTTCATGGGGTTCTCTTTTCGACATGGCGGCGGTCGATGTGACCGCGGGCACAGACTCTAACCACATCGCGGAGTTATTTCAAGCCTTGAATTCACCGGTGCCGCGCGCGCCATTCCACGGTGCGTACGGCATCATGGCGCTGTGAGCCCCCGCACAGGACGCCCAGCAGACGTCGCCGGCGTACGAGGTCAGAACCTCGCGCTCCTGGTGCAGGACGTCCGACGGCACGGACCGACCACCCGAGCAGAGGTGTCGGCTCGAACCGGTCTTGCTCGTGCCAGCCTGACCACGATGGTGCCCGAGCTGGTCACCGCCGGGCTGCTGCGAGAGACCCCCGGAACGGCCGGACCCCGCGGCGGCAGGCCGGTGGCACCGATCGTGTTCGACGGCTCGCGCATGGCGATCGCCTCGGTCGAGATCACCGTGAGCGACGTGCTGGTCGAGACCGCCGATCTCGCCGGCCGGAGGCTGCGACTCGACGGCGCACCCCACGGGCGCCCGCTCGGCGATCCGGACGCGGTCGTGGCCGTGATCACCACCCTGCTGGACGATCACACCCGCACGCTGCGCGAGCTGGGGGTCGATCTCGGCATGGTCGTGGTCATCATGCCGGCCCCGCTCGCGGGCGATCCGCCCGTCGTGCTCGCCTCGAGCGACTTCGAGTGGCGGCGCTTCGACCTGCTCGCTGCCATCACCGCACTGCGCCCGGATCTGGCCGGGCGTTGCCTGCTGGTCAACGACGCCAACATGGCGACGATCGCCGAGGCGCAGGCCCTGGGCGACCCGGGATCTCCCGCCCCTGCCGACGTCGTCTACCTCAAGTCGTTGACCGGCATCGGTGGCGGGGTCATCACCGGCGGCCGCCTGGTCACCGGCAACCGAGGCATCGGCTTCGAGCCGGGGCACATCCTGGTCAGGCCCGGCGGCCGACCGTGCGTGTGCGGTCGCCACGGCTGCTTCATCGCCGAGGCCGGGCCCGAGGCCGTGCTCGGCGACGCCGGGCTGTCGGCCCTGGCCGGGTCGGCCGGCATCTCGGTCGCGGTGGCAGAGCTGGTCGAGCGCGTGCGCGGGGGCGACCCTCAGGCCAGGTCGGCCGTGGCGTCCGCGGGCGAGGTGATCGCCAGTGTCACGCTCGACATCGCCCTGACCTTCGACCCCGCTCGAGTCGTCCTCGGCGGCTACTGGGCGGACGTCTTCGACCACCTCGGCCTGCCGCAGACCCTGCAGCTCGGCGACGACTCGTTCGACTTCGCCTGGGCCGCTCCCGAGGATGGCTTCATCGTCCCGGGCCGTCTGGGCGCTCGGGCCGCTCGGATCGGCGCTGCGGGGCATGCCGTGGAGCAGCTGCTGGGAACTCCGCTGTGGCTCAGCAATTTCATGTCTTGAAATAAGTCGCTATCTCGCGCTATCGTCGTCCCTCTTCGTACAGTCCGGGAGGGCACTCATGCGGAACCCGATCGTCCGCGCGCCATGTGGACCCGTCGAAGGCATCTGGCGCGGCGGCTCCGCGGCGTTCCTCGGCATCCCGTTCGCCGACGCACCGATCGGCCCCCTCGCGTACGCCGCACCCCAGCGGCGTGCGCGCTGGAGCGGCGTCCGCCTCGCCCATCACCACGGGCCGACGCCACAACGCCGCCCGCTCAGCGAGCAGACGACGATCCCCGAGCCGAGCATCGCCGGGGAGGACATCCTCAACCTCAACGTGTTCACTCCCGCACCCGGCGACGCAGACGCGCGCCTGCCCGTGCTGGTGTGGGTCCACGGCGGGGGTTTCATCGCCGGCTCCCCGGCCAGCCCCTGGTACGACGGTGGGTCGTTCAACCGCGACGGGATCGTGACGGTGTCGGTGTCGTACAGGCTGGGGTTCGAGGGCTTCGGCTGGATCGCCCGGCGCCCCAGCAACCGTGGCCTGCTCGACGTGCTGTGCGCCCTGGAGTGGGTGCACGACAACATCTCGAGCTTCGGCGGCTCGCCCGACACGGTCACCCTCGCCGGGCAGTCGGCCGGCGGTGGCGCGGCCCTCGCGTTGATGGCCGCCCCTCGGACCGACGGCCTGTTCCGCTCGGTCGCCGTCACCTCTCCCGCCCCGTCGCTGACACGCACCCGCGATCACCAGATCGATGGCCTGCAGATGGCATCGGCTGCCGGCATCTCCGGAACCGGCGAGGAGTGGGCGTCGATCGACCCCGAGATCGTCCTCGACCTCCAGGCCGGACAGATGGCGGTCGACGCACCGGGCGCTCCTGACCATCCATTCGCCGCGACGCTGCAGAGAAGCCTCCGACGAGGACGTGTCGACCTGCACTTCGGGCCCGCGGAGGACAGCGACCTGCTCCCGTCTCCCATGGGCCGCGCCTGGCTGCGGTCGCCGAGGCCTCTGCTGATCGGAACGACGGCCGACGAGTTCGAGGACCCCCCTCTCGGCGACCCGGTCGGCCACCTCATGACCGACCACATGTTCCGGCGCCCGGCCGCAGACCTCGCGGCTGCCCGCGACGAGGCCGGTCACGCCCAGACCTGGCTGTATGACTTCCGGGAGGTCAGCTCGGCGACCCGCACGGCCGCCCACTGCCACGACCTGCCGTACGTGTGGGACCTGCTCACCGCCCAGGGCTCGGCCGAGGCACTGGGTCACAGCCCCTCGGCGGCGCTCGCCGCTCGCCTCCACGACGGCTGGGTCCGGTTCGTCCGCGACGGGGACCCCGGGTGGCCAGCCGCTGGTCCCACCGCTCGGGCACGGCGCTTCGGGGGCGGGGCCGACGACGTCGCACCGTTGGACGTGACGTCCGGCCCCGCGTTGGGCAATCCGTTCAACGCGCCTGTCCCGACCTGCTGATCCGGCTACGGCAGGTGCGACAGCAGCAGGTCGGGCCAGGCGCTGACCGCGATGAGCGCGGCGGTGCCGATCAGCACGGTCGACTTCGCGAAGCGCACCGAGATGGGCGGCGACGGGCTGACGTAGGGCTCGCCGTCCTGCCGGCCGCACAGTGTCACGATCATGCGGAGGTAGTAGGCCAGGCCCAGCATGACGTTGACGCCCATGACGACGCCCAGCCACACGTGGCCGTCCTCGACGACGGGGCGGATCACGACGTACTTGGTCACCAAGCCGATGACGGCGGGCGGGAACCCTGCCAGCGTCAGCGTCGCGAACACCAGCGGCACGCCCATCCACGGATCGGTGCGGGCCAGGCCCCTCAGGTCGTCGAGCCGCGTGCTGCCCCGCAGCCGCAGCAGCACCGCGAGCGCCGCGAACGCCACGAGGTTGGCCAGCGCGTAGACCGCGAGGTACTGCACCGCAGGCGTCAGGCCGAACGGCCCGGAGACGGCGACAGCAGGTGCCAGCAGGAACCCGGCCTGGGCGATGGACGACCAGGCGAGCAGCCCGATCGCATCGTCCTGCCGCAGTGCCCCGATGTTGCCGATCGTCATCGTGACGGCGGCGACGACCGCGACGACCGGCTGCCAGCTGTCGCTGGCCGCGGGCAGCGACACGGCGAGCAGCACCAGCAGCGCCCCGAGCGCCGCCGCCTTGGAGACGGCCGACAGGAAGCCGGCGACCATGACCGAGCCACCCTCGTAGGCATCGGGGATCCACAGGTGGAACGGCACGGCACCCAGCTTGAACAGCAGGCCGACGACCGTCAGCACCACCGCGACCGACACGACGCTGCGGGGCACGTCGGGCACCGTGAGCGCGTCTGCCAGCTCGTCGTAGCGCAGCGTGCCGGTGACGCCGTACAGCAGCGACACCCCCATCAGGGTGACGGCCGTCGAGACCACCGAGGCGAGGAAGAACGTCCAGGCCGACCGGATGGCGCGCTGGTCGCCCTGCCGCAGACCGACGAGCGCGATCGACGGCAGTGACAGCAGCTCCAGCGCCACGACGAGCGTCACGAGGTCGCGGGCGCTGACCATCAGCAGCGCTCCGGCGGCCGCGCTCATCAGCAGGAAGTGGTACTCCCCCGGCGGCATCGCATTCTCGAAGTTCATGACGTTGGACGCGACGACGACGAACAGCGTCCCGATCAGCACGACGAGGGAGAAGGCGAACGGGTAGGCCGACGCGTCGCCGCGGACGAGCTCGGCCGTCGCCGCGACCGTGGCGATGCTGGCCGGCAGACCCGATCCCAGCCACGTGCGGCGCGAGTAGAAGGCGTCGACCATCAGGGCCACGAGCGCCCCGACCAGCACGATCGTGGCGGGGCCGGCGACGGTCCAGTCGACGGGGATGTTCATCGCGCCACCGCCATCCACGACATCGGCTCGAACAGGTCGAGCAGCAGCTGCGGCGCGAGGCCCAGCACGACGACGGCGACCACGAGCGCGCCCATCACGGCGAGCTCACGTCGCACGAGGTCGCGGTCGCCCTCGTGCGGGACGGGCTCGCCCTGCGCGACGAGGCGGATCGCGCGGACGAAGTACGCAGTCGTCAGCGCGATGCCGAGCAGGGCTAGCCCCAGGCCTGTCCAGGCGACCGGACGGGTGAGCACCTCGCCGACCTCGTAGGCCGCACGGAGCGACAGCACCTCGCCCCAGAAGCCGGCGAGACCGGGCAGCCCGAGGCTCGCGACGGCGGCCAGCACGAACGTCACGGCCAGCCACGGCGCGCGACCGTAGAGCCCGCGGCCGATCGCCCGCATGGACGACGTCCCGTAGCGGTCCTTCATCGATCCGGCGGCGAAGAACAGCAGACCTGTCACGAGGCCGTGGGCGATCGACCCGAACACCGCCGCGGCCACCCCGACGTCGCTGCGCGTGGAGATCGCGAGCACGACGAAGCCCATGTGGCCGATGCTCGAGTAGGCGATGAGCCGCTTGAGGTCGTCCTGCACGTAGCAGGCCAGCGCCGACCAGACGATGCCCGCGGCTCCTGCGACCGCGAGCCAGGGTGCGACGACCCCGATCCGGTCGGACGGCCCGACGAAGACGAGCAGGCCGTAGGTGCCGAGCTTGAGGAACACCGACGCCAGCAGCACCGAGCCGACCGTGGGCGCCGCGCTGTGGGCGTCGGGCAGCCACGTGTGCAGCGGCACGACGGGAGTCTTGACCGCGAACCCCAGCGTGATCAGCACGATCGCCACGGCGTCGGGACGGATGGTGATCAGCTCGAGGCTGCCGCCCCGCGTCGCCGCGATGACGATGCCGACGAGCAACAGCGCCGATCCGGCCACCGTGAACAGCAGGAAGCGTGTCGCGGCCCGGCGAGCGACGTCGGGCGGGCCGTCCGACCACCACGCGATCACGAACCACATCGGCACGAGCGCCAGCTCGAAGAACACGAACAGCAGCAGGGCGTCGAGCGAGCTGAAGACCCCCAGCGACGAGGCGCTGATGACCAGGACGAGCCCCACCAGCGCCGGCGACGTGCCCTCGACCGCGAGCCACAGGCAGCACAGGATCGCGATGAACGCCGTCATCAGCGCGAACGGCCACGACACCGCCGTGACGCCGAGGTGCAGGCGGGCACCCAGCGACTCGATCCAGGGGACGTCGATCTCGCCCGAGACCGTGCCGCGTCCCTCCCACGAGACCGCGTAGAGCGTGAGGCTCGACGTCATCGCGGCGGCGCCGAGCCACGCGGCGCGGCGACCGTCGATGAACCGGCGACCGACGATCAGGCCGAAGCCGACGACGAACGGGATGACGAGGGCTGCGGCGATCACCGGACCATCACCGCCACCACGACGAGCACCAGGGCGCCGGCGGCCAGCACCGTCGCGTAGCGCTGCACGTTGCGCGACTGCGCCCGGCCGAGGCCGCGTGACACGGCCTGCACGGCGGACGCCCCGCCCCGCGGGTAGACGTCGACGGCGTCGCGGTCGAGGTCGACGACGGTGCGGGCGACCGCTGACGCCGACACCGGGAGCCAGCGCGAGAAGGGACGGTCGAGGCCAGCCTCGGCGGCGAGGACGGGTGCCGCCCACCGTGGCGACACGCCCCGGCGAGCAACCTCCAGGCCCACGCCGGTTCCCGCGACCGCGATGACGGTGCTGATGGCCGCGACGCCCAGGTGAACCGTCTGCCCGATCGACAGCGCGAACGTCCCGACGGCGAGGACGACGAGCGGGCCGCTCATCGCGAGCGGCGTGCGGTGGGTGTCGAGCCGCTCGACGGGAGGCCCGAGGAACACCAGGGCCCACAGCCGGGCCGCGTACGCGGCGGTGACCACCGACGTCAGCAGGGCCACGACCAGCAATCCCCAGGCGGTGCCGACGGCAAGGTTGCTCATGCTGTCGCCGTTCGCCGATCGCACGATCGCGTCCAACACCGAGTCCTTGGTGAAGAAGCCCGCCGTGGGCACGAGGCCCGCCAGGGCGGCGAAGCCGATCGTCATGGTCCAGAACGTGACCGGCATCGGGCGACGCAGGCCGCCCATCGCCGACAGCGCGCTGGTGCCAACCGCGTGCATCAGGCATCCGCAGCCGAGGAACAGCAGCGCCTTGAACACGCCGTGGGCGACCAGGTGGTCCAGGCCCACCTCGGGATCGGCGGCCGCGACGGCAGAGAGCATCAGCGCGAGCTGGCTGACGGTCGACCAGGCGAGCGCTCGTTTCAGGTCGGTCTGCACGAGGGCGAACAGCGCGCCCAACAGCATCGTGATCGCGGCGATGACGGCCATCGTCGTGAGGACGACCGTCGAGTCGGAGTACAGCTGGAACAGCCGGGCGGCGAGGTAGACGCCGGCGGCGACCATCGTCGCGGCGTGGATCAGCGCCGTGATGGGCGTGGGCCCGGGCATCGCGTCGGGCAGCCAGGACTGCAGCGGGAACTGCGCCGACTTGCCGATCACCGCGACCAGCACCAGCAGGCCGATCGCCGTCGCGTTGCGTGGGTTCTCGGACTCGGCGACCTGAGCCCCGATGATGTCGTACGTCCCGTAGGTCTCGCCGATCACGATGATCGCCATGACCAGCCCCAGGTCGGCCACGCGGGTGACCAGGAAGGCCTTCGCGGCTCCGGCGCGCGCCGCGGGCGTCTCCCACTCGTGCCCGATCAGCAGGTACGAGCACACGCCCATGACCTCCCACCCCACCAGCAGCACCCACAGGTTGGTCGTGCCGACGACCGCGATCATCGCGAGGAGGAACAGGATGATGACCAGCGCGTACGAGCGGTAGCGGGGGTGGTGTCCGAGGTAGGCCGTCGAGTAGATCTGCACGAGCAGCCCGACGCCGACCGCGAGCAGGACGATCTCGGCCGATCCGAACCACAGGAAGAGGTCCGGCGACAAGGACGGCAGAGGCGGTGACGCATCCGGCGCGAAGCCCGCAAACGCGAAACCGTCGCGCCCCAGGTCGGGGACCGCCCACACCGCGACGACGACCGCCAGCACCGCGGTCAGCCCGACGTACGCCCACCGCCGGATCATCGCCCCACCTCGTCGACGTCGACGGTGCGCACGGCCCGGAACAGTGCCAGGACGATCGCGAGGCCCAGGCCGATCTCGGACGCGGCCAGCGCGATCGTGAACAGCGTCAGCACCTGCCCCGTGTGCAGGGCATCCGCGAACCACGCGTCGAATGCGACCAGGTTGAGGTTGACGGCGTTGAGCATCAGCTCGACGCCCAGCAGCATCAGCACGGCGTTGCGCCGGGCCAGGACGCCGTAGAGCCCGATGCCGAACAGGGCAGACGACAGCAGCAGCGGGTAGAGCAGCGACATCAGCGGTTCGACCCCGATCGTGCGATGACGATCGCGCCGACCAGCGCAGCCAGCAGCACCCCGCTGAGGATCTCGAACGGCAGCACCCAGTCGGTGAACAGCGCCTCGCCGATCGAGGCGGCCGTGCCGATGCGGCGTCCCTCGATGCGCTGGCCACCGAATCCCGCGATCATCGTCGCCCCGAGACCGACCGCGGCCACGAGACCCAGCACCGCAGCGATCCACCGGTTGCCGGTGACCTCCGCGGTCGTGCCGGCACCCTGACGGGTCAGCATCAGCGCGAAGATCACGAGCACCACGACCGAGCCGACGTAGACCAGCACCTGCACCCAGGCGACGAACTCGGCCGTCATCAGCACGAAGCACCCCGCGACCGCGCCGAGCGTCACGACGAGCCACAGCGCGGCGTGCACCAGCTGACGGCACGTCATCGCGAGCACGGCCGAGCCGACCGCGACGACCGACAGCAGGGCGAAGACCACCTCGGTGCCGTTCACTCGTCCCCCGCTCCTTGAGCCTGTCGAAAGGACGTCTCGACAGGCACAACGGGCGGTACGGCCTCGGTCGCCCGCGTCCGCTCGTACGCGTCCAGCTCCTTGCCCTGCTCGGCCCCCGGGTCGAGGGCCTGCGGTGGCGGCACGGTGTCCATCCAGGTGCGGAGCCGGTTCATGTCGTGCGTCAGGTCCTTGAGGTCGCCCTCGGCGTAGGCGAACTCCGGCGACCAGTGCAGGGCGTCGAAGGGGCACACCTCGATGCAGATCGAGCAGTACATGCAGATCGAGTAGTCGATGTCGAACTGGTCGAGCACGTTCTGGCTGCGGTCACGGCCGCCCTCCGTGGCTGCGGGGATGACCTCCTTGTGGGAGTCGATCGTGATGCACCACGAGGGGCACTCCCGGGCGCACAGCATGCACGAGGTGCAGTTCTCCTCCTGCAGAGCGATGACGCCGCGGCTGCGCGGAGGCAGATCGGGCTGCACGTCGGGGTAGTGCGCCGTGATGCTGCGCCGGGTCAGGTTGCGCCACGTCACCGCGAGCCCCTGCCACAGTCCCTTGCCCCAGCTCATGACGCCCCTCCGCCCTCAGGGTGACCGATCTTTCGGCGTTCCGGTCGTCCCGGCTGCATCAACGCAGCGACATCGGTGCACCGACGTGCGCGGAGGGACCGATGTCTCGGCGTTGACGTCGTCAGAGCAGCACGAACGCAGAAAGATCGGTCGTTCTGGGGAATCGTCACCAGACCACCACCAGGGTCGTGAGCGTCAGCTGCGCCAGCGCCAGCGGCACCAGCACCTTCCAGGCCAGGACGTTGACCTGGTCCTCGCGCAGCCGCGGGTAGGCGACCCGCGCCCAGATGACCAGGAACGACACCGCCACGATCTTGAGCAGCGTCCATGCCCAGCCCAGCTGGTCGGACCACGGCCCCGCCCAGCCGCCGAGGAACAGGACGGTCGTCAGCGCCGCCAGCACGACGATGCCGGCGTACTCCGCGAGCAGGAACATCGCGAACCGCATCCCGCCGTACTCGGTCAGCGGCCCCATCACGAGCTCCGCATCGGCCAGTGGCGCGTCGAACGGCGGGCGCTGCAGCTCGGCCAGACCCGCGACGAAGAACACCACGAGACCCGGCAGCTGCAGCAGCAGCCACCACGGCTCGAAGGCGTCCGCGATGCCGACCAGCGACAGCGTGCCGGCGAGCATCGCGACGCTCGCCGCCGCCAGCACCATGGGCAGCTCGTACGACATGAGCTGCGCCGCGACCCGCATGCCGCCGATGTAGGAGTACTTGTTGCCGCTGCCGAGGCCGCCCATCAGGGTGCCCAGCACGCCGACGCTCATGGCCGCGAGCACGAAGAACAGCCCGACGTCAAGATCCTGCCCGATGAGGACTCCCTGCCCGAAGAAGGGGCCGAGCGGGACCGCGAGCATCGCCACGAGATAGGGCACGAGCGCCACTGCCGGTGCCAGCTCGAAAACGCGGCGGTCGGCGGCGACCGGCGTGATGCTCTCCTTCTGGACGAACTTGACCCCATCGGCCACGAGCTGCGCCCAGCCGTGGAACCCGCCGGCCGCCATGGGCCCGACCCGGCTCTGCATGTGCGCCATGGCCTTGTGCTCCATCTGCCCCACCAGCAGCGGCAGGGTCAGGAACGCCATCAGCACGACGACGCACCGCAGCACGACGTCGACGACCTCACCCATCGCGACCGTCCTGCAGCCAGTCGTCGGGGACGCCGGGCGGCTTGACCCGTCGACGTCCCGGCGAGTGCGCCGAGTCGGCGTCGCTCTCGCCCGGCTCCTTCGCGCCGGGCCACGCCTTCGCGACCCGCGACGCCAGGACGAACTCCTTGCGCAGCGGGTGGCCCTCGAAGCCGTCGGGCAGCAGCAGCGGGTCGAGGTCGACCGCCTCGCCCGACGCGGACGACGTGAAGGCGATGCCGAACATCTCGTGGGTCTCGCGCTCGTGCCACGCCGCACCCGCGTAGACGTCGGCGATCGAGGGGACGCTCGGCGACTCGCGGTCGAGGTAGGTCACCAGCAGCAGGTGCTCGAGCCCGCCGCCTGACCCGCTCCCTGAGCCCGTCGAAGGGACCCTCGCCACGTGCAGCACCAGCCGGAACCCCTCCGGATGCTCGTCGACCGCCGACAGCCAGTCGAAGTAGCCGAATCCATCGGCCTCGAGCGCCGCGACGGCATCGTGCCAGGCAGCACGCTCGACGACCCGGTGCGGCGGGCCGAAGGCATTGGTCTCGAGGGTCACGGTGCCTCGATGCGGGGGCTCAGCAGCGATGTCGCCGGGCGGGCGTAGCGCTCGGCGAGGTTCTCACCGGCGATCTTGGCCTGCAGCTGGACGATGCCGTCGAGCAGGGCCTCGGGCCGGGGCGGGCACCCGGGCACGTAGACGTCGACGGGGATGATCTGGTCGACGCCCTTGGTGACGCAGTACGAGTCCCAGTAGGGCCCGCCGGAGTTGGCGCACGAGCCGAAGCTGATGACGTACTTGGGCTCCGGCATCTGGTCGTAGAGGCGCTTGATGGCCGGTGCCATCTTGTCGGTGACGGTGCCCGACACGACCATCAGGTCAGCCTGCCGCGGACCCGGCGCGAACGGGATGACGCCGAGCCGGATGAAGTCGTGGCGCGACATCGACGTCGCGATGAACTCGATCGCGCAGCAGGCCAGGCCGAAGTTGAAGACCCACAGGGAGTACTTGCGCCCCCAGTTGAGCAGGTAACGGGCGGCCTTCGGCGCGTTCTGCGACCCCGCACCGAGGGTCGGCGCCGCCAGGGTCGGCATCGGCAGGTCGACGGCTCCGGTCACGTCCACGACAGCACCCCCTTGCGCCACGCGTAGGCGAGACCGACCGCGAGGACGCCGACGAAGACGCCCATCTCGACGGCGGCGGCGTGGCCGATCTGCTCCAGCACCAGCGCCCACGGGAACAGGAACACCGCGTCGACCGCGAAGATGACGTAGAGGAAGGCGTAGACGTAGTAGCGGACCGTCGACTGCGACCAGCCCTGCCCGACCGGGTCGACCCCCGACTCGTACGTCGTGAGCTTGTCGCGCGACGCGACCTGTGGGCGCATGAGGCGGTTGACGCCCAGCATCGCGGTCGCGAGCAGGACGCCGGCCACGACGATCGCGCCGACCGCCGCGTACTGCTCGAGGTAGGCGTCCATGGCAGACACTCTAGGCAAGATCCGACCCCGGCCCACGAGATGTCGGCACTTATCGACCTTTCCGGACCGTGGTGCGGTCGATAAGTGCCGACATCTTGGGCGTCAGGCGACCCTGGACGTCTCGCGCACGCTCGCGCGGGTCCAGGGCCACGTCAGCAGCGCCCACACCGCCGCGACGATCGCGATCTCGAGCACGACGTAGAGCGGCCACGGGCCGAGGTGGTCGAGCAGGGACGCGTTCTGCGGCAGCCGGTTGAGATAGCCGTAGTTGGTGCCGGCGACCACGTTGAAGACGTAGGCCGCGACCGCCCACGTGAGGGTCACGGCGACCGTGCGGCGGTACGTCTGCCAGGTCGGCAGGATGCGCAGCCCCACGACGAGGAAGAACGACGCCCACACGATCAGCACGTGCATGCCCCAGAACATCAGGAACCGCGGCTCCGGGAAGTCCGACGCGAGATCGGGCGTCAGCATGCCCTGGGTCGTGAGCGTGATGCCCCACAGGTAGGTGATGGTCGACGTGAGCCGGTTGCGGGTCCAGAGCGCGTGGGCGGCGAACATCCAGGCCAGGTCGCACAGCTGGAACGGCAGGGACGTCCGCAGGTTCCACTCGTCGGGCGTCAGCTGCAGGACCTGCAACGGGATCGTGACGCACAGCAGGACGACCGCGAACGTCCGCCGCACGAGCTGCTCGCGGTCGCCGCCGCTGAGCCGGCGTCCTGCGACGATCGCGACCACGACGCCGACCGCGAAGACCACCAGCACCGTCACATGCGACGTGCCGTAGGCCTCGAAGCGCTCGTCAGCGGCCAGCATCATGACCGCGAGGCTAGCCCATCGTCCTCGTCACCCAGCGGTGCGTCAGTCGCCTGTCACGCCCGTGATGGACGACTGCGGCACCGCCCGGACCCGGCAAGGACGACCAGGTCGCCGATGGCCTGAAGGACGGGCGACAAGGTCACCACCCTCGGGGAGGGGTCAGCCCTGTGCCTTCTCGGCGACGTGGTTCCACTGCTCCCAGGTCTCCAGGCGCTTGGCGTAGTCGGCCTTGGCGATGCCGAGCGGGGCCGTACCGAAGAAGACCCGCAGCGGCGGCACCTCGGCGTCGACGACGTCGAGGATCGCGGCGGCGGACGCGTGCGGATCGCCGGGGGTGGCGTTGCGCGAGCTGCGCTGCTCCATCGTCCTGCGACGGACGTCGGCGTACGCGGGGTTCTCCTCGGAACGCGACGCCGAGTCGCCGCTCCAGTCGGTCGAGAAGCCACCGGGCTCGACGAGGGTCACGTGGATGCCGAAGTCGGCGACCTCCTGCGCGAGCGCCTGGGAGAAGCCCTCGAGGCCCCACTTGGAGGCGTGGTAGATGCCCACCAGCGGGAACGCCGAGATGCCGCCGATCGACGACACCTGGATGATGTGGCCCGAGCCCTGCTCGCGCAGGAACGGCAGCGCCGCCTGCGTGACCCAGAGCGCGCCGAACAGGTTGGTCTCGATCTGCGCCCGGGCCTCGTCCTCGGTGATCTCCTCGATGAACCCGAAGTGGCCGTAGCCGGCGTTGTTGACGACGACGTCGAGCCGGCCGAAGTGGTCGTGCGCCTTCTGGACGGCCGCGACGTCGGCAGCTCGGTCGTTGACGTCGAGGGCGATCGGCAGGATCGCGTCGCCGAACCGCTCCACGAGGTCGTCGAGGGAGTCGGTGTTGCGGGCCGTCGCGGCGACTCGGTCGCCACGCTCGAGGGCGGCGATCGTCCACTCGCGGCCGAAGCCGCGCGACGTGCCGGTGATGAACCAGGTCTTGGAGGCGTTGTCAGTCATGCATCGACGCTACGACCTGGAGCGCACTCCAGCGCAACTCGAAGCCAGGACGTCATCACGTCAGTACCTGGATGGCCACCGCCATGATGACGTCCCCGGTCGGACGGTCGGACGTCATCACGTCGGTACCTGGGTCGCAGCGTCGGTGATGACGTCCCCGGGGACGCTCCGGATCAGGGGACGCGCAGGAACGTCACCGCGAAGTCGGAGGCGTCGTCGACCGGGACGAGGTCCCAGGTCGCGAAGCGTTGCTCGAGCACGAGTCCAGCGCCCTCCACCGCGGCGTCGAAGTCGGCGAGCGAGAGCTCGCGGTCGGTCGCGAACCCCAGCACGACGCGGCCCCCGGGACGGACGTGCCGGGCCAGCGACCGCAGCACGGCCACCTCGGTGCCGGGCGCCACGAACACCATGACGTTGCCGGCGACGACCGCCAGGTCGAACGGCTCCTCGTCGGCGGTGAGGTCGAGCGTGCTGAGGTCGCCGACGAGCCACCGCGGACCCGGGTGGTCCTCGGTCGCGGCGGCGATCAGCACGGGATCGGCGTCGACCCCGACGACGGTGTGCCCCCGGTCGTGCAGCACGGCCCCGAGCCGTCCCGGTCCGCATCCCGCGTCGAGGACGCGCGAGCCGGGAGCGACGATCGCGTCGACGAGCCGGGCCTCCCCCGCGAGATCGGCACCCTCCGCGGCCAGCGTGCGGAACCGGTCGACGTACCACTGCGAGTGGCCGTCCTTGGTGTCGGTGAACCAGCGGGGGATGTCGGTCATCGCCCCATCGTCCACCAGGCCTCCCCGCGGCGTACGCTCGGCGGGTGAACGACTCCCGCCGCGGCGTGGCCTTCGGCGTCAGCGCCTACCTGTGCTGGGGGTTCTTCCCGCTCTACTGGCCGCTGCTCGAGCCGGCCGGCGCGCTCGAGGTGCTCGCCCACCGCTTCGTCTGGTCGATGGTGTTCGTGCTCGTGGCGATCACCGCGATGGGCCGGTGGGCCCAGTTCCGGGCCATCGCCCGCGACCGCCGGCTGATGCTGATCCTCACGGCGGCCTCGGTCACGATCGCCCTCAACTGGGGCGGGTTCATCTACGGCGTCACCAACGGACACGTCATCGAGACCTCGCTGGGCTACTTCATCAACCCGCTCGTGACGGTGCTGCTCGGCGTCTTCGTCCTCAAGGAGACGCTGCGCCCCGTGCAGTGGACCGCGATCGCGGTCGGCGGGTCGGCCGTCGTCGTCCTGACGATCGACTACGGCCGGCTCCCCTGGATCGCGCTGATGGTGGCGTTCTCGTTCGCGACCTACGGCTTCTTGAAGAAGAAGGCCGACCTCGGCGCGTTCGAGGGGCTCGGCATGGAGACGGCGATCCTCTTCCCCGTCGCCCTGACGTTCCTCGTGGTGCTGCAGCTGCGCGGCAGCCTCACGTTCGGGCACGACGGACCCGCCAACATGGCTCTCCTGGTCGGCACGGGCATCGTGACGGCGATCCCCCTGCTCCTGTTCGGGGCCGCCGCGACACGCCTGTCGCTGACCACGATCGGACTGCTGCAGTACCTCGGCCCGATCATCCAGTTCATCGTGGGCCTGACGATCTTCGGCGAGGACATGACCGCCGCCCGCTGGGCCGGCTTCATGCTCGTGTGGCTCGCGCTGGTCGTCTTCACGGCCGATGCGATCGTCCACCGTCGCCGGTTGCTGAGGCGGACGGCGGAGGCCGCCGCGATCTGACCGCCGCCGCGGCTCAGCGACACCCGCCGGGGGTCACCCGTGCGGTCTCCGGCCGGCCGGAGACCGCCGCGACGTTGGTGCAGTCGACGAGGTTGCCCTGCGACCGTGCCGGACCGACGATCTGCACGGCCCATCCCGACGCGGGCACCTCGAACCGGTTGCCGCGAAAGACGTTGCCCTGCCCCCAGCCGTCGAGGATGCGGTAGACCGCGGCACCGTCGCCGGACGACCCCGCGCCGATCGTGCCCTCGACCGTCCACCCGTTGCCCTTGACGTCGATCAGCGAGTCCGCGTCGCTGCCCGTGCCGTCGAGGTGGTTTCCGCTCAGCAGCCCGCCGGTCGTCCCCTCCTTGACGTCGATCGGCTCGGCCGACGTCTCCGACACCCGGTTGCCGACCACCCGGTTGCCGTCGCTGCGATCGGGCTCGCACGAGGTGAGCCGGCACCAGCTGCCCTCGGCCGAGCCGACGTAGATGCCCTCGCCGATGTCGCGGCGGGCCAGCCCCGTGCCGGTGACGGTGCTGTCGCGCACGATGTTGCGGCTGCTGTGACGGCGCAGGTGCACCCCCTCCTCGCCTGTCCGCTCGACCGCCACGCCGACGATCTCGTTGTCGGACGAGCCGTCGAGCACGATGCCCTTGGCGGCGCCCCTCACCGTGACTCCCGTGACCCGCCAGTGGTCGGCCCCCTCGAGGTGCAGTGCGTAGCCGTCCGCCGTCGACCCGCCGTCGAGCACCGCATCGCGTCCCCCGCACAGGACGACGGGGGCCGTGGCCGACCCGGACCGGTCGATCACGAAGTGCCCTTCGTACGTCCCCGGCCGCAGCAGCAGGACGTCGCCGGGGGCGGCCGACGCGAGCCGGTCGACCAGCTGCGATGCCCCGCTGACGAGCTCACCGTCGGGGCATCCCGGCAGCGAGCCGCGCTCGGGGGCGCCGGCCCCGCAGCCGGAGGCGAGCAGCAGCACGCCGAGCAGACCGAGCACGCCGACGCCGCCCCGCACCATCTGACGCCACCTCGCCGACACGGGGTGAACCCTCCCACACCTACGATGTCAGGTGCAGTCGGGACACGGGGATCTCGGCGGCATTCCAGCGTCGTGGGGGCGACGGACGCCCCCCAACCCCGTCAGGACGCGCGATGACACCCTCGTGGTCGGTCGACGCCTCGGCGCTGCCGTCCTCGCTGACGTGGCTCGTGCCGTTCGGCCTGTTCGGTGCGATCTCCTGGGGCGTGTGGCTGCTGCGCAAGGTGCTGTCGGCGACGAGCCGGCCGACCGTCAACGAGTTCGAGACCTCCGTCTCGGTCGTCGTCCCGTCGTTCCACGAGGATCCCGACGTGCTGATGCGGTGCCTGGCGACGTGGCGGCACCAGGCACCCGACCGCATCCTGATCGTGCTCGACGTCGCCGACACCGAGGCCCAGCGCCGCATCGAGGCCCTGGGTGACCCCACCGTCGAGGCCGTCATGTTCCAGCACCGCGGCAAGCGGTCCGCGCTGGGCGTCGGGATGCGCATGGTCGACACCGAGCTCGTCGTGCTCGTCGACTCCGACACCGCGTGGGACGAGGGACTCCTCGCGGCGGTGCAGATGCCGTTCGCCGATCCCGCGATCGGGGCGGTCAGCACCCGCCAGAACGTCTACCGTCCCTCCACCAGCATCTGGCGTCGCGTGGCCGACTGGATCATCGACCTCCGCTACTGCGACTACGCCCCGGCGATGGGACGGTTCGGCGGCGTCATCTGCGCCTCGGGACGCACCGCCGCCTACCGGTCCAGCGTCGTGCTGCCCCGTATCGCCGACCTCGAGCACGAGATCTTCCTGGGACGCGAGTGCATCGCCGGCGACGACGGCCGGCTCACGTGGCTCGTGCTGTCACAGGGCTACCGCGTCGGCCACCAGGACAGCGCCCGCGCCCTGTCGATGTTCCCCGACACGTTCCGCGCCTTCGTCAAGCAGCGCATCCGGTGGAGTCGCAACTCGTACCGCTGCTACCTCACGGCGATCCGCAACGGCTGGATCTTCCGGGTCCCGTTCATCTCGCAGCTGACCGTCATGCAGATCCTCTTCACCCCCGTCACGATGGCCGTCGCCATGACCTACGTCGTGCTGTCGCTGCGCAGCGAGCACCCTGGGGCGACGCTCGGCCTGGCCTGCTCATGGCTCATGATCGGCCGGGGCATCCGCAGCCTGTCGCACCTGCGGCGCCGCCCCCAGGACATCTGGCTCCTGCCTCTGGTCAGCGTCGTCGTCGCGTTCATCGCCCTGCCGATCAAGGTCTACGCGCTCGTGACGATGAACAAGCAGGGCTGGCTGACCCGCACCGACGACTCGATCGGCGGCGAGGGGCAGAGCGAGAAGAGCGTCACCGTTCCCGACACGACTCCCGAGGTGGCCCGATGAGCGACGAGTTGCCGTCGCCCGGCCTGACCGACGAGGAGCGCGGCACGACCGTGAGCCGCCGACGGCGCATCGCGGCATTCGCCGGAGTCGCCGTGCTGATCGCCGCGGCGGTCGTCGGCATCGCCCTCGGTGCCGACCGGACCGATGACGCCCCGAACCGCCCAGACCGTCCTGCCGCGGCCGCACCGTCGGCGAGGGCACTGCCCGACGCATCCGCACCTGCCGCGGGCGACATCGCGCAGGCGCAGCTGGTGGAGGACGAGGACGCCCGCATCTGGAAGGCCGTCTCGCTCGGCACCAGCACGAGCGGCGGGGTGCGGACGGTCGTGCTCGACCGCCGCGACGTGGGTGGTGCCTACGGCCTGGACGACCTCGTGACGCTGGGTGCCGCGACGCGCACGAGCCCGTCGGTCGTCACGCTCGACCAGTCGGTCGTCGTCCGCACGGGTGCCAGGCTGGAGATCCACCGCCCCGGCCTGACCCTGCGCCTCGGCGGTGCCGACGACTCGTTCGCGAGCATCGTCGCGTGGGGCGGCTCCCTGTCGCTGCGGGGATCGACGAGCAAGCCCTTGACGGTCGAGGGCTGGGACACCGTGGCCGGCACGGGCGACACCGACGTCACGGACGGTCGCGGCTACCTGCGGGCCCACTCGGGACGGCTCGACCTCCGCGACACGGTGCTCACCCACCTGGGGTTCTGGAGCGGACGTACCGGCGGCACGGCCGTGACCGGCACGACATTCGACCCCGGCCGGGCGCGCGTCCGCGACAGCCGGATCGCCGACGACCACATCGGCCTGTACCTCTACGGCACCAAGGGCGTGTCGGTCGCCCGCACGTCCATCACGGGCACCGACCGGGACGGCATCGAGCTCGACCGGTCGACGGGGGCGCGGCTCACGGCCGTCACGGTCGACGGCGCGGGCCTCAACGGACTGCGGGCCCACGACCACAGCAGCAAGCTGCGGATCGTCGACGCCCGCCTGACCGGCAGTGCCGGCTACGGGATCACGATCGACGGCCGCCCGCGCGCGAGCGGCCCCAACGCACTCGGCTACGGGGTGGACAGCGCGACGGGGCTGACGGTGTCGCGCACGACCGTCAGCGGCAACGCCTCCGGCGGCGTGCAGGTCTCGGGCACCGACGAGGTCGCGCTCGACGGGCTGACGGTCACGCAGGACCGGCGACCACTGCGCCTCGTCGGACGCTCGACCAGCACCGTGGTGCGCGACAGCTCGCTGACCTCGGGGCGGGGACCCGTCGTGCAGGTCGACGACGGCGCGCGCGGCGTCGTCCTCCGCCGCAGCACGCTCGTGGGCACGACCTCGGGCGTCGACGTGACCTCCTCACAGGTCGAGGTCGTCGACAACGAGATCACCGTCGGACGAGGCATCGCGGTCTCCGTTGCCGGCGCGAGGGCTGCCGGCACGATCCGCGGCAACACCGTGGTCGGCGAGGGACCCGACGCCTTCGCGGTGCCCGAGGCGTCCGGCACAGTGACGGTCGCCGACAACACCACCACCGGATGGCGGACGACGCACCGCGTCCTGGAGTGGGTCGAGCACAACCCATTCGCCCCGCTGTGGGTCGCGATCCTGCTGGTACCGGCGATCGGCGTCACGTTCATCCTGCGTCGCCATCGCATGCACCGCGATCTCCGACGGCTGACCGAGGAGACCGTCATCGCGATGGCGAAGGCGCGCCGCCGCGGGACGCCCGTCGCCCCCGCGATCGTCCTCGACCCCGTCCTCGCACCGGCCGCCGCGTCAGCCACGGCACCTGTCGAGACGAGGCCCGCGACCATCCCGCCCCCGCCCCCACCCCCCGAGGAGGTCACCCGCACCGACCGCCTCGTCACCCGCGGGGCGATGGGGCAGTTCGCCTCGGCCGAGGACCTCGCGATCCACGCCGTGCTGCAGGGCGGCAAGTCGCCCATCCACGTCGCCCGCACCCTGCAGGTGCCGGTCGCCGTCGTGGAGCGCTGGCTCAGGCAACACGAACAGCGCACGCAGGCGTAGCCCGACTGCCTCGCGAGTGGTGCATTCCGGGCCCCGAGTGCTGCGCAGTGGACAGACACGCCGTCCCAGATCGTCCAGTCCGCACCACTCCCCCGCAAGCGGGAGGTGCCCCCAGCGGATCAGCCGCGCGCTTTAGCCGAGGCGGGTCGCGACGGTGTCGCAGAGCTCCTGCAGGGCCGCGCGCGCCGGGGAGTCGGGCAGCTTGGCCAGCAGGACGCCGGCCGCGTCGGCCTCGGCCTGCACGTACGACCGCGCCTCGGCGATCGCCGGGTGGACGCGCAGCAGCGCGAGCGCCTCGGCGTGCTCGGCGTCGTCGGTCAGCGGCTTCGACAGCAGCTCGCGCAGCCGCGCGCTGGCGTCGTCGGTGGAGCGCAGCGCGATGAGCGTCGGCAGGGTGGGGACGCCCTCGCGCAGGTCGGTGCCGGGCGTCTTGCCCGAATCGCCCGTCTCGCTGGCGACGTCGATGACGTCATCGGCCAGCTGGAACGCCGCACCGATGCGCTCGCCGAACTCGGTGAGCGTCTCCTGGACGTCGTCGCTCGCGCCGGCCATCATGGCACCGAACCGGGCGGCCGTCGCGATCAGCGAGCCGGTCTTGTCGGCGACCACCCCGAGGTAGTGCGCGAGGGCGTCCTCGGTCTCGTCGGGTCCGATCGTCTCGCGGATCTGTCCCTGCACGAGGCGTGAGAACGTGCGGGCCTGGATACGGACGGCATCGGGGCCGAGGTCGGAGACCAGGTCGGACGCCTGCGCGAACAGGAAGTCGCCGACCAGGATCGCGACCGAGTTGCCCCAGCGCGAGTTGGCGCTGGGCGCCCCGCGGCGGATGTCGGCCTCGTCCATGACGTCGTCGTGGTACAGCGTCGCGAGGTGGGTCAGCTCGACCACGACGGCTGAGTTGGCCACCTCTGGACGGCTGGGATCGCCGAACTCCGCGGCCAGCATGACCAGCAGGGGCCGGAACCGCTTGCCGCCGGCGTTGAGCAGGTGCGCCGCGGCCTCGGCGACGAGCCGCGACGGGCTGTCGACGGCCGCCACGAGCTGCCGTTCGACCTCGTCGACCCCGGCGGACACCCGCGCCTCGAGGGCTGCGTCGGTGAACGAGACACCCAGAGTGGACACGCAGATCTCCTAGCCGGTGGAACTCGCAAGTGGTTCAGCGCACGAACGCGCCCGCATGCTGTGCGAGATCCAGCACCGGTCCCGGAATGATACCGAGTCCGACCGTACCCACCACAGCGACGACGATCACCACGGTAGTCAGCAGGCTGGGGACGGCAACCGTCGGGCCGTCGCCGACCGGGTCGGTGAAGAACATCAGCACGATGACCCGCACGTAGAAGTACGCCGCGAGGGCGCTGACCAGCACGCCGACGACCACGAGCCACCAGAACCCGCCGGAGTATGCGGCGCTGAAGACGCCCCACTTGCCGATGAAGCCGCCCGTCAGCGGGATGCCAGCGAACGACAGCATGAAAATCGCGAACGCACCGGCGAGCAGCGGTGACGTCCGACCGAGTCCGGCCCACTTCGACAGGTGGGTCGTCTCGCCGCCGGAGTCGCGCACGAGCGTCACGACCGCGAACGCGCCGATCGACGACAGGCCGTAGACCGCGAGGTAGAACAGGACGCTCGAGACGGACGTGACGCGGTCCGACCCGGCGACGCCCGCGTAGACGCCGACGAAGCCGACCAGCAGGAAGCCCGCGTGGGCGATCGACGAGTACGCGAGCATCCGCTTGACGTCGGTCTGCGAGATCGAGACGACGGCGCCCAGGAACATCGTGATGATCGCGATCGCCACGATCGTCGGCCGCCAGTCCCACTGCGAACCACCGAAGGCGACGTAGAAGACCCGCAGCAGGGCGAGGAACGCCGCCGCCTTGGTGCCGGCGGCCATGAATGCCGTGACGGGGGTCGGCGCGCCCTGGTAGACGTCGGGCGTCCAGGTGTGGAACGGCGCGGCACCGATCTTGAACAGCAGGCCCACCGCCATCAGCGCGGTCGCCGCGAGGAGCATCGTCTCGCTGCCGGTGCGGTTGGTGACGGCGGTGTCGATCGCCGACAGCTCGAAGCTGCCGGAGTAGCCGTAGGCCAGCGCGACGCCGTACAGGAAGAACACCGACGAGAACGCCCCGAGCAGGAAGTACTTGAGCGCCGCCTCCTGGCTCAGCAGCCGGCGACGTCGGGCGAGCCCGCACAGGATGTAGAGCGGCAGGCTCAGCACCTCGAGCGCGACGAACATCGTCAGCAGGTCGTTGGCGGTCGCGAACAGCATCATGCCGACCAGCGCGAACAGCGCGAGCGGGAACACCTCGCTGTGCTCGAGGCGACGACGGACGGCGTCGGCCTCGGCGGCCGAGCCGGGTGCGTCGGCAGCGCGTCCGGTGAACTGGCTCAGCCCGCCCTCGAGACGTCGCTCGGCGAACAGCAGCATGCTGAGCAGCCCGAACACCAGCAGGATGCCCCATGTGAAGACGCCCGGGCCGTCGACCGACAGCGCGCCCTCGGCGGCCACCTGGCCGCGCGCCTGCAGGCTCGCCTCGACGCGGTCGAGATCGGTGTAGACCCAGACCGTGTCGGCCAGCGCCGCGACGATCGCGAGGCAGGCCAGCACCGCCTGGGCGGTGAAGCGGGTGGCCCGCGGCCAGAACGCCTCGACGAGCACGCCCACGATCGCGGCTCCGGCGATGATCAGCAGGGGCGCGATCAGCGAGTACTCGATGTCGGCGGCGGGGATCGGCGGCAGGTCGGTGGCCGACGCGAGCGAGGTGCTCGACAGGAGCGTGCTCATTCGTGGCCTCCTTCGTCCGTGGTCTGCGCAGAGATCGGCGTGGGCGTCTTCGGCACCGGATCGCTCTTGCCGAGGTGGCTGACGACGGTGTCGACGGCCGGGTTGATCGCGTTCAGCACGGGCTGCGGGAAGAAGCCGAGCCCGATGATCAGCATGATCGCCGGGGTCAGTGCTGCGATCTCGCGCGGCTGCAGGTCGGTGACGCCCTCGGCCCCGGGAGCCAGCGGACCGGTCATGGTGCGCTGGTACATGATCAGGATGTAGAGCGCCGCGAGGACGATGCCGAGCGTCGCGACGGCCGCGGCCGGGATCGACACGGTGAATGTGCCGGCCAGCACCAGGAACTCCGACACGAACGGCGCGAGGCCGGGCAGCGAGAGGCTCGACAGGCCTGCGAGCAGCAGGACGCCCGACAGGATCGGCGCGATCTTCTGGACGCCGCCGAAGTCGGAGATCTTCGCCGATCCGCGCCGCGACACCATGATGCCGGTGACGAGGAACAGCGCCGCGGTCGAGAGTCCGTGGTTGAACATGTAGAGCGTCGAGCCGGCCATCGACGTCGACGTGAACGCGAAGATGCCGAGGATGATGAAGCCGAAGTGCGACACCGAGGTGAACGCGATGAGCCGGCGGATGTCGTCCTGCCCGATCGCGAGCAGGGCACCGTAGACGATGCTGATGACCGCGAGCGTGATGATGACGGGGCTCGCCCAGTCGGCAGCCTCGGGGAACAGGTTGAGGCACCACGTGATCATGCCGAACGTGCCGATCTTGTCGACGACGCTGACCATCAGCACCGCCGTGCCGGGCGTCGCCTCCTTGGCGGCATCGGGCAGCCACGTGTGCAGCGGCCACAGCGGTGCCTTGATCGCGAACGCGGCCATGAAGCCGAGGAACAGGAGGCGCTCGGTGTTCTGGCCCATGTCGAGGTTCTTGAGATCGCTCAGCAGGTAGGACGCATCGCCCTGGCGTGAGCTGACGACGTACAGCCCGACGATCGCGGCGAGCATCAGCAGGCCGCCGACCAGGTTGTAGATCAGGAACTTGACCGCCGCGTACGACCGACCGGGTCCGCCGAAGCTGCCGATCAGGAAGTACAGCGGGATCAGCGTCGCCTCGAACAGGACGTAGAACAAGAACGCGTCCGTGGCCATGAAGGCACCGAGCGCGAGCCCCTCGACGGCCAGCATCCACGCGAAGTAGGCGTTGGTGCCCTTCGGGTCGGGCAGGCGGTCGTCGAACGAGGCGAGGACGACGATCGGCACCAGGATCGTCGTCAGCAGCACCAGCGTGATCGCGATGCCGTTCACGCCGATCGAGTAGTGGGCGCCGAAGGCCTGGATCCAGGTGTGCTCCTCGGTGAGCTGGTAGCCGCCCCGGGTGGGCTCGTAGCGGGCCAGCACGACCAGCGACAGCACCAGCGTGACGAGCGAGACGCCGAGGGCGACGGCCTTGGCCTGCAGGTGAGAGCTGTGGGTCGCGCCGCGCGGCATCAGCGCGAGCACGAGGGCGCCCACGATCGGGGTCGCGGCGAGGATCGAGAGGATCATGCGAGGGTCACCGCCAGGAGGCACAGGACGACGATGGCCACGCCAGCGAACATCGTGAGGGCATAGGAACGGACGAAGCCGGTCTGCGGCTTGCGCAGGAACTGCGAGGTGTCGCCGAGGCGGTCGGCCAGGCCGGTGACGAAGCCGTCGATGCCCTTGCCGTCGAACCAGACCAGGAAGCGGGTCAGGTGACGGGTCGGACGGACGACGACGGCGTCGTTGATCTCGTTGCCGTACAGCTCGTGGCGGCCGACGCGGGCGAGGACCGACACCGAGCTGTCGGCCGGTGTCTCGGCCGCGATGGGCCTCGTGCCGTACGTGATGTAGCCCAGCGCGACGCCCGAGGCGGCGACGAGCGTGATGATGACGGTCAACGCGATGGCCGGGATCGTCAGCTCGTGGTGCTCGCCGTGGCCGACGACGGGCTCGAGCCACTCGACGATCCAGTCGCCGATCAGCAGCACGCCGCCCAGCAGCGACAGCGCTCCGAGCGCGATGAGCGGCCAGGTCATGACCCTCGGGGACTCATGCGGATGGATGTCGTCCTTCCAGCGCTGCTCGCCGAAGAACGTCATCATCATGAGGCGCGTCATGTAGAACGCCGTGACGCCGGCACCCAGCAGGGCACCCAGCCCCACCCAGAGGTTCTCGCCGAACGCGGTCTCGATGATCTTGTCCTTGGACCAGAAGCCGGAGAACCCCGGGAAGCCGATGATCGCTAGATAGCCGAGGGCGAACGTCGCGAACGTGACCGGCATCATCGTGCGCAAGCCGCCGTAGTGCCGCATGTCGACGTCGCCCTCACCGTCGGGCCCAGTCATGCCGTGCATGACCGACCCGGCACCGAGGAACATGTTGGCCTTGAAGAAGCCGTGCGTGATGAGGTGGAAGATCGCGAACGCGTAGCCGGCGGGGCCGAGTCCCGCGGCGAGCATCATGTAGCCGATCTGGCTCATCGTCGAGCCGGCCAGCGCCTTCTTGATGTCGTCCTTCGCGCAACCGATCCAGGCACCCGCGAGCAGCGTCACGAGACCGACGATCATGACCGCGGTGCGGGCCACCTCGGAGGCGTCGAAGATCGCGTTGCTGCGCACCACGAGGTAGACGCCGGCGGTGACCATCGTGGCCGCGTGGATCAGGGCCGACACCGGGGTGGGGCCCTCCATCGCGTCGAGCAGCCAGCTCTGCAGGGGCACCTGCGCCGACTTGCCGCACGCGCCGAGCAGGAGCAGCAGGCCCAGTGAGGTCGTGACGGCGTCGGTGGCACCGGGCGCTGCGGCGTTGACCGCCGCGATCGCCGAGGTGCCGAACTGGGCGAACATCAGCATGATCGCCAGGGCCATGCCGATGTCGCCGACCCGGTTGACGACGAAGGCCTTCTTGGCGGCAGCAGCGGCGCTGGGCTTGTGCTGCCAGAAGCCGATCAGCAGGTACGAGGCCAGGCCGACGCCCTCCCAGCCGAGGAACAGCACGAGGTAGTCGCCGGCCAGCACCAGCGTCAGCATCGCGGCGATGAACAGGTTGAGGAACGCGAAGAACCGGCGTCGCCGCTCGTCGTGCTCCATGTAGCCGATCGAGTAGACGTGGATCAGCGTGCCGACGCCCGTGATGAGCAGGACGAACAGCGCCGACAGCTGGTCGTACACGAAGCTCATCTCGACGTGGAACGTGCCGGCGTCGATCCAGGTGAACAGCGACGTGGCGTGCGACCGGTCGTCGGCGGCGTCACCCAGCAGGGCGACGAACAGCACCACGCCGAGCACGAACGAGGCCGCGGACGCCGCGGTGCCGATGAGGTGGCCGAAACGGTCGGACTCCTTGCCCCAGATGAGCAGCAGGGCACCGGAGGCGAGGGGAATGGCGATGAGCAGCCACTGAAGATCGAACACGGTCTCGGCGCTCCTAGGACTTCAGCAGGCTCGCGTCGTCGACCGAGGTCGTCCGTCGCGCGCGGTAGATGGAGATGATGATGGACAGGCCGATGACGACCTCGGCGGCGGCCACGACCATCACGAAGAAGGCGGCGAGCTGGCCGTCGAGGTTGCCGTGCTGGCGCGAGAAGCTCACGAACGCCAGGTTGGTGGCGTTGAGCATCAGCTCGACGCACATGAACACGATGATCGCGTTGCGCCGCACGAGGACGCCGACGGCTCCGATCGTGAACAGGATCATCGACAGGGTGATGTACTCGTTCACTTGCCGTCACCGTCCTCGTCGCGCTCGCCGTCGGACGCCTCGAGCTGCTGCGTCATCTCCTCGACCGCCTCGTCGTAGCCGTCGCGCACCTGCCCGCGTCCGATGATGCTGTCGGAAATCGACGCCTCCAGCGGGCTGCCATCGGGCAGCAGGGCCGGGGTGTCGACGGCGTTGTGCCGCGCGAAGACGCCGGGGGTGGGCGCGTTGCCGGGGTGGACGCCCGACTCGGCATAGTCGCGCATGCGCTGACGGGCCAGATCGGCCTGCGTCCGCCTCGGCACGAGGCTCTCGTGGTGCGCCATGACCATGGCCCCGAGCACCGCCGTGATGAGCAGCGCCGCGGTGAACTGCACCGCGAGGATGTAGGGCCCGAACATCAAGGCGGCGAGGCCCTCGACGTTGCCGCCGGCATTGGCGTCCTTGAGCCCCACGACCGAGGATGACACGCCCTGGCCCACGACCGTCACCATGACGATGCCGAACGACAGGCCGACCGCGGTCGCGGCGAGCCGCTGGCCGCCGATCGTCTCGCGCAGCGACTCCGAGGTGTCGACGCCCACGAGCATCAGGACGAACAGGAACAGCATCATGATCGCGCCGGTGTAGACGATGATCTGCACCGCGAACAGGAAGGGTGCGCCCTGCGCGGCGTAGAGGACGGCGAGGCTGATCATGACGACGGCCAGCGCGAGCGCCGCGTGCACGGCCTTGCGGGCGAAGATGAGTCCCAGCGCGGCGATCACCATGATCGGCGCGAGGATCCAGAAGGTCGTCACTCCTCGCCCCCCACGCCCGTCGTCTCGCCCGTTGAGGCTGGCGAACCCGCCGACACCGCGACGATGGGCAGCTGCTTGCCGCGGTAGTAGTCGTGGTGGTCGTCGCTGATCATCATCTCGTGCGGCGGCTCGACCATGCCCGGCAGCAGCGGGGCGAGCAGGTCGCCCTTCTCCCAGATGAGGTCGGCGCGGTTGTCGTTGGCCAGCTCGTACTCGTTGGTCATGGTCAGCGCACGCGTCGGGCACGCCTCGATGCACAGCCCGCACAGGATGCAGCGCAGGTAGTTGATCTGGTAGACGCGGCCGTACCGCTCCCCCGGGCTGAAGCGCCCGGAGCCGTCGGCGTCGTCGATGTTGGACGCGCCCTCGACGTAGATCGCATCGGCCGGGCAGGCCCACGCGCACAGCTCGCAGCCGATGCACTTCTCGAGGCCGTCGGGCCAGCGGTTGAGCTGGTGGCGGCCGTGGAAGCGCGGCGCGGTCGGCACCTTGGTGAACGGGTACTGCTCGGTGACGGGCTTGCGGAACATCGTCCGGAACGTCACGCCGAAGCCGGCGATGGGGTCCCAGAGCGTCTCCTTGACCGGGTTCGTCATGAGTTCACCTCGCTGGTGTCGGTGGTGTGCTCGGCGCGCTGGCCGGGCATCGGAGGGACGGGGTAGCCGCCGGCGAAGGCGTCGAACTCGACCTCGTCCGGCTCGGGCTCCTGCTTCTTCTCGGGGATGAGGAAGGTCAGCAGGGCGAGCACCCCGAACACGATCGCGACGGGCACGATGACGCCTTGGTCGAGCATGTCCTCGCTCTTGGCCTTGCGGATGAACGCGACCGCGACGATCCAGACCAGGGAGATCGGGATCAGGATCTTCCAGCCGAAGGTCATGAACTGGTCGTACCGCATGCGGGGCAGCGTGCCGCGCAGCCAGACGAACATGAAGATGAACGCGAGCGTCTTGCCGAAGAACCACAGCACGGGCCAGTAGCCGGTGTTGAAGTAGCCGTCGTTGATCTGCCCGATGCCGAACGGGGCGCGCCAGCCGCCCAGGAACAGGGTCGTCGCGAGCGCCGACACCGTCACCATGTTGATGTACTCGGCCAGGAAGAACAGCGCGAACTTGAGCGACGAGTACTCGGTGTGGAACCCGCCGACCAGCTCGCCCTCGGCCTCGGGGAGGTCGAACGGCGCACGGTTGGTCTCGCCGACCATCGCGATGCAGTAGATGACGAACGAGGGGAACAGCGGGATGAAGTACCACATGTCGCTCTGCGCGGCGACGATCTCGGACGTCGACATCGAGCCGGCGTACATGAACACCGACACGAACGACAGGCCCATCGCCACCTCGTAGGAGATGACCTGGGCGCTGGAGCGCAGGCCGCCGAGCAGCGCGTAGATCGAGCCGGACGCCCAGCCCGCCAGCACGATGCCGTAGACGCCGATCGACGTGACGGCCAGGACGTAGAGCACCGCGACCGGCAGGTCGGTCAGCTGCAACGGGGTGACGGTGTCGGTGAACGGGATGCGCACCTCGGGGCCGAATGGGATGACCGCCCACGCCAGGAACGACGGGATGACGGCCAGGATCGGCGCGAGGATGTAGACGGCCTTGTCGGCCGCCTTGACGACGATGTCCTCCTTGAGCGCCAGCTTGACGCCGTCGGCGAGGCTCTGCAGCAGGCCGAACGGACCGTTGACGTTGGGGCCGATGCGGTGCTGCATCTTGGCCACGACGCGCCGCTCGAACCAGATGTTGAACAGCGTATAGAGCAGCAGGAAGACGAAGATCAGCAGCGCCTTGAGCGCGACGACCCAGAACGGCTCGTTCCCGAACAGATCACTCATGGTCGGCTCCCGCCGTCAGCGTGACGCGGTCGCCGAAGCCCGCCCCGAGCGTGGCCCGCAGGCTCACCCCGGAGTTGGCCGGTGCCCACACGACTCCGTCGGGCAGGTCGGCGACCTCCGTGAAGAACGTCGCGCTGCCCGCCGTCGTCGAGATCGAGGCCGGGCCGCCGGGGTCGATGCCGAACGCACCCAGCGTCGCCGCGCTCGCGCGGAGCACCGCCGGGCGGGCCGTGGCCTTGTACTGCGCCTGGCCGTCCTGACCGCGTCCGTCGTCGACCATCAGTCGCCAGGAGTCGAGCACGACCGTCCCCTTCTTGCCCCGTGAGCCTGTCGAAAGGCCCTTCGCCGCGACCGCGGGGGCCTCGGCCCGCGCACCATCCCAGGGGCCGAGCTCGGCCATAGCGCGGCGCGCCGCGGCGACGGTGCGGAAGCCCAGCGACTGCCCCATCTCCTCGGCGATGCCGGCCAGCACGCGGATGTCGGTCAGCGAGGCGGGCTGGTGCAGGACGGCGTCGAACGTGCGGACGCGGCCCTCCCAGTTGACGAACGTGCCGGGCTTCTCGACGGCCGGAGCGATCGGCAGCACGACGTCGGCCAGGGCGGTGACGGCGCTGTGCCGCACCTCGAGGCTCACGACGAACTCCGCGGCCTCGAGGCCCGCGCGGGCGGCCGCAGGATCGGGCAGGTCGTCGATCTCGACGCCACCGACCAGCAGAGCCTTGAGCGTCCCGGACGATGTGGCGGCGAGCATCGCGGACGTGTCGCGACCCTTGGTGGCGGGGATCGTCTTGACTCCCCAGGCGGCGGCCAGGTCGGCGCGTGCCTCGGCATCGGCCAGCGGGCGTCCGCCGGGCAGCAGTGTCGGCAGGCATCCGGCCTCGACGGCTCCGCGGTCTCCGGCGCGTCGCGGAACCCACACCAGACGGGCACCCGAGGCGTCTGCCGCGGCGAGCGCCGCGCTGAAGCCACCTGGCACGGCTGCCAGGCGTTCACCCGCCAGGATGATCGCGCCGGCGGGCAGGTCGAGACCTGCCAGCGCGGCGGGCTCGTCGCCCGGCACGGTGGGCACCAGCTCGCCCGACATCTTGCGGAGCCCGCGCGTCGCGTGGCTGGCGATCGCCACGACCCGGACGCCGCGGGTCTTCGCGCCCTTGCGCAGGCGCAGGAAGATGCTGCCGTTCTCGTCCTCGGGCTCGAAGCCCACCAGCACCACCACGGATGCGCTCTCGAGATCGGTGAAGGTCACGTCGAGCGAGGTGGCGGCGACGTGCGAGGCCAAGAAGGCGGCTTCCTCGGCCGAGTGCGCCCGGGCGCGGAAGTCGACGTCGTTGGTGCGCAGCACGGTGCGGGCGAACTTCGCGTACGCGAAGGCGTCCTCGGCGGTCAGTCGTCCGCCCGTGAGCACGCCGACCTTGCCACCTGCGGCGGCGAGCCCGCGACCGGCGACCGCGAGGGCCGCGGGCCACGAGGCGACCTCGAGCTCACCCGTCGCGGAGTTGCGCACGAGCGGCGTCGTCAGACGATCGCCCTGCGTGGCCCATGCGAAGCCGAACCGGTCCTTGTCGGTGATCCACTCCTCGTTGACCTCGGGGTCGTCACCGGCGAGCCGGCGCATGACCTTGCCGCGACGGTGGTCGACCCGGATGGCCGAGCCGCTCGCGTCGTGCTCGGCGATCGACGGTGCCGACACGAGGTCGAACGGTCTGGAGCGGAAGCGGTAGTCGGCGCTGGTCAGCGCGCCCACGGGGCAGATCTGGATCGTGTTGCCCGAGAAGTACGAGCTGAACGGCTCCTCCTCGTAGATGCCGACCTGCTGGTGGGCACCGCGCTCGATCAGCGCGATGAACGGGTCGCCGGCGATCTGCTCGGAGAAACGCGTGCACCGGGCGCACAGCACGCAGCGCTCGCGGTCGAGCAGCACCTGCTCGGAGACCTTGATCGGCTTGGGGAACGTCCGCTTGGTCTCGGTGAACCGTGACTCGCCCTGGCCGTGCGTCATGGCCTGGTTCTGCAGGGGGCACTCGCCGCCCTTGTCGCACACGGGGCAGTCGAGCGGGTGGTTGATGAGCAGGAACTCCATGTTGCCGCGTTGCGCCTTCTCGGCGACGGGCGACGTGACCTGGGTCTTGACGACCATGCCCGCGGCGACCTCGATCGTGCACGAGGCCTGCGGCTTCGGGAAGCCGCGACCGTTGCCGGCATCGGTGATCTCGACGAGGCACTGGCGGCACGCCCCGACGGGGTCGAGCAGCGGGTGGTCGCAGAATCGCGGGATCTCGGTGCCGACGAGCTCGGCGGCGCGGATGACCAGGGTGCCCTTCGGCACGCTGACCTCGACGTCGTCGATCGTCAGCGTGACGAGCTCGACGGGCACGTCGCCCGTTGACCTGGTCGAAACGTCCTGCACGGTCATCACGCACGTCCTTTCGACAGGCTCAAGGAGCGGTCGGTGAACAGCATCGACGCCGCGGGCGGGAAGAGCTCGCTCGACGGCGTGTGCATGCCGGCCTCGAACTCCTCGCGGAAGTGCTGGATCGCCGACGTGATGGGGCTCGTGGCACCGTCGCCCAGGGCGCAGAACGAGCGTCCGAGGATGTTCTCGCAGAGGTCGACGAGCAGCTCGATGTCGCCCTCCTTGCCCTCGCCGGCGTCGAGGCGCTGCAGGGTCTGCACGAGCCACCACGTCCCCTCACGGCACGGGGTGCACTTGCCGCACGACTCGTGCTTGTAGAACTCGGTCCAGCGCAGCACGGCCCGCACGACCGAGGTCGTCTGGTCGAAGATCTGCAGCGCACGGGTGCCGAGCATCGAGCCGGCCGCGCCGACCGACTCGTAGTCGAGCGGCATGTCGAGGTGCTCCGCGGTCAGCAGCGGAGTGGACGACCCGCCGGGCGTCCAGAACTTGAGCGCAGCTCCCTCGCGCATGCCGCCGCCGAGGTCGATCAGCTGGCGCAGGGTGATGCCCAGCGGGGCCTCGTACTGCCCGGGCTTCTTGACGTGCCCCGACAGCGAGTAGATGACGTAGCCCTTGGACTTCTCGGTGCCCATCGAGGCGAACCACTCGTGGCCGCCGCGGACGATCGAGGGCACCGAGGCGATCGACTCGACGTTGTTGATGACGGTCGGGCTGGCGTAGAGACCCTCGACGGCCGGGAACGGCGGACGCAGGCGCGGTTGGCCGCGACGTCCCTCGAGCGAGTCGAGCAGCGCCGTCTCCTCGCCGCAGATGTAGGCACCGGCCCCGGCGTGGATCACGAGATCGATGCTGATGCCGCTGTCGAGGATGCCCTTGCCGTTCAGGCCGTCACCGAGGTAGCCGGCCTCGTACGCCTCGCGGCACGCGGCGCGCAGGCGACGGATGACGTGCAGCACCTCGCCGCGGACGTAGATGAACGCCTGCTGGGCACCGATCGCGTGCGCCGCGATGATGACGCCCTCGATGAGGGTGTGCGGCGTCGCCATCATGAAGGGGATGTCCTTGCACGTGCCGGGCTCGGACTCGTCGGCGTTGACGACCAGGTACTTCGGTTTCGGGTTGTCCTGGGGGATGAAGCCCCACTTCATCCCGGTCGGGAAGCCTGCACCGCCGCGGCCGCGCAGGCCCGACTCCTTGACCAGCTCGACGACCTCGGCGGGAGCCATCTTCAGGGCCTTCTCGAGCGCCTCGTAGCCACCCGTCTTGCGGTACTCGGCCAGCGTCCAGGCACGGTCGGTGCCCCAGTCGGCGGTGAGGACGGGGGTCAGCAGATCAGTCATCGTTGCCTCCGTGTGGACCGATCTTTCTGCGTTGCGGCTGCCCTGGCGACGCAAAGGCAGAGACATCGGTCCCCTGCGACGCCGCCAGGGACGGAGCTTTCTGCGTTTCGGCCGTCGGAGCTGCTGAAAGGCCGAAAGATCGGTGGACCGTCGGGACGAGCAGGTCAGTCATCGTTTCCCTCTTCTGCCGTGTCCGCCGGAGACTCCTCGATCAGCGTCTCGGTGCCGGCGCGCGTGGTGTCGGCCTGCTGCTCGGCCTCGAGCTTGGTGTCGGCGGCGCCCTCGCCGTCCGCGGCCGTCGAAGCCCCGAACGCGGGAGCCGCCCAGCCACGTTCCTGGGCGATCTCGAAGCCGGCGAGCGACGCTCCGGCCGCGGTGGGGCCTTCGTCGACCAGTCCGTCCTCGAAGCCCGCGATGACCCGCTCGGCCTCGCGCCAGCTCGTGATCGTCGCGCCGCGGGTGGCCTGCACCGTCTCTCCGGCGCGCAGCCGGTCGACGACCTCGATCGCCGACTCAGGCGTCTGGTTGTCGAAGAACTCCCAGTTGACCGTCATGACGGGCGCGAAGTCGCAGGCCGCGTTGCACTCGATGTGCTCGAGGGTCACGGCACCGTCGTCGGTCGTCTCGTCGTTGCCGACGTCGAGGTGACCCTTGAGCCGCTCGAAGATCAGGTCGCCGCCCATGACGGCGCACAGCGTGTTGGTGCACACGCCGACGTGGTGGCGACCCATCGGCCGACGCTTGTACATCGTGTAGAACGTCGCGACGCCCGACACCTCGGCCGCCGTGATGCCGAGGATGTCGGCACACACCTCGATGCCCTCGTTCGTGACGTTGCCCTCGACCGACTGCACCAGGTGCAGCATCGGCAACAGAGCCGAACGAGCCTCCGGATACCGAGACCCCAGCTCGACGAGCTCGGCCTTGGTGGTGTCAGAAAGCGTCATCGAGAACCATCCCATCCGGACGCAACCACGGCCCGAGCGAAGCGAGGGTAGCGGCCGCGCGGAGCGCGGGGACGACGAAGTCGTCCGGCGATCGGCGAGCCGAGGGAGCGCAGCGACTGAAGGCTCACCGATCGACACCGCCCATGACCGGGTCGATGCTGGCCACGGCGACGATGACGTCGGAGATCATGCCGCCCTCGCTCATGACCGACGTGCCCTGCAGGTTGACGAACGACGGATCGCGGAAGTGCGCCCGGTACGGACGCGTGCCGCCGTCGGAGACCAGGTGGCAGCCGATCTCGCCACGCGGTGCCTCGACGGCCCCGTAGGCCTGGCCGGCCGGCACCCTGAAGCCCTCGGTGACGATCTTGAAGTGGTGGATCAGCGCTTCCATCGACTCGCCCATGATGTGCTTGATGTGCTCGGCGGAGTTGCCCTGGCCGTCGGCACCGACGCTCAGCTGCGCGGGCCAGGCGATCTTCTTGTCGGCGACCATGACGGGCTGGCCCTCCATGCCGGCGAGCCGCTCGGTGGCCTGCTCGACGATCTTGATGGACTCCCACATCTCGTCGAGCCGCACCCGGAACCGTCCGTAGGCGTCGGGCTCGTCGCGGGTGACGACCTCGAAGTCGTACGTGTCGTAGCCCCAGTAGGGCTGCTTCTTGCGGAGGTCCCAGTCGTAGCCGGTCGACCGCAGGACGGGCCCGGTCAGGCCCAGCGCGAGGCAGCCGGCGAGCTCGAGGTGCCCGACGCCCTTGAGCCGCCCCTTGAAGATCGGGTTGGCGTTGCACAGCGCGGCGTACTCGGGCAGGCGCTTCTTGAGCAGCGTGACGGTGGAACGGATCTTCTCGATCGCGCCCTCGGGCAGGTCCTGGGCGACGCCGCCGGGACGGAAGAAGGCGTGGTTCATACGCAGGCCCGTGATCATCTCGAACAGGTCGAGGATCAGCTCACGGTCGCGGAAGCCGCAGGTCATGACGGTGAGGGCACCGATCTCCATGCCGCCCGTGGCCAGGCACACGAGGTGCGACGAGATGCGGTTCAGCTCGAGCAGCAGCACCCGCATGGCCTGCGCCTTCTCGGGTGCCTCGATGCCGAGCAGCTTCTCGACCGCCATGACGTAGGCGGCCTCGTTGGAGAACGGGGCAACGTAGTCCATCCGGGTGCAGAACGTCACGCCCTGCGTCCAGGTGCGGAACTCCATGTTCTTCTCGATGCCGGTGTGCAGGTAGCCGATGCCGGCGCGCGCGTCGCGAACGGTCTCGCCGTCGATCTCGAGCACGAGCCGCAGCACGCCGTGCGTCGACGGGTGCTGCGGACCCATGTTGATGACGAGGCGGTCGCCCTGCAGGTCGGAGACGTCGATCGTGTCCCAGTCCTGGCCAGTGACGGTGAAGACCGGCCCCTCGGACGAGTCGGTGGTGCCGGCGTAGGGATCGCTGCCCATCGTCGAGCTCTGTTGAGTCATGAGTAGCTCCTGCGCTGGTCCGGGGGCGGGATCGTGCCGCCCTTGTACTCGACCGGGATGCCACCCAAGGGGTAATCCTTCCTCTGGGGGTGGCCGGGCCAGTCGTCCGGCATGAGGATGCGCGTGAGCGCGGGGTGACCGTCGAAGATGATGCCGAACATGTCCCACGCCTCCCGTTCCTGCCAGTCGGCCGTCGGGTAGATCGGGACGACGCTGGGCACGTGCCGGTCGTCGTCGGGCGTCGTGGTCTCGACGCGGATGCGACGGTTGTGGGTCATCGACAGCAGGTGGTAGACGACGTGCAGCTCGCGGCCGGTCTCGTGAGGGAAGTCGACACCGCTCACGCTGGAGCAGAACTCGAAGCGCAGCACGGGATCGTTGCGCAGGTGGGTCACGGCCTCCAGCAGCAGCTGCCGGCGGACGTAGAAGGTGATCTCGCCGCGGTCGACGACGATCTTCTCGATCGCGCCGTCCAGCCCCGGGCCGCCCGCGAACCGGTCGGCGACCTCGTCGAACCAGCCGCCGAAGGGACGCTGGCTCGGTCCGGGCATGACGACGGGGCGGGTCAGTCCGCCGAAGCCGCTGGTGTCGCCCGTGCCGTGAGCACCGAAGGCCCCCTCGCGGATCTCGACGACCTCGAGCTGGGTGACGTCGGCTCGCACGAGGTTGTCGTGCGACTCGTGCGAGACGTCCTGCGTCTCGGTGCCTGCGTCGCGCGCGTCGCGATCGCCCTTGGGATCGGTCATGGCTGCTCACCCGTCATCGCATGAGCCCCTTCATGGCCGAGGTCGGAGTGGCCAGCAGCGCCGTCCGCTCGTCCTCCTTGATCTCGGCCAGACGGTTCGAGCCGAGCTTGGTGTGCTGGATCTGGTCGTGCAGCTTGAGGATCGCGTCGATCAGCATCTCGGGCCGCGGCGGGCAGCCCGGCAGGTACATGTCGACGGGGACGACGTGGTCGACGCCCTGCACGATCGCGTAGTTGTTGAACATGCCGCCCGAGCTGGCGCAGACACCCATCGCGAGGACGTACTTGGGTCCGGCCATCTGGTCGTAGATCTGGCGCACGACGGGGGCCATCTTGTTGCTGACGCGGCCCGCGACGATCATCAGGTCGGCCTGGCGCGGCGACGGGCGGAAGACCTCCATGCCGAAGCGCGCGGAGTCGAAGCGCGGAGCGCCGAACGTCATCATCTCGATCGCGCAGCAGGCCAGCCCGAACGTCGCGGGCCAGAACGAGGCCTTGCGCATGTAGCCGGCCAGTCCCTCGACCGTGGACAGCAGGACACCGCTGGGCAGTTTTTCCTCAAGACCCATCAGGTCCACTCCATTCCGCCGCGGCGCCACTCGTAGGCGTAGGCGATCGTGACGTTGACGAGGAACAGCATCATCGCGAAGACCGCGAACCAGGACATCTGGTCGAAGGCCACCGCGAAGGGGTACAGGAACACGATCTCGATGTCGAAGACGATGAACATCATGGCCGTGAAGAAGTACTTGACCGGGATGCGTCCGCCGCCCTCGGGCAGGGGGCTCGGCTCGATGCCCGACTCGTAGCGGTCGAGCTTGGCGCGGTTGTAGCGCTTGGGTCCGGTCAGCGGGGCGATGGCCACGGAGCCGATCGCGAACAGCGCGGCCAGACCTCCGAGCACGAGGATCGGCGTGTAGTCCGTCACGGCACCTCCCGGGTCTTGTGCGACCGAAGCGTGGATCCAGCGCGATCGTGTGCTTGTGAATTGCTTCACAACGTGATCGCGGTCTCACCCTACGCCCGCCGAATTCGGGATGTAACTTAGGTCACACTAAGTACAGCCTGTCGTCTACGACGGCTTGACCGAGTGGTGCAGCGCGACGATGCCGGCCGAGAGGTTGTGCCACTCGACACGTCCCCAACCGGCCTCGACCATGCGCAGCGCGAGGCCCTTCTGGTCGGGCCAGGCGCGGATCGACTCGGCCAGGTAGACGTACGACTCGGGGTTGGACGACACGGCCCGGGCCACCGGGGGCAGCGCGCGCATCAGGTAGTTGGTGTAGACCGCGTCGAACGGGCCCCACGTCGGCGTGCTGAACTCGCACACGACGATGCGACCGCCCGGACGCGTGACGCGCAGCAGCTCGCGCAGGCCCTCGATCGGGTCGACGATGTTGCGCAGGCCGAACGAGATCGTCACGGCGTCGAACGTGTCGTCGCCGAACGGCAGCCGCATGCCGTCGCCGGCCGTGAACGGCAGGTCGGGCCGGTCGCGCTTGCCGACCTCGAGCATGCCGATCGAGAAGTCGCACGGGACGACGGTCGCGCCGGCATCGGCGAAGGGCTGGCTGGACGTGCCGGTGCCGGCCGCGAGGTCGAGGATGACCTCACCGGGCATGGGCGCCACGAGGTCGACGACCCGTCGCCGCCAGCGGCGGTCCTGCCCCATCGACAGGACGTCGTTGGTCAGGTCGTACTTCTCGGCCACGCCGTCGAACATCTTCGCGACGTCGTGGGGCTGCTTGTCCAGACCGGCTCTGCTCACCGCTGAATCGTACGGCCACGGCGATGCGGCCGCCCCCTCAGGCCGAGTCGATCGCATGCCGCGGCGGGTGTCTGTCTCGACACATCCTGAGCGTCCGCGGGACCCCGCGAGTAGGCTCAAGTGTTGTGAGCCACCCCGCCGTCGACCCCCGCAGCGGACCCCTCGTGGTCCGTTCTGCACCGGTCGCCGACCCCGGTGCGCTGCTGTCGCTCCTGCCACCCGATGACGCCTACGCGTGGGTCCACGGCGGCGACGGACTCGTGGGCTGGGGCCGGGCCGCCGAGCTGCACACCGCGGGTGCCTCCCGCTTCGCCGACGCGGCCGCCTGGTGGCGCGACCTGTCGGCGCGCGCCGTCGTCCGCGACGAGGTGGGCACACCGGGCTCGGGTCTGGTCGCCTTCGGCTCGTTCACCTTCGCCGACGACGCCGAGGGCAGCGTCCTGGTCGTGCCCGAGGTCGTGGTCGGTCGACGCGACGGCGTCACGTGGATCACCGTCATCGGCACCGGCATCGGCGCTGTGCCTGCCCTCGTGGCCGGGGCTCCCCCGCGCCAGCCCTCGGGTGCCACGTTCGCCGACGGGCCGGTCGACAGCCAGGCGTGGCAGCAGCTGGTCGCCGAGGCCGTGACCCGCATCGAGGCCGATGCGCTCGACAAGGTCGTGCTGGCGCGCGACCTCGTCGCCACCCTCGACGAGCCCCTCGACGTCCGCGCTCCCCTGGCCCGTCTCGCTGCCGACTACCCCAGCTGCTGGACGTTCCACGTCGACGGCTTCTTCGGGTCGACCCCCGAGATGCTGGTGCGCCTCGAACGCGGACTCGTCACGTCGCGGGTGCTGGCCGGGACGATCCGCCGCACCGGCGACGACACCCACGACCTCGCCCTCGCCGGGTCGCTCGCCCGGTCGAGCAAGGACCTCGAGGAGCACGAGTACGCCGTGCGGTCGGTGGCCGATGCCCTCGCTCCGCACTGCACCAACATGTTCGTGCCCGAGACCCCGTTCGTGCTGCACCTGCCCAACGTCATGCACCTGGCGACCGACGTCACCGGCGTCATGAAGGACGGTGCCAGCGCGCTCACGCTGGCGGCGTCGCTGCACCCGTCGGCGGCGGTCGGCGGCACCCCCACGGCCGAGGCGGTCCGGCTCATCGCCGAGCTCGAGCAGCTCGACCGCGGACGCTACGCCGGCCCCGTGGGATGGATCGATGCCCGCGGCGACGGCGAGTGGGGCATCGGCCTGCGCTCGGCCCAGGTCGGCGACGACGGGCGCACCGTGCGGCTGTTCGCGGGGTGCGGCATCGTCGCCGACTCCGTGCCCGCCGACGAGCTCGCCGAGTCCGACGCCAAGCTCGTCCCCGTGCGCGAAGCACTCAGCTGACGCTGACCGCGTCGCGCAGACCTACCGGTACACCGTGGCCTCGAGCGACTGGCCGAGGATGCGCGCCGCCAGCAGCCGGTGCAGGCCGTCGAGGTGCCACCACCCGTTGCCGTCCTGCACCTCGTAGACCTTGGCCGGCTTGATCGTCCGACCGGCGTCGAGCTCGGTCAGGTAGTAGTTGACCTTGGCGACGCCCACGAGCTGCTGCGGCGTCATCACGACGGCGTGCGGGCTCAGCACGACCACGTCGCCGGACGGCCTGGGGGCCTCGTCGTCCTTGAGCTTCAGCGGCCCCGCGAACACCACCGCGAGCCACAGCAGCCGCTTCGTGCTGACGACCTTGTCGTCGCCGGTCATGCGGGTGAACTCGGCGAGACGCTCCATCGAGTCGTCGTCGAGGTCCGTCGGTGCGGCGGCGAGCCGCGGGCCGAGCCGCGGGAGACGGACCATGCTGGTCAGCCTGCCGCCACCACGGGGGCGAGCTGCGGCCACCGCGGGGCGAGGCCGTCGCCCGACGAGGTGCCGGTGAGCCGCCGCTTGACCCACGGGCCGGCGTGGGAACGCGCCCACTCGAGATTGGCGGCTCGTCGGTCGCTCGCCGACAGCACGGGACGCTCGTCGAGCCGCAGGGGCGCGAGGTCGTGGTCGACGCCCAGCGCGTCGAGCACCGCGATCGCCATCCGCTGGTGCCCGGCCGCTGACATGTGCATCTTGTCGCCGTCCCACAACCGATCGTCGCGGTAGTCGCGCAGCCGCCAGAAGTCGACCAAGGTCGCCCCGTGGCGATCGGCGACCTCGCGCACCAGCTCGTTGTAGATCGCGAACCGTCCGCGCAGCGCCCCGAACACCGGCGATCCGCCGGGGTCGTAGGCCGTGAACATCACGACGAGCGCACCGGCGCCCGTCAGCCGTCCGATCGCGGCGTCGTAGGCCTCGATGAGGACGTCGACGTCGATGCGCGGACGCAGCACGTCGTTGGCACCCGCGTAGATGCTGACCAGGTCGGGCGACATCGCGACGGCCGGCTCGATCTGCTCGTCGACGATCGGCAGCAGCTTGCGGCCGCGGATCGCGAGGTTGGCGTACGTGAAGTCGTCGCCGGCCAAGACCTCGGCGACCCGGTCGGCCCAGCCGCGGACCCCGTTGGGACGTGTCTCGTCGGGGTCGCCGACGCCCTCGGTGAACGAGTCGCCGAGCGCGACGAAGCGGTGGAAGGTCACCGGAACAGCGTAGCCCTCGGCACGCAGCCCTACTCGTCGATCAGCCCTCGTCGATCAGCCCCCTGCGACGTGCGATCGCGGCCGCCTCGGTGCGTCCGGCGGCACCGAGCTTGGCGAGGATGTTGGAGACGTGCACCGACACGGTCTTGGTGCTGATGAACAGCCTGCTGCCGATCTCGCCGTTGCTGCGACCGAGGGCGACCTGCTGCAGCACCTCGCGCTCGCGCGGCGTCAGGTCGACGTCGGACCTCGCCGGTCTCGGCACGAGCAGGTCGAGCTGAGCCAGCAGGGGACGTGCCCCGAGCCGCTCGGCAGCCTGCCGTGCCTCAGCCACCAGCGCGGACGCCTCGGCGTCGCCGCCGGACGTGGCGAGCACTGCTGCCAGACGAGCAGCCGATCTCGCGGACTCGTAGGGATCGCCGAGCTCGACGAAGGCGGCGCGCACGCCCCGCCAGGCCTCGACCAGCTCGCCGGCCGCGGCCGCATCCGTCCCTGCTCCGGCCTCGAGGCCCGCCAGCCAGCGCAGGCGGGCCATCTCGGCACGGACCCGCAGCTGCCACGCCCGAGCCTCGGGTCCGAGCGACGGCGTGGCGACCACCACCCGGTCGACGTCGTCGGCCAGACCCGGCAGCTGGTCGACGAGCGACTGCCGCGCGCTGCGGTCGAGGACCTGCACGGCATCGGCGTAGCGGCCCACCAGCAGCGCGACCAGCCGGATCGTCGCGGGGAACTCCGGGGAGTCCCATGCGCGTCGGTGCAGCTCGACCAGGTCGTCGTAGTGCTGTCGGGCCCCGGCGAGATCGCCAGCGGCGGCGCTGAGCTCGATCAAGGCCGAGGTGCTGTGGATGGCCGAGGCCTCGTCGAGTCGCCACATCGCACGGTGGGGCAGGGTCCGCTCGACCTGACTCGTCTCGCCGCGGCCAGCCGCCACGAGCAGCGAGATCGCCGCCAGGTAGGACTCGAACTGCGCAGGAGCGCCTCCATCGACGTGGCACAGGGCGACGGCGTCGTCCCACCGGCCACGCAGGTAGGCGATCAGCGCACCGAAGAAGCGGCCGTCGAAGCCGTACGGACCCCACGACCAGCCCGTCTCGGCGGCACGACGCATGCCCTCGGTGAAGGCCTCGTCGGCGGCGTCGAGCTGTCCGGCGTTGAGCAGCACGAACGCCAGCTGGTTGAGTCCGCGCAGCTCGCCCAGCACGTGCCCAGATGCGCGAGAGGCGTCGATGAGCTCACGGAACGCCGTGACCGACTGGCCGGGCGCGTCGCCGGTGCGCGCCATGATGCGCGTCAAGGTGGCCTTGGCATCGAAGACGATCGCGTCGACACGCAGCTGCTCGCCGATCTGCAGGGCCTGCTCGCCCCACTCGGCCGCTTCCCGGTCGTGCCTCCGGTTGGACAGCACGCGCGCCCGCAGCGCCGCGACCTCGCCGCGCAGGGTCGTCGCACCCTCGGGCACCACCTCGATGGCCCGAACGCTGGCCTCCTCGGCGTCGGCGTCGAGGTTGGCGAAGTAGCTCGTGTTGCCGATCGCGACGAGCAGGCGACCGTGGCAGTCGCGGTGGACGTCGGTCGCCAGGGCCGCGAGGTGGTCGCGCAGGAGGCCGAGTGCCCGCAGCAGCTGGCCGGACGTCACGAGCGCGTCGGCCGCGTCGATCACGAGATCGATCTCGTCGGTGCCGGGCGGGGCGGCGTCGATCAGCTCGAGTGCTCTCTCGTAGTGCTGGGCCGCCTCGTCGTAGCCCGCGACGCGGCCGGCCGCCTCGGCCGCCCGCACCGTGGCCGTGAAGGCCGTCTCGCGTCGGCCGGCGGCCAGGGCGTGCCGCGCGATCGTCGCGGGCGGAGCCTCGTCGGTCAACGCCTCGAGGAACGCGACATGGATGCGACGTCGCTCGCCCGGCAGCAGGTCGTCGCGCAGCGCCTCGCCCAGCAGGGCATTGCGGAACGCGTAGTCGTCGCCCGCGCGCCGCAACACCTTGTGGTCGACGGCCGATCCGAGGGCGACGTCGAGCTGGTCGTCGGTCAGGCCGGCAGCAGCGGCGAGCGCCCCGAAGCCTTCCCGTCCGTCGGTGACCGAGGCGGCCCGCACGAGCCTCCGCGTGGCGTCGTCGAGCCGTTCGAGCCGCACCAGCAGCAGGTCGGCCAGGGTCTCGGGCAGCGCCGAGCGGTGGTCGGCCAGGCCTGCGTCGAGCAGCTCCTCGACGAAGAACGCGTTGCCCCCGGAGCGTCGCACGACGGCGCTCATCGCATCGGGTGGCAGCTCGGCGGTGGCCCGTGCCCGCACGAGGTCGACGACATCGGCATCGGCGAGCGGCTCGAGCTCGACGCGACGCACCCGCGGCAGCCGCACCCACTCGGCGAGCGCCTCGCGCAGCGGGTGGCGACGGTGCAGGTCGTCGGCGCGGTAGCTGACCACGACGTGCACCGCGCCGCGGAACCTCTGGGCCAGGACGTACCGGATCAGGTGGCGCGTGGAGGCGTCGGCCCAGTGGGCGTCCTCGATGACCAGCAGGACGGGACCCGCGTCGGCCAGCGAGTCGAGGGCCGCGACGACGGACGCGAACAGCTCGGCCCGCTCGACGCCGGGTCCCGGGGCGGGCGTCGGCCACGGCAGGAGCGGGCCCACGGCCGGGAACCGTGCCGCCAGCTCGTCACGATCGTCGTCGGACAGACCCGCGAACGCCTCGGCGAACGGCTGGTAGGGCAGGGCGCTGTCGCCGAGGTCGAGGCAGTGACCGGCCATGACCCGATGGCCCGCGTCGCTGGCGGCGGCACCGAGCTCGCGCAGCAGACGGGTCTTGCCGATGCCGGCATCGCCGCCGAGCAGCACGACGTCGCGGGCGTCGGGCGCGGTGACTCCTGCCAGTGCGAGCAGCAGACCCAGCTCGCGGTCGCGACCCACCAGCGGCGTCGACGGAGCACGGTGGTTGGCCATGCCGTCCATCATGGCCGAAGCCTCGGACGCTTCGGGGGCGACTGCCCCTTCATTCGCCGTCAGCACAGGCCGAGCGAGCGCAGCGAGCGAAGGCAGGCGCCCGGGCGAAGCCCGGCCGCTGCGAGGTACGAGCAGCGGGAGGCCCGAGGAACGAGGGCCGCGCCCTACTTCAGCGTCTGCTTGCCCCCGTGCAGGAGCGTCATGAGCTGGGCGACGCGTCCGTCGTCCTTGGCGGTGCGCTCGAACGAGGTCAACATCATGACGGGCTTGAACTTCTGCCGCGTGATGGCCTTGGCGTAGGTGAACTCCTTGAGGCCGTCGGGGCCGTGGATGCGGCCGAAGCCCGACTGGCCGACCCCGCCGAACGGCAGCGTCGGGACGCCGGCGAAGGCGATGACGGAGTTGACCGAGGTCATGCCCGACCTGATCTGCCGCGCGATCTCCATGCCCTTGGACTTGGAGAACACCGCACCGGCCAGGCCGTAGGACGTCGCATTGGTCAGCTCGATGGCCTCGTCCATGCTGCGCACGGGGTTGATCGCGAGGGTCGGGCCGAAGGTCTCCTCCGTGATGGCCGTCGAGCTCTCGGGGACGTGCGTGAGGATCGTGGGCTGCACGAACCGCTCACCGACGGCGTCCGCACCGCCGAGCGCGACGTCCGCGCCCTGGGCGATGGCGTCGTCAATGTGCCGGCGGATGACGTCGATCTGCGACGGCATCGTGATGGGCCCGATCTTGGCCCCTTCGTCGGCTCCGGCCCGCAGCCCCTTGGCCTGGTCGAGGATCTCGGTCATGAACGAGTCGAAGACCTTCTCGTGGACGTAGACGCGCTCGGTGCCGATGCAGGTCTGGCCCGCGTTCGACATGCCGCCCCACAGCGCTGCCTCCGCGGCCTTGGTCAGGTCGGCGTCCTCGTCGACGATCAGGGAGTCCTTGCCGCCGGCCTCGATGATGACGGGGGTCAGGTTGTCGGCGCACGCGGCCATGACCTTCTTGCCCGTCGCGCCCGATCCGGTGAACGCGAGCTTGTCGACGTCGGCGGTGCACAGCGCGTTGCCGGTGGCACCGAGACCCGTGACGACCTGCAGCACGGGGCGGCCGTGCACGACCTCGGCGAACGTGTCGGCGAGCCACTGGCCGACGCCGGGGGTGTACTCGCTGGGCTTGAACACGACGGTGTTGCCGGCGGCCAGCGCATAGGCGATCGAGCCCATCGGCGTGAAGACCGGGTAGTTCCACGGCCCGATGACGCCGACGACGCCGAGCGGCTTGTACTCGACGGTCGACGCCTGGTTGGCCATCAGCAGGCCCGACTTGACCTTGTGCGGTCCGAGCACCTTCTTGGCGTTCTTGGCGGCCCAGGCGACGTGGTCGATCGCGAGGACGATCTCGAGCTGTGCGTCGCCGTGCGGCTTGCCGGTCTCGCGGTGCGAGAGGTCGGCGAGCTGGGCGATGCGGCGGGTCATGACGCTGCGCCACGTGAGCAGGTGCTCGGCACGCTCGGCGAAGGACAGCGACCCCCACCAGCCGGCCGCCTCACGCGCCCGCGCGACGGCGGCATCGACGTCCGCCTTCGACGCGACCGGGTAGGTGCCGACGAGGTCGCCGTTGGACGGGTTCAACGAGTCGAACGTCTCGACCGGTGCATCCGTGGCGGTGGTCGGGTCCAGCGTGGCGGTCATCGGGTCTCCTGATGTTGGTGGGCACTGGGAACTGCATGGCACTGGCTTCTGGGAGGCACAGCCCTAGGTGGCCTTGATGAGGTCGGCGCACTTCTCGCCGATCATGATGGTGGGGGCGTTGGTGTTGCCGCGAGGCACCCGCGGCATGACGGACGCGTCGGCGACCCGGAGGCCCTCGACGCCGTGCACCTTGAGCTCGGCGTCGACGACGCTGCCCTCGATCGTGCCCATCGCGCAGGTGCCGACGGGGTGGTAGAGCGTCTGGCCGTGTCGACCGATCGTCTCGATGATGTCGTCGTCGGTCGGCTCGGCCGTCGCGGGGATCCACGGCTCGTCGATGTAGCGGGCGATCGGCCCCTCACGCAGGATGTCGAGCGTCCGGCGGTACCCGCTGATCATCGCGTCGAGGTCGGCGCGGTCGTCGAAGTAGCCGGGCTCGATCTCGGGGTGCCACGTCGGGTCGGCCGACCGCAGCCTGATGTGGCCCTTGCTCTGCACGTTGACGAGCGTGACCGCCGTCGTGAGCGCCCGCCGCGTCGGCTCGTGCACGCCGTTGTCGTAGAAGCCCGTGGGGGCCACGTGCAGCTGGATGTCGGGCAGGTCGAGGTCGTCGCGGGAGGCGAGGAACGCCCCCACCTCGGCGACGTTGGAGCCGAGCGGCCCCTTGCCCGTGGCACGCCACTTGACCAGGTTGCCGAGGCCCAGCATCTCGGCGATGTCGGTGGTGTCCTTGGTGTAGCTGAGCACGCCGGAGACGGGGTGGTCCTGCAGGTTCTGCCCCACTCCGGACGACTCGACGGCCACGTCGATACCCATCTCGCGCAGATGTGCGCCGGGTCCGATGCCCGACAGCATCAGGAGCTGCGGGCTGTTGATCGTCCCTCCGCTGAGGACGACCTCGGCGTCGGCCCGCACGACGAAGGACTCCCCGCCGCGCGTGTAGGCGACGCCGACGGCGCGGTTGCCCTCGAGCATGATGCGGGTCGCGAAGGCCTCGGTGAGGATCGTCAGGTTGGGACGGTCCTCGGCCGGACGGATGTAGGCGTCCGCGACCGACCAGCGCCGTCCCTTCTTGCACGTGACCTGGTAGAGGCCGACACCCTCCTGCGCGGCACCGTTGAAGTCGTCGTTGCGCTTGAGGCCTGCGGCGACGCCGGCCTCGACGAATGCGGTGCTGAGCTCGTGGTCGTAGCGGCGGTCCTCGACGTGCAGGGGCCCGTCGGTGCCGTGGAACGGATTGCCCAGACGGGTGTTGGTCTCGGCCTTCTTGAAGTACGGCAGGACGTCGTCGTAGCCCCACCCCTCGGCGCCGTGGGCGTCGCGCCACTCGTCGTAGTCGGCGTGGTTGCCGCGGATGTAGATCATCGCGTTCATCGACGAGCAGCCGCCGAGGGCCTTCATGCGCGGCCAGTAGGCACGGCGTCCGGCCAGGTGCTTCTGGTGGGTCGTCTCGTAGTTCCAGTCCCACTTGGTCTTGAACAGGGTCGAGAAGCCCAGCGGCATGTGGATCATCTCGTCGTCGTCCTGCGGGCCTGCCTCGAGCATCAGGACGGACACCTGCGGATCTTCGGAGAGCCGAGCCGCGACCACCCCGCCGGCACTGCCCGATCCGATGACGATGTAGTCGAAGGACTCCTGGCCCATGGTTCCTTCTTCCGGCAGGTGACGTGGGCCACAAACCTACTGCGAGTATGTCGCTGACACAACCACTGTCAACGAGCCAGCGCGGCAGCGACCGAGGCCGCGATCCGGGCGTCCAGCTCGCGACGGCCTGTCCGGTCGACCGGCACCTCCAGCACCCGGATGCCGGTGACGTCCTCGGCGAGCGCCGCGGCGACGTCGGGCACCTCGACGACCCGGTGCGCGACGCCGTAGCCGGCGCACAGCGCGCCGATGTCAGCACCCGTCGGCGTCGCGAAGACCCGCTCGAACGATGCCGCGTAGTCGGGAGCGCCCTGCTCGAGCGTCGTGAAGATGCTGCCGCCGTCGTCGGAGGCCACCACGATCGTCAGGTCGGGTCGCGGCTCCCCCGGCCCGATCAGCAGGCCGTTGCTGCCGTGCAGGAACGTCAGGTCGCCGACGTAGGCGATCGCCCGGCTCGACGGACGACCGAGGGCCGCGCCGATCGCCGACGACAGCACGCCGTCGATGCCGGCCAGGCCGCGGTTGGCGATGATCAGCCGCTTGTCGCCCACGGGGTACGGGCGGGCCACGAGGTCGAGGTCGCGGATCGGGCTGGACGAGCCGACGAACAGCAGGCCGCCCGGCGGCACGGCGGCGTTGACCGCGCGGGCCAGCTCGTAGTGCGTGCCAGCAGTGAGTCCGTCGATCGCGGCGGTCGCGAGCGCGTCGGCGGCGAGCCATTCGTCGAGCCACTGACCGTCGTCCGCAGCCTCGACCTCGACGCCGCCCGTGAACGTCACGTTGGGTCCGGCAGGGACGGGGAAGGTCGCCTGCGAGCCGACGTGCACGATCGGGATGTCGGTGCGGGCCAGCAGCCGCGACACCGGACGCGTGAGCGTGGCGTGGCCGAAGCTGACGACCCGCTCGACCTGGCCGGCCAGCGGCGAGTGCGCCAGCAGCTGGCGGTAGGCGACGAGCGCCTCGCCGTTGCGCGAACCCGAGGACGGCTCGGCCAGCAGGGGCCAGCGGGCGTCGCGAGCCACGACGCGGGCGGGTTGGCGGGCGTCGTCGCCCGCGACCACGACGGTGCGCGGGCCGAGGTCGAGGCGGATCGAGTCGCCCGGTGCCGAGAAGCCCACCACCGATGAGTTCGTCGGGAACTCCCACTCGACCGGCTCGATCAGCGGCTCGTCGAGCTCGAGGTTGAGGTGCTGCACACGGCCGGTGATCGCGTTGACCCGATCGATGAAGTCGACTCCCGGGAAGATGCGGCGCTGGTCGGTCGTCTGGTTGGCCCCGGTGCCCCGCAGGTGCCCGGGGCGGTCGGCAGTGACGGCCAGGACGCTGACGCCTGCGTGCGACGCCTCGAGCATCGCCGGGTGCAGGTTGGTCACCGCGGTGCCGGAGGTGGTCACCGCCGGGACGAGACGCCGCGAGGCCTTGGCCAGACCCAGCGCGAGGAACCCGGCCTCGCGCTCGTCCACCCGCACGTGCAGACGGATGAGCCCCTGGTCGTCGGCAGCGGCCAGGGCCAGGGCCAGGGGACCCGAGCGCGATCCGGGCGCGAGCACCGCGTCGTTGACTTCGTGGGCCAGGAGCTGCATCACGAGACGGCGGGCGACTCCCACCGAGGTCTGCTCGCTCATGCCAGCACCGCCCGGACGGCTGAGAGACGGGCCTGCCAGCGGGCGTCCGTCTCGCCGTCGGCCGCGACCAGGTCGTAGGCGGCGAGGTCGAGCGACTGCCGACCGACGGGCAGGGATCCGTCGACCGGGACGAGCGGCGACGCGACGACGTCCCCGTCGAGCAACGACGTGGTGGCCAGTCCGCAGGCGTACGGCAGCTCGGGCAGCGCCGCGGCGAGGGCCAGCCCGGCGGCGAGCCCGATCGACGTGTCGACGGCGCTGGAGACGACGACCGGGAGCCCGATCTGCTCGGCGATACGCAGGCACGCGTGCACCCCGCCCAGTGGCGCGACCTTGAGAACCGCGATGTCGGCGGCCCCGAGCCGGGCGACGCGCAGCGGGTCGTCGGCTCGGCGGATCGACTCGTCGGCGGCGATCGGCACGCCGACACGGCGGCGGACGGCGGCGAGGTCCTCGACCGACGCGCACGGCTGCTCGACGTACTCCAGACCGTGCGCGGCCAGGTTGAGCGCGGCGATCGCACTGACCGCACCGTCGACCGTCCACCCGCCGTTGGCGTCGACCCGCACGTGTCCGCGCGGCCCGATGGCGTCGCGCACCGCCTCGACGCGCTCGATGTCGTCGGCGAGCGTCTGGCCCTTCTCGGCGACCTTGACCTTGGCCGTCGAGCAGCCACTGCGGCGGACGATCGCAGCCGCGTGCTCGGGCCCGATCGCGGGAACGGTGCAGTTGACCGGCACCCGGTCGCGCAGCGGAGTCGGCCACTCGCGCTCGGCCGACTCGATCGCCGCGGCCAGCCACGGGGCGCTCTCGCGGGCGTCGTAGTCGAGGAAGGGGCTGAACTCCGCCCAGCCTGCAGGGCCCTCGAGAAGCATCCCCTCGCGCCGGGTGATGCCGCGGAACGTCGTCGGCATCGGGATCGAGAAGGTACGGGGCTGCACGACTGGCAACTTACCGGCACCGACCTACGTTGGAGGCATGAGCGAGCGCCAGCGAGTGAAACGACAGACACAGGTCATGCCGGTACCTACTTACCGTCCTTCTTCGAAGGAGGTGACGGCATGACCCGAATCGCCATCGTCGGAGGCCACGGCAAGATCGCCCGCCTCCTCATCCCCGTCCTGGTCGACGGCGGCCACCAGCCCGTCGCCCTCGTCCGCAACCCCGACCACACCGCCGAGCTGCAGGAGCTCGGGGCCGAGGTCGTCCTGCTCGACATCGAGGCGTCGGGCGACGACGACTTCGCACAGGCCTTCACCGGCGCGGACGCCGTGGTGTTCGCCGCAGGCGGTGGCGGAGACGGCAATGTCGAGCGCAAGAAGACCGTCGACCTCGGCGGCTCGCTCAAGTCGATCGCGGGGGCCACGGCTGCGGGCGTCCGCCGCTTCGTGCAGATCTCGGCGATCAGCGTCGACGAGCCCCTGGCCGACGACGTCGAGGACTCCTGGAAGGCCTACGTCGACGCCAAGCGCGAGGCCGATGTCGTCCTGCGCGCGAGCGACCTCGACTGGACGATCATCCGTCCCGGCGGTCTGACCGACGACGCCCCGACGGGGCAGGTGACGATCGCCGAGAAGGTCGACCGGGGCCAGATCCCGCGCGCCGACGTCGCCGCGGTCATCGCCGCGGTGCTGGACGACCCGGCCACGCACCGCCAACAGTGGGAGCTCGTCGGCGGGTCCACCCCGATCGCCGACGCCATCGCCGCGGCGGTGCGCTAGCGTCCAGCGCCGCCGACCCCGTCCCGTGGGCGGTGCGTCGGCGTCCACCCGCGTCGCGATCGTGGACGCCAGCGCACCACCCCGGACGGCGGGGTCAGCGGCCCTGTAGCGCCTGACGGTCGACCTTGCCGCCGGGCAGCAACGGCAGCTCGTCGACGAGGACGAGCGCGCGAGGCGCCCACGTGCGGGGCAGCCCGCAGGCCTCGACCCCGTCGCGCAGCTCGTCCAGCCGCAGCGCGTCGAGGCACACATCCCCGGCTGGCACGACGTACGCCACCACCCGCTGCCCCCACTCGACATCGGGCACGCCGAGAGCGATCGCGTCGCGGACGCCGTCGAGCCGTTGCAGCGCTTCGGTCACCGCCGGAAGTGCGATGTTGACGCCGCCGCTGATGACGACGTCGTCGCGGCGGCCTGTGATGCTGAGCCGTCCGGATGCGTCGATCGTCCCGAGATCGGCTGTGGCGAACCAGCCGTCGCTCAGCACCCGGGCGGTCGCAGCGGCATCGGCGTAGCCGTCGAACAGCACGGGCCCCGAGACGTGCACCTGACCGGCGTCGTCGACGCGCAACCGCACTCCGTCGAGCGGCACCCCGTCGTAGACGCATCCGCCACTGGTCTCGCTCATGCCGTAGGTGCGCACGACCCGCACCTCGTCGAGCGCCGCGAGCAGGTCGGGCGACACGGCAGCGCCGCCGATCAGCAGCCCGTCGAGCGACCGCAGCGCGTCCACCTCACCGGCCTCGACCAGGCGGTGCACCTGGGTGGGGACGAGCGAGGCGTAGCGCCGCGGTCCGCGGACCGCCGCGACCGCATCGGCCAGCGAGGCGTGGTCGTCGGCGAAGACGGGATCGACGCCGGCGAGCGCCGACCTGACCAGCACCTGCAGGCCGCCCACGCCCGTCACCGGCATCGCCAGCAGCCACCCGCCCGGTCCGCCCAGCCGGTCGAGGCTGGCGCGCGCCGAGGACGTGACGGCCGCGTGCGACAGCACGACGTCCTTGGGCTCGCCGGTGCTGCCCGAGGTGCGCACGACGATCGGGTCGCCGCCGTCACGGACCCAGGCGCGAACGAGCTCGAGCACCTCACGGGCGGGACCGGCCACGGGCCGCAGGGACGCACTCACGTCGTCAGCCCGGCTCACCCGGAACGGCCGGCAGTGGCAGGGGACGCTTGAAGTAGACCCACGGGAACCACATCGAGCCGATCCGCTCCCAGCCCTGGGCCTCGAGGTCGCGGGCCCTGCGGCTGCCGACCACGGCGCGCTTGTGCTCCCACTGCGTCTCCGACCGCTCGACGTCGTGGAACAGCGGCCCGTAGCCGATCGAGTGCCAGCCGTGACGTCCCCACAGGTCGAGCTGCTCCATCTCGCTGAACGCCGTGAGCCCCACCAGCTGACGGTGCTCGGTCGTGCCGGGGACGGCGGGGGTCTTGTGGCCGAAGCGCTGCTGGGCGGCCTGGCGGCTCATGCCGAGGGCCGACCCGACTGCCTCCCAGCTCGATCCGGCGGCGCGCGCGGACGCCACCGCGGCGTGCAGCAGCCGATTGGTCTCGTCGTGCGCGCGACGGGTCAGCATCACCAGGTCGAGGTGCGCCTCGGGCTCGGTGTCGAGCCGCCGTTCCAGCGACGGGTCGAGTCGGGCGATGGCCCGGGCGATGAGGTCGGAGAACTCCGCGTCGTCGATGCTCATGCGTCAACGCTAGCTTGACGACCCAATGGCGTCAACCGGAACTTGACAGCCGATCAGGTGGCAGACTTGCGGCCCATGACCACCTCGCTCTCCCCCGCCCAGCTCTGGATCGCGGGATCCCGGCCGCGCACGCTGCCCGCCGCGGTGGCACCCGTGCTGGCCGGCACGGGAGCCGCGGCCTACGCGGACTCCGTCGTGTGGTGGAAGGCGCTGCTCGCCCTCGGCGTCTCGCTGGCCCTGCAGATCGGCGTCAACTACGCCAACGACTACTCCGACGGCATCAAGGGCACTGACGACGACCGCGTCGGACCGCTGAGGCTCGTGGGTTCGGGCCTCGTCCCCGCCCGCTCCGTCAAGATCGCCGCCCTCGGGTTCCTCGGCCTGGGCGCGGCGTTCGGCCTCGCGCTCGCCGCCACCACGACGTGGTGGCTGCTGCTCGTCGGCGTCGCCGCGCTCGGGGCCGCGTGGACGTACACGGGCGGCCCCTCCCCCTACGGCTACCGTGCGCTGGGCGAGGTCAGCGTCTTCGTGTTCTTCGGCCTCGTCGCGGTGCTCGGCACGGCGTACGTGCAGATCGAGGAGATCACCCGGGTCGCCGTGGCGGCGTCCATCGGGGTCGGGGCGCTGGCGTGCGCGATCCTCGTCGCCAACAACCTGCGCGACATCCCGACCGACTCCGTCACGGGCAAGAAGACCCTCGCGGTGGTGCTCGGCGACGCCCGCACCCGCCACTTCTTCACCCTGCTCGTGCTGATCGCGGTGCTGTCGCTCGTCGCCGCGTCCGTCGCGACCCCGTGGGCGCTGCTGGGGCTGGCGATGGTGCCGTTCGCGGTGCGCGCCCGCCAGGTCGTCGCATCGGGTGCCGGCGGGATGGCACTCATCCCGGTGCTGCGCGACACGGGGCTGGCCGAGCTCGTCTACGCCGCGGGGCTCGCGATCGGCCTCGCGATCGGGGCCTGACGTGCTGCGCGTCGGGGTCGTCGCCGACACCCATGCCCCACGCTTCTGGAAGGCCACGCCGCCCGCGGTGGCCGCCCGGCTCGCGGACGTCCACGTCATCCTGCACGCCGGCGACGTATGCCAGCCCTCGGTGCTCGACGAGCTGGCCCAGCTCGCGCCCGTGCACGTCGTCGCGGGCAACAACGACGGGCCGGACGTCGTCGCGTGGGGCGCGCCCGAGACGCTCGAGCTCGACCTCGACGGGCTGTCCATCGCGATGATCCACGACTCCGGGTCGAAGGACGGCCGGGCCGCGCGGATGCGCCGCCGGTTCCCCGACGCCGATCTCGTCGTGTTCGGGCACTCCCACATCCCGTGGGACACCGAGCAGGACGGTCAGCGGTTGTTCAACCCCGGGTCGCCGACCGACAAGCGCCGACAGCCCCACGGCACGCTGGGACTGCTCGTGATCGACGATGGCGTGCTCGTCTCGGCCGACATCATCCCCGTCACCCCGTGACGGAATCCCACGGTCTCGTGGGATTCGAGCACCTACCCAGGGTTGCAACCCGAGGTACGTGCCAGAACACCACGGTCTCGTGGGATTCAGCCGACGTCCGGGAGCACCCCGGTGGCACCGAACTGCTCGAGCGCGGCGGCGTACGGCGCGATGTCGATGCCCCGGCCCGCCAGCCACTCGTCGTCGTAGTAGGTCTGCAGGTAGCGCTCGCCGCCGTCGCACAGCAGCGTGACGACGCTGCCCTCCTCGCCGGCGTCGCGCATGTCGCCGATCAGGGTCAGGGACGCCCACACGTTGGTGCCGGTCGATCCGCCCACGGGACGTCCGAGGATGCCCGAGACCCATCGCATCGTCGCGATCGACGCGGCGTCGGGCACCTTGACCATGTCGTCGATGACACCGCCCACGAACGACGGCTCGACGCGCATGCGTCCGATGCCCTCGATGCGGGACGGGCTGCCGGTCGTGACGTCGGACCGGTCGGACTCCCAGCCGCCGTAGAAGGCCGAGTTCTCGGGGTCGGCGACCGCGATGCGGGTGTCGAAGCGGCGGTAGCGCACGAACCGTCCGATCGTCGCGGACGTGCCACCCGTGCCGGCGCTGACCACGATCCACGTCGGGCACGGGTGCGGCTCGGCCGACATCTGGTCGAAGATCGACTCCGCGATGTTGTTGTTGCCCCGCCAGTCGGTGGCGCGCTCGGCGTACGTGAACTGGTCCATGTAGTGGCCGCCCGACTCGTCGGCCAGGTCGCGGGCGACGTCGTAGACCGTCCCCGGATCGTCGACCAGGTGACAGCGCCCCCCGTAGAACTCGATCAGCGCGATCTTCTCGCGACTCGTCGACGCCGGCATGACCGCCACGAAGGGCAGCCCGATCAGGCGCGCGAAGTAGGCCTCGCTGACGGCCGTCGACCCGCTCGACGCCTCGATGACCGTCGAGCCGGGACCGATCCAGCCGTTGCAGAGGGCGTACAGGAACAGCGAACGCGCCAGACGGTGCTTGAGGCTGCCGGTGGGGTGCACCGACTCGTCCTTGAGGTAGAGGTCGATGCCCGGCACTGGGATCGGCAGGACGTGCAGGTGCGTGTCGGCGCTGCGGTTGGCGTCGGCGTCGACGCGGCGGATCGCCTCGGCGATCCAGGCCCGGCTCTCAGTCGACGTCTTCGGCACGGCGGGACTCCTCGATGCGCTCCGTCATGCGGGTGGCCCGCTCGTGGACGTTGAGCGCGAGCTTGTCGCGGAGCCCCGCGAGGAGGAACACCGAGATGACCGACGAGATGACCAGGGAGATCAGCAGCACCCAGATGTTGAGGACCGCGGTCGACTCCAGCCAGATCTGCGACAGGCCCCAGACGATCACGAAGCACACCGCGAAGACACCCAGGCGGGCGAGCGTGTAGGTCCAGAAAGCCTTCATGCCGCCAGCCTAAACGGTCGCCCCCACGCGCAGGGCGTCCGGTTGCAGGCGCTGGCTACGGTGGGGGAATGGGAAAGGCTCTGGTCCTCGTGCTCGGCGTCGTGCTGGTCGTCTACGCGATCTTCGACCTGATCGCCACGCCCCGGCCCCAGGTCAAGCTGCTGCCCAAGATCGCGTGGTTCGTGATCGTCCTCGTCCCGTTCGTCGGGCCCCTGCTGTGGCTGTTCGTCGGCCACGCCAGGCCCTCCGCGCCGCCCCGCCCCGGAAGCACCGGAGGCGGATGGACTCCTCCCCCGGCACCCCGTGGCCCCGACGACGACCCCGACTACCTGCGGGGTCTCTGAGGCGACCGCTCAGCCGTCCCAGCGGAACAGGCGGCTCGCGATCGCGGTCATGACCACCGCGAATCCCAGCAGGATCACGATCGGCAACACCGCTGACGAGGGCCCCTCGCCTCGCACCATGGTGTCGAGCATCCCGTCGTTGAGGTGCTTGAGCGGCAGCGCCTGACCCACTGCGCGCACCCACCCGGGGGCCCCGTCGAGCGGGAAGAAGGAGCCCGACAGGAACGCCATCGGCAGCACCACGAAATTGGCCATGCCGATCGCCCCCTCCTCGGTCTTGGCCACGGAGCCGGCCAGCAGGCCGATCGACATGAACGCGAGCGTGCCGCACAGCAGCAGCGGGATGATGAGGGGCCACGAGCCGCTGAGTCGGAGTCCGAAGGCCACCATGCCCAGCGCCAGGAAGATCGCGGTCTGGACGCCGGCGATCGTGAGGCTGACGGCCACCCGTGCGAGGACGACCGACTGCGTCCTCACGGGGGCGAGTCGCAGTCGGCGCAGCAGGCCGTTCTTGCGCCAGACGACGAGGTTGGACGCGGCCCCGAACGTCGCGCTCATCGCCACGGCCCAGCCCAGCAGCCCCGGAGTCACGAACTGGATCGTCGTCAACGAGTCGTCCTCGACCTGGCTCGTGTCGAGCGAGAAGCGCGGTGGCTGGCCCGACTCGGCGAGGTTGGCCGACTGGATGACGGCCTGGAACGTCCCCTGCACCGTGGCCGCCTTGACCTGGTCGGCCTGCGAGTAGCGCACCGTGACGGTGTCGCCGCTCTGGCTGATCACGGCATCGGCGTCACCCTTGCGCACCTGCGAGACCGCATCGGCCTCGTCGGACGACCGGGTGATCTCGAGGCTCTCGGCGAAGGCCTTCCTGGCCGCCGGCGGGGCGTCGTCGAGCACCGGCACCGATCCGACCTGGATGATCTCCGACTTCGACACGCCCTGGTCGGTGAGCAGCCCACCGAACAGCACGAGGAACATCAGCGGGAACAGCACTGCGAAGAACAACGACATCTTGTCGCGGAAGAAGCCCTTCAGCATCGCGCGCGCCAGGCTGACGAACGGTCTCGGCCTCGTGTCGGTCATGCGCGGTACTCCCGTCCGGTGAGATCGAGGAAGACGTCCTCGAGGGATGCTCCGCGGACGCTCAGCCCGGCCAGGGCGTCCTGCTGCGCGAGCGCCGAGAGCACCTCGGCCGGACGCCGTGTCGTGATCGTGAGTCCTGCGCTGTCGTCCTCGACGGGATCACTGCCGGCCAGGCTGCGCGCTGCCTCGAACGAGAGCGTCCCGGGTGCCAGGGTGATGCGCACCGGCGCGTCGAGCCCCCGCACGAGCGCCGCCGGGGTGTCGAGCTCGAGGACGCGGCCTGCGTCCATGATCGCGACGCGGTCGCACAGGACCTCGGCCTCGTCCATGTAGTGGGTCGTGAGCACGACCGTGCGACCCGAGTCGTTGATCGTTCGCAGGACGTCCCACAGGTTGCGGCGCGCCTGCGGGTCGAGGGCGGCGGTCGGCTCGTCGAGGAACACGACGTCGGGGTCGTGGATCAGCGCACAGGCGATCGAGAGGCGCTGCTTCTGCCCACCGGAGAGGTCCTCGGTGCGGACGGCTGCCTTGTCGACGAGTCCGACCTGCTCGAGCATCTCGTCGGTGCGTCCGGCCGGGACGCCGTACAGCGAGCCGAACGTGTCGAGCTGCTCGCGTGCCGTGAGCCGTTCGAAGAACGCCGACGACTGCAGCTGGACGCCCATGCGCCGCTGCAGCTCGGGCTCACGTCGCCAGGGCTCGTGCTCGCCGATGCGGACGGTGCCCGACTGCGGCTTGCGGAGCCCTTCGATCATCTCGAGCGTCGTGGTCTTGCCGGCCCCGTTGGGGCCGAGGAGCCCGAAGAACTCCCCCGGCGCGACGGTGAAGCTGACACCGTCGACAGCCCGGACGTCGCCGTAGGTCATGACCAGCCCCTCGGCCCGGATCTCAGCTCCCATGGCCCGACCCTAGCGCCGAACACCACGAGACCGTGGTACTCCCGCACCTACCTCCGGTTGCAACCCGAGGTAGGTGACAGGACGCCTCGGGAACCTCGACGTCCACAGGTCGGATGGCCGCCCGCCTCGTCCACAAGGGCGTCCAGGCGGGTGGTCGCCGGACGTCCGCGTGCCGACGATCGACCCATGAACCTCGACACCGTCCCCGCCGCCGGACGCGGCTACGTCACCCGCTCCGACCTGCTCGGCCAGGGGCACGACGACCGAGACATCCGGGCCGCTGTGCGGGCCGGCGTGATCCGCCGACGACGGCGGGGCGTCTACGTCTACGCGGCCGACGATGACCGCCGCACCCCTGACGAGCGCCACGTGGTCGACATCCGGTCCGTCGCCGACAAGCTCGGGCCTGCCGTCGCCATCAGCCACCAGTCGGCGTGCGCCGTCCACGGCATCGCGACCTACGGCATGCCCCTCGACACGATCCACGTCACGCGCCTCGACGGCTCGGCCGGCCGCCGGGAGCACGGGCTCGCCCACCACGTCGGCGCCGTCGTGACCGAGGACGACATCACGACCGTCGACGGCGTCCTCGTCATGACACCCGCGAGGGCCATGCTCGAGGTCGCGATGACGGGATCGGTCGAGTCCGGGGTCGTGACCCTCGACTCCGGGCTCCACCTCGCCCGTGCCGACCTCGACACGCTCGCCGCGATGAGCTCCCGGTTCAGCTCGTGGCCGGGGGCCCGGACCGGCCGCTATGCCCTGACCCTTGCCGATGAGCGCGCGGAGTCGCCCGGGGAGTCTCGATACAGGGTCCTGTTCCGCCGGGAGAACCTGCCGGTGCCCGATCTGCAGGTGGCGTTCCACGACGAGGACGGGCGATTGATCGGAAGGACGGACTTCGGCTGGCTCGAGTTCTGCCACGTCGGCGAGTTCGACGGAAAGATCAAGTTCGGCGGCATCGCCGGAGATGCTCGGACGCCCCAGGAGATCGCCTACGCCGAGAAGCGTCGTGAGGACCTGATCCGACGTCATCCGGTCGGCATGAGCCGGTGGGGCTGGCACGACCTCGCGGGTACCGCGGGTCGTCGCACGGCGCAGCGGGTGCGGTCCGACCTGGACCAGTCCCACCGGCTCTACGCGCGAGGCCGCGTGACCATCCCACTGGCCTGATCACGCGCCGGCCTACCAAGGCCAGCTGCCACTCACCGCGGGTTGCAAACCTTGGTACGTGCCGGAATCCCAGGGTCTCGTGGTATTCCGGCACCTGCGCCTATTTGGCGTAGGAGTGCATGCCGCCGACGAACAGGTTGACGCCGACGAAGTTGAAGACGAACGTCGCGAAGCCGATCAGCGCCAGGATCGCGGCGGCCTTGCCCTTCCAGCCCGCGGTCGCCCGCGCGTGCAGGTAGCCGGCATAGACGACCCAGGTGATGAAGGCCCAGACCTCCTTGGGGTCCCAGCCCCAGTAGCGTCCCCAGGCGTACTGCGCCCAGATCGGGCCGGCGATGAGCGCCGCGAACGTCCAGATCGGGAAGGCGAAGGCGTGGACGCGGTAGGCCACCTGGTCGATCCTGGCCGACGACGGGATGCGCCACAGCAGGCCCCTGCGCTCGTCCTCGGGCGTCGTGCGCTCGGCCCGCGACTTGACGAGGTAGAGCACCGACGCGGCCGCACCGACCAGGAAGGCCGAGCCCGAGATGATGGCTCCCAGCACGTGGATCACGAGCCAGTACGAGTGCAGCGCCGGCACGAGCGGGCCGGCGGGCACGTAGACCATCGCCGAAGCACCCAGCACGACCGTGCCGAAGCCCGTGATGATCGGGCCGACCCAGTCGATCTCCCAGACGCGCACGAGCACGAGGTAGGCGATCAGCGCCGCCATCGTCGCGGCGCAGCCGAACTCGTACATGTTGCCCCACGGGACGCGCTGGGCGGCGAGGCCACGCGTCACGAGGCCGGCCGTCAGCACGACCGCCGACAGCGTCGTCAGCGACAGGCCGATGCCACCGGCCATGTTGCTGCGCTCGACGGGGTCGGTGCCGGCGGACGGTGTGTCGACCGAGCCGGCGTTGACCAGCTCACGCTCGGGTGCCAGGTTGCGCCCGAAGCCCCACTGCGCGACGTAGGCCACGAAAGCCAGCGCCAGAATGCCGGTCGCCGACGCGACGGCGTAGTTGGAGATCTGTGCGAGGTTCTCCAGGGTCATGCGGTCTCCTCGGTCTTCTCCCCGAGCGCGTCCTTGAACCGCTCGAGGAAGTCATCCAGGTCGGCGGGCAGGTCGTCCCGGGGTACACGATCGAGCACGGCGACGTCCACCACGGTACGTGAGCCGTCCCGACGGGCACGAATCCACGTGCGCCGCGGCTTGATCGTGAGCGACGTCATCAGTCCGAGCAGCCCGGCGACGATGCCGAACAGCGGCACCCTGACGAGCGGCGACGATCCGATCTGGAAGCGCGCGAACTGGCGCAGCTCGGTGAACTGGATCGTCCCGCCGTCGGGCAGGTCGGCCGTCTGACCCGGCTGAAGACTGACCCGGAAGGGCTTGCCGCCGTCCATGTACTGCTTCATCCTGCTCTTGTCGAGGATGAACACCGACTGGGGCGTGCCGTCGTCGAGGCCGAGGTCGCCGTGCCAGACGTTGAGGCCCACCAGCGGGTTGGCCGCGGCGGGGTGGGCCGACGTCGACAGCTCCTTGCCGCCCTGCGTCACCGCAGTGGGCAGGAAGAAACCCTGGAAGCCCAGCTGCTCGGGCTTGGACTCGGTCACCTTGACGATGCCGTTGGACGTGTAGGTCGGATCGGCCGGCAGGAACGGCACGGCGTCGTCGAACACGACGTCGCCGTTGGCGTCGGTGACCTTGAAGACCGGTGCGTAGCCCTGGCCGAGCAGGTAGACCGACGTGCTGCCGATCGCCAGCGGGTGGTTGACCGTGATGTCGAACGGCTTGGACTGGTCGCCGGGATCGGCCGTGTACGTGCCCTGGGCCCGGAACTCCCGGGGGGCACCGGCCTGCGGACTGCCGAAGGGCTGGAACCGCGCGGTCACCTGGTCGAGCGTCAACGCGAACGGCGGCAGGTCGCTGGTGTTGAACAGCGTTCCCGAGCTGAACTCGTCGTACTGCGGCAGGCTGTTGCCGAACTGCCCGCCCTCGTCGGTCACGATGACCGATCCGCGGTAGCCGTACAGCGTGCCGACGGCGACGCCGATCAGCACCACGACGATGCTGACGTGGAACACCAGGTTGCCGGCCTCGCGCAGGAAGCCACGCTCGGCACTGACCTCCTGGACGCCGTCGCGGTCGGCGACGTCGACCCGTGACCGGCCGAGCGCTCGACGGGCGGCGGCGACGACCTCGTCGGGCGACCGATCGGTCTCGAACGACGTGGACGCCGGCAGGCGGGCGAAGTTGCGCGGGGCCTTGGGCGGGCGGGCCCGCGCAGCCCGCAGGTAGACGAACGAGCGGGGCAGGATGCAGCCCACCAGCGAGACCATGAGCAGCAGGTAGATCGCGCTGAACCACGGCGAGCTGTAGACCGCGAACATGCCGATCTTGTCGAGCGCCGGGGCCAGCTGGGGGTGCTCGAGGAAGTAGGTCTCGACGGCACGGGCGTCGACGCCGCGCTGCGGGTAGAGCGATCCGGGCACCGCGGCGATCGCGAGCAGGAGCAGCAGCAGCAGCGCCGTGCGCATGGACGTCAGCTGTCGCCAGAACCACCGCGTGAACTCGCGGCGGCCCAGCGCCGGGACAGCGTTGTCGCTCATACGGGAGCCTCGAATCCGACGACCCAGGTCTGCATCTCACCGACCAGGTCGTTCCAGACGCCGGTCACGAGCAGGACGCCGACCGCGATCAGCATGACCCCGCCCGCGACCGAGACGGCCCGCTGGTGGCGGCGGAACCACGTCAGCGCGCCCATGAAGCGGCGGAACCCGAGGGCGGCCAGCACGAACGGGATGCCGAGGCCCAGGCAATAGGTCAGCGCCAGGAACGCGCCGCGTGCGGCGGTCGCGTCGTCGGTCGCGAACGACAGCCCCAGCACCGCGGCGAGGGTCGGGCCGATGCACGGCGTCCAGCCGACTCCGAAGAACACGCCCAGCACCGGGGCGATGGCCAAGCCAACAGCCGGGACGGCGTGCACGCGGCGCTCGCGCTGGAGCAGCGGGACGGCCCCGATGAAGACCAGGCCCAGGACGATCACGAGCACGCCCGTCACGATCGACAGCGTGTCCTGGTAGCGCCGCAGCTCGAGCCCCACCGAGCCGAACAGCGCACCACCGAGGACGAAGACCGACGAGAACCCGGCCACGAAGAGCAGAGCCCCGAGCAGCACACGTCCGCGGCGCGCCGACTCGAGGTCCTGGGCCGCGACGCCCGAGACGTACGACAGATATCCCGGCAGCAGCGGGACGACGCAGGGCGAGAAGAACGAGATGAGTCCCGCCAGCACCGCGACGGGGACGGCGAGCAGCAGGTTGCCGGAGTAGACCGTGTCCTGGAACCAGTCGCTCATGGCGTGCTCTTCTGCACGTCGTCGATCAGGTTGGCCAGTGTCGATGCCGAGACCTTGTCGAGGACGCGCGCCGCGACGCGGCCCTTCGCGTCGATGATCCACGTCGTCGGGATCGCCAGGCTCGGCAGGCTGTCGTTGAAGCCGAGCTCGAGCTGTCCGCCCTCGTCGGTGAAGCTCGGGTAGGTGATGCCCTTGTTGCGGTTGAACGCGATGGCCGTCGTCGGGTCCTTGGTCCGCGTCAGGATGCCGACGAACTGGACGTCCTTGTCGGCGTACTGCTCGGCGACCTGGTCGAGGGCAGGTGCCTCGGCGCGGCAGGGCGGGCACCAGGGCCCCCACAGGTTGACCACGATGGTCTTGCCGGCGAAGTCGGCGGTCGACAGCGGACGTCCGTCGAGACCCTCGCCCGTGAGCACGGGCGCCTTCTCACGGTCGGCGGCGTCGACGCGGGTGATGGACCCGTCGCCCGACACGAAGCCGTTGGTCGTGCCGCGGTTGCCGGCCCCGCTGCATCCCGCCACGAGCACGAGGAGGAGCACTCCGAGCGCCGCGCCGACGCGCGTGCGGCCGCGCACCACGTCAGGCGCCGCCGACGACCCCGCCGCGCAGCGATGCCGGCAGCAGGTCGCCAGCGGGCTCGCTGTAGGTGAAGCCGACGAACTCGTCACCGTCGAAGGTCAGGCTCGTCAGACTCGCGAGGGTGCACTGACGCTTGCGCGGGTCGTGCACGAAGCTCTTCTGCTCGAAGGCCCGACGGGCGATCCAGACGGGCAGCTGGTGCGACACGATGACGGCCTCGTGACCGCGCGCCGCCTCACGGGCGTCCTGCACGGCCGACTGCATGCGGGCCGCGATCTCCTTGTAGGGCTCGCCCCACGACGGCCGCAGGGGGTTGCGCAGCATCCACCAGTTGCGGGGGTTGGTGAACGCGCCGTTGCCGACGCCGACGGTCTTGCCCTCGAACAGGTTGTCGGCCTCGATGACGCGCTCGTCGGTGACGATCGGCACCTCGAGCAGCGTCGACAGCGGCTCGGCGGTCTGCTGCGCGCGCTCGAGCGGCGAGGCGACCATGTGGACGATCTCGTTCTTCGACAGGTGCTCGGCGACCCGGGCGGCCATCTGGTGGCCCAGGTCGGACAGCACGAACTTCGGGAGCCGGCCGTACAGGACGCCCTCGGGGTTGTGGACCTCGCCGTGGCGCATCAGGTGCACGATGGTTCGTTCGGACATGCTGCCTCTTCTTCTCGGACGGTGACGGTCGGTCGGACCGGTTCAGTTCGCGGGCGTGGCCTGGGCTGCGGCGCGCGCGGCGGCAGGCAACGCCTCCGCGATTCTAGAGAGTGCCTGGTCGTCATGGGCCGCCGAGACGAACCAGCACTCGAAGGCGCTCGGTGGCAGGTAGACGCCGGCGTCGAGCATCGCGTGGAAGAACGGCTTGTAGCGCCAGGCCTCCTGCGCCTGTGCTCCCGCGAAGTCGGTGACGGGCTGGTCGGTGCCCCAGAAGACGCTGAACATGTTGCCGGCGTTCTGCAGGGTGTGGACGACGCCCGCTCCGGTCAGTGCATCGGCGACGAGCCCCCGCAGCTGCTGCGACGCCGCGTCGAGGCGCGCGTAGGCCTCGGCGTCGGCCAGACGCAGCGTGGTGAGGCCGGCCGTCGTGGCGATCGGGTTGCCCGACAGCGTCCCGGCCTGGTAGACGGGCCCGGACGGGGCGAGCTGCTCCATGACGTCGCGGCGTCCGCCGAACGCCGCGGCCGGGAAGCCACCGCCCATGACCTTGCCGTACGTGACGAGGTCGGGGGCCCAGCCCTCGACCTGGCCGTCGAGTCCCCAGTGACCCGACCGGGTCACCCGGAAGCCCGTCATGACCTCGTCGCTGACGAACAGCGCGCCATGGGCGGCGCAGGTCTGCGACAAGAACTCGTTGAAGCCCGGCTCGGGCGGGACGACGCCCATGTTGCCGGCCGCCGCCTCGGTGATGATGCACGCGATCTGGTCGCCGTGCTGGGCGAAGGCGGCCTCGACGGCGGCGCGGTCGTTGTAGGGCAGGACGATCGTGTCGGCCGTGACGTGCGCCGGCACCCCCGGCGTCTCGGGCAGGCCGAGGGTCACGACGCCCGAACCAGCCTCGGCGAGCAGCGCGTCGACGTGGCCGTGGTAGCAGCCGGCGAACTTGACGATCTTGTCGCGCCCCGTGAACCCGCGGGCCAGACGAATGGCCGACATCGTCGCCTCGGTGCCCGACGACACCATGCGCACCATCTCGGCAGACGTGCGATCGACGATCTCCTCGGCGAGCAGTACCTCGGGCTCGCTGGGCGTGCCGAACGACGTGCCCCGGGAGGCCGCGGCACCCACCGCGGCGATGACCTCGGGGTGGGCGTGGCCCAGCAGCATCGGACCCCACGACCCGACGAGGTCGACGTAGCGGCGCCCGTCGACGTCGGTCAGCCAGGCACCCTGGCCCGATGCCATGAAGATCGGCGTGCCGCCGACGGCCCGGAAGGCCCGGACGGGCGAGTTGACGCCACCCGGCGAGACGGCGAGTGCACGCTCGAACAGCTGCTGCGAGGCGGAGGAAGAAGTCACCCGCTCATTGTCTCCCGGGACCGAAACCGGCGGACGGCGGCGTCGCGGACCGTAACCTGCGACACTCGGGTGTCGTTGACGATGTGGTCCACGCCACCACCGACTGGCCACCCACCGGGGCGGCCTGTAAACTCGGTTGACGCACCTGGCGTGCACGCAGTGTCGATCTGGGAGGGTATGACATGGGAGCACACAAGCTCACGCGTTGGCAGAAGGCCAGCGCACTGGTACCGATGGCTGTGCTGGTCGGTGCCTGGGGAGCCGCTCTCGGCAACTCCGGCCTCGCGAACGCCTCTGACGGCATCTCCGACAGCGAGATCCCCGACGTCCCGGCGACGGCGTTCGAGCAGCCCGCCAGCGTCCAGCAGGCTCCCGGCGGTGTCGACCAGAAGGCCGGGGCCGCGGGCACCGTCGCCACGCTGTCGACCAATGGCATCCCGACCGCCGCGCTCGCGGCCTACCGCCGCGCGGAGACGCTGCTCGGCAAGGCCGACGAGGCCTGCAACCTGCCCTGGAACCTGGTCGCAGCGATCGGCCGGGTCGAGTCCAACCACGGACGCACCAACGGCAACGCGCTCGACACCACGGGCATCGCCCAGCCCGGCATCTACGGCGTGCCCCTTGACGGCAACGACGGCCGCGCCGAGATCCGCGACACCGACAGCGGCGCGCTCGACAAGAACTCGGTCTACGACTTGGCGGTCGGTCCCATGCAGTTCATCCCGGGCACCTGGGCCTCGGTCGGGGTCGACTCCGACAACGACGGCAGCAAGAACCCGCAGAGCATCAACGATGCGGCCACGTCGGCCGGTATCTACCTGTGCGCCGGCGAGGGCGATCTGTCCGATCCCAAGGACGCGGCCGTCGCGGTCAAGCGCTACAACAACTCCGACGCCTACGTCGACCTGGTCCTGCAGATCTCCGCGGCCTACGCGAGCGGCGACTTCACGCAGTCGCCCAACGGCATCTCGACCTCACCCATCCTGACGTCCAACTCCTACGACCAGACCTTGACGCCCGAGCAGCGCAGCAAGGCTGCCAAGACGCAGAAGGCCGCCGAGAAGAAGGCGTCCGAGGGCACCAAGACCGACAAGCCGTCGAAGCCCGGCCCGACCACGCCCCCCGGCGGCGGCAGCACGCCGAAGCCCGGCGGTTCAGGCGGCGGAGACAGCTTCGACGAGCCGTCGACTCCCACGGCCACTCCGTCGCCCACGGCGACGACCAAGGCGCCGACCCTCGGCGGTGGCGTCCAGGACGGCGTCAAGGACACGCCCCTGGCCCCGATCACCAAGCCGGTCACCGACGCGCTCTCCTACCTGGAGGCGCAGACCCAGTGCCTGTTCAAGGTGCCGTTCGGCCTCCCCAAGGAGAAGTACGCCGCCTGCATGGCCACGTACGGTTTCTGACGCAAGCACGCAGCACATGATGAAGGGCCCCTCCTCCACACCGGAGAGGGGCCCTTCGCACGTCGTGGGGCGTCAGCGACGCAGTCGCGTGGCCAGCTCGGCGGCCCAGTAGGTCAGCACGATGTCGGCGCCGGCCCGGCGGATCGAGATGATGATCTCGTCGATCGCCCGATCGCGGTCGATCCAGCCGTTGGCTGCCGCGGCCTCGACCATCGCCAGTTCTCCGGAGATGTTGTACGCAGCCACCGGCACGTCGACCGCAGCCCGCACGTCGGCGATGAGGTCGAGGTACGACAGCGCCGGCTTGACCATGACGATGTCGGCCCCCTCCTCGATGTCGAGGAGCGTCTCGCGGATCGCCTCGCGGCCATTGGCCGGATCCTGCTGGTACGTCTTGCGATCTCCCTGCAGCGAGGAGTCGACCGCCTCGCGGAACGGCCCGTAGAACGCCGAGGAGTACTTGGCCGCATAAGCCAGGATGACCGTCTCGTCGTGGCCGGCGTCGTCGAGCGCCGCCCGGATCGCGCCGACCTGGCCGTCCATCATGCCGCTGGGGCCGACGACGTGGGCACCTGCCTCGGCCTGCACGACGCCCATCTGCGCGTAGATCTCGACCGTGGCGTCGTTGTCGACCCGGCCCCGCGAGTCGAGCACGCCGCAGTGGCCGTGGTCGGTGAACTCGTCGAGGCACAGATCGGCCATGACCAGCAGGTCGTCGCCGACCTCGGCCCGGGCGTCGGCCAGCGCGACGTTGAGGATGCCGTCGGGGTCGAGCGCGCCCGAGCCGACAGCGTCCTTGCGCTCAGGCAGGCCGAACAGCATGACGCCACCCAGGCCCAGCTCGGCCGCCTCGGCGTAGACACGTCGCGCACTGTCGCGGGTGTGCTGGACGACGCCCGGCATGCTCGCGATGGGGCGCACCTCGGTGCGTCCCTCGGCCACGAACATCGGCAGCACGAGCTGCGACGGCTGGACGTGCGTCTCCGCGACCAACCGCCTCATCGCCGGCGACGAGCGCAGGCGACGAGGACGGTCGGACGGGAACGACAAGGTCAGGCCTTCCGACGCGCCGAGGGGCGCTTCTGCGACGGCTTGGTCACGGGCTCGCCGGCCTCGACGAAGCCGAGACGACGCGCGGTGCCGAACTCGGCGAGCGAGTCGGCCAGCACGTCGACCGACGGCGAGTCGGCGACGACGTCGACGCGCAGGCCGTGCTCCTCGGCGGTCTTGGCCGTCGCGGGACCGATGCACGCGATGATCGTCGACGTGTGCGGCTTGCCGGCGATGCCGACGAGGTTGCGCACCGTGGACGACGAGGTGAACATGACCGCGTCGAACTTGCCGGTCTTGATCGCCTCACGCGTCGGCGCCGGCGGCGGGGCGGCCCGGACGGTGCGGTAGGCCGTGACGTCGTCGACCTCCCACCCGAGGTCGATCAGGCCCGCCACGAGCGTCTCGGTGGCGATGTCGGCGCGCGGCAGGAACACCCGGTTGATGGGGTCGAGCAGGTCGTCGTACGGCGGCCAGTCGTCGAGCAGGCCGCGGGCGGACTGCTCGCCCGACGGGATCAGGTCGGCGCGGATGCCCCACGTCGCGATGGCCTCGGCGGTCTTGTCGCCGACCGCGGCGATCTTGAGGCCCGAGAAGGCACGAGCGTCGAGCCCGTACTCCTCGAACTTCTCGCGCACGGCCTTGACGGCGTTGACGCTCGTGAACGCGACCCACTCGTAACGGCCCTCGACGAGGCCGCGGACAGCCTTGTCCATCTGCTGCGGGTTGCGGGGCGGCTCGACCGAGATGGTCGGCACCTCCTCGGAGATCGCGCCGAAGCCGCGCAGGCGCGACGCCAGACCGGCCGACTGCTCCTTGGTGCGGGGCACCAGGATGCGCCAGCCGTAGAGCGGCTTGGTCTCGAACCACGACAGCGCCTCGCGCATCGTGACGACCTCGCCGACGACCGTGATGGCCGGGGCCGTCATGCCGGCGGCCTTCGCGTCGGACGCGATCTCGGCGAGCGTCGAGACGACGGTGGTCTGCTCGGTCGTCGTGCCGACCCGGGTCATCGCGACCGGGGTGTCGGGCTTGCGACCCGCGTCGATCAGGCCGCTGGCGACCTCGCCGATGCGGGCGACGGCCGACAGCAGCACGAGGGTGTCCTCGTTGACGTGGTCGGCCCAGGTGATGCTCGAGTCGCCGACGCTCACGACCGAGTACTCGCGGTGCGTCCGGTTGGTCAGCGGCACGCCGGCGTAGGCCGGGACCGCGGAGATCGAGGAGATGCCGGGGACGATCTCGAAGCCGATGCCGGCCTTGCTGCAGGCCGCGGCCTCCTCGGGCCCGGTCGCGTACGTGAACGGGTCTCCCGCGATCAGGCGCACGACGTGGACGCCGGTCTTGGCGTGCCTGACGACGAGACGGCCACGAGCCGCGTGGGTCAGCTGCTCACCGTCCTCGCCGATGCCGCCGTCGACGATCTCGGCACCGTTGGTGACGAGGGCAGCCTGCTCGGGCAGCTCGGTGATGACGACGTCGGCCTGGGCGAGCAGCTCGGCTGCTCGTACCGTCAGCAGGCTCGCGTCACCCGGACCGGCACCGACGAAGCTCACGTGGCCGCGGGGGGCCTTGCGCGCGCTCGGGGTCGGTGCATCGGGTGTCGCGGCTTCTCGAGTCGCAGTGGTGATGGTCACTGTGGTCCTTTTCTCGGTCTGTCAGGGGGTCAGGAGGAGGCGACGGCCATGAGGGCGTCGGCCCCTTCGGCGAGCATCTCGACAGCAAGACGTTCACCGACCGCGGCGGCCTCGGAGGGCAGGCCGGTCGCGGACAGTCGGATGGTGGGCGAGCCGGAGACGTCTCCGACCACGGCACGGAGCCAGAGCTCGTCGCCGTGATCGCCTTCGGCGATCTCGGCCAGGGCTCCCACCGGGGCGCTGCAGCCTGCCTCAAGGGTGGCGAGGAGGCTTCTCTCGGCCGTGACGGCGGCACGGGTGTCGCCGTCGTCGAGCCGTTGGAGCAGTTGGATGGTCGCGTCGTCGTCGACGCGGCACTCGCAGGCCAGGGCTCCCTGCCCGGGGGCGGGGAGCATCTGGAGGGGATCGATGACCTCGGTGGCCTCGTCGGCGCGACCGAGGCGCAGCAGACCGGCACGGGCCAGCAGCACGCCGTCGACCTCGCCGGCGGCGATGCGGCCGATGCGGGTGTCGACGTTGCCGCGGATGCCGACGACCTCGACGCCCAGGCCGAGGGCCCGCAGCTGCGCCTCGCGACGAGGCGAGCCGGTGCCGATCCGGGCACCCTGCGGCAGCTCGCCGAGGGTCAGGCCGTCGCGGGCCACGAGGACGTCGCGCGGGTCTTCGCGCCGCGGGATCGCAGCGACGGTCAGCCGGGGATCGGCCGACGTGGGCAGGTCCTTGAGCGAGTGGACGGCGAGGTCGACGTCACCGCGCACGAGTGCCTCGCGCAGTGCTGCGACGAACACGCCCTGGCCGCCCATCGACGCCAGCGGCGCGGAGCTGCGGTCGCCCTCGGTGGAGATCGTGACGAGCTCGACGTCGACGTCGCACTCGGTGCGCAGGCGGTCGGCGATCATCCCGGACTGGGTCACGGCCAGGGCGCTGGCGCGCGTGCCGAGTCGCAGGGTCGGACGGACGGGGGTCGTCATGGCTTCTCCCCCGCCCGGGTGACCGCGTCGACGGTCTTCTGGTCGAGCGCGAACAGATCAGCCAGCGCATCGGCGTAGGTGAGGTCGGCGGGGCCGTCGATGAGCTGCTGCACGCGCACGGTCGGCGCATGGATGAGCTTCTCGGCGACCCGGTGCAGGGCCTTGCGGACGTCGGCCCTCTCGTCGTCGGTGAGGTTGGGCAGCCGCGACTCGATGCGGGCCTGCTCGGCGGCCACGATGTCAGTCGCCATGGTGCGCAGCGCGACGACGGTCGGGGTGATGTGCGAGGCGGCCTTGGCGGCCAGGAACGTGCGCACCTCGGCCTCGACGATCGACTGCACCTGGACGACGTCGGCGGCGAGCTCGGCGTTGGCCGCGGCACGCGACAGCACCTCGAGGTCGATCAGCTCGATGCCGTCGAGATCCCGCACGGCAGGGTCGATGTCACGGGGCAGTGCGAGGTCGATCAGCGACATCGGGCGTCCGCTCGAGGCGGCGGCGATGCGCTCGCGGTCGAAGACGACGGCACTGGCGCCCGTGCAGCTGATCAGGACGTCGGCGGCGGACAGCTCGACGTCGAGGGCCTGCCACCGCACGGCGCTGACGCCGAACGTCGCGACGAGGGCGTAGGCCCGCTGGTACGTGCGGTTGGCCACCATGATGCGGTGCGGCGCGACGCCGCGGTCGACCAGCGTGCGCACCGCGAGGCTCGCCATGGTGCCTGCTCCGGCGACCAGGAACCTCGTGTCGGGGGCATCGACGATCTCGCCGGCCGCATCGAGACCCGCCGTGACGATCGACGGCGCGAGCCGGTCGATGCCCGTCTCGGCGTGACCGCGCTTGCCGATGCGCAGCGCCTGCTGGAACAGGGCGTTGAGCGCCGAGCCGACCGTCGACTCGGCCTGCGCGGAGTGCAGCGCCTCGCGCACCTGGCCGAGGATCTGGCTCTCGCCGAGGATCATCGAGTCCATGCCCGACGCGACCCCGAACAGGTGGGCGACGGCGGCCTCGTCGAAGTGCACGTAGACGTGACGGACGAACTCGTCGCGATCGAGACCCGACAGCTCGGCGAGCAGCCGCGACACCTCCTCGACGGCACCGTGGAACCGCTCGGCCTCGACGTAGATCTCGACCCGGTTGCACGTGGAGATGACGACCGACTCGGTCACGAACGGCGTCTCGAGCGCCAGGTGCGAGAGCTTGACCGCCGCGTCGACGTCGAGCGAGGCGTGCTCGAGGACGTCGATCGGGGCCGACTTGTGGGACATTCCCACCACCAGGACGCTCATGCTTCGATCACCTTCGGTTCGCTGCTGGTCTTGCGCTGCTCGTGGTACGCCAGGATCTGCAGCTCGATCGAGAGGTCGACCTTGCGGACGTCGACCCCGTCGGGCACCTGCACGAGGGCGGGCGCGAAGTTGAGGATGCTCGTGATGCCGGCCTCGACCAGACGGTCGGCGACCTCCTGCGCGGCCTCGCCGGGCGTGGCGATGACGCCGATCGAGATGCGGCGCTCGGCGACGATCGCGCCGAGCTGGTCGACGGGGCTCACGACGATGTCGGAGATCGTCGTGCCGACGCGTCGCGGATCGGCGTCGACCAGCGCCGCGACGCGGATGCCGCGGGTGCTGAAGCCCTGGTAGGCCGACAGCGCGGAGCCGAGGTTGCCGACACCCACGATCACGACGTCCCAGTCCTGGGTCTGCCCCATCTCACGGGCGATCTGGTAGCGGAGGTACTCGACGTCGTAGCCGACACCGCGGGTGCCGTAGGAGCCGAGGTACGACAGGTCCTTGCGCAGCTTGGCGGGGTTGACCCCGGCCTGCTCGGCGAGCTCGCCGGACGCGCACGACAGCACTCCCTGCTCGGCGAGCGCGTTGAGCGCTCGCAGGTAGACAGGCAGACGGGCCACGGTGGCATCAGGGATGCCACGGGCAGTTCCGTCGGCGAGCCGAGGGCTGCGAAGTATCGTCACGGTGCTCCTGCGCCGCGATGCTGGGGATTATCCCTCGCGGGACGGGCATCGGGTGCCCCGACAGTTTAAGAGTTTGTGAACGTGGGAACCAAATCGAGCGGCATCCGGTGGCGCAGGTCACACCTCATCGACCGCGTGCCAGCGCCTTCCGGAGCCGCGTCGGGTCGACCCGCCAGAAGTCGTGCTGGGCGCCGTCGACGAACGTCACGGGCACCTGTTCGGTGAAGCGCTGGCGCAGGTCGGGGTCGTCGTCGATGTCGACCCGCGCCCAGGAGTCGCCGGTCTCGGCGCACAGCTCGGCGACCTGCTGCTCGGCGATCTCGCACAGGTGGCAGCCGACCCGGGTGTAGACGACGACGCGGGCGTCGGAGGCGTGCGGGATCGTCACCCGTCGAGGCCCAGCGTCTCGCTGCGCGCCAAGGCCCTCAGCCGGCCCTTCGCGACCTTGCCGGTGGCCGAGTGCGGCAGGCCCGTGACGACGATCGTGCGACGCGGCTGCTTGAACCGGGCCAGCCGGGTGCGGCAGTGCGCGTCGACGGCCTCGAGCAGCACGGCCTCGTCGGTGGGCGCGTCGTGGGCGGGGACGACGAAGGCGACGACGGCCTCGCCGGTCTCCTCGTCGGGCAGGCCCACGACGGCGACCTGACCGACGCCTGCGACCTCGGCGATGACGTCCTCGACCTCGAACGGGTAGACGTTGAAGCCCGACACGATCACGAGCTCGCGCAGACGGTCGACCAGCGTGAGGTCGCCGTCGTCGTCGAGATACCCGATGTCGCCGGTCGGGTACCAGCCGTCGGCATCGGGACCGTCGACGCCGTCGGGCCAGTAGCCCGAGAAGAGGTTGTCGCCCCTGACCCAGATCTCGGCCGGATCGCCCGGCGCCGCGTCGACGCCGCCCGCCTCGACGATGCGCAGCTCGATGCCGGGCAGCGCCCGTCCGACCGAGCCGTGCTTGATGTGGTTGTCGACGTCGCGCGGCGACCCGTGCGTCGTCGCGATGACCGGCGAGGTCTCGGTGAGCCCGTAGCCCTGCTCGATCTGGTGACCCGACGACTCCCTGAACGCCTCGGCGAGGTCGGCGTCGAGCGCCGAGGCACCGGACAGGATCGTCGTGACGTGCGCGAGCTTGTCGCGCAGGTCGTCGCGGCCGGCCCAGGCGGCGATGACGGGAGGAGCCAGCGGCAGGTTGGTGACGCCCTCCTCGGCGATCAGGTCGAGCAGCCCCGACGGGTCGAACCCGTCGACCAGCACGACCGTCGCGCCCTGGTGCACCGCCTGGCCCAGCACGCAGTTGAGCCCGTAGATGTGGAACATCGGCAGCAGGCCGAGGCAGATGTCGTCGGCCGTCATCGCGGGAGGGTCGAGTCGGGCGATCTGCTCGGTGTTGGCGATCAGCGCGCGGTGGGTCAGCATCGCGCCCCGCGGCTTGCCGCTGGTGCCGGACGTGTAGAGGATCACCGCGAGCGCCTCGGCATCGACCGGTGCCGCCGGCGCGGCACCCGTGGCGTCGGCCAGGAAGCGCTCGAACGACGTCTCTCCCTCGAGCGGCTCGGCACCGTCGACGACGACGTGGACGCGGTGGTCGTCGGTCACCGCCTCGCGCACCTGGGCGACTCCGGCCTCGTCGCACAGCACGACACGGGCCAGCGAGTCGGCGAGCATCCGGCCGATCTCGCGGGTCGTCGAGCGGGGGTTGATCGGGACGGCGACCATGCCGCCGCGCAGGATGCCGTAGTAGGCGATCGGCAGGTCGACCCGGTTGGCCATCACGATCGCGACCCGCTGGCCCGCGACCAGTCCGCGGGCGGACAGCGCACGCGCGACGGCGTCCGCCGCCTCGTCGAGCTCGCGCCAGGTCAGCTGGCGGCGCGCGGCGCGGTGCTCGACCAGCGCTACGCCCTCGGGCATGGTGGATGCGGCCGCGTGCAGGTAGTCACTGACATTCACCGTCACCCTTCGAGTCAACCACAGGTCGTACCGGCCGGAGGGCGTTAGGCTCGCCCCCATGGCACGGGACGCAACACCCGATCGGCAGCGCAACCTGCAGTCGCGATCAGTGCTGGCCGGCCAGGCCGCCGCCGCGTCCTCGCAGATGGAGCACGAGCTGACCGCGACGCAGGACCCCGTCGCCGCGGCGTTCTTCGACGTCGACAACACGATCATGCAGGGCGCGTCGATCTTCCACCTCGCCCGCGGGCTGCACCGTCGGGAGTTCTTCACGACCCGCGACCTCGTGCGCGCCGCGTGGCAGCAGGCCTGGTTCCGCGTCGTCGGCAGCGAGGATCCCGAGCACATCGCGCGGGCCCGGGCGTCGGGCCTGGCGTTCATCGCCGGCCACAGCGTCACCGAGCTGGAGGAGATCGGCGAGGAGATCTTCGACGAGCACATGGCCGCCAAGATCTGGCCGGGCACCCGCGCCATCGCCCAGTGGCACCTCGATCGCGGACACCGGGTCTGGCTGGTCACCGCCGCCCCCGTCGAGATCGCCCAGGTCATCGCCCGCCGCCTCGGGCTGACCGGCGCACTGGGCACCGTCTCGGAGCACGTCGACGGCGTCTACACCGGCGCGCTCGTCGGCGACATGCTCCACGGCGAGGGCAAGGCCGTCGCGATCCGCGAGATCGCCGAGCGCGAGTCGCTGGTGCTCGAGGAGTGCTACGCCTACTCCGACTCGAGCAACGACCTGCCGATGCTCTCGCTCGTCGGGCACCCGTGCGCGGTCAACCCCGACTCCGCGCTGCGCTCGTACGCCAAGGCCCACGGGTGGCGGGTGCGCGACTACCGCACCGGTCGCAAGGTCGCGCTGGTCGGCGGCAAGGGCATGGTCGCGGCCGTCGCCGCCGGCGGCACCTGGCACGCGCTCCGCCGAAAGAATCGGTAAACCGGCTGACTTTGGTCCTAACTCCGGGTTACGATCGCGGTGATCAGGGAGGGCCTGTGGCTTCAAGGTGGGACGCGTTGCGCGACGTGTTGTCGCTCTCACTGGCGATCCCCGACGACTCGTCGCTGCAGATCGCGCTCGCCGTCGCCGACTCGCCCGCGTACGCCCCGTCGAGCGGCGGCCAGACGCCGCGCGACGACAGCGACCCCGAGGCCACCCGCCTGCGCGCGCTGGTCGATCTGGCCAAGGAAGGCGACGCCGAGGCCTTCGGCCAGCTCTACGACCACTACGTCTCGGGCGTGTTCCGCTTCGTCTACTACCGGGTCGGGTCGCGCCAGCTCGCCGAGGACCTCACCAGCGAGACTTTCGTCCGCGGTCTCCGTGCCATCCAGCGGTTCAACTGGCAGGGCAAGGACTTCGGGGCCTGGCTCACGACGATCGCCCGCAACCTGATCGCCGATCACTTCAAGTCGAGCCGCTCGCGTCTCGAGATCGTCTCCGAGACGATCCCCGAGGGCAAGACGCACGCCCCCAGCCCTGAGCAGGAGGTGCTGGCGCTCATCTCCAACGAGATGCTGTTCGAGGCGGTCAGCGGCCTGCCGACCGAACAGCGCGACTGCATCCTGATGCGCTTCATCCAGGGGCTCTCGATCGCGCAGACCGCTGCCGCCCTGGGCCGCAGCGAGGGTGCCGTCAAGCAGCTGCAGCTGCGTGCCGTGCGCAGCCTGGCCAAGTCCGTGCCGGGAGACATCCGGTGAAGCGATATGTCAGGACCTTCGTCCCGTCCCCTGCCCGTAACCTTCCGGCCTCGTGCGTCGTTGTCCTCCACGACACGTCCGCACCATCTGCAGCGAGTACCGCTGCATGGAGAGAGGCATCATGATCGGCCGTCGCTCGCACGACGAGGCTCAGTCCTTCGACGATGCCCTGACCACGGGGCGCGCGCCCCGTGACGAGCACATCGCCGATCTCGTCCGCTTCGCCGAAGACCTCTGCCAGGCCGCGACGGTCGAGCCGACCCCGATGTTCCGCAACTCGCTGCGCAGCCAGCTCATGGCCGAGGCGGCCACGGTGCTCGTGCCGATGCCTGCCCGTCCGCGGCTGGTCGTCGCCGACCGGCCCACCGCCGGATCGGGACGCCGCCGGGTCGCCCGGGTCACAGCGGGTCTCGTCGCGTCGGCCGGAGTCGTCGGCATCGTCGCGTCGAGCGCGTCTGCCGTCCCCGGCGAGGTGCTCTACCCCGTCAAGCGTTCGGTCGAGTCCGTCGAGCTGCAGCTGCACCGCAGCGACGCCTCGCGCGGCTCGTTCCAGCTCGCCCAGGCCTCCGAGCGGCTCGCCGAGGTGCGCCGCCTGACCGCCGACGGCAGCTCGTCATCGCTCATCGCCGAGTCCCTCGACGACTTCGCGGCGTCCGCGGCCGACGGGTCGAGCAGCCTCTTCACCGACTACTCCGCCAGCGGCGAGGAGAAGTCGATCCGCAAGGTCAACGAGTTCGCGGCCGCGTCCAGCATCGATCTGTCGTCGCTGTCGTCGCAGCTGCCCGATGGCGTGTCCGACTCGCTGGCCGCCGCCAGTGCCGCGGTGACCGATCTGGCCAGCGAGGCATCCACGCTGTGCGCCGCGTGCGACCCCGCCGACGTCGGCGCGCTCGTCAGCTCGGTCGAGGAGCTCACCCGCAGCACAGCTTCCGCGGGCACCCCCAAGCCCGCCAAGGCGTCACCCGGCGCGCCGGCTGGCAAGCCGGCCAAGAACTCGTCACCTTCGTCGAGCGGCGGCAAGACCCCCTCCGCGTCGCCGACGCCGTCCGCCTCGCCGGTCGCGCCCACCACTCCGTCCAGCACGCCTCTGCTGGGCTCCGTGACCGACCCGCTGCTCGGCGGACTGCTCGGCAATGAGGAGCAGACAGGACTCGTCCCCGGCCTGCTCGGCGGCCTGCTCGGCACCAAGCCCCAGCAGTAAAACCACGGCAGCGTCGCGTACGACGCGAGCCACGTGGTGACCACGGGCCGAGCGAGCCCAGCTGGGGGTCGCCCCACGAGCGCAGCGAGTAGGGGGCGCGATGGCAGGCGCCTGGGCGAAGCCCAGCAGCGGCGAGGCACGAGCCGCTGGAGCGGCGACGAAGGAGCCGCGCGCTTCAGAAGAACGCGTTGCCCCGCTCGACCAAGAGCTTGTAGAGGGTCTGCTGGATCGTCTCGCGCACCTGGTCTGTGACGTTGAACAGCAGCATGGGGTCGTCGGCCGACTCGGGGTCGTAGGCGTCGGTGCGCACCGGCTCGCCGAACTCGATGATCCACTTGCTCGGCAGCGGGATGAGCCCGAGCGGACCGAGCAGCGGGAAGAACGGCGTGATCGGCAGGTACGGCAGCCCCAGCAGGCGAGCCAGCGACGGCACGTTGCCGACCAGCGGGTAGATCTCCTCAGCACCCACGATCGACACCGGCACGATCGGCACCTGCGCGCGCATTGCGGCGGACACGAATCCGCCGCGGCCGAACCGCTGCAGCTTGTAGCGCTCCGCGAACGGCTTGCCGATGCCCTTGAAGCCCTCGGGCCAGACCCCGGCGAGCTCGCCGGTCGTGAGCAACCGCTCGGCGTCCTCCTGGCACGCCAGCGTGGCCCCGACCTTGCGGGCCACCTGACCGACCAGCGGCAGCGAGAACACGAGGTCGGCACCCAGAGGCCGCAGGTCGCGGCCGGAGTACTTCTTGACCGCATAGCCCGTGATGAGACCGTCGAGCGGCACGGTGCCCGAGTGGTTGGCCACCAGCAGCGCTCCTCCGTCCTCGGGGATGTTCTCGATGCCGCGCACCTCGAGCCGGAACCACTTCTCGGCGATCGGCTCGACGGCGGCGGTCAGCACCTGTGCGATCTCGGGGTCGAAGCCGAACTCGTCGATCTCGTAGTCGCCGCTCAGCCGCTTGCGCACCGTGGCCAGCAGCGTCGCGACGCGCGACTCCCAGTCGGAGCCGAGCACGCGCTGGGCCGCCTGGACGACGGCCACGAGGATCTCGTCGATGGGGATGCCGGCCGACAGCGGAGCGGCCCCCGCGGTGCGGGTGCGGCGGGCAGCCTCCTCGGCGGCGGCCGCGGCAGCTGCTGCGGCGTCCTCGTCGGTGACGGCGCGGAGGCGAGGCTTGGTGGGCTGCGCGGCCGACTTCTTGGCCGGCGGCGGCTTGGGCGCGCTCGTGCGCGGGGTCGACTTCTTGGCAGTCGGCTTGGCTGAAGCCGTCGTGCCCGCGACGGGCTTCTTGGCGACCGGCTTCTTGGCGACAGCCTTCTTGGCCGCGCCACCACCGGCCAGCGAGCGGGCCGCGGCCGACGGGGACGTCTGCCGGTTGCCGCGCCCGGGGGTGCCGCCCGAGCCGATGGTCTTGCGTTCGTCGCTCACGCGCGCCTCCCCAGTGCCGACATGATGCCGGGGCGCAGCGTGCGCCCGAAGTCGTCGAGGGTCTCCTCGGACGTGCGGGTCAGCTCGTAGCCGAAGATGTCGCGCAGCGCCGACGTGTCGATGGCGCGACCGAAGGTCAGCAGCCGGTGCAGGTCGGGTGGGATGTCGGAGCCCATCGCACGCACGACGCGGCTGGCCGCCGTGGCGAAGCCCAGTCGGGGCATCGGCAGCAACGGTCGTCCGAGCCGGCGCGCGGCCTGGCTGAGCAGGACGACACCGTCGCCCGCAGCGTTGAAGGTGCCCGGCCTGTCGTGCTCGACCGCCTCGCCGAGGATCGCGAGGGCATCGGCCAGCGACAGGAACTGCAGCCGGGGGTCGAACCCCAGCACCGACGGGAGCACCGGGTTGCTGAAGTAGTTGCGCAGGGGGCTGTCGACGGCCTCGTCGAGCACCTGCGCCGCGCGGATCGTCGTGATGATGACATCGGGACGCCGCCGGGCGAACCCTCGGACGTACGACTCGACCTCGACGATGTCCTTCGGGAAGCCCGACCGGACGCCGTTGCGAGCGAGCAGCGACTCATTGAACATCGCGGGATCGCGCGGCGACGATCCGTAGACCGCCGCCGACGAGCCCAGCACGAGCTTGCCGACCGTGCCGGAGCGCTGGCACGCGGCCAGCAGCTGCATCGTGCCGATGACGTTGAGCTCCTTGCCGCCCACCCGTCCGCGCTGCGGCGGGTTGACGTCGAGGTGCACGACGGTGTCGACGTCCTCGACCGCGATGACCTTGCCGATCACCGGGGTGCGGATGTCGGCCCGGACGAACTTCATGCCGCCGAGATCGGCGTCGGGAAGAGTCGTGTCGATGCCGACGACCTTCTCGATGCCGGCCTCGTCACCCAGCTCGACGAGCCGTCTCGCGACCAAGGACGCGAAAGAGCCAGCCACGCCTGTGACAAGGACGACCCGGCTCATGAGGGGATGGGCCTACTTGCCCAGACGGCGACGCTGCACTCGGGTGCGCTTGAGCATCTTGCGGTGCTTCTTCTTCGACATCCGCTTGCGACGCTTCTTGATGACTGAACCCACGGGTCACTACTCAATTCTTGTCGGCCGCGCGAAGGCGGCTGCTGTTCGTCAGAGACTGATTCGCCAGGAGGAGGACTCAGGCAGATGGCCTGTGCCTCCGGTCGTGGCTAGCGATCAGCCTACACGTCGGTCGCGGGGTGCGCGGATGCCGACCGCCGTGCGAGAGCGCACGGCCGATGGGGCGGGTCGGGCTCAGCCGGCCTCGAAGTAGGACTTGCCGAGGAACGCCTGCACGGCGCGCTCGGGGACACGGAACGAACGGCCGACGCGGACTGCCTCGAGCTCACCGGAGTGCACCAGACGGTAGACCGTCATCTTCGAGACGCGCATCTGACTCGCCACCTCGGCGACGGTCAAGAACGTCGGTCCGGATGCCATGCGTCCACCTGCTTCCTGAGTGGCACGCGCGCTCTCTGGCTTCCCCACCAGAGAAACAGCGCGCGTGCCTTGGACGAGACTAGTGCCTCGCGACACCTCCGCGACAGTAGTTGTCCAAATTGACGAAATCGCTGTCTCGACGGGCCGGACGGGGGTCAGTGCGGGGGGTCAGGGCAGAGGGTCGAGGCCGTTGAGCGGGAAGACCGCCTCGCGGGTCGCGTGGATCGACCGGTCGAGCCAGCTGGCCGGGTCGAAGCCCTGCTCCCAGGCCCGGTAGCCGACCGCACGACCGTCGGTCATGCGCTGCGGACCGGGCATGCCCCGCATCAGCTCGATGCGCTCGCGCCAGCGCTCCGGGGTGAGCGACTGGGGATCGATCGGCGATCCGGCGACGATCGCCATGAGGTGCGCCCAGGCGCGCGGGACGACGTCCATCACGGCGTAGCCTCCTCCGCCGGTGGCGACCCACTTGCCGTCGCACACCTCGTCGGCCAGCGCCTTGAGGGCGAGGTAGGACGCCCGCTGGCCGTCGACGCTCAGCATGAGGTTGGTGAGCGGGTCGTCCATGTGGGAGTCGCAGCCCTGCTGGGTGACCAGGATGTCGGGCGAGAACTCGCGCACCAGTGCCGGCACGACCGCGTGGAACGCCCGCAGCCAGCCGGCGTCGGAGGTGCCGGGCGGCAGCGGGATGTTGACCGCCGAGCCCTCGGCGCCCTCGCCGCCGGTCTCGGTCGAGAAGCCCGTGCCCGGGAACAGGGTCTGCGGTCCCTCGTGGATCGAGATCGTCAGGACGCGCGGATCGTCCCAGAACATCTTCTGGACCCCGTCGCCGTGGTGCGCGTCGACGTCGACGTAGGCGACCTTCTCGGCCCCGTTGTCGAGCAACCACCGGATCGCCAGGGCGACGTCGTTGTAGATGCAGAAGCCGCTGGCCGTCGTGGGCATCGCGTGGTGGAGCCCACCGCTGATGTTGATGGCGCGAGGCGCCTGCCCCGTCCACACCCGACGGGCCGCCTCGACGCTGGCGCCCGCGACGAGCGCGCTGGCCTCGTGCATGTGCGCGAAGACGGGGTTGTCGTCGCCGCCCAGGCCGATCGACAGGTCGGTGTACGACGGGTGGTCGCTGAGCTTGTGGACGCCCTCGATGTAGGCGGCGGAGTGGATCAGGTGCAGCTCGTCGTCGGTCGCCGGCTGCGCCCCGACGATCTCGAGTCCGTCGATGATGCCGAGCTCGCCGGCCAGGGCCATCGTGAGATCGACCCGCACGGGGGCCATGGGGTGCGAGCGGCCGAAGTCGTACTCCAGGAGCTGCGCGTCGTAGACGATGCAGGCGCGATCGGACACGGACGCCGCCGTGGTGCCGTCGTGGTGTCCTTCGGCTGTGGCCTCGGTCATACCGAAGAGCCTATGCCGGGCCCGAGAGCTCGGCGGACCGGGCTGCCGCCGCGACGACCCCGGCCACCAGACCGTCCTTGACGCCACGGTCGTCGAACGTCGTGATGGCGGCGTGCGTCGTGCCGTTCGGGGACGTGACCCGGCGGCGCAGCTCCTCGGCCGTGTCGGGGCTCTCCGACAGCAGCTTGGCGGCACCGACGAGCGTCTGGGCCGCGAGCGTCCGCGCTGTGTCAAGGTCGAGGCCCTGGGCCACACCCCCGGCGATCATGGCCTCGGCGAGGTAGAAGACGTAGGCCGGCCCGGAGCCGGAGACGGCCGTGACGGCGTCCTGCAGGCTCTCGTCGACGACCGCGACACGTCCACCCGACTCCAGCAGCGACACGACGGCGGCGAGCTGCTGGTCGGTGACACCCGGACCGGGCGAGACGCCGAACATCCCCTCGCCGACGAGGGCTGGCGTGTTGGGCATCGCCCGCACGACCGCGACGCCGTCCGGCAGCGCGGCACGCATGGTGTCGGTGCGGATGCCTGCCGCCAGCGACACGACGGTGGCAGCGGGGCTGACGGACCCGGCGATCTCGTCGAGCAGCGCCGGGACGTCCTGCGGCTTGACGACGAGCAGCACGATGTCGGCACCTGCGACGGCCTCGGCGTTGTCGGCGACATCGACGCCGTGTGCCGCCCTCAGCTCGGCGGCGCGGTCGGCTCGCTTCTCGCTGATGACCACCTGGTCGACGGGGTGGCCCGAGGCGAGGATGGCCGACAGCAGCGTCTCGCCCATCACGCCGGCACCGAGGATCGCGATCCGTTGAGTCATGCCCTTCACACTAGTGTCGGCTCGTGCGACTCCGACCCGACCCGTTGATCGTGGCCATCCTGGTCGCCGCGGTCACCGCCTCCTTCGTCCCCGCCACGGGCGAGGTCCTCGAGGTGCTCAAGCGGGCGGCGGTCGTGGCCGTCGGGCTGCTGTTCCTGCTGTACGGCGCCCGGTTGTCGACCGCCGAGACGATCAGCGGCCTTACCCGGTGGCGGCTGCACCTCGCGGCGCTGACCACCACGTTCGTGGCCTTCCCGCTCGCCGGGCTCGCGGTGCAGCTGCTCGACGACACGGCGCTGGCCGGCACGGCGCTGACCAGCGGCCTGGCCAGCGGCGTGCTGCTGCTGTGCCTCGTGCCGTCGACCGTCCAGTCGTGCATCGTCTACACCCGGATCGCCGGCGGCAACGTCGCAGGAGCCGTCGTCAGCGCCTCGATGTCGAACCTGCTCGGCGTGTTCATCACCCCGGCGCTCGTCGCGCTGCTCATGACGGCCGACGCCTCGGTCGACGGAGGCGCCGTCGTGCGGATCGTCCTGCAGCTGTTCGCGCCGTTCGTGCTGGGCCAGCTGCTGCGCCCCTTGGTCGGGGGCTTCGTGACCCGCCGCGACGCGCAGCTGCGGCTGTTCGACCGCGGCAGCATCGTGCTGGTCGTCTTCGTGGCCTTCAGCGAGGCCGCCGAGGCCGACGTCTGGTCGTCGCTGAGCGTCTGGTCGGTGCTCGCGGTGGCCGCGGTGTGCGCGGTGCTGCTGGCCGTCGCGATGGGCTGGACGGTGCTGGTCGGCCGGTTGGCCCGGATGCCGCGAGCCGACCGCGTCGCGCTGCTGTTCTGCGGCTCCAACAAGTCATTGGCCAGCGGCCTGCCGATCGCCACGGTGCTGTTCGCGTCCGACGAGGTCGCGCTGATCGTCCTGCCGCTGATGCTCTACCACCAGATGCAGATCATCACCGGGGCCGTCCTGGCCCGTCGCCTCGCCCCGCCCGACCCCGTGGCGGTGACCTAGCGTCCACCCGGCCCCCGGGGCGGTGCGTCAGCGTCCAAGATCGCGGCGTGGCTGGACGCCAGCGCACCGCCCCGGGCCGCAGGGGGTCAGTGAGCCGAGTGCTGGCGCGTGAACTCGAGGGCCTCGACCAGGTCGACCTCGCGCTCGGCCTGGTCCTTGGCCTTGCGGGTGTTGATCTCGACGACGATCTCGCCCGCGAACCCCGACGCCGCCACGGTCTCGAGGAACTCCCGGCACCGCTGGGTGCCCCGACCCGGCACGAGGTGCTCGTCCTTGGCCGATCCGCTGCCGTCGGCGATGTGAACGTGGGCGAGCCGGTCGCCGGCTGTGCGGGCCATCTCGACGGGGTCGCTGCCGGCCGTCGAGCTGTGGGAGAGGTCGAGCGTGACGTGCGCGTAGTCCTCGTCGACCGGGTCCCAGCCCGGCGCGTACGCCTGGAACTCACGCTTGCCGGTGCGCCACGGGTACATGTTCTCGACGGCATAGGTGATGCCGTGCTGCGCCTCGAGGTCGGCGATGCCGTCGACGAAGGTGCGGGCGTAGTCGCGCTGCCAGCGGAACGGCGGGTGCACCACGATGACCGAGGCTCCCACCTCGTGGGCCATCTCGGCACTGCGGTGCAGCTTGTCCCACGGGTCTGACCCCCACACCCTCTGGGTCACGAGCAGGCACGGCGCGTGCACCGACACGACGGGCATGCCGTGGAACGAGCTGAGTGCCTTGATCGCGGTGATGTCGGCGCTGACGTCGTCGATGCCGACCATGACCTCGACACCGTCGTAGCCCAGCCGCGCCGCGGCCTCGAATCCACTGGCCGTCGACCCCGGGTAGACCGAGGAGGTCGAGAGGGAGACGCGGATGGGAGCGGGCACGTCGACCACTCTAGGACGCGAGACTCAATCGATAGGTCGCGCGGGACGGTCCGGAGACGAATCACCTGTGACGTGGCAGCCGCGCCCGGCTGACAAGGCAGAGGAGGGAGGGCGCACCGCTCTTGTGCGCCGACCGACGATAACGCTGTCAGGCGGGATGCGGGGCCGCGTCAGAGTCCGTCGAGGTGCTCGAGGAGGACACCCTCGCGCAGCGCCCACGGGCAGATCTCGAGCTCCTGCAGGTCGAACAGGTCCATCGTCGCCTCGGCCACGAGGGCACCGGCCTGGATCTGGTGCGCCCGGTCGACCGACACGCCGGGCAGGCGGCCGACCTCCTCGGGCGGCATCGACCGCAGCTGCTCGACCAGCACCGACAGGTCGTGCTTGCGCAGCACGCGTCGCACGTACTGCCCCTCGGACGAAGGGGCCGCCCCGCAGATGCGGGCGAGCGACCGGAACGTCTTGCTGGTGGCGACGGCGCGGTCGAAGGCACCGCCCCGCAACACGGCACCGGCCTCGTCGGCAATGCGGGAGCGCACGTAGCGCCGCAGCTCGGCGTGCGTGCGGCCGGCCGCGAGCCACTCGCGGGTCAGCCGGCCGGCGCCCAGCGCCATCGACTGCGCGACGTCGGGGGTCTCGTCGGCACCCGCGGCGATCTCGAGCGAACCGCCGCCGATGTCGAACACCCCCAGGCGTCCGGACGACCAGCCGAACCAGCGTCGCACCGCGAGGAACGTCAGCCGCGCCTCGTCGGGGCCGGCGAGCACCTGCAGGTCGAGGTCGCTGGCCTGGTTGACCGCGGCGATCACGTCGTCGACGTTGACCGCGTCGCGCACCGCCGACGTCGCGAACGCCAGGATCGTCGTGCAGCCCTTGTCCTCGGCCTCCGACCGCGCCTCGACGACGTACTTGACGAGCCGGTCGATGCCCTCGACCGTCATGGCCTGCTCGGCGTCGATGTGCTCGGCCAGCCGCAGCGGCTCCTTGTAGGAGTGGGCCGCGAGCGGCGAACCGCCCCGGAAGGCGTCGACGACCAACAGGTGGCCGGTGTTGGACCCGATGTCCAGGACGCCCATGCGCATGACCACCATCCTCGCACCCCCGCGGTGCACGGCGGCACCGGGCGACCCGGCGTAAACTCCATCGGGTGCCAGAGGTCGAGCTGGGGTTCCCGCGGACGTTCGTCGAGTTCGCGCACCCCACCGACGCCGACGAGGTGTTCCGGTGCGACCTGACCTGGCTGACGTCCCGCTGGACCTGCATCTTCGGGCAGGGCTGCCCCGGCATCTACGCGTCGAGCCCCGACGCCGGCTGCTGCACGCTCGGCGCGCACTTCTCCGACGACGAGGACGCCGAGCGCACCCGCGCCGTCATGGAGCAGCTGACGCCGACCCACTGGCAGCACCATGACGAGGGGCACCGCGGCGGCTGGACCGAGACCGACGACGACGGCGAGCTCAAGACCCGCGCCTTCGAGGGGGCGTGCATCTTCCACAACGCGCGCGACTTCGCCGGGGGCTACGGGTGCGCGCTGCACGCGCTCGCGCTCGAGAACGACCTCAAGCCCCACACCGTCAAGCCCGACGTGTGCTGGCAGCTGCCGCTGCGCCGACAGTTCCGCGACGTCGACCGCGGCGACGGCACGACGTACACCGAGACCCAGATCGGCGAGTACACGCGACAGGGCTGGGGTCCGGGTGGCGCCGACCTCGACTGGTACTGCTCGTCCAACACCGAGGCACATGTCGCTCCCGAGCCCGTCTACGTCACCAATCGCGACGAGCTGACGGCCCTGATGGGCGAGGCCGGATACGCCGAGCTGGCCCGGTATTGCAGAGAGCACGAGGCTCGCGGGGCCAATACACCACACCCCGCCGATCCGGTCCGATGACCCCCTGACCACGGCCGCACGGCGGCTGGGTCAGAATGCCGTATGCATCTCGACCACGTCTCGTTCGCAGTCGGCGCCGACGGCCTCGCCGGCACCACCGCCGAGCTCGGCCGACTTCTCGGCGCCTCGTTCATCGACGGGGGTGCCCACCCGCGGTTCGGCACGCGCAACATGATCCTGCCGCTCAAGAACCGGCAGTACCTCGAGGTCGTCGAGGTGCTCGACCACCCGGCGTCCGACAAGGCGGCCTTCGGCAAGGCCGTGCGCGAGCGCTCCGACGCCGGTGGCGGCTGGATGGCGTGGTGCGTTTCGGTCGACGACATGGAGGAGGTCGAGCGCCGCATCGGACGTCACGCGGTGCCCGGCAACCGTCGCCGTCCCGACGGCTTCAACCTGCAGTGGCGACAGATCGGCACCAGCAGCATGCGGGCCGATCCGCAGCTGCCCTACGTCACCGCGTGGGACATCGACCCGTCCGAGCACCCCTCGCAGATGGCCGACTCCGAGATCGAGCTGACCGCCCTCGACATCGCCGGATCGCCGCAGCGGCTGTCCGACTGGCTGGGCGAGCCCGCCGTCGATGCGCTCGAGCAGATCGACGTCAACTGGACCGCCCCGCACGGGCTGCCGGGCATCATGGCGGCGACCTTCCGCACCCCGAACGGCGACGTCCGCATCTGAGGCAGGTCTGCTCGGTCGGGAGTGGTCGAGGCGATCACTCGCCCAGCAGATCGCAGCACAGCAGGCGAGCGCCGCCGTCGACGAGCCATGCCCGTCCGTCCCTGACGTCGAGGAGCGTGCTCCTCGACGCCCCGCGCGGCATGGCCGGGGCCTCCATGGAGCCGTCGGCGAGGCGGAGGATCCTCTGCTTGCCCTTCCACTCCCCGGAGGAGAACACCGGGGTCACGATGACCGCGTCGCCGTTGGACGTGATGCGCCCCTGCCACCCGTGCTTTCCGGGCATCCGCTTCCAGCCGGACTGTTCGTGGATTCGCGCCGCGACGCTCCCGTCGTCGTCCACCCGGTCGACGGTGAAGTAGTCCGCGCCGTGGCGGAGCACGAACTCGTCCGATCCTTCGGTGGCGACGAGGATGCCGTCGTCGAGGTTCACGACGTCGCCGACGATCGGCGGCGTCGGGTCGCCGTTGCCCTCGAAGTCGTCGCTGCCGAACCTGTCCACGGGATACGCGGAGGGGTCGAGGCTGAACGGAGTGCCCCAGCTGGCCGACCCGGCAGCGAGATCGAGCCGCAGGGGAACGAGGGTGCGCGCACCGAACCTCGATCCGAGCCGCAGGACGTAGGTACCGCCGCGCTGGCCTCGTGCCGTGCTGGGCGTGATCTCGAGCTCGGCCTGACGCACCTCGTGCGCCCCCTCGATGACGAGATCGGCGACCACCGAGCATGCGGGGTCGAGGACCCGCACCGCCTCGGTCGAGAGCACGACGGCGACCGATCCACCTCCCACGTCGACGATCGCCTGCCCGCTGAAGACGTCGTCGACATCGGCTGCCGACAGCGCGTGATGCGCCAGGCCGTGTCCGTCCGCGCGGACGACCCAGGTCTCCCAGTCGTCCCCGACCTCGACGCCCACGACACCCCAGAGGGCTCCGTCCCCGGCGGTCAGGGAGGTCTTGGGCAGGTGCAGCGCCTCGACTCCGTCAGGCAGAGGGACCTCGGCAACCAGCGACAGCTTCACGCGCTCGATTCTGCACCCTCACCATGCACGGAACAGCCCCTGCTCGGCACGTGACGAGCTGGGTCGGACGCGCCTAGCGTCGTCCGGCCCGCTCCTGGTGGGCCAGCTCGAGCTGCGGCGCGACCTCGGTGAGGTGGCCCCTGCTCCACAGTGCGTGCACCGTGAACGCCGCCAGCAGCGAGCCCAGCGCGCCGAGCGACATGTCGCTGAGGGTGTCGGCGTAGGCACCCAGACGCTCGGGCGACCAGCGCAGGAAGGCGAAGTACTCGGCGATCTCCCACACCAGCGCGGCGCTGACGCCGAAGGCGAGGGCCCGCTCGAGGACCGCGCTGAGGCGGGTGGAGCGGTGCATCGTCAGCAGGATGACGGCGGCCGTCAGCAGGCCCGTGTTGACGAAGTGCACGACGTTGTCGAACGCGTCGACGGAGTCGTACAGGTTGAGGAAGTTGCCGAAGATGTCGCTGAAGCACGCGAACGTGATCAGGAAGTCGGCCGCCCACGGGAACGAGGCGCGCTGGCGCCACCACGTGAACCAGATGAACGGGATCGCGAACGCCGCGACGGGATAGCCGATCGCGCGGGGCAGGAGTCCCTTGCCGTCCATGTTGCCGAGGCCCGGCACGATCAGCGCGAGCCCCACGAGCAGGATCAGGCCCGTCTTCGCGGCGATGTCGGCCGATCGAAGCAGAGGCGGCGCGGGGTACCGGGTGGCCAGGGCGACGGACGACATGCACCGAGTTTAGGGGCGGACGCACGTCGTCGGATCATCGGACGCCGGAGAGCGCGTCGCCCTACCATCGCCGGATGGAGACCACGACGTCCGCCGACGGTTCTCCCGCGGTCCACGCGGCCCACCGACGCGAGCGGATCTGTCGGGCCGCTCGCCTAGGCTGACGCCATGGCCAGCACCAAGACCGCCCGTCCGGCATATGTCTGCGCAGAGTGCGGCTGGACGACCAGCAAGTGGGTGGGTCGCTGCGGCGAGTGCCAGGCCTGGGGCACCGTCGACGTCGCCGCCCCCGCCCGGGCCGGACGCACGCAGGCCGCGCCCGTCGCGACGCCCGCAGTGCCGATCAGCCAGGTCGCGATCGAGTCGGCCCGGTCGGTCGGCTCCGGCATCGGCGAGCTCGACCGGGTGCTCGGCGGCGGCGTGGTGCCCGGCGGCGTCCTGCTGCTGGCCGGCGAGCCCGGTGTCGGCAAGTCGACCCTGCTCCTCGAGGTCGCCGCGCGATGGGCGCGCGCCGGTCGCCGCACGCTCTATGTCTCGGGCGAGGAGTCGGCCGCGCAGGTGAGATTGCGGGCCGAGCGCACGGGTGCCGTCGACGACAACCTCTACCTCGCGGCCGAGACCGATCTCGGCGGCGTCCTCACGCACGTCGAGACGGTCGCCCCGTCGCTGCTGATCATCGACTCCGTGCAGACGATCGGGTCGGCCGACGTCGACGGCGTGCCCGGTGGCGTCACCCAGGTGCGCGAGGTCGCCTCCGCGGTCATCCAGCGCGCCAAGCGCGACAACATCGCGACCCTGCTGGTCGGGCACGTGACCAAGGACGGCTCGGTCGCCGGACCACGGGTGCTGGAGCACCTGGTCGACGTCGTGCTGCAGTTCGAGGGCGACCGCGCCTCGCGCCTGCGCCTGCTGCGAGCGGTCAAGAACCGCTTCGGGCCGGTCGACGAGATCGGCTGCTTCGACCTCGTCGACGACGGCATCGTCGAGGTCCCAGACCCCACGGGGCTGTTCGTGTCACGGCACGACCAGCCGGTCGACGGCACGTGCGTCACGGTCACGATGGAGGGTCGCCGGCCGCTGCTCGCCGAGGTGCAGGCACTCAGCGTCGCCTCGTCCACGCCGTCTCCCCGACGCACCTCCAGCGGCCTCGACTCGTCGCGGGTCGCGATGATCCTGGCGGTGCTCACCAAGCACTGCGGCCTCAACCTCGGCCAGCTCGACGTCTACACCGCGTCGGTCGGCGGTGCCCGGCTCGTCGAACCCTCGGTCGACCTCGCCGTCGCCGTCGCGACGCTCTCGGCGGTCTCGGGGCGGGCGGCCCCCACCGACCTCGTCGCGATCGGCGAGGTCGGCCTGGCCGGCGAGGTCCGCAAGGTCAGCAACCTCGCCGCCCGGCTGCGCGAGGCCGAGCGCATCGGCTTCCGCCGGGCGGTGGTGCCCGCGGGCTCGGAGGGCCTCGACTCGTTCACCGGCAAGATGTCGATCCAGGCCGTGCACACGATCGGCGAGGCGATGCTCTGTCTCGATGCCCCACCGCGGTCCCTGCGCACCGTAGACTGAGCGCCGGACCGCGCGAGCACCGCCGGCCCGCGACGACCGGATGGTCACTGCATCGGGAGGACGTGTCATGGCAACTGCGGCTGAGCGCCACGCAGCGACGCTCGACGCGTCGGCCCGCATGCGCGCGACCCTCTCGTCGGTCGCGCCCGGCACGGCGCTGCGCGAGGGGCTCGAGCGCATCCTGCGCGGTCGCACCGGCGCCCTGATCGTGATCGGCCACGACAAGAGCGTCGAGGCGATCTCCACGGGCGGCTTCCGCCTCGACGTCCCCTTCACCGCCACGGGCCTGCGCGAGCTGGCCAAGATGGACGGCGCGATCGTGCTCGACAAGGACGCCAGCCGCATCGTCATGGCCGGCGTGCACCTCATGCCCGATCCGTCGATCCCCACCCAGGAGACCGGCACGCGTCACCGCACCGCCGACCGGGTCGCCCGCCAGACCAACGTCCCCGTCATCTCGGTGTCTGCCTCGATGCACATCATCGCGCTGTACCTCGACGACCTGCGCCACGTGCTCGAGGACACCGGTGCCGTGCTCGGTCGCGCCAACCAGGCGCTGCAGACGCTCGAGCGCTACCGCAACCGGCTCGACGAGGTCAGCGATGCCCTGTCGGCGCTCGAGATCGAGGACCTCGTGACGGTCCGCGACGTCTCGGCCGTGGCCCAGCGGCTCGAGATGGTCAGCCGCATCGCCGGCGAGATCGACACCTACGTGCTGGAGCTCGGCACCGACGGACGCCTGCTGGCCCTGCAGCTCGAGGAGCTCATCGGCGGCGTCGACGCCGAGCGCGAGCTCATCATCCGCGACTACATGCCTACCGGGCGGCGCGCGCGTCCCCTCGAGGCGGTCCTCGCCGAGCTCGCCGCGATCGAGTCGACCGACCTGGTCGACCTCGGCGGCGTCGCCCGGGCGCTGCGCATCGGCACCGAGGAGACCCTCGACGGTCCCCTCGCCCCGCGCGGCTACCGCCTGCTGGCGCGCATCCCGCGTCTACCCATCCCGGTCGTCGAGGGGCTCATCGAGCACTTCGGCTCGCTGCAGAAGCTGCTCGCGGCGAGCATCGAGGACCTCCAGAACGTCGACGGGGTCGGCGACCTGCGCGCCCGCGGCGTCCGCGAGGGTCTCTCCCGGCTCGCGGAGTCGAGCATCCTCGAGCGGTACGTGTAGCCCGACCACCTCGAGAAGGCGGACGATCCGGCTCGAGTCGGATCGCCGTCGTGATCCCGACCCGTGCCCGAGCGCCGAGCAGGACGACGCAACTCCGGACTCTCCGCGCCTACTCCCCCTCGGGCAGAGGCGCGGGAACGTCCGAGCCTGCGGCCGGTGCCTGCGTCGCCGCAGGATCGGGCGTGGCTGCCGGTGCCGCGGGATCCGGCGTGACCGCGGGGTCCGGCGTCGGCGGGGGCGTCGTCTTGACGGGTGCGGGTCGCGCGTCGAGCGTGAACGAAGTCTTGCCGGGCTCTCCGCCGAGCGTGCCGATCTCGAGCGTGTACGTGCCGGGCGAGGCCCATGCCTGGTTGCTGGTGCAGTTGGAGCCCGATCCACGCCCCGTCCACTGCGCCGGCGCGAGCGTCGCCCACTGCGGCGTCAGCTGCACGGGGGTGGACAGCAGCGAGGTCTTGCACACCGTCGAGTCCCAGACGGGCGTGCCGTTGGCGGCGATGACCGCAATTGCGTCGGCGTCGTCCGGCTGCAGCGTGCAGGCGGTGGTCTGGGTCGTGCTGACCACCAGGTTGACGTCGATCACGCCCCTCGTCAGCTGTCCGGGTCGGACGCTCGGGGTGATGCGGACCTTCTCGGGGTCGCACTTGGCGGACGCGCCGACGAGCGCGACGTCGACCAGGCCGTCGACCGTGGTGCGCGGCTCGGGCGCGGCACTCGGCGAGGACGACGGTGACGGCTTGGCGGTCGTGGCCGACGGCTTGGGCGCTGCCTTGGGGGCGGGGTCGTCGTCCGATCCGGTCAGCTGCAGCACGCCCCAGACGATCGCGATGACCAAGGCCAGGAGCAGCATCCGTCGTCGCCAGTAGATCTCTGCTGGCAACCGGCGCTGACTCACGGTCACACGATAGGCGGCCGCGCGGGCGTGCGAAGATCGACGCGCCATGACGTCCCGCACCCCTCTGCCGCCAAGCCCCGCCGAGCTGGCGCGCCTGCACGAGGACGTCGTGACGTGGTTCGCATCGGCGGCCCGCGACCTTCCGTGGCGGCGGGGCGTGTCGCCGTGGGCGGTCATGGTCTCCGAGCTGATGCTGCAGCAGACGCCGGTGGCCCGGGTGATGCCGGTCTACGAGGCGTGGATGGACCGCTGGCCGACGCCCGCCGCACTCGCCGCGGACCCTCCAGGCGAGGCCGTCCGCGCGTGGGGTCGGCTGGGCTACCCCCGCCGGGCGCTGCGACTGCACGCGGCTGCCACCGCGATCGTCGCCGACCACGGCGGCCAGGTGCCGCGCGAGCGGGACGCGCTGCTGTCCCTGCCCGGGGTCGGCGACTACACCGCCGCGGCGATCATCTCGTTCGCCTTCAGCGGCCGGGCCGTCGTGATGGACACCAACATCCGCCGGGTCTTCGCGCGCGTCGTGTCGGGCGTCCAGTTCCCGGCCACGGCGGTCACGGCGGCGGAGCGCGAGCTGGCCACGGCCCTGGTGCCCGACCACGTTCCGCACGTGTGGGCCGCCGCGACGATGGAGCTCGGGGCGCTGGTCTGCACCGCACGATCGCCGCGATGCCAGGAGTGCCCCGTGGCCGAGCTGTGCGGCTGGCGAGCTGCCGGCTACCCCGCGCACGAGGGACCGGCACGTCGCGGGCAGTCGTGGGAGGGCACCGACCGTCAGTGCCGCGGGAGGCTCATGGCCGTGCTGCGGGACGCCGTCACGGCCGTGCCGAAGGCATCGCTCGACGTGGTGTGGCCAGATGTACAGCAGCGGGAGCGCTGCCTGGACACCCTCGTGGCCGATGGCCTGGTCGAGCCGGTCGACGCCGACTCGTTCGCGCTACCCGGCCACCGCTGAGGCGAGGTCGTCGACGACGGCCCGTGCGGACGCGTCGTCGTCGAGCGGGCCGTCGAGCAGCAACCCGTTGAAGGTCGCGTCGACGAGGGCCGCCAGCCGCGGGGCGGCGCTCTCCGCGGCACCCGAGGCCCGCAGGTGGCTCGCGATCGCGTCGAGCCAGACGACGTTGGACTCGCGCACCGACGTGGCATAGGGCTCGCGGCCGAACAGTCCCAGCGCCGCCGCCTCGACGTACATCCGCTGGCACCGCTGCAGCTGGCTGGAGGTGAAGACGTCCCACAAGGCGGTGATCGCCTCGGCGACGGAGGCTGCTGGTGGCGTCGACCTGATGACCTCGATCGACCGCTCGTTGGAGATGTCGAGCACGGCGTCGACGAGCTGCTCCTTCGACCCGAAGTGGTAGATCAGCATGCGGTCGCTCGTGCCGATGGCCGCGGCCAAGGGGCGCAGGCTCAGCCCGATCAGTCCGTGCTCGAATGCATGGTCGGTGGTCGCCTGTGCCAGCTCGTCGCGCTTGCCCATGCACCACAACGTAGCATCTGCTACATTCTTGTAGCACTCGCTACGTCTACGTCAGGACGATCCATGTTCATCGCCGCCGCCCTCCTGGCTGTCGCCATCGCCACCGAGGTGGTCGCGACGGCCGTCCTGCCCCGGGCCGAGGGATTCACCGATCCGGGATGGTCCGCCGTCGTCGTGGCGGGCTACGCCGTGTCGATCTGGCTGCTGACCCTCGTCGTCCGGGAGATCCCGGTGTCGGTCACCTACGCGATCTGGGCCGGTGCCGGCACCGCGGCCATCGCCGTCGTGGGCGTGATCTTCCTCGACGAGCCGGTCACGGTGCTCAAGATCGTGGCGATCTCGCTGATCATCGCCGGCGTCGTGCTGATCAACCTGCAGGGCTCGCACGCCTGACCCCCGGCCCGACGAAGCACCGCACCACGAAGCCCCCCGCCGCAGACGCGACGGGGGGCTTCGAACGGTCGGACCGGTGAGGTCACTCCCCGCTGGGAGCGCCCGCCTCGACGGCCGGGGGCACGTCGGGCATCTCGAGCTCGAGCTCGGCCTTGTTGCGACCCTCGAACGTGAAGACCGCCTCGGCACCCTCGCCCTCGACGCCGACCAGGACGATCTGTCCGGGGTGCAGCTCGCCGTAGAGCAGCTTCTCGGCCATGACGTCCTCGATCTCGCGCTGCACCGTGCGGCGCAACGGACGAGCACCCAGCACCGGGTCGAAGCCGCGCTTCGACAGCAGGTCCTTGGCGTCCATCGTGAGCTCGATGTTCATGTCCTTCTCGGCCAGACGCTTCTCGAGCGAGCCGATCATCATGTCGACCATCTGCAGGATCTCGTCCTGCGTCAACGGCGGGAAGACGATGATCTCGTCGACGCGGTTGAGGAACTCAGGCCGGAAGTGCTGCTTGAGCTCGATCGACACGCGCTCCTTCATCTTGTTGTACGAACCCGCGGTGTCGCCGGCCTGGCTGAAGCCCAGGTTGACGCCCTTGGAGATCTCGCGGGCACCGAGGTTGGTGGTCATGATGACGACGGCGTTCTTGAAGTTGACGACGCGTCCCTGACCATCGGTCAGGTGACCCTCCTCGAGCACCTGCAGCAACGAGTTGAAGATGTCGGGGTGCGCCTTCTCGATCTCGTCGAACAGCACGACCGAGAACGGCTTGCGGCGCACCTTCTCGGTGAGCTGGCCACCCTCCTCGTAGCCGACGTAGCCGGGAGGCGAGCCGAACAGGCGCGAGACGGTGTGCTTCTCGCTGTACTCCGACATGTCGAGCTGGATGAGCGAGTCCTCGTCGCCGAACAGGAAGTTGGCCAGCGCCTTGGACAGCCAGGTCTTGCCGACGCCCGAGGGCCCGGCGAAGATGAACGATCCGCCCGGACGCTTGGGGTCCTTCAGACCCGCACGCGTGCGCCGGATGGCCCGCGACAGGGCCTTGATGGCCTCGTCCTGACCGATCACGCGCTCGTGCAGCTCGGCCTCCATGTTGAGCAGACGGCTCGACTCGGCCTCGCTGAGCTGACCGACGGGGATGCCGGTCGCCTTGGCCAGCACCTCGGCGATGAGCTGCTCGTCGACGACCGCGACGGTGTCGAGGTCGCCGGACTTCCAGGCCTTCTCACGCTCGCTCTTGGCGTTGATGAGCTTCTTCTCCTCGTCGCGCAGCGAGGCGGCAGCCTCGAAGTCCTGCGCGTCGATGGCACCCTCCTTGCGGCGGCGCACGTCGGAGATCTGGTCGTCGAACTCCTTGAGCTCGGGCGGCGACGCCATGCGACGGATGCGCAGACGGGCACCGGCCTCGTCGATCAGGTCGATCGCCTTGTCGGGCAGGAACCGGTCGGAGACGTAACGGTCGGCCATCGTCGCCGCGGCCACGAGGGCCTCGTCGGTGATGGAGACACGGTGGTGCGCCTCGTAGCGGTCGCGCAGGCCCTTGAGGATCTCGACCGACTCGGCCACCGAGGGCTCGTCGACCAGGATCGGCTGGAAGCGACGGTTGAGCGCCGCGTCCTTCTCGAAGTGCTTGCGGTACTCGTCGAGCGTCGTGGCACCGACGGTCTGCAGCTCTCCACGCGCCAGCATCGGCTTGAGGATGCTGGCGGCGTCGATCGCGCCCTCGGCGGCACCCGCACCGACGAGGGTGTGGATCTCGTCGATGAACAAGATGATGTCGCCGCGGGTGCGGATCTCCTTGAGCACCTTCTTGAGGCGCTCCTCGAAGTCACCGCGGTAGCGCGAGCCGGCCACGAGCGCGCCGAGGTCGAGCGTGTAGATCTGCTTGTCCTTGAGCGTCTCGGGCACGTCGCCGCGGACGATGTCCTGCGCGAGGCTCTCGACGACCGCGGTCTTGCCGACGCCGGGCTCGCCGACGAGCACCGGGTTGTTCTTGGTGCGCCGCGACAGCGTCTGCATGACGCGCTCGGTCTCGTCGTCGCGACCGATCACGGGGTCGAGCTTGCCCTCGCGGGCGGCCTGCGTGAGGTTGCGACCGAACTGGTCGAGCACGGCGGACGTGCTGGGAGCGGACTCGCTCGGCGCACCGGCCGACTCGGCCTCCTTGCCCTGGAAGCCGCTGACCAGCTGGATGACCTGCTGGCGCACGCGGTTGAGGTCGGCTCCGAGCTTGACGAGCACCTGGGCGGCGACGCCCTCGCCCTCGCGGATCAGGCCGAGGAGGATGTGCTCGGTGCCGATGTAGCTGTGGCCGAGCTGCAGGGCCTCGCGGAGGCTGAGCTCGAGGACCTTCTTGGCCCGAGGAGTGAACGGGATGTGGCCACTGGGGGCCTGCTGGCCCTGGCCGATGATGTCCTCGACCTGGCCGCGGACGGCTTCCAACGAGATGTCGAGGCTCTCGAGCGCCTTCGCGGCGACGCCCTCGCCCTCGTGGATCAGGCCGAGGAGGATGTGCTCGGTGCCGATGTAGTTGTGGCTGAGCATGCGCGCCTCTTCTTGGGCGAGCACGACCACGCGACGAGCACGGTCGGTGAATCTTTCGAACATTCTTCCCCCTGGGGTGGAGTATCCGACCAGTTTAGTCGGCTCTGGAAATCCGCGCGCCGGATGCCCAGTTGCTTAACCCAACCGTCATGGGCGGCCCGGCGTTCCCTCGTTCGCCGTCGGCGTAACCCCTCCCGTCCGATCACGCCGCCAGCACCTGCCGCCCCGTGCGCCGTCCACCGCCTCGAGCCGTTTTCGGCGGTTTCCCAGGTGCACCCCGGAATCGTCCCGGAGGCTTCGCGAATTCCGGGGTGACACAGAAAACCATCACCTCACCCCGGTTTCATCAGGGGTGAAGCGACGGAATCCCAGGTGCACCCCGAAAACTTCCGGGGTGCACCTGGGAAATCGGCCCCAGGGGGCGCGCTACTCCGCGTCGAGGTCGGCCTCGACGAGCGCCGCTATGGTCTCGACGGCCGCGGCGTCGTCGGACTCCACGACGACCTCGGTGCCGGCACCGGCACCCAGCGTCATGATCATCAGCGCCGACCCGGCGTCGACCGGGTCGCCACCGACGAGGGCGAGCGTCACCGGGACGTCGAGTCCGGCGGCGGCCGCCGCGATGGTGCCGGCGGGGCGGGCGTGCAGTCCGACGGACGAGCCGACGGTCACGGTCTTGCTGGGCATGGGTGCTCCTTCAGTGGCGCGTGGTGGGTGTGGTCTCAGGGTGTCAGGCGTGGGCCGGCACCTTGGCGGTCTCGGCGTCGGCGACGACGTCGCCGGCTCCCCGACCGAGCTGCTTCAGCGCTGTGACGGACGCGGCGCTGATGATCGTGCCCACTGCGATCGCGACCAGGAACCACAGCACCTGGTCGACCGCGAAGAACACGAAGATGCCGCCGTGCGGAGCCGCGAGCGTCACGCCTGCGCCGGCCGAGATCGCACCGGCCACGCCGGAGCCCAGCATCATCGACGGGATGACGCGCAGCGGGTCGGCTGCCGCGAACGGGATCGCGCCCTCGGTGATGAACGCGGCCCCGAGCAGCCAGGCCGCCTTGCCGTTCTCGCGTTCCGAGGACGTGTACAGGCCCGGCCGCAGCGCGGTCGAGAGGGCCATCGCGAGCGGAGGCACCATGCCGCCGACCATCACGGCGGCCATGATCTTGACCTCGGTGCCGCCAGCGGCGATCGCCTGGGCCGTCAGGCCGGTCGTGGCGAAGACGTAGGCGGCCTTGTTGACCGGGCCGCCCATGTCGAAGGCCATCATCGCGCCGAGCAGCAGACCGAGCAGGACGATCGATCCGCCGGAGAGGCCGTTGAGCCAGTCGGTCAGGCCGTTCGTGATGTCGGCGATGGGCCGGCCGAGCACCAGCAGCATCAGCATGCCGGCGATGATCGTCGTGACGAGCGGGATGATGACGACGGGCATGAGTCCCGCCAGCCAGCGGGGTGCCTCGCGCTTGGCGATCTGGTGCGCGATGAGTCCGGCGATGATGCCGCCCACGATGCCGCCGAGGAAGCCGGCGCCGATCTGGTTGGCCAGGAAGCCCATCACGAAGCCCGGTGCGATGCCCGGACGGTCGGCGATCGCATAGGCGATGTAGCCGGCCAGCGCGGGCACGAGGAAGCCGAACGCCCACGAGCCGAGCAGGAACAGCAGGGCGCCGATGTAGGTCAGCAGGCTGCTGCCGAACAGGGCGTGGTCGCCCGCGGCGGGCAGGTTGCTCAGCGTGTTCTCGGAGAGGATCTTCGACGCCGGGTCGCCCGCGACGTCGTAGCCCGCGAGCAGGAAGCCCAGGGCGATGAGCAGTCCGCCGGCGGCCACGAACGGGATCATGTAGCTGACACCCGTCAGCAGCCACTGGCGCAGGCGCAGGCCCCAGCTGCCGCCCTCGGCACCGTGCTCCTCGGAGGTCGCGGCACCTCCCTCGACCCGGCGGGCACGGGGATCGGTGGAGGCCTTGACGGCCTCGGCGATCATCACCGACGGCTCGTTGATCGCGCGCTTGACGCCGCTGACGACGACGGGCTTGCCGGCGAAGCGCGCCTGGTCCTTGACGCCGACGTCGGTCGCGAAGATCACGGCGTCGGCCGCGGCGATCGTCTCGGGCGACAGCGGCTTGGCACCGGCCGAGCCCTGCGTCTCGACCTGCAGCTCGACGCCGTCGGTCTGCGCGGCCTGCTGGGTCAGCGAGTCGGCGGCCATGTAGGTGTGGGCGATGCCCGTGGGGCACGCGGTGACGGCCACGATGCGCGTCACGGTCGCGGACGACGTCGCGGCGGCGGGAGCGGCGGCAGCGGCCTCGGCAGCCGGCGCGGGCGACACGACCTCGTCGACCAGCGCGACGAGGGCAGCGGCGTCGGGGGCGGCGCGCAGGGCCGCGGTGAAGTCGGGGCGCACCAGCGCACGGGCCAGCGACGAGAGCAGCTTGAGGTGCTCCTGTCCGCCGCCGGCGGGGGCAGCGATGAGGAACACGAGGTCGGCGGGACCGTCCGATGCGCCGAAGTCGGCACCCGGCACGAGCCGGGCGAAGGCCAGCGTCGGCTCGGTGACGGCCTCGGAGCGGCAGTGCGGGATGGCGATACCACCGGGCAGGCCCGTGGCCGACTGCGTCTCGCGGGCGAGGGCGTCGGTGACGAGCTGTGCCGGGTCGGTCGCCCGGCCGGCGTCGGCGACCCGCTGAGCGAGAGCCGTGATGACGCTCGGCGCGTCGGCACCGAGGTCGGTGTCGAGGCTGACGAGGTCAGCCGTGATGAGTGATGACATGGCCATCCTTCTGTGAGAGGTGTGAGTGGAGCGAGAGCTGCTGGGGATGGACGGCGTCGAGCCGGGCCACGTCGGAGGGGGTCGGCGGCGTCGACCCCGCCAGCGCGGCGGCGGCGCTGCCGTGCCGGACCGCGACCGCCAGGCAGCCGGGCGCATCGTGCCCGTCGACCTCGGCGAGGAGGTATCCGGCGAGCGAGGAGTCGCCCGCGCCGACGGTGCTGACCGGGACGATCGGCGGCGATGCGGCGAACCACGAGCCGTCGGCGGTCGCGAGCACCGCGCCCGAGGCACCCAGCGTCAGGAGCACCGCTGCGGGCCCGTGCTCGCGGCGGACGCGCTGGGCCGTCGCGGCGGCGAGCTCGTGATCGGCCTCGATCGCGTCGGCGTCGCCTCCCACCAGGTCGACGACCTCGTGGGCGTTGGGCTTGACCAGGTCGGGCGCGTGGTCGGGCGAGCCGAGGGCGGCCAGGAGCGGCGCGCCGGAAGCGTCGACCGCGACCCGGGAGCCCTGCGCCCGCAGGGTGCGGGTCAGGCCGGCGTACCAGTCGTCGGGCACGCCGGGCGGCAGCGAGCCGGACAGGACGACCCAGGAGGCACCCTTCGACCCCGTGACGATCGCGGCCGTGAGTCGCTCGAGCTCGTCGGTCGACAGCTCTGCACCCGGGGCGTTGAGCTTGGTCGTGGTGCCGTCGGCCTCGGCCAGCGTCAGGTTGACGCGGACGCGGTGGGCGGTCGGCACGGCGAGGTGCGACAGCGCCGTCGCCTCGACCGCGGTCACGAAGGAGTCGTGGGCAGCGGCCGGGAACACCGCGACGACCTCGTGGCCCGCAGCGGCGATGACGCGGGCCACGTTGACACCCTTGCCGCCGGGCTGGTCGAGCGAGGCGTCGGTGCGGCCGACGGCTCCTCGCACGAGCGGGCCGTCGAGCGTCAGCAGGCGGTCGATCGCGGGGTTGGCGGTGACGGTGACGATCATGCGAGCACCACCTCGACGCCCGCCTCGCGGAGCCGCGCGACGCACTCGGTCGACGCGTCGCTGTCGGTGACGAGCACGTCGATCGCCGACAGCGCGGCGAAGGTGACGATGTAGTCGGTGTCGAGCTTGGAGGAGTCGGCCAGCACGACGGTGCGTGCGGCACGCGCGACGATGGCGCGCTTGACCGCGGCCTCGCCGAAGTCGACGGTCGTGAGCCCGCGCTCGATCGAGATGCCGTTGGTGCCGACGAAGGCCACGTCGACGCCGACCGTCTCGTAGGCGGCGACGGTGCCGGCGCCGATCGCGGCACCCGTGGCACCGCGCACGTGCCCGCCGATGACGTGGAGGTCGACCTGGCCGAGGCGGGCCAGCTGGGCGGCGGTCGCGACGCCGTGCGTGACGGCGGTCAGCGAGTGCTCGTCGGGGAGCGCGTCGACGAGGGCTGCGGTCGACGTGCCGGCGTCGATGATGACGCTGCCGTCGACGGCGGGCAGGAAGGCCAGGGCCGCGGCGGCGATGCGCTGCTTCTGCGGCGACTGGCGCGCCTCGCGCTCGAGCAGATCGAGCTCGACGGCCTGCACCGACGACCGGGCGACGGCACCGCCGTGCACGCGGCGGGCGATGCCGCGGCGCTCGAGGGCGGCCAGGTCGCGCCGCACGGTCTCGCCGGAGACGCCGAAGTCGCCGGCGGCGTCGAGCACGCTGACGCGTCCGTGCTGCTCGAGGCGCAGGGCCAGCGCTGCTCGTCGTTCTGCTGCGTACACGCGATCCCCTGTTCTGATCGTCGGACGGGACGACGGCGAGGTGCCCATCGATCCTCGTGTGGATTTGTGTGGTTTTTTGTTGATATCTGTTGTTCTACGCGGTAACGTCCCTCGAAGTCAAGGGGTTCGGTCAGATTTCCTCGCGTTCACGTAGCCTCGCTCACAGAACCCGGCCTCCAGGAACTCGCCTCGTAGGAGAGACACATGAGCAGCAGCGGAACACCGGTCGTCCCCGGCGTCGGCACCGGACCCGTCGTCGTGACGGCCGAGCGGGTCGAGGCCCCCACCGACGAGCCGCACGTCGATCGCGAGACGACCGTCGCCGCCGTCGCCGCCGCCAGCGAGGTCGTCGCCGACCGGCTGACCGCCCGCGCGGCCCACGCCTCCGGTGCCGCCGCCGAGGTGCTGCAGGCCACCGCCGCGATGGCCCGCGACCGGGGTCTGGCCACGTTCGTCGCCAAGCACGCCGACGCCTCGGGCCCGGCCACCGCCGTCACGGCCGCCGTCGCCGAGCTCGCCGCGATGTTCAGCGCCGCCGGGGGGCTGATGGCCGAGCGCGTCACCGACCTGCACGACGTCCGCGACCGGGTCGTCGCCGAGGTGCTCGGGCTGCCGGAGCCCGGCGTGCCCAGCCCCGACGTGCCGTCCGTGCTGTTCGCCGACGACCTGGCCCCGGCCGACACCGCGGGCCTCGACCCCGAGCGCATCGTCGCGATCGCGATCCGCCTCGGCGGTGCCACGAGCCACACCGCGATCATCGCCCGGCAGCTCGGCATCCCGTGTGTCGTGGGCGTGCGCGACCTGCCGATCGACGGATCGGCCGTCACGGCGCTGGTCGACGGCTCGACGGGCGAGATCGTGCTCGACCCCGATCCGGCCGACGCGTCAGCGCGAGCGCAGGCCGATGCCGAGCGGCGCGCGGCAGGGGCGGCGTGGACCGGCCCCGGCGCGACGAGCGACGGCCACGCAGTGCAGGTGCTCGCCAACGTGCAGGACGCCGCGGGCGCCGTCCGTGCCGCGGCCGAGCCGATCGAGGGCTTCGGCCTCTACCGCACCGAGCTGAGCTTCCTCGACCGCAGCTCCGAGCCGACGGTCGACGAGCAGACCGAGATCTACGCCGCCGTGCTCGACGCCGCGGGCACGCACAAGGTCGTCGTCCGCACGCTCGACGCCGGCTCCGACAAGCCGCTCGCCTTCGCCGACATGGGCACCGAGCCCAATCCGGCCCTCGGCGTCCGTGGGCTGCGCATCGCCACCGAGCGGCCCGAGCTGCTCGACCACCAGCTCGATGCGATCGCCGCTGCCGCTGCACGATCGGACGCCGACGTGTGGGTCATGGCCCCCATGGTGGCGGTCGTGTCGGAGGCCGCCGACGTCGCGCAGCGCATCCGCGAGCGGGGGCTCACGGCCGGCGTCATGATCGAGACGCCGTCGGCCGCGCTCCTCGCCGACCGCCTGCTGGAGCACGTCGACTTCGTGTCGATCGGCACCAACGACCTCAGCCAGTACACGTTCGCCGCCGACCGCATGGCGTCGTCCCTGAGCCACCTGACCGATCCGTGGCAGCCGGCGCTGCTGATGCTCGTCTCGTCGGTCGCTGCGGCGGGCGAACGCGCCGGCAAGCCGGTCGGGGTGTGTGGCGAGGCCGCCGCCGACCCGATGCTGGCCTGCGTGCTGGTCGGCCTCGGTGTCACGTCGCTGTCGTGCGCGGCGAGCGCCGTCCGCAGCGTCGGCGCGATGCTCGCGACCGTCACGCTCGAGCAGTGCCGCGAGGCCGCCGAGGCCGCGCTGGCCGCCGCCGACCCGGCTGCGGGACGCGACCGGGTGCGGGCGATCCTCGCCTGACCGCGTGCCCTACTGCGTGTGGGGGTCGCCCTCGACGACGTCGACGATCTCGACCGTGATGTCGCGCTCGGGGTCGAACGCCGGGTCGCGGCCCAGCAGCTCGTGCACGACCGACGCCGCCGCGGCACGCGCGTCCCGTCCTTCCTGCTGCAGATCGGCGCCGTAGACGCAGACGAGGCCGAGGTGGATGGCCGTGCACCGGTCGTCGGCGACCTCGATGTCGACGGAGTCGGCGGCCCGGGTCGGGGTGTCGACCGCCTCGCGCAGCCGCGGCGTCAGGACGCGTCCGGACACCCGCACGATCGAGCCGCGGTCTCCGCGCTCCGACGAGCCGACCTCGTCGAAGGTGATGACGACCGAGGCCGGCATCACCAGCGTGCGCACACGGCTCATGACCGCCTGGGAGACCTCGATCCACCCGGCATCGGGCTCGTCCCTGAGGGCACGCGTCGCCCGTTCGAGCGGGTCAGGTGTCTGCTCTACCGCCATTGCGCCATCCTCTCCGCCAGGTTCTTGCGGCCCCGGTGCAGCTGTCCCCTGACGCTGTCGGGCGTCATCGTCAGGGTAGTGGCGATCTCGTCATAGCTCATGTCCTCGACCTCGCGCAGCAGCCAGACCGCGCGCTGCTGATGGGGCAGCTCGGCCAGCGCCACCTGGAGCGCGGCGATCAGCTCCTTGTCCATGACGTCCTGCAGCGGGTCGCGGTGGGACGCCGGGGCGATGGCCGACAGGACGTCGTCGTCGATGGGGGTCGGACGGCGCTTGCGCTGCAGGTCTGCGGCGCGCCGTGACACGAGGCTGAACAGCCACGTGCGCAGCGACGAGCGGGCCTCGAAGGTCTCGATGTTCTTCCAGGCCGAGATGAACGCCTCCTGCACGACCTCGCCGGCATCGGCCTGGTGACCGCCCACCATCCGCAGGGCGAACCGGTACATGCCGGGACCGTGCTTCGTGATGATCTCGTCGAACGCCGTGCGATCGCCCAGCCGCACCCGGCGCACCAGCACGGTGTCCGGGACCGCGGCGTCCGGGGCCGACACGATGTCGTCCTGTGGTGAACCGTCGAGCACTCCCTCAGCGTGGAGGCCGCCGGCTGATCGCGCCATCCGAAACGACACCGGCTCGACGACCACCGCCGGGACCGTGACCCAGATCACCTCCTGACGGCGTGACGAACTGCCGGCTCGGGACGACCAACAGATGTTCGATCAACAGAAAGGCACAGGCACAGACATGGCTGACACACTCAAGGCGACCGCTCCCGCGAAGATCGCCGACTCCGGCTCCGCCTCCGCCGAGCTCGTCAAGGCCGCCCCCACCGGGCCGCTCGTGAGCGACCAGGGACGCACCTCGATCGCCGACGCCGTGGTCTCCAAGATCGCCGGCATCGCGACCCGCGAGGTCAGCGGCGTACACGACCTCGGCGGCAACACCGCCCGCGCCGTCGGCGCGATCCGTGACCGCATCCCCGGATCGCGCACCAACCTCAGCCAGGGCGTCAACGTCGAGGTCGGCGAGCGCCAGGCCGCCGTCGACGTCGACCTGATCGCCGAGTACGGCGTCTCGATCGCCGAGCTGGCGACGGGAGTGCGGCGCAACGTCATCGGTTCGGTCGAGCGCATGACGGGGCTCGAGGTGACCGAGGTCAACATCACGGTCCTCGACGTCCACCTCGAGGGCGACGAGACCGACGCCGACACCAGTGAGTCCCGTGTCGAGTGACACGACGCCCGACCGGGCCGAGGCCGTCGCATCGGCAGTGCTCGCCGTCCCCGGCGTCAACGCACTGCACGCCGGCGTCTTCGGCGAGGTCGCGACGTACCTGCCCGGACGACGGATCACCGGTGTCCGGCTGGGCGATGACGCCTGCGAGGTGCACGTCGTCCTCGACTGGGGGACGCCTGTCCTCCAGACCGCGGACGCCGTGCGGGTCGCCGTCGAGCCCCTGGTCGACGGCCCGGTCGACGTGACCGTCCAGGACATCGCCGCCCCCGACTCCGCCCCGTGACACCCGCGGACGACCGGGCCCGCCGGGCTGCCCGTCGCGCCGCGATCAAGCAGCACCACCCCGACCGCGGCGGCCGCGCCGAGGACCTCGACGCGGCCCTGCGGGCCCTGGAACGCACGACCGGCTCGCAGGACGTCTCCGGCGTCACACCCATCCAGCGCCGCGACCGCAGCGAATCGCCCGTGACACGGATGCTGCGCGCTGCGGTCGCACGAGCACGACGCCGCCTCCCGAGGTGGGTCCCCGGCTCCCGCCGCTACATCCAACTCTGACTCCCAAGGACCACAGCATGAAGCTCTCCACCATCGGCCTGTTCGTCGGCCTCCTGCTCGCGATCGCCATTGCGATCGGCGGGTTCAGCGCCTTCCTCGGTGCCCTCGTGATCGGTGCCGCAGGCCTCGCCATCGGCGCCCACCTCGACGGCGACATCGACCTCACCTCGATCGCGCGGGGCCGACGTGACTGACACCCAGACCTTCGCCCTCTCCGACCTGCCCGGCGCAGGCGCCGATCGGCCGGTCGACGAGCGCGGGACACTCGATGTCCGCGCCAAGGCGGTCGAGCACATCGTCGCCCAGGCCTCGCTGCAGGTGCCCGGGTGCGTCGCCCGGCCCGCAGGCGTGCAGCAGCTGGGCACCCGCAACCTGCCGTCGGCGACCGTCACCTTCCGCGGCGCGATCGCCGTCGCCGACCTGCACGCGGCCGCCACCTGGCCGTGCCGTGCTGAAGAGCTCGCGGCGACGATCCGTTCATCGGTCCGGGCCGAGGCCTCCCGCCTGTCGGGCACCGACATCGAGCGCGTCGACGTGACGCTGCACATCGTGTCGGCCGACGCGGCGCAGGGCGCCCAGCCGTCCTCGAGGAGGGTCTCGTGAGCACCACGATCGGCTCCCCCAAGGCACGCCCCGCGGCATCCAGTGTCTCCTTGGTCCTGGCGCTCGCGCTCGTCGGCATCGCCGTCGTCGCCGTGCGCGACCTCGCGGTCGACCGCGGCTGGGCCGACGGGACGACGTGGACGGGCGACCTCGTCGACCGTCTCGACGGCACGACAGCCGGAGTCCCCGCGGTCATCGTCGGCGTCGTCCTGGCCCTCGTCGGGCTGTGGCTGCTGCTGACCTCGGTACGTCCCGCGGCCCGCACCCACGAGACGACCTCCGGACCGTCCGACGTGTGGATCACCCGCAGCGCCGTGCGAGCCGTCGCCACCGGCGCGGCCGAGCACACCCCCGGCGTCGCGGCCGCCAGCTCGCGGCACCGTCGAGGGCGGGTCGTCGTGACCGTGCAGTCCGATCGACCCGGCGTCGCTGCCGAGGTCGAGGCCAACGTGCGCACCGCGCTCGACGGCCTCAGCACCCACGAGGTCGTCGTCCGCACTGAGGAGGTCAAGCATGACTCGTAGGCTCGCAACCATCGACCGGCTCGTGACGGCCCTCGTCGGCATCGCCCTGATCACCGGCGGTCTCGCCCTGCTGAACTGGCGGTACGACTGGATCGGGTCCTGGCCCGCCAGGCTCGACCTCGGCGGCGTCGACGACATGGAGTCGAGCACCTGGTGGCCGTGGGCCTTCGCCGCGGCCGGCGTCGTGATCGGCCTGGTCGGGCTCGCCTGGCTGCTGTCGCACGCCCCTCGTCGCGGCGAGCGGACCGTGCGCCTGTCCGAGGCGTCCGACCGCACGGGTGCCATCCGCATCGACCTGCACAGTGTCGCCCAGGCCGTCGCGGCCGACTTCGAGGCCCGCACCAGCACCACGCGGGTCAAGGGCACGGCTCGCCGCCACCGCGGCACCCACGTCATCGAGCTGCGCGGCCAGCTCGACCCCCACGCCACCGGAGACAGCATCGAGTCCGCTGCCGCCCGGTGCACCCAAGACGTCTCGGAAGCGTTTCCCGACGGCACCACGGTCTGCCGAGTCCTGCTCGGCCACGACCGTCGTCGGATCCGGCCCACCCGAGCGGGCACGCCTCGCGTGCACTGACAACACCCCAACCCACCACGAAGAAAGGCATCATCATGGGCATCGCAGACAAGGCCAAGAACGCCGCCGAGGACCTCGCCGGAAAGGCCAAGGAAGTCGTCGGAGACGTCACCAACAACGACGAGCTCAAGGCCGAGGGCAAGAAGGACCAGGCCAAGTCGTCCGTCAAGGACGCCGGCGAGAACATCAAGGACGCCTTCAAGAAGTAGTCCGCATCACGGGACGGGGACGGCTCGCGCCGTCCCCGTCGCACGTCCCACCACAGGGCACGTCTGCCCACAGAGAGAAGGAACCATGGCACACCCCAAGCGCAATCTCTTCACGGTCCTCGGCTGGGCCGTCTGGAAGCTCCTGGCGCTCGTCGGCATCCCGATGGCGCAGAAGAAGCTCGAGGAGCGCAGGACGCAGCGCCGCGGCCTCCGCGGCCGGCGCTGACGCACCCCGTCGCGGACGAGCGGGCTCCCGCGCCTGGAGGGTCCCTCGTCGGCGCACGCGCGGTGCGCGACACGTCACGCCGCTTTCCTAGCATGTCCTCAGGTTCTGCTCGTACTCTGGAAGTTCTGCCAACACCAGGAGCACGCCAGTGACCACGCCCGACATCGCGCCGAGCACCCCGCCGAAGCGCCGACGCGAGCCGTCGCGACGCCGCAAGATCGTGCGTCGCACGCTCGTCGGGCTCGGCGTGTTCGTCCTGGTGCTCGGCATCGGAGCGGCCGGGGCCATCTGGAAGCTGCAGGGCAACATCGACACCGCCAAGCTGGGCGACTCGGTCGTCAAGGACGACACCCCGAAGGGTGCCATGAACATCTTGTTCATCGGCTCCGACTCCCGCGACCTCGGCACCAACGAGTACGGAAAGGGCACCGGATCTCAGCGCAGCGATGCCCTGATGCTGGTGCACTTCTCGCGCGGCAACACCCGCATCGACGCTGTGCAGATCCCCCGTGACACCGTGCTCGACCTGCCCGCCTGCAAGAACACCGGCAGCGGGGCGTTCGCCGGCGGCACCAACCAGATGATCAACGCTGCTCTCGACGGCGGACCCGCGTGCTCCGTCAAGGCCGTCGAGACGATCAGCAACGTGCGCATCGACCACTTCGTCCAGCTCGACTTCGAGGGATTCGCCTCGATGGTCGACGCCCTCGGCGGCGTCAAGGTGTGCCTCGACGAGCCGCTCGTCGACCCCCTCGCCAAGCTCAAGCTGCCCGCCGGCGAGCAGAAGATCCCCGGCAAGGACGCGCTCGCCCTGGCCCGCACCCGCCACGCCGTCGGCGACGGCAGCGACATCGGCCGGCTCGGTCACCAGCAGGTCGTCATGTCGTCGATCATCGAGCAGGCCCGCAGCACCAGCGTGCTGACCCGGCCCGACAAGCTCTTCCGGTTCGTCAACGCGCTGACCAAGTCGATCACGGTCGACGAGGGCATCTCGTCGATCCCCGAGCTCACCAGCCTGGCCAAGCGCGCCCGCGCGGTGCCCGACTCCGGCATCACGTTCGTCACGATGCCCAACGGAGCCGCGCCCTTCGACGCCAACCGGGTCGTCAAGACCGATGACGCCGACACGATCTTCAAGGCCGTCGCGAAGGACCAGGAGATGCCGGTCGAGGGCGAGGACACGCCCGACAAGCCCGCGAGCGGCGGTACCGCGACCGAGGTCAGCAACCCCCGGTCGGCACCCGTCAAGGTGCTCAACGCGGCACAGACCTCGGGTCTCGGCACCTCGGCACAGGCGTCGCTGACCGCCCTCGGCTACACCGTGAACGGCGTCGCCACGGCCCAGAAGCCCGCCACCGCGACGCGCATCTTCGTCGACGGCACCCCCGAGGCCAAGGCCACCGCCGACCAGATCAACGCCGATTTCGGGTTCAAGGCCCAGATCATCGAGCAGACGTCGAAGATCACCGGCGTGTGGCTCATCATCGGCTCCGACCGCATCCAGGCCGGCACCGATCCGGTCAAGCCCGAGCCCGTCAAGGCCACGACCCGCAAGGCCAACGACTCGCTCTGCACCTGACCGGCGCATGCGGCCGCCGCACCGGGGTAACCCCCGGGCATGACCGAGACATCGCCCGAGCACCCGACCACGCCCGACACCCGCACGGATCCCGACGACCAGCCTCTCGAGCAGCCGTCGGGGCAGCCGTTCGAGCCCAGCGTCACCAACCCCGACGCCGACGGGACGGACGAGGAGGCGTCGTGAGCGGCGTGGGCCGGCTCCGGTCGATCGTGCTGGAGTGCAGCGAGCCCGAGCCGCTCGCGACGTTCTGGGCCGCGGTCCTCGACCGTCCGATCGTGCAGCGCGACGACGACTGGTGGTCGCTCGAGCGCCGCGGCGACGAGGCCCGCGTGTGCTTCCAGGTCGTCGCCGACCACGTCGCTCCCCCGTGGCCGGGCGGGCACGGCGAGCAGCAGGCGCACCTCGACGTCGAGGTGGACGACCTGGCCCAGGCTCGGGCGGTAGTGCTGGAGCTCGGCGCGCGACAGCTCGGCGACGTCGTGTCCGAGGAGGATGACGGCGACTGGCAGGTCTTCGCCGATCCGGCAGGCCATCCGTTCTGCCTGGTCACCTGAGCCACGTCCCACTTCCGCTGCGCCGCGACCGTCGGACAGGCACACTTGTGCAGTGAGTCCTCGGGAGATGGCCAACGGTGCCGACATGTTCAGCGCAGCGGCGCAGCGCGTCGTCGACTACCTCAACGCCCACACTCCCATCCCCGACTGGTCGGTCTCGCGGGTCGCGGCCGGTGAGCAGGTGCACCTGCACGTGCACGACCAGGGCCTGCTGAGCCTCGGCCGGCGCGTCCCGTGGGACGACACGTTCTGCATCCGGATGTCGAACGGCGCGTCGCGCATCGTGCTCGACGCCCAGGCCGACGCCGACTACGCGGACCACCCCGACGCACAGGTGGTCCGCGCCTACGTCGGGTTCCCGATCACCGACGACGAGGGCCACGCCTTCGGCACGCTGTGCGGCGTGGGCACCGAGCCCTTGGCCGGGATCGACGCGGTCGACGCCGACCTCGTCGCGTTGATGGGCGACCTGCTGTCGTCGCAGCTGGCGATGTCGCGCATCGCCGACCGTGAGCGACGTTCGGCCGAGATCGCGCTGGCGCTGTCCGAGACCGATGCGCTGACCGGCCTGGTCAACCGCCGGGGCTGGGACCTGCTGGTCGACGACGCCGAGGAGCGGGTCAGCGCCTACGGCGACCCCGTGGCCGTTGCGGTCATCGACCTCGACGGGCTCAAGCTCGTCAACGACGTCGAGGGCCACGCCGCCGGCGACGAGCTGCTGCGCCGAGCCGCCGAGGTGCTCACGGCCACCGCGGGTCACGGCGACCGGGTGGCCCGCTACGGCGGCGACGAGTTCGTGGTCCTGGCCAACAACCTGCCGATGAGCAGGCTCCAGCCACACTTCGACCGCTTCGTCACGGCACTCGCAGACGCCGGCATCCGTGCCTCGATGGGCTACGCGCCGACAGCGGCCGGTGTGGTCAGCGTCGCCGAGGCCTTCACCCGCGCCGATGCCGAGATGTACGTCAGCAAGCTCGACGGCCGCGCCAGCTAGAGCATCCGTCACCGGGTGCGGTGGATGTCTCGGCGGCGGCCCACTGCCAGCACGAGCACCACGAGGACTCGGTCGCGGATCTCGTAGACGACGCGGTAGTCGCCCGTGCGAACCCGCCACTCGCCGGCGCGAGCTCTACGCCGGGCAGCATGTCGGCCGGGCGGTACGGTGTCGGGCATGTCAGCCGTCCGCAACCCGTGGCTCGCGGCGTTCGGCGTCGTCGCGCTCGTCCACCTGACGCTCAACGCGGCAGGTGCGCAGCCGTGGGACAGCATCAGCAAGTGCCTGCTAGCACCCCTCCTGGCTGCGTGGGCCGTGCAGCAGCATGCGCCTCGACTGCTCGTCGCGGCATTGGCGCTGTGCTTCCTGGGCGACCTGTTCCTCGAGCTCGACGACCTGTTCATCGTGGGCATGGCGGCCTTCGCAGGCGCCCACATCGCGTTCATCACGCTGTTCGTGCAGCGCGGGGCCCTCACCCGACTGCGGGCCAGACCCGCCATCGTGATCGTCTACGTCGTGATCGCGATCGGCATGGTCGCGTGGTGCTGGGGTGGCCTCGAGCCCGACCTCAAGCCGGCGATCCCGGTCTACGCGGCGCTGCTGGTCGGCACGGCGTGCGTGTCGCTGGCTGCCGGCACCCGCGCTGGCCTGGGCGGTGCCCTGTTCTTGGTCTCCGACGGCATCATCGCCCTGTCCGAGGCGGGCCGCATCGACCCCGACGCCACGGCGACGGGCCTGGCCATCATGGCCCTGTACATCGCGGCCGTCTTCCTGCTGGCCACGGGCATCGTCAGCCACGAGCACCCCGCGGACCCCTCCGGCCTCCCGCGCAAGGCTTCGCGTCGGACGTAGGGTGAGCAGGTGCCGGGGAACGACAAGACGTACCGCTTCGTCATCTGGGTCTTCGGCCACCTGTTCCGCCTGATGGGCTACAGGTTCGACGTCCGCGGGGTCGAGCACCTCCCCACATCAGGACGGGCCGTGGTCGCCGGCAACCACATCGGCTTCCTCGACTTCACGTTCATCGGCTACGTGGCCCGCGTTCGCGGCCGGCGGATCCGCTTCATGGCCAAGACCTCGGTGTTCGAGCTGCCGGTCGTCGGACGGCTGATGCGCGCGATGCACCACGTGCCGGTCGACCGGTCGCGCGGGGCCAGCGCGTACCGCCGGGGGCTCGCCCTGCTCGACGCCGACCAGGTGGTCGGGGTGTTCCCCGAGGCCACGATCAGCCGGTCGTGGTTGCTCAAGCCGTTCAAGCGCGGAGCCGCAGGTCTGGCCCTGCAGCGGGGTGCCCCCCTGGTGCCGGTCGTCGTGTGGGGCGGACACCGCATCTACACCGTCGACGGTCACCGGTCGCTGCGTCGTCGCGTGCCCATCACGATCGTGGTCGGCGAGCCGTTGCAGGCCGAGCCGGGCGAGACGGTCGACGGTCTCACCGAGCGCCTCCACGCCAGCATGGGGTTGTTGCTGGCCGAGGCGATCGACACCTACCCGGAGTCGCCTCGCGACGACGCCGACCGCTGGTGGCTGCCGCACGACCGCGGCGGCTCGGCACCCGATGTCGAGACGGCGGCAGTGCTCGACCGCGAGGCCGTCGCCCGCATCGGCGAGACCTTCGAATGACCCCGCGTGGATGACCCCACGCATGACGCAGGAGACCTCATGACCTTCGACTCGACCACCCCCGTGACAGTCGGCGACCTGACGTTCGACGCCCGGTTCGCCGGACCGCAGGACGGCGATCCCGTCCTGCTGCTGCACGGATTTCCGGAGACCTCGCTGTCGTGGACGCAGGTGGCCCCACGCCTGGCCGATGCCGGCCTGCGGGTCGTGGCGTTCGACCAGCGGGGCTACTCCCCCGGCGCTCGGCCCCAGGGGGTCGATTCGTACGCGACCGAGCTGCTGGCCGGCGACGTGTTCGGCGTCGCCGACGCACTGGGCATCGACACGTTCCACCTCGTGGGCCACGACTGGGGATCGGCGGTCGCCTGGCTGGCGGCCGGTACCCGTCCGGAGCGGGTCAGGTCGCTCACCGCGGTGTCGGTGCCCCACCTGACGGCCTACAACGACGCCCTCCGCAACGATCCGGAGCAGGCCGAGAAGGCCTCGTACATCTCGGTGTTCCGGCAGCCCGGCGTCGCCGAGGACCTGCTGCTCGCCGACGGGGCCCGGCGCCTGACGGCGATCTACGGCGACGCCGTGCCGACCGCCCTCGCCGTCCGCTACGTCGCGCACCTGGGTGAGCCCGGAGCGCTGACCGCCGCGCTGAGCTGGTACCGCGCGATGGGGGCCGGACTGGGGTCGGTGCCGCGCACGGCCGTGCCGACGACGTTCGTGTGGGGCGCGCTCGACCAGGCCATCGGCCGGGTGCCGGCCGAGGCGTGCGGAGACTTCGTCGACGCCGACTACCGGTTCGTCGAGCTGGCCGACATCGGCCACTGGGTGCCCGAACAGGCTCCCGACGCACTGGCCGACGCCGTGTTGGAGCGCGTCAGGCGGTGACGAGGGGCTCGGCACCGAGCCGGGCCAGCGGCCAGCCCATCGGGTCGTCGAGGGTGCGCCCGACGCGCCGGGCGTACTGGTTCCAGTCGTCGGCGCGGTCGGCGAACCACGCCCGCTGGCGCTCCATGAGGTCGTCGAGCGTCCCCGCGGCGACCAGGGGGTGACGCAGACCGATCTCGCGGGCGATCGATCGGGCCGCTCGCGCATCGGCCGTCGCATCGTGGGCGTCGGTCAGCGCGACGCCGTAGTAGGCCGCGACGTCGGACAGCCTGCGCGGTCCGAGCCCGCCGCGCTCGATGCCCCAGTCGATGACGAAGGGATCGACGACCAGCAGCCGCTGCCAGTCGGGCTGGCGGACGCCCCACCGGGCCGCCTCGGCCCGCACCATCGTCAGGTCGTACGCCGCGTTGTAGACCACGAGCCCCACGCCCCGCTCGATGAGGTCGTCGAGCCACTGCACGATGAGTCCCACCGCCTCGACGGGCTGCGGGGCACCGGCCAGGGCCTCGGCGGTGAGCCCGTTGACGGCCGAGGCCGCCTCGGGGATGTCGACGCCGGCGTCGACCAGCCCGCACACGTCGACGCTGCGGTCGCCCAGCAGCGCGAAGCTGAGGATGCGGTCGGCGAGCGGATCGGTGCCCGTGGTCTCGAGATCGAGGGAGGCCATCGGCGCGACATGCCAACCGTCATGGTCGCCCTGCGGCGGCGGGGTGGGCGAGCAGCCGAGACAGATCGTGCGCCAGCTGCCGGGCAGACCGATCAGACGTCCTGCGGCGATCGCGACCGCGACACCGCACAGGGCGCACGCACCTGCGTACTTGTTGGCTCTCATCTGTGCTCCTGCCCTCTGTGCTCCTGCCATCCGCGCTTCTGCCGCCCGGGTGGACTCCTGCCACGCTAGCCGCGGGCACGGACAGGGCCGGACCGCGACACGCAACTGATACGGTCGTCCAACTTCTACGTGGCGACGAGACGAGGGACGACATGCGCAGGACCACCTTCGAGGGCCGCACGGCTGTCGTCACCGGAGCCGCGAGCGGCATCGGCCGGGCCGCTGCCGTGCTGGCGGCGCAGCGTGGAGCCCGTCTCGTGCTGACCGACCGCGATCCGGTCGGCCTCGCCCGCACCGTCGAGCTGGTCGAGGGTCACGTCGTCCACCACGAGGCCCTCGACATCACCGACGAGGACGCGGTCGCCGCCCTCGCGCGCCGCAGCCTCGACCGGGCGCCCGTGGACGTCGTCATGAACGTCGCCGGCATCTCCACCTGGGGACGCATCCAGGACCTGTCGCCGCAGCACTGGCGCGACTGCGTCGAGGTCGACCTGATGGGGCCGATCCACGTCCTGTCGGCCTTCGTGCCGCCCATGATCGCGGCCGGCACGGGAGGGCACGTCGTCAACGTCTCGTCGGCCGCCGGGTTGTTCGGGCTCCCGCTCCACGCTCCGTACAGCGCGGCCAAGTTCGGCCTGCGCGGCGTCAGCGAGGTGCTGCGGTTCGACCTCGAGCGCCACGACATCGGCGTCACGCTGGTGTGCCCCGGTGCCGTCCGGACGCCGCTGGTCGGGACGGTCGACATCGTCGGCGTCGACCGCGACCACCCGGCCGTGCGGCGCACCGTCGAGCACTTCGAGCGGCACGCCGTCACGCCGGAGGCTGCCGCCGCGGCCATGATCCGCGGGGTCGAGCGGGGCGACCACCTGGTCTTCACCTCGCGCGACGTGCGGCTCGGCCACCTGGCCCAGCGGTGGGTGCCCTGGGCCTACGACCTCGCGATGCGCCGGCTCAACCGTCGCATCGGCGAGGTCATGGACGCGGCCCGATCCGTCTGACCCGCACCGCCGATGACGTGTACGGTCACGGGATGCGCCGCGTCCTCGTCCTCATCGCGATGTGCGTGGTGCTGGCTGGGTGCGGGGACGACGCGCCACGGTTGATCGGTGCCACGGCGCTGTCCCAGCAACAGGACCGCGTGGACTCCGCGGCGCAGCGGGTGGTCGGCGCGCTCGTGACCGGGATGGGCGCCGAGCCGCCGAGCCCTGACAGTCTCGGCCGAGGTCTGTTCGCCGGCTGCGACAACGGTGATCCCGACGAGGCCGCGTACTTCGTCGACACGTTCGTGACCTACGACGTCCGCCCACCCGAGCAGGCCGCCTCCGACGTCTCCCGGGCGCTCGACAGCGCGTCCCTCAAGCTCAGCGGCCTGGAGATGACCGGCAGGGGCACCTACACGGTCGACGGGCTGCAGGTCGACCTGTCGTCGCAGGAGAAGCGCGGCGGATCGGCCGGGCAGAACATCTTCGTCAGCACCGAGTGCCTGCGGATCGGCAAGGACGCCATCGCCGCCTTCAACGCCGCGAACGGTCGGGACGTCACCCCCTGACCGTCGCGGCGACGACTGGAACGGGAGCTACCGCTCCGCGTCCGACCCACGACGCAGCTCGTCGCGCTCGCCCTTGAGCCGCTTGACCTCGTTGCGACGGCTCTTGAGCCGCATCGTGACGATCGTGAACCCGATCACGAGCACGGCACCGATGACGACGCCGATCAGCGTCGCGGCCCGGAAGCCCGGGGCCTCGTTGTCCATGATGCTGCGTCCGGCACGCGCGGCTTTGCTGTCGCCCGCGACGACCGACAACGTCAGCCAGTTGGGGGCGGCCAACGCGATCGCGACGACGACCACGATGCCGCGCCACATCCAGCTGAAGAAGCGCCGCCGCACCTGCACCAGCACGAGCAGAGGCACCGCGGTGAACACGACGCCGTAGAACAGCCCCCACGTGGTGCCCCGCGTGAGGCTGCCACCCGCCTGGTCGCCGACGCGTTGCGCCCACTCGCGCGGGAAGAACGCGGCCGACAGGAGGTAGACGACGTAGGCGACCGCGACGATGACGATCGCCAGCACGATGCGTCGCACGATCGGGTGCGGGGTGACATCGGGCTGTTCGCGGATGCGGCGCTCGAGGTGGTCGTCCTCGTTCTCGGGGTTGTGCGCGGCCGAGCTCTGGTCATTCATGGATTCATGATGGCAGTCCGCCGACGATCCGCCCGGCCAAACGCCACGCCGGATCACCCGGCGGCGGACCGGATCGCCCGCCACTCCTCGCCGCTCACGAGCCCGTCGGCGACGAGGCCGGCCCGCCTCTGCAGCTCGACCACGGCCGCGAGCGTCCCCGGCCCGAAGTAGCCCGTGCGGTCCACAGCCTGCATGCCAAGCCCGGTCTGCAGGATCGCGACGGCCTTGGCCGCCCGGCCGGGGGCCAGCGTCTTGCCCGAGTAGTGAGCCACGCCGTAGGCAGCAGCCTTGGAACGGGTGAAACCGGTGACGGTCCTGCGCGTGATGCTCGGACGGTCGAGCGACGCCCAGGTGGGGTGGTCGAGGGCACCCGTGACGGGCAGCTCGTGCACCCGCTGCCAGGCACGCGTGGCCGTCCACGTCGCGGTGTCGAACCGTCCGGTCATGGGGACGCCGAGCAGCGTCTGCGCGGCACTCACGGCGCGGCCCGTGCTGCCGAAGGCCCGGGGCGCCCGTGACGTCCTCACGAGTGCCGTCGTCGCAGCGGCGCACCTGGTGGCCCGCGGCGCGTCGGTGGGTGCGGCGTACGAGCCCTTGAACCGCACGCACGGCCCGAAGTCTGTGACCCCGGTCGTCCCGGTCCAGAACGACGTGTTGCCGCGCGCACCGTTCCAGCTGAACGAGACGTGGACGTGATCGGTGTGGGCGTAGCTGGGACGCCAGCCCGCCGAGGTGTTGTAGACCGACCAGATCTTCTTGTTGTAGATGACATACATGATGCCGAGGCGCCGCGCGTTGACCCCGTCGTCGCGGGTGACCCAGGCGAGGAAGTCGGCGGCAGCGGCCTTCTCGGCCGGCACCTTGACGTTGACCATCCAGTCCATCGCCCGGCCCTCGCTGTGCTCCGACAACCCCTCGGTGCAGCCGCGCGAGATGCCGCCGGCACGTCCGATGCCGTACGTCCTCAACAGCAGGTCGCGCAGCATGCGGGGCCCGACCATGTCGACGGGGTTGCACGAGACCTGCGGCAGGTAGGGCGAGACGGGGTCGAGCGTCGCGGGCTGCGGCACGGCGGACGTGAGCCCGACCGGGGCCGCCGGCAGCTCGACCGGGGGCGCGCCGGCGGCACCCACGGCTCCTGCGGGCGCACCGCCGGCGCAGACGGCCGCGGCCAGCGTCGCGAGCACGACGACGGCGCGGCGCATGATGAGATCGCGCATGATGAGGCCCCCTCCCCGGGGCGGCTGCTCCCTACAGCGACCACCATCGTGCGCCCCACGGGCACCACCTGTCCCGACATCGGCGAATTCGGCGGTCCGCCACCCCCTCCGATAGGGTGGGGGGACGCCATGACTGCCCTCCTGACGCTCCATTTTCTTGCTGCAGCGGGGGCCCCCGTCCTCGTCCGGTTCATGGGACGCCGAGCGTTCCTCGCGCTGGCCCTGGCACCTGCCGCCTCGTTCGCCTGGCTGCTCCCGCACGTCGCCCGCGTCACCGACGGCGGTGCCCCCGAGCACCAGCGCCTGACCTGGATCCCCACGATCGGGCTCGACCTCGACTTCGTCATCACCCCGCTCAGCGGCATCCTCGCCCTGGTCGTCACGGGGGTCGGGGCGCTCGTGCTGGTCTACTGCACGTGGTACTTCAAGCCCGGCGACCACGAGATCTGGCGGTTCTCGGGCGTCCTGACGGCGTTCGCCGGATCGATGCTCGGGCTCGTGCTGTCCGACAACGTCTACGTGCTCTACATCTTCTGGGAGCTCACGACGGTGCTGTCGTTCCTGCTGATCGGGCACAACCCCGAGCGCCGGGCCAACCGTCGCGCCGCGATCAACGCGCTGCTCGTCACGACCTTCGGCGGCCTCGCGATGCTCGTGGGCCTCGTGATGCTCGCCGACCAGGCCGGCAGCCCCCGCCTGCAGGAGATCCTCGAGGCCGCCCCGACCGGCAGCAGCGTCACGGTCGCCGTGCTGCTGATCGTCGTCGGAGCGATCTCCAAGTCGGCACTGGCCCCGTTCCACTTCTGGCTGCCCGGTGCCATGGCCGCGCCCACCCCGGTCAGCGCCTACCTGCACGCTGCCGCGATGGTCAAGGCCGGCATCTTCCTCATCGCGCTGCTGGCCCCGTCCTTCGCCGAGGTGCCCGGGTGGCGGCCGGTGCTGGTCGGGCTCGGCATCGTCACGATGATCCTCGGCGGGCTCCGCGCGCTGCGGCAGTACGACGTCAAGCTGCTGCTGGCCTACGGCACCGTGAGCCAGCTCGGATTCCTCGTCGCGATGGTCGGTGCCGGCAGCCGCTCGGCGGCCTTCGCAGGGCTCGCCCTGGTGTGCGCCCACGGCCTGTTCAAGTCGACCCTGTTCCTCGTCGTCGGCATCGTCGACCGGTCGGTCGGCACCCGCGACCTGCGCGAGCTGTCGGGTATGCGGCAGGCACGCCCGACGCTGTTCGTCGTGACGCTCGTCGCTGCGGGCTCGATGGCCGGACTGCCGCCGCTGTTCGGCTTCACCGCAAAGGAGGCGGGCTTCGCGGCCTTCGCCGACCTCGGCGACGACCTCGGCTGGGGCGGATGGTCGGTGCTGGCCCTCGCCGGCATCGTCGCGGGCAGCATCCTGACCGTCGCCTACAGCGCCCGCTTCGTGTGGGGCATCTTCGCGACCAAGCCCGGCCAGCCGGCCTGCATGCCCAAGGACTTCTCGCCCGGCTTCCAGGCGGCACCCGTCGTCCTCGCGGTGCTGACCGTGGTCACGGGGCTCGCCGGCCCCTGGCTCACGCCGCGCGTCATGTCGTACGCCGAGGAGTTCGCGCCCGGGGCCCACGAGGCCGAGCTGACCCTGTGGCACGGCTTCAGCCTCGCACTGGCGCTGTCCGTCCTGTGCGTCGTCGCCGGGCTCGCGCTGTTCTGGTGGCGCAGGCCCGTGGCGGCCCTCCAGCACTCCGTCGCCGACCACGTGCGCGTGCCGGACGCGGAACGCGCGTACTACTGGATCATGCGAGGCGTCGACCGGTTGTCGGTCGAGGTCACCGGCCTGACGCAGCGCGGCTCCCTCCCGATCTACCTCGGCGTGATCCTCGTCGTCCTGATCCTCGTGCCGGGTGCCGCCCTGGTGGGCGCGTGGGACGACGTCTCCGTGCGCGGTGCCGACAGCCGCATCCAGCTGGCGGCGGCCGTGCTGATGGGTGGGGCGGCGATCCTCACGGTGCGTTCTCGCCGGCGTCTGCGCGCCGTCCTGCTGGTGGGTATCACGGGTTACGGCACCGCCCTTCTGTTCGTCGCGCACGGTGCGCCCGACCTCGCGCTGACGCAGATCCTCGTCGAGACGTTCCTGCTCGTGACGTTCGTGCTGGTGCTGCGCCGGCTGCCACCGTTCTTCTCCGACCGGCCGTTCAACGTCGCGCGCTGGGTCAGGGTCGCGATCGGCGTCGCGACCGGCACCGCGGTGGCGGGGTTCGCCCTCGTCGCGGCCAACGCACGCACCGCACGTCCCGTCTCCGACGGCTTCGCCAAGCCCGCCGTCGAGTACGGCGGCGGCGACAACATCGTCAACGTGACGCTCGTCGACATCCGCGCCTGGGACACGCTCGGCGAGCTGTCGGTGCTGGTCGTCGCGGCCACGGGCGTCGCGAGCCTGATCTTCCTCATCACCGACCGGTCCGGACGCCCACGCCGCGCCGAGCCCACGATCGGCTCCGACCCGAGCGCCAACGGCCGCTGGCTGCGGGCGGGTCGACCGTCGACCGACGCCCGCCGCTCGGTCGTCTTCGAGGTCGTGACCCGGCTGATCTTCCACACCGTCATGGTGTTCTCGGTCTACCTCATGCTGGTCGGCCACAACCTGCCCGGCGGCGGCTTCGCCGGTGGCCTGGTCGCCGGCCTCGCCCTCATGATCCGCTACCTCGCGGGCGGTCGTGCCGAGCTCGACGAGGCCGCCCCCATCGACGCGGGCGTCGTGCTGGGCATCGGCCTGGCCACGGCCGCGCTCTCCGGGCTCATCCCGACGCTGCTGGGCGGCGGCGTGCTGCAGAGCGCGATCGTCGACGTCCACATCCCCGTTCTCGGCACGCTGCACCTCGTGACCTCGGTGTTCTTCGACGTTGGCGTCTACCTCGTGGTCATCGGGCTGGCGCTCGACGTGCTGCGCAGCCTGGGCGGCGGCATCGACCACCAGATCGAGGCCGATGCCGACCGTGCCGCCGGTGCCGAAAGGGCCACCGCATGACCCCCAACCTCCCCCTGGTGATCCTGGTAGGCGTCATGGTCGCGGCCGGCGTGACGCTGGTGCTCGAGCGCAGCCTGACGCGCATCCTGATCGGCTTCGTGCTGATCGGCAACGGCGTCAGCGTGCTGTTCCTGGTGGTCTCCGGACCCGCCGGCACCGCCCCCATCGTCGGCCTGTCAGACAAGCCCATGAGCGACCCGCTGCCCCAGGCCATGGTGCTGACGGCAATCGTCATCACCCTCGGCGTCACGGCGTTCGGCCTGGCCCTGGCCTACCGCGCGTGGCAGCTCACGGGCCACGACGACGTCCAGGACGACGTCGAGGACGACCTGATCCGTCGCCGCGCCGAGCAGGACGAGACCTCCGCGAGCTTCGACGCCGCCGATGCGGCACTCCCCGACGAGGAGGGTTCCGACGCCCCGGCGCAGCACCCCGAGATCCACGAGGTGCCGGACGCGACGGTGCCGGAGGCCCTTTCGACAGGCTCACGGGGCGAAGCGGACGACTCAGGGGGCGAGGACTCGTGAACCAGATCGTGCTCCTTCCCGTCATCCTGCCCCTGCTGGGCGCGGGACTGTGCCTGGTGTTCGGGCGATCGGCCCGCGCCCAGCGCGTCATCAGCATCGCGATCCTGGCGCTGGTCGTCACGGTGTCGGCGGTGCTGCTCTACCGCGCCGACCACTTCGGACCGCAGACCGTCAACGTCGGCGGCTGGCCCGCCGACATCGGCATCAGCCTGGTCGCCGACCGGCTGTCGGCGCTGATGCTGCTGGTCTCGACGATCGTGACGCTCTGCGTCCTGCTCTACTCCTTCGGCCAGGGCATCGTCGAGTTCGGCCGCGACGCGCCGCTGTCGGTGTTCCACCCGACGTTCCTGGTGCTGAGCGCCGGCGTCTCCAACGCCTTCTTGTCGGCCGACCTGTTCAACCTGTTCGTCGGCTTCGAGATCCTGCTGGTCTCGTCGTACGTGCTGATCACGCTGGGCGGCACCGGCGCACGGGTTCGCTCGGGCACGATCTACATCGTCGTCAGCATGATCTCGTCGGTCGTCTTCCTCGTCGCGATCGCGTGCGTCTACGCCGCCACCGGCACGGTCAACTTCGCGGCGCTCTCGGGCCGCATCGCCGATCTGCCTCCCGAGGTGTCGACCCTGCTGCAGCTGCTGCTGCTCACGACGTTCTGCATCAAGGCCGCGGTGTTCCCGCTCTCGGCCTGGCTGCCCGACTCCTACCCGACGGCGCCCGCTCCCGTCACCGCGGTGTTCGCGGGCCTGCTCACCAAGGTCGGCATCTACGCGATCATCCGCACGCAGACGCTGCTCTTCCCCGACAGCGACCTGCGCACGCTGCTGCTGTGGGCCGCGGTGTTCACGATGGTCGTCGGCATCCTCGGCGCGGTCGCGCAGTCCGACATCAAGCGCATCCTGTCGTTCACGCTCGTCAGCCACATCGGCTACATGCTGTTCGGCGTCGCGCTCGGCAGCACCGCGGGGCTGTCGGGTGCCATCTTCTACATCGCGCACCACATCACGGTGCAGACGACGCTGTTCCTCGTGGCGGGACTCATCGAGTACCGCAGCAGCACGACCAACCTCGACAAGCTGGGCGGTCTCGCCCGCGCCGCCCCGGTGCTGTCGGTCATGTTCTTCGTGCCGGCCATGAATCTCGCCGGCATCCCGCCGTTCTCGGGATTCCTCGGCAAGCTCGCGCTGGTGCAGGCCGGTGTCGACGACCACCGGTGGCTGTCGTACGTCGCCGTCGCCGCGGCGGTCGTCACGAGCCTGCTGACCCTCTATGCGATCGCCAAGGTCTGGAACCGTGCCTTCTGGCAGCCCGCCGAGCCCGAGCACGAGGCGGGCGACGACCTCGGGTCCGACTCGCACGGCGGCTCGATGCACGGACGATCGGGCGTCTCGACCAAGACCGAGCGCACCAGCACCTGGAAGGTCGCCGACGAGAGCGATGAGCAGCGCCTCCCGCTCGGCATGGTGCTGCCGACGGTGCTGCTGGTGGGCTGCTCGGTCGCGCTGACGGTCGTCGCCGGCCCCATGCTCGCGTTCACGACCCGCGCCGCAGACGAGCTGATGCAGCGCAGCCCCTACATCGTCGCGGTGCTCGGGGGTGGCGCATGAGAGCCGCCGGCCGCGACCTCCTGAGCCGCCTGCCCGTCGTCGTCGCGCTGACGCTCGTGTGGGTGCTGCTGTGGGGCAACGTCGGCCCGATCACGGTGCTGGGCGGGGCGCTCGTCTCGCTGGTCGTCATGACGGTCTTCCCGTTCCCGGCGGTCGGCTGGCAGGGACGGTTCAGGCCGCTCGCCGCCGTCCGTCTCGTCGCGACGTTCCTCGTCGACCTGATCAGCGCGAGCGTGCAGGTGGCGTGGCTCGCGATCCGGCCCGCCGCCCCGCCGGCCAGCGCAGTCATCCGCGTGCAGCTCGCGACGCGCTCGGAGCTCCTGCTCACGATCACCGCCGAGCTCATCTCTCTGGTGCCCGGCTCGCTGTTGATCGAGCTCGACAGCCGGCGGGGCATCATCTGGCTGCACCTGCTCGACGGCAGCACCCCGGCCAAGGTCGAGCGCGCGCGCGAGAAGGCCCTCGCGCAGGAGCGTCGCGTCATCGCGGCACTCGGCGCAGACCACGAGGTCGTGGCGTGCCGCGGACACCAGGAGGCACACGCATGACCGTCGTCGGCACCATCTGCGTCGTCCTGCTGTCGATCACGGGAGTGCTCTGCATCGTCCGTATCGTCCGCGGTCCGACGATGCTCGACCGCACCGTCGCCGCCGACGTCTTCGTCGCGGCCAGCGCCGGTGCGATCGGCATCGAGGCCGCCGTCGAGCGCCACGGCACGACGCTCTCGATCCTGGTCGTGCTGGCCCTGGTCGGATTCCTCAGCTCGGTCAGCATCGCGCGCTTCGCGGCACCCGACACCGACCGGCGGGCCTATGACGCCGAGCCGACCGATCCCGACGACATGGTCGCCCGGCAGCCCTTCGACGACGACCAGACCGGCGACCGCGACGACACGGGTGCCCGGCTGCCGCGCGGGGAGGGGACGCCATGATCGACGTCATCGCCGGCACGCTGCTCGTCTCGGGATCGCTCATGGCCACGATCGCGGCCATCGGCATCGTGCGGTTCCCCGACGTGCTGAGCCGCATGCACGCGGCCACCAAGCCGCAGACCGTCGGCCTGCTGCTGATCCTCACCGGGCTGGCCCTGCGGCTACGCGACCTGTCCGACGTCACGGTCATCGTGCTGATCGCGGTCTTCCAGCTGCTGACCGCGCCCGTGTCGGCGCACATGGTCGGTCGCGCGGCGTTCCGCACCGGGTTCGCGCGCCGCGACCAGCTGACGGTGTGCGAGTTCGACGACGACGGCCGCTGGGACACCGAGGACGACGGCGGCCCCGTCAGCCCGACGCGATAGGTTCGTGACGTGCGTATCGCCACCTGGAACGTCAACTCCATCCGCAGCCGCATCGACCGCGTCACGGGCTTCCTCGAACGTCACGACATCGACGTCCTGGCCGTCCAGGAGACCAAGTGCCGCGAGGACCAGTTTCCCGGCCTCGAGCTCTCCGCGATGGGCTACGAATACGTCCACCGCGGGCTGAGCCAGTGGAACGGCGTCGCGCTGATCTCGCGCGTCGGACTCGACGACGTCGCGACCCAGTTCGCCGACGACCAGCCGATGTTCGGCGACCCCGAGATCGTCGAGGCCCGCTCAATCGGAGCCACGTGCGGCGGCGTGCGCGTCTGGAGCCTCTACGTGCCCAACGGCCGCGAGCTCGGCCACCCGCACTACGACTACAAGCTGCAGTGGCTCGAGCGCCTGCGACAGGCCTCGGCCCAGTGGCTCGCCGACGACCCCACGGCGCAGATCGCGCTGACGGGCGACTGGAACGTCATCCCCACCGACGACGACGTGTGGGACGTGACGGCGTTCGAGGGCAAGACGCACGTGTCGCAGCCCGAGCGCGACGCCTTCCAGGCCGTCGTCGACGCGGGCTACGCCGACGTCGTCCGGCCGTTCACACCGGGCCCCGGCGTCTACACCTACTGGGACTACCAGCAGCTCGCGTTCCCGAAGAAGCGCGGCCTGCGCATCGACTTCGTCCTGTCCTCCCCCGCCCTCGCCGCCCGGGTCGAGAACGCGTGGATCGACCGCGACGAGCGCAAGGGCAAGGGCGCCAGCGACCACGCCCCCGTCATCGTCGACCTGGCCTGAGACAGCCGCCCGCGCGGGCAGCATGGGTCCGAGGTCGACGCGGTGGGTCGCCCCGGCCTTGTGCTCGTCCCACGAGACCACCGCCGTGACGGTGTAGGTGCCGGGCTCGAGGTCGGCGTCGGCATCGAAGGCCACGGTGTCGGTGGCCGTGGCGGCGGTGGGCATCTCGTCGCCGCCGTCCTGGTCGACGTCGACCTGCCTCAGGTCCAGGTCGGAGCCCGTCTCCGCGACGACCTGGCACCACTCGGTCACGACCGGCGCCTCGACGAGACGCCGCTTCACGACGTCGATGATCGCGTCGCCACGCTTGACGTACTCCGACGACGGGTCGGTCGCCCATGTCGGCAGCACCTCCTGCACGCCGAGGCAGTCCGACCTGATCCCGACCGGGTGCGTGACGGCGTCGAGGGCGTCGCTGTCACGCATGAGCTCCTTGACGATCAGCGCGTTCCCAGGTGCCGTGAGCATCTGCGTCCGCGGGAAGGCACGCAGGTTGGCGGCGACGAGGCGCCGGGCGGACGCCGCGGTGATGAACTGGTCGCGGTACTGGCTGTAGTGGCCGAGGACCTCCTCGCTGACCTCCTCGGCGGGGCCCGGGGCGTCGAGATCGTCCCTCAGCACCGGCAGGACGTTCTCGCTGAAGTCGCCGCAACCGGACATCTCGAAGATCGCCAGCCGCTCGTCGCCGTCGTAGCGGCGGCCGAGCGCTGCCACCAAGGACGTGAACCCGTCGAGGTAGGCGACGCTGTTCCAGTCGGGGATGACCTGCACGGTGCCGTCGCGGTCGTACCGGTCAACCGCACCGTCCCTCGCGGCGAGCCAGTCGGGCACCCCGATGTTGACGTCCCCCGGCCGCAGCTGCTCGCAGCACGAGTCGTACGACGAGATGCGCAGCGTGAGCCTCATGCCGCGGGCTTCGTAGGCGTCGAGCGCCCGATCGATGACGCTGAAGTCGTAGCGCTCGTCGTCCGGTGCATCGGCCGGCAGGTCAGCGGGGTCGACCGGCTGCAGCGACCGCCACGTGAATCGCAGCGCCGCGTCCCGCGTCCCGGGCCATGCGGGCAGATCGCGGTTCGCCTCGTTCGACTGTGGGAAGAGGCCGGTGAGGATGTTGTCGAACTGCCCGCGCATCGGGTTGACGACGTCCGGCGCCGAGTAGGGCAGGACGCCCGACCTGTCGTCGTTCCGTGTCAGCGACACGGTCGCCGCGCCACAGGCGAACAGGACGATGACGCCGACGATCACCGCGCGCCGCCAGCGGCCAGATGAGAGGGTCACGGGGTTGGAGGCGATCAGCCGGCTGCCAGGACGCTCTCGTGCACGTCAGCCGTACGCCGGGCCGTGACCCGGATGTCGAACCGTTCGCGGACCCGCTCGAGCCCCGCGACAGCGAGTCGCTCGCGCAGGCCGGCGTCCGTCACCAGCCGAGTGAGCGCGGCTGCCGTGCCGGCAACGGTCTCGTCGTGCAGGAACAGGCCGCTGACCTCGTGCTCGATGACCTCGACGCTGCCACCGTTGGGCGCGATGAGCAGCGGCAGCCCGCAGGCGAGCGCCTCGATCGCGCTGCCGGGCAGGCCCTCGTGGGTCGACACGAGCGTGGCGACGTCCGAGGCCGCGTAGAGCGCAGCGATGTCGTTGTCGCCGGTGAGCAGGCTGACGTTGTCGCCGAGACCGAGCGACGTGATCAGCTCACGCAGCATCGGCTCGTCGTCGCCCCCGCCCGCGAGTGCGAGGTGGGTGCGCGGATCGGCGAGCAGCACCGTGGGCATCGCCTCGATCAGCATCGCCTGACGCTTGCGGGCGTCCAGGAAGGCGGCCTGCGCGATGACCAGGCGGTCGTCGTCGATGCCCAGCAGCTCGTGCCGCAGTGCTGCTCGTTCGTCGGGGCGGTGCCGGAAGTGCTCGGTGTCGACGCCGTTGTGCACGGTCACGACCTTGGCCGCCGGCACCATGAAGTCGCGCTGGGTCTGCACGTTGATGAGCTCGGCCACGGCGATGAAGCGCTTGACCGCACGCTGGCCGTGGTGACGCACCAGCCGTCGCAGCGGCTCGAGCCGCTGCGGAGAGCGTCACGAGTGCTCCGTCTGCACCGCCAGGATGCCCTGCCGTGCCAGGGCAGCGGCCGATCCGTGCCAGCCGTGATGGATGTGCACGAGGTCGGGCCGCAGGTCGAGGGCTGCTCGCTCGACGGCCGCGTTCCACGCGTCCTTGTCGATGACTCCGTCGGTGACGCCGTCGATCACACCGTGCTCGACCCCGGCGTCATCGAGCATCGCGGCATACCAGGCCGGTGGCTCCGCGGTGAACCAGCAGGACGTGCGGCCCCCGCGGGCAGCCCACTCGCGTGCGAGAACCGGGAACAGCAGCTCGACCGGACCTCGCTTGTTGGGATTCATCATCACGAAGTGCGCCACGTGCCTGCCGTCGACCATGGCGTCATGGCTGCCCGCGGACCACCGCGACAACCGGATCACGTCCGCGCGAGGATCTCCCGCCCGTTGGAACTTTCTTCTGCCCGGTGGCGGGTGATGTCACTGCGACCGAGCTGACGCGGGACATGGATCTGCAGCGGGATCATTCTGAGCACCGGGCTGAGACGTGGTTCAGGGAAAAGCGACGGCGGCCCGCCGACCAGCGTGAGCAGGCCACTCCGGACGATGGCCAGACCTCCCCGCGAAGTGGGGTGCCATTTTCAACCACCAGTGGTGGGTCGATGCTGCGCCTTGGCAGCCGGGAGGGGTGCCGAACACGTTTGAGCCCGAGACTCATGAGCGTGCGCTGCGGATGCTTGCCGAGGCGATACCTGAGCACACAGATAAGTCCGCGGCCGTCCGCCATGTGGCTGGGCTGCCAGGAATACCAAGGCCGTGCGCGAGGTATGACCACCGACGTGCTGGAGGAGAACCGTCAACTGGGCATCGGGCCGGCGAGCTCAGCAAAGCCGACGTCGACATTGGTCATTCCGGCACCGTCGTCGAGCGCTCGGATTTCAAGACCGTTGAGAACGAAAGTACCGATGGCGGACGGGTGTCCATATCTGGATCCCGCTTAATGAGGATCTCTTCAAACCCGACGATCCGGCCGTCGTCAGAGTCTCCCAGAAGGAGATGCCGCACGGTGGGCCGGTTCGAGTCGATGATCGACAGGCCCAGAGCGTCCCGTCCAGCGCGGTCCTTTACCGTCCCCAAACTTCGGAAGCCTACTTCGGATCGAAGCATGGTCCAGATTGCTTCTGTCAAGCCACGCGGTAGGACGTACGTCTCCGTCAGGTCTACTACTTCCCTGTACAGGCACATCGACCTGACGTCGCTCAGTTCTGTCGACTGACACCCGCTGTGAACGAGTAAGGCGGTGGACAGTCGTGATGGGTCGAGGGGTAGGGATTCGGCAAAAGCGGCATCGACCGTTCCAGGGGGAAGCGTCTCGCTGACCGCCTTTCGGCTGGCGGAACCGGTTGCTCCGCGCCCGTCCTGGGTCAACGGCTTACCTACCGCCTCACGAGTTGTAAGAGATCCGTCTGGGCGCAGCCAAGTCTCTGTGACGCGTGGGACAATCCGGGAGGTTTTGCCGTCATCGTTTTCGATGTACCAGTTGTCGGACTTCTTGTACTGGATAGGTCCCTGGTGTGCGGGTCCATGCCGAAGGTCCGCATCAGCGGCGCTCGCCAGCAGAGCCAGTGTCGAATCGGGGTCGGTGCCAGGCGCGTAAGCGATGCGCACGGCCGACGCGAACTCGAAATCGAGAACAGCAGGTGTGTCGGCCGACGCTGGAGAATCCCCAAACTGCCCCATCCCGAAGACGAGAGCGGCCGTGGCTGCGGCCGCAATTGCTGCAGCGACCATTCTAGGTCGGGTCTTCCAACGCCGTGTCGACGACTTGTCTCGGGGCTTCGTTTCGGGCCGACGGCGCTCCGTCGCCGCAGATTTCATACGAAGTATGAAATCGTCAGACGTCTCTAGTTGATTAGCCCCGAACAGGTCAGCGGACCGTCCGAAACCCAGTCGTTCAGCGTCTCGACGGAACTGTTCGATCTGGCTCGCTGCTTCTTGATCGTCGTATTCAGAGTTCACAAGGGTGCGCCTCCTGACCACAGCGGGTGTTGAGGCTCAACGTTTCCCTTCAGTTCCAAAGCACCCAAGCGTCGGCGTAGGCGATTGACTCGGCTGGTGAAAGCAGATACCGATATATTGAGAATCTTGGCCCCGTCCTTCGGCGTCAGTTCTCGAATGAAGGCCACGTCGAATAGCCATTGTTCGGCCGGCGTCAGTTGGTCGTAGATGAGGCGGGCGGCGTCTGAGTCGACAACGGTCTGGGCCACATCGTCGTGCGCCAGCATGGGTTGGGAAGACTGCCGGTCCTCCACGAACCTGTTGTCGTGATGTTTACGCGTCCGTCGTTGTAGCTCTTGCAGCACCTTGTTTTTCGCGATGCCTACGACCCACCCAGCCCAAGCCGTCGGGTCGGTGGGGAACTCGTCTCGCTTCTTCCAGGCAATTTCGAACGTCTCGGCAACGACATCACCTGCTGCTTCAAATCCGACGCGTCGCAACGCGAAAAGATGGACCGAGTCGCGGAGAGCGTCGTAGAGGTTTCGGAAGTCCTCTTCGGTCACAAGCGTCACGATATACGGCAGCCCGGCCCACCGTAGACCGCGTGCTGTTTCCCACTGTCAGCAAGAAGTGACAGTCGCGAGGTAGGCTGCTTCGGCTTCCGCCTGCCATCCACTTGTGTTCGCCTTGGCGGCACCTGGGTTGATGCACAAACTGGATCCGCCGCCAGACGGATCTGAATGCAACCACGTCCGTTGCATGCGGTTGTTGTAGTACGACTTGGTCGCTGTGAGCGTGATGCCCCGGTACGAGTTTGTCGCTGCGATGCGTTGAAACTGCCCGGTGAAATTTGTTCCAGACCACACACAGAAATAGCCGGCCGAGCATTGAGACATGATGTTTGGGCTCATCTCGTTTGCTTGAGCAATGTTGGGCTGCAGGAACAGAACGGTTCCAAGCAGCAACGCGGGCAGGCTTTTGGCTACGAAGTTCGAGTAGTTCATGCTCACTCATCGGCCAACACGACGATGCGTCACCGCTGCAGGAGAAATGGCGACGGACGGTGATCCGCGGTCCTCAACAGTGACAGCAAGAAGCTGGCGCGCAGGCTCCGATCCGTGCACCGCGCGGGCTCGCCTTATCTCCAATCGGGGCGCGCTGTTGGCAGCGAGAACGGCCTATCGGCGTTCCAGTGTGAGCGCGTGCGAGATCCGAGCGTTCAGGAGGAACGCCGGGTTGGGCCGGACCGACGGCATGTTGGAGACAGCATCGAGTTTCGTCGCAGCGGAGGTCGACCGCTCCAACAGGTTCTGCTCGACTCCATGCCGACCACCGGTGGGAGCCCACGGTCGGACGGATTTGTCGCGTGCTGACTGAACACAGATCGAGGTCACTGTCTCGACCTACCGCGACATCCGATCGCCGGTGCCGAGAGGACCGACACGACCGACGCCGCCCTGGTCGCCGTCAGTCGCCGTCAGTCGCCGTCAGTCGCCGTCAAGCGTCCAGTGTTCCAGACGTTCATCACGCGCCGCCGTGCCCGCGAAGAATTGGTGCCTTCAGGGCCTTGGTCACGGCGGGTCTCGGCGCGCTGCTCCGGCACGGTCTGAATTGCATTCATCTTCGACGTGCTCAGCCTAAGCAGGCATCCGTCAGCATCATGCAAGGATCTCGACAAATTCGAACGACTCGGCGATCCCTTTTTCCGGCTGGACCCGAAGTTGCTGAATCCGGCCGGACCCACTCGCGATGGTGTTGACGTTCTTCTTGCTGAGGAGACTCAGACGACCGCTGTGCACATCGAAGACATACCGGTGGATCCTGCTTCCCATCCCACTGACGATGTCGAAGGCAACGAGGTCGCTTGTGATGTCCAACGTGGACGCGGAGATCGAGTTCTCACCTACGTCGATATCGGCGATCAGGTTGTCTTTCGTGTCGAATATCTTGAGGTTCTGGGTGCGGGCCCTGTTGCTGCACGCTACGAACATGCCGTGTGCGAACGCCCCGCCGCAAAACGAACGAATACTGTCCATAGCTGCCACTGGCTCAGCCTTTGATCCGGCGCGGACAGAACGGCGTAGAAGGTCATCGCCCCGGCCGAAGTAGACCCAGTCGTCGTCTGCGAATACACCATCCACGTCTCGTTCGAAGAGGGACATTTTCGACGAGCCGTCGAGAGGAACTCTGTATGCCGACGTCTCGTTCTTGTTCTTTCGAACGGCAGAGACTGCGGCGAAATACACCTCCGAGCCCGAGATCCTTGGCACTGTTGAGCCTGCTGCCATCGGTACGGGCTTCACGCCGACGTCTGGAGCTCTGGCTAACTCGACGGTATGCCCGCCGCGAATTTGGCCACCGGGACCCAGCTCGTACGCGTACATCACCCAGTTGCTGGCCGATAAGTTGTCGGAGTCGGTCTCTACCCAGACGAGGTGCCCGTTGGAAAACGTCATCGACGTGAACTGAGTGGGGTCAGGGCGTGTTCGCCCGTTGGAGATCCGGACCATTTCTTTGGTCTTCAGATCGGTGATGAAGGCATCTCGTGGTGCCAATCCTGACTCACCGTCCAACTTGCTGATGCTCCCGAAGGCGATCCCGGCGCGCCGGTCCAGGCCGTAGTAGATGGCCTGTTCCGAGCCGAACTCCTGCCTCAAGACCGCAACCGTCTTGGCGTCGACACCATCTCGGATCAAGGTGGCTTCCGTCAGGGGTCTTTCGAATTTGGCTACAGGGATGCTGGGCGGCGTTGTACCGCCTGTTGCGCCAGAACTTGCACTCGCTGACGGGACACCCGCAGGCGGTGGGGACGAAGTACCACCACTACATCCTCCGAGAATCAAAAGAAACGAAGCGATCAGAGACCGCGCCCCCACCATTCTCATGAAGCAATACCGTAGTAGCCCGTGATGTATCGCGGCACGAACGCGCTGTTCCCGTAGTTGAACTGTTGATCCACGCCAGTCCAGATCGACGTGGAGGAGTCGAGGTAGGTCGTTCCCACAGCATTAGTGGTGTAACCCTTGACGACAAGCCAGTGCCTGATGGTCTGCCCGGCCGGATGCCCGTTGTAGTGATAGCCGCCCGCGGGTTCGTGGGTTCCGACGGCTGGTGCGTCAAAACCGTCGATGTGTGAAACAACCGTGCCTACGTACGAACTGACGCTCGGCGAGTCGTCTTGCAGCAAATAGTTGCTTCCGTAGAACTTGTCGAAACCCAGTTCCATGTCTTTCGTGCCCCAGTTAGTCGCCCCGTGCAGATCGGTCTTCAAGTAGTCCGAAGTCGCGAGGCGCGATTCGGTGTTGTTGTGGGAGGGGTTGTAGGCGCTCGTGTTGTGGCCCTCCCAAGCCAAGATCATCTTGGCCGTCGCCGGTCCGCAGTAGTTGTTGTCCGTCCCCTGTGAGTAGTACGGAACTGCCAGCGAGTGCGCGGTCGTGGCAGCTGTAGTTGCAGCCTTGCCAGCGACCATCCCTGTTGTGACCTTCGCCAGCTCAGGAATCGGGGCAGCACCTTCGGTAACCGATTCGCCAGTGGTGTCCTCGAAGGTTTCTACCGCTTCGGTGAGCGCGGATGCATCCAAACGCCCTTGCACAGCCTCACCGTATGCCGTGTACAACGCACGCCGGGCGTCAGCTTCAGGATCGACGCCAGGGACGTAATCGACACCGGGCCCGATTCCGTCGAAGACTGGGCCCGAATCGTCGGTCGCCTGGACCGAGGCCGTGGCAGTCCGCGGGTTCGATACCGCGAACAGGGCACCGACGATAGCCGCGACTGCTAGAGATCGTGTTCTTCTGGAACTCATCTTTGATCCTTCATCCGGAATTGGAAGCCGTCCTGCTCGAGGTTCGCGCAGGACTCCGAGATGGCTCCGCGATGATTAGTCCCAGTCGGACACGGTGGATCACGTCTCCCGCCTAGACAATCGTCGTCGGATTGCGAGAACGCAGTTTGGGAGAGGCTAGAGACACGCGTCAGGGCCGGGGGGACTCGTTGCCGGGTGTGGGGGTGACTGCTCAACTGACCCCGGGACCGATACAGGACTGGTGCGCGATCCGGTGGCAACTTGGAGTATTCGATACTCTCCGCTGCCACATCTCGGCAGGTCGGCCAGGAACGTGACTCCGCTGTGCACAGCCCAATCCTGGCCCGAACCAACTGTCAGTGGCTGGTTCTAGGTTAGATGTATGGCCACCTCGACCGCTTCGATCCTCGCCGATCTCGGCGATGTGACGAGCTGGCGTGCGCGAGCCGAGTGGTTCGAGGTCGCCCGGATGCTCGACTACCGCGACGCCGAGATGGCCCGCACCGCTCACGTCGAGCCGGCACGGTTGCGACAGGTCGAACGGTCGGCGATCGCGCTCGCGATCGCCGAGGCCACCCAGCTGTCCGAGGGGCAGGTCCAGCTGCGCCTGTCGGTGGCCGACCGTATCCGCCAACAGACACCTTCGGTGTGGGCCGCGTTCTCCCACGGCACCCTCGACTGGAATCGCGTGCGCGACATCTCGGCAACGCTCGAGAAGCTGCAGCGGGCTGAGTCGGTGCACCGGCTCGAGCGGCTGGTCGTCGGCTACGCCGCCGAGCACACGCCCGCAGAGCTCCGGCAATGGCTGAGGCGATTCGTCCAGCGGGTCGAGCCCGACCTCGCGGTCGAGCGCGCCGAGGCCCAGCGCCGCGACCGGCACGTGTCCGTGACCCACGGCGACGACGCCATGTCTTGGCTCAACGCCTACCTGCCCTCCCACGAAGCCGCCGCGATCGAGCACCGCCTCCGCACCGAGGCCCGCAAGCCCGCACCCGACGATGACGACCGCACCGTCGCCCAGCGGGAGGCTGACCTCCTGGTGGCCTGGTGCCTTTCGACAGGCTCAAGGGACGACGAGGTACGCACCAGCTCGGCCGTCGCGGCGAACATCGCCGTCACGATCGACGCCGACGTCCTCGCGGGTGCTGTGGCCGGGTTCGCCGAGTCCGCCGACGGACGCTGGGCCGTCCCCGCCCGGTGGATCGCCGACGTCGTCTCTGGCGGCAGCACCTTCTGGCACAGAATCGTCACCCATCCGGTGTCCGGCGACATCCTCAGCCACGAGTACCTCGGCAGGTTCGCGCCCGACATCCTCGACCTGGCGCTGCAGTACCTCCACGAGGTCTGTCAGGCACCCGGCTGCATGGTGCCCGCCACTCGGTGCGACCAGGACCACGTCACCCCCTGGCCCCACGGACCCACCCGGGCCGAGAACCTCGGCCCCTTGTGCCGAAGGCACCACATCATGAAGGGCCACGGCGTCCTGCGGTGGACCACCCGCCCCAACGACGCGTCGGAGCACCACGCGGCCTGAGTCGACCGAGCCCGTATTCTGGCGAGGCACCCCCGAAGCCCTGCGACGTCGTCGACCCGGAAGCGAGCAGTCCCACCGGTGAACACCCCGATCCACGGCCTGCCCCCGCACCTCGCCGACCTCGCCGACTCCGGTGTCATGTCGAGCGCACGGCTCGCTGCGACGCTGCTGCGCTACGAGTACGAGGGCGGCGAGGAGATGCTGGCGCGCAAAGCGTCACGCGGCCACTACGGCGTCGACGAGCTCGCCGGCATGGCCGCCGAGGCGACCGCCGGCCGCGCGCCCGACGCCGCGACGCTGGCACCCTTGCACGGCCCGTCGCTGTACGGCTTCGCGTACCTGATGCTCGGTCGCGCCTTCGGCTCCGACGGCAACTTCCGCACCGCGGCCGATCTGTTCGCCCTCGCCCGCACGATCGCCGACCGCGACGGCAACCCCTATGAGTACGACCGGCAGGACGTCCAGGCGCACCTCGCCGTCGGCCGGGCCGACTACGTGCGCCGGCACACCTCGCAGGCGACGCCCGACGTCACGACCAACAGCGCCGAGTCCTGGTACCACTGGGCGGTCAACCTCGACATCGTCAGCCCGTTCCGCGGCATCGAGCCGGCCCCGCTCGAGACGTGGCAGGAGCGGTTCAACGCGCCGTTCCTCGAGCGTGGCCTCGACCCGATGCGCTTCGAGGCCACGGACAGCCCGTTCGACACGGTCCGCACCGACGCCCCCGCCGGCTCGGTCGACGGGCCGCTCATCAGCATCGTGATGCCCGTCTGGTCGCCGACCGAGAGCCTGCTCACCGCGACCCGGTCGATCCTCGAGCAGACGTGGGCCAACCTCGAGGTCATCCTCGTGGACGACCACAGCCCGGCCGGCTTCGAGGACGTCTTCGAGCGGGCGACTGCTCTCGACGAGCGGGTCAGCTACCACCGCATGCCGGTCAACGGCGGGGCGTACCGGGCGCGCAACCACGGTCTCTCGATCGCACGCGGCGAGTACCTCGGCATCCAGGACGGCGACGACTGGTCGCACCCGCGCCGGCTCGAGCGCCAGATGGCCGAGTTCGCCGATGCGAAGGTCGTCGCGACGCTGTCGAAGGCCATCCGCCTGCACACCGATCTCTACATCACCCGCGTCGGCTCGCTGGCGTTCGCGCACAGCGCCCCATCGCTGCTCATGAAGCGCGAGGTGTTCGACGCCCTGGGCCCGTTCGACCTGATGCGCAAGGGTGCCGACACCGAGTACATCGAGCGCATCGCGACGGTCTACGGCCTGAAGAGCATCGTCAACCTCAAGGTGCCGCTGTCGCTGTACCAGCTGACCGGCGGCTCGCTGTCGCGCGAGGACTTCCGGCCCAGCTGGCACCGTCCTGCACGCGCGACCTACCACTCGGCGTTCCGCCACTGGCACGGCAAGATCGCGGCCGGCCTCACGCCGCCACACTCGTCGCTGCCGGACGGAACCCGCGCATTCCCCGCGCCGCCCGACATGGAGGGCGTCGACTATGCCGACCTGGCCCCCGACGTCGTGGTGCTGACCGATCCGCGTCCGGGTCCGCTGGCACACGCGGGAGCAGCCGACGAGGTGGCCGCGCTGGCCGACGCCGGTCTCACGGTCGGCGTCGCCCGGATGGACGCCCTGCGCTTCTCGTCGCGTCAGCGCCACTACCCACGTGCCGACCTGCTCGAGCTGATGTACCGCCGGGTGACCGACTGGGCCCTGCTGGGCGCTCCCATGACGCCCAAGGTGCTGCTCGTGCGCGATGTCGACCTGCTGGCGCTGCCCCGCTCGGCCGACTCCGTCGCGATGCGTCCCGAGGCGGTCGCCGTGGTCGCCGACCGCCTGCCCGTCGGGTGGGACCCGGCGCACGTCGAGTCGGTCGTGCGCACGATGTTCGGGGTCGACGTCCAGTGGCTGCCCGCGACCGCCGAGGTCGCCGCCGCGATCACCGCGTCAGGTGCCACGGGCACCGTCCACCCGCCGCGGGCGATGCAGGTCGTGCGGCCCGCCCGCTTCCCGCGACGGCGGCTCGTCCCCGGTGCCCCCGTCGTCGGCATCGTCGACGCGGCCACCGAGGCGCTCGAGATCGCCGACCGCCGAGGACTGGGTGGCCTGCTGCCGGCGTCGGCCGACGTGCGCGTGCTGGAGGGCGAGCCCCGGGGTCCTCTCCGTCCGGACGCCCTGCGCTTCTCGGCCGGCGCGATCGGCACGACGGCCTTCCACGACCTGTGCGACATCGTGGTCGTGCCGCCCACCAAGGTGCCCGGCGCGACGCTCCTGCGTCCGGCCCTCGAGGCGATGTCGCGTGGGTGCGTCGTCGTGGTCGAGCCGGCTCTGCGTCCGCTGCTCGGCGACGCCGCGCTCTACCTCGACGACCCGGACGTCGCCGGCACCATCGAGCGGCTGGCGTCCGACCCGCAGCTGCACGCCGCGCAGCAGCAACGCTCCCTGCGGTTCTGCGAGACTGACCTCGCCCCCGCCTCGTACGCCGCGGCCGTCAAGGCCCTCACCACCATGCCCGTCAGCACCCGAGGAGTCCGATGAGCACCTGGCAGCGCACCGCAAAGACGCTCGTGCGTCGACTCATCGCCGAGCGCACCCTCGTGCTGGTCGTCGCGACGGCGGTGCTCGTCGTGATCGGTGTCATCGCGACGATCGCCGACGAGTACGACCTCAGCCTGCTGTGCATCCTGGCCCTGCAGGCGACGATCGTCGGCTACCTGCTGACGTCGCCCGGCGAGGAGGCCGGCACCAGCGGGGTCGGCACGGTCGACGAGCTGCGCGCCGCGGTCGACCGCTCGTCGGCGCGCACCCTCACCGACCTCGCGCACGCCCGGCAGTCGATCCTCGACGCGATCGCCGAGCTGGAGGCCAAGGGCAAGTGAGTGACGAGCCGGTCCAGCTGATCGCGGCCAGCCTGCACGGGGTCGACGTCGTCGATGCGGGACGCGTCCTCCGCCTGGTCGGCACGTGCCGCCGGCCCGGCACCGACGGGGAGCAGCCCGCCGACCAGCAGCTGCTGCTGCACTGGCTGCGTCCCGACGGCACCCGCGAGCTCACCGTCGCCACCGAGCCCCGCCTGCGGCACGAGGACGGCGCGGACCGCTGGACCGGCTTCGTCGCGGACGTGCCGATCGAGCAGGTGCCGGTCGGCACCACAGGCATGGAGATCTCGCTCGGTGCGTCCGTCGTGCCGGTCGGCGCGGCTCCCGGCTCGCTGGCCTCGTCGCGCCCGATCGCGGTCGACGGCAGGCGGGTGCAGCTGTTCCCGTCCGTCACCGAGCACGCGGAGTTCGTGGCGCAGGCGTATCCGCGGCGGTTCGCGGGGCTGCGCTGGACGGCGGCGCTGGCCGCCCGTGCGGTCAAGGACGTGCTGCGGCGGCGTCCGTTCGCGTTCGTGCAGCCCGTGCGCGCCCTCACCCGTCCGCTGTTCCTCGGCCGTCAGGTCTGGCTCGTCGGCGAGCGCGCCGACACGGCCCGCGACAACGGCTACCACCTGTTCACCTACCTGCGCCGTGAGCGCCCCGACGTCCGGGCCTACTACGTGCTCGACCCGTCGAGCGACCGGTTCGACGAGCTGAGCCGGCTCGGACGCGTCGTGCGGCACTCGTCGCTGCGGCACCGGCTGCTGATGGTGCACGCGACGGTGCTGGCCAATGCCTACTCGATCAAGCACATGGTGCCGTCGCAGTGGCCCAAGCAGCACTACATGCGTCAGCTCGGCTGGCGCACCGGTGCCTACCGCGTCTACCTCAAGCACGGCATCAACGACAAGACCACCGACGTGCGGCGACGCACCGGCGGCTACGACCTCTACCTGACCGCGAGCAGCCGCGAGACCGAGGCGATCCGGCACACGTCCGGCTACGACCAGCAGGTCGTCGAGACCGGCCTGCCCCGCTTCGACGCGCTCGTGCCGACGCCGCCCAGCCGCACGATCCTGTTCATGCCGACGTGGCGGCGCTACCTGGCCCCCGAGCTCTACAGCACCGAGCTGCGGACGTCGGGCGCGACGGGCGAGGTGCCATTCGAGGGGTCGACCTACCAGCGGTTCGTCGACGGCCTGCTGCGCAGCCCGCGGTTGCACGCCCTGCTCGAGCAGCACGACCACCGCTTCGAGCTCATGCCGCACTACAACCTGATGGCCCAGTTCGACGGTGCCGCGGCCGTCGGCGAGCGGGTCACGATCCTCGACGGCGGGGCGTCCGACATCCAGGACGTCATGCGCCGGTGCGACCTGTTCATCACCGACTACTCCTCGGTGCACTTCGACCTCGCCTACCTCGGCACCCCGCTGATCTACACGCACTTCGACCGCGAGGAGTTCGACGCGGGCCACGCCGAGCCGTCGTGGTTCGACCACGAGCGCGACGGCTTCGGGCCCGTGACCCACGACGTCGAGTCGACGATCGACGCGATCGAGGCCTACCTCGACGGCGACCACCGCCGCGAGCCGGTCTACGAGCAGCGCGCGCAGGCCGCATTCACGTTCCACGACCGCGGCAACTCGCGACGTGCGGTCGAGGCGATCGAGCGCCTCGTGGCGACGCGCGGGGCTGTCTAGGGCGTATCGATGGTCGTGCCGAACGCGCCGTCGGAGGCGTCGTAGAGCGCGGCCGACAGCTGACGCTCCGCGGTGTCGATGAAGGTCTTGGTCAGGTGCGTGCCCTGACGGTAGACGAGCACGTTGCCAATGACGGCCGCGCACCGGTCGCCGTCGGGGCAGATCGTCGACGTCATGTCCATGATGCCGACGCCCGGCACCTCGGCGGCCGCCTTGCGCTGCGCGACCGCACCGGACGCCTTGACCGCCCCGGCGAGCTCGAACGAGCAGCTGCTCAAGTCGTCGGGTGCCGCGGCGACGCACTCGTAGACCGGTGCGTTGGGCGGAGACGGGTTGTCGAGCAGCGTCACGAGCGGGATGCCTGCGTCGGTGATGGTGCGCCAGTAGCTCGTGAGGCCGTTGACCATGGCCTCCTCGGTCGAGTCGGCGTCATCGGTGCGTCCGGGCGGGAGGGCATCGATGAACCGGTGCGACTCGATCACGAGATCGGGCTTGAGGTCGAGGATGTCCTTGAGCACCGTTCGGCCCCAGGCACGGCAGTCGACGCGGTTCTCGCGGGCGAACTCGACATCGGCGAAGGTGCACGACGACTTGGTCAGCTGGACGAGCTTCCAGCCCTCGCGCTTGGCCATCGTGGCGAAGGTGGGCTGCCACTGCGCCATCTTGGAGTCGCCGACGATGACGACGGTGCGCTGCGAGGAGGTGTCGCCGTAGGTGCAGGCCTTGGGCTCGGCGATGCCGTCGTCGACCTGGCAGCCCGAGCCGTCGTCGTAGAACCCCGGACGGTCATCGACCGCCTCGGTCGCGAGCGGTCGCATGCGCTCCACCGACCGGATCGCGCTCCAGTCGACGTCCTTGTTGGCCGGGTCGAGCAACGCCGCCGCGCCGGGGCTCGCGGCCGTGTCGGCCTCGGTGACGCCGCCTGCGGTGGCCGAGACGCTGAGCCCCCAGCCGACGCCGACGCCGACCGCTGTGAGGGCCAGGCCGAGACCGATCGCGCGTCCCGTCGGCTTGAAGAACGTGCCGAAGCGGACGGGATTCTCGATGAACCGGTTGCTGAGGTAGGCCGGGACGATCGAGGCGATCATCAGCAGCACGACCCAGCGCAGCTGGAGGTCGGGATATTTGGCCTGCGCCGCCACGAGGATCGGCCAGTGCCACAGGTAGATCGAGTACGACAGGCCGCCGATCCACACCATCGGCGGCAGGCTCAACAGCCGTTGCGGCGAGCCCGGCGTCGATCGCAGGCCGCTCGCGATCATGAGCGCGGCACCGACCGTCGGCACGAGGGCGTTGGTGCCGGGCCACGTCGTCTTCTCGTCGAAGACGAACACCGCGAAGGCGATCAGCGCGATGCCCAGCCATCCGCCGATGGCGCGCAGGACGCTCGGGAGGCGCTCCACCCGGGTCGCGGCGAGGGCCAGCAGCGCACCGATGCCGAGCTCCCAGATGCGGGTCGTCGACACGAAGTAGGCCGTTGCCGGGCTGTCGGCGGTCTGCTGCACCGAGTACGCGAAGGACGCGACCGTCGCGACGCCGAGCACCGCGAACGCCCCCAGCTTCCACCGCCGTGCCGCGAGGAGGCCGATGACGAGCATCAGGATGGGCCAGACGACGTAGAACTGCTCCTCGACCGCGAGCGACCAGTAGTGCTGCACCGGGGACTGGCCGACGTCCTCGGCGAGGTAGTCGACGCCGCGGGCGGCCAGCCGCCAGTTGACGACGTAGAGGGCGGCCGAGCGGATGTCGCCGCCGAAGTCCTCCCGCTGCGTGATCGGCAGGTAGAGATAGGTCACGAGGGTGGAGAACACCAGCACCGTCGCGCTGGCCGGCAGCAGCCGCTTCATGCGGCGGGCCCAGAAGTTGCCGAGGCTGACCCGGCCCGTGCGCGAGACCTCGCGCGCCAGCAGCCCCGTGATCAAGAAGCCCGACAGCACGAAGAAGACGTCGACACCGACGAACCCTCCGGCCGCGAACGGCACGCCCGCGTGCGCGATCAGCACCGAGCCGACGGCGATCGTGCGCATGCCCTCGATGTCGAGCCGGATCGTGCGGCCGTGATCGGGCTTCGTGAGGGTCGTGTCACCCGAGCGGTGCTGTGCGGACGACATGACTTCCCTCCCAGGGGCGCTCTCGGTGATCTCGGTGCTCTCGGTGCTCTCGGTCGCGGTGAGGCCCGGCAGGCCCCGGACAGGTTATCCGATGGGCCGAAGCCAGCCCGCGCAGTCAGCCGCGAAGGCAGCCGGATCGAGCGCGGCGCGGACGAAGGCGTCGCCCCGCTCACGCTGCCGCGCGTAGGCCCGTGGATCGGCCACCAACTCGTCGATCGTGCGCCGCGCCTCGTCGGGACCGGCGTAGACGGCGGCGTCGCCGAACGTCGACCGGTGGCGCGGGTCGACGACCAGCACCGCCCCTGACGCCAGCGCGGAGATCATGGGCCACGTCGGCCCGTCGCCCCATGCCTCGGGGGCGTAGCCGAAGAACACGTCGACGCCGGCCGCGAAGACGTCGAGCGGGACGCCCTCGACGATCGTCCAGCTCGCCGGCATGGGGTTCTTGCGGAACAGCTTGGCGACGACCTCGTCGTCGTCGAGCACCCGGACGGCGTAGGCGGGGTCGGCCGGGAGGTACTGCAGCAGCTGCGCCCCGGGGAGACGGTTCTTGCCGATCTTCTCGAGACGCGCCGCCCCGATGACGGGCGGCGTGCCGACGACGGCAGGACGGGCGAGGCCGGGATCGACCACCGCGATGCCCCGCGGCGGCAGAATCGTCGTCGTCGCCCCGGCCGCGCGCAGGTCGTCGGCGACACCCGCGTGGGCGGGGAGCCACTCGACGTCGACCCCGAACAGCTCGCGTCCGTGCCGCTCGACGGTGGCCGGGTCGTACAGCGTCCACCCGCGCGACGACTGCCGGGGCGAGGTGCCGGCCGCCACGACGAGTCGGCCGGTCGTGACCCGAACGTCGGCGGCGTGGCGCGGGAACATCAACAGCTCGGCGGAGTCGATGACCGTGACGGCGGCGTGCACGGGCTCGGTCCAGACGAGCCAGCCGAGGTCGCGCTCGGCCCGCAGCTGCCCGATCTCCGGCACCTGCTCGCGCCGAGTGCGGTAGGCGTGGCGCAGATTGACGGACTGACCGGCGTGCACCGTGAGGCCGGCGTCGAGCAGCGCCCGCACCCGCCGCGGGGCTCCGTCATAACGGTTGATGCCCACCCGCCAGTCGGACACGTAGGCGACGTCGCACGTGACCGGCTCGGGCACCCGGTCGACGAAGCTCGCCGGTGCCCAGAACGTCCGTGGGCCCGCCGGGTCGAGGCGCGGCGACGCCGACCCGCTGCGGATGCGGTCGTGCCAGTGGGCGTACGACGTGCCGTAGGCCTCGCGCGTCGGTGCCCACCAGCCGAAGGCGAAGTCGTCGCGCGACAGCGAGTCAGCGGTGAGCTGGGCGACCGCCAGCACGTCGGGCAGCACGACGATCGCGTCGTCGCCGTAGGCGGCCGCCAAGCGGTCGCGGAACTCCGAGTCGGCGTCCTTGCGGACGGTGTCGAAGCCGCCGAGCCGCTCGACGACCGGCGCGCGCCGGAACATCAGCGACGAGGCGTTGACGCGGGTCGCCGCGTAGCCGACGCGGTTGAGCTCGAGATCGGGCGTCATGCGCACCCACGAGCTGAGGGACGCAACGGCGTCGGGACGCGCCTCGAGCGCCGCGACCTGGCGGGCGAGCCGTTCGGGGTGCGACCAGTCGTCGGAGTCCTGGAACGTCACGAGCTCGCCGCGCGCGTGGGACAGCGCGTGGTTGCGCACCCGGTAGGTGCCGCCGTTCTCGGGCATGCGCAGCACCGTGACCCGCTCGTCCCAGTCGCCGACCGCGGCGATCGTGGCCTCCGCGTCGGGTGAGCAGTCGTCGACCACGAGCAGCTCGAGGTGGCGGTGGGTCTGGTCGAGGATCGACCGCACCGCGGTGCGGAAGCTCTCGTCGGGCGCGAACACCGACATCACCACGGTGACGAGCGGGGCCTCGCCGGCCGTTTGCGTGGCGGCCGACGGCATGGCTTCGAGCCGGTCGAACGGACGTCCCTCGCCGGTGCCGAGCCGGACGGGGGCCTGTCCCTCCGCGAAGATCTCCGCGAACGAGTCGCTCCACGCCGCCATCGCCGCAGGGCTGGTGTCATCGCCGCGGAGCCGGTCGGTGCGCACGATCCACGCCAGGTGCTCGTCGACCAGGTCGGGCCCGGACGCCAGCAGCGCGTCGAGGGCGGCGAGATCGCCTGCGGCCAGCTGGGTCTGCACCAGCAGCTTGGCGAAGCCCGTCGGCTGGTCGTCCGCTGTGCCGATCGCGTGGGCCAGGCGGTGCATGCGCGCCGACGCGACGTACGAGCCGTCCGATCGGTGGTGCCTGCCGATCAGGGCCTGCCCGAGAGCACCCACGGCCCGCGGCACCAGCCCGGTCGGCAGCGTCCCATCGGCGGCGTACCGGTCCGCGGCCGCCCGCAGCACGGCATACCCGTCGCGCCCCTCCGACGCCATGAGCGCCAGCAGGTCGAGCGCGTCGGGCGTCCCGAACCGCAGTGCGTGGGCCGCGACCGCGTAGGGGTCGACGTCGACGTAGTCGAGCTGGTCGCGCAGGACGTCGAGGTGATCGGTCACGCCCACGAGACTAGCCGCGGCTCAGCTGCCCCAGGTGGGACGCAGGGGCCAGCTCGCGTTGCCCGTGCGGTCGGGCTTGACGGCCAGGACGTGGTGCAGCTCGATCTCGTTGCGCTCGAAGGCCAGCCGCGAACCGGCCATGTAGATGCCCCACACCTTGGCGCGTCCGATCGTGACCTCGCCGAGCGCCTCGTCCCAGTGCTCGACCAGGTTGTCGCACCAGCCCTTGAGCGTCATGGCGTAGTGCTCGCGGAGGTTCTCGACGTGGCGCACCTCGAGACCCGCGTCCTGGGCCGCGACCGTGATGCGCCCGACGCCCGTGAGCTCGCCGTCGGGGAACACGTAGCGATCGATGAACGCACCCGTCGTGGTGGTCTTGTTGTTGGGCCGGGTGATGCAGTGGTTGAGCAGACGGCCGCCGACGCGCAGCTTGCCCTCGAGGAAGGCGAAGTAGTCGGGGTACTGCTTGACGCCGATGTGCTCGGTCAGGCCGATCGAGCTGATCGCGTCGAACTCGCCCTCCGGCACGTCGCGGTAGTCGGAGAACCGCACCTCGGCGAGGTGGTCGAGGCCCTGCTCCTTGATCTTCTGCTGCGCCCACGTGGCCTGCTCGCGCGACAGCGTCACGCCGAGCACCTGGACGCCGTAGTGCTGCGCCGCGTGGCGGACCATGCCGCCCCAGCCGCAGCCGATGTCGAGCAGACGGTCACCGGGCTTGAGGTCGAGCTTGCGGCAGATCAGGTCGTACTTCTCGTACTGCGCCTCCTCGAGCGACGACTCGAGCGTCGGGTAGACCGCGCACGTGTAGGTCATCGACGGGCCCAGCACGAGCTCGTAGAAGCGGTTGGAGACGTCGTAGTGGTGGTGGATCGCCTCGGCGTCGCGCTTCTTGTTGTGCCGCAGGCCCTCGAGGGCACGGCGCCACTTGGGCAGGTGCTCCTCCTCGGGCGGCGGCGGGGGCTTGAGGTTGCCGAAGCCGAGGCTGCGGACGATCTGCACCATCTCGCCGGCCGACGGCACCTTGAACCGCAGCTGGCTCATGATGAGCACCATGGCCTCGTAGGGGTCTCCCGGGTGGACGCCCTCGAGCTCGAGGTCGCCGGCCACGTACGCCCGGGCGAAGCCGAGGTCGCCCGGAGCCGTCATGAGGTACGACAGACCGCGCTCGTTGAGCAGTCGCAGCGTGAACGGTGCGTCGAGCGGGCCGGCCGAGCTGCCGTCGAAGGCCTCGAACCGGAACGGCAGGCCCTCCTTCATCAGCTTGCCCAGCGCATCGGCGATCGACATCCGCACTCCGGTCTCAACGCTCATGAGTTCTTCACCGCTTTCTCGTACAGGGTGCTCAGCCTGCTGTCGGGGTCGTATCGGGAGCGCACGGCGGCGAGCACGTCTCCGCCGTACATCTGGTCGAACGTGGCCTGGTCGTAGAAGGCCTCGGAGTACAGCGACTTGTGCCCGCCCATGCCGTGCACGGCGTCCTCGATGCGACGGTTGACGAGGCCCGCCGGCGCGTCGGCCGGCACCTCGACGGTGCCCCAGAAGCCGACGTTGACGTAGACGTCGCTCGGATCGAGCGGGTAGACCGGCCAGGCGCGGGTCGTGCGCAGCGGGCACAGCCACACCGGACGCATGCCGACCTCGGCGTCGAACCACTCGAGGAACTCCGGCAGCTTGTCGAGGGGCACCTCGACGTCCTGGATGACCCGCTCGCGGCCGGGGATCTTCTTGATGCGGTCGAGCGTGCGGATGATGCCGAAGCGCTCGTCGAGGCCCACGATCTTGTGGAACACGTCGCTGCGACGGAACCGCCTGGGCCACAGGCGACGGATCAGCGGCTTCTGCGCGCCGAACGCCCCCGAGCACCAGAACCAGTCGGTGTCCCAGCGCCAGATGTAGTCGTTCATCGTGAGCGCGTCGATCTCGCGCTGCTGGATCGAGCGGTAGTAGACGTCCATGCCGGTGTAGTCGCTGACGCGCTGCGGGACGTCGGTGAACGTCGCGAGCGTCAGGTAGATCTCGTCGGGCGTGAACGCGGTGCCGTCGATGCCGTCGACGCGCTCCCCGTGCCAGTGCCCGGTCTCGGCGATGTCGGCGATGGCCTTGACGGCCTGGGCCGCGTCGGCCATGCGCACGTGGCGGAGCGTGACGTAGGGCGGCACCTTCTCGAGCTTGATGCGCAGCCGCGTGGCGTAGCCGAGGCTGCCGTACGAGTTGGGGAAGGCCTCGAACAGGTCGGCGTGCTCGTTGTCGGGCGTCGCGGTGACGAGCTCGCCGGAGCCCGTGAGGATGTCCATCTCGAGCACCGACTCGTGCGGCAGGCCGTTGCGCAGCGACGTCGACTCGATACCGAGGCCCGTCACGGCCCCGCCGAGGGTGATGGTGCGCAGCTGCGGGACGACGTAGGGGATGAAACCCAGCGACAGCGTCGCCTCGACGAGGTGCTCGTAGGTGCAGACGCCCTGCACGTCGGCCGTGCCCGCGATGGCGTCGATCGCGATGACGCCGTCGAGACCGCTGACGTCGAGCCCCGGGGCGTCGTCGGCCGACCGTGGGCGGAACAGGTTGGACGTCTTCTTGGCCAGACGCACCCTCGCACCCGGCGGGATGTTCGCGTAGGACGTCAGGAGCCGTTCGACCGCCTCGGCGTGTGCATGCCAACCTTTCACGCCCGTCAGCCTAGGACCCTGCGGTGACGGGAGACCTCAGGGGGTTCGTTGCGTGGCGCAACGAAGCGCCGTGGTCAGCCGCCAAGCTGCCACACGAGCACCTCGGCGGGCACCGTCGCCGCCAGCTCGTGCGGCCCCTCGTTGCTCGACCGCAGCTCGTCACCCGCCGTCAGCCCGGTGCCGTCGACCCCGATCGCCCCCCGTGTGACGATCACGAGGCTGCGGGCGAAGGCCGGCACCTCGACCGCCTGCCCCGCGTCGAGCCGCACCACGAACAGCTCGGCGGACGCTCGCACCGACACCGCGGGGACCAGGGTGCCGGGCACAGGCAGGACGTCGACCTGGGCGTAGTCGGGATCGCCGTCGTGGTCGGAGCGCAGCATCATCTGCACGAACACCAGCGGCTCGTCGTCCGACGCGTTGCGCTCGGAGTGCCGCACGCCCGTACCCGCGCTCAGCCGCTGTGCCGTCCCCGGCCGGATGTCTCCCGACTGCCCCGTCGAGTCCTCGTGGCGCAGCACGCCCTGCAGCACCCACGTGACGATCTCGACGTCGGCGTGGTGGTGGACGTCGTAGCCCCTGCCCGGCTCGACGTGCTCGGCGTTGACCGCCATGACCGGGCCGAATCCGATCTGCTCGGGGTCGTAGTGCACGCCGTACGAGAAGCTGTGCCACGTCTGCACCCCGTCGCCGACGGTGCGGAAGCGCTGCCCCGCGCGCCGGACCTCACGCATAGCCGAGCTCGTGCAGCCGGTCGTCGTCGATGCCGAAGTGGTGCGCGATCTCGTGCACGACCGTGATGCCGACCTCCTCGACGACCTGGTCCTCGGTGTCGCAGATCTCGAGCGTCGGGTTGCGGTAGACGAAGATGCGGTCGGGCATCGCGCCCGCGTACGTGCCGTCACGCTCGGTCAGCGGGATGCCGTCGTAGAGCCCCAGCAGGGTCGGATCGTCGGCCGGGGCGTCGGCCTCGATGAACAGCACGACGTTGTCGAGCAGCGCGGCCAGCTCGTCCGGCACCCCCGCGAACGCCGCCTCGACCAGCTCGGCGAACCGGTCCTCGCTCAGCTGGATCATGCGTCCATTATGCTGATCGGGTTCCGGCCCCCATCGTCTAGCGGCCTAGGACGCCGCCCTTTCACGGCGGTAGCACGGGTTCGAATCCCGTTGGGGGTGCTCAGCAGTCCGTGACCGCTCCTCGGCAGGCGATCCACGTCAGGCCTGCTTGGCATTGACCTCGTACGACGTGTTGGTCGACTCGAAGAAGTTCACGAGCTGCAACGTGTCGTTGGCCGTGGCCATCCACTTCGCCGGGTTGGCGACGTTGTAGTGCGGCCCGAAGCCGAGCTCCTCGAGCCGCCGGTCCGCCAGGTAACGCACGTACTGGTTGATGTAGTCGGCGTTGAGACCGAGGATGCCGCTCGGCAGGAGGTCCCGGTTGTAGGCCTCCTCCATGTCGACGGCGTCGAGGATCATCTGCTGGATCTCGGCGGCGAACTCCTCCGTCGCGACGTCGGGGTTCTCCTCCAGCACCGTCAGGATCAGGTTGATGCCGAACTTCAGGTGCAGGCTCTCGTCGCGCACGACCCAGTCGATCAGCGACGCGAAGTTACGCAGGAGGTTGCGTTGCCGAAAGCTCAGCGCCACCATGAAGCCCGAGTAGAACCAGATGCCCTCGAGAATCACGTTGTACGCCACGAGGTTGCGGACGAAGTCCTGCTTGCCCTCGGTCGTCGTGATGTCGAGGGTCTGCTCGGTCATCCGCGTGATGAAGCGGATCTCGAACTCCTCCTTGGCAGCCATCGACGGCACCGTGACGTGCGAGTCGTAGGCGGCCTCGCGGTCGATCGGGAACGTCTCGAGGACGTACTCGAAGCTCATGCAGTGATTGGCCTCCTCCCACATCTGCTTGGCGAGGTAGAGATGGCACTCGGCGGCGTTGACGTACGGGTAGACGCCGAACGCCAGCGCCTTGTTGACGAGCAGCTCGTTGGGGTTGAAGTAGCTCATCAGGAACGTCAGCGCGTGACGCTCCTCGTCGCTCATCCGCTCGAAGTCGGCGAGATCCTCGCCGAGCTGGATCTCGTTGGGGAACCACGTGTTGGCGACCGCCTGGTCGTACAGATCCATGGCCCACTGGTAGGTGACGGGCTTGAGCAGGAGCCCCTCGCGGATGCCGGTCCCGAGGATGCCGCCGCTCACTGGCACGACTCGCAGTTCAGTCGTTCCTGCGGATCGACCGGGCAGGCGGCACCGTCGATCACGTCGAGCTCGACGCGGTCGGCCCTTTCGACAGGCTCAAGGGGCGGGGTCGTCCTCGCCGCGCCGAAGCCGCGACGCGCCGCTCCTCCGGCGGAGGTCGAGGCCTCGGCCTTGTTGACCTTGACGGTGCTCTGCTCGGCGGTGTGCCTGGGCATCATGTGCAGGTAGTACGTCGTCTTGACGCCCATGCGCCACGCGGCGGCGTACAGCTCGACCATCTCGCCGACATCACGACTCTGCAGGTAGATGTTGCGGCTGATGGCCTGGTCGATCCATTTCTGGGCGCGGGCCGCGACGTTGATGAACGCGTAGGGCGACAGCTGGAAGCTTGTCCGGTAGATCTCCTGCAGCTCGGCCGGGACCCCCTCCACCTTCGACAGGTCGCCCTGGTGGCGCAGCAGGTCTTCGCGTACCTGCTCCCACAGGCCGAGCGCGCGCAGGTCCTCGACGAGGTTGCGGTTGACCTCGAGGAACTTGCCCGAGCTCGTCGCGCGGCTGAAGATCTGGCTGAACTGCGGGTCGAGCCCCGGTGTCGTACCGGCCACGAGGCCGATGGACGCCGTCGGGGCGATCGCCATCAGCGTGGAGTTGCGGATACCGGCCGAGACCTTGCCCCGCAGCGACTCCCAGTCGAGCCGGGTCGTGCGGTCGACGTCGACCGGCACACCGCGATCAGACTCGAGCAGGTCGATCGAGTCGATCGGCACCATCCCCTGGCTCCAGCGCGACCCCTCGAAGTTGGGGTAAGCCCCACGCTCACGCGCTAGGTCGGCGGAGGCGTCGATGGCGTGCCAGCTGATGAACTCCATGATCTCGTCCATCAGCTCGTACGACTGCTCCGACTCGTACGAGTGGCCGAAGCGCTCGACGATGTCGGTGAAACCCATGACGCCGAGGCCGAGCGCGCGGTTCATCGCATTGGAGTGCTCCGACTCCGGCACCGACGAGATCGTGATGTCGATCAGGTTGTCGAGCTGACGCACCGCGAGCCGGGTCGACTCGGCCAGACGCATCCAATCGATGCGGGCCTGCTGGCGCCGTCCGGTCACGTGCCGCGAGAGGTTGATCGACGCGAGGTTGCAGACCGCCACGTTGTCGCGGTCCTGCGGCAGCGTGATCTCGGTGCAGAGGTTCGACAGGTGGATCGTGCCGGTGTTGTGATTGAGCGCGCGGGTGTTGATGGTGTCCTTCCACGTCAGCCACGGGTGGGAACTGGCCTGCAGCGACACCAGGATCGCGCGGAACTGCTCGCGGGCGCGCAGCTTCTTGTGCCGCCGCTGTCCCGCCTCGGCCATCGCGACGTACTCGGCGTAGCGGGCCGAGAAGGCCGCGCCGTACAGCTCGGTCAGGTCGGGGACGTCGAGTGGGTCGAACAGGAACCAGTCGCCGTCGTCCTGCACGCGCTTCATGAACTCGTCGGAGATCCACACCGCGGTGTTGGCGGTGCGGGTGCGCCGGTACGGGTCGCCGGAGTTGGCCCGCAGGTCGAGGAACTGGGCGAAGTCGAGGTGCCAGTTCTCCATGTAGAAGCAGAGGGCACCGAACTTCTTGCCGCCGCGGCTGATGGCCCGCAGCGTGGAGTCGATCGTGTGCATGAACGGGATCGGCCCGGTCGACGACGTGTTGTTGGACCGGATCGGCGAGCCCTCGGAGCGCAGCTTGCTGACCGACATGCCGATGCCACCGGTGCCCTTCGTCAGCCACATGACGTCGCGGACGCTCTTGGCGATGTGCTCGATGTCGTCCTCCATCTGCATCACGAAGCAGTTGGAGAGCTGGCTATACGACGTCCCGGCGTTGACGAGCGTCGAACCCGCGGCGAGGTACTCGAGCCGTGACATCTTGTCGTAGAAGGCGATCGCGGACGCCGTGGGATCGGCCTCGTTGAGCGACAGGCCCATCGCGACGCGCATCCAGAAGAACTGCGGCACCTCCAGCGGTGTGCCGTCGGGCTCGCAGATCATGTAGCGCGTGCGCATGGTCTGGGCACCGATGTAGCGGATCAGGTCGTCGCGGTCGGGGTCGAGCGCGGCACCCAGCACCTCGAGGTCGAACAGTTCGGCCAGGCGCGCGTCGAGCAGGTCCAGCTCGACACCCCGCAGCACCGAGGCGACGAAGGCCGGACCGTGGAAGGAGTAGACCTCGTCGCGGGTCACGCCCTCGCCGAAGATCTTCTTGTAGAGCGTCTTGACCAGCAGGCGCGACGCGATGGTGTCGAACGCCGGGTCGTCCTTGACGTTCTGCAGCGCGACCTGGACGACAGCCTCGTCCAGCTGCTCGCTCGTGATGCCGTCGAACAGCGTGATCTCGAGCTCAGACTGCAGCTGCGTGACGCGGGCGACCTGGTCGTCGAGCCCTGTGCTGGCCTCTTCGATGGACCTGGCGATCTCGTAGCCGTCGTACGGTGCGCGCGATCCGTCGCGCTTGATGACTGTGATGGTCATGCGGTTCACCCCTCGTGAACTGGTGCGTGGACGCAGTCCGAGCCTGAGGGGTGCAGAGGAGGGGTCGGCTCCGGTGTCGGAGACGTGGCAGCACGACCTGATCCCCTGACCTTCCCACGAGGTCGCGGACCCACACCGTCGTCTGGACGGTGCGGCACTGGCAGGTCTTCGGACTCACGGGCCAGGCGACGCTCGCGCGCCGCCGCCTACTGTTCGTCGCTTCCCAGGCCGCCTGACGATGCAGACGAGTCCCAGTGCTGATGACGAAGGTCGTTCCCACTTACCGCTGCGGGGCAGTCCCGGATTTTCACCGGGTTCCCTGTTGCCACGACTCCCCTGGCTGAGGAGCCGAACCAGCTGCGTCAACCACTGTATATGGAAACCACACGCTTGTAACTACTAGATCTGGTGTTTCTTGCGCGGCAGCAGCAGATCGCTGACAGACAGTCCCCAGCCCAGCCGCTCGATCACGATGCGTCGCGCTGCCGCCTCGTCGACCCCGCCGAACCACGCGTCGTCGGGGTGCAGCACGACGACGGGTGCCTGGTTGCACGGGAACAGGCAGCCGGTCTGCGTGACCAGCACGTCGTCGTCGCCGAGCCCCGCCTCGCGGAGCGCCGAGTCGAACGCCTCGGACGTCTGCTGGGCCCCACGGGCCGAGCACCGCGGGCCGCGGCACACCAGCAGGTGCCGGGAGTGTCCCGGCACGTGCTCCCACGCGGATGACGTGAGTGCGGCTTCCTCCCCCGTGACAGGTGTGCCGCCGACCAGGATCGTCGGACGCCGGCGCGCCTCGCGCAGCCAGTGCCCCGCGACCCGGCGCACCCACGACCGCCCCGGCGACCGGGCATCCGTCAGCACGACGGGCTCGAGGCGGATGACGTCGACCCCGTCGCCGGCCAGGCGGGTGAGCTCGTCGACCAGCGACGGCTCCCCGTGCTGCAGGAACGCGACCGTCGCGCCCTCGTCCGCGGCGCGAGCCGCGAGGACGTGGCGGTCGTTCACCTCGGCGATCGACATGCCCACGAGCACCAGCGCAGTCATCGGTGCCACACCACGTGCAGACGGCCGGCCGCCTCGTGGTGGTCGACCGTCGCCCGGACGCCGTAGACGTCGTGCACGAGCTCGGCCGAGAGGACGTCCTCGACCGGTCCGGCCGCGACGACGTGCCCGTCGCGCATCACGACGAGGCGGTCGCAGAACGCCGCCGCGAGGTCGAGGTCGTGCAGGGCCGCGATCGTCGTGATGCCGAGCGCCTTGACGGTCGACAAGAAGTCGATCTGGTGCCGCAGGTCGAGGTGGTTGGTCGGCTCGTCGAGCATCAGCACCGACGGCTCCTGCGCCAGAGCACGAGCCAGCTGCACCCGTTGACGCTCGCCACCCGAGAGCGTCTGCCACCGCCGGTCGGCCAGGTCGGCGACGCGGCCGAGGCGCAGCGACTCCTCCACCTGCTCGTGTCCCTCGTCGAGACGACCCGGCCAGCGTCCGCGGTGCGGCACGCGACCGAGCTCGACGACCTGCCGGACCGTCAGGTCGAGCGTCGTGGACGCGTGCTGCTCGAGCAACGCCACCCGGCGCGCCCGCACACGGTCGGGCCACGCGTGCACGTCATCGTCCGCCATGCGCACCGTCCCCCGCTCGGGACGCCGCAGGCCCGCAACGACGTGCAGGAGCGACGTCTTGCCCGACCCGTTCGGACCGATCAGCCCGGTGACGCTGCCATCGGGGAACTCGGCCGAGACGTCGTGCAGGATCAGACCGTCCTTGACACCCCAGTCGACGGCGTCGACGACGACCCTCATGCGTCCCTCCCCTCGCGCCGCAGGAACCAGGCGAAGAACGGCGCTCCCACCACGGCGGTGACGACGCCGATGGGGATCTCCTGGCCAGACACGAGTGACCGCGCGATGGTGTCGGCCCACACGAGCAGGATCGCGCCGAGCAGGGCGCTGAGCGGGAGCAGCCGTCGGTGCAGCGGACCCCACACGAGTCGGACGACGTGCGGCACCACGAGCCCCACGAAACCGATGGCTCCCGTGAACGCCACGAGCGAGGCCGTCAGCAGGGCCGTCCCGACCAGCAGCGTCCACCGGGTCGCGGTGATCGAGACGCCCAACGACCCGGCCGACGACTCACCGAACGCGAAGGCGTCGAGGTCCGACGTGAACGCCATGATCAGGACGCCCGCGACGAGCGCCGCCACGCACAGGAACAGCGACGAGTGCCAGCGCAGCCCGGCCAGCGATCCCAGCGTCCAGCTCAGCACCCGGCGTGCTGCGTCGTGGTCGCCCGACATGATGACGACGAACGACGTGTACGCCGCGCAGATCTGGCCGATCGCGACACCGGCCAGCACAGTGCGTCCCGGCGGCAGCGCCCCCGACCGTCCCGTCGCCAGGGCCAGCACCAGCGCCATCGCCGCCAACGCCCCCGCGAAGGCCCCGAGCGTGATCATCGTGGCCGAGACCAGACCGGCCAGGCTGACTCCCAGGACGATGACGCTGACGGCACCGACGGTCGCCCCGCCGGAGATGCCCAGCAGGTAGGGATCGGCGAGGTCGTTGCGGGTCAACGACTGGAGCACGGCACCGCACAGCGCGAGGCCTGCCCCCGTCGCGGCGGCACCGAGCACCCGCGGCATCCGCAGCTGCCAGACGATCTGGTCGTCGAGCGCCGACACGTCGACACCTGCGCCGAGGCGCTGCAGGAGGACGTCGACGACCGTGGGCACCGGGATGCCGACCGCCCCGATGCCGAGGGCGACGGTCATCGTCCCGACCAGCACCACCCCGAGCAGCGCGAACGGGGCTGCCGTGCCCGCGGTCCCGGCAGACCGCGGGCTGACCTGTTGGTGCATCAGCGCAGGTCGAGCGCGTCGAGCCCGTCGGCCACGGCCTGCGCGCCGTCGGCCAGACGCACGCCGGGGGTGGTCTCGGAGTACGGCAGCACCACGAACCGCTTCTCGCGCACGGCCTCGAGCTGCTTGAGGGCCGGATCCTTCTGCAGGAGGGCGATCTTGTCGTCCGCCGACGACCAGCTCGCGTCGCCGAGCACGATGACGTCGGGGTCGGCCTTGACGACCCGCTCCCAGCTGACGTCGGCCCAGCCGCCCTTCAGGTCGGAGAACAGGTTCGTGGCTCCGACCGCGTCGAGGATCAGCTGCGGCCCGCCCTCTCCCGCCCCGGCCAGCGGGGTCTTGTCGCCGGAGTCGAACCAGAAGACGTCGACACCGTCGCCGGCGCCCTGCTTCGCCAGGGTCCCGAGGGCCTTCTGCTGCTCGGCCTTGATCGCATCGGCGCGCTCGGGGACCCCGAAGACCGTGGCGACGGTCTCGATCTCGTCCCAGACCGTGTCGAACGAGACGGCGGGAAGGTCGTTGTCACCGCACCCGAGGGGAGAGTTGTAGGAGCCGATGTCGAGCGTGGCCAGCTCGGCGGGCGAGCCGGCGACCTCGGGATCGAAGGCGCTGATGTACGACGCGTAGACGAAGTCGGGCCGGGCCGCCAGCAGGCTCTCGTGGTCGGGGTACTCCTTGGAGAGGACCTTCACCGAGTCGTAGGCCTTCTGCCACTTGGTCGGCACGGAGTCGTCGAGGTATGCCGTACCGGCGAGCCGGTCCTCGAGACCGAGCGCCAGCATGACCTCCGTGGCGCCCTGGTTCATCGTCACGGCCCGCTCGGGCGCGGCGGCGACGGTGGACGTGAACCCGCAGCTCGTGGCCTTGACGGGGTGGTCGGCGGAGTCGGCCGCGGCGGTCTTCTCCGCCTCCGGAGCACCGCCGCAGGCGGACAGGCAGAGCGCCGCGGCGACCAGGAGGGCAGGGGGCAGCAGGGTACGACGAGATGACGTCATGAGAGATCTCTTCCGAGTCCGAAGGCTTTTTCGCGAAGCCTGGTGAGTGGGTGACGCGGACGATCGGGTCCACGGCCAGCAGGTCTTCGGACTCGGGATCAACCAGGCGGCGCGCCTTCCCAGACCCGTATCGGTCCAGTGGCCTCGTGCTCCGCCCGTCACCCTCACCGCTGCGCGACAGTCCCGGACTCACACCGGGTTCCCTGGCTCATCACTGAGTTGACTGGCCGTCGCAATCTAGCAGCGATCCGTCGAGTGACGATGTGGCGTGCGTCTCAGCAACCCGCCGGGGCGGGTATGCCGCTGGCTCCACGTCCCGCCCTGTCTCAGATGTGCGGCCACTCCGTCGTCAGGTACGCCTCGATCGCGCGATGGCGGAACGAGTACGGCTTGCCGCGGTTGATGATCCCCCGCACCGTATCGAGACGGGACGCGAACGGGCCGATCTGCGTCGCTGAGTCGAACCCCATCCGGGCGGCGATCGCCGACGCGGTGCGCTCTTGCGGGTCGAGGAGGGACATCGCCCGGATCAGCTGCTGCTCCCGCTCGGGCAGACGCCCGAGGATGCGCTCCACGTGCGTCACCGCCTCGGGCTTGGCCTCCTCCCACCCCTGGCGCACGTCGTCGACGGTGATCAGCGGCGAGTCCGGCGACGCGTACCAGGCTTCCTGCCCTGCCAGCTGGAAGAGGAACGGCTCCCCGCAGCAGCAGGCAACGATCGCGTCCCGCGCCTCCTGCGTCATCCGAACCGTCGCCGGCAACCCGTCGACCTCGACCGGCCACCCGGGGTCCAGGAAAGATGTCAATGCCAGCTTGAAGTCGTCGTCGGAGATCGGTGCCAGCGTGATCGTCTTGAAGCGGCGCGTGAACGTGGCACCCTTGCGCGCGCCGGCCATGTCGTCGAAGTCCGGCAGCCCTGTCAGATAGACCGCTACCGGCAGCACCCGGTCGATGTGTGCCCCTCCAGGAACGACGACGGTGTGCTCGTACGTCAACGCGTCACCGAGGCAGACCAGCAGCTGCGACAACGCCGCCTGGTCGGTGATGTTCTGCACCTCGTCAACGTGGATCATCACCAGCCGCTTCTGCTCGTGCGCGGCCAGCCCGATCTCGATCAGCAGGTCCGTCAGCGCAACGAACGGCTGGGGCCCGGCAGTGGGCTCGAGCGTGAGCCCCCACCCGGCGACCGAGATCGCCTTGACCCGGTCGATCAGCGTGCGCAAGCGCTTCTCCGTGGCCGCCGCCAACCCGGCATCCGCAGCCAGGCCCAGCAGTGCAGTCGCGACGATCTGCAGCGGATCGGCACCCACCGGCATCCGCAGCTGTGCGGTTGTCCAGTCGCCGTGGTTGCGACGAGCACGCTCAGCCAACCGGCGCACCAAAGTCGACTTGCCCAGTCCCGGTTCTCCCAAGATCGTGCGTCCCCGCTCGGACAGGCCCGCCATCCGCCGCGGCCGGACGACGTTCTCGAAGTCGCCGACCTGGCTCGTGCGACCGGCCCACACCTCAGGGATCGTGTCCGATCCAGGCACGAACGGGTTCTCGACGGCAGTGCGCATGCTGTTAAATTTAACACACCACCGTGACAAGGAGTTAAACTTAACAAGTTGTTCGGTTGTCCAGCCGCGTCGCCCCGCAACCCCCACGACGTACGATGTGCGGACCTCCCCACCGACCAGAGGCCTTCTCCCTATGCTCCGCGCCCTCGCCCTGTCCGTCGCTGCCGTCGTGACGTCTACCGTCGTCCTCGCAGCTCCGGCGAACGCCGCCGACCCGGCACCGACCGGACCCAGCATCATCGTGGTCGGCGACTCCATCACGTCATGGTTCCGCGACGAGCCCGGCAGCGTCTCGGACGGGTGGTGGGCCATGCTCGGCCGCGAGCTGTCCGCCTCGGTGCGCACCCTGGCGGAGGCAGGATCGGGCATGAACGTGCGCGGCAACAAGTGCCTCGGCACGACCTACGGGCAGCGGCTGCAGGCACTGACCAAGGTCGACTACGTCATCATCCAGGGCGGTCGCAACGACATGTACGGGTGCACGAGCACGAACACCAAGAAGACCTTGACCAAGGCCCAGCAGAAGAAGGGCATCGGGGCGTACCTCGACCGCCTGGGGGCCCGCGTCGACGCGCTGGGCATCCCGCGCAGCCACGTGCTGCTGGTGTCGCCGTGGGGCAAGGCCGACCGCAAGCGCGGCTACCGCATCCAGGGCTACATGCGGCTGTTCGCCAACCGCAAGCACGAGGGCTTCACGTACGTCGAGACCCGCACGCTCCCGTCGCGCATGACGCTCGACGACAAGCACCCCAACCGCGAGGGTGCCGCGTACCTGGCCGAGACGATGCGACGGGCCATCGCGTCAGCGCCCTGAACCGGCCGGTTCGTGGGAGGCTGGACGGGTGACCGTCATCCGCGCCGAGCTCGCCGACGTGCTCGAGGCCGCCCAGCTCTTCGCGGCCTACCGTGAGTTCTACGGGGAGCCCTACGACACCGCCAAGGCGGGGGCGTTCCTGGCTGCTCGCATCGTGCGCGACGAGTCCATCGTCCTGCTGGGCCTCGACGACGACGAGGTCGTCGGCTTCGCGCAGATATACCCCTTCTTCTCGTCCACCCGTCTCGCGAGGGTCTGGGTGCTCAACGACCTCTACGTCGTCGAGCACGCCCGCGGCACGGGAGCCGTCGACGAGCTGCTGCAGACCGTCGCCCGCATGGCCGCCGATGCCGGAGCCGTCGCCGTCGAGCTGAGCACCGCGCACACCAACACCCGCGCACAAGCCGTCTACGAGCGCCACGGCTACCAGCTCGACGAGGTCTACCGCTCGTACGAGAAGTCGACCGAGACCCTGCGTTTCGTGTGGGAGGGTCAGGTCGAGGAGCGCTCGCGGCTCGGCCTCGAGTGACCGGCCGGTTCGCGCCGTCGCCGTCGGGCGACCTGCACGTCGGCAACCTGCGCACGGCCCTGCTGGCCTGGCTGTGCGCACGATCGACCGGACGCTCCTTCGTCCTGCGCGTCGAGGACCTCGACCGGGTGCGCGAGGGGGCCGAGCAGCGCCAGCTGGACGACCTGGCGGCCATCGGCCTCGACTGGGACGGCCCGGTCGTGCGCCAGTCGGAGCGGGCTCGCCTCTACGACGCCGCGCTGGCCTCGTTGGCCGGACGTGGCCTCGTCTTCGAGTGCTTCTGCACGCGCCGCGAGATCCTCGACGCGCCCTCGGCACCCCACGCCCCGCCGGGTGCCTATCCGGGGACGTGCCGCGACCTCACGGAGGCCGAGCGCGACGAGCGACGTCGCGACCGTCCCGCGGCCCTGCGCCTGCGCGCGGAGGTGTCGACGTTCACGGTCGACGACGAGCTCCACGGTGCGTTCAGCGGCGTGGTCGACGACGTCGTGCTGCGCCGAGGAGACGGCGCAGTCGCCTACAACCTCGCGGTCGTGGTCGACGACGCCCAGCAGGGCATCGACCAGGTCGTGCGCGGCGACGACCTGCTGAGCTCGGCACCACGGCAGGCCTACCTCGCGACGCTCCTAGGTGCCACTCCCCCGACGTACGTGCACGTGCCCCTGGCGCTCAACTCCGCGGGCCAGCGGCTCGCGAAGCGCGACGGGGCGGTGTCGCGCAGCGAGCTCGAGGCCCGGGGCGTCGACGTCCTTGCGCTCATCGCGGCCTCGCTGGGCCTCGAGGGCTCGACGCCGCACGAGCTGCTGCGGACGTTCGACGTCGCCGCCATCCCCCGCGCGCCCTGGATCTTCGACCCGGAACGGACGTGAGACCTCACGCCTGCAGGTAGGCGATGACGGCCATGACCCGGCGGTTGCTGCTGTCGTCGTCGGGGTCGAGGTCGAGCTTCATGAAGATGTTGCTGGTGTGCTTGCTGATGGCCTTCTCGGTGACGAACAGGGCTGCGGCGATCGCGGCGTTCGAGCGACCCTCCGCCATGAGGCCCAGCACCTCGCGCTCCCGCGGGGTCAGCCGCGACACCGGCCCGTCGTCGGGCGCACGGGCGATGAGCGCCGACACGACCTCGGGGTCGAGCACCGTCCCGCCGGCGGCCACGGTGCGCACCGCGTCGACGAAGGTCGCGACATCGGCCACCCGGTCCTTGAGCAGGTAGCCCACCGCCCCGTCACCGCTGCTCAGCAGCTCTCGCGCGTACAGCTGCTCGACGTACTGCGACAGCACCAGGACCGGAAGCCCAGGACGCTCGGCACGCGCAGCGATCGCGGCCCGCAGCCCCTCGTCGGTGAACGTCGGCGGCATCCGCACGTCGACGACCGCGATGTCCGGCTCGTGCACGCGAAGCGCCTCGGCGAGGGCGACCGCGTCCTCGACGGCCGCGACGACCTCGCAGCCGTACGCCTCGAGCAGCCGGGTCAGGCCGTCCCGGAGGAGGGCGAGGTCCTCGGCGATGACAACGCGCACGGCACCTCCAGGGTGATCGTGGTCGGTCCCCCGGCGGGACTGGCCACGACCATCGTGCCGTCGAACGCCGCGAGCCGTCGACCCACCCCGGCCAGGCCCGATCCCGACGACACCGAGGCACCGCCGGCACCGTCGTCCTCGACGACGACCCGCAGCACCCGCCCGTCGTGCCCGACGTCGATCGACGCCCGGCGGGCACCCGCGTGCTTGACGACGTTGGCCAGCAGCTCGGTCGTGGCGAAGTACATGGCCGACTCGACGGGGGCAGGCGGACGTCCCGGCAGCACGACCGTGACCGAGACCGGCAACGACATGTCGAGCGCCAACGCCTGGACCGCGCCGGCCAGTCCCCGGTCGGCCAGCACCGGCGGGTGGATGCCGCGCACGACCGACCGCAGGTCGCCGAGGGCGGACGTCGTCACGGCGCGCGCCTCCGCGATGAGGCGAGCTGCCGCATCGGGGTCGTCCGCCAGGAGCTCCTGGGCCAGTCCGAGGTTCATGCCGAGCGCCACGAGCCGCGCCTGGGCCCCGTCGTGCAGGTCGCGCTCGATGCGCCGCAGCTCGGCGGCCGAGTGGTCGATCGACTCGGCCCGCGACTGCGACACCTCGGCCACGCGCCGTTCGAGCGCCGCCCGCGACGGTGCCAGCATCGCCCGGTCGAGCTGCGCGATCCAGCGGACGAGGACGGGCTCGAGCCACCACCACAGCGCGAAAACGACCGGCACCAGGACCCAGTTGAGGTACGCCTCCGACTGGGTGTCGAGGTTGACGAAGCCGTAGTCGTTCGCGAGGGCCCCCTCGGGCACCAGCGCGTAGACGCCCGGGAAGACCGCGTACCAGACCACCGCGAGCCCCAGGCCAAAGCCGAGCCACGCGAGCGCCCAGCCGAGCGTCACCGACACGTACGTCCAGGCGACGTCGCGCCAGCGAGCGGGGTCAGCGGCCCACCCGCGCAGGCGGGCCCACCACGATCCCGTGCGCGCCGGGGCGTAGGGCGTGTCGATCGTGACGCCCAGCAGCCGTCCGGCCAGCCGGCGGTGCAGCCCCGCCAGCTGCCCGGTCAGCGGCACCAGCACCAGGAGCAGCACGAGACCGACGCCGACGACCGCGACGCTGAGGGCCGTCGTCAGCGCGCACAGCATCACGAGGGCGAGGGGTGCCAGCAGGACGTATCCCAGCGAGACCCCGGTGAGCGCGACGCGGCGGCGCAGGCCGGCGACGAAGCTCTCGCGGCGCGGCACAGCCAAGGCGATCGGAGTGGTCATGGCTCGAGCCTCCCAGACGTGAGCGCCGACCACAGTGGGCCTGGACCCACCTCGACAGCGGGTCCCAGCACCATCGTGCGCGGGGCACCGGATCACGAGGCTGGAGGCAACCCACCCCGCCTCCCAGAGGAGACCTCGATGTCTCGCCCACCCAGTCCCCGCAGAGCCTCGACCGTCCGCGTCGCCCGTTGGAGCGCGACGCACCCCTGGCGTGCGATCGGCGGGTGGTTCGCGCTCGTCGCGGTCGCCGTCGCCCTGTCGTCCCTCGTGCCCGGCCGCACCCTGCCCGACGACAGCTTCCGCGTCGGCGAGTCCGGCCGGGCCGCCGCGATGCTCGACGACGCCGGCCTGGTCGCCAGCCCGACCGAGTCGGTGCTCATCACGGCCCCGAGCGGGCCGCTCGACCTCGACCGCGCCTCCTCCGTGGCGACGCAGGTCAGCAGGGCGGCCACGGACGTCAAGGGCGTCTCGGACGTCGGCCCGCCCGTCGTGTCACCGAAGAAGGACGCCGTCCTGGTGCCGATCGAGATGACCGGTGACGCCGAGACGGCCGCCGATCACGTCGGCGCGCTGATCCGGGCCACTGAGCGCGTGCAGGAGGACCATCCCGAGCTGGACGTGCAACAGGCCGGCGCGGCGTCCCTCGACGCGGGCGTGAACGACAAGGTCGGCGAGGACCTCGCGACCGCCGAGACGTCGAGCCTGCCGATCACGTTCCTGATCATGCTGGTCGCGTTCGGCGCGTTCATCGCCGCGGGCATCCCCGTGCTGCTGGCGATCACCTCGGTCGTCACGGCGCTCGGCCTCTACGCGCCGCTGTCGTACCTCGCCCCCGACTCCGGATCGGTCGCCAACATCGTGCTGCTGATCGGCATGGCCGTCGGCGTCGACTACTCGCTGTTCTACCTCAAGCGCGAGCGGGAGGAACGTCAGCGCGGACGCTCCACGATCGACGCGGTCGAGATCGCTGCAGCCACCGCCGGACGCGCCGTCGTCGTGTCGGGATTCGCCGTGATGGTCGCGATGTCGGGGCTGTTCCTGTCGGGCGAGCCCGTCTTCACCTCCATCGCCGCCGGCGCGATCATCGTGGTCCTGGTCGCGATCGTCGGCTCCCTGACGGTGCTGCCGGCGATGCTGGTGGCGTTCGGACGTTTCGTCGACCGTCCCCGCATCCCCCTGCTGTGGCGGCTCAACCGCCGCATCGGCACCGGCGGCATCAGCAGCCGTCTGGTCGGACCGGTCGTCCGCCGGCCCTTCCTGTCCGCCGCGCTGGCCGTGGGGGCGCTCGTCGCGCTGGCCGTGCCCGCGCTCGGCATGTCGACCCACCAGTCGACGGTCGACGCGCTGCCGCAGGACATCCCCGCCGTGCAGGCCTTCCAGCGCGTGCAGCAGAGCTTCCCGTCCGAGCACCCGACGTTCGAGGTCGTCCTGAAGACCACGCGGGGCGGTGCGGACGCCGCGCGATCGGCGCTGGGTGACATCGCGGCGGACGCCGTCTCGTCCGGCGTCACCGATGCCGGCGACCAGGACGTCCGGGCCTCGAAGGACGGGCGCACGCTGGCCCTGACGATGTCGGCCGCGCACCGTGACGGCGACCCCCGCAACGACCGAGCCGTCGAGCAGCTGCGCGATGTCACCGTCAGGAATGCCGTCCGCGATTTGCCCGGCGTCACCTCTGCGGTCGGCGGCGGCGTCGCCGAGACGTACGACTACGAGCACCAGACGTCGCGGCTCCCGCTGGTCATCGGGTTCGTGCTGGCACTGACCGCCCTGATGATGATGTGGACGTTCCGCAACCTCACGCTGGCCCTCATCACGACGGCGCTCAACCTGCTGTCGGTCGGTGCGGCGTTCGGCGTCCTGACCCTGGTGTTCCAGCACTCGTGGGCCGACGGCCTGCTGGGCTACACGTCGTCGGGGTTCGTCGTCGACTGGATCCCGCTGTTCTGCTTCGTGGTGCTGGTCGGCCTGTCGATGGACTACCACGTGTTCGTGCTGAGCCGGGTGCGCGAGGGGCTGCGCCGCGGTCTCCCGTACGAGGCCGCGGTCGAGCACGGCGTCCGGGACACGGCGAGCGTCGTGACCAGCGCCGCCGCGGTCATGGTGTCGGTGTTCGCGGTGTTCGCGACGCTCGACCTGCTGGAGATGAAGCAGATGGGCGTCGGGCTGTCGGTCGCGATCCTGCTCGACGCGACCGTCGTGCGGCTCGTGCTGCTGCCGGCGCTCCTGCTGGGGTTCAAGGGACGCCTGCAGGGCCTGGGCGACGTCCGCCGCACTGAGGAGGACGACCATGAGCCCGAGCCTGCGGGTCTGCAGCCCGCCTGACCTTCGGGCACGATGGCAGCTGACGTGGGGACCTCCGCGGCCGGACTGCGATCGGAGACGCTGTGCTCGAGCTGGGCGCGATCTTCGCCGCGGGCATCTGGGCCGGCATGATCAACACGGTCGTCGGCTCCGGGACGCTCGTGACGTTCCCGGTGCTGCTGCTGTTCGGTTACCCGCCGCTGACCGCCAACGTCTCGAACAACATCGGGCTCCTGGCCGGCAGCGCGTCGGGCATCTACGGCTATCGCGCGGAGGCGCGCCAGCACCTCGGCCTGGTGGTCAGGCTGCTGCCGGCGTCCGTCGCCGGCGGCCTGGTCGGGGCACTGCTCCTCCTGGTGCTGCCCGCGGAGGCGTTCGGCGCGATCGTGCCGGTGCTGATCGCGATCGGCCTGCTGATGGTGGTCGTCGGTCCGACGCTGCAACGCCGGACGGCGGCGCGACGAGGGGCCGACGCCGACGCCGTTGCCTCTGCCCGTCCGCGGGTCTCGCTGGTGCTGCTGGTCTTCGCGCTCGGGGTCTACGGCGGCTACTTCGGTGCCGCCCAGGGCATCTTGCTGGTCGGCCTGTTCGGCGTCATGCTCACGATCGGCATGCAGGGCATCAACGCTCTCAAGAACGTCCTCGCCGGTGCCGTCAACGGCGTCGCCGCGATCGTCTTCGTGCTCGTGGCGCGCGAGCACATCGACTGGAAGGTCGTCGGCCTCATCGCCGGCGGCAGCCTGATCGGCGGCTACCTCGGGGCCCGCATCGGCCGCCGGCTCCCGCCCAACGCCCTGCGGGCCGTGATCCTCGTGGTCGGCACGCTCGCGCTGGTGCGCATCGTGTTCTTCGACTGACGTCGTCCGCTTCTCGTCGGGCCATTCCTCGGCAGACGAGCTCGTGCTGGCGTCGCCCCGGCGAGGACCCGGTGCACTCGCGACGTCCTCTCACTTATGCTGTCTGCACCCGATCCGAGGGGGGCCATGGCCGACCTGTACTTCACCGACGAGATGCTGCAGCGCATCGAGACGACGTTGGCCACCATGGAGCGGGTGCTCGAACGCCCCGCACGGGCGATGCAGTCCGCCACGTTGCACGATCTGGGCCGGACGAGGCTGACGCTGGCAGTCGAGGAGTTCTCCGACGCGTGGGCGTACGGCATCGACGAGCTGGGGCGATGCTCCGCCGAGGCCGTCGAGGCACTCGATGACATCCGGCTCGCCTTCATCACCGCCGACGAAGACCTAGCGGCCGAGCTCAACAACGACAAGCCCGGACCGCTGAGGTCTGCCGACGGAGGTCGGTCCACGCAACCGGCGTGGCAGCCTTCCGCCAACGGCAACCCGTTGCCGACGGGTCCGCCGTGGCCGACCTGGCCCGCGCCGGCGACGGGCGGTCGGAGCGCCGGACCGTGATTCCCTCCTACCCGACCCTCGGCTTCGACCCGGCACCGGGCGACCCCGACGACGTCTCCGCCCTGGCGGGCGTCATCTCCGGTGCCAGCGAGTCCATGGCCGAGGTGGATGCGCTCCTGGTCGCCGCCGACCAGCGCGAGTGGCTCGGCGAGGCTGCCGTCGCATTCCGCGATCTTCTCGCGCACCAGTTCGCGCCTCGGGTGGCCGCCGCCACCGAAGCCTTCGGCGTCGCCCAGGACGTCATCTCGACGTGGTCGATCGAGCTGCGCGACTTCCAGGCGCGGGCGCGCCGCCTCGAGGCTGAGGCGCTCGTCGCCCAGGGTGATGTCGACCGCTTCTCAGCGCAGGTCGCCGCCGACCCGGAGGACGAGCAGGCCCGACATCGCCTCGACACGGCCCAGGCGCACCGCGACGGCATCCAAGGACTGGCCTGGAGCCTGAAGGAGCTCTACGAGACCCGCGGTGCCGAGCTCGCGAACTCCTTGGGTTCGGCGATCTCGCTGGCCCCGACGGCTCCGACGCTCGCGGTGGCCATCGCCCTGGCCTTCCAGCAGGCCGCCGAGCAGTGGGGCATCGACTTCCTGACCTTCGGCGACGAGACGTTCGCCCTCGTCATGATGGCCAGTCCGGCCTTGGCCTTCCTGTCCGACGCGCTGGGCGTGGCCTCCCTCCTACCGATCCCGGTGCTGTCCGGCGTCCTGTCGACGCTGGGCCTCGTCGCGAGCGTCGGACCGTTGCTCACCGAGCACCGCGGCGACTGGCTCGCCGTCGTCACCGACGAGAGCTTCATCGACGACGTCATCGGCGTGGCGGCCGGACTCGTGGGGCTGCGGTTCGCGAGTCAGGCATTCACCCGGGTTGACGACGCCGTCGAGATGATCGGACAGGCGCGCGACGTCAGCGACCTGATCGACATCCTGACGTTGCCGATCGAAGAAGGCGTTGATGTCGTCGAGCGGATCGTCCGGGGCGGTCCATGGATCCAACCGCCCGAGATCGTCGCATGATCGACCTCGCCGTGCCCGGCTTGTCGACGGTGGCCGTACCGGAGTCGATCGCATCGGGCCGCGCACGATTCCGAGCCGTCCTGCAGCAGTGGATGCCCGACCTAGCCCCACCCCGTCTCGATCTGCTGGCAGACGGCATCGATGCCTTCCGCAAGCGCCTGGCGGCCGGCGGATGGATCTATCACGGCGTCGCCGGCGGACCTGCAGGCGCAGTCTTCGACGTGCCGACGAGCTGGCACTACCTCGCCGCCGTCGGTCCAGCCCCGCCCGGCGTGCCTGCGGAGACCCTGCTGGCACGCTCGATGGGCTGGAGCCGGCTGCCGGCCGTGACACCCGTCGTCACCACCCCCGCGATGGGCCGAGGCATCGGTTTCCACGCGAACGTTCGCACGGGTTCAGTGCTGCGCGACGTCGCGCTCGACGCCGCCGGCGACCTGCCTTCCATCGGCCTGGCCGCCTACCAGTCCGTCGACGAGAGCCGGCAGCAAGCGCTCCTGGTGGTCGGTATCAGCCTGCTGCCCGGCACGACAGCCGCGATGGCCGTGCTCGCGGAGCAGATGTCCCTGCACTCGGTCTTCCGCGACGAGACGGACGGGACCTGAACGTCGAGTTCACTGCACCGGGGGCACCCGGTGCTCGACCGCCGTCGGGCCGGGGACGACCGGCAGTCCGGCTGCTCGCCACGCGTGGATCCCGCCGACGATGTCGGCGGCGGGCAGCCCCAGCGAGACCAGCGCGGCCGCCGCGAGCGATGACGTGTAGCCCTCGGTGCAGACCACGATCCACTCCTGGCCCGGGACGGCCACGGGCAGGTTCGCGCCTGAACCGGGGTGCAGCCGCCACTCGAGGTGGTTGCGCTCCACGATCAGCGATCCGGGGATCTCGCCGTCCAGCTCGCGCTGCCAGGCCGGCCGGATGTCGACGATGACGGCACCTGCGGCCACGCGATCGCGTGCCACCAGCGGAGACACCCGTTCGAGTCCACCGCGCGCCGACGCGAGGAGCTCGTCGACCGAGGCGTACGTGACGGTCATGAGGCGGCCCGCAGATCGGGGGCGGGAGCCTCGGGGTCGTCGGTCCACACCGAGGCGAGCCGGGTCAGCTGGTGACCGTCGACGTCGTAGTAGTTCATCTGCGACAACGGCGGTGAGTACGCGTGCACGCTGACGGCCGTCTCGGCGTGCACGTTGCGGACGTCGTGCACGTAGTGCTCCCCGAAGATCACGGCATCGCCCTCGTGACGCTCGGTCTCGGTCAGCACTTCCGCGCCCGGGGTCCACACGGCCTCGCTGAGGGTGCCGCTGACGACGGTGAAGGCACCCGACGAGCCGCCGTGGTCGTGCAGCTGCGTGCCCTGCTCCTGCGTCCAGCTGATGAGCCAGACGTCCACCTCGTCGTCACATCGCAGACGCACGTGCCAGCGGCTCTCCGAGTCGGCGTGGACCTCGTGGAGGCCCGCACGGACGTCGTCGGCGACCTCCCGCGACAGAGCGGCGAGATCGGCCAGTGACAGGGGCGCGATGGTGGTGGGACGTGCGGTCATGGGCACCATGCAAGCCGATCCCGACCGCCAGGAGAGGCGTGCTCACCTGTCGGACAGGCGTCTCGGCACCGTCCGGATGCGGTAGGCCTGACCCCTTTTGGTCGCTGAGCAGACCGTGCGATAGAGTTGCGTTCGCGGTTCGCCGCACAGCATGGCCCCGTAGCGCAGTTGGTTAGCGCGCCGCCCTGTCACGGCGGAGGTCGCCGGTTCGAGTCCGGTCGGGGTCGCCATGTGAGAGAGCCCACGTCACTCTTCGGAGTGACGTGGGATTTTCTTTGCCCCGTCGGTAGTTGAACGTTGCATGACTTCTTCCACTGCCGTCTCCCCGTTCGTGATCGACGACGCCGCACTCGACGTCCTGTTCCGCGAGGCGCGCTCGCTCAACACCTTCAGCGACGAGCCCGTCTCGGCCGACGAGGTCCGCGAGGTGTTCGAGCTGGTCAAGCTCGGCCCCACGATGATGAACATCCAGCCGATGCGCCTGCTGCTGGTCGAGCAGGGCGAGGGCCGCGAGCGCCTCGTCCCGCACATGGCCGAGGGCAACCAGGCCAAGGCGGCCGCCGCGCCGATCGTCGCGGTCGTCGCCGCCGACACCGACTTCCACACCTCGATGGACGTGCACTTCCCGCACAAGCCGGGCATCGGCGACATGTTCGCCGGTGACGAGGCCAAGCGCGCCGAGGTCGCCCGCTACAACACGGCCCTGCAGACGGGCTACTTCATCATCGGGCTCCGCGCGGCCGGCCTGCACGCCGGACCCGTCGGCGGCTTCGACGCCGCGGGCATCGACGGCGAGTTCTTCGCGGGCACCAGCTGGCGCACGCAGCTCGTCATCAACATCGGGCACCCGGGCGAGAACGCCTGGTTCGACCGCCTGCCGCGCATTTCTGCCGACGACGCGGTCCGCACCGTCTGACGCTCGTCCGGGCCGGGTGACAGGCTGGGGTCATGACCGATCTCACCTCGCGGGTGCACGACGTGCTCCCGTCCGTCCTCGACGACCTCGAGGCCCTCGTCCGCATCCCGTCGATCTGGGCGCAGCCCGAGCACCATGACGACGTGCGTCGCTCGGCCGACGAGGTCGAGCGGCTGCTGCGTGAGGCGGGGTTCGCCCAGGTGCGCATCGTCGAGGCGGGCGGGGCCCCCGCGGTCATCGCGCACCACCCGGCCCCGCCCGGGGCACCGACCGTCCTGCTGTACGCGCACCACGACGTCCAGCCGACGGGCGACCCAGCACTGTGGACGTCCCCGCCGTTCGAGCCGACCCGCCGCGGCGACCGCCTGTACGCCCGCGGAGCGGCCGACGACAAGGCCGGGCTGGCGGCGCACCTCGCGGCGTTCCGCGCGCACGGCGGCAACCCGCCGGTCGGCGTCACGGTGTTCGTCGAGGGCGAGGAGGAGTCAGGATCGCCCAGCCTCGTCGCCCTCCTGGAGCGGCACCGCGACGAGCTGACGGCCGACGCGATCGTGATCGCCGACTCGGCCAACTGGTCGATCGGCGTGCCGGCGTTGACGGTCACGCTGCGCGGCATGGTCGACTGCGTCGTCACGGTCGAGACGCTCGGTCACGCGGTGCACTCCGGCATCTGGGGCGGCGTCGTGCCCGATGCCCTGACCACGCTGGCTCAGCTGCTGGCCACGTTGCACGACGCCGACGGGGCCGTCGCGGTCGAGGGCCTGCACCGCGGCGTCGCGGCCGACCTGGAGTACCCCGAGGACCGGTTCCGCGAGGAGTCGTCCGTCCTGCCCGGCGTCCAGCAGATCGGCCGGGGCTCGATCGTCCAGCGGCTGTGGGCGGAGCCCGCCGTGAGCGTGCTGGGCATCGACGCCACGCCCGTCGCCACGGCGTCCAACACCCTGTCGCCGAGCGCCCGCGCCAAGATCGGCATGCGTGTCGCGCCCGGCGGCGACGCGGCGACCCACCTGGACGCCCTCGTCACCCATCTCGAGAGCCACGCACCGTTCGGCGCAAGGGTCACCGTCGAGCGCGGCGACCTCGGCGAGCCGTTCACGGTGGATGCCAACGGGCCCGCCTACGACGCCGCCCGGTCGGCGTTCCGCGACGCCTGGGACGGCACCGAGCCCGTCGACATGGGCATGGGCGGCTCGATCCCCTTCATCGCCGAGTTCGCCCGCCTGTTCCCCGACGCGGCCGTGCTCGTGACGGGCGTCGAGGACCCCGACACCCGCGCCCACGGCATCGACGAGGGCCTGCACCTCGGCGAGTTCAGCCGCGTCTGCGTCGCCGAGGCCCTGCTGCTGCAGCGCCTGGCCGACCAGACCTGAGTACTACTGTCGCGGCCGTCCGCGAGCGTGCGATAAGGTGAACGTCGCTCGTTCGCGAGCGGTGGCCAGGTAGCTCAGTTGGTACGAGCATCCGCCTGAAAAGCGGAGGGTCGCCGGTTCGACCCCGGCCCTGGCCACAGCAAAAAGACACAGCCCCCGCGGTTTTTGCGGGGGCTGTGTCTTTTTGTCGGGCCCGGGTCAGCGGTCGGACCCAGGCTGCCTGGGGGGGATTCGACCCCGGCCGGGTCAGCGGCGCTCAGCACGCTCGACAGGCGACCCAGCCACCGCCGACAGGCCGCCCCGGCCTGCGTCGTTCACCCGCTGCGCCTAGCATCGGTCGGATGGGGACACTGCTGAACGGACGCTACGAGCTCGGCGAGGCGATCGGCACCGGGGGCATGGGCCGCGTGCATCGCGCCACTGACACCCGCCTGGGCCGATCTGTCGCGATCAAGATCCTGCGCGTCGGCGGCGGCGAGGACGACACCACGGCCCGCGCGCGCTTCAAGGCCGAGGCGACGCTGGCCGGCTCGCTGCACCACCCCGGCATCGCCCAGGTGTACGACGTCGGCGAGGACGAGTCGTCGCCCGAGCACGAGCCGTTCATCGTGATGCAGCTCATCGAGGGGACGCCGCTGAGCCGCCTGCTCGCCGAGCGGGGAGCCATCCCCGCCGACGGTGTCGCGAAGCTCGTCGGGCAGGTCGCCGACGCGCTCGAGACGGCCCACCTCGCCGGCATCGTGCACCGCGACCTCAAGCCGTCCAACATCGTCGTGACGCCCCAGGGCCGCGCGGTGCTGGTCGACTTCGGCATCGCCTGGTCGGCCGGGAGCGAGCCGCTGACGGCGACCGGTTCGATCATCGGCACCGCCGAGTACTTCAGCCCCGAGCAGGCGGCGGGACGACCGGCGACCGCCCGCTCCGACCTGTACTCCCTCGGCATCGTGGCCTACCACTGCCTCACTGGGGTCTCGCCCTTCCGCCGTGACACCGCCGTCGCCACCGCGATGGCGCAGCTGACGACGGACCTGCCCCCGCTGGACGACTCGGTGCCGGCGGCGCTGCGCACCCTCATCACGTCACTGACGCAGAAGGAGCCCGACGACCGTCCGTCGAGCGCCGCGATCGTGGCGTCGCTCGCGAACGCCGAGACGTCCCCGGCCACGCAGATCGTCCCTCCGGTGACGTCCGCGATTCCGCCTGCCGCGCAGGCGACGACCGTCCAGCCGGCCGCTGCCGCTCCCCCTCCACCGCCCACGGCGGCTCCCACGGCCCCAGTGGCTCCGCCCGTCCTCCCGCCCCCGTCGGGAGCTGACGAGCGCGAGCGGAGGTCGTCGCACTGGATCGTGCTGGCCGTCATCGCGGTGCTGCTGGTGCTCGCTGCCGTGTTGGGGGCACAGGCACTCGGCGGGGACGACGACCCGGCCGATCCCGGCAGCACGACAGCGACCAGCGACTCGCCGACCGACGATCCGACACCGTCGGAGACGCCCGAGCCCACCCAGTCGAGCGAGGAGCCCGACGACGTCACGGTCGACCGCAACTCCCTCATCGGGCTGACCTACGACGACGCGGCCGACCAGCTCAAGCAGCTCGGGCTGTCCGTCCGGCGCGAGGAAGAGACCTCGCCCGCTCCCGCCGGCACCGTCACCGGAGTGTCGCCATCGGGCTCCGTGGAGCCCGGCAGCACTGTCATCCTGACCGTCGCGAAGGAGGCTCCCGAGACCACCGCCCCGCCGTCCGAGACGACCCCGACGGAGCCCGCCGACGACGCCGGTCCCGCTGCCGGTGGGCCGGGCGACAAGAAGGACGACAAAGGACCCAAGAAGCCGTAGTCGAACGACGGCGTCCCGTCGCGGGTGATCCCCTCCGCCTGCAACGACGGTGATTTCGGGACTTTAGGCCCTGTTTCGCGCCGCTACTCTTGCGTAGAGTCGAACATACGTTCTATTGATCCACTCTGGGGTACGTCGCATGTTGATCGAGCAGTTGTCCAGCCTGACCGATGAGGTCGCTGCGCTCGAGCCATGGACGTTGACTTCGGCCGAGGTGCGTGAGGTGATCGCGGCGGTGCAGACGACTCGCACCGCGTTGGACGCTGTCATGTCGCGCCTGGCCGGGTGTGCCGATGACATGGGGCTGCCGAAGGACGACGGTGCGACGTCGACGACAGCGTGGCTGGCGAGCTCGGCGAACATCACCAAGGGTGCTGCGTCCAAGCTGGTCGGGATGGCGAAGGTCACCGGCGAGCGTACTGAGGCCACCCGTGCCGCGTGGGCGTCCGGTCAGCTCAGCACTGAGCAGGCCTCGATCATCATGAAAGCCATCACCGCGTTGCCGGACTGGTGCGGCGACGTCGAGCGTGGTGACGCCGAAGCCCACCTCATCGCGTTGGCCGGCGAGCATGACCTCGATGGGTTGCAGCGGCTGGCGAACCGGGTGCTCGAGGTCATCGACCCCGACGGATTCGACGAACACCTCGGCGAACAGCTCCGCGCGCAGGAAGAACGGGCCCGTGCCCGCACCAGGTTCCAGATGGGCCGGCGTGGTGACGGCACCACCCACGGGTCCTTCGTCGTGCCCGACACCGACGCCGACACCCTCAGAGCAGCGATCGAGGGGATCATCGCCCCACGCCGCAACCAGTTGGCTGCCGAATCGTTCGGCATGGGTGCCGACGACTGGGCCGGCCTGCCCCGCGATCAGAAGATGGGCCACGCCTTCACCGAGCTCATCAACCACCTACCCACAGAAGCCCTGCCCCTGGCCGGGGGCTTGGCGGCGACCGTCGCGGTGATGGTCGACGTCGACGACCTCCGCACAGGTCAAGGCACCGCCACCACCACGTCCGGCACCAGGATGTCCGCGACCAAAGCACAGAGGTTGGCGTGCAACGCCAATTTGGTCGCGATGTACCTCGACAGTTCCAAACGCGTCATCGATCTGGGCACCACCCGCCGCCTCTACGACCGCCACCAACGACTCGTCCTCGCCACCCGCGACCGTGGTTGCGTCTTCCCCACGTGCGACCGCCCACCCTCCTGGTGCGAAGCACACCACCTGAACTACTGGTCCGAGAACGGCCCCACCGACCTCGACAACGCCGCCCTGCTCTGCCACTTCCACCACCACCTCGTCCACGAAGGCCAATGGGTGGCCCGCATGAGCTCTGACGGGATCGTCGAACTCATCCCACCGGCCCATGTGGACCCCGAGCAACGACCACAACGCCACTCACGCTTCGCATCACAGCAACCCCGCGCCGGGTAGCCGAAGCATCCGCCTTCGCCGAGGCGAGGCTCACTTCATCGGGTCGTGGCCCCAGTTCATCAGCGAATAGCGCCACGGGGTCTCCGACACGTCCCCGTCAGGCTTCTGCGCCAGGTGCCGTTCGACGTATCCGTGCACCTTCTTCATGTGGGCGAGGTCGGCATCGGTCAGGTCGTCCTTCTTCGTCCGCGGCAGCTCGATGATGCGGCGGCCGGAGGCGTGCCCGGTACTCTCACGCTTGCCGTCCGACTTCTGCCCGACCTGCTTCGACTCGTCGGTGTCGAGCCACGCCTCCAGCTCGGACGCCGTCATGTTCACGACGTCGTCGAAGTCGTGACGGATGCTGTCGTCGGTGTCGTCTGCGCTCATCTGTCCATGCTGCGCCGACGTCCGACCCTTCGCACCCCGGCACACGCATGCTCTTGAGACCTTCGGGTATCCCGCCGCCGTGCAGACCTTCCTCCCCCATGCCGACTTCGCGACGAGCGCCGCATGCCTCGACCGCGCGCGACTCGGCAAGCAGCGGGTCGAGACGATCCAGGTCGTGCGATCACTCACCGTCCCGGGCTACGGGTGGCGCAACCACCCGGCCGCCGCGATGTGGCGCGGATACCTCGAGGCGCTCGCCGCCTACGGGCTCGCGGTCGTCGACGAATGGGTGTCGCGCGGCTACGACGACAGCTGCGGCAGCACCATCGCGACGGACGTGGCCATCGCGGGCCTCGTCGACGTCCGCAGTCAGGCCGAGCTCGCGGACACCGGCGGGCTGCCGTGGTGGCTCGGCGGGCTCGCGCTGCACCGCAACCACCAGTCGGCCCTGGTCCGCAAGGACCCCGACGACTACGGCCCCCTGTTCCCGGGAGTCCCCGACGACCTGCCCTACGTCTGGCCGGTCCCCCGGACGTGATCACCCGACGGACACACCCCTCTAGGCTGGTCACATGGATCTCGGGCTCACCGACCGCACGTACATCCTCACCGGCGCATCGGGCGGCCTCGGCCTCGCGACCGCGCAGCAGCTGGTCGCCGACGGCGCCAACGTCGTGATCTCCTCGCGCAGCCAGGAGTCGGTCGACCGTGCCACCGCCGAGCTCGGACCACGCGCGATCGGCGTCGCGGTCGACAACGCCGATGCGACAGCGCCCGCCCAGCTCATCGCCGCCGCGCAGGAGGCGTTCGGCCGCATCGACGGCGTGCTGATCAGCGTCGGCGGCCCCGCGGCCGGGCCCATCATGGACCGCACCGAGGACGAGTGGCGCACGGCGTTCGAGTCAGTGTTCTTGGGAGCCGTCCGACTGGCCACCGAGGTCGCCGAGGTGCTGGGCGACGGCGGCTCCATCGCGTTCGTGCTGTCGACCTCGGTCAAGGCCCCGATCGCCGGGCTCGGCATCTCCAACGGTCTGCGCCCCGGGCTGGCCATGGCCGCCAAGACGCTCGCCGACGAGCTGGGTCCCCGCGGCATCCGCGTCAACGCGCTGCTGCCGGGACGCATCTCGACCGACCGGGTCAGGTCGCTCGACGAGGCCACGGGCGACGCTGACCTGGCCCGAACCGCCAACGAGCGCACCATTCCACTGGGTCGTTACGGCGAGCCCGAGGAGTTCGGCCGCGCCGCCGCTTTCCTGCTGTCGCCCGCAGCGAGCTTCCTGACCGGCGTGATGCTGCCGGTCGACGGGGGACTCACCCGGGCGCTGTGACCTCGCGCGCTTGCTCGGCGGCCGCGCGCGACTCCCCCGGGTGCCATCCCGGGGGCATGAAGACGTAGCCGAACTTGTCGCGCCACCGTCCTGCGGCGCGCACGTCCCGCAGCAACGAGACGAACGGGCCGTACTGCAGCTTCAGGACGTTGTAGGTGCCGACCGGCACCGTGAGTCCGTACGTCGGACGGTGCAGCTCCTTCTGGAAGGTGCCGAACATCCGGTCCCAGACGATGAAGATGCCGGCATAGTTCTTGTCGAGGTACTCCGGGTCGCTGCCGTGGTGCACGCGGTGGTGCGACGGGGTGTTGAAGACCAGCTCGATGGGCCACCACATCATCCCAACACGCTCGGTGTGCTGGAAGAACTGGAACACCAGGTTGAAGCCGAAGGCGACGTAGAGCATCCACGGCTCGAAGCCGAGCAGCGGGAACGGTGCCCAGAAGATCGCCTCGGCCCACGGGTTCCACTTCTGGCGCAGCGCTGTCGAGAAGTTGAAGTACTCGCTCGAGTGGTGCGCCTGGTGGGCCGCCCAGCCGATCCGCACCCGGTGCACGAACCGGTGCTGCAGGTAGAACGCCAGGTCGAGCCCGATGATCAGCAGCGCCCACGACCACCATGTGTCGGTCGGCAGGTGCCACGGGGCGAGGTAGACGCTCATCGCGACGAACACGACCAGGGTCCCGGCCTTGAAGATCGCGCTGGACGCGATCGAGCCGATGCCCATCACCAGGCTCGTGCGGGCGTCCTTCTTCTCGTAGCCGCGCAGGTCGCCGTCGGACTCGAGCCACTTGAACGCCGCGAGCTCGAGCAGCAGCGTCAGGACGAAGAACGGCGCCGCGGCCAGCGTGGGGTTCTTCAGCGGGTCGAGCAGCTCCATGACCGCCTCCATTCTCGAGCTATATGACTCTTGGGTAAGTTACCACCAGATCAGTTGCCATGACTAGACTTCTCGCATGGCCCGACCCAATGCCGGCACGAAGGGCGTCCCCCGGCTCGACCGCGAGTCGCAGATCCTCGACGTCGCGTCCGAGCACTTCGGCACCCACGGATTCACCGCGACATCGGTCGCGACGGTCGCGGAGAACGCCGGAATCTCCAAGCCGCTGATCTACAACTACTTCGGCTCCAAGGAGGGTCTCTACGAGGCGTGCCTCGACCGCGGCGGCGCCCTGCTGGCCGACGAGATGGAGCGCGTGGCCCGAGGCGAGGCCGTCGGCATCGAGCGCGGCATGCTGACCCTCGGGGCGCTCTTCGACCTCCTCGAGGGCCGCCGCCACCTGTGGCGACTGTTCTTCGACACCACGGCACCGTCGACCGGCCCGATCCGCGACTCGGTCGCGCTCTACGCCGGCCGTATCGGCAGACTGGCCGACGAGGGTGTCGGCGAGCTGATGGCCCTGGCGGGCAACGAGGACGCCCTCGACGTCTCGGCCATGACGTCGGTGTGGCTGGGCATCGTCGACTCCCTGGTCAACTGGTGGATCGACCACCCCGACGAGACCGCCGACCAGATGATGCAGCGGTGCCTGCGGCTGCTCGACGCACTGTTCGGCGACGCCGGCACGACCGGCTCGCGCGCAGAGCCGCACGCATGAGGACCGATCTCGCGGGCACGACGGTCGTCGTCACGGGCGCCTCGGGCGGCATCGGCGCCCAAGCCGCTCGCAAGCTGTCGCGACGCGGCGCGACCGTGTGCCTCCTCGCGCGCCGCGAGGACGAGCTCGACGAGGTCGTGGGAGACATCCGCTCCGCCGGAGGCACGGCCATCGCGTACGCGGTCGACCTGAGCGATCCCGCTGCCACCGACGACGTCGTCGGACGACTGCTGGTCGACCACCCCCGCATCGACACGCTGGTCAACAACGCGGCCCGGTCGATCCGCCGACCCATCACCGAGTCGCTCGACCGGATGCACGACTACGAGCGCACGATGGCGATCAACTACTTCGGCGCGGTGCGACTGACCCTGGGGCTGGTGCCGCGCTTCGTCGAGCAGGGGCGAGGTCACGTCGTGATCTCGTCGAGCATGTCGACCCAGCTGCCCATCCCGCTGTTCTCGGCCTACCTCGCGAGCAAGGCCGCCCTGGAGTCGTTCACCCGGTCGTTGAGCGCCGAGCTCGGGGGCGAAGGCGTGTCCACGACCGTCGTGCACTTCCCGATGGTGCGCACCGAGATGTCTGGGCGCACCGAGATCTACCAGGCCATGCCGATGCTCAGCGCCGACAAGGCGGCCGACTGGCTCGTCAAGGCCGTCATCGACCGGCCGGCTCGCGTCACCAGCCTGCAGGGGGCCGCCGGCGAGCTGGGCATGGCACTGCTGCCGGGCCCGGTCACGTCAGGCATGCGACCGCTGTTCCGCGGCATGGACCGACTGCTGGCCCGCCGCTCCGGCCACCAGGACAAGCCCCGGTGAGGGCGTTCATCCTGACGGGCCCCGGCACGTGGACGGTCGAGGACGTCGGGCCCCCGCGGGCAGCGCCCGGGCACGTCGTGGTCGACATCGCGCGGGTCGGGGTGTGCGGCACCGACGGCGAGCTGTTCTCCGGCGAGATGGAGTACCTGCGCGACGGTCTGGCCGCGTACCCGCTGCGACCGGGCCACGAGTGGTGCGGGACGGTCAGCGCCCTCGGCGACGGGGTCGACCCCTCGTGGCTGGGACGACGCACGACCGGCGACACCCAGATCGGCTGCGGCCGCTGCCACCGCTGCCGCACTGGTCGCCAGCACGTGTGCGACCAGCGGCACGAGATCGGCCTGCGGCGGGGCTTCGACGGCGCCCTGGCCGAGCAGATGGCGGTTCCCGTGACGGCGCTGCTTCCCCTCCCCGACTCCGTCGACGACACCGCCGGGGCGATGGTCGAGCCGGGCGGCAACGCGCTGCGCGCCGTGCGGGCCGCAGACCTGTCGCCCGGCGAGCGGCTGCTGGTCATCGGGCCCGGCACGATCGGCCTGCTCGCGGCCCTGTTCGCCCTGGCGCAGGGCTGCGAGGTGCACGTGCTGGGTGCCACGGCGGCATCCCTCGAGGTCGCCGTGGCGCACGGTGCTCACGGCGCCTGGACGGCCGACACCCTGCCCGACCTGCGGTGGGACGCCGTGATCGACGCCTCCAATGCCCCCGGCTCCCCCGGCCTCGCCGCCGAGCTCGTCGACGCCGGCCGCCGCATCGTCCTGATCGGGCTGTCCGACACCGCCAGCTGCCTCGACACCCGCGCCCTGGTCATGAAGGACGTCCGGGCGATCGGCATCCTCAGTGCGTCACCCGGGCTCGCCGGCACGATCGAGCTCTACGCCTCGGGTGCCGTCGATCCACGGGGCCTCGTCGCAGCGACCCTCACCCTGGACGACGTCGGCCCCGTCCTGCGCGGCGACCGCCCTGCGGACGCAGGCCCCGGCCCCAAGATCCACATCGACCCGTCGTACGACCGATCCATCGACACGAGGAGCACACCATGAGCGACCGGCTGCTGTTGGACGAGCTGGAGGCGCAGGAGGCACGGCTGGTGCTGGAGTCCTTCGACGAGACCGATGCGTGGCAGCTCGGATCGGCGCTCCGTGAGGCCGCGCTCGCGCAGAGCCTGCCCGTGGCGATCTCGGTGCGCCGCAACGGCCAGCGACTGTTCCACACCGCGCTCCCCGGTGCCTCCGCCGACAACGACGGCTGGCTCGACCGCAAGTGCGCCGTCGTCGATCGCTATGGACGCTCGTCGCTGCGCGTCGGCGAGCAGTTCCGCGTGAGTGGCAAGACGTTCGAGGCCGACTCCCGGCTCGACCCGACGCGGTACGCGGCGCACGGCGGGGCGTTTCCACTGATCGTCCGCGGCACGGGATGCATCGGCACCGTCGCGGTGTCGGGCCTGCCGCAGCGCGACGACCACCGGCTCGTCGTCGAGACGCTCGAGGCATTCATCGCCGCCCGCGCACACTAGATGCTGGCCCGACAGATACTTGGTGTACCAATCATTGGTACGCTCGGGATATGACCACTCGCGATCCGCTCGCACTCGAAGAGCAGGTGTGCTTCGCCCTGGCCGTCGCGTCCCGCGAGGTCGTGGCCTCCTACCGATCGGTGCTCGAACCACTGGGCCTGACCCATCCGCAGTACCTCGTGATGCTGGCACTGTGGCAGCACGACGCCTCGGGCTCGGCCTCGGACGGCATGTCCGTCAAGCAGCTCAGCGCGCTGCTGCACCTCGATCCCGGCACCGCGTCGCCGCTGCTCAAGCGACTCGAGGCGGCCGGCATGGTCTCCCGGCGACGCTCCACCGACGACGAGCGCGTGCTGGTCGTGAGCGTGACCGCCGAGGGGCGCGAGCTGCGGCGGCGCGCCCTCGCCGTCCCTTCGACGATGCTGGCCCGGCTCGGCATGACCGAGACCGACCTCGTCGCCACCAACGACGTCCTCCACCGCATCATCGATGCCGCACACGAGAGCCACGAGTCATGAGCAACCAAACCCCGAGCACCCCCCGCCGCACCAGCCCCCATCCGTCCGCCGAGCTCGTCGCGCTGCGCCGGGTGCAGCGACGCGTCGGGGCGATCGCCTTCTTCGCCGTCGCGATCCACGGCGTGCTGGGACTCATCGTCGTGGCGCACGTCGTCAAGGGTGAGGACCGCGGCTCCGACGCCGTTCTGCTGCTCGTGATGTCGGGCGTGTTCGCCGTCGTCACCTACGTCGTGGTGCGGGTCATCCTCGCCGCACGGCTGTGGGCTCCGGCGTGGATCGCCCTGTCACTCGTGCCGACCGCGATCGGCTTCGTCTGGGTGCTGTGACCCCTTGTCGGCGCGCTGGGCCGCGTCACGCACGGCAGCGGCGACCTTCTGGTGCACATCGTGGTGGAACACGCTGGGGATGATGTAGTTGGCGTTGAGCTCATCGGGCGAGACCGAGCTCGCGACGGCGTCGGCTGCCGCCAGCAGCACCTCCATGCCGATGCCGTGGCTCTGCGCGTCGAGCAGACCCCGGAAGATGCCGGGGAACGCCAGGACGTTGTTGATCTGGTTGGGGTAGTCCGATCGGCCCGTCGCGACGACCGCGGCGTGCTGGCGGGCGATCGCCGGCTCGATCTCCGGATCAGGGTTGGCCAGGGCGAACACGATCGAGCCGGGTGCCATCTTCTCGACGTCCTCGGCCGTGATGAGGTTCGGCGCACTCACGCCGATGAACACGTCGGCACCGGGCAGCGCATCGCGCAGGGTGCCGGTGTGCCCGGCCGGGTTGGTGTTCTCGGCCGTCCACACGAGGGACGGGTCGAGGCCCTCGCGTCCGGCGTGGACGACGCCCTGCACATCGCACACCGTGACGTCGACGGCCCCCGCGTGCAGCAGCACCTTGAGCACGGCGGTGCCTGCCGCTCCCGCGCCGACCAGCACGATGCGGGCTGCCGGCAGGTCCTTGCCGACGACGCGCAGGGCGTTGCGCAGCGCCGCCAGCACGACGACCGCGGTGCCGTGCTGGTCGTCGTGGAACACCGGGATGTCGAGGCGCTCGCGCAGCCGCGCCTCGACCTCGAAGCAGCGGGGAGCCGAGATGTCCTCGAGGTTGATGCCGGCGAAGCCCGGTGAGATCGCGGCGACCGTCTCGACGATCTGGTCGACGTCCTGCGTGTCGAGGACGATCGGCCAGGCGTCGATGTCGGCGAAGCTCTTGAACAGTGCCGCCTTGCCCTCCATGACCGGCAACGCCGCGTGCGGACCGATGTTGCCGAGCCCCAGCACCGCCGAGCCGTCGCTGACGACGGCGACACTGTTGCGCTTGACCGTGAGGCGACGCGCGTCCTCCTTGTCGGCCACGATGGCCTGGCAGATGCGAGCGACGCCCGGCGTGTAGATCATCGAGAGATCGTCACGGTTGCGCAGCGGGTGCTTGGTGGCGGTCTCGATGACGCCACCGAGGTGCATCAGGAAGGTGCGGTCGGAGACCTTGAGCACCGCGACGTCGCCGACGGCCTTGAGAGCCTCGACGATGACGGCGGCGTGATCGGTGTCGGACGCGGCGCAGGTGAGATCGATGCGCAACGCGTCGGCACCGGACGCCGCGACGTCGAGCGCCGTCACGAGGCCGCCGGCCTGCTCGACCGTCGTGGTCAGGTCGCTCACGGCGGATCCCCCTGAAGGGACCTCGAGCCGGATCGTGATCGAGTACGAGATGCTGGGCGCGGTGGAAGGCTTCACCCCACCATCGTAAACGCGAGGCTTTCCTCATGTTTGTCCGGTCTCCGCCGAGGCCCCTCTCCCGCGAGTAGAGTCGGCCCCGAGCCGCAACACCCCGCGGCTCGACCGTTGGAGGGGCCCACCACCGCCCCTCCGCCACATCGAGAGAGAGCGCCACCGTGACCGATCCCAGCACGCCGCCCACACCGTCCGCCTTCGGCACCCGCCACGAGCAGGTCGTCTTCTGCCACGACGAGGCCAGCGGCCTCAAGGCGATCATCGCGATCTACTCGACCGCCCTCGGGCCGGCGCTCGGCGGCACGCGTTTCTACCCGTATGCGTCCGAGGCCGACGCCCTGACCGACGTGCTCAACCTGTCGCAGGGCATGGCCTACAAGAACGCGCTGGCCGGTCTCGACCTCGGCGGCGGCAAGGCCGTCATCATCGGCGACCCGCACACGCTCAAGTCCGAGACTCTGCTGCGCGCCTACGGACGGTTCGTGCAGACCCTCAACGGTCGCTACTTCACGGCCTGCGACGTCGGCACCTTCTCGCCTGACATGGACCTCATCGCCCGCGAGTGCGACTTCGTCACCGGGCGCACGGTCGAGCACGGCGGTGCCGGCGACTCCTCGGTGCTGACCGCGTTCGGCGTCTACCAGGGCATGCGGGCCTCGGCGCAGCACCTGTGGGGCGACACGTCACTGGCCGGCAAGCGGATCGGAGTGGCCGGAGTCGGCAAGGTCGGACGTCACCTCGTCGGGCACCTGGTCGACGAGGGTGCCGACGTCGTCGTCACGGACCCCTATGCTCCGGCCGTCATGGCCCTGCTGCAGACGCACCCGGGCGTCCGCAGCGTCGTCGACACCGACGCCCTGATCCGCGAGCCGCTCGACGTCTACGCCCCGTGCGCGCTCGGCGGTGCCCTCGACGACGAGTCGGTGCAGGCGCTGACGGCGCAGGTCGTGTGCGGCGCGGCCAACAACCAGCTCGCGCACGAGGGCATCGAGAAGCAGCTGCAGGACCGCGGCATCACGTACGCCCCCGACTACTGCGTCAACGCAGGTGGCGTCATCCAGGTCGCCGACGAGCTCGAGGGCTTCGACTTCGATCGCGCCAAGATGCGGGCGACCTCGATCTACGACACGACCCTGGGCGTGCTCGAGCACGCGAAGGCCGAGGGCATCTCCCCGTCGCTGGCCGCCGACCGGATGGCCGAGCAGCGCATGCGCGACGTGGGACGCCTGCGGTCGGTCTACCTGCCGTAGCCGTCGCGGGCGGCGCGTACCCCACCTTCCGCCGGGGCGCGGTGCGTACGCCACCGAATGCAGTCGAGATCGACGTCGTTCGGTGGCGTACGCACCGCCCGGGCTACGGGGTGGTGAGGGAGATCATCGCGGTCGAGTCGATCGACGTGAGCAGCACTCCCAGGTGCTCGGGGTCGACAACTTGCGACCCGAACACCTGCGGGTCGGGCACGAAGCTGACGGTCGTCCCGGTCGGCAGGCCAGCAGGGACGAGCGACGCCGGCCGCCCGTCAGGGATTCCCCGCACGTAGCGCGCCGACCACGCACCCTCGGCGCGGACGTTGGTGTGCACGAGCCACGAGCTCAGCGCCGCCACGACCGACATGCCCGACCGCGGCAGGCCGTCGGGCAGCTGCGGCGACCCGGGCACGTCGAAGAAGCGAAGGTCAGGCGTCGCCATCACGGGCTTCACGACCCACGTGCCGTCGTCACCCCGCCGCGTGTCGGTGCCGCGTCCGTCGTCACGCACCGCGATGGAGTCGTCGTCGCCGACGATCACCTCGATGGCACGAGTCGAGCCCTCCGCTGCCTCGTCGAGGGCATACGCCAGCACCTCGAGGAGCAGGTGCAGGACACCGCCACGCGCATGACGCGACGCATCGGCCCGGATGGACTCGATGTGCTCGACATCGACCGGCTCACGCCAGTCGTGCGACGTGAGCAGCCTCAGGACGCGGCTGGGTCTTCTCGCGCGAGATCGCGGTACTGCTCGGGAATGGGCTCGCCCGATTCTCCGTGGAGCTCTCGCTGCAGGGTGTTGAAGTCTGTGTCCGGAGTCCGGTACTTCAAGTCGCGCGCAACTTTGGTCTGTTTGGCTTTCGCACGGCCGCGGCCCATAAGGCTCGACCCCCTCGCAGAGAAATAGTCAGTTTGTCGTGCTGACCACCCTACCGGCAGTACGCAACCATCTCGGCACCGACCCCCGCGGCGGGGCAGAAAACCTGCGGCGTGCCGCAGAACTCAGGCGTGCGAGCCTGTCAGGGTCACGGTGCCGCCGTCGCCGTGCACGCCCGCCGCCTGCACGTCACCGGCGATCCAGGCGTCGATCCCGTGCTCGGCCAGCAGCCGCAGCGCGGCGTCGGCGGCGTCGGGAGCGACGAGCGCGACCATGCCGACGCCCATGTTGAGCGCGAGGTCGAGGTCGGCCTGAGACACCGACCCGAGCTGGCCGACGAGCCCGAAGACGGGCTGCGGCGTCCACGTCGAGCGGTCGACGCGCACCGACACGGTCGGGGGGACGACGCGCGCGAGATTGGCCGCCAGGCCGCCTCCCGTGATGTGCGACATCGCGTGCACCTCGACCTGCTTGACCAGCGCGAGACACGGCAGCGTGTAGAGCTTGGTCGGCGTGAGCAGCTGCTCGCCCAGCGTCGTGCCGAACTCGGGCACCTCGCGGTCGAGCTCCCAGCCGGCTGTCTGGAAGAAGACGTGACGCACGAGCGAGAAGCCGTTGGAGTGCAGACCGCTCGACCGCATCGCGATGACGACGTCGCCGGGACGCACGAGCTCGGCACCGATCAGCTCGTCGGCCTCGACGACACCCGTCGTGGAGCCGGCGATGTCGTACTCGTCGACGCCCAGCAGACCCGGGTGCTCGGCGGTCTCGCCGCCCAGCAGGGCCGTGCCGGACTCGGCGCACGCCTGCGCGATGCCCTTGACGATGTCGGCGATGCGCTCGGGGACGACCTTGCCGCAGGCGATGTAGTCGGTCATGAACAGCGGCTCGGCACCGCAGACGACGAGGTCGTCGACCAGCATGCCGACGAGGTCGAAGCCGATCGTGTCGTGCTGGTCCATGCGCTGGGCGATCTGCACCTTGGTGCCGACGCCGTCGGCCGACGTGGCGAGGTAGGGCTTGCGGTAGCTCTTGAGCGCCGAGGCGTCGAAGAGACCGGCGAAGCCGCCGATGCCGCCCACGACCTCGGGGCGACGGGCCTTGTCGACCCACTCCTTCATGAGCTCGACGGCGCGGTCGCCCTCCTCGATAGAGACGCCCGCCGAGGCGTACGACGTGCCGGCCTGCGGAGCGGTCACTGGATGACCTCGAGCGGCAGCTGGTCCTGGACCTCGAGGAGGTGCTTGCCGATCACGTCGTCCTCCGGGAGCGCCACGGGGTAGATGCCGTCGAAGCACGCCCGGCACAGGTTGTCCTTGGGGATGTTGGTCGCCTCGACGAGCTGGTCGAGGGTCACGTACGCCAGCGAGTCGGCACCGATCGAGCGGCAGATCTCGTCGACCGAGATGCCGTTGGCGATGAGCTCGGCGCGCGAGGCGAAGTCGATGCCGTAGAAGCACGGCCACTTGACCGGCGGCGACGAGATGCGCACGTGCACCTCGGCGGCACCGAACTCGCGCAGCATCCGCACGAGGGCGCGCTGGGTGTTGCCGCGCACGATCGAGTCGTCGACGACGACGAGCCGCTTGCCGGCGATGACGTCGCGCAGCGGGTTGAGCTTGAGCCGGATGCCCAGCTGGCGCAGCGTCTGCGACGGCTGGATGAACGTGCGTCCGACGTACGAGTTCTTGACCAGGCCGTGGCCGAAGGGAATGCCCGACTCCTCGGCGTAGCCGATCGCGGCCGGGGTGCCCGACTCGGGCACGGGGATGACCAGGTCGGCCTCGACCGGGAACTCGCGGGCCAGGCGGCGGCCGATCTCGGCGCGCACCGAGAACACCCGCTGGTCGGCGATCGTGGTGTCGGGACGCGCGAGGTAGACGTACTCGAAGATGCAGCCCTTGGGCTCTGCCGTGGCGAAGCGCTCGGTGCGCAGGCCGTTCTCGTCGATCGCGATGAACTCACCGGGCTGGATCTCCCGGATGAAGGAGGCACCGACGATGTCGAGCGCGGCCGTCTCGCTGGCAACGACCCAGCCGCGGTCGAGCCGGCCGAGCACGAGCGGCCGGATGCCCTGGGGGTCGCGGGCGGCGTAGAGCGTCCCCTCGTCCATGAAGACCAGCGAGAAGGCGCCGCGCAGCTGCGGCAGCACCTCGAGCGCAGCCTCCTCGACCGAGCGGTCGGGGTAGGACGCGAGCAGCGAGGCCATGACGGCTGTGTCGGAGGTGGCGGTCTCGCCCTTGCCGGAGCCGCGGCCCGACTCGACGTCGCGCGCCGCGAGCAGGTCGGCCAGCTCGGCGGTGTTGGTCAGGTTGCCGTTGTGGCCGAGCGCGACCGAGCCGGCGGCGGTGGGTCGGAACGTCGGCTGCGCGTTGTGCCAGACGCTCGATCCGGTGGTCGAGTAGCGGGCGTGGCCGATCGCGATCTCGCCCTTGAGCGACTCGAGCGTCGCCTCGTCGAAGACCTGGGACACCAGGCCCATGTCCTTGTAGACCAGGATCTGGCGGCCGTTGCTCACCGCGATGCCGGCGGACTCCTGGCCGCGGTGCTGCAGCGCGTAGAGACCGAAGTAGGTCAGCTTGGCGACCTCTTCGCCCGGGGCCCAGACACCGAACACGCCACAGGCGTCCTGGGGTCCGGCGTCCTGAGGATCGAGGTCGTGGGTGAGGCGTCCATCTCCGCGGGGCACCGCACCAGTGTAGGGGTGGCGGCCCGGCAGGCCCAACCCTTGGCGGGTGTGACCCCGTCGGGCCGAGCACTCCGTCGGGCTGCCTGAGTGCGCGTATCCCCCTACAGTTCGAGCCATGGACTCAGACAGCATCAGCGTGGAGCGCACGATCCCGGCGGCACCCGAGCAGATCTTCGCTCTGCTGTCCGACGCCGGCAAGCACCAGAGCTTCGACGGATCGGGCACGGTGCGAGGCACGCGCGAGGCATCGCGACCCCTGACGCTCGGCACCCGGTTCGGGATGGCGATGCACCAGGGATTCGGCTACCGGACGTCCAACGAGGTCGTCGAGCACGAGCAGGACCGGCGCATCGCATGGCAGACCACTGGCCTCAAGGGCATCGTCGGCGGACGCATCTGGCGCTACGAGCTCGAGCCGGTCGAGGGCGGCACGCTCGTCCGCGAGACGTGGGACGTCTCGCGCGACAAGCAGAAGTTCTTCATCAAGCGCAGCAAGATACCGGCCGCGACCGAGCGCAGCATGCGCACGACGCTCGACCGGATCGCGGAGGCCCTTGCGCGCTAGCGACCCCCGCTAGGGTGGTGTGACTCACACCACATCCGCGAGGAGCCCTGCATGACCGCGCTGCCCGACGCCACCTACCTTCCCGACTTCCTCGCGGCACGGGCCGCCGAGCGTCCCGACGCGCCGTGCTGGGTCTTCGGCGACCGCACGTGGAGCTGGGCGCAGGCATGGGAGTCGGTGGGGCAGGCGGCCGGCGCGCTCCGGGCCGACGGCGTGGGGCGCGGCGACCGGGTCGCGGTGCTCGACCGCAACAACCCCGCCGTGCTGCAGGTGCTGCTGGGTGGGTGCCACGTGGGCGCGGCCACGACGGTCGTCAACTGGCGGCTGGCCGGTGACGAGCTCGACTACGTCATCAACGACTGCCGCGCCAAGGTGCTGTTCGTCGGCCACCGCCTGCTCGACCAGCTGGAGCTGATCCGCGACCGGCTCGAGCACGTCGAGAAGATCGTCGTCGTGGGTGGCGCCGACGACGGCTTCGAGGCGTGGCTCGACGGGGCCGCCCCGATCGACCGGCAGGACGACGTGACGCCCGACGACGTGTGCGTCGTGATGTACAGCTCGGGGACCACGGGACGTCCGAAGGGCGTGCAGCTGACGCAGGCGGCGATGGTCGCGCACAGCGTCAACGGTGCCGGCGACACGACCTACGCCGACGGTGACATGCTGCTCGTCGCAATGCCGATGTTCCACGTCGGCGGCACGTCGTACGCGCTGCTCGGGCCCGTCAAGGGCGTGCCCGGCTACATCGTCAGCGAGGTCGACGCGACCCTCATGGCCGGCGGCATCATGGCCGGTTGCACCCACGCCTTCCTCGTCCCCGCCGTCGTCGCGGCGCTCGTGGCGGCAGGACCCGAGGCGATGGCCTTGTTCGGCCGGCTCAAGGGCGTCGGCTACGGCGCGGCACCCATGCCACCACCTGTGCTGAGGGCAGCCATGGCGGCGTGGCCCGACACGTCGTTCCAGCAGGTGTACGGGATGACCGAGTTCGGCGGCGTCATCACGACCCTCGAGGACGACGCGCACCGCGACACCGCGCATCCCGAGCGCCTGACCTCGGCCGGACGCCCCGTCCCGGAGGCCGAGATGCGCATCGTCGACCCCACGACGCTGCAGGACGTGCCCGCGGGAGGCTCCGGCGAGGTGTGGTTCCGCACGCCGCAGGCGACGATCGGCTACATCGGCCGTCCCGACGACACCGCCGCGCTCATCACGGACGACGGGTGGGTGCGGACCGGCGACCTCGGCCGCGTCGACGACGGCGGCTTCCTGTACATCGAGGACCGGCTCAAGGACATGATCATCACGGGTGGTGAGAACGTCTACTCCCCCGAGGTCGAGCGCGTCCTGGCCGAGCACCCCGCCGTCGCGGAGATCGCGATCATCGGCGTGCCCGACGACCGCTGGGGCGAGACCGTCAAGGCCGTCGTCGCGTTCCGTCCGGGCGCGAGCGCCTCGCCCGACGAGCTCATCGCCTTCGCGCGCGAACGGCTGGCCGGCTACAAGGCCCCGTCGTCGATCGACGTGGTCGAGGCGCTGCCGCGCAATCCCTCGGGCAAGATCCTCAAGCGCGAGCTGCGCAAGCCCTACTGGGGAGACAGCACCCGGCAGGTCTGAGCCCGTCGGCGGCGGACGCAACGCGACCCCGGCCATCCAGGGGTGGGGACCGGGGTCGCGATGTCTCCGATCGTAGCGCCCGCACTTCCCATGCGTCCCACCAGTCACACCAGTCCCGTGACAGCGACCCCGCGCCCACGTACGCTCGTGCCATGCGTCTGGTGCCCCGACTCACTGCGAAGTCGTCTTCCCCCACCACGCGGCTCCTGATCACCGGTCTCGTCACCGGCCTGGCCGCGTCCCTCCTCCTGTCCTCCCCTGCGCGCGCCGCGGGGCCCGAGGCACCCGGCAGCTTCACGGGCCAGGGATTCGACGCGTGCGTCGCGCCGAGCCAGTCGGTCATGGACACCTGGAACCTCACGTCGCCGTTCAGCGCGATCGGCATCTACGTGTCGGGCAACTCCCGCTACTGCGGCGACAGGTACCAGCCCAACCTCACGGCGTCCTGGGTCGCCCGCAACGCCGCCAACGGCTGGCGCTTCATGCCGATCCACGTCGGCCGCCAGTCGCCGTGCTTCAAGAACAACCCCAGCAGCCGCGTGCAGAAGAAGAAGATGTCGACCGACGTGGTGACGGCACGCGCCGAAGCCGTGGCCGAGGCGCAGGAGACAGCCGCCGCTCTGGCCAAGTACGGCTTCGGCCCCGGCAGCGTCTCGTACCTCGACATCGAGTGGTACGCCCGCACCGCCGCGTGCGACAACCTCCTGCTCGAGTACGTCGACGCCTGGACCGAGCAGCTGCACGCGATGGGCTACCAGTCGGGCCTCTACTCCAGCGGCTCGGCCGGCATCAAGGTCGTCGACGAGGCGCGGCTCGCGGGCCGCCCCGGCATGACGTTCCCCGACCAGATGTGGAACGCGTGGGTCAACAAGAAGGCCGACACCAAGGGCGGGCCGTACCTGTCCGACAGCGGGTGGATCCGCCAGCGCATCCACCAGTACCACAACGGCATCAACGTCTCGTACGGCGGAAAGACGCTCAACATCGACAAGAACTACCTCGACGTCGGTCAGGGATCCGTTCCGTCGCCGCAGTCGAACCCGTGCGGCGTGGCCGTCACGTTCAGGTCGTACCCGACGCTCAAGGTCGGCGCCAACCGCGCCGAGGTGGCGGCGCTGGAGTGCCTGCTCAAGAAGCAGGGCCTCGTCAAGAAGATCGACACGTCCTACGGGGCCGGCACGGCTCGCGCCGTCGACCGCTACCGGGCCAAGCGGGGCTGGAGCAAGAGCGGCGTCGCGACCCGTGCGGTGTGGACGGCACTGCTGGCGCAGGGATCACGCCCCCGCGTGCTCAAGGAGGGCTCGGTCGGCGAGCCCGTGTGGCGCCTGCAGCGATCGCTGACGGCCGCAGGCCTCAAGCCCGGCCTGTCGGGTGTCTACGACGCGCGGACGGTCAAGGCTGTCCAGGCGTACCGCAAGGCACGCAAGCTGCCGGGCTACACCACGACGGAGTCGAAGGTGTGGGGCCAGCTGCGTCGCGGCAAGACGGCCTGATCCCGGCGAGGTGACACCGATCGAGACAGCACGTAGCCTCGAGCCCATGCGTCTGCCGTCCCGTCCTGCCCTGCACCTGTCCGTCGTCGGTCTCGCGACCGGCCTGCTCGCGTCCGTCCTGCTGGCCACGCCCGCCTCGGCGGCCTCGCCGCAGGCCCCCGGCGGCTTCACGGGGCACGGCTTCGACACGTGCGTGGCCCCCGACCAGGCGACGATGGACACCTGGAACCTGACGTCGCCGTTCAGCGCCGTCGGCATCTACATCTCCGGCGACTCCCGCTTCTGCGGCGACGCGGCGCAGCCCAACCTGTCCCCCGCGTGGGTCGCTCAGAACGCCCGCAACGGATGGCGCTTCCTGCCCATCCACGTGGGTCGCCAGGCACCGTGCTTCGTCAACAACCCGGCGAGCAAGGTGCCGAAGTCGGTCATGTCGCGCAGCGCGCGCACGGCTCGGCAGGAGGCTCGCAGCGAGGCCGACCAGGCCGTCGCGGCGCTGAAGCGCTACGGCTTCGGCAAGCACAGCGTGTCGTACCTCGACATCGAGTACTACACGCGCACCGCGTCGTGCGACCGCATCGTGCTGGAGTTCGTCGACGCGTGGACCGAGCGCCTGCACCAGAAGGGCTACAAGTCGGGCCTCTACGGCAGTGGCTCGGCCGCGATCCAGGCCGTCGACGAGGCCCGCCGCACCAAGCGTCGCGGATTCACCGAGCCCGACCAGATGTGGCTCGCGTGGGGCAACGGCAAGGCCAACACCAACGGTGGCCCCTACCTGTCGCGGCAGGGCTGGAAGCGCCAGCGCCTGCACCAGTACGAGCTCGACGTGCGCGTCTCCCACGGCGGCGCCTCGCTGCTGATCGACCGGAACTTCCTCGACGTCGGCAAGGGCTCGAAGGCCGGCAAGGAATCGACGCCGTGCGGCACGACCCAGACGTTCACGCGCTACTCGACGCTCAAGGTCGGCTCGAAGGGCAAGCAGGTCAAGGCGCTGGAGTGCCTGCTGCGCCGTCAGGGCGTCCTGTCGTCGGTCGACCAGCACTTCGGCATCGGCACGGCCCGTGCGGTCGACGCCTTCCGCGCCCGGCTGGGCCTGGCTCCTGCCGGCAACGCCAACCGGGTGACGTGGACCGCGCTGCTCTCGCAGGGCCGTAACCCCGTCGTCCTCAAGCAGGGTTCGGTCGGACCGTCGGTCTATCGTCTGCAGCGGTCGCTCGTGGCCGCTGGCGCGAGCCTGAAGGTCACGGGTGTCTACGACGGCGGCACGATCCGCGCGGTGCGGGCGTATCGCGCTGCGCGGGGTCTGCCTCAGTACCCGACCGTCGAGGCGTCGGTCTGGGCCGAGCTGCAGCGCGGCCAGATCATCTAGGCATGTCCTCGCGCCCGACCGCGGTGCTGGTCTCGGCCCACCGCGGCGGTGCGGGCGACGAGCGCAGCGCCGAGAACACCCTGGCGGCGTTCGAGGCAGCCATCGCGATGGGCTGCGACTACGTCGAGTTCGACGTCCGCCTCACCGCGGACGGCGTCCCGGTCGTCTTCCACGACGACGAGGTCGCCGACGGGTCGCAGCACCGCTCGATCGCGGGTCACCGGCTCGACGACTTCACCGGCGTCGTCCTGGTGACGCTCGACGAGGTGCTCGACGTCGTCCGCGGTCGCGTCAAGGCGCACGTCGACCTGAAGGTGCCCGGCGGCGAGATCGAGCTGGTGTCGCACCTGGTCGACGTCCTGGGCAGCGACCAGCTCATCATCACGACGGCCGAGGACTCGTCGGTGCGGCAGATCGTCGCGTGGTCGCACCGGCACGCCCCCGGGCTCCTGGTCGGTCTGTCGTCGAGCCCCCGTTCCTGGACGAGCCCCTGGCAGCGACGGATCGCCCGGTGGCAGGCGGCGTTCCCGCGCACCCGCATCCGGCGCAGCCACGCCAACCTCGTCGTCTCGCACAAGGCGCTGGCCCGGGTCAGCCTGCGCGCCTACGCCCGACGCCGACGGCTCCCGCTGCTGGTGTGGACCGTCGACCGCCCCGACGAGCTCGACCGGTGGATGAACGACCCCGACGCGTGGATGGTGACGACCAACCATCCGGCCCGGGCGATCGCGGCCCGTCGCGGCGGCACCACCTGAGGCGGTGGGTCAGGCGACGTCGAGCGGCAGCAGCGGTGACAGGTCGGAGCGCTCGCCGGATGCCCGCACCGTCGCGTCAGCCCAGCCGAGCCGTCCCCGGCCAAGGGCGATCCACGTGGCGGCGTCCATCTCGACGACCGCAGGTGGTGTGCCGCGCGTGTGCCGTGACCCTTCGACGACCTGCACCGCGGCGAACGGCGGGATGCGCACCTCGACGCTCGCGCCCGGCGCCTTGGCGACCAGCAGGGCGGCCAGGTGCTTGGTCGCGGCCTTCAGGTCGGCGCGCGACGGCTCCCCCGCGTCGAGCCGCTCGCAGATCTGCGCGAACTCCTCGTGCGTCAGGGCGGCGTATCGCGCCATCGTACCGGCCATGTCAGGCCAGGTGCGCGCCGAGCACCGCCGGCAGCGTGGCCTGCCACGCGGCCTTGAGCTCGGCGATCGGGACGCTCAGCTGACCGGCGACCTCGATCGTGTCGCCGCCAGTGCGGCCGACGGACGCGAGCTCGACGCCGTGCTTCTCGGCGAGACCGACGAACTCGTCGTGACGATCCGCGGCGACGACGACCATCGCGCGGGCCGACGACTCGCTGAACAGCTCGACGAAGGGCTCGTCGAGGTCGACCGTGACGCCGATGCCGTGACGGAACGACGCCTCGGCCAGGGCCATCGCGAGCCCGCCGTCGGACAGGTCGTGCGCCGACTCGACGACACCGGTCTTGGCGGCCTCGACCATGAGGTCGGCGAGCGAGCACTCCGCGGCGAGGTCGACGACAGGCGGCTGACCGCCGAGGTGGCCGTGGACGACATCGGCCCACGTCGATCCCGACAGCTCTTCACGGGTCTCGCCGAGCACCAGCACGTGGCTGCCCTCGGCGGAGAAGCCCTGCGTGATGCGCTGCCGCACGTCGTCGATGACGCCGAGCACGCCGACGACGGGCGTCGGCAGGATCGGGGTGTCGCCGGTCTGGTTGTAGAACGACACGTTGCCGCCCGTGACGGGGATGCCCAGCACCGCGCAGGCGTCCTTGAGGCCGTGCGTGGCCTGCTCGAACTGCCACATGACGTCGGGGTTCTCGGGCGAGCCGAAGTTGAGGCAGTCGGTGACCGCGAGCGGCAGCGCGCCCGTGACGGCGACGTTGCGGTACGACTCGGCGAGCGCGAGCTGCGCACCGACATAGGGGTCGAGCTTGGCGAAGCGACCGTTGCAGTCGGTCGAGACGGCCACACCGAGGTTGGTCTCGTCGTCGATGCGGATGACGCCGGCGTCCTCGGGCTGGGCCAGCACGGTGTTGCCCTGCACGTAGCGGTCGTACTGGTCGGTGACCCACGACTTGTCGGCCATGTTGGGCGAGCTCACGACCGCGAACAGCTGGTCGCGCAGCTCGTCACCCGTCGCAGGCCGTGCGAGTGCCTCGGCGGGATCGGCCTGCAAGGCGTCCTGCCACGACGGACGCGCGTAGGGGCGGTCGTAGGTCGGCCCGTCGTGCGCGACCGAGCGCGGCGGCACGTCGACGACGGTCTCGCCGTGCCAGTCGATCACGAGGTGGTCGCCGTCGGTGACCTCGCCGACCACGACGGCCTCGACGTCCCACTTGTCGCAGATCGCCATGAACGCGTCGAGGTGGTGCGGCTCGACGACCGCCATCATGCGCTCCTGCGACTCGCTCATGAGGATCTCCTCGGGCGAGAGCGTCGAGTCGCGCAGGGGGACGGTGTCGAGCTCGACGTGCATGCCGCCGCTGCCCGCCGAGGCCAGCTCGCTCGTGGCGCACGAGAGACCGGCGCCGCCGAGGTCCTGGATGCCGTTGACGACCTGCGCCGCGAACAGCTCGAGCGTGCACTCGATCAGCAGCTTCTCCATGAACGGGTCGCCGACCTGGACGGCGGGACGCTTGGACGGGCCTGTTGACTCGAAGGTCTCGGACGCCAGCACCGAGACGCCGCCGATGCCGTCGCCGCCGGTGCGCGCGCCGTAGAGCACGACCTTGTTGCCGACGCCCGACGCGAACGCCAGGTGCAGGTCCTCGTGACGCAGCACGCCGACGCACAGGGCGTTGACGAGCGGGTTGCCGACATACGTCTCGTCGAACACGACCTCGCCGCCGATGTTGGGCAGGCCGAGGCAGTTGCCGTAGCCGCCGACGCCCGCCACGATGCCGGGCAGGACGCGCGCGGTGTCGGGCGCGTCGAGCGGTCCGAAGCGCAGCGGGTCCATGACGGCGACCGGACGGGCACCCATCGCGAGGATGTCGCGGACGATGCCGCCGACGCCCGTGGCAGCGCCCTGGTAGGGCTCGACGTAGGACGGGTGGTTGTGCGACTCGACCTTGAACGTGACGGCGTAGCCCTGGCCGATGTCGATGACGCCGGCGTTCTCGCCGATGCCGGCGAGGGTCTTGCCGAGCGGCGTCTCCTGCGGCAGGTCGCCGAACTTCTTGAGGTGCACCTTGGACGACTTGTACGAGCAGTGCTCGCTCCACATCACCGAGTACATCGCCAGCTCGGCACCCGTGGGACGACGGCCCAGGATCTCGCGGATCGTCGCGTACTCGTCGGGCTTGAGCCCCAGCTCGGACCAGGGCTGCGCCTGGTCGGGGGTGCCGGTGGCGTGCGCCACGGTGTCGAGGCGGGGGCGGACGGGGCTGGAGGCGTCAGTCACGACCCGATCCTATCGGGCATCCCGGCGTCGCCCGACAGCGCCGCGAGTGGCGCATTCCGGGTGCCGAGTGGCGCAGATCCGCGCGACACGCCGTCCCGAAATCGCGAGATCGCGCCACTCGGCGGACGGGCGGGGTCACTCGAGCTCGGCGGGCTGCACCGGGGACGCATCGACCGCTGATCGGCGGCGGCCACCCGGCAGCCGGCCGGCCAGCGAGCTGAGCGGCTCGACGGCCCCGCTGAGCGCCCCCACCGCGGAGTTGAGCCCGGGGATCGCGTCGCCGAGCGCCTCCAGACGAGGTGCCAGCCGCTCGAGCGTCGCCCCGAGGGCCACGAGCTGGTCGAGCGTGCCGCCCGGCACCAGCAACCGCTCGAGCATCCCGTCGTCGGCCAGGAGCTGCTCGACGAGCCCTCCCTCGGCCAGGCCCCGCTCGAGGACGCCGCCGTCGGCCAGCACGCGGTCGAGCACTCCTCCCTGGACGAGCAGCTTGTCGAGCGCACCGCCGTCGGCCAGCACCCGGTCGAGCGCCCCCTCCTCGGCGAGCAGCTTGTCGAGCGCACCGCCGGGTGCGAGGAACCGGTAGAGGGGTCCGTCCTCGGAGAGCGCCCGGTCGAGCGGGCCACCTGCCTCGAGGAGCCGCACGAAGGGTCCGTCCTCGTCGGCCATGCGGTCGAGCAGGCCGTCGCGGGCCAGCGCCTTGCCGATGGGTCGGTCGTCGGACGTCAGGTCGGCGAGCGTGTTGGCCAGGCCGATCGGCCCCCGCTCGTCGGCGAGGATGCGGCCGATCTGGTCGAGCAGGCCGCCCTCGCTGATGATCTGGCCCAGCCGCGTCCCGTAGCCGCCCTCGCGCAGGATCGGGCCGTTCGGCGAGGCCAGCTGTCCCAGCCCCAACGTGGCCTGCGTCGCGGCCACGGAGACGCGGAGCGGAAGGAGGGCGAGCCCGCGAAGATCCATGCAGGCAGCGTAGGTGCTCCACTCCCACCTGTCATCGCTCGCGCGCCCCCTGCACGGTCGGCGCTCGTGGCCCTATCGTGGTGCCATCCACGGGGGACAGCCAGAGGAGCACCGTGCCGGACGATTCCGAGGTCGACCTCGACATCCGCCCATGGCCCCCTGCCTTCTCCGGGGCATTCGTCGACGACGCCCGCGCCACCCTGACGGCCGCGCGCGTCCTCGTGGCCGTCGGGCCCCCAGGGGGTGCCCGCGACGAGCTCGCGGCCGCCGTCGCGGGGCTCGTCCGACGCCCCTCCCCCACGCGGCACGTCGCCCGGCAGGGTGAGGACGTCCTCCCCTACTTCGCGCTCGGGCAGCTGTTCACCGATCTCCGCCCGTCGGCAGGGGCCGGTGCCGACGTGGTCGCTGAGCTCGTGCGCGACACGATCGACGAGTCCGACGAGCCGCCGCTGCTGGTGCTGGTCGACGCCGAGCTGGCCGATCCCGAGAGCGTCGATGTGCTCGTGGACCTCGCGGGCTCGGGGCACCTGCTGCTCGTCGCCACCATCGCACCCGGGGCGGAGGCAGCACGTGATCGGCTGCTCGCGACCGGCGGTGCTGTCGTCGAGGTGCCACCCCTCGACGGCCCGCAGATCGCCGACCTCCTCCGCACCCGGTTCGGCGCCGAGCCGCATCCGTCCCTGACCGAGCAGGTGCTGCAGCGCACGGGCGGCGCCCACGGCTTCGTGCACCGCCTGGTCGACGCGTGCGTCGTGGCCGGCACGATCGTGGTCGACGACGGGATGCTCGTCGTCGGCCCACCGCTGCCGGGCTCACCGGCCGGCGGACCGGGCGCGACGCTGGTCCCCCCAGCCGACGGCCCCGACTCCACGCCCACCGACGGCGGAGTAAGCCTCGCCGACCTGGTCGACGTGACGGCCCTGCTGGGCCAGCTCGATGCCGACGAGGCGCGCACCCTGTTCGGTGCCAGGGTCGTCGAGATCGCGTCGACGGCGGGCGTGCTGTCGTTGGCCGACGACACGATCGGCTTCACGTTCCCGGTCGAGGCTCCGCGCACCATGGACCTCGACCGGCAGGGAGAGCTGTTCGACCGGTACGCCGACGCTCTCCCACGGACGACGGCCCGGGCCGGTGTCGCGCCGCGGGCCGCCGACTGGTGGCGCGCGACCGGCCATCTGCTGCCGGTCGACCTGGCCGCACGGGCTGCACGGGGCGCCAACCTGCAGGGCCGCTACCGCCGGGCCCTCGTGTACTCCGACCCGGGCAACAACGTCGAGCACGCGCCGATCGTGCCGGTCGAGCGTGGCTTCGCTTTCATCGAGCTCGGTCGCACGGACGAGTTCCTCGCGCTGTACGACGGCATCGAACCGGCCCACCTCGGCGAGGACGAGTTGTTCTCCTACCTCCTGGGCGTGGCGCTGCTCGACGACGACGAGCGCGACCGGCTCACCCAGCGCGCCCTGCACTCCGACGATCCCGCCACCCGTCGACGCCGCGAGGCCGTGCGGACGTTGAGCGACCTGGCGCGCGCGACGTTCGTCACCGCCGGCGAGAAGGTCGCCAGCCGGCTGAGGGCCCTGGCGTTCTCCGGGCAGCTGTCGCCCGGCAACCGCGCCATGGCATTCGCCACGCTGTCGGCGGCGATGCGCCACTCGGCTCGTCCAGCGCAGGCACTGCAGGCGTCGACGTTCGCGCTCGAGATCCTCAGCGATGCCGGCGACGCGATGAGCGCGCACCACCTGGCCACGACCCACGAGCTGCACGTCCGCGCGTTGATGACCGCGCTCGACCTGCCGGGGGCCGAGGACGCCGTGCGGGCCTACTCTGCCGCGGGTCTCCGCACCGGCGGCAGCGGACGACTCGAGACGGTGCTGCTGGCCCTCGTGCGGATGCAGCACGGCGAGGTGCGCGACGCCCTCGACAACGCCCTGAAGTTCCTCGACGAGCTGGGCACCCACGACCCCCACATGCTGCGCGGCTGGATCGAGGCCGTGGCCGCCGAGTGCCTCGTCCACCTCGACCGTGCCTCCGAGGCGATGTCGATGCTCGACACGGCTGCCCGGCATCCGTCGGCCCTGCCCCAGGTCGACCTCGAGCGCCGCATCACGATGGCCGCGGTCCGCGATGCGCTCGCCGAGCCCGAGGAGGCCCTCGAGATCCTCGACGGCGTCATCGACGAGACGATCGACCGCGGGTTGCGGCTGACCCGCATCGAGGCCGCTGCCGCAGGAGTGCTGGTCGGCGGACCACCTCAGGTCGAGCGTCTGATCGAGGCCGTCGACGACCTCGTCGACCCGACGGGCGTCCCGAAGGTCTGGCAGTCGTTCGCGTGGGCTGTCCGTGAGTACGACATCGCGTCGATCGTGGATCTCGCGGACGACCTGGAGGCGAAGGAGGCCCGGCTCATGGCCGCAGGCGTCGCTCAGTTCGTGCTCGACATGGCCCGACGGGCGACCGACCTCACGCCCGAGACCCGCACCCGGCTGTCCGCCCTCGCCGACCTCTCAGCGCCGCGTCTGCCCTGAGCGCCTATTCCCTGAGCCCCTGATCGCTGCTCAGATCGCTCCGGCGACGGTGCCGACGACGGCGAACAGGGCGACGACGACCGAGACGGGCACGAGCCACAGGGTCGCGACCGAGATCGTGATCGTGGTGCCGATCTTCGGGGGCCCGAAGTAGCGGGCACGGGGCAGGTCGCCGATCTCCTCGATCCAGTGCACCGGCATCTGCGTTCCTCGCCAGATGCCCCGGAGCCGTCCCAGCACGCGCCAGCCGCCGGCACCGGCCACCTGCGTCAGCATGCCGCGCGCCTCGTCGACCTTGCCCGTCATCGAGAGCATGACGGCCAGCTCGGTGGCGAGACGCTGGGGATCGTCGACCGCCCGGATGATGCGGTGACGACGTGCCCAGAACAGGCCGTCGACCACGGCGAGCACGGCACCTGCTGCCAGCACCACGACACCGACGGAGCCGTCGGCGACCAGTCCCAGCACGACCGTGGCCGCGATGAACGGGATCGGCAGGGACGCCACGACGGCGGTGGGGACGCGCAGCACCCGCACCGCGAGGACGATGACCTGGGCGGCCCGACCGGCGACCTCGGTCGCCCGGCCGTCGGCGCGCGTGGCGAAGTCGCTGACGGCGGCGTTGGCCTGCGCGCCCAGGCGGTCGGAACGACGGAATCTCACGCCATCAGGCTACCGACCCCCGTGGTGCGCACCGTGGCCATGACGGCACGATGGGCACGTGGCCATCGTCCTGTCGCTCGTGTCAGCCCTCGCGTACGGCGTCTCGGACTTCCTGGGCGGCATCTTCTCGAAGCGGGTCTCTCCGTGGCAGGTCGCCGTGGTGGGACAGACATCGTCGGGCGTGCTGAGCCTCGTGGCGGCCCTCGTCGTGAGCGGCTCCCCGACCGGGCACGACCTGGCGTTCGGCGCGCTGGCCGGGCTCGGCGGCGGTTTCGGCGCGGCCTTCCTCTACCGCGGCCTGTCGACCGCGCGGATGGGGGTCGTCGCGCCGTTGTCGGCGATCGGGACGGCCCTGATCCCGGTGGTCGTGGGTGTCGTCACCGGTGACCGTCCGTCGACGACGGTCGTGGTCGGGATCGTGCTGGCCTTTCCCGCGATCGCCCTGATCTCCCGGGTTGCCGATGCCGAACCGGGCCATCGCGGCGGCGTCGTCGACGGGACGCTGGCGGGCGTGGGCTTCGGGCTGCTGTTCGTGTTCCTCGGCCAGATCGGCGACGACGCCGGGCTCATGCCGCTCGCGATGTCACAGCTGACGTCGATCGTGAGCGTCGTCGTGACCGCGATGGTGCTGCGACAGGCGTGGATGCCGCGCAGCCGCGCGGACTGGTCGGCCGTCGTGATGGGACCGCTCGGTGCGACGGCCCAGGGCGCCTTCCTCTACGCCTCGCAGCACGGCCTGCTGTCGGTCGTGTCGGTCATCAGCTCGCTCTACCCCGCGAGCACCGTCGTGCTGGCGGCGGTCGTGCTGCGCGAGAAGATCCTGCGCTGGCAGGCCGTAGGGCTGCTGACCGCAGCAGCCGCAGTGGCTCTGGTCGCCGCGGGTTGATACCCGACCATGGGCCCTAGCGAGCTCTGCGAGCGACGGGCAGCCGCCCCGGCGAAGCCGGCAGCGGTGAGGGACGAACCGCTGGAGCCGCGAAGCGGCGCGGCCTACTTCAGGAACTTGCTCGTCGTCCGGTCCTTGAGCGGCTTGCCCCCGGTCTGGCAGGTCGGGCAGTACTGCAGCGCCGACTGGGCGTAGGTCACCTCGAGCACCGTGTCGCCGCAGACGGGGCAGGTCTCGCCGGCCCGGCCGTGCACGCGCATGCGGGTGCGCTTGTCGTCCTTGAGCTCGTCGGCGGGCTTGCCGCGGGCCTCATCGACCGCCTCGCGCAGGACGTCCTGGAGGGCCGCCTCGAGCCGCTCGACCTGGTCGTCGTCGAGGCTCTCGGCGATCGCGAAGGGCGACAGCTTCGCGGCGTGGAGGATCTCGTCGCTGTACGCGTTGCCCACGCCGGCGATGATCTTCTGGTCGCGCAGCAGCCGCTTGACCTGCATGCGACGTGCCAGCAGCGGACGCAGCTCGAACCCGTCGGCGAGGGGGTCGGGGCCGAGCGCCGCGATGCCGGCCACCTCGGCCGGGTCGCGGACGATGTACATCGCCAGGCCCTTGCGGGTGCCGGCCTCCGTCACGTCGAAGCCCACGGTCGGGCCGTCCCCCCGATCGAGCCGCACCCGGGCGGCGATGTTGCTGGCCCCCAGCTTGAGCCTGGTGTCGGGGAGCTTGTCGGACCACCGCAGCCAGCCGGCCTTGGCCAGGTGGACGATGACGTGGATGCCGCTGACGTCGATGTCGATGAACTTGCCGTGGCGGCTCACCCCCGACACCTCGAGACCCTGCAGGGCCGACGCGGGCGGGTCGAACGTCTTCAGGACCGCGAACGACGCGAGCTCGACCGATGCGACGACGGCACCGGCCATCCGCTCGTCGAGCAGCTCGACCAGTGCGTTGACCTCGGGAAGCTCGGGCATGGGTCCATCATCCCCCGTCGGCGGCCCGGACTCCATCGTCGTGCTGACGGAAGAAGACCTCCATCGCCGGCCACGTGGTGCGCCGCGCCGCGCGTCCGGTCAGGACGCCGAGGTGCCCGCCAGGTGCCCGCACGAGCCGGCTCTGGGGCGACCCCGTGACGAGGTCGAGCAGGTGGCGCACCGCCGCTTCGGGTGCCAGCGTGTCGCCCGTGCCGGCGACGACCAGCACGGGGACGTCGATCTTCGCCAGCTCGACGGGGCGTCCGGCGAGCTCCATCGTGCCGGACGCGAACTCGTTGGACCGCATCACGACGTGGTACAGCTGCCCGAAGGTGCGCCCCGGGTAGGCGTACATCGACGCCATGAAGCGGTCGACCCCCTCGAGCTGGGCGAGGAAGTCGCGGTCGTCGGCATGCGCGATCATCGCGAGCGGCTTGGTGAGGTACTTGTCGAGGCTCGACACCTGGAACCCCAGGCGCGTCAGAGGGGCCGGGACCCCGCCCATCGCCCGGTAGGCAGGACCGACGAGAGGCCCGGCGATGCGGTCGATCGGACGCGCGAGGGCGAGCAGCGGCACCTGGCGCAGGTCGAACGGGCTGGCCACGGCCGTGACCGACGCGAGCGGCAACTCGGGGTGCGCCGCGGCGGTGAACGCCGTGAAGATGCCGCCCAGGCTCCAGCCCATGACGTGCACCCTGTCGACGCCCGGCTGCGCGGCGACGATCTCGACGGCTGCCGGCACGACGCTGTCGACCCAGTGCTCGATGCCGAGACCGCGGTGCGCGAAGTTGACCGGCCCGTAGTCGACCAGGTAGACCGGCCGCCCCTGGTGCACGAGGTACTCCACGACACTGCACCCACGCCGCAGGTCGAAGGCCAGCGCGGGCGCGGCCAGCGGCGGGACCAGCAGGACGGGGCGCCCCTGCGGCTCGATGCCGGCGACGGGCAGGTAGCGGTAGAGCGTGAACGACGCACGCTCCTCGACGACCTCGCGGGGCATGCCGCGCAGGTCGGCGATGGGCTTGCGCCGCAGCTTGTCGGACAGGTTGGTGCGGGCCGACCCGAGCGTGCGGGGGAGCCCGATCTTGGGGGGTGCCACCCCGTGATTCTGGCAGAGCGGTCCGACCGGCGCGGAACGAACCGTGTCAGCCCGTGAACGTGAGCCACAGCAGCGACACGTTCAGCGCGATCACGATGGCCGCCACGACGCACGCGGCGACCGTCGTGCCCCGGGCGTTGACGTGCTCGCCCATGACGTCCCGGCTGGCGGTCAGGACCATCAACGGCACCAACGCGAACGGGATGCCGATCGACAGGACGACCTGCGAGACGACCAGCGCCCGGCTCGGCTCGGCACCCAGGGCCAGCACCACCAGCGCGGGGATCAGCGTGACGACCCGGCGCAGCAGCACCGGCAGCCGGATGCCCAGCAGCCCCTGCATCACCTCGGCCCCTGCCGCGCTGCCGACCGACGTCGACGCGAGCCCGGAGCCGAGCAGGGCGACCGCGAACAGCAGCGCCACGCCAGCGCCGAGCTCGGACGTCACGACGCGGTGGACGCCCTCGAGCGTGTCGGTGCCCTCGAGCCCCTGCAGGCTCGTCGCGGCCACGACCAGCAGCGACAGGTTGAGCACGCCGGCCAGGATCAGCGCCAGCACGACGTCGGTGCGCGTCGCCGCCAGCAGCTCGCGGACGCTGCGACCCTCGCCCCGCGCGCCGAGCCTCGACGTCGTCAGGCTGGAGTGCAGGTAGATGACGTGCGGCATGACCGTGGCACCGATGATGCCCGAGGCCAGCAGCACGCTCTCGGCTCCGTCGAACCGCGGCACCAGGCCCTGCGCCAGCGGCGAGACGGCCGGCGGGTCGATGAACAGCCCGGCCATGAACCCGACCGCGATCAGCACGAGGAATCCCATGATGACCCGTTCGAGCGCGCTCTGGCCCCGACGGTCGCCGATGCGCAGGATCACCATCGCGACGGCGGCGGTGATGACGGCCCCCACCATGAGCGGGAGGTCGAACAGCAGGTTGAGCGCGATGGCGCCGCCGACCACCTCGGCCAGGTCGGTCGCGACGGCGATCGCCTCGGCCTGCAGCCAGAAGGCGATGCGCGGCCCGCGCGGGAGTCGCTCCCCCACGTGCGTCGCCAGCGACCGGCCCGTGACCATCCCGAGCTTGGCCGACAGGTACTGCACCAGCACCGCCATGACATTGGCCATCACCACGACCCACACCAGCGTGTAGCCGAACGTCGAGCCGGCCGTCACGTTGGTCGCGACGTTGCCGGGGTCGACGTAGGCGACGGCCGCGATGAACGCGGGACCCAGCAGGCCCAGCCGGGGTCGACGGTCGCGGATGGGCATGGCCATCAGCATCCACCATCGCGGTGCCGGCACCGGGCCGAGGTCGTCGCCCTGAGGACGTTGTCGTACCGTCCCGTCATGGCCATCAAGATTCGCGACAAGATCGTCGAGAAGTCAGCCCCGTACCTGCGCCCCGGCGAGAAGGTCCAGGCGGTGATCCCCGGGCAGACGATGAACGGGTGGTGGGTGTTCCTGATCCTCGTGGGCATCCTCCCCTACTTCGTCGTCCTCATGAGCCTGAACCGATACCGCATCGCCCTCGTGACCGACCAGCGCATCCTGCTGCTCGACGCCGGCAAGTGGACGATGGGCACGCCGAAGAAGGTGCTGGGCGAGCTGCCCCGAGGGATCGTCTTGGGCGAGCCCAGCAGCCTGTGGTGGACCTGCAGGGCGCTCGGCGAGCCGCTCCACGTCCACCGCAGGTTCCACAAGGACGTCATCGCCGCGGACGCAGCGCTGCAGGCCGGGTCCGCGTTGCCGCCTCCCCCGCCGCCCCCGTCCGCCTAGATCACAGCTGGACGACGAACGGCGTCATCCCCAGGTGCGTGACCTGGGGATGACGCCGTCGCAGTCTGCGGGGTCTACGAGGACGAGTAGACGGTGCGCGATCCGCCGGAGCCGCCGTTGCCACTGCCGCTTCCGCCGGTGCGACGACGTCCGCCGCCACCGCCGCGGTTGCCGCCGCTGCCGCCGCCTTGCGGGCGTCCGCCACCGTTGCCGCGGAAGCCGCCGGAGGGGCGGCCCCCACCACGGTTGCCGCCGCCGTTGCCGCCGCCGGACGAACGAGCACCCTGACGGACGCTCGACGCGTGCGGTGCCTCGGTGCCGGCACCCGACAGGGCGTCGACCGTCATGGGCGACGGTGCCGTGCGCGCGTCGTGGTGACGCGCCGTGACGCCGGCCTTGTTCTGCAGCTGGATGACGTCGCGCAGCGCCTCGGGCGTCGTCATCGTGACGACGGCTCCCGACTCGCCGGCGCGGGCCGTGCGGCCCGAGCGGTGCTGGTAGGCCTTGTGCTCGGCGGGGGCGTCGTAGTGCACGACCAGGCCGATGCCGTCGACGTGGATGCCGCGCGCGGCGACGTCCGTCGCGACGATGACGCTGGCGCGACCGCTGCTGAACGCCTCGAGGTTGCGCTCACGGTGACGCTGCGAGAGGTCACCGTGCATGTCGACGGCCTCGATGCCGTTCTGCGTCAGCTGCTTGGCCAGACGCATCGCACCGCGACGCGTGCGGGTGAACACGATGCTGCGCGGGTTGGCGCGCAGCAGGTCGAACGCGGCCTTCGACTTCTCGGTCGCGGCGCTGACGAGCACGTGGTGCTCCATCGTCTCGACCGTGCTCTCGCCGGAGTCGACCTCGTGCAGCACGTGCTGCGGCAGGTGGCGCTTGACGAGCTTGTTGACGTCGCCGTCGAGCGTCGCCGACAGCAGCAGGCGCTGGCTGCGCTCGGGCGTCTTGGTGAGGATCGCGTCGATCGGCTTGTAGAAGCCGAGGTCGCACAGGTGGTCGGCCTCGTCGAGCACCGTGATCTCGATGTCGTCGAGCGTCATGCAGCGACGATCGAGCAGATCGGTCAGACGACCGGGGGTCGCGATGACGACGTCGACGCCGTTCTTGAGCGTGTTGATCTGCTTGTTGATCGGCACGCCGCCGTAGACCGTCGTGAGACGCAGGCCCATCTTCTGGGCGAGCGGCTCCATCGCGGCGCGAACCTGCGTGGCCAGCTCGCGCGTGGGCAGCAGGATCAGCGCGCGGGGGGCGCGGGGACGGCTCGTGCGACCCGCCAGGCGGGCGAGGACCGGCAGGCCGAAGGCCAGGGTCTTGCCGGAGCCGGTGCGTGCGCGGCCGAGGACGTTCTTGCCGGCCAGCGCGTCGGGGATGACGGCCATCTGGACGGGACTCGGGTTGACGATGTCCTGACGCGCAAGCGTCGTGACGATCGACTGGGGAAGGGACAGGGTGGAGAAAGTAGGCAGCGCAGTGCTGCCGTCAGGCTGATTCAAGGAACTCACAGACGTTCGGGACGATGCCCGCTAAACCATTTCACGCGGATTCGCGCTACTTCGTCGGGCCGGAACAGCGCAGAAGTGCGCGTTCACGTGTTCACATACTAGCATCCGGGGCCGCGACGGGACGATTCGTCGCCCTGTGACCCGGGACTCAGGCGAGACGACTCAGGCCAGCAGGTCGGCGTACTCGGGGTGCTTGACCACGAACTGCGCGACGTAGGGGCACTCCGCGACGATCTTCTTGCCCCGGGCGCGGATGTCGTCGAGCGCGCCGGTCACGAGCTGGGTCGCGAGGCCCTGGCCCTCGAACTCGTCGAAGATCTTGGTGTGCGGCATGGTCACGACCTCGCCGTCCTCGAGGGCCTGGGTGAGGCCGGCGAACGCGCCGTCGACGTGGATCTCGTAGCGCTGCTTGTCGACGTTGTGGGAAACGGAGTTGGTCATGACGGGTGCAACGCTCAGAGCAGGGCGGCGATTCCCACGATGCCTGTGGCCAGGCCGAGGGTCAGCGAGACCGCGACGAGCACGAGGTGCACCGTCAGGAACGTCGTGGCCTTGCCGGCCTCGTCGCGGGCCCGCGGGTCCTTGAGCACGCGACGCAGGAACTGGGGCCAGACGACGAAGTTCCAGACTCCGGCGACGATCAGCAGGACGGACACGGCAACGGGAAGATCCATGTCCCCATCCTTTCAGCTTCTCGCGCAGCGGTGCGCCCGCGTCCAAGCAGGGCACCGCGGTGGACGCTGATGCACCGGCCGACGGCGGCGGTCAGGCCTTCGCGAGCAGCGAGCTGACGGCCGAAGTGAAGAAGCCGAGCCCGTCGGTGCCGGGGCCCGTGAGGTCCTCGACGGCGTGCTCGGGGTGCGGCATGAGACCCACGACGTTGCCGCGCTCGTTGGTGATGCCGGCGATGTCGCGCAGCGAGCCGTTGGGGTTGACGCCGACGTAGCGGAAGACGACCTGGCCCTCCCCCTCGATGCGGTCGAGCGTGGCGTCGTCGGCGACGAAGCCGCCCTCGCCGTTCTTGAGGGGGATCGTGATCTGCTGGCCGGCGGCGTAGTCGGACGTCCACGCGGTGGACGCGTTCTCGACCCGCAGCTCCTGGTCGCGGCAGATGAACGTGCGGTGGTCGTTGCGGATCAGCGCGCCCGGCAGCAGGTGCGACTCGCACAGGATCTGGAAGCCGTTGCAGATGCCCAGCACCGGCATGCCGGCCTTGGCGGCCGCGACGACCTCGGTCATGACGGGCGCGAAGCGGGCGATCGCGCCGCACCGCAGGTAGTCGCCGTACGAGAAGCCGCCCGGCAGGATGATCGCGTCGACGCCCTGCAGGTCGTGGTCGCCGTGCCACAGCGCGACCGGCTCACCTCCCGCGAGGCGGACGGCACGTCGTGCGTCGACGTCGTCGAGCGAGCCCGGGAACGTGACGACGCCGACCTTCACGCGTCGGCCCCGTCCACCCGCACGGCATAGTCCTCGATGACGGGGTTGGACAGCAGGGTCTCGGCCAGCTGGTGCACCTCGGCGAGGGTGGCCTCGTCGGCGACGTCGACCTGCAGCTCGAAGCGCTTGCCCTGACGGACGTCGGTGACGGCGTCGAAGCCGAGCCGCGGCAGCGCGCCGTGGACGGCCTTGCCCTGCGGGTCGAGAATCTCCGGCTTGGGCATGACGTCGACGATCACTCGGGGCATGCCTGAATCCTACTGGACCCCACACCCCTCGGTGACGGGTCCCTTCCGGCCCCTCGAGGGGCCACTTACCGCCGCTTGCCCGGGACGGGAAGTGACCCGTCAGCGGGCGGGAAGTGACCCGTCAGCGTCAGGAGAGCTCGCGCTTGAGGATCTTGCCGGTCGACGTCATGGGCAGCTCGTCCATGAACTGGATCATGCGGGGGTACTTGTAGGCGGCGAACTGCTCCTTGCCCCAGGCCACGAGGTCGGCCTCGGTGACGTCGTCATGGTCCTTGTTCTTGACCACGACGGCCTTGATCTCCTCGCCGTGCTGGTCGTTCGGCACGCCGATGACCGCGACCAGCGAGACCGCCGGGTGCGTCATCAGCACCTCCTCGATCTCGCGCGGGTAGACGTTGTAGCCGCCGCGGATGATCATGTCCTTGCTGCGGTCGACGATGTAGTAGAAACCGTCGTCGTCCTTCTTGGCCAGGTCGCCCGAGCGGAACCAGCCGTCGCGGATCGCCTCAGCAGTCGCTTCGGGGCGGTCGTAGTAGCCCTTCATGACGTTGTGGCCCTTGATCGCGATCTCGCCGACCGCGTCGGGGCCGGCCTCGATGTCGCTCCAGTCGTCGTTGATGAGCTTCATCTCGACGCCCGGGATCGGCTTGCCGATCGAGCCCACGCGCGGCTCCTGCCCGTAGACGCTGAACGAGGCGACCGGCGACGTCTCGGACAGGCCGTACCCCTCGAGGATCGTCACGCCGAAGCGGTCCTTGAACTGCTTGTGGATCTCACCGGGCAGCGCCGAGCCGCCTGCGGCCGCGACGCGCAGGTTCGCAGCGAGCGTCGTGACGTCGACACTGTCGTCCAGCGCCGCGAGCAGGCCCCAGTACATCGTGGGGACGCCCGCGAAGTAGCTCACCTCGTTGGCGATCATCAGGTCGAGCGCGGCCTTGGCCTCGAACCGCGGCAGCATCACGACCGTACCGCCGAACGCGAAGGCGCCGTTCTGGATGCACGTCTGCCCGAACGAGTGGAACAGCGGCAACACGCACAGGTACGTGTCGGGGTTGTCGGCGTCGGCGCCGAACAGGTCGGCACCGGCCAGCGCGTTGTCGCGCATGTTGCGGTGCCGCAGCTCGGCACCCTTGGGCTGGCCCGTCGTGCCGGACGTGTAGAGGATCACCGCGGTGTCGTCGTCGTCGACCTCGACCGTCGTGAACGTCGTCGGCTGCTCGGCCACCAGCGGCGCGAAGTACTCCGGCGGGCTGATCGGGGCGGGCCACTTGGCGTCCATGCGGATCAGGAAGAACTCGCTGCACGTGTCGGTGGCCTCGAAGCCCTCCCATGCGTTCTCGCCGATCGGCAGATCGGGCGTGCCCTCGAACGCGAAGTACGCCTTGGCGTCCGAATCGGCCAGGTGGTAGGCCACCTCGCGCGGCTTGAGCAGGACGTTGAGCGGCACGACGGTGCCACCGGCCTTGAGGATGCCGTAGTAGACGATCGTGAAGTAGGGCAGGTTCGGGCACGACAGCGCCACCTTGTCACCGGGCTGGATGCCTCGGGAGACCAGCAGGTTGGCGACCTGGTTGGCCGCCCCGTCGACCTGCGCGTACGTCAGGCGCGTGTCGCCGAACACGATCGCCGTGCGATCGGCGTACTTCTCGACGGAATTCTCCAGCAGGGCGGCAAGATTGGCCACGTTCGCTCCTCAGGTGTGACGACGGTCTCCGTCAGCCTACTGGTGAGTCACATCGGACGGCCCGGCGAACGTCAGAAGGTCTCGCCGGTGAGCCGCTCGTAGGCCTGGACGTAGCGCTCGCGCGTGCTGGCGACGATCTCGGCAGGCAGCGCTGGCGGCTGTGTGTCGCCGGCACGGTCCCATCCGCTCTCTGCGGAGAGCAGCCAGTTGCGCACGAACTGCTTGTCGTACGACGGCGGCGTGGGGCGCCCGGGCGCGTAGGCGTCGGCCGGCCAGAAGCGGGACGAGTCGGGGGTCAGCACCTCGTCGGCCAGGACGATCGTGCCGTCGGCGCGGGCACCGAACTCGAGCTTGGTGTCGGCCAGGATGATGCCTCGCTCACGGGCGACCTGCTCGGCGCGCGAGTAGATGCTCAGCGTCAGGTCCCGCAGCGCCTCGGCGGACTCCGCGCCGATCGTCCGGACGACCTGCTCGAACGACACGTTCTCGTCGTGCTCGCCGAGATCGGCCTTGGTGGCGGGGGTGAAGATCGGCTCGGGCAGCCGGTCGCCGTCGACCAGTCCGGCCGGCAGCGGGACGCCGCACACCTCGCCCGTGGCCTGGTAGTCGAGCAGGCCCGAGCCGGTGAGGTAGCCGCGGGCGACGCACTCGACGGGGAACATGTCGAGCTTCTCGACGACGAGCGACCGGCCACGGACGCGCTCGGGCACCGTCGTGGAGACGACGTGGTTGGGCACCAGGTCGGCCAGCTGGTCGAACCACCACAGCGACATCCGCGTCAGGATCTCGCCCTTGTCGGGGATGCCCGGCGTGAGGATGAAGTCGAAGGCCGAGATGCGGTCGGACGCGACCATCAGCAGGTGGCCGTCGGGGAGCTCGTAGAGGTCGCGGACCTTGCCCGAGTGCAGGTGGGTGGCTCCGGGGATGTCGAGTGGCACGGGCTCAGCCTAGAGCAGCAGGAAGACGCCCATGATCGCGCCGCCGACGGCCAGGACGGTGCCCGTCACGAGCAGCAGCGTGACCAGCCGGACGGCTTCCTGCTCGGTCAGGTCGAGCCGGGCCCGCTTGCTGTCGGCCGGGTCGATCAGCACCGACACCTCGTCGCCCACCGCGAACGGCGTGGCCAGCGGGCCCGGCACACGGAGCCGGCGACCGTCGGGCGTCCGGTACTCGATGCGCGGCGGGACGGCGACGCCGTCACCCACGTCGATCACGGTGCCGGCGACCCGGCGCCAGTCGGTGGGGACCTGGCCCAGCGATCGACGCCGCCGCAGGCCCCACCACACGAGCCATCCGCCGACCAGCACCATCGAGAACGGGAGCAGGGTCACGGACACGTCCCGAGCCTAGGCCCGGCACGACGTCCGCGCCGGGCGGCGCTAGAGGATCGAGCCCGGCGTGTAGGCCGCCGCCTCGGGCTGCTCGGCGACGAGCTGCTCGATGCGGGCGACGACCGAGCGGACCTGGCTGACGGCCGCGCCCGTGAACTCGATCGGCGACGCCACAAGGCTCGCGAGGTCGTCCTGCGTCAGACCCAGGCGCTCGTCGGCGGCGAGGCGCGCGAAGAGGTCGTTCTCGGCGGCACCCTTCTCGCGCATCTCCAGCGCCACGGCGACGGCGTGCTGCTTGACCGCGTCGTAGGCCGTCTCGCGCCCCTTGCCCTGACGCACCGCAGCCATCAGCACCTTGGTCGTCGCCAGGAACGGCAGGTAGCGGTCGAGCTCGCGCTGGATGACGGCCGGGAACGTGCCGAACTCGTCGAGGACCGTCAGGAACGTCTCGAACAGGCCGTCGGCGGCGTAGAAGGCATCGGGCAGCGCGACGCGTCGGACGACCGAGCACGACACGTCGCCCTCGTTCCACTGGTCTCCGGCCAGCTCGCCGACCATCGACACGTAGCCGCGCAGGATGACCGCGAGACCGTTGACGCGCTCGCACGAGCGGGTGTTCATCTTGTGCGGCATCGCGCTGGAGCCGACCTGGCCGGGCTTGAAGCCCTCCGTCACGATCTCGTTGCCGGCCATCAGCCGGATCGTCGTGGCGAGGTTGGACGGTGCCGCCGACAGCTGCGCGAGGGCCGTCACGACGTCGTAGTCGAGCGAGCGGGGATACACCTGGCCGACGCTGGTCAGCACCGTGTCGAAGCCGAGGTGACGCGCGACGCGCTGCTCCAGCTCGATCAGCTTCTCCTCGTCGCCGCCCAGCAGGTCGAGCTGGTCCTGCGCCGTGCCGACGGGACCCTTGATGCCCCGCAGCGGGTAGCGGGCGATGAGGTCGTCGAGGCGCGAGAGGGCGTACAGCAGCTCGTCGGCGATCGTCGCGAACCGCTTGCCGAGCGTCGTGGCCTGCGCCGCGACGTTGTGGCTGCGGCCGGCCATGACGAGCTCGGCATGCTCCGTGGCGAGCCGGCCCAGACGGGCCAGGGTCGCGACACCGCGGTCGCGCATGACCTCGAGGGAGGCCCTGATCTGCAGCTGCTCGACGTTCTCGGTGAGGTCGCGCGACGTCATGCCCTTGTGGATGTGCTCGGTGCCGGCCAGCGCCGCGAACTCCTCGATGCGGGCCTTGACGTCGTGGCGGGTGATCTTCTCGCGGTCGGCGATCGAGACGAGGTCGACGTGGTCGACGACTGACTCGTAGGCCTCGATGACGCCGTCGGGCGTCTCGACGCCGAGGTCCTTCTGCGCCCGGAGGACCGCGATCCAGAGGCGACGCTCCAGGACGATCTTGTGCTCGGGCGACCAGATGCGCGCGATCTCGGGGGAGGCGTAGCGGCTGGCGAGGACGTTGGGGGTGGTCACAGTGCGGTCCTGTCGTTGTTCTGGGCGTCCTGCGCCGCGGTGAGGGCGATGTCGGAGCGGTGATGGGCACCGCGGATCGTGATGCGGTCGACGCCCGCGTAGGCGCGTTCGCGGGCCTCGGTGAGGTCGATGCCGATCGCGGTGACCGACAGCACGCGGCCTCCGGCGGTGACGAGCCGGCCGTCGACGAGTGCGGTGCCGGCATGGATGACGTCGACCCCGTCGAGGGCATTGGCCTCGGACACGCCCTCGATGACGTCTCCGGTGACGGGCGACTCGGGGTAGTCCTCGGACGCGACGACGACCGTGACCGACGAGGCGCGTTCCCACTGCGGGAGCCCGACCTCGCCGAGGGTGCCGGTCGCCGCACCGTGCAGCAGCGCCGACAGCGGGGTCTTGAGCATCGCGAGGATCGACTGGGTCTCGGGATCGCCGAAGCGCGCGTTGAACTCGATGACCCGCACGCCGCGGCTGGTCAGTGCGAGGCCGGCGTAGAGCAGACCCTGGAAGGGCGTCCCGCGGCGTGCCATCTCCTGCACCGTCGGCACCAGGACACGGCGGCTCACCTCGGCCACGAGGTCGTCCGGTGCCCACGGCAGCGGCGTGTAGGCGCCCATGCCGCCGGTATTGGGGCCCTCGTCGCCGTCACGGGCGCGCTTGAAGTCCTGCGCGGGCTGCAGCGGCAGCACCGTCTCTCCGTCGGTGATCGCGAACAGCGAGACCTCGGGGCCGTCGAGGAACTCCTCGATGACGACCCGGTCGCACGCCGCTGCGTGGTCGATCGCGGCCTGGCGGTCGTCCGTCACGACCACTCCCTTGCCGGCGGCGAGGGCGTCGTCCTTGACGACGTACGGGGGGCCGAAGGCGTCGAGCGCGTCCACGACCTGCTCGGGGGTCTCGCACACGTGCGCCAGCGCCGTCGGCACCTCGGCCGCGGCCATGACCTGCTTGGCGAAGGCCTTGGAACCCTCGATCTGCGCGGCCTCCTTCGACGGGCCGAAGCACGCGATGCCGGCCGCCCGGACAGCATCGGCGACGCCCGCGACGAGCGGCGCCTCCGGCCCGACGACGACCAGGTCGACACCCAGCGACGTCGCGAGGGCCGCGACGGCGTCACCGTCGAGCGGGTCGACGGGGTGCAGCGAGGCCACGTCGGCGATGCCGGGGTTGCCCGGGGCGGCGTGCACCTCGGTGACCTGCGGATCGCGGGACAGGGCGAGGGCCAGGGCGTGCTCGCGGCCGCCGGTGCCGATGACGAGGGTCTTCACGGGAGGCCACTCTAGTCGTCCGCCTCGGGGCCCCGGACGCGACGAGGGCCCCATCCGTCGTGGATGGGGCCCTCGCGGCGCGTTCAGGCACAGCGGCTGTGCCGGTGCGGTGCTACTTCTTCTTGATGACCTTGACCTTGACCGAGTCGGTCGACGCGGCGATCGTCGGCGAACCGGCGTACTCGGCCTTCAGCGTCGCCGAACCCTTGGGCAGCTTGCCCTTGATGACGAGCTTGACCTTGCCCAGGCTGTTGACCTTGCCGTTGGCGACCTTCTTGCCCTTGGCGTAGCCGACGACCGGGGTGCCGGCCGGGGCCTTCTGGCCACCGATCGAGACCGTCGCGTAGAAGCTCACGGTGTTCTTGGTCGTGATCTTGCCCGACTTGGGGTGGACGCGGTAGATGTCGACCTTCGAGGCGGCCTTGTCGATCGGGTCCTTGAACTTGTAGGTCGTGCCCTGCCACGTGATGTCGGTGATCGTGGCGTTGACCTCGGCCTGGACGCCGAAGCCGATGACCTTGTAGTCACCGAGCTCGGCGAGGATGGTGGTCAGCGGGTACCTCTGGTTGGCGACGATGGCGGCACCGGTGCCGTCATCGATCGTCCTCGTCGAGATGAAGAGATCGGACGTCTTCACCCGGCTGCCCTGGTCAGCAAGGCTGTAGATCGTCGTGAAGTTGCCGGTTGCGTCGACGTTGCTGCTGCGCAGGGGGATCTGGAGAGTTGCCTGACCGGCCGTTGCGGTGAACCGCGAACCGGCGATCTCCTGCTCGATGTTGAAGTTCGGCTTGCCGGGGGTGATCGTCTCGTTGTTGTCGGCGTAGCCCTTGATGACCTGCGACTTGCCACCCGAGAGCTCGAGGCCGTTGGCCGTGACCTTGGCGCGAGTCGGCGCGTCGGGCTGACCCTGGTGCCAGCTCGTGTAGTTGGCGGTGGTCTCTGTCGGCAGGACGTCGGCGTTGACGACGTTGACGACGGTCGCAGCGCTCGCGGCAGGCGCGAACATGAGGGCGGACGCGACGAGCGCGCCCATGCCGATGGTTGCTCCGACGCGCGAGCGCGTGGCTGTCTGGGTCATGTGTGGATTCCTCGCAGTTGAGCTGACGGACTCCCCGAGCTCCCCCCGGGGTTGATCCTCCACTGAACCATGAATTCAAGACAGTGTGACAACTTTGGGGCGCAAGCCTGTCGAATGAGGGGACATGCCAGGCAATCTTCGTTCGGGTCGAGCACGCCGAAGGCCCCGTCCGGGGCGGACGGGGCCTTCGATCGTTCGTGCGGGGTGGTGCCAGGTGCTAGCCGCGGACCTTGACCTTGATCGAGTCACTGTCGCCGTTGAGCGTGGCCGAACCGACCTGCGTGACCTTGAGGGTCGCGTTGCCCTTGGGCAGCTTGTTGGGCAGCTTCAGCTTGACCTTGCCGGTGCTGTTGACCTTGGCCGTGACGACCTTCTTGCCCTTGGCGTAGGCGTAGATCGTCGTGCCGGGCTTGGCCTTCTGGCCGTCGACCTGGATCGACGCGTAGATGTAGACCGTGCTGCGCACCGAGGGACGCGTCGGGTGGATGCGGTAGATCTCGACGCGACCCTTGGACTTGTCGACCTTGACCGTGACGGTGGCCGAGGCCGAACCGCCGCGACCGTCGGTGACGGTGTACTTGACCGAGGCGCTGCCCTTGAAGTTCTTGGCAGGGATGAAGGTCTGCGCAGCACCACTGCCGGTGACGGCACCGCCGACGACGGAGTCGATCGCGTAGGACAGCTCGTTGCCATCGACGTCCGTGGCTGCGAGCGAGATCGCGACCGGGGTGTTGATCTTGGTCGAGACGGAACGGTCGGCGACGGTCGGCGCGTTGTTCTTGAACTGGTACGTGACGTCGTCGAACGTGAGCGACTTGACCGTCGCGGTGCCGGTCGTGTTGAACACGCCGAAGCCCTTGACCCGGTAGTTGGGCTTGAGGGCCGTCACGATGTCGGCGGTCGGCTTGGTGGCACCGGCGTCGATGGCGTTGCTGTCGGTGCCGATCTTGGCGCTGGTCGTCCAGGTGCCTTCGGCGGCCTGCGTCAGCGTCGTGAGCTTGTTGTCGCTCTCGCCGGTGATGTTGTCGCTGTACACGGCCACCTTGACGACCGGGGTACCCGTCGAGACGACGCTGGTGGCACCGAGCTTGTCGAGATCGGCGTTGCCGTTGGTGGTGCCGAGGCCATCCGACGTGTTGTTGGTGTAGCCGCGCACGAAGGCCGACTCGCCGGTCAGCTCGAGACCGTCGTTGACGACCTTGTAGGTGCCGGCACCCTCGTGGTGGTAGCCCGCCGAGAACGGCTCGCCGGTCGCGGCGATCTGCGTCTCGCGGACGTCGGTGGTCGTGGCGGCCTGGGCCGACGGAGCGAACAGGAGCGCGGAGGCGATGAGCGCGCCGGTGGCGACACCAGCACCTGCCCGGCGTCGCGTGATGAGTTGAGTCATGTCGTGTGCATCCCTTGCAATCAGTCCCCCCGGACCCCCCGGGGATTGCCGCGGATCGGCATGCCGCCTCGACACTGACGCGAGACAGCCTGACCCCAGTTCAACACATCAGTCCAAGAGTGCCAAACCCCACACGCCCCATCCGTCCCACTTCGCGGGACCGACAGGGGGGGTTCGGAGCAGCGCTCAGAGCAGCGGGTGCCGCTCGATCGACTGCTCTCGGTCGGGCCCGACGCCGATCGTCGAGATGCGCGCGCCCGAGATGGCCTCGAGCGCCAGGACGTAGTCCTGGGCCGCCTGCGGCAGGTCGTCGAACGTGCGGGCACCCGAGATGTCCTCGTGCCAGCCGGGGAACATCTCGTAGATCGGCTTGGCGTGGTGGAAGCCCGTCTGCGTCATCGGCATCTCGTCGACCCGCTCACCGTCGACGTCGTACGCGACGCACACCGGGATCTCGTCCCAGCCGGTCAGCACGTCGAGCTTGGTCAGCACGAAGTCGGTGACGCCGTTGATGCGCGCGGCGTACCGGGCGATCGGGGCGTCGTACCAGCCGCAGCGTCGCGGACGTCCGGTCGTCGTGCCGAACTCGGCACCGTTCTTGCGCAGGCGCTCGCCGTCGTCGTCGAACAGCTCGGTCGGGAACGGGCCCTCGCCGACGCGGGTCGCGTAGGCCTTGACGATACCGATGACGCGGGTGATCTCGGTGGGCGCGATGCCCGATCCGGTGCACGCACCACCCGTCGTCGCCGACGACGACGTGACGAACGGGTAGGTGCCGTGGTCGACGTCGAGCAGCGTGGCCTGGCCGGCCTCGAGCAGGACCGTCTTGCCGTCGCGCAGCGCGTCGTGCAGCAGCAGGGGGGTGTCGGCCATCATCGGGCGGAGCCGGTCGACGTACGAGAGCAGCTCCTCGACGATCTCGTCGACCTCGACCGCACGACGGTTGTAGATCTTGCTGAGGATCTGGTTCTTGAGCTCGAGCGCACCCTCGACCTTCTGGCGCAGGATCTTCTCGTCGAAGAGGTCCTGCACGCGGATGCCGAGCCGGTTCATCTTGTCGGCGTAGGTCGGGCCGATGCCGCGGCCGGTCGTGCCGATCTTGCGGCTGCCCAGGAAGCGCTCGGCGACCTTGTCCATCGTCCGGTTGTAGTCGGCGATGACGTGCGCGTTGGCGCTGATGACGAGCTTGGAGGTGTCGATGCCGCGCTGCTCGAGACCCTCGATCTCCTCGAACAGCACCTTGAGGTCGACCACGACGCCGTTGCCGATGACCGGGACGCACCCGGGGCTCAGGATGCCGCTCGGCAGCAGGTGGAGGGCGTACTTCTGGTCGCCGATCACCACCGTGTGGCCTGCGTTGTTGCCACCGTTGAACTTCACCACGTAGTCGACGCGACTACCCAGGATGTCCGTGGCCTTGCCCTTGCCTTCGTCGCCCCACTGGGCTCCGACGATGACGACTGCGGGCATGGGATGCACCACCCTCACACATGCGACAAGCCCCGTTCTCGCGGGGCTCTTACCGGTTCACCCTATCGGAGATCGGGGCGATGCGTCCCGTCTACGAGCCTTGGCGGGCACGGTAGGCGGCGACGGCGGCGCGATTGCCGCACGCCGTGCTGCAGAAGCGGCGCGAGCGGTTGCGCGACAGGTCGAGCACGAGTCCACCGCAGTCGTCGTCGGCGCAGACCCCGAGTCGCGACATCTCGTCGGCGCGGATGACGTCGATCATGGCCATCGCGGTCTCGACGACGATGCGGGTCGCGAACGGCCGGTCGCCCTCGACGGCGTGCAGGTGCCAGTCCATGTCGCCGTGGCGCACGAGCTGGGGCAGCGCTCCCGCCTCGCGCAGCATCGTGTTGACGGTCGCGACGGCGTCGTCGCGGCTGCTGGTGAGCAGCCGGCGCAGTCCGGGGCGGAGCTCGCGCAGCTCGTCGAGCTCGGTCTGGTCGCCCGTGAGGCGTCCGGTGTATCCCTGCTCGTCGTAGAACGCCTCGAGCTGACCGGTCGTCTCGAGGGTGTCGGGCTGCTGGGCGGAGTTGACCAGGGCGACCGCGGCGACCAGCGCCAGCTCGGTGTCATGAGCAAAGACCATGTTGACACCTTACCGCGGCCGCTTTAATGTCACATGTCATGGCCACATTGACTCATGACATGTCGCGCTCCGGAACGTCCCGCACGACGTCCGGGATCGCGCTGGCGACAGCCGGCGCGGCGTCCTTCGCGATGTCGGGCCCGCTGGCCAAGGGGCTCATCGACGCGGGGTGGACCGCAGGTGCCGCCGTCACGGTCAGGGTGCTGATCGCCGCCGTCGTGCTCGCCGTGCCCGCGGCCGTCACGATGCGTGGCCGGTGGCACCTCGTGCGAGCCCGCGGCAACCTCGGGCTCGTCGCCGCGTACGGACTCATCGCGGTCGCCGGCTGCCAGCTGGCCTACTTCAACGCGGTCGACCACATGCAGGTCGGCGTCGCGCTGCTGATCGAGTTCACGTGCCCCGTCGCGGTGCTCGGCTGGATGTGGTGGCGGCACGGACAGCGTCCGTCGCGGATCACCGCGATCGGAGCGACGCTCGCGATCGGGGGGCTCGTGCTGGTGCTCGACCTGACGTCGGGGGCCACTGCCGACGCTGTCGGCCTGCTGTGGGCGTTCGGTGCCATGGCCTGCGCAGCGGTCTACTGGATCCTGTCGGCCGACGAGGGCAACGGCCTGCCGGGCATCGCGCTCGCGGCCGGCGGCATGACGTTCGGTGGCCTGGCGCTGCTCGCCGCGGGCATCGTGGGCGTCATCCCGATGGACGCGTCGACGAGCGACGTCGCGCTGGCCGGCACGACCGTCGCCTGGTGGCTGCCGCTGCTCCTGCTGGGTGTCGTAACCGCAGGGCTCGCCTACGTCCTGAGCATCGCGGGCAGCCGCCGGCTCGGATCGCGGCTCGGATCGTTCGTGGGTCTGAGCGAGGCCGTGTTCGGGGTCGTCTTCGCCTGGCTGCTGCTGTCGGAGACACCCCGGCCCGTGCAGCTGCTGGGCGGCGCGCTGATCCTGCTCGGCGTCGTCGGGGTCAAGCTCGGAGAGCCGCGGGTCGACGCGGCTGCGCCACCGGGCACCGCCCCGTAGGGTGCGGGAGTGACGTCACTGATCGCCATCGCCAATGCCGACGCCGGCACCTCGGACGACGCTGCCGTCGACGAGGTCGTCGCCGCCCTGGGTGAGGGAGCCGACGTCGAGCTCGTCCGCACGTCCAGCCCCGACGACCTCGCCGAGGCGCTCGCGCAGCACCCGGACGTCGACGGTGTCGTGGTGCTCGGTGGCGACGGCAGCCTGCACGCCGTCGTCCAGGCCATGCGCGACGCCGGTCGGCTGGGTGAGGTCGTCGTCGGGCTCGTGCCGCTCGGCACCGGCAACGACTTCGCGGCGACCCTCGGGCTGCCCGACGGACACGTCGAGGCCGCCCGCATCGTCGTGGCCGGACGCACCCGGGCGATCGACGTGGTGGTCGACGGACGCGACACCGTCGTCGTCAACGCCGCGCACATCGGCATCGGCGCCGAGGCCGCCGCGGCCGCCCGCCCGTGGAAGAAGGCGCTCGGCCCTGTCGGCTACGCCGTCGGCGCGGCGCTGACCGGCCTCAAGGGACTCACCACACCGGGTGCGCGGCTGCGCATCACGGTCGACGGCAAGACCCTGACCCGCAAGGAGCCCGTGATCCAGGTGGCGATCGGCAACGGGCGGTACGTCGGGGGCGGCGCTCCGTTGCTGCCGCGCGCCGATCCGTCCGACGGGCTGATCGACGTGTCGGTGTCGTACACCGAGTCGCCGCGCCGGCGCATCGCCTACGCCTTCAGCGTCCGCCGCGGCGAGCACCACCGGCGCGACGACGTGGTCTACCTGCGCGGCACCGAGATCGACGTGCGCGGCGACGCCCTGCGCTGCACCAGCGACGGCGAGCTCACCGAGGCGTCCCCCCGCTACTCGTGGCGCATCGAGCCGGCGGCCATGACGATGTACGTGCCGTAGCCCGTCTCGACCGCTACCGGGGACCGTCGACGATCGCACCGAGGCGCCGCCGACGCTCGGCCAGCCGCGTCCACACGGCCGACTGCACCGCGAGAGTGACGGTGCCCGCGACGACGAGGCCTGCCAGGTTGACGGCCAGCTGCAGGACCGACGCGCCCGCCTCGCCCCAGGCACCCACCGCGACCGTCAGCCCCGCCGTCGCGACCGCCGGGACGGTCGTGATCGAGATGAAGACGCCGACCAGCGCCGACGACTGCGACGCCGTCAACGACAGCACGCCGACGCAGCCCGCCAGGAGGGCGACCACGAACGACCACGCGTCCGGCTTGACGATGAACTCGGTGAGGTCGCCGGTCGTCGCCTCGACCGTGTCGACGACGCCGAGCTGCGCGGCGACCCACCAGACCGCGACGGAGATCGCGAAGGCGACCGAGAACCCGAGCGTCAACGTCGCGGCTGCCGGGCCCACCAGCCCCGGGCGACGTCGCGCGACCGCGAGGCAGATCGCCGCGATCGGAGCGAACTCCGGACCGACGACCATCGCGCCGATGATCAGGATGGGCTGGTCGAGGTAGCGACCGACCCCGGCGATCAGGCAGGCGATCGTCAGGAACACGAAAAACGACCACGAGCCCCTGGCCGACCGACGGGCCCGGCTCTCGACCTGCGCCCACACCACGCCGTCGTCGGGATGCCCCGGTGCCTGCGCCTCGGCCTCGGTGGCTGCGCGCGACATCACGACCAGGGGCTCGGTGATCGAGATCGAGCCGGTGCGGTCGACCGACAGGTCGTGCAGGTGGTGGATGACCGCGTCGGCACCCTCGCGCGCGACGTCGAACATCAGCAGATCGCCTCCGTCGGCGACCGCCGCGCCCCGCACGAGCACGATGTCGACGACCGCCGGATCGTCCCGCAGCCGGTCGACGACCTCGTCGCAGAGGGCCGACGACGCCACGACGCGCACGCTCAGCACGGGTCGGTCTCAGCCGCTGGGGGCGACGAGCTCCGCGTAGGCCTCGGGGCTCGACTCGTGCAGGAACTCGCGGCAGCGGTGGGCCTCGCCCTCGTCGCCGAGACGCTCGGAGGCATCGGCCAGCGCCGCGAGCGAGCGCAGGAACGCACGGTTCGGCTCGTGCTCCCACGGCAGCGGGCCGTGGCCCTTCCACCCGTTGCGGCGCAGCAGGTCGAGCGAGCGGTGGTAGCCGGTGCGGACGAAGGCGTAGCCCTCGAGGTCGCGGCCCTCGGCGAGCGCGAGCTCGGCCAGGGTGACCCAGGCGAGCGCGGAGTCGGGGTGCAGCGAGGCCACGGTCTGCGGGCTGTCGCCGGCGGCGAGCTCGGCGGCACCGGGGTCGGCGGGCAGGAGCGTGGCGGGCGGTTCACCGAAGAGATTGGTCATGGGCTCAGTGTGTCAGGCGCTGCCGGTTTCCCAGGTTCACCCCGGAATCTTCGGGGGCGCACCTGGGAAACCGCCACCTCACCCCGGATGCGACAGGGGCGACGTGCAAGGAAACGGGGTGAGGTGAAAGGTCCACACCGTCACGGCTCCAGTCCGACTGTCCACAGCCGACGAATCGCCCGTGTCGACGCCCGACGGACCGGGCCACGATCGGGCCATGGACGCCTCCCTCCTCCACCTCGCGCACGAACGCGGACACATCTCCCGGCCCGAGATCCTCGCCACGGGTCACGGAGACCGCGAGATCCGGTCGGCCATCAGATCGGGCCTCCTGACCCGGATCGGGGCCGGCCTCTACGCGCCGGCAACGCTTTACCGTGGTCTGACAGACGAGGAGAAGCTGGTCACCCGAAGCAGGGCGGTGTTCGACCGCCACCGTGGGACCGTCGCCCTCACCCACCAGTCCGCCGCGGCCGTCCACGGCATCGCGCTGTGGGGCGCACCGCTCGACGAGGTCCACGTGACACGACTCGATCACGGACGCAGCCGGCACGAGGCGGGCGTGCAGCACCATGTCGGCGGCATGGCCGAGGCCGACGTCGTCGAGATCGACGGCGTCCTGGTGTCGAGTCCCGACCGATGTGTGTGGGAGCTGGCCTGCGGGCAGTCCCCCGAGTCGGCGATCGTCTCGGCCGACGCGGCACTGCACCAGGGGTTGGTCACGGCCGCGTCCTTGCACGACACCTCGGGCCGGTTCCGCACCTGGGGTGGTTCCCGGTCGGGACGACTCGCGCTGAGCCTGGCTGACGGCCGCGCCGAATCGCCGGGTGAGTCACGAGCCCGGTATCAGTTCTGGCGTCACGGCATCCCGCGCCCCGACCTGCAGTTCCGGGTCACAGACGAGAGCGGACTGTTCGTGGCGCGCACCGACTTCGCCTGGCGGCTGCACCGGCACCTGGCCGAGTTCGACGGCCGCATCAAGTACGACGGGACGTTCGGCCCAGACGGCTTCGCGTCCGTCTTCGACGAGAAACGGCGCGAGGATCTCGTCCGCGCCCAGTTGTGGGGCCTCACGCGGCTCATCTGGTCCGATCTCGGTGAGCTGGCCGTCGCCAGGGCGATGGCCAGGCTGAAGGCCGACCTCGACCGTTCGCGGTCGCTCTACGCCCGCCACATCGCCTGACGTCCGGGGGCCACCGGAGCCGCCCACAGAAAACCGGCACGCCCTCCCGGATGCAACAGGGGTGACGTGCCGGTTGTCGTGGTGCAGCCCGAGAGATTCCGGGGTGCACCTGGGAAACTGCGACCAGGGCCGAAGGTCAGAGCGACGTGCCGGCGCTGCGCAGCGCTGCGCAGGCCTCGGCGACACGGGCCGACATGCCGACCTCGGCAGCCTTGCCCCACGCACGCGGGTCGTACTGCTTCTTGTTGCCGACCTCGCCGTCGACCTTCAGGACGCCGTCGTAGTTCGACAGCATCCAGCCGGCGATCGGACGGGTGAAGGCGTACTGCGTGTCGGTGTCGACGTTCATCTTGACGACGCCGAAGTCGACGGCCGCCGAGATCTCCTCGGGCAGCGAGCCCGATCCGCCGTGGAACACCAGGTCGAACGGCGACTCCTTGCCGTACTTGGAGGCCACAGCCTCTTGCGCCGCCTTGAGGATCTCCGGCTTCAGCGTGACGTTGCCGGGCTTGTAGACGCCGTGGACGTTGCCGAACGTCAGGGCCGTCAGGTAGCGGCCCTTCTCGCCCAGGCCGAGGGCCTCGGCGGTCGCCAGGGCGTCCTCGGGGGTCGTGTACAGGTGCTCGCCGAGGCCACCCTCGACACCGTCCTCCTCGCCGCCGACGATGCCGATCTCGACCTCGAGGATGATGCGCGCGGCTGCGGCGGCAGCCAGCAGCTCCTGCGCGATCTGCAGGTTCTCGTCGAGCGGCACGGCCGAGCCGTCCCACATGTGCGACTGGAAGTAGGGCAGTCCGCCAGCGTCGACCCGCTCCTTGGACGCGGCGATCAGCGGACGCACGAAGTCGTCGAGCTTGTCCTTGGGGCAGTGGTCGGTGTGCAGCGCGACGTTGACCGGGTACTTCTTGGCGACCTCCTGCGCGAACGCGGCGAAGGCCAGCGAGCCGGAGACCATGTTCTTGACGGTGTGGCCCGAGAAGTAGTCGGCGCCGCCGGTCGAGACCTGGATGATGCCGTCGCTCTCGGCCTCGGCGAATCCGGCGAGGGCGGCGTTGAGGGTCTGCGACGACGAGACGTTGATGGCCGGGTAGGCGAACGACTCGCGCTTGGCCTTGTCGAGCATCTCGGCGTAGACCTCAGGTGTGGCGACGGGCATGCGAACTCCAGTGGGTAGAGGGGGCGGCAGGCCCCATTGTTCCAGTTGCCGGGTCGCTGCTGCTCGGGGCCGCGCTCACGACCCCGCGAGAGCCTTGACGGCGGCACGTGCGGCGACCTGCACGGGGCTCCAGACCGAGGCGAACGGGGGCGCGTAGGCCAGGTCGAGCATCACGACCTCGTCGACCGTCATGCCCGCGACCAGGGCCGTGGCGGCGACGTCGATGCGCAGCGCGGCGTCCTCGGCACCGACGATCTGGGCACCCAGCAGCCGGCGCGAGTCGCGGTCGGCGACGACCAGCACCGTCATGGTGCCCGCACCCGGCATGTAGCCCGCGAAGTTGGACGTCTCGATCGACGCCACGACGGGGTCGAAGCCGGCCTCGCGGGCGGCCTTGTCACCGAGTCCGGTGCGCGAGATCTCGAGCGAGCAGAACTTCGTGATGGCGGTCTGCACGACTCCCGGGAACGTCAGCCGCGGCTCCTGGCCGAGCAGCTCGGCGGCCAAGTTGTCGGCGGCGACCATGCCCTGCTTGTTGGCATGGGTGCCGAGCGGCAGGTGGATCAGGTCGCCGGTGATGCGGTCGTGGGTGACGACGCAGTCGCCCGCCGCCCAGATGTCGGAGAAGCCCCGCACCCGCTGCCGGTCGTCGACGACGATGCCGCCCTTGGCACCCAGCGGCAGGCCGGCGTCCCGTGCCAGCGACGAGCGCGCCGTCACGCCGAGGCCGAGGATCACGAGATCGGCCGGCAGCGTGCCCTCATCGGTCTCGACCGCGACCACGCGGCCTCGCGCGTCGAGCGTGAAGCCCTCGACCGCGACGCCCGTGCGCAGGTGGATGCCGCGGGCCTTCATCGCCTCGGCCACCTGGTCGCCCAGCTGCGCCTCGATGATCGGCATGACCGTCGAGGACCGCTCGACGACCGTCGTGTCGAAGCCGCGGGCGACGCACGCCTCGGCCATCTCCAGCCCGATGTAGCCGCTGCCGACGACCACGACGTGCTGCGGCCCCCGCTCCAGCTCGTCGAGGATGACCTGGCCGTCGTCGAGCGACTGGACGCCGTGGATGCCGTCGCCGTGGATGCCCGGGAGGTCGGGGCGCACGGGCTCGGCGCCCGTCGCGATGACGAGGTGGTCGTAGCCGATGGGGTCGCCGTCCTTGACCGAGACGGTGCGCGCCTCGGGGTCGATCGCCACCGCCTCCGCGCCGAGCCGCACGTCGATGCCGTTGGCGCGGTGCTCCTGCGGGGTGCGGGCCACGAGGGCATCGGCCGAGTCGACATCGCCGGCGACCCAATAGGGGATGCCGCACGCGGAGTACGACGTCCAGGTGCCGCGCTCGAGCACGACGACCTCGTCGTCCTTGCCCAGCCGGCGGCGGACGCCCGCTGCGACCGTCATGCCTGCGGCGTCTCCGCCGATCACCACCACACGAGAGCTCACGCCCTGAGCCTAGGTCCGGGGGCTCCGGGCTGCCGCGCGAGTGGCGCAGTTCGGGGCGCGAGTGGCGCAGTTTCGCGCGAGCGAGTGGCGCAGTTCGGGGCGCGAGTGGCGCAGTTTCGCGCGACACGCCGTCCCAGAATCGCGAGACTGCGCCACTCGCGGATCCCGGCGGCCCGCCCCCGGGGTCAGGGGATGGCGTGCTGGCGGATCCAGGCGTGCATCGCGATGGCGGCCGCGGCACCCGCGTTGATCGACCGGGTCGAGCCGAACTGCGCGATCGACAGCGTCTGTTCGCACGCAGCTCGCGCCTCGTCCGACAGGCCGGGACCCTCCTGCCCGAACACCAGCACGCACGCCGCGGGCAGCGTCGCCGACTCGATCGGCACCGACCCGTCGACGTTGTCGATGCCGAGCACCGGCAGACCCTCCTCGGCGGCCCACCGCGCGAGATCGTCGACCGTCTCGTGGTGCCGGACGTGCTGGTAGCGGTCGGTCACCATGGCCCCGCGACGGTTCCAGCGCCGGCGTCCGACGATGTGCACCTCCGCGACGGCGAAGGCGTTGGCGGTGCGGACGATCGACCCGATGTTGAAGTCGTGCTGCCAGTTCTCGATCGCGACGTGCAGGGGATGCCGGCGGGTGTCGAGGTCGGCGACGATCGCCTCGAGCGTCCAGTAGCGGTAGCCGTCGACGACGTTGCGGCGGTCACCGTCGCGCAGCAGCTCGGGGTCGTAGTGGTCGCCGACCGGCCACTCCCCCGGCCACGGTCCGACGCCGACCGGCTCCACCGGCTCGCTCACGCGAGGACGCCGAACTCCTCGCGGTACCCGCGCACGGCGTCGAGGTGCTCGGCGTGCCGGCCGGTCTGCTCGATGAACTCGATGATCTGGTCGAACGAGATGATCGAGACCACGGACACCCCGAAGTCGCGCTCGACCTCCTGGATCGCCGACAGCTCGCCGCGTCCGCGCTCCTGCCGGTCGACCGCCACGACGATGCCGGCCAGCGTCGCGCCCGCCTCGTCGACGATCTGCTTGACCTCGCGGATCGCGGTGCCGGCCGTGATGACGTCGTCGACGACCAGCGCGCGTCCCTGCAGGGGCGAGCCGACGATCAGGCCGCCCTCCCCGTGATCCTTCGGCTCCTTGCGGTTGAAGCACCACGGGACGTCTCGGCCGTGCAGCGCCGACAGCTGCACCGCGGCGGCCGACGCGATCGGGATGCCCTTGTAGGCGGGGCCGAGGAGCACCTCGAACGACAGGCCGCTCTCGACGATCGCATCGGCGTAGAAGCGGCCGAGCGCCGCGAGCCGAGCGCCGGTGTTGAACAGCCCGGCGTTGAAGAAGTAGGGCGAGGTGCGCCCCGACTTGAGGGTGAACTCGCCGAAGCGCAGCACCTCGAGGTCGAGGGCGAGCTCGATGAACTCGCGCTGGTAGTCGTGCATGGGGTCAGCCTAGGTGGACCGACGACGAGGGAGCGCGACCGCCGGTCAGCCGATCGTCGTGGTCTTGCCCGTCTTCTTGTCCTGGTCGCTCACGAGGTCGCCGATCACGACGTTGCGGTTGCGGGTGTGGAACAGCTCGGAGCACGTCAGCATCGTGATGACCGACTTGGTCGGACGCTCGCCCGCGGCATCGGGAGCCGGCACGCGCTGCAGGGGCCAGCCGACCGAGAAGTCGACCGTGATGGACGTGCCGGAGTTGCGAAGCCGGTACGTGTAGATGTGGCGGCGGGTCTCGACGACGACCTCGTCGCCCTTCTTGAGCTTCGGGAACTTCGCGAACGGCTCGCCGTGCGTGACGCGGTGCGCGGCGATCGCGAAGTTGCCGATCTCGCCGGGCAGGGCGCTCTTGGGGTCCCAGCCGACGCCGCTCGCGAGCGCCTTGTCGTCGAAGCCCTTGACGATCGGCTGCTCGTAGTCGGACCCGAACCGCTTGACCCGCAGCAGGCCGATGTCCTTGCCGTCGATGCCGTTGTCCCAGTTGCTCGCGATGCTCTGCTTGACGTCGGCCTGCTTCTGCTTGGCGATGATGTTGGTGCCGTAGTACTGCCACGCGCAGAACAGCAGGAAGCCGACACCGGCCAGGATCATGCCGACACCGAGCACGAAGACGGTGCGGCGCACGGGCCCGGAGCGAGGACGCTGGGGGGGCCCGACGGGCGCGAGGGTGGCGGTCATGGGCTGAATTGTCCCACCCCGTCCCAGCCCGCGGGCACCGCCGGAAAAGTTCTGATGAGTTTTCCTGTTTTTGCTGCGCACGCTGGGTGCACTCCCCTATGATTCTTGATGCAGGGTCAATGCGCTTCGTGCTGTTGGCGCCTGTTGTCGGCCCCACCGTTTCACCCCCCGAGAACGGTGGGGCCGACTTATGCCCTCTGCCGTTCAGACCGACGACACGTCGGCCGCCCTGAACGACCTGGCGACGAGCAGCACGACCGGCACGGTGACCAGTGGGATGACGAAGGCCCAGCGCAGGTGGCCCGCCGTCGCCGCGGCGCCGATGAGACCGCCGCCCAGGATCGCGCCCAGGTAGTTGGCGATGTTCATGCGGGCGATCGCGACGTCGCGGGCGTCCGGCGGCACCGCGGCGGCCAGCGAGGCGAAGGCCAGCGGCGCGAGGATCGCGAGCCCCACGCCGGTCACGAAGCAACCGATCACGGCGACCGCGGGGACGGGTGCCGCGACGACCGTCGCGAGCCCCACGAGCCCGACCGACGTGCCGATCGCGACGACCCGGGCAGCACCGATGCGGCGCACCACGAGGTCACCGCCGAAGCGGGACACCAGCGCGCCGACCTGGTAGGCCCCGTAGCCGAGCGGCGCGACGGACGCGGGTGCGTCGAGGGCGTCCTCGAGGTAGACCGTGCTCCAGCTCAGGATGCCGGTGTCGGCGGCGTAGAACACCAGCACGACGAGGCCGAAGACCAGCACAGGTCGCCACGGCAGGTCGAGGCCCGCGGCCGACAGACCGGGGTCGCGCTCGCGGGCGTCGACGAAGTGGCCGGCCGCGACGGTCGAGACGATCCACGTGATGGCGGCGACGACGGCGAGCGACGCCGCGAACGGGACGTCGATCCTGGCGACCCCTGCCGCATAGAGCGCACCGAGGATGCCGCCGACCGACCACAGGCCGTGGAAGCTCGCCATGATGCTGCGCCCGTAGGCCTCCTGCACCCGCACGCCCTGCATGTTCATGCCGGCGTCGACGGCACCGACCCCGAGGCCGTACACGACGAAGGCCGCTGCCAGCAGCGGGACGGTGGGCGCGACACCGACCAGCAGCGCGCCGAGACCGATCGTGAGCAGGGCCAGCCGGAACGCCGTCGCGCTGGAGCGTCGCTCGGCGACGACGCCTGCGAGGACGCTGCCGACGCCCGACACCACGGCGACGAGGACGAGGATCAGCGTCAGCCCTCCGTCGTCGAGGTCGAAGCGGTCCTTGATGCGCGGTGCCTGGGTCACGATCGCCGCGAACACCAGCCCCTGCAGGAAGAACCCGGCTCCCACCGAGGCGCGTGCACGTCGCAGGTCGGTCATCGCGTCATCGTAGGGGCAGGGCGGGGCCACCTCACCCCATGAAGCCGAACGGCGCGGCCTTGACGCCCGGGAACACCCTCGACAGGTCGAGCGAGGGGAACCGCGCGGCCAGCACCTCCATCAGGACGCTGCGGTAGTCGGTCGTCACGGCGAGGTCGCCGTCGATCTGGCTGCCGGTCCCGAGGGTCGGCCATCGGGAGTAGAAGCGTCCACCGACGACGCCGGCTCCCAGCGCGAACACGGCATTGCCGTAGCCGTGGTCGACGCCCCGCGAGCCGTTCTCGGTCAGGCGCCGGCCGAACTCGCTCAGCGTCACGACCGTGACGCGTCCGGCGTCCGGCCCGAGGTCGGTGAAGAACGCAGCGAGGCACGCCGCGAGGTCCCCGATGGTGCTCTTGACGCGCCAGCGGAGGTCGACGTGGTGGTCCCAGCCACCGGCGTCGACCGCGACGGCCTTGACCCCTACCTTCGCGCGGATCAGCCCCGCGGTGGCTCCGAGCGCCTCGCCGAGGGCCGAGTACTCCGGGTAGGTCACGCCCGACGGCGGCCCCGCGCCCACCGCGCTGTCGATCTCGCCGGCGCGTGCGGCCAGCGCGAAGGCCCCGGTGCCGGCAGCCTTCAGCGGCCCGTCGACCGCGTACTGGGTCTTCAGCGTCGCCGTGACCCGCTGCCGCATCGTGGCATCGGCGTGGAACGGCATCAGCAGGTCGTCGAAGCCGCTGGTCGACAGGCTCGGGGCGGGGCCGACCAGGGCCGTCGGCGTAATGGTCGAGCCGATCTGGACCCCGTCGAGCACGTCGGGCACCGACGCCAGGCCGGAGATCATCCGGTTGATCCAGCCGATGCGCTCCGAGCTGCCGGGATCGGCGTCCTCCAGCAGCTCCATCGCCTCGAAGTGGCTGCGGTTGGGCACGGGCAGGCCGACGGCGTGGATCCCGGCCATCTGGCCGCGCGTCCACATGCCCGTGAGCGGCGCGAACGCCGGGTGCAGACCGAACGTGCTGTCGGCCCCGATCAGCTCGCCACGAGCGATGGACGTCGTCGGTCGCGCGGCGTAGTAGGCGCTCTCGGCGTGCGGGACGATCATCGACAGGCCGTCGGCCCCGCCCCGCAACGACACCACCACGAGGATGTTGCCCTCCGTCGCGCCGAAGACCGTCGACGTCAGCACATCGCCGAACATCGACGTCGTGACGCCGGCGAGCGACGCCAGACCTGCCGCCTTGAGGATCGAGCGGCGGCTCGGCCCGTACTCGTCGCAGCCGCAGCCGTCGTCGGGCGTCGCGATTCCGGCGGAGGCGCTCATCGGAGCATCCCCTCGGGCGCGTTGAGCACGCTGCCGCGCACGACGGTCCACGTCCAGTCGGAGACCGCCGACGCCGATGTGAGGGAACGGCCCACCGTGACGTTGAGCAGGTCGGCGACGCCCTGGCGCAGCGCCGGGGTCGACTCACGGCCCAGCAGCAGGCGCGCCTGGTGGTCGACGAGTTGGCCGAGCGTCAGGGGCCAGGTCGTCGGCATCAGATCGGACCGCGACGGGATCGTGACCTCCTGGGCTCCCCACCAGTTGCCGGCGATCGCGTAGTGCAGGTTCCAGCTGCGCACGACGCGAGCCGGCGACGTCCAGGTCGACGACGTCTCGGGGAAGCCGTCGGGCCGCGGCCAGTCGAACTGCATCTGCCCGACGGCGTTACTCATCCAGACGACCTGACGGGCGAACGCCGAGTCGCCCTCCGCGCCGGTCGGCGTCATCGACAGCACCCTGGCGCCGTTGACGATGTCCTCGGTGGGTGTGCGGACCTTCTCGCCGACCGAGCTGGCGAAGTCGGGGTGTCGCACCATCGCCCGCAGCGCCGCCCTGATGTCGGTGTCGGAGTCGCGGTAGGCCTTCGCGACGGCCGCCACGACGTCGTCGGACGGGGTGTCGCTGACGAACCGGGTGCACAGGCGGCGGGCCAGGCGGGTCGCCGTGGCGGGGTGACGCGCGAGGTAGTCGAGGTAGGCCGCGACCGCCGCGCGTCCGTCGGGATCGGTGTTGGGGTGCGTGAACCCCATGACCGAGACGGTGCCGACGTAGTGGTCGTTCGGCTGGTAGGAGTCGGCGAAGTCGTCGAACACCTTGACCTTGAAGCCCGTGAGCAGCTGCGCGGAGCTCTTGACGTCCGCCTCGTCGTAGCCGGCCGGACGTCCCACGGTGTAGAGCTCGAGCAGCTCGCGGCCGAGGTTCTCGTTGATGCCGTTCTTGGTGTTGGACGAGTTGTTGAGCCAACCCGACATCGCCGGGTGCACGACGGCCTCCCGCAGCATCATCCGGAACCTGCCGAGCGCGTGGCGGCGGATGACGGCGTCGAACGAGGTGCGCCACGGGAACGAGCGGTCCTCGCCGGCCGGGATGTAGAGCAGGTTGGACCAGAAGTCGGCCATGACCTCGTGCACCTGGCGACGCGACACGATCTTGCGGGCCAAGGTCGCGGTGCGGAAGTCGTAGCCGTAGTCCCAGGCGCTGCGCTCCTCGGTGGTGATCCGGCTCCAGGCCTTGGCCGGCGAGTCGGCCAGGAACGGGAACCACGAGGCGACGCGCTCGCCCGCCGGGTCGGAGAGCCTCGTCCAGGCGAGCTGGCGCTCGAACCACTGCTGCCAGCTGCCGGCGGCCCGCAGCTCGGCGATGACGTCCTCGGTGACGCCGAACGTGAAGCGGCTCGCGACGTGGTGCTGCGACGTCGACAGCGTGGCGGGGGTGACGGCGGACGACAACCGGGTCGCACTCACGGCTCTCCCCCCGCTCGGCCCTCCCGTGGTCATGCGCGACCTGGCCTGGGCTCAGCGTAGGACTGCGCAGTGTCACCTGCACACGGTTCGGCCGCAGCCCGCGCGGATACAGTCGGGACGGTGAAGACCTCCAGCCGCCGGATCGCCGGTCTCGGGACCACGATCTTCGCCGAGATGAGCGCCCTGGCGGCGCGCACGGGGGCGATCAACCTGGGGCAGGGATTCCCCGACACCGACGGTCCCGACGAGGTCGTCGACCACGCCGTGCAGGCGCTGCGATCCGGCCGCAACCAGTACGCCCCGGGCATCGGCGTGCCCGAGCTGCGCGATGCGATCGCGCATCACCAACAGCGCTTCTACGGCCTCACGGTCGATCCCGACGAGGAGGTCGCGGTCACGACGGGTGCCACCGAGGCGATCGCGGCGGCGCTGCTCGGCCTGGTCGACCCCGGCGACGAGATCATCGTGCTGGAGCCCTACTACGACTCGTACGTCGCGATGATCCAGATGTCGGGCGCCGTCCGACGTCCCGTGACCCTGCGGGCCCCCGACTTCCGGCTGCCCGTCGACGAGCTGCGGGCCGCGGCGTCACCACGCACGACCGCGATCCTGCTCAACACGCCCCACAACCCGACGGGCACCGTGCTGCGACGGGACGAGCTCGAGGCGATCGCGGCCCTCGCGATCGAGCACGACCTCGTCGTGATCAGCGACGAGGTCTACGAGCACCTGACGTTCGACGGCGTCCCCCACGTGCCGATCGCGTCCCTGCCCGGCATGGCGGAGCGCACCCTCACGATCTCGAGCGGCGGCAAGAGCTTCTCGTTCACGGGCTGGAAGATCGGCTGGGCGACAGGTCCGGCTCCCCTCGTGCAGGCCATGGTGGGGGCCAAGCAGTTCCTGACGTACACGTCGGGCTCACCACTGCAGCCGGCCATCGCCCACGCCCTCATGGCCGACGACGACTTCTTCACGGATCTGGCCACCCGCCTGCAGGAGCAGCGCGACCTGCTGTGCGACGGGCTCGCCGACCTCGGACTCGACGTCTTCGTGCCCGCCGGGACCTACTTCGCGACGACCGACATCCGTCCGCTCGGCTTCGAGGACGGCCTCGACTTCTGCCGACGACTGCCGGAGCTGGCCGGTGTCGTGGCGATCCCGCACCAGGTCTTCCACGATGACCTGGACGCGGGACGTCCGCTGGTGCGGTGGGCGTTCTGCAAGCGTCCCGACGTCATCGCCGAGGCACTCGACCGGCTGCAGGCGCTGCGCCGCTGACCGTCCTCAGTGGCCCGAGAGCTCGCCGGTCAGTCGTCCGTGGCGCTCGGCGCTGGCGTCGTCGAGACCGACGATCTGGACGGTCTTGCCCTTGCGCTCGTACTTGGTCGTGATGGCGTCGAGCGACGCGACGGTCGAGGCGTCCCAGACGTGCGCCTGCGACAGGTCGATCACGACGCGCTCGGGGTCGTCGGCGTACTCGAACTGGGTGTAGAGATCGTTGCTGGAGGCGAAGAACAGCTCGCCCGTCACGGTGTAGACCGCCCGGGCGGTGCCGTCCGGCCCCGTCTCGAGGCTGCGGTGCGTATCGGTGAGGTGCGCGACCCGGCGGGCGAACAACGTCATCGCGACCAGCACGCCGACGCCGACGCCAATCGCGAGGTTGTGGGTCAGGACGGTCACGACGACCGTCGCGAGCATCACTGCCGTCTCGCTCCTGGGCATCCTGCGCAGGGTCGAGGGCCGGATCGAGTGCCAGTCGAAGGTGCCGACCGACACCATGACCATGACGGCGACGAGCGCGGCCATCGGGATGAGCGCGACGGCGTCGCCGAAGCCGACCACGAGGACCAGCAGGAGGACACCCGCCAAGAACGTCGAGAGGCGGGTGCGGGCACCGGAGACCTTGACGTTGATCATGGTCTGCCCGATCATCGCGCAGCCGCCCATGCCGCCGAAGAAGCCCGTGATGACGTTGGCGGCCCCCTGACCCCACGTCTCGCGGGTCTTGTTCGAGTGCGTGTCGGTGATGTCGTCGACGAGCTTGGCGGTCAGCAGCGACTCGAGGATCCCGACCAGCGCCATCGCGACGGCGTACGGCGCGATGATCCGGAGGGTCTCGAGATCGAACGGGACGTCGGGGACGAACCAGGTCGGGAGGCTGTCGGGCAGCTGGCCCTCGTCGCCGACGTTCGGCACGTCGAGGGACCCGACGACCGTGAACGCGGTCAGGGCGACGATCGCGACCAGCGGGGCGGGGATCACGGCGTTGATGCGCGGGAACCCGACCAGCACGGCGATGCCGACGGCGATCATGGGGTAGACGGCCCACGGCACGTCGATCATGTGGTCGATCTGGGCCTCGAAGATCAAGATGGCCAGCGCGTTGACGAAGCCGACCATGACCGAGCGCGGGATGAAGCGCATCAGCTTGGCGACACCCGCGACGGCCAGGAGGATCTGCACGAGCCCGCCGAGCAGGACCGTCGCGATGAGGAAGTCGAAGCCGTGTTCGCGCATGACGGGCGCGATGACCAGGGCGACGGCACCCGTGGCCGCAGAGATCATCGCCGGGCGGCCGCCCAGGAACGAGATCGCGACGGCCATCGTGAACGAGGCGAACAGCCCCACGCGCGGGTCGACGCCGGCGATGATCGAGAACGAGATCGCCTCGGGGATCAGCGCGAGCGCGACGACGAGCCCGGCCAGCACCTCGGTGCGCAGCACGCGGGGCGACCTCAGCGCGTGCAGGACGGTTCCCTCGGCAGCGGCCGGACGGGTGGACGAACGAGCAGGCATGGGTTCTCCTGGGCGCAGCGGCGCGAGGTGGGTGCTGGGGCGGCCGTTCGATGGGCCACGATGGGTCGTGCCGGCGAGGCGTCGGCGAATTCCGGGTCCAACTCTACCGCAGCGGAAGGGTTGCTCCCTCCTCGACGACGGACGGGTGACGCGCATGACGATGCACATCGGCGAGGTCGCGACCCGCACCGAGCTGTCGTTGCGCAGCCTGCGGCACTGGGAGGACGTCGGCCTGATCACGCCCTCGGGGCGCAGCGACGGCGGCTTCCGGCTCTACACCGACGAGGACGTCGCCAAGATCCTGTTCGTGCGCCGCATGAAGCCGCTCGGGTTCTCGCTCGACGAGATGAAGGCCGTCATGGCCGATCTCGAGGCGTCACGCGACGCGGCGTCGTCGGCCGAGGTGCGGGCCGCGGCGCGCCGGCACCTGGCCGAGATCGAGGACGACGCGCGCGAGCGACGCGCGCGGCTGGAGCGGCAGGTCGCGATGGCCGACGAGTTCCTCGGGCTGCTCGGCGACGAGCTCAGGTGAGGACGCACCCTCAGCGCTGGTAGACGTCCGGGACGCCGTCACCGTCGTCGTCGGCCGCTTCCTGCCCCGCGATGCGCGAGTACACGCGGTCGCGGCTGCGCAGGATGATCGAGGCCAAGATCGCCGCCAGCAGCGATCCGGCGAGCACGCCGACCTTGACGTGGTCGTCGCGGTCGGACCCCGCGCCGTAGGCCAGGTCGCCGATCAGCAGCGACACCGTGAAGCCGATGCCGGCCAGCACCGCGACGCCGAAGACGTCCGTCCACGCCAGGTCGTCGTCGAGTCGCGCGCGGGTGAAGCGGGCGAACAGGGCCGTCGTGCCCAGCACGCCGACGGTCTTGCCGACGACCAGGCCCACGACGATGCCGATCGCGATGGGGTCGCGCAGCGCCTCCGACAGGCCGCTCAGGCCGCCGACCGTGACTCCCGCGGCGAAGAACGCGAACACCGGCACCGCGATGATCGTCGAGATCGGCCGCACCCGATGCTCGAAGTGCTCGGCCAGGCCGATGCCGCCGGAGCCGTCGCGCCGCAGCACCGGCACGGCGAAGCCCAGCAGGACGCCCGCCACGGTCGCGTGCACGCCGGACTCGTGCATCAGTGCCCACGTCGTCACGGCCAGCGGCAGCAGCAGCCACCACGAGCGGATGCGCTTCTGCACCGCGAGCGCGAACAGCCCCAGCGGGACCATCGCCGCGGCGAGATAGCCGACCTGCAGGTCGGACGTGTAGAAGATCGCGATGATCGTGACCGCCAGCAGGTCGTCGACAACGGCCAGCGTCAGCAGGAAGGTGCGCAGCGCGGTCGGCAGGTTCGAGCTCACGACGGCCAGCACCGCGAGCGCGAAGGCGATGTCGGTCGCGGTGGGGATGGCCCAGCCCCGCAGGTCGGAACCGCCGCCGGCGTTGACCGCGACGAACAGCAGCGCCGGCACGGCCATGCCGCCGATCGCCGCGACGACCGGCAGCGCGGCCCGAGCCGGGTCGCGGAGGTCGCCGGCCACGAACTCGCGCTTGAGCTCGAGGCCCACCACGAAGAAGAAGATCGCGAGCAATCCGTCGGCGGCCCACGTCGACAGCGTCAGGTCGAGGTGCAGCGCCGACGGCCCGACCCGCACCTCGGCCAGGCGCTGGTAGGAGTCGCCTGCCGGCGAGTTGGCCCAGACCAGCGCGATGACCGTGCCGAGCAGCAGCAGTGCTCCGCCGAAGGTCTCGGCCCGCAGCAGCACACCGATACGACGGGCCTCGGGCCAGCTGCCGCGGGACAGCAGGCGGCGGGGGGTGGGCGGGACGTTCATGGGGGCTCCGTGGGGGTCGACGACATCATGCCGACCAGACTTCCCGGCGCACCACGACCACCCTATCGGGACGATGCTCGAACGAGAATTCCTGCGCGACGGGGTTTGAGGGCGCGTGTCGGGGGAACAGTCTCGTCACCGTGCGCCGTTCCGGACGCGGTGGTGGCCTCGGGACCATCCAGCCTCAGACGTGCGGAGGACCGAGATGAGCCAACCGGCGATCGACACCATCGTCCGCGCCCAGAAGACCCTGATGGACCAGCACGACGTCACGTCGGAGACGGCGCTCGGACTGCTGGTGTGGGCGGCCACCGATCGGGGCGCGACGGTGCTCGACGTCGCGCAGTCGATCCTCGCTCGTCCGCACGCCTCCTTCGGGTTCGACTCGACCCTGCACGCAACCGCCTGAATCCGTCCCTCCCACGAAAGGAATCCCCCATGTACTTCGGTGGATCTATCGCTCTCATCGCCCTCGGCGCCATCCTCGCCTTCGCCGTGCAGGACCGCCTCTCCGGCGTCGACCTCGTCACGGTGGGCTACATCTGCATGGCCGCCGGTGCCCTCGGCATCGTGCTCAGCCTGGTCGTGAACAGCCGTCGCGAGCAGGTCGTCCGTCGCGACGACCTGCCGCCCCGCTGAACCCTGGCCCACGCATGACGAGGGGGACGATCACGATGTCGTGATCGTCCCCCTCGTCGCGTTCGCCGTCGATACAGTCGGCCATGGCCACTTTCACGACCACGCTGGTGCAGATGGGCAACAACGTCGGCATCGAGGTGCCCGAGGACGTCGTGCTGGGCTTCGGCGCCGGCCGGCGGGTCCCCGTGACCGTCCACCTCAACGGGCACGTCTACGCCTCGACGATCGCGAGCATGGGTGGACGGTTCCTCGTCCCCGTCTCGAAGGCTGTCCGCGAGGCGGCCGGCGTCGCCGGCGGCGAGCAGCACGAGATCACGCTCGAGCACGACACGTCGACCCGGACGCCCGACGTCCCCGACGATCTCGCAGAGGCACTCGCCTCGGCGGGCGTCCGCGCAGCCTTCGACGCCCTCGCGCCGAGTCGATCGAAGGAGCACGTGCGGTCTGTCGTCGAGGCCAAGGCGGCGGAGACGCGCGCGCGCCGCGTCGCGAAGGTCGTCGACTCGCTGCGCTGAGGCTGGCTCACGGCGCGGCCCAACGGGCGGTGACTGCGGGAGAAAAAGGAACGACGGCGGGCCGTGTTCGGCGACGTGCGAGCCCGGAAACCGGCAGCCGCCGCCCACATGCAGCGCACCGCCGTTCTGGCCTGATGGCGGACGCTGCAGCTTGATCGGTCCGACCATCTCCACGAAGCAACCGTCGCGCCCGGGACGACGACCTGGGATCCAGGTACGACGTGGCGTCCACGTATCTCGCTTCCGAGAAGGTGTCCCGCACCGTCGAAGTCGAGATTGATCATGCCGCCGACTTCGTCAGGGTCCCAGCAGTAGGTCTTCGCGACGTCACCGTCGCAGATCTCGTCCACGAGACACATGTCCGCAGGGGACCCGTGCCTGCTGCTGTGGGCAGCAGGCAGGAGCAGCGTCTACTGGGTTTCGGGGCTCCTGCAGTACCCCGCAGCGGCTTCGAGGGCGTTGGCGATCTTCTCCGAATCATCGCTGCTGAACGTGAAGGGTACCACCTGGTGCGCCTTCGATCCCAGATCGCGCAGGAGATCCATGGCCCCGTCACTTATCGCCGACTCGTACAAGGTCTGAGCGACACACTCCGGCTCGACATCTTCCGGCAGCTTCGGCGCGATCCCGGTCAGATCTGCACCGCGCGTCACCTCCTCGGCGTCCGTCAGCATCGGAACGCTCGAGCATCCGCCGAGAGCAATGGCCGTGAAGGCGGACGCAGCCAGGACTCCCCGAAACATCCCGTCACCCTACGACGTCCCAGTTCTATGGCCGATGTTCGAGTCGGGACAGGTCGGGCCATTCACGCGGGGGGCTGTCTGTATAGGACACAAGTTCAAGCCCAGCCAGAAATCCGTCATCCACAAATGCGATCACCTCTGCCGCCGGCTCGCCACCGATCGGGCTGACTACCGCCTCGCTGGGGACGGGCCGCTGCGAGAGTCCCCCCGCGGCTACGGCACCAAGGCTGGGCGCAAAGTCGACTGTGGGGCAGCCGCAGTCGCATCGCCCGACGACGAGCAATCCGTCTACCTGCGCACGAAGGACGTCGGCGCCCGGGAAGTCTGCGTCTAGTAGGAATACCAAGATGCTGCGCTCGGTATCGCTGATGGGACGCGGAGGCTCAACCTTCATCGCACCAGTCTGGCAGGGCGCACAGTTCGGGCGGCTGGCACCGATCTGGAGCGCAGTGTCAGGCCGCACGTACGCGAATCGACACGGAGCTGGCTGGCCGCACCAACCGGACACCGGAGACCCGGAGCCGCGCGTGAACAAGCGAGACGACCGTGGCTAGCAGTCAAGTCCCGGATTTCCGTGGAGCCGCCTGTCGGAATCGAACCGACGACCTTTTCATTACGAGTGAAACGCTCTACCGACTGAGCTAAGGCGGCCAAAGGTCCGCCGGGGATCGCCCGCCGAACCGACAACAAACTGTACCCGCTGATCGTGGCGGCCTCACACCGGGCCGGTCACCGTAGACTCGGGGCCGTGACTGACACGACGCAGGCAGAGCTCGAGGAGATCCGGGCCAGCATCGACAACATCGACGCCGCCCTGATCCACATCCTGGCCGAGCGGTTCAAGTACACCCAGCGTGTCGGGCGCCTGAAGGCCGAGCACGACCTGCCGCCGTCCGATCCGGCCCGCGAGGAACGGCAGATCACCCGGCTCAAGGGGCTGGCCCTCGACGCCGACCTCGACCCGGCCTTCGCCGAGAAGCTGCTCAACTTCATCATCGCCGAGGTCATCCGGCACCACGAGGACATCCGGGGCTGACCGCAGGGACCGATCTTTCGACGTTTCGGTCGTCCCAGCGACCCGAATGTAGAAAGACCTGTCCACCCGCTGACCGATCTGTCGACGTTCCGGTTGCTCTAGCGACCCAAACGTCGAAAGATCGGTCCGCCCGGGGCGATCAGCAGGTGGTGCCGACCTTCGGCACGGTGCCGTCGGCCAGGTAGCCGTCGACGGCCTTGGTGATGCAGGCGTTGCCGGAGGCGTAGGCCGTGTGGCCGTCGCCGTCACGGGTCAGCAGCACGCCGGAGTCGAGCTGCTTGGCCAGCGCCTCGGCCGACTCGTAGGGCGTGGCCGGATCGCGGGTGGTGCCGATCACGACGATCGGCGGAGCGCCCTTGCCGTCGATCGTGGGCAGCGGGTTGGCCGACTCGATGGGCCAGTCGGAGCAGCCGAGCGCCCCGAACGCGAGCGCCCGCCCGAACACCGGGGACGTCTTGACGAAGCGCGGGGTCTGCTTCTCGACATCGGCCAGGGTGAGCCCGCCGGGGTTGTCGAGGCAGCTGATGGCATTGATGACCTGACCGCTGTTGGACCCGTAGGAGCCATCGGGCTTGCGGTCGAAGTAGACGTCGGCGAACTGCACCAGGAGGGCGCCGTCTCCCTTGAACGCGGCGGCCAGCCCCTGACTGAGGTAGGACCACGACTTCTGGTCGTAGAGGGTCACGGCGATGCCGTAGAAGGCGAGCCCCTCGGTGAGCTTGCGGTCGCCCACCCCAGGCAGCGGCGCGGCGTCGAGCTGGTCCATGAGCGCCGCGATCTTGGCGACACCGGCCTTCGCGTCGGTGCCGAGCGGGCAAGCGTCGCTCTTGACGCAGTCGGCGGCGTAGGCGTCGAGCGCGCGCTGGAAGCCCTCGTTCTGGGCGAAGCTCGACTCCACGGAGTCGAGCGACGGGTCGACCGCCCCGTCGAGCACCATGCGGCCGACCTTGCCGGGGAACAGCTCGGCATAGACCGCGCCGAGCTCGGTGCCGTAGGACGCGCCGAACCAGTCGAGCTTGGCGCGACCGACCAGGGCCCGGACGACGTCCATGTCGCGGGCCACCTCGACGGTCGACACGTGCGCGGCGAGCGCACCCGAGTTGGCCTCGCAGGCCTTGCCCATCGCGGTGAACGACGCTCGCGAGGCCGCGATCTCGGCGGCGTCGTCGGGGTCGGGGTCGCTGGCCGCGTAGGCGTCGAACTTCTTGGCCGGCAGGCACGTGAGCGGCGAGCTGAGGCCGACCCCGCGCGGGTCGACGCCGATGACGTCGGCTGCGTCGCGCACCTGCTTGCCCAGGTCGTTCTTCATCTGACCTGCGTAGTCGATCGCGGACCCGCCCGGGCCGCCCGGGTTGACGAAGATGCTGCGGGTCGCGTCACCCGTGGCGGGGTAGAACACCATGCGCAACTGGGTCGTGGCACCGTCGGGGTCGGCGTAGTCGATCGGCACCGTGACATCAGCGCAGTGGCCGCCGGTGTAGCAGTCGGACCAGCTGAGCTTCTGGGTGTAGAACGACTCGAGGCCCTGGGGCGCGGCCGCCTCGAGCGGGGTCGGCGGGTCGAAGTCGGGCGACCGGGTCGCGAAGGCGGCGTAGACGACGAGCCCGGCGAGCAGGGCCACCACGGTGGTCAGGAGCAGGGCCGTACGGGTACGGGTCATCGGCGAAGTCCCATCATCATGCGCTCGAGAGCGAGGAGCGGAGCGGCGTTGGCCGTCAGGGCCGAACGACACTCGACGATGGCATCGATGGCGCCGATGGTCGACTCGGGCGTCCACAGGCGGGCGATCTCGTGGACGTCGTCGGCGACGTCGGCGTTGACCAGCGCCGCCCCTTGCGTGCACTGCACCGCGAGGACGTCGCGGCAGAACGACAACAGGTCGAGCAGCACGCCGTCGATCGCGTCGCGGGTCAGGCGGGTGCGGCGGCGCTTCTGCTCCTTCTCGAGCGTCGCGATGGCCCCCGCGTAGCCGGGGGGACGTCGTCCGCGCTCCTCGACGCCCCACGCCTGGCGGACATCGGCGAGCTCGCGCTCGTCGGCGGGGTCGCAGAACGCCGTGGCTCGCGCCGTGGCCTCGTCGCTGACCCGCTGCGCCGCCGACATGCACTCGCCGAGACCTCGCAACGACAGCGGGATCGACAAGATCAGGCGTCGCCGCTCCCGCGCACCGGCGTCGCGCGCCAGCCCCCGGGCGCGGCCGATGTGGCCCTGCGACGCCGCCGCGACAGCCTGGGCCATGGCCGGCTCGATGCCGTCGCGCTCGACCAGCAGCCGGGCGATCGCGGCGGTGCCGGGCGTGCGCAGGATGACCGACCGCGACCGTGACCGCAGCGTGATCATGACGTCGTCGGCGGCGGGCGCGCACAGCATCCACACGGTGTGCCTCGAGGGCTCCTCGATGGCCTTGAGCAGCGCGGCGGCGGCCTGGTCGGTGAGCCGGTCGGCGTCCTCGACGATCAGCACCTGCCAACGTCCGAGCGCGGGCCGCAGCGACGACGCGCGGACGTACTCGCGGATGCCGTCGACGCCGATCGTCAGGCCCTCGGTCGTGATGACCGTGATGTCGGGATGGCTGCCAGCGCGCGCCGTCGTGCACGAGTGGCACTCACCGCAGCCGCCCCGCTCGCACTGCAGCGCCGCGGCGAAGGCCAGGGCGGCGTTGGAGCGTCCTGAGCCGGGTGGGCCCGTGAACAGCCACGCATGCGTCATCGAGCGACCGTCGCCCGACGCCGAGGCGACGGCGCTGCGCAGCGTCTCGACGACGGGCTCCTGCCCGACGAGGTCGGCCCAGACCGACGACGACGTCAGCGTCACGGTGCGCCGACCTGCGCGAGCCAGGGCTCGACCGCGGCCCGGATCTGCTGGTGGATCTCGCTGGGCGTGCGGCTCGCATCGACCACGAGGTAGTGCGCGGGGTCGACGGCCGCGAGGTCGAGGAAGTGCTGGCGGACCCGCTGGTGGAACTCCAGCGGCTCGGCCTCGATGCGGTCGGCCCCTTCGAACCGGCTGAGCCCGACCGTGGGGTCGACGTCGAGAACGACCGTGAGGTGGGGACGCAGGTCGGACGTCGCCCAGCGAGCCACGGCCTCGAGCTCGGCGATGCCGATCTCGCGCCCTGCTCCCTGGTAGGCCAGCGTGGAGTCGACGTAGCGGTCGGTCAGCACGACGGTGCCGTCGGCCAGTGCCGGCAGGACGACGCGGTCGACGTGCTCGGCCTTGTCGGCGGCGTAGATCAGTGCCTCGGTGCGGGGCGACAGCTCGCCGGTGTCGTTGTCGAGCACGATGCGGCGCAGGATCTGCCCGACGTCGGTGCCGCCCGGCTCACGGGTCAGCAGGACGGGGTGGCCGAGGGACTCGAGCCACTCGACGAGCAGCTTCGCCTGCGTCGACTTGCCGGCTCCCTCGCCGCCTTCGAGACAGAGGAACAGCCCGGTCTCGGTGAAGAGGGGATCCATGCAGGCGAGCCTAGTCGGTGCCACCGTCAGGGCCCGTCACGGTGACGTCCGGTCGCCGGCGGGGCGCGACCGATCTTTCTGCGTATCGGTAGCCGTGACACCCTGAACGTCGAAAGATCGGTCAGCAGCCCGACGGACCTGACGACGTTCACGTCGCCCCGGCAGCGCGAACGCAGAAAGATCGGTCGGACGGGGCCGACTCAGGCCGGCCCGGTGACGTCCGGGGCACGCGTCGTCAGCCACACCTCGACGGCCAGCAGCGCGACGCAGATCAAGCCGACCCACAGCTCCGAGACGGGGACGAACGTCACCGCGACCGCAGCCACGATCGCCGCACCGAACGGGACGGCCGTCCGGGCGGACGCGTCGTGCAGCCGGACGTTGACGAGCCACAGCGCCGCGAGCGCAGCCGCCACGGGACCCGTCACGAACGCGCTGCTGACGACGTCCGACACCTCGGCGTGGTGACCGTAGAACGCGATGCGGGCCGAGAGCCCCGCACCCACCGCGGCGGCCGCCGCGAAGATCACGTAGTGGCCGAAGCCCCACGTGTAGCCGACGTCGTTGCCCGTCAGGATCTCGCCGTTCTCGCGGGCGAAGTACAGCCACCACGCGCAGAACGTCACCAGGACGCCGCCCGCGACGACGTACCAGAGCTCGAACGGCGGATCCTCCTCGGCGAAGGCAGTACGCAACGCCAGAGTCACCGACAGGATCGTCTCGCCGAGCACGATGATGAAGAACAGTCCGTACCGCTCGGCGATGTGGTGCGGGTGCCACGGCGTCGTGCCGGCCGACTCGGCCCAGACGGGCACCGCGAAGTCCAGGGCGATGGCCACGACGAAGAGCCACAGCGGCAGGTGCCCGTCGGTCACGAGCAGTGCCGCGACCCAGACGGCCTGCACGGACACCAGGCCGTAGACGTATCGCAGGGCCGTCCGACGACGTTCGGGGTGGCCGGCCGCGGCGCGCAACCACATCAGCACCAGCCCGATGCGCATGATGACGTAGCCGATGACACCGAGCGTGAAGTCCTCGTGGAAGATGTCGGGCACGCCTGCCGCGAGCACCAGGGACCCGAAGATCTGGAGCAGCGTCAGCATCCGGTGGATCGTGTCGTCGGGGTCGTACGCGGAGTTGAACCAGACGAAGTTGAGCCAGGCCCAGAACACCGCGAAGAACGCGACGCAGAACCACACCAGGCCGTGGCCCGGCTTGCCGTGGACGATCTCGTGCTCGAGTGTCAGCGCCGCCTGCGCGATCGCGACGACGTAGCAGAGGTCTGTGAACAGCTCGAGGGGCGACGCGACCCGGTGCTGCTCGTGCGGGTCGCGCGGTGCCAGCGGACGACGGAGCGTGGCGATCATCGCAGGAGCCTATGCCGTCGAGCCCCTGCCCCACCAGGTGCTACGGCGTGGGCGCAGCGGTCCGAGCCGGGGGCGGCCTGAACACGTCGACGTCGACGCCGGACGGTGCCGACAGCGCCTCGAGGGCCGCGAGCGTGGCGTCGTCGGTGCCGTCGGGCAATGTGAGCAGCAGGGCAGGCGGGTCGGCCGGTCTCGGCGTGGCGCGGTCGTAACGGCTGTCGACCCCCGAGGCGGTCGCCTGGTAGGTCACCGTTGGGGCGGCTGAACGAGCCTGCTCGACGAACGACGGAACGTCGGCCAACCAGGCGAGGTCTCCCCCGTCGTCGACGACGACCCGGTCGCCGGCCGGCGACTCGACCTCGAGGGTGCGGACGTCGCGGCTCCCGGCGGCCAGCACCTCGGCCAGCGCGGGCGCGGCCGTCAGCGGTTCGGTCGTCGTCTCGACCGTCACGACCTCGGCCTCGGCCGTCACCGCGGTGAGACCGGCGTCGGCCGGGACCCACCGCTGCGCCTCCTCGACCAGGGCTTCCACCCGGCCACGGGTCTGCGCGTCGTCGGGAAGCGGCGTCGCCGCCTGCACGTAGAACGAGACGATCGGACTGGCAGCGTCGGTGCTGTCGGCCGAGAAGCGGATCGTGAGATCGTGCGACGAGATGTCTGTCTTCGGCCGGTGCGACACGATGGTCGTCGCCGCGTCGACGACCGCAGCGTCGTCGAGCGACGGTGCGAGGGTCACGACGGTCTGCGCGTCACCGTGGAAGGGCAGCGGCTGGGTGCCGCCGGAGTCGTGCGAGACCACGGCGTCCTGGGCGTCGAGCCAGGCGCCGAACTCCGCCGCGAACGCGTCGCCCTCATTGGGGTCGCCGCAGGACGACAGGCCCACCGCCATCATCAGCGCCGCGATCGCGCCGGCGGCCCCGCGCCGTCTCCCACGTCCACCCCCTCCGGCCCAGCGCCCCCCGGCGGCCATGACGTCAGCTCGACTCGGAGGCCGCGGGGGTCGTCGTCGTGGTGACGGTGCTCGTCTTCTTCGCCGGGGTCTTCTTCGCCGGGGTCTTCTTCGCCGGGGTCTTCTTGGCGGCGGCCTTCTTGGCGGCGGCCTTCTTGGCAGGAGCCTTCTTGGTCGCGGTCTTCTTGGTCGCGGTCTTCTTGGTCGCGGTCTTCTTGGTCGTCTTCTTGGCGGTGGTCTTCTTGCCGCCCTTCTTGGCCGGCCCCTTGGCCCGACGCTCGGCGAGCAGCTCGAACGCCCGCTCGGGAGTCAGCGTCTCGAGCGAGTCGTCCTTGCGCAGCGTCGCGTTGTACTCACCATCGGTGACGTACATGCCGAAGCGGCCGTCCTTGGCCACGACGGGGCTGCCGCTGACGGGGTCGTCGCCGAGCTCCTTGAGCGGTGCGGCGGCGGCCTTGCGCCCGTAGGTCTTGGGCTGGGCGTAGATCGCCTTGACCTCGTCCTCGGTGATCGTCAGCAGCTGCTCCTCGCGCTCGAGCGAGCGGGAGTCGGTGCCCTTCTTGAGGTACGGGCCGTAGCGACCGTTCTGCGCCGTCACCTCGACGCCGTCCTCGACGTAGACGACGCGCGGCAGGGTCAGCAGCTGCACGGCCTGCTCGAGCGTGATGGTGTCGAGGTCCATGTCCTTGAACAGGCTCGCGGTGCGACCCCGGTCAGCCTTCTTCGCGCCTTCCGGGAGTGCTTCGGTGACGTAGGGCCCGAAGCGTCCGTTCTTGGCCGTGATCGCCAGGCCCGTCTCGGGGTGCACGCCGAGCTCCTTCTCCATGCCCGAGGGCGTGGCGAGCAGCTCCTTGGCCTTGTCGAGCGTCAGCTCGTCGGGCGGCAGGTCGTCGGGGACGTTGGCGCGTGTCGGCACCTGCTTGCCGTCCTCGCCCTCGGTGAACGGGGGACCCTCGACGTACGGTCCGTACCGGCCGACGCGCAGGTCGATGCCCTCGCCGAGCGGGAAGGTCGCCAGGCCACGGGCGTCGATGTCGGGCAGGTTCTCGACGAGCCGCTTGAGGCCCGTGTCACCCTCGGCCTCGCCGGTCCAGAAGCCCTGCAGGACGTGGAGGCGGTCCTCGCGACCGTTGGCGACCTCGTCGAGGACGTCCTCGAGCTGCGCCGTGAACGAGTACTCGACCAGGCGCGGGAAGTGCTCCTCGAGCAGACGGGTCACCGAGAAGGCGATCCACGCGGGCACCAGCGCAGTGCCCTTCTTGTAGACGTAGCCACGGTTCTGGATCGTGCCGATGATCGAGGCGTACGTCGACGGGCGGCCGATCTCGCGGGTCTCGAGCTCGCTGATCAGCGACGCTTCCGTGAAGCGCGACGGCGGCTTGGTCTCGTGTCCGGCCTTGCCGAGCTCGACAGCCGTGACGGTCTGCTTCTCGGTCAGGTTGGGCAGCTTGGTCTGCTGGTCGTCGCCCTCGGAGTCGGCGTCGTCGCTGGACTCGACGTAGGCCTTCAGGAAGCCGTAGAACGTGATCGTGCGGCCCGAGCTGGAGAAGACGACGTCCTCGCCGGTCGAGGCCGTCGTGCCGATGCGGATCGAGACCGAGTTGCCCTTGGCGTCGTTCATCTGGCTGGCGATCGTGCGCTTCCAGATCAGCTCGTAGAGGCGCAGCTCGTCGCCCGACAGGCCCGTCTCCTTGGGCGTCTTGAACTTCTCGCCCGCGGGACGGATGGCCTCGTGGGCCTCCTGCGCGTTCTTGACCTTGCTGGCGTACGTGCGGGGCTTCTCGGGCAGGTAGGCGTCGCCGTACAGCTCGAGCACCTGGGCGCGCGCGCCGTTGAGGGCCGTCTGCGACAGCGTCGTGGAGTCGGTGCGCATGTAGGTGATGTGCCCGCCCTCGTAGAGCCGCTGGGCGACCTGCATCGTGCGGGCGGCGCCGAAGCCGAACTTGCGCGAGGCCTCCTGCTGCATCGTCGTGGTGCGGAACGGGGCGTACGGCTTGCGCGTGTAGGGCTTCTCCTCGACCGAGCGCACCGTGAACGCCTGGTCGGCCAGGGCCTCGGCCAGCGCGCCGGCCTGCGCCTCGTCGAGGTGGGCCACCTTGTCGGACGTCAGAGCGCCCGTGTTGTCGAAGTTGCTGCCCGACGCGATGCGCTTGCCGTCGATGCTGAACAGCTTGGCCGGGAACTGTCGGGGGTCGTAGCCCTCGCCGGCGTCGAACGTCGCCTCGAGGTCCCAGTAGGACGCGATGCGGAACGCCATGCGCTCACGCTCGCGCTCGACCACCAGGCGCGTCGCGACGGACTGCACGCGGCCGGCGGACAGGCCGCTCATGACCTTCTTCCACAGCACGGGGCTGACCTCGTAGCCGTACAGGCGGTCGAGGATGCGGCGGGCCTCCTGCGCGTCGACGAGGTCCATGTCGATGTCGCGGGGGTGGGCGATCGCGTACTGGATCGCGTCCTTGGTGATCTCGTTGAAGACGATGCGCTTGACCGGCACCTTGGGCTTGAGCTCGTCGAACAGGTGCCACGCGATGGCCTCGCCCTCGCGGTCCTCATCTGTCGCGAGGACGAGCTCGTCGGCGTCCTTGAGCAGCTTCTTGAGCTTGGTCATCTGCGACTTCTTGTCGGCCGAGACGACGTAGATCGGCTCGAACTCGGAGTCGATGTTGACGCCCAGGCGCGCCCACGACTCGCCCTTGAACGCTGCGGGCACCTCGTCGGCACCACGCGGGAGGTCGCGGATGTGGCCCACGGACGAGTCGACGACGTAGCCGTCCCCGAGGTAGCCCGCGATGCTGCGGACCTTGTTGGGGGACTCGACGATGACGAGCGTGGTCACTGGAACTCCTGGGGTGGTCGGACGGGGACACGCTAACGCGTGCTGTCAAGGAACGCCGAACCGCACTACTACAGAGCGTCGTTGACGAGGGCGCGCACCGTGGCACCGGATCGACCTGTCGGACGACGGTGAGAACATGTCCTGTGGCTTTCTCGGGGTATGCGCAGCTGTGGGCGGACCGTCGTGTCCGGGCGCTGCTGATCGCCGCGTTCTTCGCCCGCATCCCCGCCATGACCGCACCGCTGGTGCTGACGCTGTTCGTCGTCCGCGAGCTCGACGCCGACTACGTGCTGGCCGGGGTCGTGGCCGCCGCCTCCACCGTCGGGGCGGGTCTCGGCGCACCCTGGCGCGGACGCCTGATCGACCGGCTCGGCATGCGGCGCGCGATCATCCCGTCGATCGTCGCGGTGGCGGTGCTCTACCCGCTGGCCTCGATCACGACGTCGGCGCTCGTGCTGGCCCCCATCGCGTTCGGCATGGGGCTGTTCCTCATCCCCATCTTCTCGATCGTGCGGCTCTCGCTGAGCGTCATCGTGCCGTCCGACCAGCACCGCACGGCGTTCGCGGCCGACAGCGTCATCGCCGAGGCCAGCTTCATCATCGGTCCGGCGGTCGGCGGACTGCTGGTCATCCAGGCGGGAGCCGACGTGTCGCTGGCCCTCATCGGGGCGTGCGAGGTCGTGGCGGGGCTGATCTTCTGGCGGCTCGACCCGCCGACGCGCTCATCCACGGCCCCCGACCCGTCCGGGCGGCGCGAGCGCGCTTCGGCGTCGTGGGTGTCGAGCCAGGTGCTGTTCCTGTTCCTCATCTCGTCCGGCACGATGATCGCCCTGATCTCGACCGATCTCGGCATCGTCGCCGAGCTCGACCACCTCGATCACATCGGCTCGGTCGGCATCGTCTTCGGCGCGTGGGGGCTCGCGTCGCTGGTCGGAGGGCTGCTCTACGGGGCGCTCGACTTCTCGATCCGGCCGACGTGGCTGCTGCTGGCGATGGGGGTGACGCTGATCCCCGTCGGTCTCGCCGACAGCGTGTGGGTGCTGGCGCTGTGCGTCATCCCGACGGGCTTCCTCTGCGCACCCACGATGTCGGCGGCGAGCGAGTGGATCGCCAAGCTCGTCCCCGAGGAGCGACGCGGCGAGGCGATGGGCTGGCAGGGCACGGCGTTCACGCTCGGCGGTGCGGCGGCCTCGCCCGTCGTCGGAGCGGCGATCGACCACGTCGGGTCGTGGGGCGGGTTCCTCGTCGGCGGGGCCATCGCGACGATCATCGCGCTGGTGGCGTTCGGCGGGCAGCTCGTGCCGCGGTGGCGTCCCGAGTCCGAACCCGCCGAGAGCGTCGCGGCCGGCGCGGCCGGATGATCATGCGGCTCGATCTCCACACAGCTCGCCTCCGCGGCCTAAACTGACCGCCGTGTCCGTCTCCGCGCCCGATCCCGTCGTCCCGCTGGACGGCGTCGACGACTGGACCGAGGCCGCGCTCGACGTGCTGACCCGCATCCCCGGCGTCGACCGGGTGGGCGTCGCCGTCGTCGAGGGAGGCGGCCGTCGCCTGCTGTTCACCGCGAGCGACCGGCAGCGCGGAGGCACCCACGAGTGGTGCCACATCGACGCGTTCGCGACGGCACCACTCAACGACGCGATCGGCACCGGCGAGCTCGTGGCCGACGCCCTCGAGTGTCTCGAGGGCCGGTACGCCGACTTCGTCGCGGCCCAGCGCGACACGACCTACCGGGCCGTCGCCGCGGCACCGTTCACGACCGACGGCTCGGCGATGGGCGGCTTCGTCCTCTACTACTCGCAGCCGCAGGCCTTCGACGCCGCGCAGCGCGCCGAGCTGCACGCGATCGCCGACCGCCTCGAGCGCGACCTGCGCGAGCGCCTCACGCCCGCCGGATCACCCGAGGTCGCGCTGCACCGTCCCGCTCCCGGCACCTTGATCGCCGAGCACGACATGCCGGCCGATCCCTCGGGCGTGGGGGCGGCACGCCGGTTCCTGCGGCAGGTCCTCACCGACTGGAGCGTCTCCCCCGACAAGGCCGACCAGGCCGTGCTGTGCCTGTCCGAGCTGGCCACCAACGCCCTGATCCACACCGGCGGCGGCTGCCACGTGCGGGTCGAGCTGCAGGACGGCGTGCTGACGACGAGGGTTCACGACAACGGGGCCGCGGTCTCGCCGCAGGTGCGCGGCGACGACGACTCGCTGCACGGCCACGGGCACGGGCTGCGCCTCGTCGACGCGATGGTCGACAGCTGGGGACGCACGACCGATGCGCACAGCGCGGCGGTCTGGTTCGCCCTGGCGGTCTGAGCGGCCGGGCCGCTCGGCCTGGTCCCTCAGTGGTCAGTGGTTGAACAGCCCGCCGAGGGTCTTGGCCGCGACCTTGAGGCCCCGCCCGCCGGGCAGGCCGGGCACCTGGTCGATGATCGGCGTCAGCGCGAGCAACCCACCGAGGTGCTTGATCTTCAGGTGGCGCAGCGTCACGAGTCGCACGGGGTCGGCCCGTCCTGCCGACGCCTCCAGCAGGTCTTCGGCGCTGCCCGAGACTCGGGGGCCGTGCGCCTTGCCCACCACGGCCGTCGTCGTCCACCCGCCGTTGCCGTCGGCCGCGAACGCCCACGACGCGTCCTTGGCGTCGATGACGACCGTGGTCTCGATGCCTTCACGGGCGGCCAGGCAACCCGTGGTGTCGGCCAGCGCCGCGACGCCCGAGGCCAGCAGCTGCGGATCGACCTCGAGCGTGAGCGCATCGGCGACGTCGAGGGCGTGCACCGCGAGCTCGTAGCAACCAGCGTGCACGAGCGTCAGCAGCGGGACGGGTCCGAGCTGGCTCGCGACCGGCTCGAGCCCCTCGGCGGAGCCTGCGACCGACGACAGCACGTCGGCCACGGCATCGCGCGAAGCTCCCAGGGCCGCCAGGATCTCGTCGCCCGACGCGTCGCCGTGCGACTGGATCATGCCGGCATTGGTCGCATCGGGGTCGAGCGGCGTGCGGACGGCGTCCGTGCCGCGGGTCGCCAGCGCGGCGCTCAGGGCCGACTCGCCGTCCCACGTGCCGAGGTGCAGCACGACGTCGCGCACGGTCCATCCGTCCAGACGCGTGCGCGCCGAGAGATCGGCGTGCTCGACCAGGCCGATGAACGCATCCCAGCTGGCGAGCACCGCCCCCGGCAGGTCGTAGTCGTCGCTGGTGGCCAGTCCTGTCGTCGTCACCCCGTCGAGCATGCCGTGGTCGACGGCCCGACGCATCTGCAGGTCGTGACGGCTCAGACCAGGAAGCCCTCCTCGACCAGCTCGCGCACCGACCCGGCGTAGCGCTGCCGCAGCTCGGCTGGGTCGCGGTCCAGCAGCGACGCGAGGGCGTCGAGGATCTGGGCCGAGGTCAGGTCGCCGTCGCTGGCACCGACCAGCCCGGCCTCCACGGTGTCGACCTGGCGGGTGCGGCGCACACCGTGCTGCAGCCGCACGACGATGCTCTCCGGATCGTCCGCGCCGGCCGCTCCGCGGGTCTCCTGGACGAGGTCGACGGCCTGGCGGAACGTGCGTCCGAGCAGGTCGTCGTCCGAGGTGCCGCGCAGCTGGTCGATGCGGCGGCCCCAGGCGGCGACGGCCGGGCCGACGGGCTGGGCGATCTCGCCCGTCCACTCCTCGAGCCGGTGCACGGGGGTGGCGGACGTCTTGCGCAGGCTCAGCCACCCGAAGCCGATCGCCTCGATGCGCTCGCTCGCGAACCAGTCGAGCCAGGCGTCGTAGCGCTGCGTGTAGTCGGGGGACGTCGCGAGGCCCGCGTCGGCCAGCCACATCTCGACGTACGCGGCGGGGTCGACGAGCTCGCGCTGCAGGATCCACGCATCGAGGGGGCGTCCGTCGAGCCACTGCCCGAGGTCGGCCTGCCAGTCGACGTCGTCGTGGTGGGCCCAGTTGGCCAGGATCTGGCACCAGCCACCGTCATTGAGGTGCGTCTCGGCGTTCTCGACCAGGTGTCGCACGACGCTGTCGCCGGGCATGCCGGAGTCGCGGTAGACCAGCACCTGGCTGCCGGGCGGGGAGATGACGAACGGCGGGTTGGTCGCGATGAGGTCGAAGGTCTCACCCGCGACGGGGTCGAACAGGCTGCCGTCGCGCACGTCGACGTCGGCGTCGTTGAGGGCGGCCGTGAGGCGGGCCATCGCGAGCGCGCGCGGGTTGACGTCGGTCGCGACGACCTCGCGCGCGTGCTGGGCCAGGTGCATCGCCTGCACGCCGCACCCCGTGCCGAGGTCGAGCGCCCGGCCGACCGGCTCGCGCACCGTCAGCTGCGCCAAGGAAGAGGACGCCTCGCTGATGCCGAGCACGTACGACGGGTCCATGGGTGACTGGCGACCGTCCAGGCCTGAGGTCGGGTCGCAGATGATCCACCAGTCATGGTCCTCGTCGCCGTAGGGCCGGATGTCGACCAGTGCGCGCACCTCACCGCCGGAGGCGACCACCATCCCGGCTGCGGCGAGGGCGTCGACCAGCCCGGGCAGCGCCGCGTCGGCCCGGCTGCGGTCGACCGGCACCTGGAGCGCGAACAGCCGCACGAGCGTCGCGAGATCGCCCCCGCCACGCGTCGCCCTCAGCGCGGGGACCGTCTGGTTGCGACCCAGCGCCCGGTGGGCGTCGTCGCCGAGCAGCGCGTAGACCGCGTCGACCGTGAAGCCCGCCCGGTCGAGGGCGGATCGGAGGGCGGGGACGTGCGCGGCGTCGAGCATGCGTCCACCCTGTCAGACAGGCGAGTGGCGCAATCTCGTCCCCGAGTGGCGCAATCTCGCGGGACGCACCGTCTCGAAAACGCAGGACTGCGCCACTCGCGGGTCAGGCGGTGGGGGCGGGCTCCTCGTCGGGCTCCACGTAGTCGGTCTCGAGGGTGATCGGTCGACGCTTCGAGGCGTACACCGCCAGGGCGATGATGAGCGCCGCGGCGAACGCGATCGAGTAGCGGATCAGCTCGTTGGCGTCCTCGCCGTACGTGAACTTGATGATCAACGGCACGATCAGCAGGGCCACGAGGTTCATGACCTTGAGCAGCGGGTTGATCGCCGGCCCGGCGGTGTCCTTGAACGGGTCGCCGACGGTATCGCCGATGATCGTCGCCTCGTGGGCGGGCGAGCCCTTGCCGCCGTGGTTGCCGTCCTCGACGAGCTTCTTGGCGTTGTCCCACGCGCCGCCGGCATTGGCCAGGAAGACCGCCATCAGCAGTCCCGTGCCGATCGCACCGGCCAGATACGCGCCCAGCGCGCCCACGCCGAGCCCGAAGCCCACCGCGATGGGGGCGAAGATCGCCAGGATGCCCGGCGTCGCGAGCTCGCGCAGCGAGTCGCGCGTGCAGATGTCGACGACCTTGCCGTACTCGGGACGACCCGTGCCCTCCATGATGCCGGGGATCTCGCGGAACTGGCGACGGACCTCGTACACGACCGCGCCGGCCGCACGGCCCACCGCGTTGATCGCGAGTCCCGAGAACAGGAACACGACGGCGGAGCCGATGATCAGGCCGACCAGCAGGCTGGGGTCGCCGACGTTGAGGATGCCCTGCAGGGCCGTCAGGTCGCTCTGGTCGAGCCCGTTGCCCAAGGCTTGGAGAGCAGCCTGGTCGGTGACGTCGATGGCACGCAGGATGTCGGAGAACGACTCCTTGATGCCGTCCGCGAACGAGCCGAACAGCGCCGTCGCGGCCAGCACGGCCGTGGCGATCGCGATGCCCTTGGTGATGGCCTTGGTCGTGTTGCCGACGGCGTCCAGCTCGGTGAGGATCTGCGCGCCCTCCTCGTCGACGTCGCCCGACATCTCGGCGATGCCCTGCGCGTTGTCGCTGACCGGGCCGAAGGTGTCCATCGCGACGATCACGCCGACCGTCGTGAGCAGACCGCAGCCGGCCAGCGCGACGGCGAACAGCGAGACCACGATCGACCCGCTGCCGAGCAGGAACGCCCCGTAGACGGCTGCCGCGATGACCAGCGCCGTGTAGACGGCCGACTCGAAGCCGACCGACAGGCCCGACAGGATGACCGTCGCGGCCCCCGTCAGCGACGTCTTGCCGACGTCCTTGACCGGACGCGTCTCGGTGCCCGTGAAGTAGCCCGTCAGCGCCAGGATGACGGCGGCCAGCACGATGCCGATCAGCACCGCCACGATCGCGATGATGCGGGGATCGCCGTCGAGCGTGGAGGGGTCGGGTGCCTGGTAGAACTGCGCGACGAGCTGGTTCTGCTCCTGGCCGCCGGCGAAGTCGAGCTCGCCGAACGACGACGGCAGGTAGAACCAGGCAGCGGCCGACGAGGCGATCGCCGAGATGAACGCCGAGACGTAGAACGATCGGTTGATCGTGGTGAGTCCGCCCTCGCCGGCCCTCGGACGCGTGAGGTACACGCCGAGGATCGCCGTCAGCGCGCCGATCGCCGGGATCATCAGCGGGAGCACGAGACCCTGCTCGCCGAACGCGACGGAGCCGAGGATCAGCGCGGCCACGAGCGTCACGGCGTACGACTCGAACAGGTCGGCCGCCATGCCGGCACAGTCTCCGACGTTGTCGCCCACGTTGTCGGCGATCGTCGCGGCGTTGCGCGGATCGTCCTCGGGGATGTTCTGCTCGACCTTGCCGACGAGGTCGGCGCCGACGTCGGCGGCCTTGGTGAAGATGCCGCCGCCGACGCGCATGAACATCGCCAGCAGCGCGGCACCGAAGCCGAAGCCCTCGAGCACTGAGGGCGCCTCACCCTGGTAGATCAGCACGACGGCTGCGGCACCCAGCAGCCCGAGGCCGACCGTCAGCATGCCGACGTGACCGCCGGTGCGGAACGCGATGCGCATCGCGGGCTCGCGGCCCTCGGTCTGGGCGGCGGCAGCCACCCGGATGTTGGCGCGCGTCGCCAGCCACATGCCGAGGTAGCCGATCGCGGCGGAGAAGCCGGCACCGAGCAGGAAGAACACCGAGCGCCCGATGCGGACGTCGGTGTCACCGGGCAGCAGGAACAGCAGGCCGAAGGCGAGGACCGCGAAGATCGCGAGCGTCCGGAACATCCGGCCGAGATAGGCCGATGCTCCCTCCTGGACGGCCTGCCCGATCTCCTGCATCTTCTCGGTGCCCTCGGAGGCCTTGAGGACGTCGGCGCGGAAGACCGCCGCCATGATCAGTGCCAAGAGACCGATGCCCGCGACGACGCCCACGATGATCGTGTTGTCGTTCGACAGGTCGATGTCACCGGCAGCCGCAACGAGGGTCGCGTTCGCCATGGGAATCCTCCAGAGGTCAGGACGGAGACGTGCATCGGCCCGGCAGAGCCGTGTGACGCACGTTACATGTCACGACACCGGAGAGGTGTGATCTGGGTCACGCCTGCGCGGCGCGCGCCTCGTCGACCGTCGCGTGGAGACCGAAGACCTTGTCGAGTCCCGTGATCTCGAAGATCTTCAGGATGCGCTCCTGGGTGCAGACGATGTCGAGCGAGCCGCCGTCGGCCCGGACGCGCTTGAGGGCCCCCACCAGAACGCCGAGGCCCGTGGAGTCGAGGAAGTCGACCTTGCGCACGTCGATCACGAGGCGCGTGTGTCCCGCGTCGACCGCGGTCACGATGGCCTCGCGCAGCCGGGGAGCCGTGTAGACGTCGATCTCGCCCCCGACCTCGATGACCTCGAAGTCGCCTTCCGTGCGGGCAGTCAGTGCCAGCTCCATCGCCGATCTCCCTTGCTCGAAAACCCCAGCGGCTCCCGGTGCATTGAATCACGATCCGCCACACGAGGCCCCACGGAGACCGACGGCCGGGCACCGGCGAGGGCCGTTCTGGGAGACTCGACCAGTGGACCCCGCCGATCTCGTGCTGCGCTACGGCGACAGGGTGACGCACGTCGAGCGGGTGCCGGCGCGCGAGGCGGTCGTCGAGCCGTGGCCCGACTGGGTCGACCCCGGCGTGCGGGCGATGTACGAGGCCGAGGGCATCGCGACCCTGTGGGGGCACCAGGCCGAGGCGCTGCATCACGTGCACGAGGGTCGCCACACCGTCATCTCGACGGGGACGGCTTCGGGCAAGTCGCTGGTGTTCCAGGCACCCGCGCTCACCGACCTCGCGGCCGGACGCACCGGCAGCTCGCTGCGCGGCAACCGCATGCCGACCGTCCTCTACCTCGCGCCCACCAAGGCCCTGGCCGCCGACCAGCTGCGCCGCCTCGCCGGGGCGACGGCCTTCGCACGGCCAGCGACGGTCGACGGCGACAACTCACGCGAGGAACGCGCCTGGGCGCGCGACCACGCCAACTACCTGCTGACCAACCCCGACACGTTGCACCACACGATCCTGCCGGGGCACGCGCGGTGGACGCGGGTGCTGGGCGGGCTGACGCACGTCGTGGTCGACGAGTGCCACCACTACCGCGGCGTCTTCGGTGCCCACGTCGCCCATGTGCTGCGACGGCTGCGACGCATCTGCCAGCACTACGGGGCCGACCCGACGTTCGTGCTGTCGTCCGCCACGGTGGCCGACCCCGAGGTGTTCGCCGGACGGTTGACAGGTCTGGACGTCGTGCCCGTCACCGACGACGCCTCGCCCCACGCGGCCCGCACCGTCGCGCTGTGGGAGCCGCCGATCCTGCCGGGTGTCGGCACGACCGGCCCCGACGCAGACCCCCGAGCGGTCGTGCGACGTTCGGCGACGTCGGAGGCCGGCGAGCTGCTGACCGACCTCGTCGTCGGCGGGGTGCGCACGCTGGCCTTCGTGCGGTCGCGGCGCGGCGCGGAGTCGGTGGCCGCGACGGCTCAGCGACGCCTGCGCGAGGTCGACCCCGAGCTCGTGCGACGCGTGGCGACCTACCGCGGCGGCTACCTGCCCGAGGAGCGGCGCGAGCTCGAGCAACGGCTGCGCAGCGGCGACCTGCTGGGGCTGGCCAGCACCAACGCCCTCGAGCTCGGCATCGACATCGCGGGTCTCGACGCCGTCATCACGGTGGGGTTCCCGGGCACGCGGGCGGCGCTGCAACAGCAGTTCGGGCGAGCGGGACGGTCGGGACGCGACTCGATCGGCATCCTCGTGGCCCGCGACGAGCCGATCGACACGTATCTCGTGCACCACCCGGAGGCGCTGCTCGGCCGCGCGGTCGAGGCATCGGTGTTCGACCCCGACAATCCGTACGTGCTGGGTCCGCACCTCGCGGCCGCGGCCCAGGAGATACCGCTGACCGAGGACGACTTCGCGATGTTCGGGCCCCGCACCGAGGAGGGGGTCGCAGCCCTCGAGGCGGCGGGCTGGCTGCGCCGGCGGCCCGCGGGCTGGTTCTGGACCAAGCGCGACCGCGCCAGCGACCTCGCCGACATCCGGTCGAGCGGCGGCGCGCCCGTGCAGATCGTCGACGGCACGACCGGACGCCTGATCGGCACGGTCGACGGCGGCTCGGCCGACTCGACCGTGCACGAGGGAGCCGTCTACGTGCACCAGGGCGACGTGCACGTCGTCGACGAGTACGACGTCGAGCACGGTGTCGCGATGGTGCACCGCGACGACCCCGACTACTCGACGTCGGCGCGATCTGTCACCGAGATCGCGGTCGTCGCCACCGAGCGGACCACGCAGTGGGGCGATGCGGCGATGTCGTTCGGATCGGTCGAGGTGGTCAACCAGGTCGTGTCGTACCTCAAGCGCAGCACGTCGGGCGGTGGCGTGCTGGGCGAGGAGGTGCTCGAGCTGCCGGCGCGGTCGCTGCAGACCAAGGCCGTCTGGTGGACCCTCGACGCCGAGGCGGTCGCCCGCACGATGGCGCACGACGACGTCCCCGGCTCGGCCCATGCCGCCGAGCACGCCGCGATCGGGCTGCTCCCCCTGCTGGCGACGTGCGACCGGTGGGACATCGGCGGCGTCTCGACCGCTCTGCACCCCGACACCGGCACCCTGACGGTGTTCGTCTACGACGGATACCCGGGCGGGGCCGGCTTCGCGGAGCGCGGCTACGAGGTCGCCGCGACGTGGCTGCGGGTCACCCGCGACGCGATCGCCGCGTGCGCGTGCCGCGACGGCTGCCCGTCGTGCGTCTACTCGCCCAAGTGCGGCAACGGCAACGAGCCCCTCGACAAGGCCGGCGCGATCCGGCTGCTCGATGCCCTGCTGGTCGACGCACCGGCCGCGTGACCTGCTCGTGGGAACATGGGGCGGACGTCGGACCCAGATCCTGAGGAGACCACCATCGTGGTGAAGGTGCATCGCAGAGAACGCATGCTCGGTCTGACGCCTCTCGACCACGGTCCTGGCCTGGAGATCGCCCCGTTGCACAGCCCCATCGCGCTCAAGTCGCGGTGGGACGTCAGCTACGTCGACATCGTGCCGACCGAGTCGCTGGTCGAGCACTACCACCACGACGAGGCCGTGCCCGACGACGACATCGTGGCCGTCGACTTCCCGCTCACCGGGCCGGACGGCGTCATCCGTCCGCTGTCGGAGGTCGCGGCGGCGAAGGCACCCTTCGCGTGGGTCATCGCATCGCACGTCATCGAGCACGTGCCCGACCTCATCACGTGGCTCGACGACATCGCCTCGCTGCTGCGCGACGACGGTGCGCTGGTGCTGGCGATCCCCGACATGCGGTACTCCTTCGACGCCTACCGGCCGCAGACGACGGTCGGCCAGATGCTGCAGGCACACCAGCAGGGCGATCTCGTGCCGAGCGTCCGCGCGGTCTACGACCACCTCCGCACGGCGACGACGCTGAGCCCGAAGGACGCCTGGAGCGGCCGGCGTCCTCCGCTCGACGGCGTCCGCAGTCATGACCTCGACAACACACTCGCCCAGGTCGACAGGGCACGATCGGGCGAGTACGTCGACTGCCACGTGTGGACGTTCCGTCCGTCGTCGTTCATCGAGCAGGTCAACGAGCTGGGTCGCTTGGGCCTGTGCGAGCTGGTCGTCGAGACCGTCCGCAACACCCGGCCGGGCCAGCTCGAGTTCTACGCCGTGCTGCGCCGGCTGCCCCGTGACCGCTCGCCCGAGGACGATGCGCGGCTGCGGGCTGCCGGCAAGCAGCGGACCGATGACGAGCGTCGCCAGCTCGAGACACCGACCGTTCCGTCCCCGATGCAGTTGTCCGACAGCGAGCGCCGACTCATCGAGCGCAAGCGGGCGACGCTGACCCGCGCCCGACGTCTGCTGCGCCGGTCGACCTGAGGCCTCACGGCGTCACGTACGACTCGGGCGCGGCTCGCGCGCGCTGCTCGGTGGCCCAGCGGCCACCCCACCACCGGGGGCTCGTGGCCCTGGCCGTGACGGTCGCGACGTCGAAGTCCATGCGGCAGGCGGCCAGGCGGGCGCCATTGCGGCGGGCGACCGCGGCGGCGGCCTGACACCCGTCCTCGCCCTCGACGCTCGCCCGCGACGCCGCCAGGGCGGCGAGATCAGCAGCGGCGGCCACCCGGTGCTTCATCTGCACCAAGCTCGTCGCCTGCACCAGCAGCAGGCCGACGACCACCAGCAGCACCGCGACGGTCGCCGCGTGGACCGTCGCGGCACCGCGGTCTCTGACAGCACCGGGATCTCTGACGGGGACGCGGCCTCTCACGGTGACTCCTGGGCTGCGACCGATGTCGACTCCAGGGATCGCGAGCCGATGCCGGAGAAGAACGGCAGCGGCATGCGCGACCGCGTGCGCACCGTGACGGTCACCTCGCCGTCGGCGGTCGTGACCTCGACCGACGCGCGACCGGGCGCGTGCCGTCGGGCCATGTCGGTCGCCGCCTGGGTCGACTCGCCCCGGGCGACCATGCGGGCCGACTCGCGGGCGGCATCGGATAGCCGCACCTGCGTCAGGCCGAGCGAGACGATCCACAGCAGCAGGAAGGCCAGGGCCACGCCGAAGGGTGCGACGGTCATCAGCTCGGCCGTGACCATGCCGTCGTCGCGCCGCCGGGTCATCGCAGGCGCAGGTTGCCGGGAGGGAACCCGTCGAGCAGACGGAACAGCCCGGCGATGAGGTCGAAGATGCTGCCGTCGGTGGCGAGCCCGTGCAGCACGAGGGCGATCGAGCAGGCACCGAGCGTGCCGACGGCGTACTCCGCCGTCGCCATGCCGTCGTCGGGCAGGCCGCCCTCGTCGGACGGGCCGTCCTCGTGGATCAAGGCAGTGTGGTGGGTCATGGGGTCCTCCGGGTGGGACCGGGGCGGTGCCGCAGCACCGCCCCGGCGGGGTCGGGACGGCGGTCGGTCAGAACGGCAGGATGCTGGGGATCTTGTCGAACAGGTCGCGGACCAGGTCGCCGAACCACTCGGACTGGCCGATCTTGACGAGCACGCCGCCGATCGTGCAGGCACCGAGCGTGCCGACGGCGTACTCCGAGGTCGACATGCCCTGCTCGTCGCGGGTGCGGGTGAACAGCTGCTTCATGGGAAGTCCCTTCGTGGGTTGATGTGTCACCGAGAAGATGGGTCGCGGGTCGCCGCCGCTGCGATCTGGTCGACCCGCCTGGGGACAGACCCGCGCCGTCCGCTACCTGTGGACGGCGGCCGTCACCACGACAGGCCCCTGAACGACGCCACGACGGTCGGGACGATGCCGATCAGGAAGAACGCCGGCAGGAAGCACAGGCCGAGCGGTGCCGCGGTGCGGACGCCGACCCGCTGGCTGCGCTCGCGCATGCGCGCCGCGCGTTCGCGACGCAGCTCGTCGGCCACGCCCCTGACCACGTCGGAGACCGGCATCCCGGACGCTGCCGCGCGCCGGAACGCCCGGGCCACCGCGGCCAGACCCGAGTCGGGCGGGACGCCGTGCCAGACCGTGTCGGGATCGGCCGCCACCGCGAGCCGGCCGGCGATGACGGCGAGGTCGTCTCCCAAGGGTGCGGCGGTCGCATCGGCGGCGAGCGCGAAGGCCGTGACGGGCGGACGGCCGACGGACAGCGCCGCGACCACCAGGTCGAGCGCCCCGGGCAGGGCCGCCTCGATGCGCGCGGCACGGAGCTGTTGCGACGTCGACTCGAGCTGACCCACCATACGGCGCACGACCGGCACCGCCACGACCGACAGGGCCAGCCCCCACACGACCCCGAGCACGACGACGGACGCCACCGGCACCAGCATCGACGCCACGAGGGCGGGGTCGACCCGGCGCGACGCCGTCTGCGGCAGGAGCACCCGGCGGGCTCGGGGCCGGGCGGACGCCGGCACGACGCACCACACCGCCACGCCGGCCAGCAGCGCCGCGATCACGATGTCGTGCCCGACGTGGCGGCGATGCGCTCGATCCAGGCGATGCCCGCACAGGCGAGACCGCAGCCGGCGGCCAGGCACGTCACCCCGATCCAGGTCGAGGTGAGCACCTCGACCGGATCGCCGCCCATGCCGGAGCCCAGCAGGAGGCCCATGGCGGGCAGTGCCGCCATCATCCGGCCCGTGGCCCGCGCAGGTGCCACGCCGGACTGGATCTCGCGGTCGATCTCGCGGTCGACGCGTGCCGACTGCTCGAGCCGGCCGATGACGGTGGCGAGCGGCGCGCCGGACCGGTCGGAGACCTGCCACGCACCCGCGACGTCGCGCAGCAGCTCGCACCCCGGCGTCGCCGCGGCCACCCGGAACGCCTGCGCCACGTCACCGCCCGTCTCGGCGGTCCTGGCGGCCAGTCGGAGCACCGGGAAGTCGTCCGCGAGGCTGGCCATCATGCGCTGTGCGAGCACGCCGGCCCGCAGCTCGGCCGACATGAGACCCAGCAGCTCGACGACCTCGGCACGGTGCCTCGCGACCGTCGCCCGCGCCCGTCCCGCCCGCACCTGGAGCACCGCGAACCAGCCGACTCCCCCGACCGTGGCGAGCAGCACGACACCCGGACCGGAGATCGCCGGCAGCCACGCGGACGCGACCGCCCCGACGGCCACGGCCACCGCGACCAGCCAGCCGCGCGAGACCACGGGCGGGGCCAGCACGAGGCGCGACCGCACCCGCGACCGTCCGGCCGGCCAGCGCAGCCGGACCGCCATCATGACCAGCACGGCCGCCGCGACGCTCACCGCAACACCTCGAGCAGCCGCGCCGCCCCGGGGCCACGCACCGACCTGCCGCCACCGAACGACATCGCCGGCACGCACTCGACGATGCCGTCGCCGGTGCGGGCCATGACGGCGACCTGCTCGACCGACCGTCGCCCCGCACCCGTGCGGCCGACGTGCACGACGACGTCGATGCCGGCGGCCAGCTGGCTGTGCACCGCGGCGCGCGGCAGGCCCGCCGCGACGCCGAGCGCCTCGAACCGGGCCGGCACGTCGGCCGTCGAGTTGGCGTGGACCGTGCCGCACCCGCCCTCGTGCCCCGTGTTGAGCGCGGCCAACAGATCGACGACCTCGGCGCCTCGCACCTCCCCCACGACGAGGCGGTCGGGGCGCATGCGCAGCGCCTGGCGCACGAGGTCGCGCACCGTGACCTGACCTGCGCCCTCCACATTGGCGGGACGGGCCTCGAGCCCCACGACGTGCGGGTGGCCGGGACGCAGCTCGGTCGCGTCCTCGACCACGACGATGCGCTCGGTGGGGGCGACCTCGGACAGCAGCGCCGACAGCAGCGTGGTCTTGCCCGAGCCGGTGCCTCCCGTGACAAGGAAGGCGGCTCGCGACGACACCAGCTGCCGGAGCAGCTCGAGCGCCTCGCCCGTCACCGAGCCCACGTCGTGCAGGTCGGCCAGGCTGTACGACCGGCGCGCCGGTACCCGCAACGAGATCACGGTGCCGGGGCGGGCCAATGGAGAGAGCACGGCGTGCAGCCGGGTGCCGTCGCGCAGCCGCGCATCGACCCACGGGCTGGCGTCGTCGAGGCGTCGTCCGGCCTGCGCCGCCAGGCGTTGGGCGAGCCGCCGGACCGCCTCGTCGTCGTCGAATCGCACCGGCACCCGCTCGAGCCCACGCCCGCAGTCGACGTGGACGTCGTGGGGTCCGTTGACCAGCACGTCGGTGACGTCGGGCAGCGCCAGCAGGGGGTCGAGCGGGCCAGCACCATGACTCTCGCTGCGCAGCTGGTCGACGATCTGCAGCACGGTGCCGGTGCCGGCCACCTGCTGCTCCGACCGCAGGGCGTCCGCGACCGTCAGGGCCGTGGGCTCGGACGAGTCGGCGGCCAGTCTGCGCCGCACCCGCTCCAGGACCGACGGCTCACCCGCTGAGGAGTGCATGCTCATGACCGGTCGAGCCCCACGGCGTCGAGCACCGCCGCCGCGGCACGACCCAGCGAGCGGCAGCGCCCCGGGCCCTGTCCCTGGTCGACGGCCGCGCGGAGGCGACGGTCGGGACGCAGCCGGGCCACCGACGGCAGGTCGAGCGCCTCCTCGACCGCGGCTGCGCCGAGGCCATGCGGCCGCCGGACCGTCACGAGGCCCACCGTGGGTGCCCGCAGACGCACCTCGTCGACGACCCGACGAGCGGCCGCCACCGCGGCGATCTCCTCAGGCACCACGACCAGCGTGAGCACCGAGCGTCCGACGAGCTCGGCACCCGTGACGCCCAGGTGGCGGGGCACGTCGACCGCCACCAGGTCGAAGCCGCGCACCGCAGCCGACACGACCTCCGGCCACGCATCGGGCACCTGCCGGAGCGAGCCGCGGGCCCAGACGAGCTGCGCGACACCGTCGCGGGCCGGCAGCACGTCAGCCAGCGACGACGCGTCGAGGCGGCCCCGCGTCGTGCCGAAGTCGTCCCACCGCACCCCGTCCGCGGTCTCGGCCCCCAGCACGAGGTCGAGGCCACCGCCGAGCGGATCGGCGTCGACGACCAGTGGACGCAACCGGCGGCGAGAGGCGGCGATGCCGAGCGCAGCGGTGAGCGTCGACGCCCCGGCCCCGCCGACACCGCCGACCACCGCGACGACGCACGCCTCGCCGGATCCATCGAGCGCCGCCGACAGCAGCTCGACGACGCGGTCCTCGTCGTCGGGGCCGCAGACCGCGACCGCACCGAGGGCGACCGCGGCCGACCAGCGGTTCGGCGACAGGTCGCGGGCGACCACGACGACGTGCTCGCGGCGCGGCAGCGACGACCGCGCGAGGTCGTCGAGCAGGTCGTCACCGACCAACACCGCCGAGGCCCCGCGCCACGACCGCCGCACCGCTGCGACGTCGTCGGCACGAGTCGGTGAGGCACCCACGGCAGCGCACCACCGCAGGCCCTCGTCGATCAGGCGGGGGTCGGTCGTGGCGATCAGCGGGGCCGCGGCATGGGTCATGCCCACGACGATTCCGGCCACCAGGCACGGGCCGAAAGGTCGATCGAGGCACCTGTGGACGGCCGAGCCTGGCGCATCGACCTGTGGACCGGCCTATCCTGATGGGGTGAGCCCCGCGCGAACCGCAGCCTTCTTCGACCTGGACAAGACGATCATCGCCAAGTCGAGCACGCTCGCCTTCGGCAAGCCCTTCTACGACGGAGGTCTGCTCAACCGGCGGGCCGTGCTACGCAGCGCCTACGCCAACTTCATGTTCTCGATCAGCGGCGCCGACCACGACCAGCTCGAGAAGATGCGTGCGTACCTGACCCAGATGGTCAAGGGCTGGGACGTCGAGGTCGTGCGCCAGGCCGTCGCCGAGACGCTCCACACGATCATCGACCCCATCGTGTTCGAGGAGGCCGTGACGCTGATCGAGCAGCACCAGGCCGCCGGCCGCGACGTCATCATCGTGTCGGCGTCGGGCATCGAGGTCGTGGAGCCGATCGGCGCGATGCTGGGCGTCGACCACGTCATCGCCACGACGCTGGTCGCCGAGGACGGGCGCTACACCGGCGAGGTCGACTTCTACGCCTACGGCCCGCACAAGGCGACCGCGATGCAGCGGCTGGCCGACGAGCGCGGCTACGACCTGAGCCGGTCGTACGCCTACTCCGACTCCGAGACCGACATCCCGATGCTCGAGGCGGTCGGTCATCCGTTCGCGGTCAACCCCGACAAGGCGCTGCGCAAGGTCGCCGGCGAGAAGGACTGGCCCGTGCTGGTCTTCGCCCGTCCCGTCGCGCTGCGTCGCCGCCTCGGCCTCGACACACGGGTCGGCAAGGCCGCGGCCACCGCGGTCGTGGCCGGTGCCGTCAGCGCCGTGGCCGTCGCGGTCGTGTCGCACCGCCGCAGCCGCTCCGCCTGAGCAGCCTCAGCGCTGGACGACCTTCTCGAGCCTCGCCGTCACCGCGGCCATGCCCGCGGCGGTCGGGTGCAAGAAGGCACCGTCACCCGTCGGTGAGTTCTCGAGGCCGTTGACCCACGGCTCCCCCGAGCAGACGTCGTGCCCCTCCGAGGCCTCGTACATGTCGACGAACGGCACGTCGGCCTTCTCGGCTGCCCTGGAGAGCGCCTGGTTCATGTTCCGCTCGTAGCCGGCAACCGCCTTGCGACGGGCGTCCGTCAGGGGCAGCGCGGCGCACCCCGTTCCGGTGTCGGAGGCGATGCGCTGGTAGCCCACCAGGACGACCTGAGCCTTCGGCGCACGGTCCGCGATCTCGTCGAGCACCGAGATGACGGCCTTGGACGTCTTGGGATACACCGTTGGCATGTACGTGCCGCTGAACGTGTCGCACTGCGCGTCGTCGGCGGTGGCCGGCAGCAGGCAGTACTGGTAGAGGCCGGCCGTGGCGGAGGCGTCGTTGGCCCCGATGCCGACCGTCACGAGCGTCGTGTCGCGACCGATCGACGACAGCTGCGGCTCCAGGACGGTGCCGTCGTCGAGGGTGCGCCCGTCGCGAAGCATCGTGGTGTCCTCGCCGCCGCAGCTGACGTCGCGGAAGCCCAGCTCGGGCATCGTGGCGGCGAGCTGGTGCGCGTAGTTTGCCGTCGACCGCAAGCAGCCCGGCACGTCGGTGTCGGGGGCACCGAGCGAGGGGCCCGACACGAACGAGTCGCCGACCGCGACGTATCCGGCCGAGCCGGACGGGCCCTTGCCGCCCGTGTCGGACGAGCATGCTGCGAGACATGTGCAGGCCGCGAGCGCGATCACCGCGACCAGACGACGACGGGGCATGGGTGAATCGTAGACAACCGCTGCTGCGGACGCTTGTGAACCGAAGCGCACAACGTTACGCGCGAGTAGGGGTTTCGGTGATCGCCGCAGAGGCGTACACATGACTCAACAACACCACAGCGGAACGACACACCGGTACCCACGCGGCGATCACCCGTCTCTGGGACAGTCGCTCGCCGGACTCCGACCCACTCAGGACCACCGGAGCCATGACGACTCAGATCCAGCACGCTTGGTAGCCAGCCGTGTCGCTCCGGACGGCGCCGGTCCCTCGAGGACCGGCGCCGTCGTCCTGTGCCCCACCCCGAACAACCGTGGGCCTGACGTTTCTGCAGACACGCCCTCGGCGTGTTGGGAAAAACGTCAGGCCCAGCGGGACGGCCTCAGCGCGCGAGCGGGGATGCCTCGGCGGCACGCGTGAACGCCTGCGAGGCGTACATCAGCCACTGGTGGACGCCCGTCGGCTGGCCACCGGCGTAGGCCGCGAGCGCCGATCGGTAGCCGTCGGGCTCGGCGGCGTGCCCAGCCTCAGGCACGAGCACCGAGGCCGGGTCGACGCCCTTGGCCAGCAGAACGAGGCGCTCGGCGGCTCGGCCCACGACAGCGTTGTGCGAGGCGAAGGCACCGGCGGCGGTGATCTCGGCGTTGACGAGCGCGGCGACGACCAGGCCGGGTGCCTCGGTGGGCTGGCCGAGCATCCAAGCGAGCTCGGTCAGGCGGGCGACGCCCTCGGGGTTGACCGGACGTCCGAGGTCGGCGTCGTCGGCCGAACCAGCCGCAGCCAGCGCGTGGATGCGGGCCAGTGCCTGGACCGGCGAGCGGTTCCACGTCGGGAGCAGCCCGAGCAGCTCGGTGGACAGGCGCACCGCACCGCGCGCCAGGGCGTCTCCCCCGCCTGATGCGAGCGTGTCGGCGTCGTAGGCGCTGCCTTCGAGCGACGCCGTGGCGGCGGCTCCCAGCAGGAGCGAGCGGGCGGTGTCCTCGGGCGTGCTGCGGCGCAGGCCACGATCGCGCAGGATCGAGTCGATGCCGTCACGGGTGCCCGCGTAGGTGGACGGGATGCCCTCGAGCAGGGCCGCCGAGATGAAGGGATCGGACACGACCGAAGCGTACCGGCCGCCTGCGGGACGAACGAGTAGCCTCGGGACGTGACCGAATCGCCGGAGGACCGCACCGCCAAGTGGCTCGTCGGTGACCGCCTGTCGAGCGTCCTGCACCTCGGTGACGGATCGCTCGCCTACCAGCTCGTCGAGCAGGGTCACGAGGTCGTCGTGGCCGGCGACGACGTCACCGCGAGCCGCCACCCCGACATCCAGTACGTCCGGAGCGCCGGCGAGCGGCTCCCGTTCCTGGGCGACGCCTTCGACGTCGTGATCGTCCCCGAGCTGCGCGAGGCACCCACGGCCCTCGCCGAGTACGCGCGCGTGCTGCGTCCCGATGGCCTGCTGTCGACCGTCTCGCGCCAGCACGACGACTCGATCCCGTGGATGCGCAAGCTGCGCGAGATCACCGGCGCGCGCGACAACGCCGCGACGCCGGCCGACACGTTCAGCGCATCAGGACTGTTCCACGAGCCCGAGACGCAGGAGGTCGGCAGCTGGGAGAAGCTCGACCTGCCGGGGCTCCTGCGGTTCGCGGAAGCCACCAAGCACCCCTCGGTCGGCGAGTCGGCCCTGGCGCAGGTGCGCGACCTCTTCCTGAGCTACGGCGGGCAGACGGGCTTCCTGCGGCTGCGGCACGAGACGACGTGCGTCCGCGCCCGCGTCGACAAGGACGCCATGACGCACGAGTCCGAGCCCCCCGACACGATGCTGCTCGACTTCCGCTGAGTCAGTCGGCCAGCAGCTCGTCGACCGCCGCCACGATCGTCGCGGCAGGGATCTCGATGTCGGCCAGGATCTTGTTCATGGGGTCGCCCGGCCCGTGCTGCTCCCAGCCGTCGCCGACGAGGTAGCGGTACCGGACGTCGGCGATACCCTGCGTGATGGCCCAGTAGCAGCTGTTGACGTAGTTCGGCGCGAACATCTCGAGCACCCGGGCACCGGGGCTCAGGAACAGCAGGTTGGTGAGGGCGGCACCGTGTGCGGCCACGACGACCTCGGCACCCGCGAACAGGTCGATCTGCCCCTGCGGTGTGAGCTTGGCCGGGTCGATGCTCACGAACCCCCGCTGGGCGAGCTGCTCCATGACGGCGTCCTCGTGGACGACGCGCCGCGAGTTGGGCACCTGGCCGCGGGTCACGAAGATGCGCCTCGGGGTGTCGTCCGTCCCCTGTGGCGGGAGGTGCTCGCGCAGCCACGTCACGGACGACGACGGGGCGGCCTCCCGGCGGTTGGCCACCGACGGCACCAGCAGGCGTCGCGCCCGCACGGCCCGGTCGGGGCCCGACGACAGCACCGGCACGTCACCGAGGCCAGCGAGGTCGAGGAACGTCCGCTGCCACCCGGACCCGTTCGGCACGAAGATCGCGTCGACGTCGACGCCCGGCAGCGTCCGCTCGAGGACGCCGAACCGCGGCAGGACGTCGAGCAGGAAGTGGTAGTAGTTGTTGTTGCCGCCGCGCGTCGCGAGCACCGCGACCGTCCCGTCGACCTCCTGGACGACAGGCAGCCGCGGACGCAGGAACAGCGGGTGCTCACGCCAGCCCGCGATGCCGAAGTAGTCGCTCGTCTCGCCGTCGAGCGTGCCGCCCGGCGTGATGACGGCGCCGAAGTCGCCGACCACGGTGCCGCGCTCGATGTCGAGGCACGACGCAGCAGGGATGTCGACCTGGCGGTGCTGGTCGAAGACCCAGTGCCCGGCCGGCGAGCCCTGTGCGGGCGCACGACGGATCAGCTCGCCCTCAATTGCCCGGTGGATCGCCACGTGCTGGGGCTCGCGGTCACGGGTCTCGTCGATCGAGGCCGTCCCGCGAGCGGGCAGCGCGCGGTCGCCGTGCCACCGCCTCGTGCGACGGCCGAGGATGCCGGCCGTCAACGACACGAAGCGGTGGACACGCTTGACCAGCGGCCAGAACGGCTGCAGCCGAGGCGGGAGTCGGGTCACCTCAGAGCACTCAGTCGGTGATGGGCGAGGGATCGACCAGCGGGTCACGCGACAGCCACGCCATGCCGAGGCCGGTCGAGAACCTGTCGCGGCGGATCAGCGACAGGCCGGCGCGGGTGAAGAACTCCTCGAGCTGCTCCCAGGAGTGACCCGGCAGGTTGTGGTACTCCAGCACGACGCGGCGCACGCCCGACCAGTCGGCCGGGTCGGAGCCGAGCACCATGTCGTACTCGCCGCCCTCGGTGTCGATCTTGACCAGGTCGGCCGAGCGTCCGCTGACGTGCAGGGCCTCGGACATCGCGACGCTCTGCACCGTGACGGTCGGGCCGCCCTCGGACAGGTGCAGGACGCCGTTGTGGCCGCTGGCGGCGCCGTTGTCGGCGAGCTCGAGCTGCCCCGCCACGGCCTGCACCGCGAGGTGGTTGGCGTTGACGCGACCCGTGAGGTGGTTGTCGTCGACGTTGCGCGTCAGGTAGGCCGCGGTCGACGGCGAGGCCTCGTAGGCATCGACGCGCGAGCCCGGGTGGCGACGGGCGAAGGCCACCGCGAAGCAGCCGACGTGAGCACCGATGTCGAGCGCGACGGGCGACTCGCCGAGGTCGGACGTGAACCAGTCGATGCGGTACTCGTCCTCGACGAAGATCTCGTAGATCGGCACCCGGGCACCCGGGCGGTTGGGGATCGTGATGGAGGCACCGTCACGGGTGCGGAACGTGATCTCCTCGGGACGGCCGGTGACGGCCTGTCGGGCGAGGTCGACCAGCAGCCGGGGACCGTTGTCGAAGCTGCTGACCGTCTGCTGCACCCTGCGGGCTGCGAATGTCACGCTGCGCGTCATCGTGGGGAAGCCTTCCTGCTCGTGGGCCCCGATGCGCTCATCCCGACGGGATCGACCGGCAGCCTCCGATGAGACAACGCGCGCGCGTCCCAATCGTCACGCGTCAGCCGAGGTAGGCCTCGGACTCGGCCACGCCGGTCGTGATGCGCCTGACGTCGACCTCGACCATGCCGGAGACCAGCTCGTCGAACGAGGTCGAGGCCGACCAGCCGAGCTGGCGTGCCGCCTTGGCCGGATCGGCCAGCAGCGCCTGCGCCTGCGTGGCGCTCCACAGGTGCGGCATCAGCTCGACGTGGTCCTCCATGTCGTCGCGGCCGACCGCCGCGAACGCCGCCGTGAGCATGTCGCGGAGTGTGTGGGTCTGCCCCGTGCCGATGATGTAGTCGTCGGGCACCTCGTGGCCGACCGCGCGCGCCATCGCGTCGACGTAGTCGGCGGCCGATCCCCAGTCGCGCTCGACGTCGAGGTCGCCGAGCGCGACCGTCGTGTGACGGCCGCACGCCGCGGACGCCGCGACCCTGGCGATCTTGCCGGCCACGAACTGCTGCCCACGGAAGGGGCTCTCGTGGTTGAACAGGATGCCGTTGCTGGCGTGCAGGCCGTAGCGCTCGCGGTAGCTGATGACGAGGTGGTGCGCGGCGCTCTTGGCGATCGCGTAGGGGGTGCGGGGCCGGTGGGACGACTCCTCGTCGAGCGGTCCCTCGACCTCGCTGCCGAAGACCTCGGCGGTGGACGCCTGGAAGAACCGGACGTCCTGCGCGTTCTTGTCGCGGTGGCGCAGGAGGCTCTGCAGCATCTCGACGACCGCGAGGTGGTTGGTGCGCGCGGCGAGCTCGGGCTGGTCCCAGCTGCGACCGACCGCGCTGAAGGCCGCCAGGTTGTAGACCGCCTGCGGCGCGTGCCGACTGACGAGGTCGCCGAACCCCAACGCGTCCGTGAGGTCGTGCTCGACGATCTCGACCCCGGCGAGGTAGGGCGCCATGCGGGCCAGCGACGAGATGCCGGGGCGCACCGTGCCGACGACCTGCCAGCCCTGGGCGAGCAGGTGCCGGGCGAGGTACATGCCGTCCTGGCCGGAGACGCCCGTGATGAGCGCGGTGCGGGGTGGTGCCTGCACGTCATCCATCCACGCGCTCCTGACGGTGTGCGGCGGCCGAGGGCTCGGCCGTCTGGTGGCCGACATCGCTGGTCGCGGCGCGACCGGGCGGGCGGAGGACAAGGAACGGCAGGGCCAGGACGCACCAGATGTAGCGGTCCCAGATCAGCGGGGTGAGGGGGCCGACCATCGCGTAGCCCATCGCGGGCAGCGCCAGCAGCCGTAGGTGCCCGAGCAGCAGCAGCGGCTGGCGGATCGTCGACACGACGATCACGAGGAAGAACAGGACGCCGACGATGCCGCCCGCCGCGGCCACCTGCAGGTAGATGTTGTGCGCGAGTGACGCATCGGCGAACCCGCTGCCCAGCACTGGGTGGTGCAGGAACTTGTCGATCGCGACCGCGTGGAGATTCTCGCGGTCGATGTCGGACAGCGTCGCGGACCCTCCGCCGCGCAGGCGCCCGAGCGGGCTGGAGTCGGCGGTGTCGGAGCTGAACGTGCGTCCGACGAGGTAGAGCGGCACGATGCTCAGGCCGAACAGGACCAGGCCGTGCTCGATCGAGCGCGACAGCATCAGGTAGACGAGCGCGAGCACGACCGTGCCGGCCAGCGCGGCCCGGCTGCCGCTCATCCACACGCCGTAGGCCGACACGGCACCGCCGACCAGCACGAGCCAGCGCAGACGGCTCGGCACCTCGGCGTAGAGGAACGGCACGAGCGCGACCGCCAGCATCGAGATCAGGCCCAGGATGTTGGGGTGTTCCGTCAGGCCGATGTAGCGGCCCTCGACCGACACGACACCCGTCGCGAGCCCCTGCAGGACGCTGATGCCGTTGCCGGCCACGTAGGCCGCGGCGAACCAGGTCATGACCCCGCGACCGGGCCGCCACAGCATGAACACCAGCGGCAGCATCAGGGCACCGACGATGAGCCGCACGAGGACGTTGAGGCTCGCCGCCGGAGCCGTCGCGAGGGCTGACGAGATCAGGCCGAACGCGACGATGCCGCCGACACCGATCAGGAAGGGCGCCTGCCGCACGAAGGTGCGCGTCATGAGCAGCGGGAAGAGCGTCAGCACGCCCATGAAGAAGAAGACGTCGGAGACCGTCACGAAGCTGATCGCCGCGACGGGCTTGACGTCGTTCATGGGGGCGAACAGGAAGCCCGCACCGAACAGCACCACGGCGGACGACTCGAGACCCACCGTGGCGAGCAGCAGCAGCACCAGCACCAGGCCGAGCGCGGCCCCGGCACCGATCGTCGATCCGAGGCCCAGCGGGATCAGCACCATCAGCATGACCAGCACGACGACGGGCGGCACCACGGCACGCACGACCCGGGCCAGACGGTCGGCCGCCCGGTCGCCGAGGGTCAGGCGGTCGGTCAGGCGCTCGGTGATCGACGTCAGCCGCTCGGTGATCGACGTCAGGCTCATGGTGGAGGCCCGGCTACCGGACGGCCCGGCGGCTGGTGTCTGCGCGCCGACCCGGACGGACGAGCTGCGGCAGGCTGCGGCGCGGTGCCGCCTCGACCGGCTCGCCGTATCCGTACCCGTACCCGTACCCGTAGACGTCGCCCGCACGGCGAGGCGTCCGGTTGAGGATCGAGCCGAACAGGCGGCCGCCGACGGTCTCGATGCGGGTCACCGCGAGGCGCAGCTGCTCACGCGTCGTGGAGCCGTAGCGGACCAGCATCAGCGCGCCGTCGACCTCCCGCATGAGGATCGAGGCGTCGGCGACCGGGAGCATGGGCGGCGCGTCGATGATGACGACGTCGTAGTCGCTGCGCAGCCCGAACAGCAGGTCGCGCATCGCCTGGGTGTCGAGGACTTCGGCGGGGTTGGGCGGACGCGGTCCGGTGCCGAGGAAGCTGATGCCGCTCTCGTGCGACTGGATCGCCTCGGCCAGCGTCGTGCGCCCGATCAGCACCGTCATGAGGCCGACGGAGTTCTCGAGGCCCAGCAGCTCGGCCACGTTGGGGTTGCGCATGTCGGCGTCGATCAGCAGCACCGAGCGTCCCGACTGCGCCATCGACATGGCCAGGTTGGTCGCGACGAGCGTCTTGCCCTCGTTGGGCACGGCGCTCGACACCAGGATCGACTCGACCTTGGCGTCGAGGTTGGCGAACTGCAGGTTGGTGCGCAGCACGCGGAACGCCTCGGCGAGCGCACCGTGGCCCTCGCTGCTCAGCGCCTGCTTCTTGAGCTGGCGGTCGAACGGCAGCGTCGCGAGCACGGCACCGCCGCTGAGCTCCTCGGCCTCCTGCCGCGTCTTGACGGTGCGGTCGAGCAGGTCGCGCAACACCGAGCCGGCGATGCCGACGAACAGGCTCAGCAGCAGCCCGATCGCGATGTTGAGCGGCACGTTGGGCGCGACAGGGGTCTGGCTGATGCTGGGCGGACCGACGATGCGGGCCACGAACGCGGGGGCACCGTCGCCCGACGTGGGCTTCTCGAGGCGGGCGACCAGGCTCACGATGCCCTCGGACTCGGCCTTGGCGATCCGCTGGGCCAGCTCGGGCGTGTCGGCGGTGACGTCGACCTGCAGCGTCTGCGTCGACGCGATGATCTCGGCGCTGACCTGACCGGCCAGCTGCTCCCGAGACACGTCGGTGAGGTTGAGCTTGTTGATGACGTCCTGCAGCAGCGAGGGCTCGCGCGCCAGATCGGCGTAGGACGCGAGCCGCTGGGCTGCGAAGAAGGCAGCCGTCGGATCGGCGGCCTGCTGGCCGATGGGGGACGTGATGAACAGCTTGGCGCTGGACCCGTAGACCGGCGACATGCTGAGGACCAGCAGGATCGTGGCCACCGTCCCCACGACGAACGTGGAGACGCTGAACACCCAGCGCGCACGCAGGATGCCCAGGAATTGACGCAGATCCACAAGGTCCCCATTCGAAAGATGACTGTCCGGCTCGGATGTGGGGGGAGTCTATGCGAGCCGAGCTGCCCTGACCGCACGATCCACCCCTCTCCATCAACGACCGAGGACGGCTTTCGTAACCATCGAACTCGTAGGACGTTGTGTAGCGTGGTGGCCGTTTCGGCCCTGCACCTTCCCTGATGGATTCTCGTGAGAACAGGTACAGCTGAATGACGATACTCGTGACCGGCGGCGGCGGCTTCATCGGTGGACACCTCGTGGCCGACCTCCTTCGACAGGGACATGACGTCCGCTCCGTCGACGTCAAGCCGATCGACGAGTGGTACCAGGTCAGCGACGCCGCCGACAACGTCGTGGCCGACTGCGCCGACCAGCGCGATGCCCAGCGCATCGCCGAGGGCACGCAGACGATCTACAACCTCGCGGCCGACATGGGCGGCATGGGGTTCATCGAGAACAACAAGGCCGAGTGCATGCTGTCGGTGCAGACCAGCACCAACATGCTCGTCGCAGCCCGTGCCGCCGGCACCGAGAACTTCTTCTACAGCAGCTCCGCATGCGTCTACGCCGGCGACAAGCAGACCGATCCGAACGTCACCGCCCTCAAGGAGTCCGACGCCTACCCGGCCGACCCCGAGGACGGCTACGGCTGGGAGAAGCTGTTCAGCGAGCGCATGGCCCGCCACTTCCGCGAGGACTTCGGCCTCGAGACCCGCGTCGCCCGCTACCACAACGTCTACGGGCCCGAGGGCACGTTCGAGGGCGGACGCGAGAAGGCTCCCGCGGCGCTGTCGCGCAAGATCGCCGAGGCCAAGCTGACCGGCACGCACGAGATCGACGTGTGGGGCGACGGCGAGCAGAGCCGCAGCTTCATGTTCATCGACGACTGCGTGCGCGGCACCCAGGAGATCCTCGCCGGCGACAACGTCGAGCCGGTCAACCTGGGATCGTCCGAGCTCGTCACGATCAACCAGATGATCGGCATCCTCGAGGACATCGCCGGCATCACGGTGACCAAGAAGCACGACCTCACCGCGCCCCAGGGCGTCCGTGGCCGCAACAGCGACAACACGATGTTCCACGAGATCTACGGCTGGGAGCCGTCGATCTCGCTGCGCGACGGTCTCGAGAAGACCTACGCCTGGATCTACGACATCCTCGCCAAGCGCTAGGGCGGGCATGAGCGACCAGTCCCGCACCAACCGCGCCCGCGAGACTGCCAAGCTCGCGATCCGCAAGACGCTGCAGCGCGCGGACCTCGAGATCGGCCGCGGCTCGTACGCGGGCCGGCTCGTCCGCACGCTGGAGTCGCGCGGCATCGACACCGTGCTCGACATCGGTGCCAACGTCGGCCAGTACGCGACCCTGACCCGCAGCGCCGGCTTCGGCGGTCGCATCATCAGCTGCGAGCCGCTCAGCGGCGCGTTCGCCGAGCTGGGCAAGCGGGCTGCGCGCGACGACGCCTGGACGGTGCTCAACGTGGCCGTCGGCGCCGAGCCCGGCGAGGCGGTCATCAACGTCTCGGCCAACTCGTTCTCGTCCTCCATCCGCGGGATGACCGACACCCACCTGACCACGGCGCCCGGGTCGCAGTACATCGCGTCCGAGACCGTGCCCGTCACGACGGTCGCCGAGATCGCCGCGACCCATGCGGTCGAACCCGCCCGCACCCTGCTCAAGATCGACACGCAGGGCTTCGAGGGCGAGGTGCTGCAGGGCGCGGGCGGCCTGGTGGGCCAGGTGGCGGCCATCCAGCTCGAGCTGTCGTTCGTCGAGCTCTACGACGACCAGCTGCTGTTCGACGACCTGGTCGGCTCGATGACGGCACACGGCTACCGCATCCAGCAGATCGAGCCGGGCTACTCCGGTCCCGACGGCCGCATGATGCAGGTCGATGGACTGTTCGTCCGTCTCGCCGACGACGCCTGACACGTCGCGCGGGCATTCAAGTCCTCACCAGGTGTGACCAGCGGCTCCGTGTAGCGTCACCTGGTGTACTAAGTGTTAGCATGGGGACCCATGTCGACACATGGCGAGTCATGGCCACCCGTCGAGCACGAGTCGCGCCCGTGGACGGTCGCCGACTCGGCGTCGCAGAGCCAGAAGCGAAAGCACGCCGGCCCGTACCTCGCCGCGGTGCCGCCGCACATCGCGACGCTGACGCCGGCGGTGCCCGCCTCGGTCGCCGCCGCTGCCGAGGCGGCGGCCCGGGAGATCATCTCCTTCGACCGCGATGTCTCCGAGCTCTGGGGCGCGGCGGAGATCGCGCCGATGTCGACCATCCTGCTGAGGACGGAGTCCGCGTCCTCCTCGCAGATCGAGAACCTCACGGTCGGTGCGCGCCAGCTCGCGCTCGCCGAGATCGGGGTGAGATCCGTCCGGAACGCACGCATCGTCAAGGCGAACGTCGACGCGATGGAGGCCGCGACGTCGCTGGCAGATGCCATCGAGACCCCGACCGTCCTCCACATGCACCAGACCCTTCTCCAGGGCCACGACCCGGACGCAGGACACCTTCGGGACCAGCAGGTCTGGATCGGCGGGTCCGGGACCGGCCCCCATCGCGCGGACTTCATCGCTCCGCACCACTCCCGCGTCGCCGACGGACTCACGGACCTCATGGCGTTCTGCCGGCGCGACGACATCCCCGTCATTCAGCAGCTCGCCGTCGCGCATGCCCAATTCGAGACGATCCATCCCTTCACCGACGGCAACGGGCGCACCGGCCGGGCGCTGCTGCACGCCATGATCCGCAACAAGCGGCTCTCGCGGCGCACCACGGTGCCGATCTCCGCCGGCCTGCTCGCCGACACCGACTCGTACTACGACGCACTGACCTCCTACCGCGAGGGCGACGTGCGGCCCATCGTCGAACAGCTGTGCCGGGCGACCGCGCTCGCGACGAGCAACGGCCGCCACCTGGTGAGAGAGCTCCACGAGATCTCCGTCGACTGGGACCGACGCCTCGCGCACCTGCGGTCCGACGCAGCTGCCAGACGACTCGCGAAGACACTCATCAGCCAGCCGGCGGTCAACAACGCCTACGTCGTGTCGACCCTCGGGACCTCTGTACCGGGAGCCCAGCGGGCCGTCAACGCACTCGTCGACGCCGGCATCCTGACGCAGACGAGCGAGGGCACCCGCAACCGGGTCTGGCAGGCCCCCGAGGTGCTCGAGGCACTCGACGAGTTCGGAGCACGCATCAGGCGCACCCGGCACCACCCCTGATGCGTCAGGGCACCCGGCGCAGCCAGAGGGACGACGGCGGGTTGCGGTCGTCGGCGACCGGTGTGTAGTCGTCGAAGAGCTCGGTGAGGACGGCCTCGTCCTCGTGGCGGATCATCGGCGTCGACAGCAGCACGCGATAGGCGGAGTTGTGGGCCAGGAAGATCTGGACGACCATCGCCTCGTTCCAGTAGACAGGCCAGCGCTCGCCGAACAGCCACATGTCGGCGGGGTACGGGCCGTTGAACGGGAAGTGCACGTCGTGGATGTGCACGATGACGCCGGGCTTGAGCCGCGGCAGCACCTCGAGGAACAAGAAGGCGACGTCGCTGTCGATCTTGAGCGCGTGCGAGGAGTCGATGAACAGCACGTCGCCGTCGTCGAGCGCCTCGAACGTCGACAACGGGACGTCCTGCACGAAGCCCTCGACGAGCTCGAAGTTGTCGAGCGTGCGGAGGGCGTCGAACGGGTAGGGCTCGACGCACGTGATCTGCAGCGGTGAACCCTCCTCGGCGTTGCGGCGTGCCGCGAGCGAGGCGTAGTAGGTCGAGAGCCCCGAGCCGATCTCGAGGTAGCGGGCGGGCTTGTGCTCGCGCAGCATGTAGTAGAGCGTCCGGGCATCCAGCTGCGGGTAGCCGGGACCGAAGCCCTGGGTCGTGTTGGCGATGTAGTCGCCCGTGACGTCGGCGAACTCATCCTCCCACCGACCCGCGAGGTCGCGCAGGGCCGCGGACATGGCCGGGACGTCGAGATCGATACCGACCAGCGCACTGGGCTTGTCCCAGCGAGCGCGGGTCTTCTCGATCTCTGCGAGCACGGGAAGGGTGGAGTAGTAGTCGTCCTTCTTGACGATGTTGAAGCCGAACAGCCCGAAGAACCACTGCGTCGACCGGACGCGACCGCGGCGAGCGCGGAACACGAGACGGTCGAGCAGCTCGACGATCGGTCGAGGGAGGAATCGGGCGGCACGCTGCTTCGCGGACGGGGGCGCCGGAGCGGGGGAGGTCGTGATGGCCATCTGGAAATTGTACGGAAGATCGGCCTTTTTCAGGGCCGTTCGGGCCCCGTGGAGAGATGATTCTGAGTTGCTGCCCACTGCTCGACGTCGGCGGCCAGCGCGGTGCCGATGTGGCGGTGCATCTCGGGCGAGTAGTGGAAGCCGTCGGGGATCGCGACGTCGATGTCGCCGCCCGCGTGCTGGTCGACCAGAGGGGCCACGCGGAAGTACCGGACGTGGTCGAGACCCACGTCGGCGACCATGCGCTCGAGGGTCTGGTTCATGACGTCGATGCGGCGCGCCATGCCCGGGAACCAGCTGCGATAGCGGCTCCCGGGGGGCAGCAGCTCGAAGACGTAGACGAGCGGGCTGCCGACCTTCTGCACGTTGTCGATGTAGCGGCGCAGGTCGGCCGCGACCTGCTCGGGACGTCCGCGCCGCAGGGTCGGGTCGAGGATCGAGTCGACCTTGGCCTGCAACCGAGCCAGCGCCTTCCAGGCCGGTCGCACGAACGCACGACGGTAGATCGCCGCGATCCGCCGGGGCCTGGCCTTGAGGCTGTTGGCGTGCACCTCGAGCCAGCGCGGGATGAACAGGTGGATCGTCTCGTAGTGGCCGTACACCAGCACGATGACGTCGGGCGAGTAGCCGAGCACCTCGGCCTGCCACGTACTGAGGATCGTCGAGGTGCGCTGCGAGGTCATGGTGCTGGTCTGGACGTCGCACGGACGGCCCGCGGCGAGCAGCTGCTCCTCGACGACCCGCGGGAAGATGAAGTCCTGGCGTGGTCCGCCCATGAACGAGACCCAGTTGACGGTCGAGGCACCCTTCACGAGCACGCGGATCGGCAGGGGCAGAGGTGTCGGCATCGAGCGCATTCTCCTGGGAGTAGAGACCGCCGTTTCGGGGCCTTCGGAGGATCGTTGACAGTATGCTCTACGGGTGTCGGACGACGGGGGCGAATCGACGACCGGGCCCCGGCAGATGCGTGACCGGTTCACGTTCCTGCTGATCGTCACCGCCACGTTCGGCCTGCAGTTCCTGACCCTCGTGACCGGCATCATCATGGCGCGCCTGCTCGGCGTCGAGGGCCGGGGTCTCATCGCGCTCGTCATCGCGGTGGGCCTGTTCGCCTCGCAGCTGACGCTCGGCGGCAGCCTGCCGGCGGCGCTCACCAAGCTCGTCGCGGAGCGACAGGTCGCGGCGCGCGACGGCCTGCGCACGTTCGCGCGGCGGCGCGCCTGGATCGTGCTGCTGCCGTGCCTCGTCGCCGCCGGCCTGATGCCGGTCCTGCAGCACTCCGACACCGAGGCCGACACGCTGGCGACGGCCGTGATCGTGTTCGTCGTGACGTTCCAGACCCTCGTGTTCCAGGTGCTGGCGGGATGCCTGCAGGGCGAGGGCCGCTTCGTCCGGATGGCGTGGGTCGCGCTCGCCCCGCAGGGCATGTTCACGGCCATCCTGGGCACCGTCGCGGTGGCCGGCTGGTCGTGGAACGCCTACGAGGTGCTGGTCGCGTATCTCGTGACGGGTCTGGCCAGCGTGTGGTTCGCCTACCGTTCGCTGCTGCCGGCGCGCGGGACGCCGGAGGACGAGATCCCCGAGGACGCCGTCTGGTCGGAGTCCCGCGGCAACTACGTCAGCAGCGTACGTCCGCTCGACGGGCTGGGCCTCGACCGCATCCTGGTCGGCAGCCTGCTCGGCACGGTGCCGCTGGGACTGTTCGCGACCGCGCTGGCCGTCTCCAACCTCTGCCGGCTCGTGAGCAATGCGGTGCGCGTCGTCGTGCTCCCCCGCGTCGCGATGCACCAGGCCGATCCCGTCGCCCAGCGCGCCGTGATCCGCCGCTGGGTCGGCATCACGGTGATGCTCGCGACCGTGATCGTGCTGGTGCTCGAGGCGCTCGTCGCGCCCGTCATCCGGCTGGCCTTCGGCGAGGAGTTCGTCGGGGCGGTCGCCTGTGCCCGGTGGCTCATCGTCGCCGACGGGCTGCTGGCGGTGCGCAGCGTGCTGATCTCGGTACTACAGGGCCAGGGCCGCGGGGGCGTGGCCTCGTGGGTCGAGCTGGCCCTCGTGCCCGTGCTGCTGATCGGCATCGTCGTCGCGGCGCAGCACGAGAGCCTGGTCGGCGTCGGCGTGACGCTCGTGAGCGTCGGCCTGCTCAGCTGCCTCGCGCTGGGCTGGGCCGTGTCACGGGGCCCGCGCGCCAGGGGCCGCCACACGGGGTCACGCGGGACGGTGCTCGGCCGGCGACGGTCGACCGTCAGCTCGTGAGGCCGCCGTCGACCACGACGACCTGGCCCGTCAGGTAGTCGTTGCGCGGATCGGTGAGGAACTGGCAGACCCGCGCGATGTCGTCGGGGTCGCCGAGCCGTCCGGCCGGGGTGCGCCGGACGATCTGGTCCATCTGCCCCGCGTCGAGGCCGTGGCTCATCTCGGTCTTGAGGTAGCCCGGCGCGATGCCGTTGACCGTGATGCCCCGTGAGCCGAGCTCGCGCGCCATCGAGCGGGTCAGGCCGTCCAGTGCGGCCTTGGTGGCGCTGTAGACGCCGAGACCGCGGTAGCCCGAGCGTCCGACGATCGACGAGATGTTGACGATGCTGCCCGAGCGACGGGCCAGCATGCGCCGGCTGACGAGGCGCGAGACGTAGAGCGTGCCCTTGATGTTGAGGTCGACCACGACGTCGATGTCCTCGTCGGAGGCCATCGCGAGGATGCCGTCGCGGGCGACGCCGGCGTTGTTGATCAGCACGTCGACGTGGTCCCACCGCTCGATGACCCCGTCGACGAACGCCTTGGCGTCGGCCGACCTCGACAGGTCGGCGGTCGTGAACCAGAAGTGGTCGGGGTGCGTCTCCCGCCACGCCTCGACCTCGGGGGTGACCGAGCGGGCGCACGCGGCCACCCGGTCGCCCGAGGCGAGGTACGACGCGACGATGCCGGCACCGAGGCCGCGGCTGCCACCCGTCACGATGACGATGCGGGGCTCGGTGGAGGTGGCGCTGTCAGTGCTCACGGGATCTGTCTCCTGATGATCTTGCTGCCGGTGGTGTCGATGGTCTCGACGAAACGTGTGCTGCGGGGGCGGGCGGCCGGGGGGAGGTCGGCGCACGCGGCGCGGAGGGCGGCCTTCAGCTCGTCGAGATCGGCGCCCGGGGACGCGACGACCTCGAGGGCCACGATGGATCCCGTCATGGCGTTGGGACGGCCGTGCACGCGGGCCATGTCGACGCCCGGGACGGCGGACACCCGCTCCTCGATGGGCAGGGGGTGCACCTTGACGCCGCCGACGTTGATGATCTCGGACGAGCGCCCCCGGAACAGGACGCGGTCGCCGTCGACCTCGACGAGGTCGCCCGTGGCGCGCCATCCGTCGGCGTCGACCGGGGGCTCGCCGTGGTAGCCGAGCATGCCGGCACGTGACCTGATCCAGAGCTCGCCGTCGACGATCCGCATGTCGACGTCCGCCGCGTCGCCCCGATCGAGCACGTCGACCGACAGGCCGGGCCGGCCGTCGCGCATCGATCCCGTCGACCCGAACTCGGAGGCGGCGTAGACCTGCGACACCGACGCGCCGGGGAACGTGGCGCGCAGCGCCTCGAGCAGCGGGCCGGGGATCGCCTCCCCGCCGAGGGTCACCTGCCGCAGGTCGGGCACGGCGCCGCCGTCCGAGCGCATCTCCGCGACGAGGAAGCGCCAGTAGGTCGGGGTCGCGCTGGCGTGCGTCACGCCCAGGGCGCGCATCGCGGCCAGGCCCTCGCGCGGCCGACGCGGCGCCGGCGCGACGAGCGTGGCCCCCGCAGCGAACACGTGGAGCAGCACCTGCAGGCCGGCGAACTGGTGGAGCCCGTAGGCAAGCAGCCAGCGCTCCCCCGCGGCGGGACGGACCCGGCTCGTGCCGCGCAGCAGGCGGTCCCAGTCGTGGCGGACGCCGCGCGGGGTGCCGGTCGTGCCGGTCGTGAGCACGAGGTGCGGTCGCGCCGACGGGGGCGGGCCCGCGAACGGCGTGGCTGCACCGCCGAGCAGGTCGGCGGTCGGCACGACGCGGGCACCGAGATCGTCCAGGTCGTGGCGGTCGGTCACCAGGACGTCATGGTCGAACCCCGCCAGCAGGTCGCGCACCTCGTCGGGCTCGACCGGCGGGTACTGCGTGACCTCGACGCCGACCAGCGAGGCGCCCGCGAGCAGCGGCACGACGACAGATGCCTCGTGGTCGACGACGGCCAGCCGGGTGATGCCCAGACGCAGCAGCGCGTGCGCGACCCGACACGAGTCGGCGACCAGGTCGTCGTACGACCGGGACGTGTCGTGCGTGACGACCGCGAGGCGTCCGGGCTCCTCGTCGGCGACCCGCCGGAGCAGCTCGAACAAGGGAGGCTCAGGCCCCGGCGGCGTAGAACGCCTGGATCTCGGCGAGCGTCTGCGGCATCTGGCCCGTCGAGTACGGATCACTGCCGTGGACGTCCTCGAGCGTCGCGGAGAGCTCGGCGGTCTCGAGCGAGTCGAGACCGGCACCGTCGGCATACAGCGGGGTGTCGGCGGTGAAGCCTTCAGGCAGCTTGGCGGTCAGCGTGAGGAAGTCGGTCACGGTGCGCTGGATGTCTTCGGGCGAGGTGCTCATGGAAGCGGTGCTCTCCTTGCGGGGTCCTGAGGGCGGGCTGCCCGGCATGGGCCAACCAGCATTGGTCAACGAGGCGGGCGTCATCTTGTCACGGGGCGACAGGTCACACGGCCTCGTCACGGGCACCGCACCTGCCGGAGCAGGGTCACGGTGCTCGACGGACGTCTGCCAGAACCTGCCTCGGACCTCTTCTCGGCGTGTAGGGTCCGAGCCGTGAGAGCTGACATGTCGCCCGTCGCGCCCCGCGGGATCATGGCCAAGGTCAAGAGCCGCGTCCGCGCCAAGGTCCGGATGTGGGTCGACGGCCACCAGATGACCTACTTCGACGAGCCCGGCCAGCGGCTGGAGTGGGACTACCCCAGCTACCCGACCATGAAGATCCTGCAGTCGGTGCCGAACGACGGCGACGTCGTGCGGGTGGGCCGCTACAGCGGCATCCACTACACGACGGTCGTGATCCCCGGCGGCATGCACCACATCGACTGGGTCGGCTCGCTGCACGCGCACGTCGAGGACGGGCAGTGGGTCAACCGGCCCGACGCGATCCACAGCGCCGGCCCCGTGATCATCGGCAGCGACGTGTTCGTGGCCTACCAGGCCGTCATCGGCTCGGGGGTCACGATCGGGCACGGCGCCGTGGTCGCGGCCCGGTCGATGGTCGTCAAGTCGGTCGAGCCCTACTCGGTCGTGGGCGGCAATCCGGCCAAGCACATCAAGTACCGCTTCGACGAGCCGACGCGCGAGGCGCTGCTGCGCATCAGCTGGTGGGACTGGTCGACCGACCAGGTGGCCCGTCACGCAGACCAGATCAACAGCCCCGACGTCGCGGGCTTCGTCGCCCGTCACGATCCCCTGCTCGGTGAACCGAGCTGCGAGACCTGCCGCGCCTGACCTACGCCCCGGCGGACTCGTCCGTCACGGGCATGGCCTGGGCCCCCGGGATGATGCCCTCGCGCTCGGAGATGCGCCGGGCGGGGACGCCGAACATCACGGCGTGGTCGGGGGCGTCGGACAGCAGCACCGAGTTGGCACCCACCTGGGCGTGGGCACCCACCGTGACGGGGCCGACGAGCACGGCGTTGGCCAGGACGATCGCGCCGTCGCAGATCGTCGGATAGCCGCCGCCGGGACGGTCGGCCTGGCGCTCGCCGGCCGTGACGCCTCCGCCGAACGTGACGTTGGCACCGACCACCAGACCGTTGCCGATCACGACGCCGTTGGGGTGCGGCATCAGCAGCCCGGGGCCGATGTCCATGCCCGGCACGAAGTCGGCGCTGACCAGCAGCATGCCGACCGTCCGCAGCAGGAACGCCGTGCGGATGCGACCGCGCCGGTAGGCCATCTGCTGGCCGCGCAGCACGAGCGACGCGATCATGCCCGGGTTCGACAGGCACCGCACCGCGACACCCCGCCAGGTGGGCTTCTCGTCGGGGCGGTAGCGGACGAGATCGGAGAAGACCAGGTCGCGGAACCCGAGACCCTCGGACGTGGTGAGCGACGACATGGCGGCGACGCTACTTGACCGCGTCGGGACGGACGAACACGCCGTCGATCTGCAGGATCTCGCCGGTCGGTGCCGCATAGCCCTGCTCGAGGCCCACCATCTGGAAGCCCTGCGCATAGGCCCAGCCGACCGCCTCATCGATCAGCATGCCGCCGTCGTAGAGCGGCACGAGCGACAGCTCGAGCTGCAGGCCGACGCACGCGTCGACGGTCTCCTGACCCCCGGACAGCACCTCGCGCTCGAAGCCCTGGGTGTCGATCTTCAGGAAGGGACGGCGGTGGGCGGCGACGACGTCGCGCACCTCGTCGTCGAGCCGCGCGACCGTGACGGTCTCGGTGCCGACGTAGCGCACCGACGGCGCCGCGTCGATGTGCGAGTCGAGCATCGGCAGCATCGAGCTGCTGGTGCTGTTGGAGGCGATGTTCATCGTCAGCTCGCCCGCCTCGGGGCCCAGCGCGAGGTGACGGGCCGACCACCGGGCGTCGGCGGCGATCGTGGCCTGCAGGCGGGCGAACGCCGCGGCCTGGGGCTCGAACGACACGATGTCGCCGGCATAGCCGAACGAGCGCAGCGACGTCCCGTAGCCGCCGTCGGCCGCGCCCACGTCGAGCACGAGGTCGACGCCCTGACGGGTCAGGACGTGCTGGCGACGGCTCGCGGGGTGCCGCCGCAGCTCGAAGCCGCGCCGTCCGAGGCGCTCCGCGACGGCGTACATCAGGCGGGTGCGCGAGCTCATCGGCGACCTCCGGTCGTGGCACGGCGGCGGTCGTAGGGGCGTCCCTCGGCGTCGACGCCCAGCAGCGTCATCGCGAACTCGTCGGCCGAGACCTCGTCGACCGGCGTGCCGTCGCCGACCCCGACGACGCCGACGACCTCGCCGGCGAGCGCACGTCGCATCGCGTCGCCCAGGGCCTCGACCGTGAAGTCGCAGGCGATGCCGGTGCCCGTGAGCTCGACCTCGCGCGCCCGCACCCGCGAGCCCGCCGTCACGACGGGGACGCCCGCGGCCTGGGCCTTGCCCATGATGCCGCTCGGACCGTTGTTGGTCAGCGCGAGCGGCACGACGTCGACCGATGCCACGAAGCGGTCGAGCACGTCGTTGTCGAGGAACTCGTCGCGCAGGAAGACCCGCGCCCGATCGGTCTCGCCGAGCGCAGCCGCCCACGCGCGCACCTCGTCGTCGAAGCCGCCCGCCACGACCAGCGTCGCGTCGATGCCGGCGGCCTTCATGGCATCGAGGACCATCGGCGGGTTCTTGCGGGCGTCGACCGATCCGAAGATGCCGACCAGGGCACGCTCGGCGGGCAGGCCCAGCAGGGCCCGGTGCTCGTCCCGGTCGCGCGAGTGGGCCGAGCAGTAGTGGGGGTCGCGGACCCGCTTGACGATCCAGCCCGCGGCCTGGTCCTCGCGGCCGCTGAAGCCCACGGCGCGGTGCAGGCTGCGGGTCGCCATGGCCATGACCGTGAGCACGGCCTTGGGCCCGCGCAGCCGCCAGCCCGTCAGGTCGGTCAGCGCGAGGCGGGCGGGGTAGCGGGTGAGCATGAAGATGACCCGGGGACGCGGCCGCAGACCGCGCAGCTGGCGGGGCGCGACGAACCACCACCGCTTGAGCGCCTGGTCGCCGTCCATCAGCATCAGGGTGCCGACGGGAGCGCCGACGGCGGATCCGGCGTCGCGGCACCACCGACCCGCGGCCCCGGCCATCGCCGCGGTCGAGGGGTACTTCTCGTCGAACTCCTCGACGGCCGTCACCTCACCGCGGGCGACGCGGTCGCCGAGGTGCTCCGCGAACGCCCGGGTCGACGTCGCCCCGCGACTCGTCAGCAGGACGACCGGGCCCGTGCGGCAGGCCAGTCCGGAGACCGTCGAGACGGCCTGGAAGTGGTGCCCACCGGGGTCGGGCTCCACGATCAGGGTCGTGGTCCGGACATCGGTCATGCAGGCTCCCAGGTCAGCGACGGTGGTGTGCGAGACGTCCGCACGACGTACCAAGCAACGACCCGGCGGGCCCGTGGTTACGAAGTCGTGCGGAGTCGTCAACCACACTGAATCCGGGCGTTCTTGTGAGTATGGTTCTCGCGTGAACCCTCGCCTGCACGCCCTGCTGCGTCCTCCCGTCCTGGCGGTCAACACACCGCTGGCCCGACGCCGCACGACCCGCACCCTGGCCGATGCGGCGCGCCCGCTCAAGCTCGAGCTCGGTGGACTCCAGCCCCGCTCCGGGTGGGTCGTGACCAACGTCAACGCCGTGACGCGTCACTACATGGACGCCACCAAGGACTGGCCCCTCGAGGACGGCGCGGTGTCGTACGTCTACTCCGACAACGTCGTCGAGCACATCACGCTCGACGGTGCCCGCCACCTGCTCGCCGAGGCGTTCCGGTGCATGCGACCCGGCGGCAAGATCCGGTTCGTGACGCCCGATCTGCGCGCGCACGTCGACAAGTACATCGCGGGCGTCGTCCCCAAGGGCGATCCGAGCGCCAAGGTCTACGAGGAGATCGGCCTGACCGTCGAGCACCCCATCGACTGGGTCCGCATCCCGATCGCGTCGTTCGGCCACCACACGGGCTACCTGTGGGACTTCGAGACGATGGCCGCCGAGCTCGAGCGTGCCGGCTTCTCCGACGTGACCCGCTACGACCACGGCGTCAGCGACGACCCCGAGCTCGCGGGCATCGACCTGCGGGCCGACGAGGGCGGCGTGCAGCTCGCGGTCGAAGCGACCCGCTGAGCCTGTCCCCGATGCGCATCGCGATCCTCGCCACGGGTTGGGCGGGGTTCAACGACGCCGCGTGCCGGCTGCTGGCGGCGCGCGGCGTCGAGCTGCTCGTGGTGCACGAGGGCAACGTTCAGGACACCGCGTACGCGTCGCACGGTGTGGCGTCGTACGCGACGGAGCACCTCTGGAGCGGAGAGCCCGCCGACGGCGAGATCTCCCGTGCCGTCGCGGCCTTCCGGCCCGATGCGGTGCTGATGCACTCGTGGCACTTCACCCCGTACCGCGAGGCCGTCAAGGCCCTCCCCGCCGGCACGTTGCGCGTCCTGTGGATGGACAACGTCTGGCGCAACGTCCCCAAGCAGTGGCTCGGCCGCGCCGCAGCGCCCGTGTGGGTGCGGCCCCTGTTCGACTGCGTCATGGTGCCGAGCGACCGCACCGAGTTCTTCGCCCGGCGGCTCGGCTTCGGCGAGGCCGACGTCATCCGTGGATCGCTCTCGGCCGACACGACGGTGTTCGGGTCGGACGTCCGCGACGGCTCCGAGATCGCCTCGCACCGGCGGTTCCTCGCGTGCCTGCGGCTCGTGCACCACAAGGGTGCCGACGTCCTGGCCGAGGCCTACCGCCTCTACCGCGACGCCTGCACCACCGAGCCCTGGACCCTGCAGGTCGCCGGCCTCGGCGAGATGGCCTCGGCGTTCGAGGGCATCGAGGGAGTCGAGATGCTGGGCTTCCGACAGCCGTCCGAGGTCGCCGACCTGATGCGCTCCTCGTCGGCGCTCGTCGTGCCGTCCCGCATCGATCCCTACGGCGTCGTGGTGCACGAGGGTGCCGTCAGCGGACTGCCGATCATCTCGACCTACCTGGTCGGCGCCGTGCCGTCGTTCGTGCAGGACGGCCAGAACGGCTGGGTCGTCCGGAGCGACGACGCCGCGGCGCTGACCACGGCGATGGCCCGCACCAGCGCCCTCGACGCGGACCGACTCGGCGAGATGTCGGCCGTCAGCCGCAGCCTCGGCAGTCGCACGAGCTCGGCCGGGTGGGCGCGCAACCTCCACGAGCAGGTCGAGTGGCGGCTCGCCGACCTGCGCCGGAACCGCTGAACCGACCACGTCCGGCCTGGCCGTCGTCAGGTGCGGTGACGCAGCCAGTCGACCAGCTCGGCCTGAGCGGTCAGCGCCGCGTCCCGGCGCTGAACGAAGCGTTCGGCCACGCCGTGCGCGGCCACCGAGCCCAGGTCGCCGATCGCCGCGACAGCAGCCTCCGCGAAGTCGGCGTCGACCGGCACGAGGTGCTGCGGTGCCACCATGCCGGGCAGGCAGCCGACCGCGCAGGCGATGGTCGGCACGCCGTGCCGTGACGCGTCGAGCACGACGAGCGGCTCGGCCTCGTGGACGTAGCGGCTCGGGAACACGAACACGTCGATCTGCTCGTAGAACGCGTCGATGCCGTCGCGCTCGACCCGCCCCAGCACGGTCAGCGCGTCCCCCAGCTCGGCGACGGCGTCGGCCACGAGAGCCTCGGCCTCCGGCGTGGCCGGGGGGCCGCCGAGCAGCAGCCGGACGTCGAGCCCTGCCGCCACGGCCCTGCGCAGCGTGTCGATCACGTCGGCCAGGCCCTTGTCGACCGACAGGTTGCTGAGGTGTCCGAGGACGATGGTGCGGCCGGCATCCGCCTGGGCCAGGGGGCCCGGCGCGGCCATCAGGCCCGCGTTGGAGCACACTCGGACGTCCCCGACCGACGGGTAGCGGGCGCGCAGCCCCTCCCCCATGCCCTCGCACAGCGCGACGTGGGTCAGCCGACGTCCGCCTGCGCGGGTCAGGGCGCGCATCGCCGGCATCGTCCGGTCGACGTACGCGTACGAGTGGTGGTGGAAGACGACGCGACGGCCCGTGAGGCGTCCGAGGAGCACCACGACCGCCTGGTACCAGAGCGTCGGACCCCCGGCACCGCCGATGTAGACCGATCCGCGACCGGACCCACGACGCGGCACGGCAAGACGGAGCAGGCCGCCGATCATCTGCCGCAGGCGCGGCACCAGGCCGGCTCCGCCCCCTGTGTCGATCGCGACGAGGCGCGTCGACGTGGCCTCGACACCCTCGCGCACCTGCTGGGTGACGCGCGCGGCACCGTGCACCGGCGGAGGGATGGGGCCGAACAGCCACACCGTGGTCGTGTCGGGAGAGGTCACCCCAGTGAAACTAGACCACTGCATGCGCGCGGGCCGCCAGGCGCTGCGCAGGAGCCCGGACGTCACGTCGGTGCCCGTAGAGTTCGTGCGTGAAGTTCCTCAACGACCTGCAGCCCTCCCACGACCTCACGTACAACGACGTGTTCATGGTCCCCGGCCGCTCCGACGTCATCAGCCGCTTCGACGTCGACCTCGCGACGGCCGACGGGACGGGCACGACGCTGCCCCTCGTCGTGGCCAACATGACCGCCGTCTCCGGACGTCGCATGGCCGAGACGATCGCCCGCCGCGGCGGCATCGCGATCATCCCGCAGGACATCCCGCTCGACATCGTCGCCGCGACGGTCGCCCGCGTGAAGTCCGCCCACACGGTCTACGACACGCCCGTCACGGTGTCGCCCACGACGACGGTCGGCGAGGCCATGAGCCTCATCCCGAAGCGGGCACACGGCGCCGTGGTCGTCGTCGAGGACGGCCGCGTGCTGGGCGTCGTCACGGAGCGTGACGGTGCCGAGGTCGACCGCTTCGCGCAGGTGCGCGAGGTCATGACGGCCGAGGTGCTGACCTTCGAGGCCGGTCAGGACCCGCGGACGTGCTTCGACGCCATGAGCGCGCACCACGTCGACGTCGCGCCGGTGGTCGACGGCGGCCGGCTGGTGGGCGTGCTGACCCGCAAGGCGGCCCTGCGGTCGACGATCTACGAACCCGCCGTCGACCCCGAGGGACACCTCGTGATCGGCGCCGCGGTCGGCATCAACGGCGACGTGTCGCGCAAGGCCGAGGCGCTGCTCGCGATGGGCATCGACGTCCTCGTCGTCGACACCGCGCACGGTCACCAGGACAAGATGCTCGAGGCCCTGCCGCTCGTCGCGGTCGCCCGCAACGCCCACGCGGCGGCGACGGGCCGGCGCGTCCCCATAGCGGCGGGCAACGTCGTGTCGGCAGCGGGCGTGCGCGACCTCGTCGCCGCCGGTGCCGACATCGTCAAGGTCGGTGTCGGACCGGGTGCGATGTGCACGACCCGCATGATGACGGGCGTCGGACGTCCCCAGTTCTCCGCGGTGCTCGAGTGCGCCGAGGCGGCCCGGGTCGCCGGTGCCCACGTCTGGGCCGACGGCGGCGTCCGCTACCCCCGCGACGTCGCGCTGGCACTGGCTGCGGGGGCCGCGAGCGTCATGATCGGCTCGTGGTTCGCCGGCACCCTCGAGAGCCCCGGCGACCTGCGGACCGGGCCCGACGGACGTCCCTACAAGGAGTCGTTCGGCATGGCCTCGGCGCGCGCGGTGTCCAATCGCACCCGCGACGCCGCGGGGTTCGAGCGGGCGCGCATGGGACTGTTCGAGGAGGGCATCTCGTCATCGCGGATGTTCCTCGACCCCGACCGTCCCGGCGTCGAGGACCTCGTCGACCAGATCATCGCGGGCGTGCGGTCGAGCGCGACGTACGCGGGCGCGCGGTCGATCGAGGAGTTCCACGACCGGGCGGTCGTCGGCCTGCAGAGCTCGGCCGGCTACGACGAGGGACGACCGCTCAGCACGTCCTGGACCTGACCCGGCTGCTGCTGCCTGACGCCGTCGAGGATCAGCGACAGGCCGAGGTCGAACGATCCCGCGCCCGGACGGATCTCGGTGTCGCCGAGCGCGCCGACGCTGTCGGCCTGCAGGTGCGTCTGCTCGTCGGAGACGTGGCCGAACACGAAGTGCACCAGCGTGGTGGCCGCGGCGTGAGCGAAGTCGAGCGCGAACCCCCCACGGCCGAGCGCCGCCACCAGCGGGCCGACCGGCGACCGCGTGCCCAGGCCGAAGGCGTGCACCGTCGCGACCAGCTCGGCCCCGTCGCGGTACGCGAGCATCGCGTCGCGCAGCTCGTGGCAGATCGCGACGACCGCGGCGTCCCAGGCCAGCTGGTCGTGCGGCGTGCGTGCACCGCGGTCGAGGATCTCGTCGGCGACGGCCGCCAGCAGCACCTGCTTGCTGGCGAAGTGGTGGTAGAGCGCCGACGGCTGCAGGCCCAGCTCGGAGGCGATGCGGCGCATCGACAGATCGGCCAGGCCGTGCTGGTCGAGCACCGTCACGGCACGCTCGACGACATCGCTCCTGCGATAGCGCACAGCTGCTCCTCCCACGTCACGTTGACATCCGACGGCCACCCTACGCTAACCTGAACGCCGTTCACCTGAGCACCGTTCAGGTTTCGCTTCCCTTCCCCCGCCATCCGCACCAGGAGCACGACGATGAGTACGACCACCCGCCGCACGACCCGCGGCCTCAGCACGACCGATCTCGCTCTCGTCGCGACCTTCGCGGCCCTCATCGCGGTGTGCGCAATCCTGCCGGCCATCAGCACCGGGTCGGGCACCCCGTTCACGCTGCAGATGTTCGCGATCTTCCTCGCCGGTGCCGTCCTTGGCGGCGTGCGCGGCTTCCTGGCCGTCGTGCTCTACCTCGCGGTCGGCACCGCCGGCCTGCCGATCTTCGCGCAGGGGGCGGCCGGCCCCGCCACGTGGGCAGGGGTCACGGGCGGATACCTGCTGGCCTTCCCGCTGGCGGCCCTCATCGTCGGACTGGTCGCCGCGCGCCTGGCCCGCGCCAAGCCCGCGACGTTCATCGTCGTGGTCTCGGTCGTCGCGGCGATCGTGACGCTCGCCGTCGTCGGCACGCTCGGAACCCTCGGGATGGCCGCGAAGCTCGACGTCAGCCTGAAGGTCGCCTGGGGCTACGCGACACCGTTCTTCGTCTACGACATCATCAAGGGTGTGCTCGCCGCCATCGTCGCTGCCTCCGTGCATCGCGCCTTTCCCCAGCTGACCGCCCGGCGCTGACGATGGTGCTGCGGCTGGACGAAGTCTCGGTGTCGGTGACGACTCCCGACGGCGAGCTCGTCCTGCTGCAGCCCATGTCGCTGACGCTGGCGGAGCACCGCATCGGGCTGATCGGCGGCAACGGCTCAGGCAAGTCGACGTTCGCCCGGTTGCTCAACGGGCTGGTCGAGCCGACGACGGGGCACGTGACGATCGACGGTCTCGACACCGTCGACGACGGCCCGGCCGTCCGACGCGCCGTCGGGTTCGTGTTCACCGATCCCGGTGCCCAGCTCGTCATGCCGACCTGCCTCGAGGACGTCGCGCTGTCGTTGCGCCGCACGGTCAAGGACCGCGCGGCACGTCGCGCCGAGGCGCTCGCGATCCTCGAGGCCATCGGGCTGGGCGACAAGGCCGACACCAGCGTCCACGCCCTGTCCGGGGGGCAGAAGCAGATGCTGGCCCTGGCCGGCGTGCTGGCGACGTCTCCCCGCGTGCTGGTGGCGGACGAGCCCACGACGTTGCTCGACCTGCGCAACACCGCGATCGTGGCCGACCGTCTGTTCTCGCTGTCGCAGCAGCTCGTGCTCGTCACGCACGACCTCGACCTCGCACGGCGCTGCGACCGGGTGCTCGTGATCGACGACGCGCAGGTCGTCTTCGACGGCGATCCCGACGCCGCGGTCGAGCACTACCGGGCGAGCGTCCTGTCGTGAGGCGCACCGCGTGAACGAGCTGCTGAGCGCCTACCGACCCGGGTCGACGCTGCTGCATGGCCTCCCGGCCGGCCCCAAGCTGGGTCTCCTGGCCCTCTACGGCGTCGCGACCGTCGTGGCCACCGGGCCGTGGACGGCCACGGGGTTCCTGCTGTTCTCGCTGCTGCTCGTGGCCTGGGTCCGCATCCCGGTGCGGACGACCCTGCGCGCGTTGCGGCCGCTGCTGCTCGTCGTGGTGCTCGTGACGGCGTTCCAGGTGTGGCAGCGGGGGTGGCCGACCGCGGTGCACGTCGTCGGCGACCTGCTGGCGCTGTTCATCGCGGCGCTCGTGTTCACCGCGACGACCCGCATCGACGCGATGCTCGACGCGATCGTCCGCGGCCTCGGACCGTTCCGCCGCCTCGGCGTCAACCCCGAGAAGGTCGCCCTGGGGTTCTCGCTGATGCTGGGCGCATTGCCGGGCGTCATGACGATCGCGCACGAGACTCGCGCCGCCGCCAAGGCCCGGGGCCTCGAGCGCAACCCCCGGGCCCTGCTCGTGCCCATGGCGATCCGCACCGTCGCGCGCGCCTACGACACCGGCGCGGCCCTCCACGCCCGCGGCATCGGCGACGACTGACCCGTTGCCGGAATACCACGTTCTCGTGGTGTTCTGGCACCTACCTCGGGTTGCAACCCACGGTAGGCGCCGGATTACCACGGTCTCGTGGGATCCCGGCACGGGCGGCGGTACCGTCCACGGATGGACAACCTCCTGACGGCGCTGGTCGCGGCGGCTGCACTGGTCGCCGTCCCGGCGTTCGCCCGGTGGTGGCTCCTGGCACGCAGGCCCAGCCTCGGCACCCCCGAGGACCGTGCCACGTTCGAGACCCTCCACACCACGGCCCTCGCCGCGCCGGCCCTGCGCCGCGGGCTCGACGCCGAGAGCGCCGCCAGGTCGCTGCCCCACGTCCGGACGCTCCTGGGCGCGCCCACCGTCGCCATCACCGACACCGAACGGCCCCTCGCGTGGGACGGCCCCGGCAGCCACGACGACGTCGCCGACCTCATGCGGGCCGCGATCGACAGCGGCACGACCCGTGCGTCCGGACGCGCGATCGTGGCACCCCTCGCGGTCGAGGACCGGGTCGTCGGCAGCGTCGTGGTCCTGGCCGACGACGCCTCCGCGGGCCTCGCCCGGGCCACGACCGAGGTCGCCCGGTGGATGTCGAGCCAGCTCGAGCTGGCCGAGCTGGCGACCTCCCGCACCGCGCTGATGGAGGCCGAGCTGCGGGCGCTGCGCGCGCAGATCTCGCCCCACTTCATCTACAACTCGCTCGGCGCGATCGCCTCCTTCGTCCGCACCGATCCCGAGCGGGCCCGCGAGCTGCTGCTCGAGTTCGCGGACTTCACCCGCTACTCGTTCCGCCAGCACGGCGAGTTCACGACCCTGGCCGAGGAGCTGCGCTCGATCGAGCGCTACCTCGTGCTCGAGAAGGCCCGCTTCGGCGACCGGCTCCGGGTCGTCACGCTGATCGCCCCCGAGGTGCTGAGCGTGACCCTGCCGTTCCTGTCGGTGCAGCCGCTGGTCGAGAACGCCGTCCGGCACGGCCTGGAGAGCCGCGCCGGCAACGGCACCATCACGGTCACCGCGATGGACACCGGCCACGAGTGCCTCATCACGATCGAGGACGACGGCGCGGGCGTCGACCCCGAGGTCGTCCGCGCCGCCCTTTCGGGCCAGAACCCCAGCGCGTCGGTGGGGCTGGCGAACGTCGATGAGCGCATGCGGACGGTCTACGGCAACGCGTACGGCATCGTCGTGGAGACCGCCCCGGGCTTCGGCACGAAGGTCACGCTGCGGGTGCCGAAGTTCTCCCCCGACGTCGACGCGGCGGCACCCTGACCCCCGCGGGACTTGTGGCCCGCATCACGCTCGGCGAGGATCGGTGCATGCCCGCCGCGCTGCACGCCCTCGTCGTCGACGACGAGCAGCCCGTGCTCGACGAGCTGGTCTGGCTGCTGCAGCGCGACGACCGCATCGCGTCCGTGCGGGGCACGCACAGCGGCACCGAGGCGTTGCGGCTGCTCGAGCAGGGCGGCATCGACGTGGTGTTCCTCGACGTCGCGATGCCCGGGCTCAGCGGCCTCGACATCGCCCGGCTGCTCGGTCGGTTCCGCGACGCGCCGCGCATCGTCTTCGTCACGGCGCACGAGGCGCATGCCGTCGAGGCCTTCGAGATGAACGCCGTCGACTACCTGCTCAAGCCCATCCGCGAGGAGCGGCTGCGCGAGAGCGTCCGCCGGGCTTCCTCTGACGGCGACCGGGCACCCGCCGTGACCGACGACCAGATCGCGGTGTAGCTCGCAGGCGTCACCCGGTTCGTGTCGCGATCGACGGTCGCGCACGCAGAGGCACAGGGCGACTACGTGCGCCTGCACGTCGAGGACGGGTCGAGCCACCTCATCCGCACCCCGCTCGGCACCCTGGCCGACGAGTGGGCCGATGCCGGGTTCGTCCGCATCCACCGCAGCATCGTGGTCAACCTCGCACACGTCCGTGAGGTCCGCGTGCAGGCCGGACGGTGCAGCGTCGTGGTGCCGTCGGGCGACGACACGATCGAGCTTCAGGTCGCCCGCCGGCACACCCGTGCGCTGCGCGACCTGATCCACGAACGGGCGCTGTGAGCCGGTGACCCAGCCCGAGCACCAGCCCGAGCACACCGGACGCGTCCGCGTCACCAGCCCGCTGACGTCGGCCCCCGCGCACGTCCGCCGCAGCGTCCGCCAGGAGATCGACGAGTCGACCGGCATCGGCGAGATCTACATGCAGTCGCTGATCCGGTCGCAGCTGCGCGCCGCGCTGACCGTGGCCCTCACGCTCCTGCTGTCGGTCGGCGCGCTCCCCCTGACGTTCATGGCCTTCGACACCGTGACCGAGTTCGAGGTGCTGGGGGTGCCGGCTCCGTGGATCATCCTCGGCGTGCTGGTCTACCCGGGGCTGCTGGCGCTCGGCTGGGTCTACGTCCGCCAGGCCGAGAGGGCCGAGCGCGACTTCGCCGACCTGGTCCAGCCCGACCGCACCGAGCCATGACAGTCCTTCGAGCCGTGACACCGTGAACACGACCTACGGCGTCATCGCCGTGGCCCTGGTGTCGCTGGCCACGCTGGGCATCGGCGCGTTCGGGCTGCGCTTCAGCCGCACCACGAGCGACTTCTACGTCGCATCGCGATCGGTCAGCCCGGTCTGGAACAGCTCGGCGATCGGCGGCGAGTATCTCTCGGCCGCCTCGTTCCTGGGGGTCGCCGGACTCGTCCTCGCCTACGGGGCCGACATGCTCTGGTACCCCATCGGCTGGACGACGGGCTACCTCATGCTGCTGGTGTTCGTCGCCGCCCCGCTGCGCCGGTCGGGGGCCTACACGATCCCCGACTTCGCCCAGGTGCGGCTGCAGTCGGTGCGGGTGCGGCAGGTCGCGAGCATCCTGGTCGTCGGCGTCGGCTGGCTGTACCTGATGCCGCAGTTCCAGGGGGCCGGCCTGACGCTGCGCACCGTGACCGGGGCACCCACCTGGGTGGGGACGGTGCTGGTCGCGGTCATCGTCGTGATCAACGTCGTGTCGGGCGGCATGCGCAGCATCACCTTCGTGCAGGCCTTCCAGTACTGGCTCAAGCTCACGGCACTGCTGGTTCCGGTGTTCTTCCTCGTCACGGCCTGGACCGACGACGGCCGCCCGTCGCCCGTCGCGCCCGATGCCTGGTTCACGCCGTTCGGCGGCACCGACGGGCCGGGCCTCTACCTGACCTACTCGGTGCTGGTCGCGACGTTCCTCGGCACGATGGGCCTGCCGCACGTCGTCGTGCGGTTCTACACCAACCCGGACGGACGAGCCGCCCGTCGCACGACGCTGATCGTGCTGGCGCTGCTCGGCACCTTCTACCTGCTCCCGACGATCTACGGCGTCCTCGGACGCGTCTACGCCCGCGACCTGCTGGCGTCCGGCCGCGCCGACACCGTCGTGCTCGAGCTGCCGTCGCGGATGCTCGGGGGTGGCGTCGGCGAGGTGCTGGCGGCCCTGCTCACGGCTGGGGCGTTCGCAGCCTTCCTGTCGACGTCGTCGGGCATCACGATGTCGATCGCCGGGGTCATCGGGCAGGGCCTGTCGCGCGAGCGCTCGTCCCGGCGGCACCTCAGCACCATCGCCGCCGTGCGGCTCGCGGCGGCCGGCGGCATCCTGGTGCCGCTCGTGCTCGCCCTGTCGGCCGAGCGCATCGCGGTGGCCAACTCCGTCACGTTCGCCTTCGCGCTGGCCGCGTCGACGTTCTGCCCCCTGCTGGTGCTCGGCATCTGGTGGCGGGGACTCACGGCACCCGGCGCGATCGCCGGCATGATCGGCGGCGGACTGTGCGCCGGCATCGCCCCCGTCATGACGATCGCGTGGGGCCCCGACGGCTGGCTCGGCGTGCTGATGAGCCAGCCTGCGGCCTGGTCGGTGCCGGTCGGCTTCGGACTGATGGTCGGCGTCTCCCTGCTGACCCGCTCCGCCGTGCCGGGCAACGTCTCGCGCACCATGGTGCGGCTGCACACCCCCGAGCACATCGCCGTCGACCGCCGGCCCTGACGGCATCCCACGGTCTCGTGGGATTCGCGCACCTACCTCGGGTTGCAACCCTCGGTGAGTGCCAGAACACCACGGTCTCGTGGGATCCCGGCAACCGTTCATCGCGCTCGGACGACCGCTCGTCGCCCGCGACCGACCGCACGCCGCACCACATCGCCGCCTCGCCGCAGAGGAGCCTTGGTGATCTGGCTCACACGGATGGGCGGTCCTAGCGTCGTGGACGGCCGTGCTCCCCGCGCTGCCACCACACGGAAGAGGTGAACCATCGTGGCGGAGAGAGCGACTCCCCAGGCCCAGGCGGCCTACGACCGCATCCACGCGTCGGACGAGTTCAAGCAGCTGAAGAAGACCTACATGGGCTTCGTCGTGCCGATGACCGTCGGGTTCATGGTCTGGTACCTGCTGTACGTGCTGTGCTCCAACTACGCGCCCGGGCTGATGAACACCCAGGTCTTCGGCAACGTCAACATCGCGCTGCTGTGGGGCCTGCTGCAGTTCATCACGACCTTCGGCATCGCGTTCTGGTACGCGCGCTTCTCCGCCAAGAACATGGACCCCATCGCCGACGCCCTCAACGAGGCCTACGAGAAGGAGGCCAACGCATGAGCACCTCGCTCGCGGGCATCACGTTCGCCCAGGCGTCGTCGTCGAACGACCACCAGGCCCTGACCGCCACCCTGTTCCTGCTCGTCGTGCTGCTGACCGTGGGCATCACGTTCTGGGCCAGCCGCAACACCAAGACCGCGGCCGACTACTACGCCGGCGGACGCAGCTTCAGCGGCGTGCAGAACGGCTTCGCGATCGGCGGCGACTACATGTCGGCCGCCTCGTTCCTCGGCATCTCGGGTGCCATCGCGCTGTCGGGCTACGACGGCTTCCTGTACTCGATCGGCTTCCTCGTCGCCTGGCTCGTGGCCCTGCTGCTGGTCGCCGAGCTGCTGCGCAACTCCGGCCGCTACACGATGGCCGACCAGCTCGCCTACCGGATGCGGCAGACCCCCGTCCGCACCGCCGCGGCGACGTCGACGATCGTCGTGTCGATCTTCTACCTGCTGGCCCAGATGGTCGGTGCCGGCGCGCTCGTGTCGCTGCTGCTCGGCGTCGACAGCCAGACCGCCAAGAACCTGACGATCGTCGCGGTCGGCATCCTGATGATCTTCTACGTCGTGATCGGCGGCATGAAGGGCACGACGTGGGTGCAGATCGTCAAGGCCGTGCTGCTGATGGGCGGCACGATCCTGATCAGCGTCCTGGTGCTCGCCAAGTTCGGCTTCAACGTGTCCGACCTGCTGGGCCAGGCCGCCCAGAACAGCGGCAAGGGCTCGGCGTTCCTCGAGCCGGGGCTCAAGTACGGCGCGACCACGACCAGCAAGATCGACTTCATCTCGCTGGGCATCGCCCTGGTGCTCGGCACCGCCGGCCTGCCGCACATCCTGGTGCGGTTCTACACCGTCCCGACCGCCCGCCAGGCCCGCCAGTCGGTGCTGTGGGCCATCGGCATCATCGGCTCGTTCTACCTGCTGACCCTGATCCTCGGCTTCGGTGCCGCAGCCCTCGTGACCGGCGACGCCAAGCAGCGGATCATCGACTCCGGCGGCAACCTGGCCTCGCCGCTGCTGGCCGAAGCCGTCGGCGGTGGTCCCGGCACGACGGGTGGCGCGATCCTGCTGGCCCTGATCTCGGCCGTCGCGTTCGCGACGATCCTCGCGGTCGTCGCCGGCCTGACGCTGACCTCGGCCTCGTCCGTGGCCCACGACCTGTACGCCAGCGTCTGGAAGAAGGGCGAGGCCTCGGGTGCCGACGAGATCAAGGTCGCCCGCATCTCGGCGTTCGTCATCGGCGGCATCGCGATCGCGCTGGCCATCCCGGGCCAGAGCCTCAACGTCGCGTTCCTGGTGGCCCTGGCCTTCGCGGTCGCGGCCTCGGCCAACCTGCCGGCCCTGCTGTTCAACCTGTTCTGGAAGCGCTTCAACACCCGCGGCGTGCTCTGGAGCATCTACGGCGGACTGATCTCGTCGGTGGGGCTCGTGATCTTCTCGCCGATCGTCTCGGGCAAGGGCGTCGACGCGACCGGCAAGAACCTGTCGCTGCTGCCGACGAGCGTCGACATCAGCTGGTTCCCGCTCGAGAACCCCGGCATCGTGTCGATCCCGCTGGGCTTCCTGCTCGGCTACCTCGGCACCATCACGTCGAAGGAGCGGTCGAGCGAGGACCGGTTCGCCGAGCTCGAGGTGCGGTCGCTGACGGGGGCGGGATCAGAAAAATAGTGCGCGCGGCTCCTGCGTCGCCACTCCAGCGCTTCGTGCCTCAGCGCTGCCGTGCTTCGCACGGGCGCCTGCCTTCGCTCGCTGCGCTCGCTCGGCCCATGCGGGCGACCGACCTGCTCCGCAGGTCAGGGGAGGAGGCCGTGGCGGCGGGCAGCCGTCACGGCCTCGTGCCTCGACCGGGCACCCAGCCGCGTCATGGCGCTGCGCAGATAGCTCTTGACCGTCTCGGGCCCGAGCCCCAGGCGGTCGGCGATCTCGCTGTTGCGGCATCCCGCGGCGACGAGCGACACGACGTCGAGCTGGCGGGCCGTCAGGGTGACACCGGACGGCGACGGGCCGCTCAGCAGCGCGTCGAGGCGCTCCCGGGTCGACGGATCGTGCGTCTCGCGGGCGATGACCCTCATCTGCGCGAAGGCGTCGCGCAGCCGCTGCAGCTCGGCGGTCTCGGCACCCGCCGCGGCGACCGACTGCTCGAGCCGCACCCGGCGGTCGACCTCGTCGCGGATCGCCATCTCGTCGGACACCTTGCGGGACTCGACCACGAGGCCCTCGAGCGCCGCCTCCGAGAGCTGCTCGGCACCTCGGGTGCCGGCGTACAGCAGGCCGCGCACCTCGTCGCGGACGACCAGCGGGACGACCGCGAGGAACGTGACGCGTTCGCCGAGGATCTGCCGGTCGTACTCGTGGGTGATGTCCTCGGACGTCCCGTAGTCGCGGACGAACGCCGGGCGGCGGCTGATCCACGTCCGCCCACCGAGCCCGCGAGACGGCTTGATCGTGATCGACGCGAGGTCGTGCGTGACCTCGCCGAGCGTGAGGGTGACCGGCACCCCGCTGTCGTCGCGCAGCCCGCCGAAGACCAGGGGCACCCCGCCCTCGCGGCGCAGGCGTGCGGCCGCGGCGCGCAGCAGGTCCAGATCGTCCCGACGCAGGTCGATCGGCACCGCGCACCCCCTTTCGGGGCTAGACCATCCGTGACCGCCACCACACGATGTGGGGTAGACCACACCAGTTTGTCACGGGCGCGGCATCGCGTCGCCCCGGCCGGACCGTGAACCGAGGAGCACCATGACCGAGCAGAACATCAGCAACCTGTCCCGCGAGGACCGCACGTTCGACCCGCCCGCCGACCTCGCCGCGAACGCCAACGTCACGGCCGATGTGTACGACACGGCCGCCGCTGATCGTCCGGCGTTCTGGGGCGAGCAGGCCGAGCGGCTCGACTGGGGCACGCCGTTCACCGAGGTGCTCGACTGGTCCAACCCCCCGTTCGCGAAGTGGTTCGTCGGCGGCACCCTCAACGCTGCCTACAACTGCGTCGACCGCCACGTCGAGGCCGGCCACGGCGACCGTGTCGCCCTGCACTTCGTCGGCGAGCCCGAGGGCGACACCCGCGACATCACCTACGCCCAGCTCAAGGACGAGGTGAGTCGCGCCGCCAACGCCTTCGAGGAGCTGGGCGTCGAGGCCGGTGACCGCGTCGCGATCTACCTGCCGATGATCCCCGAGGCTGTCATCGCGATGCTGGCCTGCGCGCGCATCGGTGCCCCGCACACCGTCGTGTTCGGCGGCTTCAGCTCCGACGCCCTCGCGAGCCGCGTGACCGACTGCGGCGCGAAGCTCATCGTGACCGCCGACGGCGGCTTCCGTCGCGGTGCAGCGAGCGCGCTGAAGCCCGCCGTCGACGAGGCCCTGGTCAAGATCGACAACGAGAACACCGCGATCGTCGAGAACGTGCTGGTCGTGCGCCGCACGGGCCAGGACGTCGCCTTCGACAGCAGCATCGACAGCTGGTGGCACGAGGTCGTCGACGAGGCCTCCGAGATCCACGAGCCGCAGATGTTCGACTCCGAGCACCCGCTCTACGTCATGTACACCTCGGGCACGACGGGCTCCCCCAAGGGCATCCTGCACACCACGGGCGGCTACCTCGTGCAGTCGGCGTGGACGTTCTGGGCGGTCTTCGACCACAAGCCCACGGATGTCTACTGGTGCACCGCCGACGTCGGCTGGGTCACCGGCCACTCCTACATCGTCTACGGACCGCTGGCCAACGGCGCGACGCAGGTGCTCTACGAGGGCACGCCCGACACCCCGCACCGGGGTCGCTGGTGGGAGATCATCGAGACGTACAAGGTCTCGCTGTTCTACACGGCACCCACCGCGATCCGCACGTGCATGAAGTGGGGCGAGGAGATCCCGGCGAAGCACGACCTCAGCTCGCTGCGCATCCTCGGCTCGGTCGGCGAGTCGATCAACCCCGAGGCGTACGTCTGGTACCGCGAGAACATCGGCGGGGGCACGACGCCCATCGTCGACACGTGGTGGCAGACCGAGACCGGCGCACACATGATCAGCCCGCTGCCCGGCGTCACGTCCGGCAAGCCGGGCTCGGCCATGACAGCGATCCCCGGGATCGCCGCCGAGGTCGTCGACGACGCGGGGCATCCCGTCGAGAATGGCGAGGGCGGCTACCTCGTCATCACCGAGCCGTGGCCCTCGATGCTGCGGACGATCTGGGGCGACGACGACCGCTACCGGCAGACCTACTGGTCGCGCTGGCCGCAGTACTACTTCGCCGGCGACGGCGCCCGCAAGGACGCCGACGGGGCGATCTGGCTGCTCGGACGCGTCGACGACGTCATGAACGTCTCGGGCCACCGGCTCTCGACGACCGAGATCGAGTCGGCCCTGGTGTCGCACCCCAAGGTCGCCGAGGCCGCGGTCGTCGGCGCCACCGACGACACGACGGGCCAGGCAGTGGTGGCCTTCGTGATCCTGCGCGAGAGCGCGGGCTCGGGCGACCAGGGCGACGAGATCGTGCAGGAGCTGCGGGCTCACGTCGGCAAGGAGATCGGCCCCATCGCCAAGCCGCGCACCATCATGGTCGTCCCCGAGCTGCCCAAGACCCGCTCGGGCAAGATCATGCGCCGGCTGCTGCGCGACGTCGCCGAGAACCGCGAGGTCGGCAACACCACGACGCTCGCCGATGCGGGGGTCATGGACCTCATCACGAGCGGCATGAAGACCGCGAAGGACGACGACTGACCGACACCGTCGAGCGCCCCTGACCCGAACCTCGGGTCAGGGGCGCTCGTGCGTGGGACGTGGAGGTCGGGACGGGCGCCGGACGCTGACCTGCACCCTGCCACGGATCACTTGTAGGCTCGCACGCATGAGCACCCACGACGAGCCGACCATCGGCCGGTTGATCGGCGACGCATCGCGCGACCTGACGCTGCTGCTCCAGAGCGTCGTCAAGCTGGCCAAGAGCGAGCTGAGCGTCAGCGTCAAGGCCGGCGGCATCGGTGCCGGCATGATCTTGGTCTCCGCGTTCTTCGGGCTGCTCATCATCGTCATGCTGTCGATCTCGGCGGCCTACTTCATCGTCATGGCCGGTCTCGACCCCGCGTGGGCGTTCCTGATCGTGGCAGGCTTCTACCTGCTGCTCGTGGCGCTTCTCATCGTCGTCGGCATCAAGCTGCTCAAGAAGGTGCGGGTGCCGGCCAAGACCATCGCCGCGGCGAAGGACATCCCACAGGCCCTGAAGGGCCAGCACTCGCAGGACCCCGTGCCGACCCTGCCCGGCCACCGCCGCTAGGCAGACAGGTCGGTCAGGCGGTCCGTCGCAGGCCGGACGCGATCCGCCCGAGCAGGCCGACCAGCAGCGCTCCGGCACCGACCAGCGCGATCTGCTCCAGCCATCCCGACAGCGAGTCGGCGGCTCGGTCGAGCAGCAGCCTCTGCACCGCGCGGGCGAACGGCGACAGCGTCTCGGCGCGGTCGATCAGGTCGGGCAGCGCGATCTCGACGACGACCCGGAGCACGCCGGCGACGACCAGGGCACCGAGCCCCAGACCCGCGACAGCCAGGCTGCGGCGGCGCGCCGCGACGAGACACGTGGTCGCTGCGACCACGACGACCATGAGCCCGAGCAGCGAGTAGGTGCGGGAGCGCTCGGCCTTCTGCAGCATCTCCCGATCGCCCGCCGTGCCGACCTGCGCCTGCAGGTCGACCGGCACGTCGAGCGAGACGGGCAGCAGCGAGCCCACGCGGTCGGCCGCGAACTGGCTCAGTGGCTGGAGCCGGACGGTCAGCGGCCCGGTGCCGTCGTCGAACGCCGACCGGTGGAGGCTGCGCTGCGTCTCCTCCCAGGCGCTCACGAACCCCGGCTGGTCGGTCGTGCCGCGGGCGACGGTCGTCAGCACCGACGTCGCGGTCTCCTGCAGCGCGGCCGGCAGCAGACCACGCTGCACGTAGTCGTCGGCCAGATAGGCCGCGACGGCGCCCTGCAGCTCGCCGTCGGTCGCGATCGAGCTGCTGAACGCGACGTAGCCGTCCTCGTCGACGACGTGCGTCGACACCCACAGCAGCGGCACCGTCACGATCGCGGCGAGCACCGCCACGACCCCGGCCACGAAAGACGACAGCGGCCTCACGCGCAGTCGCCCGTCGACACCTCGGCGGTGGCCCGGGCACCCTTGCGGGCGTCGTCGGCGACCTGCTTGGCCGTCAACGCGTAACCCGTCGACTTGTCGGAGACCGACGCCGCGAAGATGACGCCCAGCACGTCACCGCTCTCGGACACGAGCGGTCCGCCGGAGTTGCCCGAGCGCACCAGGCCACGCACCGAGAAGGTCTCGCGGACGACCTGCCCGCGGTCGTAGATGTCGGGGCTGCGCAGGCGGATCTCGTCGCGGATGCGCGCCGCGCGGGCGTCGAACGGCCCGTTCTGGGGATAGCCGAGGACAGCCGCCGCCTGCCCGGCCTCACCGGTGTCGTCGAACCGCAGGGGGTCGAGGTCGAGCCCCTCGACGGCGAGCACCGCGATGTCGAGATCGCGGTCGAACAGCACGACGCGCGTCGGCACCTCGCGGTCGCCCACCACGACCGACGGACTCGCGACCCCCGCGACGACGTGCGCGTTGGTCATGATGCGTCCGTCGGCGTAGGCGAAGCCCGAGCCCTCGATGCCGCGGTCGCAGCGGGCCTGACCCAGGATCTTGACGACGCTGTCCCTGGCGCGGCGCACGCCGGCGCTCGCGAGGGTCTCCTCGTCAGGCGGATCGACCTGCGTGATGTCCTCGGAGTCGAACGGGTCGATGTACCGGGGGAACAGGTTGGAGTCGAGCACCTCGTTGAACGAGCGCAGCACGGACGTCGCTCGGGCCGGCATGACGCCGTCGACCTTCTCGAGGATCGCGGAGTCGCGCGACGCCGTCGACAGGTACGGGATCGACGTGCCGCTGACGGAGTAGCCGAGCGCCCAGGCCGCACACAGCACCGCGACGATGCTCAGCGCACTGCCCCCCACGGCGTCGAGGGAGCGCAGCGGCCGCCACTTCAGGCCCTGACGCAGGCCGGACCCCACGAGCGTCCCGATCGCCTGACCCACGGCACCCGCACCGATCACCAGCCCGAGCGCCAGCAGCGAGCTCGACAGCGTCGGCCTGTCGCCCGACAGCAGCATCGGGACGACCGCGAGGGCCACGAGCCCGCCGACCAGCAGCCCGAGCGTCGCGACCAGGTTGACGACGAACCCCTGGAAGAACCCCGAGACGGCATAGGCGACCAGGATCACGACGATGATCAGGTCGAGCGAGTTCATGCGGGCAGCTCGGGAAGGGGCCGTGTGAGGGCTTCGTCCCAGGGCTGGGACCAGCCGAGCACGTCGAACAGCCGGGAGATGATGCCGGCCGTGAACCCCCACAGCGGCATCGGGGTGCCCACCTCGAAGGCGGGGCCGCGCCAGCCCGACGGGTGCGTGACGCTGAAGCGGTTGGCGGGGTCGAGCAGCTCTGCGATCGGCTGGTGCAGCACCGTGACGACCTCGGCGTCGCTGACCGACTGCAGGGTCGTCGGCTCGCTCCAGTAGCCGAGGACGGGCGTGACGGCGAAGTTGCTGGGCGGCAGCCACAACGTGGGCAACGTGCCGAAGACCTCGACCGTCGCGGGGTCGAGACCGACCTCCTCGGTCGCCTCGCGCAGCGCCGTCGCCGCCGCGTCGGCGTCGCCGGGATCGGACTTGCCACCCGGGAACGAGATCTGGCCGGCGTGGTTGCGCATCGTCGTGGCGCGCTCGGTGAGCAGCAGCTCGGGCCCGGCTGCACCGTCGGCGAACAGCATCAGGACGGCGGCGGGACGGGCGTCGTCGGGGACGGTCGTGAAGTGCGGCGACAGCAGCGACGCCTCGACCGAGCCAGAGAGGTCGGCCAGGGGCCGCAGCCAGTCGGGCAGCGTCTCGGCCGTCATGGCGTCACTCCCAGGTGTCGTCGGATCGCGGCGGTCAGATCGGCGTACGAGTCGTAGGGCGTCCGTTCCGTCGCCACGATCCTCCCCTGCGCGTCGACGAACAGCGTCTGCGGCATGGCCGCGACCTTGAGCCCGGCCCGCGTGATCTGGTCGGGATCGGCCAGCAGCGGGTACGTGACCCCCGAGGCGCGAGCCAGCTCGATCGCGTCGTCGGGTGCCGCGTCGCCGAAGTCGATGCCGACGAACTGCACCGCGTCGCCGTACTCGGCGTCGGCGCGGGCGAGCAGCGGCATCTCGTCGCGGCACGGCCGGCACCAGCTCGCGAAGATGTTGATGACGGTGGGTCGCCCGGCCAGTGTCGACACGTCGACCGCATTGCCGCCGCCCAGGCACTCCAGGGTGATACCCGGCAGTGCTTCGTCGCCCGTCGCCTGCTCCGCCGGCGCGGGGCAGGCGTCGATGCCCGCCTGCGCCTTCGCCGCGGCGAGCTCGTCCGCTGCGACGGTCGGCACCGGGCCGCCGCCGAACGTCGGCTTGGTGTCGGCCGGCTCGGAGCCGCTGCACGCCGCGACCAAGAGCAGCGCGATGACGGCGGTCGCCGCCCGCGCCCTCATGCCGGCCCCTGGGTCGTGACGAGGGCCGCCGCCAGCACAGGGTCGGTCGGCCCCGTGCCGTAGGCGGGACACCAGTGCGCCACGGGGCACGCGCCGCAGGCGGGCTTCTTGGCGTGGCAGCGGCGGCGGCCGTGCCAGATCAGGCGGTGGCTCAGCATCGTCCACTCCTTGCGGGGAAAGATCGCCGCGACGGCGTGCTCGGTCTTGACCGGATCACTCGCGATCTGGGGCTCGACCCACTCGAACCGGCGCACGAGCCGGGCGAAGTGCGTGTCGACCGTCAGGCCCGGCACATCGAAGGCGTTGCCCAGCACGACGTTGGCGGTCTTGCGTCCAACACCCGGCAACGTCACGAGCGCGTCGAGCCGATCCGGCACCTCGCCGTCGTACCGCTCGACCAGCGCCGCCGACAGACCCAGCAGGCTGTCGGTCTTGGCCCGGAAGAAGCCCAGCGGACGCAGCACCTGCTCGAGCTCGAGCCGGGGTGCCGCCGCCATGGCGTACGGATCGGGCCACCGCGCGAACAGGCCGGGCGTGGCGGCGTTGACGCGGCGGTCGGTGGTCTGCGCCGACAGGACCGTCGCCACCAGCAGCTCGAACGGCGTGCGGAAGTCGAGCTCGCAGCCGGCCTCGGGATACGTCTCGGCGAGCACCCGGTGCATCTTGCGGGCCCTCCGCACGAGTGTCGTCTCCGGTCTCGTCACGGGGGTCGGCACAGGCTCCAGCGTACGTGCCTCGGCGCGTAACTCACCGGGAACCGTCCGGATGTGGGAAACTGCGCAAGGAGCCACGCACTGTGACCCCTGATACACGACCGATAGGGAAGACCGTGACCGACGACGTTCTCCGCCAGGCACCGCTGTTCTCCGGCCTCGACGACGAGGTCGCGAGCGCGCTCGAGGACTCGATGTCCTCGTCGAGCCTGCGCCGAGGAGAGATCCTGTTCAGCGAGGGTGACGACGGCAACCAGCTGTACGTCGTGACCGAGGGCAAGATCAAGCTCGGGCGCACGTCGCCCGACGGCCGCGAGAACCTGCTGGCGATCCTCGGCCCCGGTCAGATGTTCGGCGAGCTGTCGTTCTTCGACCCGGGTCCGCGCTCCGCAACGGCCACCGCCGTCACCGACGTCGAGCTCAAGAGCCTCGGCCACGAAGCGCTGAGCCCCGTGCTCAACGCCCACCCCGATGTCGCCCACGCGCTACTCAACCAGCTCGCCGGGCGCCTGCGCCGCACCAACGAGGTCGTCGGCGACCTGGTCTTCAGCGACGTGCCCGGTCGCGTGGCCAAGGCGCTGCTCGACCTGGCCTCGCGGTTCGGACGTCGCGCCGATGACGGCATCCACGTCAACCACGACCTGACGCAGGAAGAGCTCGCCCAGCTGGTCGGTGCCTCCCGCGAGACGGTCAACAAGGCCCTCGCCGACTTCGCCAGCCGCGGCTGGCTGCGGCTCGAGCCCCGCTCCGTGGTCATCCTCGACCTCGAGCGTCTGCAGCGCCGCGCCCGCTGACCCCGGCTGGCTGTTTCCCAGGTGCACCTGGGATTCCGACACCTCACCCCGGTTGCTTCCGGCGTGAGGTGTTCGTTTTCGGGGTCGCCCCGTTCTTGGTCACCGCACCCCGATCGCGTCAGGGGCGAGGCGTCGGAGAACTGGGTCCGGTGCCCGCTTCCGGGGTGCACCTGGGAAACAGCGCAGGACGCGAGTCAGTCGCGCAGGTGCTCGAGCTGCGCCTCGACGCTGAGCTCGGCCGCACCCCACAGCGTCTCGTCGACGTCGCGGTAGACCCTCTCGACGACCTCGCGTGCCGTCGTCGCCCCCGTGTCGATGGCCGCGCGCACCTGGTCGAGCCGCTCGGCGCGGTGCTCGAGGTAGAAGTCGACGACCTCGGCGGGGGCGTCGACGACCGGCCCGTGCCCCGGCAGGAGGCGCTCGACGAGACCCTCCTCGACGAGCTCGCGGATGTGCGCGAGCGAGTCGAGGTAGGGGCCGAGGACGCCGTCGGGGTGGGCGATGACCGTGGTGCCGCGGCCGAGGATCGTGTCACCGGTCAGCAACGACCGCTCCGCGCCGATCAGGAAGCACGTCGAGTCGGTCGTGTGACCCGGTGTGGCCACGACCTCGATCGTCAGACCGTCGACGTCGATCGTCTCGCCGTCGACGAGCGGCTCGGCCCCGTGCGAGAACTCCGGGTCGATCGAGCGCGCCGGCGCGCCGGTCAGCTCGACGATGCGGGCCAGAGCGTCGGTGTGGTCGTGATGACGGTGCGTGAACAGGACGAGACCGACCTCGCCGGCGGCCGCCACGACGGCGCGCAGGTGGTCGTCGTCGTCCGGCCCGGGATCGACCACGACCGAGCGGGCAGCGCCCGGCTCGCGCACGATCCACGTGTTGGTGCCGTCGAGCGTCATGATGCCCGGGTTGTCGGCGAGGACGAACGAGGTGCGGTCGGTGACCCGGACGGCGCTGGTGCTCATGGGTTGTCTCCCAGGTGGGTCTCGAGGAACGGGTCGCCGTCGACCAGCACGAGCCGCGGCAGGATGGTCGGGAACTCGCGTCCGATCGACGCTGCCACGACGGTCTCGGCGGTGTGCGCCGAGACCTCGCGGCACGCGGCGATCGTGGGCGGCATCATCGCCGCCTCACCTGCCTCGACCGATGCCAGCACCGATGAGAGCGGTGCCCAGACGGCGCGGTCAGACTCACGGCTCATCGCGCCGACCCGTTGGCCGGCGGGAAGGGCGGCGACGAAGAACCGGGTGTCGTAGCGGCGGGGCTCGAACTCCGGGGTGATCCAGTGCGCCCAGGCACCGAGCAGATCGGCGCGCAGCACGAGGTCGTGATCGTCGAGGAAGTCGGCGAAGGCCAGCTCGCCCTCGTCGAGCGCCCCGCGGGCAGCCTGCATGTCGTCGCCGCTGGTGTCGGACACGACGGTGTCGGCGTCGGGACCGGCCAGCAGGATGCCGGTCTCCTCGAAGGTCTCGCGCACCGCGGCGACGACGAGGCCGCGGGCCAGCCGGGGCTCGCACCGGAACCGGCGTCCCCACTCGTCGGCGTCGGGGCCCACCCACGGCACCTCGTGCTCGAGGTCGGACGCCGTCAGGCCGCCGCCCGGGAAGACGTACATGCCTGCCGCGAACGCCATGCTGGTCTGCCGGCGCATGAGGTAGGCCTCGGTGCCGCGCTCGCCGTCACGGACCACGACGATCGTGGCGGCGTCGCGCGGCGTGACAGGAGGCTGCGGCGGATTCGTCGCCGTCTCGCGCAACCGCTCGGGCAGGGGGATGCGGACCGTCATGCGTGCCCGTTCATCGAACCTCGACGACCAGCTCGACCTCGACCGGAGCATCGAGCGGCAGGACGGGCACGCCGACAGCGCTGCGGGCGTGCTGGCCGGCGTCGCCGAACGCGAGGCCGAACAGCTCGCTGGCGCCGTTGGCGACGGCCGGCTGACCCGTGAAGTCGGGGGTGCTGGCGACGAAGACCGTCGCCTTCACGACCCGGACCACCTGGTCGAGGTCACCGATGACCGACGTCACGGCGGCGATCGCGTTGAGGGCGCTCTGGCGGGCGCAGTCGTAGGCGACGTCGGGCGTCACCTCGGCCCCGACCTTGCCGATCGCGAGCAGCTCGCCCGAGCGGAGCGGCAGCTGGCCCGACGTGAAGACGTGCGAGCCGCTGCGCACCGCGGGCACGTAGACCGCGACCGGAGCCGGGACGGTCGGGACCGTCAGCCCCGCCTCGGCCAGCCGGTCGTCGACGGCGGACATGTCAGGCCACCGGGCGCTTGAAGTAGGCGACGAGGTTCTCGGGGTTCATGCCCGGGACGATCTGCACGAGCTCCCACCCGTCCTGCCCGAAGTTGTCGAGGATCTGCTTCGTGGCGTGCACGAGGACCGGTGCGGTGAGGTACTCCCATTTCGTCATGGCCCGACTGTATCGGGCGGTGACCCCGCGGCGCTCAGACCACGGCGCGCTCAGACCTTGGCGGCGATCAAGGTCAGCAGCTGCGTGGCCTGGTCGACCAGGACGTCCTGGGCGATGTCCGACGCCTGGGTCAGGCTGACGGTCAGCACCTGTCCGTCGACGAGCGTCGCGGCCTGCAGCTGGATGTTGGTGCCGTCGCCGAACGTGCCGGTCGTGATGAAGGCCTTGTCGCCGATCCCCGGCACGTCGACCTGCTGGGCATCCGTGAGGGCGCTCTTCGATCCGGAGCGGTACACGTCGAAGCCGCCGCCGAGCTCGGACTCCGGCTGGGCGTCGAGCGAGAACGACGTCGCCCGTGGATCCTCCTGGTCGAACTCGCACGCGTCGAACGGGCCCAGCTCGGAGGTGAAGGTGCCGCCCAGGATCGTGCCGACCTCCTCGACCGAGATCACGGCACATGTGTCGAGCACCTCGTCGGCACCGTCGTCAGTGTCGGCCGTGTCCGACGCGTCCGCACCATCCGATCCTCCGGAAGCGCTGGCTGACGTCCCGTCGGGCCCGCCGTCACCTCCGCCGCACGCGCCGAGGAGGGGCAGCAGCGCGATGGTCGCGGCGGCGAGGACGGAACGACGCATGGGAGTCTCCTGGGGGCACGGGACGTGGGACGCGTCCGCGGGCTCTCAGGCTAGGTGTGAGACACGCCTCGCAACAGTAGGGAAACCACCTGATCAGGAGGCGGTATCGGCCACCGTCGGTAGGCTCGTGACGTGGCCCAATCGACCCAGCTCCATGTCGTCACCGGCAAGGGCGGCACCGGCAAGACGACGGTCGCCGCGGCCCTCGCGATGTCGCTGGCGGGGCGCGGCAAGAAGGTGCTGCTGTGCGAGGTCGAGGGCCGCCAGGGCATCGCCCAGCTGTTCGACGTGCCGCCACTGCCCTACGAGGAGCGCCGGATCGCGGTCGGTCTCGGCGGCGGTGAGGTCTACGCGCTCGCGATCGATCCCGAGGCGGCGCTGCTCGAGTACCTCGCGATGTACTACCGGCTGGGACGGGCAGGCAAGGCGCTCGACAAGTTCGGCATCATCGACTTCGCCACGACGATCGCCCCGGGCGTCCGCGACGTGCTGCTGACGGGCAAGGTCTACGAGGCCGCACGGCGTCGCACGGGCGACAGGTTCACCTACGACGCCGTCATCATGGACGCGCCCCCCACGGGTCGCATCACGCGGTTCCTCAACGTCAACTCCGAGGTCGCCGGCCTCGCCAAGGTCGGCCCGATCCGCCGCCAGGCCGACTCGATCATGCAGATGATGCGCGCGCCCGAGACGCACGTCCACCTCGTGACGGTGCTCGAGGAGATGCCGGTGCAGGAGACCATCGACGGCATCGCCGAGCTGACGTCCGAGCGGCTCCCCGTCGGTCACGTCGTGCTCAACCTGGTGCGGCCCCCGCTGCTGTCGGACGCGTCCCGCGACGCCCTGACCGGCCACACGCTCAAGCCCAAGGCCGTCTCGACGACCCTGGCCGGTGCCGGGCTCGACCCCGCTGCCGCCCCCGCCCTGATCGCCGGCGGGGAGGCGCACCTCGAGCGCCAGCGGCTGCAGGACGCCCAGCGCGAGATCCTCGACGACTGCGGACGTCCGCTGGTCGAGCTGCCGCTGCTCGGCGACGGCATCGACCTCGGCGGCCTGTTCGAGCTCGCCGAGCGCCTCACCGACCTGCACGCGACGGCGCGCCAGAAGGGTGCGACCTCGTGACCGGCAAGGCGCAGACCAGCCCGTCCGCCCGCAAGGGACGCACGTCGCCCCGCGGCGGCACCGGTACCCCGACGTCTCGAGCGGCATCGGGTCTGCTCGACGTCGACGCCCTGCTCGACGACCGCACGACCGAGATCATCGTGTGCTGCGGGTCCGGCGGCGTCGGCAAGACCACGACCGCCGCGGCACTCGCCCTGCGCGCGGCCGAAAAGGGCCGCACGGTCTGCGTCCTCACGATCGACCCCGCCCGCCGCTTGGCGCAGTCGATGGGTCTCACCGAGCTCGACAACACGCCCCGTCCGGTCAAGGGCGCGGCCGTCGACGGCGGCTCGCTCGACGCCATGATGCTCGACATGAAGCGGACGTTCGACGAGGTCGTCGAGCAGCACGCGACCCCCGAGAAGGCCGCACAGATCCTGACCAACCCGTTCTACGTCGCCCTCTCCAGCTCGTTCGCGGGCACGCAGGAGTACATGGCGATGGAGAAGCTCGGCCAGCTGCACGCCACCGGGCGCTGGGACCTCATCGTGGTCGACACTCCCCCGTCCCGCTCGGCGCTCGACTTCCTCGACGCGCCCGACCGGCTGTCGTCGATGCTCGACGGCCGGTTCATCAAGCTGCTGCTGGCCCCCGCGAAGGGCCCGGCGCGGCTCATCAGCGCGGGCTTCGGCATCGTCACGAGCGCCCTCAACAAGATCCTCGGCGCGCAGGTGCTCACCGACATGCAGACGTTCATCGCAGCCTTCGACACGCTCTTCGGCGGATTCCGCCAGCGGGCCGAGGGCACCTACGCCCTGCTGCAGGCGCGCGGCACGGCCTTCGTCGTCGTGGCGGCGCCCGAGCCCGCTGCGATGCGCGAGGCGTCGTACTTCGTCGAGCGCCTCGCCGGCGAGGGCATGCCGCTGGCCGGGCTCGTGGTCAACCGCGTGCACGAGACGGGTGCCGACGGCATCACGGCCGCCGACGCCGAGTCGGCCGCCGACCGGCTCGATGGCGGCACGGCCACCGCGCAGGCGACGTCCGAGCTGCTGGCGATCCACGCCGACCGCATGCGGGTGTCGGCCCGCGAGGAGAAGCTCAAGAAGCGCTTCTCCGCAGCCCACCCCGGTGTCGCCACGGTGTCGGTGGCGGCGCTGGCCGGCGACGTGCACGACCTCGACGGCCTGCGCCTCGTGGGCGACCTGCTGGCCGGACGGTCCTAGCCCGCTGAGTGAACCGATCTTTCTGCGTTCCGGTAGCCGGAGGTGCCTGAACGCAGTGAGATCAGTCGTCCCGGGAAGGAAAGTGTCGGCGTTCGCGCCTCCGGGGCACCGCATACGCCGAAAGATCGGTCACAGCGGCCGCCCGACCGAGCCCCCCCCAGGGTCAGGATCAGACCGCGACGGAGAGGACGCTGCGCCATGCGGTCACGTTGGGACGGCGACGCAGCAGCGCACGGCGCTCACGCTCGGTCATGCCACCCCAGACGCCCCACTCGATGCGGTTGTCGAGCGCCTCGGCCAGGCACTCGGCCCGGACCTCGCACGTGCCGCAGACCTGCTTGGCGCGGTTCTGCTCCGCGCCCTTGACGAACAGGGCATCTGACTTGCCCCGACACGCGGCATCGGCCGCCCAGTTTTCGTTCCACATGATGAACCTCCCCGAGACCGGCCCCATGGCCGAAGTTGGTTGGTACAAATGTAGGAACTTCGTCCCGTCGGCATCAGATCGTTACTAGTCATTTTGTGTAGCCCACAAGGACTAGACACGTTGTCGCCACCCGGTCGCGCTGGTCCCCGTCACGTACGCTGGCTGCCATGGCCTCGGAGGATTTTCGCGACTCGCTGCGCCGCGCCGCGCAGTCCGAGACGCACAGCAAGCGCAAACCCGTCCTGATCGCTGCGATGGGACGCCTGTCGCTGCTCGCCGGCGTGCTCGTGGCGCTTGTGCTGATCCCGACCACGACGATCGTCGCCATGACGGTCACCAAGGTCAGCGACGACGTCATCGCCCTGCCGCTGAAGCTCGAGGACCAGCCCAACGCCCAGACGTCCCGGCTGCTCGCCTCCAACGGCGACCTGATCGCCTACTTCTACAGCCAGAACCGCCAGGACGTCCCGCTGGCCGAGATCGCCCCGGTCATGCAGGACGCCATCATCTCGATCGAGGACGCCCGCTTCTACGAGCACGGCGCACTCGACCTCAAGGGCACGCTGCGCGCCCTCGTCAACAACGCCGCCGAGGGCCAGACCCAGGGCGGCTCGTCGATCACCCAACAGCTCGTCAAGCAGACGCTCATCTCGCAGGCCACGACGAAGGAACAGGTCGCGGCCGCCCAGAAGCAGTCGGTGTCACGCAAGATCCGCGAGCTCAAGCTCGCCATCGCGTACGAGGAAAAGCACACCAAGAAGGAGATCCTCGAGCGCTACCTCAACCTGGCCTACTTCGGCGACGGCGCCTACGGCATCAGCGCGGCGGCCAGCCACTACTTCTCCAAGAGTCCCAGCGAGCTCAACGCTCGCCAGGCGGCAACGCTCGCCGGCCTGGTCAAGAACCCTGTCGACTTCGACCCCAACGTGTATCCCGAGAAGGCCCTTCAGCGGCGCAACACGGTCCTGGCCGTCATGGAGCGGCTCGGCAAGATCACCCCCGAGGTCTCGAAGCGCTACCAGGCCTCAGCGCTCGGCCTCAAGGTCACCGACTACCCCAACGGCTGCGTCGGCGTCACGGGCGAGTTCTCGTGCGACTACGCCCGCCGGTGGCTCGAGGCCCAGCCGGCGCTCGGCGCGACGGTCGAGGAGCGACGCGACAAGCTGCTGCGTGGCGGACTGACGATCAAGTCCAACATCGACCTGACGATGCAGGCCGCGGCCGACAAGGCCGTGCGCGACACCGTCAAGCCCACCGACGGCGCGATCGGGGCCATGGCCATGGTCGAGCCCGGCACCGGCAAGGTGCGTGCTGTCGCCCAGTCGCGGCCCATCGGCGACGACCCCAAGAAGGGCGAGTCGTACATCAACTTCGCCGTGCCGCCCGCCTACGGCGACTCGGGCGGCTTCCAGGCCGGCTCGACGTTCAAGATGTTCACGACCGCCGCTGCCCTGAAGAACGGCATCGACGTCGGCCAGACCTACAACTCGCCCCCCAGCCTGACGATGGCTCCGGGCAGCTACTTCGACTGCGAAGGCGGCGGCACCGGCGAGTGGAAGGTCAAGAACTCCACGACGTCCGGTCGCAAGAACATGTACACGGGCCTGCGCCAGTCGGTCAACACGTACTTCGCCCAGCTCGAGAAGCAGGCGGGCCTCTGCAACACCGTTAGGGCCGCGGAGTCGATGGGCATCAAGGTGCCGTTCGATCCCTCGAAGGGCATCACCGACCAGGTGGGTCCGTTCACGCTCGGTGTCACGAGCGTCAGCCCGCTCGACATGGCCGCCGCCTACGCCACTCCCGCCTCTGGCGGCATGTACTGCAAGCCGCGTCCGGTCGACGAGATCCTCGACGCCAACGGCGAGGTGCTCAAGAAGTTCGACGCGAGCTGCGAGCGGGTGCTCACGCAGGGCCAGGCCGCCCAGATCAACGACATCCTGCGCGGCGTGCAGGAGCCCGGCGGCTTCGGCTTCAGCAACGGCACGGGTCTCAACATCCCCTCGGCGGCCAAGACCGGTACGACCAACGGCAACCAGGCCGTCTGGTACACCGGCTACACGCCCGAGCTCGCGACCGCCTCGATGGTCGCCGGCGTCGTGACCAACAGCAAGGACACGAACACCAACGGCAGGCCCAAGACCTTGGTCGGCGTGACGATCAACGGCAGCCCGCTCAACTTCGCCAGCGTCGGCGGCAGCTCGGTGGCCGGCCCCATGTGGGCCAAGGCCATGCAGGCCATCCAGTCGAGCCTGTCACCGGTCAACTTCGACCCGCCGCCCAAGCGTCAGCCGGCGGCCAAGGCAGCGACCAAGAAGAAGAACGACGACGACTGACGTCTGGGCCTGCCGGCGTCAGGAACCGATCTGGCGCTTGACCTCGGCGGCGACGACCCCGCCGTCGGCCTTGCCCTTGACCTGGGGCGAGACGATGCCCATGACCTTGCCCATGGCCTTCATGCCCTGACCCGCGGCGTCCGCCGACTCCACGGCGGCCGCGACGATCACGGCGATCTCGTCGGGGGTCAGCTGCGCAGGCAGGTACTCCGCGAGGATCGCGGCCTCCGCGGTCTCCTTCTCGGCCAGCTCGGGCCGGTCGCCCTCGGCGAAGGCCGTGGCGGCCTCGCGACGCTTCTTGGCCTCGGCACCCAGCACCGTCAGCACGTCGTCGTCGCTGAGCTCGCGCACCTCCTTGCCCGACACCTCGGCGTTGGTGATCGCGGTGAGCACCATGCGCAGGGTCGACGTGCGCAGCGCGTCGCGCGCCTTCATCGACGTGGTGAGATCGGCGTGGAGCTGGTCCTTGAGGGCTGACATGTGTCACAGTCTCTCAGGCTCAGACCGATCTACGCTCGGGGTCATGACCCAGCACGTGACGGCCCGGCCGTGGCACCGGCGCGTGCCTGCGGACGTGTGGCGCGTTGTCACCACGATGGCCGCCGTCCTCGGCACCTTCGCGACCGCCCTGGCCCTGCACGAGGCCTTCGGATTCGGCAGCGCCTTGGTGGTCCTGTCGGTCGTGCTGTCCCTCACGCTCGGCCGGCACGAGACAGACGCCTCCTCGGGCGCCCGCGCGGCACGGCTCGCGACGCTCGTGCTCGTCGCAGTGGCCGCGCACCTCGTGGCCGTCACGTTGTTCGACCACGCGGTGCTCGGAACCCTGCTGCTCGTCGCAGGCCTCAGCCTGCCCATCGCGATCCGCCGCTTCGGACCGACCTGGTCGCGCCTGGGAACCCTGATGAGCCTGCCCCTGGTCGCTGTCCTGACCACACCCGCAGTCGCCGCGCCTGCTCCGGGCGACACCTGGTGGGCCCCGGTCATGGCCGTCGTCGCGTACGCCTGGGTCGTCGCGTCGATGCTCGTGGCCCGCGCCGGCGGCGTCGCGCACGCCACGCCACCGCCTGCCCCGGCGCGGACGCGTCCCGCCCGCCGGCTCGACGCGAGCGCCCGCATGGCGATCCAGATGGCGACCTCCCTCGGCCTCTCAGCGGTGATCGGTCACCTCGCTTTCGGTGGACACTGGCCGTGGCTCGTCATCACGGCGTTCGTCGTCTGCGCGGGCAACCGCGGCCGCGGCGACGTCCTCGTGAAGGGCGCGGAGCGCGTCGTCGGCGCGGTCGTCGGCACGCTCCTCGCCACCCTGCTGGCAGGCCACGTCGCGCGCGGCTCGCACCTCGTCGTCGCGCTGGTGTTCGTCGCCCTCGCTGTCGGCGTGTGGCTGCGGCCACGCGGCTACGCGTTCTGGGCGGCCAGCATCACGGCGGCTCTGGCCCTGCTCTACGGCTTCTACGGGGTCGGCGGCACGCACCTGCTGGCCGAGCGGGTGCTCGGGGTCGTGATCGGCGGGATCATCGCCGTCGCGGTGTCGTGGGTCGTGGTGCCGGTCAGGAGCCACGACGTCGCCCTGCTCCGCGTGGCCGACGTGCTGCGCGCCGTGCAGGAGGTGCTGGACGAGCACCTGCGCCAGCGCCTCGTCGACCACGGCGAGCTCGACGCCGCGATCCACGACCTCCACCCCATCCGGTCGACCTGGGCGGTCCACCGCCGCACGACTCGCGACACCGCGACACCCGCCGACGCCATCGAGAGCGTCGACGAGCTCGTGCTGGCCGTGCGTGGTCTGCCGGAGAGGGCGGACCGAGCCGTGATCGGCAGGGCCGCCAGACAGCTCGGCGCAGCGCGGCGTCGCCTGCGCGACGAGCGGAGCGTGGCATCCCTCACTGGTGACCTGCGGTCGATCGCGCAGTCGGTGCGCGACGCGGCCGGGCACCGGTGAGACAGAATGGGGGCATGCGTCCCCTCCTGTGGCCCGTCGCCGCCGCTGCGGCCGGCCTGGCCTGGTCCGTGGCCGAGACGCGTGCCTTCACCCTGCGACGGGTGACCGTCCCCGTGCTGGCTCCCGGGTCGGACCCGCTCCGCGTGCTGCACCTGTCCGACACCCACATGACGCCCGGACAGCACCGCAAGCAGCGATGGCTGCAGTCGCTCGCCGAGCTGCAGCCCGACCTCGTGGTCAACACCGGTGACAACCTGGCCCACCTCGACGCCGTCCCGTCGGTGCTGAGCGCCTACGGCGATCTGCTCGACGTGCCCGGCGTCTTCGTGTTCGGCTCCAACGACTACTTCTCGCCGGAGCGCAAGAACCCGGTCAGGTACCTGACGGGCGGCACGGGGGTGAGCTCGGCAGGAACGTTCCAGCGCACCGCCGACCTGCCGTTCGAGGAGCTGCGCCGAGCGCTCGCCGGGCACGGGTGGGTCGACCTCAACAACCGTCAGGGCGAGCTGGAGGTCGACGGCCGCCGGCTGTCCTTCGACGGTGTCGACGACCCGCACCTCGAGTACGACGTGCTCGTCGACCGACCGGCGGACGCGACGGCCGACCTGGCGATCGGCGTCGCGCACGCGCCGTACCTGCGCGTGCTCGACCACTGGAACCGGCTCGGCTACCCGCTGATCCTCGCTGGCCACACGCACGGCGGACAGCTGCGCGTCCCGCTGCTCGGCGCGCTCGTGACCAACTGCGACCTCGATCGCGCCCGCGCCCGCGGGCTCCACACGCACCGGACCGACGGCCACGACCCCTCCTGGATGCATGTCTCGGCGGGTCTCGGCACCTCGCCGTACGCGCAGGTCAGGTTCGCTTGCCGCCCCGAGGCGACACTGCTCACCCTCACTGGGATAGACTCGTCCGGCTCCCTCTCGTAGGGGGCAGCACGGCATCGGGCTGTGGCGCAGTTTGGTAGCGCGCGTCGTTCGGGACGACGAGGCCGCAGGTTCAAATCCTGTCAGCCCGACTCTGTGACGAAGCCGGTCCACCCCCAGGGTGGGCCGGCTTCTCTTGTCCGGCGCGCAGCTCCGTCTGGGCTGTGACGTGACGCACCCTGTGACAAACTGGCGGCATGGTGGACGAGCAGCAGCCGGCCAAGCGGGTCGTCAAGCGGGTGGTCAAGAAGACCGTCGCGCGGCCCAGCACGCCTGAGCCTGCGCCGGCACCGGTCGTCCGCTACGGACGTCCCGTCGCCACCGCCACCAGGCCGTCGACTGCCTCCGCCGGCAAGCCGGCCCCGGCCAAGGCGAAGGCCCAGCCGCGACCGACCGGCCCCGCCACGCCTCGGCAGAAGACGACGCGACCCAAGACGCCGCGCCAGCGGCCCCAGGTCGACCTGCGCGCCAAGGTCACCGCTGCACGAGCGACCACGGGTCGCGTCTGGTGGGCCGTCGCCGACCCGGTCTCCGACGGTTCGCGCGCCACCGCACGTCTGGTCGCGGCCCGCGCCCGGGCGATCGCCGCGTGGAGACTCCCCCATCTCAGCCCCTACCCGGCGTCGCTGATCACCGGTGCGGTCGTCGGTGTCGTGGCCGTGCTGCTCGGTGCGGGCTCGCTGTCGGTCTTCGAGAGCGTGCGCGGGGTGTCGTCCGGCGGCGGACTGTGGGGCGGCATCACGTTCACGGTGGTCGCGATCGTGGGCGTGCTCCTCGGCGAGAGCCTCCTGCGGGGCTTCGGCACCCCCGCGCCCCGCCTGCGGAGCTTTCTCGCGGCCATCCTGACGATCGTCGCGATGCTGGGGCTGTTCCTCGACCTCGTCGACGGCGTCGCCGGACTCGTGCTCGTCCCGTTGCTCTCGCTCGCGGGCTACGTGCTGTCGCACTGGCTGGTCGACCTCGCCGAGAACGCCCCGACCGACGACTGACCTGCCCCGCGGAAAGGGATCAGCCCAGCACGCGCACGAGCTGCTGCACCGCGAACCCGTAGCCGTCGATGCCGGCACCCACCACGACGACCTCCGCGATGTCGGAGACGTACGAGTGGTGCCTGAACGGCTCGCGGCGGTGGACGTTCGACAGGTGCACCTCGACGACCGGCAGAGCGGCGGCCAGCAGGGCGTCCCGCAGCGCGATCGACGTGTGCGTGAAGGCACCGGGGTTGATGACGATGCCCGCGCAGTCGTCGCGCGCCGCGTGGACGGCGTCGATCAGGACGCCCTCGTGGTTGCTCTGCACGGCACGCACCTCGTAGGACGCCGACGCGGCTACCTCGGCGACGACCCTCTCGATGTCGGCCAGGGTGTCGTGGCCGTACACCTCGGGCTCACGGGAGCCCAGCATGTTGAGGTTGGGACCGTTGACCAGCAGCAGGCGCGAAGGGGTGCTCACCCGCACCACGGTATCGGGTGCGGGTGGGCAGTGCGCCGGGTCAGACCAGCAGTTCCGCGATCTGGATCGTGTTGAGCGCCGCACCCTTGCGCAGGTTGTCGCCGCTCACGAACAGCACGAGGCCGCGGTTGCCGTCGACCGACTGGTCCTGGCGGATGCGTCCGACGAGGCTCGGATCGGTACCGGCGGCCTGCAGCGGCGTCGGCACGTCGACGAGCCGCACGCCGTCGGCCGTGCCCAGGATCTCGGTGGCCCGGGCCGCGGTGATCTCGGACGAGAACTCGGCGTTGATCGAGAGCGAGTGACCCGTGAACACCGGGACGCGCACGCACGTGCCGGAGACCCGCAGATCGGGGAGGTGCAGGATCTTGCGGCTCTCGTTGCGGAGCTTCTGCTCCTCGTCGGTCTCGAACGAGCCGTCGTCGACGACCGAACCCGCCATCGGCAGCACGTTGAACGCGATCGAGTCGACGTAGACCTGCGGGGCCGGGAAGTCGAGGGCCGAGCCGTCGTAGGCCAGCTCGTCAGCCTTCTCGACGACGGCCAGCGCCTGGCCGTGCAGCTCACGGACGCCGGCGATGCCGGAGCCCGAGACCGCCTGGTAGCTGCTGACCACGAGGCGGACGAGGCCGGCCTCGTCGTGCAGCGGCTTGAGCACCGGCATCGCGGCCATCGTGGTGCAGTTGGGGTTGGCGATGATGCGTCGGTGCGCGAGCGCGATGTCCTCGGGATTGACCTCGCTGACGATCAGCGGGATCTCGGGGTCCTTGCGGAACGCCGACGAGTTGTCGATGACCATGGCTCCGGCCTCGGCGAACCGGGGCACCTGGGCGCGCGAGGTCGTCGCGCCGGCCGAGAACAGCGCGATGTCGATGCCCGACAGATCGGCGTGCTCGGCGTCCTCGATGATGACGTCCTCGCCGCGGAACGGCAACGTCTTGCCGGCCGAGCGGGCCGACGCGAAGAAGCGCACCCGGTCGGCCGGGAAGTTCCGCTCCTCGAGGATGCTGCGCATGGCGACGCCGACCTGGCCGGTGGCACCGACGACGGCGAGGGTGGTGGAGCGCGTCATCGTCCGGTACCTCCGTAGACGACGGCCTCGACCTCGTCGGTGCCGAGGTCGAAGGCGGTGTGGGCGGCGTTGACGGCCGCGTCGACCTGGCTCTCGGCCACCACGACCGAGATGCGGATCTCGGACGTCGAGATCATCGCGATGTTGATGTCGGCATCGGCCAGCGCGCGGAAGAACTTCGCGGTGATGCCCGGCTCGGAGCGCATGCCCGCACCGATGATCGAGACCTTGCCGACGCTGTCGTCGTACAGCAGCTTCTCGTAGCCGACCTCGTCCTTGAGCCGCGCGAGCGCCGTCATGGCCGTCTGGCCGTCAGCGCGCGGAAGCGTGAACGAGATGTCGGTGAGCGAGGTGGCTGCCGCCGAGACGTTCTGGACGACCATGTCGATGTTGATCTGGGCGTCGGCGAGCGCCTGCAGGATCGCCGCGGCGAAGCCCACCTGGTCGGGCACGCCCACCACGGTGATCTTGGACTCGCTGCGGTCGTGCGCGACCCCGCTGATGATTGCTTGCTCCATGGGCTGGCCTTCCAGGATGACGTCTTCGCTTCGCACGACCCACGTGCCGATCTTGTCGGAGAAGGACGAGCGGACGTGGATGGGCATGTCGTTGCGGCGGGCGTACTCGACGCACCGCAGGTGCAGGATCTTGGCACCGTTGGCCGCCATCTCGAGCATCTCCTCGTACGAGATGCGCGGGATCTGGCGGGCCGTCGGCACGATGCGCGGATCGGCCGTGAAGATGCCGTCGACGTCGGTGTAGATCTCGCACACGTCCGCGCCCAGCGCCGCGGCCAGGGCGACGGCGGTGGTGTCGGAGCCGCCACGACCCAGGGTCGTGATGTCCTTGGTGGTCTGCGAGACGCCCTGGAAGCCCGCGACGATCGCGATGGCACCTTCGGCGAGCGCCGTCTCGATGCGGCCGGGAGTGACGTCGATGATCTTGGCGCGGCCGTGCTCGGAGTCGGTGATGACGCCGGCCTGCGAGCCCGTGAACGAGCGCGCCTCCTGGCCGAGGTTACCGATCGCCATGGCCAGCACCGCCATGCTGATGCGCTCGCCGGCGGTCAGCAGCATGTCGAGCTCGCGCGCGGGCGGCAGCGGCGAGACCTGGTTGGCCAGGTCGATGAGGTCATCGGTCGTGTCGCCCATGGCGGACACCACGACGACGACGTCGTGACCGGCCTTCTTGGTCGCGACGACGCGCTGGGCGACCCTCTTGACGCTGGTGGCGTCGGCTACCGAGGAGCCGCCGTACTTCTGGACGACAATGCCCACGGTTCTGTCCTACCTGGTGGTGACGTACGGACGCGCGACGCTGCGCGAGCGCAAGTCTAGCGGTCGTCGTCCGAGCGCTGCGATTCTGTCCGCCAGGGTGGACACCTCAGAGCGCGAAGCGGTCGGTGGCGGCGACGATCGCGTCGACGATGCCCGGTTCGCTGAGCGCGTGCCCCGCGTCCGCGATCATGTGCAGCTCGGCCTCCGGCCAGGCCCGGTGCAGGTCCCACGCGGTGGTCGCGGGCGTGCACATGTCGTAGCGGCCCTGGACGATGACGCCCGGGATGTCGCGCAGGCGTCCGGCGTCGCGGATGAGCTGCTCGTCGCCGAACCACCCGTCGTGGGTGAAGAAGTGGTTCTCGATGCGGGCGAAGGCCACCGCGAAGGCGTCCTGCGTGAACTGCTCGACCATGTGGGCATCGGGCAGCAGCGTGATGGTGGACGACTCCCACCGCGCCCACGCGCGGGCCGCGGGCACGTGGACGGCGGGATCGGGATCCTCCAGCAGCCGGCGGTACGCCTGCACGAGCCGGCCTCGCTCGGCCTCGGGCACGGGCTCGACGAAGCCTTCCCACAGGTCGGGGTAGACGTGCGCCGCTCCGCCCTCGTAGAACCAGTCGATCTCGCTGCGGCGCAGCGTGAAGATTCCGCGCAGGACGAGCTCTGTGACCCGGTCCGGGTGCGTCTCGGCGTAGGCCAGGGCGAGAGCAGAGCCCCACGACCCACCGCACACCAGCCACGTCTCGATGCCGAGGTGGGCACGCAAAGCCTCGATGTCGGCGACGAGGTGCCACGTCGTGATGGCGGTCAGGTCGGCATCGGGCTCGCTGGCGTGGGGCGTGCTCCGTCCGCATCCGCGCTGGTCGAACAGCACGATGCGGTAGCGGGCGGGGTCGAACACCCGCCGCTGCTGCGGGTTGGAGCCTGCCCCCGGGCCACCGTGCAGGTAGACGGCCGGCTTGCCGTCGGGGTTGCCGCTGATCTCGTAATGGACGAGCTGTCCGTCGCCGACGTCGAGCAGGCCGGTCTCGTAGGGCTCGATCTCGGGGTACAGGTCACGCATCCGGCGATGCTAGCAACGGGGGGCCGGGCAGCAGCGAGGCGTCAGCCGATCGTCGTGCGGCCCTCGAACGCGGGGACGTCTTCACCGCCCGCAGCGGCTCCCCTGTTCGGACACCCGCCCGGCCCCCGCCGGAGAAACTCGGTGATGGCCCCGAACCTTGGAGGATCGGGGCCATCTCTCCATCGGTCTAGCTGCCGGCAGATGCGCACGTCCCTGACGCGTCGCCGAACAGCTTCGCATCGTCGGGATTGATGCTCGCGAGGTCGCTGTCAGCCAGGGCACGAAGCGTCTCGGCCGACGCCTTGTCGTACAGCTCGTCGACGACGCACTTCGCGGACTTCTCGAGGACAGCGTCGGTCTCGGCGTTGGTGGTGCCTCCGCCAACGGCCTTGACGTACCCGGCGACGACGTCCTCGCGGCTCGGCTTGTCGCCGTCGGAGTCGCCTTCCGGCTCCGCCTCGGTGGCGGGTGCCTCGGTCGTGGGATCGCTGTCGGCGCTCGAGGCGGGTGCCGAGCTGGGCTCGCTCGTGCCGCCGTCGTCGCTGCTGCCGCCACAGGCGGCAAGGGTGCCGCCCATCGACAACATCAGGACGAGCGCGGTGGTCGCGGTACGTGAACGGATCTGCATGGTGCTTCCCCCTGGTGACGGGTACGGCCACGAGTCGGCCGTACAGGCTGTCGCGAACGCTAGCAGAACCGCGCAGCCACCGGGTGAATCAACCGATCGTCGTCCGTCCCTCGAACGCTCGGCCCAAGGTCATCTCGTCGGCGTACTCGAGGTCGCCGCCGACGGGGAGTCCGCTGGCCAGCTTGCTGACCCGCAGACCGTACGGCGACAGCATGCGGATGAGGTAGGTGGCCGTGGCCTCGCCCTCGAGGTTGGGATCGGTCGCGATGATGACCTCGGTGACGGCACCGTCCTGCAGGCGCTGCAGCAGCTCCTTGATGCGGAGCTGATCGGGTCCGACGCCCGCGATCGGCGAGATCGCGCCGCCCAGCACGTGGTACCGCCCGCGGAACTCACGGGTGCGCTCGATCGCGACGACGTCCTTGGACTCCTCGACGACGCACAGGACGCTCAGGTCTCGGCGCGGGTCGGCACAGATGCGGCACTCGGCGTCGACCGTGACGTTGCCGCAGATCGAGCAGAAGTGCACCTTGGCCTTGACCTCGACGAGCGTCGCGGCGAACCGGCGGACGTCCTCGGGGTCGGCGTCGAGCAGGTGGAACGCGATCCGCTGCGCGCTCTTGGGACCGATGCCGGGCAGCTGCCCGAGCTCATCGATCAGATCCTGGATCACGCCGTCATACACAAGAACAACCTAGGCGGTCAGGTGGAGCCGGAGCCCCCCGCATCGCGAGTGGCGCGGGATTGTTGGTCTCACGCCCCCGGCTCAACCATCCTGCGCCACTGGCGACGGCCGGTCACCAGCCATGCGGCTGAGCTCGCCGACCGTCGCGGGGCGGATCGGGAACTGGGCGTTGAAGGCACCGACCTCGTCGATCGACATGTCTCGCCGTTGCGCGAGGAGACCGGCGACGGTCAGCTCGCAGTAGCGTCCCTGGCACGGGCCCATGCCCGTCCGGCACTCCAGCTTCAGCGCACCGATGCTCGAGATGAACGGGTTGTCGTCGATGACGGTCTCGGCGCGCTCGCGTGTGACGCCTTCGCAGCGACACACCGTCGTGTCGGCATCGGCCAGGGCCGCCAGCGTCTGCCGTGGCGGCTCGAACATCCGCTGGACCGTCGAGGCGAACCGGTTGGTGTGCCGCAGCGCGCGGCGGGCCCGGACGATCTCGCGATCGAGCTCGACGGTCGTCCCGCCGAGGGCATGGACGATGCAGAGCGCCGCCAGCTGACCCTCGGCCCGGGACTGGTCCGCCCCGGCCACGCCCGACGGCTCCCCGGCGACGTAGACCCCGGGCACCGTCGTGCGGAGCTCGTCGTCGTGGGCCACGACCCAGCCACCGGCCGGAGAGTCCCAGCGCAGCTCGCAGCCGGCCTGGCGCGCCAGGTCGGTCGAGGGCTGGAAGCCGTACCCGACGACCAGGCCGTCGGCCGCGACCGTCCGGCACGTCTGGTCGGGAACCAGGGTGTTGCCGGGACCGAGGCGAGCGACGTCGACCTCCTCGACCCGTCCGTCGCCCCGCGCTGCGGTCACGATCGATCCGCTGCGGATGGGCGTCCCGGACGCGACCAGGCGGGCGGCGGTCGACGCCGCGTTGGCGAGGATGCCCAGGTGTCCCGGCAGCGCGCCCAGCGCCCGGGTCATCTCCCTGAGCGATCCCTGGCTACGAGGCATCGCCAGCTCGACGACGCGGCCGCCCTTCTCGTGGATCAGGCCGGCCACCACCAGCAGGAGGGGGTGGCCGCCGGTCAGCACGACGTCGCGCGCCAGCAGGAGGTCCTGGGCCTTGAGCATCGTCTGCACGCCCCCGGCCGTCACCACGCCCGGAAGGGTCCAGCCGGGGAAGGCGACCGGGAGGTCCATGGCTCCTGATGCGATCAGCAGACTGCGGACGGAGATGCGGTCGGCACCGTCGTCGTCGCGCACGACGAGCTCGATGCCCTCGCCCGGCGGCGCGGGCCGGAGCACGCCCAACGCCGTGGTGCCATAGCGCCACTCGACGTTGTCGGCTGCCTCGGCCGCGACGACCAGACGGTGACCCCAGGGATATCCGCGGACGGCCTTCGGGCCTGCGGACCGGTTGGCGGGAGGCTGGCGGAAGATCTGCCCGCCGGGACGCTGCTGCTCGTCGATGACGACCACCGACAGGCCGAGCCTGCTGGCCGTCAGGGCCGCTGTCATACCTGCGGGTCCCGCGCCCACGATCGCCAGGTCGTGATCGGTCATCGTGACTCTCCCGTCTCGACCCGCATGCCAGGGCGGACGGGCGTGACGCAGGCGCGTCGCAGACGCCGGTCGTCGATCGTGACGGTGCACTCGAAGCACGTGCCCATGTTGCAGAACGGCGTCCTGGGGGTCAGGTCGACGCCGCGGTGGAACGCGGTGATCCCGCCGGCCAGCAGGGCCGTGGCGACGGTGTCGCCCTCGAACGCCGTCACCTCGACGTCGTCGACCACGATCTGGACGCGGCGAGCGTCCGGGCTGGCGATCCTTCGGCTATCAGGCATGCTGAGCAGCCCTCTCGGTCGTCCCGGCAGTGCCGGAGAAGCGGTCGGCGGCGTAGGACCGCAGGTCGAGGCGCGGCGCACGGCCCTGCACGAGCTCGCCGAGGAGCTCGGCGAAGACCGGACCGAGCGTGAACGCCGACCCGCCGGTGGCGACGAAGCCGCCCGGAGCACCGGGGAGGGGGCCCACCACGGGCAGCTGGTCGGGAGCAAGGGTCGTGGTGCCGACCCAGGTGCGCAGGACAGGAAGGTCCGCGACCGCCGGCACGGCGTTCATGGCCGCGGCTGCGTTGCCGGCCACCGAGTCGGCCAGCAGCTGGCCGCGACCACGCAGGTCGATGGATCCGTTCGGGAGCGTCGTGACCTGCGCCGGCCAGCCCCCTCCGATGAGGACGTTGCCCTCGACGCTCTGCTTGAGCGAGAGTCTCGCGCCGGCATGCTGGATCAGGTAGGGCGTCAGGGGTGCCGTGCGAGCGGTGACCGACATCGTCAGGGCGACCGGCTCGACCGGGACGTACGACCCCATCATCTCGGCGAGCTCGCTGCACCACACCCCGGCGGCGAGCACCACCGCGTCCGTCTCGACGACCACGGCGTCCCCTTCGTGCTCGGCGACGACCCGCCACCGGGAGCCATGACGCTCGATCGACGTGACACCTGCCCGCGAGAGAACGGTGGCACCGGCCTGCACGGCCGCCCGGCAGAGGGCAGGTGCGGAGGTGCGGGCGTTGGCCTTGCCCTCGGTGGGGCAGAACGACGCCGCGAGGACCGAGTCGGAGAGGTACGGCGCCAGGTCGTGCGCCTGCGCGGAGTCGAGGACCTTCACGTCCAGGCCCCAGCTCTGCTCGAGCTCGGCCTTGGCCTCGAGTCTCCGGACGTCCTCGACGGCAGTGGCCAGCATCAGGCCGCCGTGCTGGGAGACCCCCAGGGACGGGCCGATCGAGGCGCTGAGCTCCTGCCACAGCCGGGCGGCCTCCAGGTGGAGCGGGATGGCCTCGGCCGCCCGGCGAGCCGCCTCGATCCCGCGCTCGATCATCCGGTACTCGAGCTGGAAGTGCAGGCTGCCGGCATTGCGCCCGGAAGCGTGCTGGTTGATCTGGTCGCGCTCGAGCAGCAGCACGTCGACGTCGTCCCTGGCGAGCCCGAGCGCCAACGAGCCCCCGAGGAGCCCGCCGCCGATCACGACGACGTCGTAGCGGGACTTCATGTCAGGGCGACCGTCTCGATGCCCAGGTCGTGCAGGGTCGACTCGACGAGGCCGACCTCGTCGGAGGTGAGCTCGAGCAGCGGACGCCGCACGTACCCGGCCGGCACTCCCTGCAGTCTCAGGGCCGTCTTCATGATGGCCTGCGCGCTGCCGAACGTGGACCCGTAGTCGGGGTTGAACCAGCGCTCCATGATGACGCGGTCGCGCTGGCCGAGCCTCAGGGCACGCTCGCGGTCGCCCGCTGCCAGCGCGCGCCAGAAGTCGGGGTGATCGGCGCCGAGCACGCCGCCCGAGCCCATCAGGCCGTCGCCGTGGCCCAGTGTCACCAGGTCGGCACCGAGCTCGCTGGTCGGGACGCCGAAGTACCTGACCCGGTCGCCGAGCCGGTAGAGGCCGGACAGGAAGCTGCGCATGTCTCCCGTGGAGTTCTTGATGGCGACGACCTGGTCGAGCCCTGCGATCTCCTCGAGCAGGTCGACGTCCAGGTCGACGGTGCAGCCGCGCGGCCAGTTGTAGACGCAGATCGGCAGGCTCGTGCCGGCGCTCACGTCGGAGTAGAACGCCAGGATCTCGCGCCGGTTCGGGATGACGTAGGGGGGCGGCGTCACGAGGATGCCGTCGAGACCGGCCGCCTCGGCGGCGCGCGCGTGCCGGATCACCTCGTCGGCCGTGAAGGCGTTGCACCCGCCGAGCACGAGCGCCTCGCCGGCGACGGTCTCCGCACCGCGCTGGAAGAGCGCGGCCCGCTCGTCCTCGGACATCGAGAACCACTCGCCCGTCGTCCCCGCGAGGATCACGCCGTGCATGCCCTGCTCGACCAACCACGCGAGCTGCGCGTCGAGCGCACCGAGGTCCAGCGCCCCCGCGGCGTCGAAGGGCGTGGTGATCGCCGGGATGTACCCGGTCCAGCTGATGTCGTGACGGTCCACGGGACTGCTCCGTTGCTAGGGGGTGGGCGGGGTGGCGGAGAGGATGAACCGCACCTGCTCGCTCCCCCGGTTGAGGTAGCGGTGCGGCTGGTTGGAGTCGAAGCTGATGGCCGCCCCGACAGGAACCTCGTGCGTGGCACGGCCGACCTCGACCGTGAGGGTGCCGGTGAGGACGTACGCACACTCGACGGCCTCGTGTGCCCAGGCCTCGTCGCTGGAGGTGTCACCGGGGCCGAGGACGCCGATCAGGACCTCGAGCTGCCCGCGCCCCTGGGCGATGCGCTCGTACTGGATGTGACCGCTCGGTGAGCTGATGCGGGAGCGCTCGCCGGGAAGGCTGAGGTGCACGCCGGGGAGATCTTCGCCGTCGTCGAACAGGGTCGAGACCGAGGTGCCGAAGAACGTGGCCAGGCTGCGCAACGTCTTCAGGCTCGGCTCGGCGACACCGCGCTCGACCTGGCTGATCAGGGTGGGTGAGACGTCGATCTCCTCGGCGAGGGCGCGCAGGGTCAGGCCCTGGGCGGTTCGCAGCTCCCGAAGTCGTGTGCCGATCATGGGACCAGCATGTCATGAGATTGCACACACCGTCCAGTGTGGTTGCACAGATGCATCCTTTAAACCCGGGGATTTGTTGCGAATTCACAAACTTTTGTGCAGTTCTATTGCCGCGATGGTGTGATCTTGTGCATACTCATCGCACACCGGGGTGGCCATCGAGGCCCCCAGCGTCCGTGAAAGGACCCGCACCATGACGTCAATTGCGAGCCAGACCGACAGCGAGGCGATGAGCCCCGACCGACCGTGGTTGGAGATGCGCGGAAGCTGGCTCTTCGCCTTCGTACCCGTCGTGTGCTTCGTGATCTCCTGCGTAGCCCTCTTCGCGCACTACAAGGCGTTCGACCTGACGGGCCTGGCAGCCGGCGGGATCGTCTCCCTGCTCATCGGCGCGCTGTTCGCCAAGGACTACTCCGGGTTCTGGGACGCCGTCATGCGCGGCATCGCGAGTCCCACCTCCGTCACGATCATCGTCATCCTGTTCGTCATCGGGATGTTCTCCGAGCTCGTGAAGGTCACCAACCTGTCGAGCGGTTTCGTGTGGATCGGCAACGAGGTGGGGTTGAACGGCACCACGATCGTCGTGTTCACCTTCCTCGCCGTGTGCCTGATCGCGATGGCCACCGGCTCGTCGATCGGCACGATGTTCACGGCCTTCCCGATCTTCTTCGCCGGCGGCATCGGCCTGGGCGCCGATCCCGCGCTGCTGGCCGGCGCGATCATCTCGGGCGCCATCTTCGGCGACAACCTCGCTCCCATCTCGGACACCACGATCATCTCGGCCTCCACGCAGCGCTTCAGGACCAAGGAGGGGTCCGCCGACATCGCAGGAGTCGTCAGGTCCCGCGCGCGCTACTCCCTCGTCGCGGCCGCGATCGCCGCAGCACTGTTCCTCGTGCTCGCCGCGCTCCATGGCAACGGCTCGACCAGTGGCGACGTGGCCGACTCCGCGAGCGCCAAGCCCCTCATCATGCTGGTGCCCGTGGCCCTGCTGATGATCACGTCCTTCATCACCCGCGACATCTTCAAGGCCATCACCGTCGGCCTCATCACGGGCATCGCCACGGGTCTGCTGAGCGGCCTCATCCACGGCGGCGACGTGGTCGGCGTCAAGGACGGCGCCCTCACCGGCTTCATCGCGTCCGGCGTGCAGAACATCATCGGAACCGTCGCCCTCGTGATCGCCGTCTTCGGCATCATGGGCGTCCTGACCGCTGCGGGAGTCCTCGACCGGGCCATCGGAGCCCTGCTGTCCAGCGGCTGGGTGCACACCCCGCGCGGCGCCGAGGTCGCCATCGGCCTGGGGATCACCGCGACGACGGCGATGTTCGGCGGGGTCAACTCAGCCTCGATGATGACCTTCGGCCCGGTCGCCGATGACATCGGCTCGCGGGTCGGCCTGCACCCGTACCGCCGCTGCAACGTCATGGACAGCTTCGCCATGGGGCTGTCGTGCGTCATCCCGTTCGTGAGCGCCTTCCTGTTCATCGGCACCCTGCTCACGACGGGCTACGACGGGGTGCAGCCGCTCACCGCGCTGGATCTGTTTCCCGCCGTGCTGTACCCCCTGTCGCTGACCGTCGTCATGGTCGTCGCCGTCGCCACGGGCTGGGGCCGGACGTTCGAGGGCCCCGACGGCACGCCGGTCCGCGATCCCCGCGATGCGGCCGTGGCCGTCCCCACCTCCGTCTGACACCCCTCAACCCCACACCCCTAGGAGAAGCACCGTGACACGCACCCTCAAGAACCCCGCAGGCATCCACGCCGCACCCGGCTTCAGCCACATCGCCATCTCGAGTGGGTCCACCTGGGTCCACTTCGCCGGGCAGGTTGCCCTCGACCACGAGTTCAACGTCGTCGGAGAAGGACTCTTCGAACAGACCCAGGCCGCCATGAAGAACCTCAAGACCGCGATGGACGAGTGCGGTGTCGCCTGGACCAACATCGTGCGTCGCACCATCTACACGACGCAGCCGACCGAGTACGCCGTGATCACCGAGGCCATCGACTCCGTCACGGGCGGCGGCGATGGCCCCGCCCAGACGATCCTGGGCGTGACCGGACTCGCCGTGCCGGGTCTGGTCATCGAGATCGAGTGCACGGCGGTGCTCGACTGATGGCCGGCCCGGTGCCCGCCAAAGGAGTGGGTCCCGAGTGGCCGCAGTGGCTCGAGGACCTCTACCAGCGCGCAGACGGCCTGGACGCCGCCGGCTTCGCCTCCGCGTTCGCGGCCGGCGGGTCGATGCGATTCGGCAACGGCCCCGTCCTCGTCGGGTCGGAAGCGATCGAGGAGTCGCTCGACGACTTCTTCGAGGCGGTGACCTCGATGCAGCACCGGCTGCTGAAGGTCTGGGGGGACAGCGACGACATCGCCTTCGAGGCGGTCGTCACCTACGGCCGCGGTGACGGCGCACTCGTCGAGATCCCCGCCGTGACGGCGTACACCCGCGAGGAGGACGGCTCGCTGCACTGCCGGATCTACTGCGACATGGCACCCGTCTTCGCCGAATAGCGGAGTCAGAACAGCGGATGGCCCGACAGGAGGCGGACGAGCTGATCGACGCGGACGTCCTCCTGCTCGGGCTGCGGGTGCACCGAGGCCATCAGCGCCTCCCCGTCGAGCAGGTGCACGATGCTCATGACGATCGTGTCGAGCTCGAGCGGCGGCAGGTGGGCCGCAATCGGCAGCGCACGCCCCAGCTCGAGGATCTCGGCGTGGTAGCGCGCGGCCATCGGCCCCAGCACCGCCCGCAGCTCGGCATCGGCGCGCGCCGCCACGACCAGCTCATACCAGGCGGAGTTGATCGGCGCCCGGGTCGCCTGCCGCAGACGGCGGACGACCTGGTCGAGATCGACCTCCCCCAGCGACCCGAGCCCCGCGGAGAAGTCGACCAGCTGGCGTGACCGGATCGCCTCGGCCGCGGCCAGGACGACGTCGAGCCGCGAGCCGAAGTGCCGGAACAGGCCGCCTTGGGAGACCCCTGCCCGGCGGGCGATCTCGGCCGTCGTGGTGCGGGCGTACCCGACCTCGGCGAGCGCCTCGACCGCCGCCTCGACGACGGCTGCCATCGTGCCCTCCCGGCGCTCGGTCTGCGTGCGACGGGTGGGCGTGGCCATGGCCCTACTGTGCCAGCACCTCCTGGCGACGCCGCACGGGTGCGACGGTCCCCCGCGGCTCGCCGGCGCGCAGGAACCGTCCCGTGCCGAGAGAGACCCCGTAACCGTCCACGAACCGGCCGCGCTCGAACACCAGCTCTCCCGAGACGATCGTGGCCGACACGGCGGCGTCGTTGCGGTTGACCATCCGGCTCATGTCGCCGAAGGCCGGCATCAGCGCCTCGTGATAGCTGTCGACCTCGTCGCTCAGGCCGGCCGGGTCGACCACGACGATGTCGGCGCGGTCGCCGACCTGGATACGTCCGGCGTCGATGCCGTAGAAGTTGCCGAGCTCGCCGGTCAGCTTGAAGACGGCCTTCTCGACCGTCATGAACGGCTTGCCCTTGACCTGCGCCTGGTGGACGCGGTTGAGCAGCCGGATGCCGAAGTTGTAGAACGCCATGTTGCGCAGGTGCGCACCAGCGTCGGAGAAGCCGATCGTGATGCCGTAGCGGTTGACCAGCTGGTCCTGGATCTTCGGCCGGGTGTTGGCGATGTTGGTCTTCCAGCGCAGCTTCGTGCCGTGCTCGACGACGAGGTCGAGGTAGCAGTCGACGGGGTGCACGCCGCGATCGCGGGCCACCTGCCCGATCATCATCCCGACCAGATCGGCATCGGGGCACTCGGTGATCTCGGCGTCGTCGAAGTCGCGGTGCCACACGCGCGGGCTGAACCGCTTGTCGAAGTCGTGACGGAACCAGCGTCGGTAGGCCTCGTCGTTCAGCAGCTCGTTGCGGCCCATCTCCTCGCGCAGGTGCAGGGCCTCACGTCCGGAGCCGAACTCCTCGAACACCACGAGGTCGATGCCGTCGGCCCACACGCGGAAGGTCGTCGGCAGGTGCTGCCAGGTGAACTGCCCGCCGCCGATCTTGTTGGCGATGAACGCCAGCGGCGCGAAGATGCGCTGCACCCACGGCTCGGCCTTGGTGTCGGCCGCGGCCAGCAGCGAGACCTTCAGCGGCTTGCGCACCCGGCCCATCGCGGTCGTGAGGTAGAAGGCGATGTCGTACTTCTTGTTGAGGTTGGGGACGCCCTGCAGCACGCGACCGCGCCGCCGGAGCACGCGGCTGAGGCCGCGGAACTCCTTCCAGCTCGAGTACGTGGAGGGCAGGGAGCGCGAGCGATAGCGGTCGCCGTCGAGCTTGTCCCAGGGGTTGGTCATCGTCGAGATGCCGAGGAAGCCGGCGTCGAGCGCGTCCTCGAGACGGCGCTCGATCTCGGCCTGCTCCTGGCGTGACGCCGTCTGCGCCGGGTCGGTCGAGCGTCCCATGCCCATGACGCTGGCGCGGACATCGGAATGCCCCAGGAACGAGGCGACGTGTGGGCCGAGTGGCAGCTGCTCGAGGGCGTCGACCCAGCCTTGCGGCGTCGACCACGTCTTGGCGTCCTCCAGGGCACCCAGCACGTGGGTGCGCGGCAATGCCTCGACCCGGCTGAAGAGATCGGCGATGTCGAGCGGGGTCGAGTAGACCGTCGACAACGAGCAGTTGCCGACCAGCACGGTCGTGACGCCGTGGCGCACCGACTCGTTGAGTCCGGGCGCGACCTGCACCTCGGCGTCGTAATGGGTGTGGGCGTCGACGAAGCCGGGCATGACCCATTGGCCGACTGCCTCGACGACCCGGGTGCCGGGGCCCGCGGTCAGACCGTCGGGGCTGACGATCTCGACGCGGCCGTCCGCGATCCCGATGTCGGCGACGACGCCGGGAGCACCCGTGCCGTCGAAATAGGTACCGCCGCGGATGATGAGATCGAGCTCGTTCATGTGGCCTCCGTCACGTTATGGCCAACATAGCGAGTGACTACTCGCTATGTCTAGGGGTTCGGGCCGCCGAGTGGCGCAAGCCCGGTCGCGAGTGGCGCAGTCTCGCGCGACGCGCCGTCTCGAAAACACGAGACTGCGCCACTCGCGGGCCCCGGGGGCCCGTGCACTCACGCACCTGCGAGGAGCAGCTAGCTGGTCAGGAAGGCGTGGAGCATGTCGTGGCCCCGCGACGTCAGGATCGACTCGGGGTGCATCTGCACGCCCTCGACGGGATGCACCCGGTGCCGGACGCCCATGATCACGCCCGAGGCCGTGCGTGCCGTCACCTCGAGCTCGGCGGGGACGGTCGCCGGATCGACGACCAGCGAGTGGTAGCGGGCACACACCAACGGCGACGGGAGACCCGCGTAGACGCCCCGGCCGTCGTGGTGGACGAGCGACGGCTTGCCGTGGACGACCTCGCGCGCACGCACGACCGTCGCGCCGAACACCTCGGCGATGGCCTGGTGCCCGAGGCAGACGCCCAGGGTGGGGGTCATGGGCCCCAGGCGGCGGATCGCCTCACGGCTGATGCCGGCCTCGGCGGGCGTGCCGGGCCCGGGCGACACCACCAGGTGGGTGAACTCGCCGCGGGCGCGCGCCGCCACGAGCTCGTCGACCGTGACGGCGTCGTTGCGGACGACCTCGGCCGTGGCACCCAGCTCGCCGACGTACTGCACGAGGTTGTAGACGAACGAGTCGTAGTTGTCGACGAACAGCACCCGCGCCCGGCTGGGTGGCGCCTCCGTCACGTGTCGCACCACCGGAGGCGTGGCAGCGGCACCGCCGTCGGGGTCGGCCCAGGCCTGCTGCAGGGAGTCGCGCAGCCACGTCGTCGTGCGACCGACCGGCCACGACCCGATGCCGTCGACCGTCCGGACCGGCACGACACCGCGAACCGCGTTGGTCGCGAAGACCTCCGTCGCCGACGCCACGTCGTCGAGGGTCAGCCGACGCTGGAAGAGCGGGACCGCGGCGTCGCGCAGCAGCTCGACGACCCGCTCGCGCGCCGTGCCGGGCAGGATGCGGCCGTCGGTGGGCGGTGTCAGGACCGCGTCGTCGTGCACCACGAAGATCGACGCCCGTGCCGTCTCCAGCACGGACCCGTCGTCGTCGACGAGCAGCAGGTCGTGGTCGGGCGGACCGTCGTGCGTCAGCGCCCGCCGGTCGGCCCACTTGTGCTGGCCGAGGCCGGCGGCGACCCTGCGCGGTCGCAGGATCCAGGTGTCGCCCGCGTCGTCGACGGGGCGCACGGTCATCGAGACCTCGACGTCGGCTCCGCCCCCCGACGGCACCGCGTCGATGCGCAGTCGATGGCGCCCTCGCAGTCCGGAGACACGCCGCACGACCGCCTCGTCGAGACCACCTCGGACAGGGTGGCCGTAGACCGCGCGGACACTCGTGTCGAGCCGGGCGAGGTGCGCATCGAGGTCGACGACACGCCCGTCGAGCACCAGCAGCGTGTCGTACACACCGAGTGCCTCGTCGGCCGCCGGGGCGTCCGGCACCTCGAGCGCCCGTGGCGTGCGCGCGGCGGAGGGGGCATCGGCGCGCAGGTCGAGCACCCCGCCGACGGCCTCGATCAGCGGCCGGGCCTTGACGAGGCACTCGGCGTACTCTGCGTCGGGCGTGGAGTCGGCCACGACTCCCCCGCCGACGCCCAGCCACACCCGGTCGCGCGCAGCCGGGAACTCGAAGGTGCGGATGACGACGTTGAGCTCGAGGCCCGCTCCGGGGCTCACGTGGCCGATCGCGCCCGTGTAGGCCTCGCGGGCGGTCGCCTCGACGTCGTTGACGATCTGCATCGCGCGCACCTTGGGAGCACCCGTGACGGAGCCGGGCGGGAACGTCGCCCGCAGCAGGTCGGAGTCACGCACGCCACCCTCGAGGTGCCCGACGACGTCGGAGACGAGGTGCCAGACCGCGTGACGCTCGGCCCGCACGATCGCCGGTACGCGCACCGACCCCGGCACGCTGACCCGCCCGAGGTCGTTGCGGACGAGGTCGACGATCATGACGTTCTCGGCACGGTCCTTCGCCGACGCCACCAGGTCGTCGGGATCGGTGCCGAGCGGGGCCGTGCCCTTGATCGGCGAGCTCAGCACCTCGTCGCCCGCGCGCCGCACGAACAGCTCTGGCGACAGGCTGGCCAACGCGCCGTCGGGGCTGTCGACGAACGCCGCATAGGCCGGCCGGAGCTGCTGGACGCCCGCGCAGAACACGTCGAGCGGATCGCCCGCGAACGGTGCCTCGAGCCGGGCGCACACGTTGGCCTGGAAGATGTCGCCGGCCGCGATGTGCTCGAGCACCTGCGCCACGGCCGCCCGGTGACCGTCCGGTGACGGTGTCATCGTGAACGTGCCGACGTCGTGAGGCCGGGGCGCGGGTGCCGGCACGGCCAGCGCCTCCAGGATCGCCGCGTCGCGCTCGGTGTCGGACGTCAGCGACTCCAGCCACCACGTGCCGTCGCACAGCCGCAGCACCCGGTCGTAGAAGCCCAGCCTGTGGTGCGGCTGGGGGTGCGGTCGGCGAGGCGGGGGCGGCAGCCGTTCGACGAGGTGGCCCAGCTGGTAGCCCCACGCGCCGATCCACCCACCGCCGAAACCGCCGCCGGGCGGCAACGGCTCGACGTCGATGCCGGCGAACGGGTCGCCCTCGAGCACCTCGACGGGGTCGAAGGCGATCAGTGCCTCACCGTGGTGCCACGCACCGATCAGCGCGACGAGCCGCTCCCGTCCGCGGAACCGTCTCAGGACGTCGAGCGGCTCGTCGCGCAGGTCGAGTCGCCGACGCGAGATCTCAGTCGGTGCGGGTCTCGTCAATGACTTCCGCGCCCAGCTCTCGGCTGAGCAGCGCCTCGGGGTCGAGCTCCTCGATCGTGACGACCGGGTCGTCGCGGTCGGCGGACGCGTCGGGGTCTTCGCGCTTCTCGGGCGAGTGGGACTCGCGCAGCGCGGCACGGACGGAGTCAGGCACGGCCACAGGCGGTGTGGACGGTGCTGCCGGCGGGGCCGCAGGACGAGGAGAGTCGTCGTGGTCGTCGTCGGGCACGCCCGGACGGGCACCCGGGTCGACGATCGCCTCGATGCGCCACGTCACGCCCAGCACCTCGTGGAGCGCGCGCTGGACGTAGTCGTCGGAGCCGCTGCTGAGGAAGGAGTCGCGCGCGCCGGTGTTGACCAGGGCGATCGTGAGCACCTGCCCGTCGAGCGCCATGACCTGGGCGTTCTGGCTCAGCATGATCCAGGCGAAGCGGCGCATGTCGCGGATCTTGTCGAGGATCTCGGGCCACAGTCGCCGCACGTCGGCGATCGTCAGCTGCCCGGCCGGGGCGGGGGTCTCGACAGGCTCGACCGGCGGGGTCGCGGTTTCGACAGGCTCAACCGGCGGGGCAGGCTCGACCGGCGGGGTCGGCTCGACCGGGGCCTCGCTCCTTGAGCCTGTCGAAAGGACGGGGGTCTCGACAGGCTCGACCGGCAAGGCAGGCTCAACCGGCGGGGAGACCCGCGCCGGCGCCGGCGCCGGTGCCGGTGCCCCACCGTCCATCGCGAGCCGCCGCTCGACACGGTCGAGCCGGGCCTGGAAGCCCTGCGTCGAGTTGTCGGCTCCCGGCACGAGGATGCGCGCGCACATCAGCTCGAGCAGCAGTCGGGGGGCCGTGGCACCCCGGAACTCCATGAGCGCCGCGTTGACGATGTCGGCGGCCCGGGTCAGCTCGGACGGACCGAAGCCGTTGGCCTGCGTCACGAGCCGCTCGGCGCGGTCGCCCGGCACGTCGAGCAGGCCCTTGTCGAGCGCATCGGGCACGGCGGCCACGATCACGAGATCGCGCAGCCGCTGCAGGAGGTCTTCGGCGAAGCGGCGCGGATCCTGCCCCGACTCGATGACCTTGTCGACGACCCCGAACACCGTGGACCCGTCGCTGGCGGCGAAGGCGTCGATCGCCTCGTCGAGCAGGGAGTCGGGGGTGTAGCCGAGCAGGGCGACCGCGAGCTCGTAGGTGACGCCCTCGGGCCCGGCCCCGCCGAGCAGCTGGTCGAGCACGCTGAGCGTGTCGCGCACGGACCCCTGGCCGGCCCGCACGACCAGCGGCAGGGCGGTGGGAGCCAGCGCGACACCCTCGGCGGCGCACAGCTGCATCAGGTAGTCGCCCAGCGCCTTCGGCGGCACGAGCCGGAACGGGTAGTGGTGCGTGCGCGACCGGATCGTGCCGATGACCTTGTCGGGCTCGGTCGTGGCGAAGATGAACTTGAGGTGCGGCGGCGGCTCCTCGACGAGCTTGAGCAGCGCGTTGAAGCCCTGCGGCGACACCATGTGCGCCTCGTCGATGATGTAGACCTTGTAGCGGCTGCTGACGGGTGCGAAGAACGCCCGCTCGCGCAGGTCGCGGGCGTCGTCGACGCCGCCGTGGCTGGCCGCGTCGATCTCGATGACGTCGATGCTGCCGGGGCCGCCCCGCGCGAGGTCACGGCAGCTCTGGCACTGCCCGCACGGATCGGAGATCGGCGCCTTCTCGCAGTTGAGCGCGCGGGCCAGGATGCGGGCGCTGGTGGTCTTGCCGCAGCCGCGCGGGCCCGAGAAGAGGTAGGCGTGGTTGACCTTGTTGGCGGCGAGCGCGTGGCGGAGCGGGTCGGTGACGTGCTCCTGCCCGATCACCTCGGCGAAGGTCTCCGGCCGATAGCGGCGGTACAGCGCGAGGGGGGCATCCACACGTGAACTCTATAGACCGCCGGAGACAGGAGCGAGCCCCGCACACCCCGCCCGAGATTTGTGACGCCGTGCACCGATCTGGCGGCAGCACCGGTGCAGGACGTCACACATCTGGTGGTCAGGACGTGATGCCCTGCGCCCGCATCCAGGCGTCGACCGCGGCGTACGCCGCCTCGCGGGGCTCGGCCTTGGAGATGAACACGTCGTGGCGCGCCTTGTCGACGGGCACGACCGTCACGGCGTCGCCGAGGCATCCGGCCCAGCGCGCGATCTGCTTGACGTCGAGCACGGCATCGGCCTCGTCGACCTCCGGCGACCACGCGCGGGCGAACCGCGACTTCGTCGACCGCAGGACGAGCGACGGCACGCCGATGTCGAGACCACGATGCAGCCGCGCGTGCCCACGACGGACCGCCGTCAGCCACCCGTAGGCGACGGGGAAGCCGTTGAGCGGCTTGAAGACGGTGTTGAACTCCCACTCGCCGTGTCCGCTGACGTGCAGGCTCGTGCCGTAGGCATCCGTGGCGGGCAGCTTCATCATCGCCGTGGGCCTGACCTTGGCCACCAGACCGATGACCTGCGTGCCGACCGTCCGCATCCACGGCTTGCCCTGCAGGTCGAACCACGGGCTGTTGAGCACGACGCCGGAGACGCCTGCGCCCCTCGTCCCGCCCGGACGGCGGTTGAGCCGGTCGAGCCACAGCGGGACGATGAGCCCGCCCGTCGAGTGCGCCGACAGCAGCACCGGCACACCGGCGGTCTCCTCGCGGACGATCTCGAGCGCCGCGTCGAGCTCGGCGTCGTACAGCGCGAGGTCGGACACGTAGTGCCCCGTCTGGCCGTCACGGCGCGAGCGTCCGCACTTGCGCAGGTCGAGCGCGTAGAAGGCGAATCCCCGTTCGGCGAAGAAGTCGGCCATCTCCTTTTGGAAGAAGTAGTCGCTGAAGCCGTGGACGTAGATCACCGCCGCGCGGACGTCCTCCGGAGCGGCACGACGCACCAGGGTCGCCTCGACGACGCCCTCGCCGTCGGGGTCGTCGCCGAGGGGGATCGTGTGCTGCTCGTAGCCGTCTCCGAGCTCGTCGGGAACCCACCGTGTCATTCGATTCTCCTGCGTTCGCGGGCCGTCAGCCGAACCCTACGCCGCTCCCGCAGATCCGCGCTTGGGCGCACGTGCCGCGACCTCCATGATGGACGTGTGACCAGCACCCGCCAGATGCACCAGACCCTCGACCTCGCGCTGCGCGTGGGCGAGATGCTGCTCTCCAACGGTGCCGGTGCCGCCGACGTCACGGCCACGATGTCGTCGGTCGCGCACCACCTCGGCATGCGGCAGGTGGCCGTCGACGTCACGTTCACGACGCTGACCCTCAGCCACCAGGAGTCGTTCGACGAGCCGCCCCTGTCGCTCACGCGCCACGTCACGCATCGCGAGACCGACTTCGACGACCTCACCCGTGTCGACCATCTCGTCGCCGACCTGCTCGCCGACGAGATCGACCTCGACGAGGCCCGCATCCGGCTGGCGCAGATCTCCTCGACGGGCCACCGGGCACCGCGCTGGGCCGTCACGCTGGCGTCCGGCCTCGTCGGTGCCGGCATCGCGCTGCTCATCGGCGGAGACCTCACCGTCACGCTGATCGCCGCCGTGGCCGCGATGGGCATCGAGGTGCTCCAGCGGTACATCTCCCGGCTGCGCCTGCCGCACTTCTACGGCCAGGCGGCAGGCGGGCTGTTCGCGTCCCTGCTCGCCGTGGGCGTGGCCGCCACGCACATCCAGGCCGACTCGTCGCTGGTCATCACCGCGAGCATCGTGATGCTCCTGGCCGGGCTGGGGCTGATCGGCGCGATCCAGGACGCGCTGACCAACTTCTACGTCACCGCCAACGCCCGCGTGCTCGAGGTCATGATGTCGACGATCGGCGTGATCGTCGGGGTCAGCGGCGGGCTCACGTTCGGCCGGCTCGTGGGGGTCGAGCTGACAGTCGAGCCCGGAGCGTCCGGTCTGTCACGGCTGCCCCTGATGGTCGCGGGCGCAGCCGTGGCCGCGGCGGCGTTCGCCTTCGCCGCCTACGCACCCCGCCGCGTCCTGCTGCCCATCGCCGTCATCGCCGGCGGTGCCGCCGCGATCTACCTGCTGATCGCCGAGCGCGACGTCGGACGGGCATGGCCCGCAGCCGTCGCGGCGATCTTCATCGGCCTGGTCAGCTACGGCGTCGCGAGCCGCGTCAACGTGCCGCCGCTCGTGATCGTCACCGCCGCGATCGTCCCCCTGCTGCCGGGTGTCTCGATCTACCGGGGTCTGGGCCTGCTGGCCGCCGACGACCTCGCCGGCATCCTCGCGATGATCACCGCGATCGCCGTGGCGATCTCGCTCGCGGCGGGCGTGATCCTCGGCGAGTACATCGCGCAGCCCCTGCGCCGGGAGGCCCGGAGGCTCGAGCAGCGACTCGCCGGGCCCCGCCTGGTCGGACCGTTGAGAGCCCGCGCCAAGCGGAGATGACCGCAGGGGTGGTATCAAGGTTACGCGCCAGTAGGCCCATGCCGAGGAGACCCATGAAGCTGCAGCTGTCAGACGAGGACATCGCCTTCCGCGAGGAGATGCGTACGTTCTTCACCACCCAGATCCCGCAGGACATCCGTGACACCGTCGCGGCACGCCGCGAGCTGTCCAAGGACCAGATCGTCCGGTCGATGCAGGCGATGAACGCCGCCGGCATCGCGGTGCCCAACTGGCCCGTCGAGTGGGGCGGCAAGGATTGGACGCCGCTCCAGCGCCACATCTGGCACGAGGAGATGCAGCTGGCCGGCGTCATGCCGCCGCTGGCCTTCAACGCCTCGATGGTCGGCCCCGTCATCGCCGCCTTCGGCTCCCAGGAGATCAAGGAGCGCTTCCTGCCCAAGACGGCCAACCTCGACATCTGGTGGTCGCAGGGATTCTCCGAGCCCGACGCCGGCTCCGATCTCGCCTCGCTGCGGACCACGGCGGTCAAGGAGGGCGACGAGTACGTCGTCAACGGACAGAAGACGTGGACGACCCTCGGCCAGTACGGCGACTGGATCTTCACGCTCGTGCGCACCGATCCCGACGTCAAGAAGCAGGCCGGCATCTCGTTCCTGCTGATCGACATGACGTCACCGGGCCTCACGGTCCGCCCGATCGAGCTGATCGACGGCGGGCACGAGGTCAACGAGGTCTTCTTCGACAACGTGCGCGTGCCGGCCGAGAACCTCGTCGGCGAGGAGAACAAGGGCTGGGACTACGCCAAGTTCCTGCTCGGCAACGAGCGCGTGGGCGTCGCCCCCGTCGGATCGACCAAGCGCACCCTGGCCCAGGCCAAGGAGTACGCCAAGACTGCCGGTGCCGGTGGCACGTCGCTGCTCGACGACCCCTTGGTTGCCGCGCAGATCGCCGAGCTCGAGAACGACCTGCTGGCCCTCGAGCTGACGGCGCTGCGCGTCGTCGCGAACTCCGCCGACGGCAAGCCGCACCCCGCCTCGTCCGTGCTGAAGCTGCAGGGCACGGTCCTGCAGCAGGCCGTGACCGAGCTGTGGGTCGACCTCGCGGGCCCCAACGCCCTCGCCACCGGCGCAGCCGACGGCTCCGATGTGCCCGATCTCGCGCGCGTCGCCACGACCAACTACCTCAACTACCGGAAGGCGTCGATCTACGGCGGCTCCAACGAGGTGCAACGACAGATCATCGCCGGGACGATCCTGGGACTGAGGGGCTGACATGGACTTCACACTCGACTCCGAGCAGACCGCGCTGCGCGACGCCGTGCGCGGACTCCTCGGCAAGGCCTACGGCTCGTCCGAGGACCGTCGCACCGTCACCAAGACCGATCCCGGCTGGGACGAGAAGACCTGGCAGCGACTCGCCGAGATGGGTGCCCTGGGGCTGCCCTTCGCCGAGGAGGACGGCGGCTTCGGCGCCGGTCCCGTCGAGGTCTCGATCGTCGCGGAGGAGATCGGGCGCGTCATCGCCCCCGAGCCGTACGTCGAGGCTGTCGTGCTCGCGGGTGGTCTCGTGGCCGCCGCCGGCACCGCCGAGCAGCGCGCCGAGATCATCGGAGCGCTCGCCGAGGGCCAGCTCGTCCCGGCGTTCGCCCACACCGAGCCCGGCAACCGCTACAGCGAGGTGCCGACGGTCACGGCGACCAAGGACGGCGACGCGTGGACGCTCTCGGGCGTCAAGGAGCCCGTGCTGGGTGGCGCTCGCGCCGACCTGCTGATCGTCAGCGCGACGATCGACGGCGGCACGGGTCTGTTCGTCGTCCAGCCGGACGCCTCGGGCCTGACCCGCACGTCGTACGCGACGTTCGACGGCGGACGCGCGGCGCACGTGGCGTTCGACTCGACGCCGGCGACGCCGCTGGGCGAGCCCGGTGCCGACCAGTCCGATGTCATCGCGTCGGCCGTCGCTGCCGCGCAGATCGCCTACGGCCACGAGGCGCTCGGCGCGATGGCCTTCGCCCTGGAGACCACGACCGAGTACCTGAAGTCGCGCAAGCAGTTCGGCGTCCCGCTCATGACGTTCCAGGCGCTGACGTTCCGGGCCGCCGACATGTACGTGTCGCTCGAGCTCGCCCGCTCGACCGTCACCTGGGCGACGCTCGTCCAGCTCGACGGTGGCGACGACGCAGCAGTGCTCGAAGCGGCGTCACGGGCGAAGCTGCAGGTCAGCAAGGCCGGCCGGCACATCGGGCAGGAGGCCATCCAGCTGCACGGCGGCATCGGCATGACCGCCGAGTACAGCGTCGGTCACTACACGAGCCGGCTCACCGCGATCGATCACGCCCTCGGCGACGGCCGTCACCATCTGACCGCGCTGTCGAAGACCCTGGACGACCACGAGGCCGTCGAGCCCCTGCCCTGATCAGGGCCAACCGCCCGAGGGGCGGTGCGCTGGCGTCCACCTTCGTCGCAGAAGTGGACGCTGGCGCACCGCCCCTCGGCACGTCCGGGTGCGTCGCAGGTGCGCGTCAGGACGTCAATGCTCGCGCGTCGGCCATGACCCCGGCGACGAAGATGCCCACCGCATCGGCGTAGTACTCGTCGGAGTCGCCGCACTCGACCATCGCCGGGGCGGCGACCCGCAGGCGGGGGTAGCGGTCGGCCGGCAGCGACTGCAGCAGCGCCAGCTTCGCCTCGAGCGCCGCGCCGCGATCGGCGGGCTTGATCGAGGTCTCGGCACCCGGCTCCGCAGCGACCAGCGTCGTGGCGATCATCATGGCGTAGTGCGCCACGGCAGCGGCCTTGTCGACGTCGAACCCCGCGGTCATGAGCTTGTCGAGCGTCGCCTCGGTGATCTCGCGTCCGGGATCGGTGAGCAGGATCCGGTGCGGCAGCAGCGACGCGGCCCGCGGATGCGCCCGCATGACGTCGACGAGCGCCGTCATCGCCTCGCCGAGGTAGTGCTCGAGGTCGAGCGCTAGGTCGGGCAGCCGCAGACCGGCGACGACCGCATCGCCGACGGCGTCGAGCAGGGCGTCCTTGTTGGAGAAGTGCCAGTACAGAGCCATGGGCGTCACGCCGAACTCGTCGGCGACCCTGCGGACGGTCAGCGCGTCGAGCCCCTGCTCGTCGACGATGCGCAGGGCGCTGGCGACTACCTCGTCGCGATTCAGGGAGATCTTGGCCTTCACGTTGACAACTATACGACATATATGGTGCAGTTCCTGTACATCGTAAATGTACAACGTAAAGGAGTGGTCATGGACGACCGCAGAAACATCTGGGCCCTCGTGGCCGTCGCACTGGCGACGTTCATGACGTACCTCGACAACAACATCATCAACGTCGCGATCCCCGTGATCGAGGACGATCTCGGGCTCAGCACCGCAGGCATGGAATGGGTCGTCAGCTCGTACATCCTGACCTTCGCCGGCCTGATGCTGATCGGCGGACGACTTGCCGACCTGCTGGGCCGACGGCGCATCTTTCTCATGGGGCTGGGTGTCTTCACGGTCGCCTCTCTCGGCGCAGGCCTCGCGGGCAACGTCGAGATGCTCATCGGAGCCCGTGCGGTGCAGGGCGTGGGGGCCGCGCTGCTGACCCCGACCACGCTCGCGATCATCTCGGCGACCTTCACCGACAAGCGCGAGCGCAACGTCGCGGTCGGCGTCTGGGGTGCCGTCGGTGCGCTGGCCCTGGCGGCCGGCCCACTCCTGGGCGGCCTGCTGAGCCAGCACGTCGCCTGGGAGTGGATCTTCTTCATCAACGTGCCGCTCGGCCTCGCGACCGCCGCCCTCGCCGTGTGGGCCATCGACGAGTCGCGGGACGCCGTCGAGCGTCGCCTCGACCTGTGGGGCCTCGTCGCGTCGACGATATCGCTGTCGACGCTGACGTTCGCGCTGATCGAGGGCAACGGCCGCGGCTGGGACTCAGCGCCCATCCTGCTGTCGTTCGCGGTCGCCGCCGTCACCGCCGCGTGGTTCGTCCGGGTCGAGCTCACCGTGACCGACCCGATGGTCGACCTCGGGCTGTTCCGCGACCGTGTCTACACCGGTGCTCTCGTCTCGCTCATGCTGTGGGCGTTCGGGCTGTTCGGCATCTACTTCTTCACCTCCCTCTACCTGCAGGGCGTGCTGGGCTTCTCACCCACCCGGGCCGGGCTCACCTTCGTCCCGATGGCACTGTGCATGGCCGTCGCCGCCGCGAGCTCGGAGGGCATCGCCCGCAGGTTCGGTGCGCACCGGTCGGTCAGCCTCGGCATGGGGCTGATGGGGGTCTCGATCGCGTCGGTCGCGCTGTTCGGCCAGGACGCCGGGATGCTCGACCTGATGCCCAGCTTCGTCGCGATGGGCATCGGCGGCGGGCTGACGATCCCGCTGACCGCCGTCGTGCTCGGCATCATGCCGCAGGACCAGGCGGGGGTGGCCTCGGGCGTCTTCAACACCTCGCGCGAGCTGGCCGGGCTGCTCGGCATCACCGTCATCGGCGTCATCCTGACCTCCCGCCAGGACTCCGCGCTCGCGTCAGGGGCGCTGCCGCTCGACGCGTTCCTGAGCGGCTACCGGCTCGGCCTCCTGGTCGCCGGCGCATTGGTCGTCGCGGGCGCGGCCGCGGCGTGGGCGGCGCTGCGCCGGGTCGACGACGAGGCGGTCGAGCATCCGGACGTCGTGCTCGCGGCTTGAGCGCCGGCGTGCGGTCCGGGACGTGAAGGACCCCTCGCGTACCCGACAGAGCTCACTGACCCTTGCTGCCTTCCGGCCCTGGGGGAGTTGGGTGATGTGTCGCCACGCGAGGGGCTGGCCCCCATCATACGGAGGCATCCCCCCGGCCCCAACCCGGGTGAGCGGACCGCCCACGGGGGTGCGCGCGGATAGACTCGCGCCCATGTCTTCCCAGCCTCGTCGCGCCTCGACGACCAGGACCTGGCCGGTGTTCATCGTCATCCTCGTGCTCGCCGGCATCGCTGCCGGGGCCTGGTCCCTGTCGGGGCCGGCCGGCTCCACGCCCGACGAGGACTTCCACCTCGCCAGCATCTGGTGCGGCCAGGGCACCGACGCCCACTGCGCCAAGGGTGCGAGCAGCGACCGGCGCACCGTCCCTGAAGGCCTCGTGACCGGTGCCCAGTGCTTCGCCACGAAGCCGGCCGAGAGCGCCGACTGCCTCGGCACCGACTACGGCGACGACCCGAAGCCGACCTTCGAGACGGATCGAGGCAATTTCAGGGGCGACTACCCGCCGGTCTACTACGCCGTGATGCACACGTTCGTCGGAGACGACATCAGCAAGTCGGTGCTCACGATGCGGGCGTTCAACGTGCTGACCTTCCTGGTCATCGTCGCGGCCGTCATGGCTCTCGTGCCTCCCATGCTGCGTCGCGTCACCGCCTGGACCTTCGTGCTCGCGTCGGTGCCGCTGGGCATCTGGATGATCTCGTCGATCAACCCTTCGGGCTGGACGATCGTCAGCGCGGGCACGCTGTGGGTCTGCTTGTACGCGCTGCCCGATGCCGTCGGATGGCGCCGCCCAGCTCTGGTGATCACGGCGATACTGACGGCAACCATGGGAGTCGGATCGCGGACGGACTCCTGCCTGTTCACCCTCATGGCCGTCGCACTCGTCTTCATCATGCGCCCACGCGATGTCCTGCGATCGAAGACGGCACTCGCCACGGGCTCGGTCATCGGCGTGGCGTCACTGTTCGTGTTCCTGACCGCCAAGCAGTCGGCCGCCGCCGTCGACGCCTTCGGCGCGCAGATGGCCCCGAGCGACCTCAGCAGCCCTGCCCTGCTGTGGAACAACGTCCAGAACCTACCGGTCATGTGGACGGGCGTGTGGGGCGGATGGCCTCTCGGCTGGGTCGACACGCCGCTGCCACCCGTCGTGCTGGTCGGATCGCTCCTGCCCTGGGCCGCGCTGCTGTTCGTGGCCCTCCGCAACGGCAGTCGTCGACAGATGACCGCCATGGCCCTCCTCGCCGCTGCGCTGGTCACCTACCCGCTGTTCCTGGTCACGCGCTCGCACCTGCTCATCGGTCAGGGCGTGCAGCCCCGCTACCTCGTGCCGATCGTCGTGATGCTGACCGGCATGACCCTGCTCGTCACGAAGGCAGGTTCGTACGTTCCGAGTCGAGGCCAGATCGCCCTCGTGACGGTCGCTCTGGGCGCGGCGAACTCCTTCGCGCTCCACACCGCCATCCGTCGCTACGTCACGGGCCTCGACGTCGTCAGCATCGACCTGGACGCCGGTCGTGAGTGGTGGTGGAATCTCCCGATCACCCCGATGGCAGTGTGGATGGCAGGCTCCCTGGCCTTCGCCGCTGTGGTCTGGCTCGTGCTGAACACCTTCTCGCCGCTCGGCGACGGCGACGTGGCCGGTCTGCCCGTCGACGGCGCTGCTCCCGGCACCGACGCGGGACACCGCCGCGCTCTCGTCGACGCACGAACGGCGGCGACAGAGCCGGACGATCGCGAGGTCGGCGGCGCTCACGCGAGCCGCGACGCCGGGGACCCTCCCGGTTCACCGGGCCTCGAGTCGAACGGGTAGCCTCTTCGACGGAGGATTCGCATAGTGGCCTAGTGCGCTCGCTTGGAAAGCGGGTTGAGTGAAAGCTCTCAGGGGTTCGAATCCCCTATCCTCCGCCACAGCGCCCTGTTAGAGGGCCTATTCCAACCCATACTGCGATCGCAACCCGAGGGCCACCGCTCCCACGGCGCCTGGCACCGACCACTCGTGGACGACCTTCCTGTTCACCGTGTCACGCAAACCTCTACGATCGACGACCTCGACACTACGGGCGGCATCGAGGGTGCCGACGCCAGACTTGATGAGTGCCTCCTTGCGTACCCATACCCGAATGGCTGAGGCTCGAGGCTCCTCCTGAGAGTCGATCCACCCCTGCTCACGGACAGTCAGAGCCGACCGCGGAGGTCCCGGACGATCGAGGCGCTCGACGTCGATGCCGCAGCCGACCCAGTGCGCGACCGCCGCCACATGCCCTCGCGTGTGACTCAGACTGATCGACACGTCACCGCGCCCGGCGAGGCGAGGGACGCCGTGCTCGTCGCTGCCGCAGTCGGGGCATGACGACTCCACCACCAGGCTCCCCGCCGTCACTCCGAGAAGAGCTCCGGCACACTCCCGGACGAGTCGGTGCGCCGCCACGTACGCCGTGCGGTCGGTCTGATGCCTGAACAGGGCAGCCCTGCTCGACTCCGCGCACGACAGCGCCACGAGAGCGTCGCCAACCTCGGCGACAGGCACGAACCGCCACACCGCCTGCTGGTCCACTACACCTCCTCGACCGCTGGCCGGGGGTCTGACGACGACGCGGTCACAGCCGCTGGACGGCTGCCGTGCACTGCTGCACCCGACCGCTGGTGTCCAGCAGGAGCACGCTGGACCCCGCGAGCCTCTCCAAGTCGTACTCGGCGTGGGGCTGCAGCAGGACCACCAGGTCGGCCTCGGCCGCCGCGACGTAGACGTCGTCGACCCGTTGCAGAGCGGGCTCGCCTCCCGGACAGGGACTCCAGGACTCGACGAGAGGGTCGTGGAATCGCACAGCAGCACCCCAGTCCGCGAGCCGCCGCGCGATGGGAGCTGCCGGAGTCTCTCGACAGTCGGCGACATCCGGCTTGTACGTCACCCCGACAAGGAGGAGAGATGAACCCTTCACCGGCCGTGACGCGTCGTTGAGCATGCGTTGCACCCGCTCGACGACGTAGCGGGGCGCACCAGCGTTGACCTCCTCCGCCAGCTCAAGCATCCGGAAGGGCGAGCCAAGCTCCTTGCGGACGTGATGTCGTAGGTATCCGGGGTCGACCGGGATGCAGTGCCCGCCCACGCCTGGGCCGGGCCGAAACGCCATGAACCCAAAGGGCTTGGTCTCAGCGCAACGGATGACGTCCCACAGGTCGATCTCGAGCTCGTTGCACAGGCGAAGCAGCTCGTTGACCAAGGCGATGTTGACGTGGCGGAACGAGTTCTCGAGGAGCTTGGCCATCTCGGCTTCCCTCGTGCCACGTGCCTCGACGACGGTCGAGACGATCTGCTCGTAGAACGAGCGCGCCCGCCGCGTGCACTCCTGCGTCATGCCTGCGACCACCTTCGGCGTGTTGCGGATCCCGAACTCGGGATTGCCGGGGTCGATGCGCTCCGGAGAGAAGGCGACGAAGACGTCGCTGCCCACGACGAGCCCGCCGGCCGATACGAGCGGAGCGAAGATCTTCTCGGTGGTCCCGGGATAGATGGTCGACTCCAGGACGCACAGCGCTCCCGGCCGAACGTGCTGACCGATCGCCCGGGCGGCGGCCTCGACGTGCCGGAGGTCCGGTTGGCCGTCCACGTCCAACGGCGTGGGCACGCAGACGATCACCTCAGTGGCGTCGATGATCTCGGACGGATCCGAAGATGCTCGGAACCCTCTCTGCAGGGCACGCCTGACTGCGTCGGCCTTCACGTCGTCGACGTGGGAAGACCCGGCATTGAGGCTCTCGACCACGCCGGCATCGGTGTCGTAACCAACCACCGACAGCCCCGACTCGACCAAGTTCATGGCGAGCGGCAGGCCCACATAGCCCATCCCGATCACCACAGCATGACTCTTCACAGATCCCCCGATCTCGACGCTGCACGCCCAGGCGGCTGCCATGGCAGCCGCCTCCGCCCGCTGCTAGCCTACGATTGCTTCTGACAGAGTGTCCCTCGGGGGGAACCGACATGTCTTTGACGAACCACGCCTGCGCAGGGCGCGAAGCGCCTGGGCGTCAAGGTGTGCTGAGCGCACTTCGTCAGCGCGTGGAATTCGCCCCCGACTCCGTCGCCCTCACGACCTCGTCCGTGTCGGTCACGGCTTCGGAGCTCTGGGACCGCGCCATTGCCATGTCTCGACAGCTCCGCGAGGTCGGCGTGCGCGAGGCCGACCTCGTGGCGGTCCAGGTGCCCCGCGGGCCCGACGTCGTGGTCGCGATGCTGGGCACCTGGTTGAGCGGAGCGGCCTTCGTCCCGATCGACCAGTCGACTCCTGACGAACGCCGCGCCGAGATCCTCAGTCGCTCCGGTGCCGCCGCGACGATCGAGACCGGACTTGCCGTGCGGGGGCTCGACACCACCAAGGTCCCGCGCGACGCCGCCTACGTCATCTACACGTCCGGCTCGACCGGGTCTCCGAAGGGGGTTGTCGTCGGCCACGACGCACTCCGTCGGCACACCGATGACATCATCGGTCTCCTCGGCCTCTCGAGCGGCTCGGTCGTCCTGCAGTTCGCGAGCATCGCCTTCGACGTGGCACAGGAGGAGATCTGGCCGACGCTCGTCGCGGGCGGCACGGTCGCCTTCTTCGAGGGACCCGTCCCCGACGTCGCCGAGCTCGGGGACGTGACCTCGTCGCTGGGTGTCACCGTCCTACAGCTTCCCACCGCCTACTGGCGTCTGGCGTGCCAGACCCTCACGCCCGCCGATGCGCCCCTCTTCGCCGGCGTGGCGATCGTGGTCATCGGTGGTGAGAACGCGACCGCGCTCGATCTCGCGGCGCACCGCGCCTCGGCCCTGGGCCACACCACCCTCGTCAACGGGTACGGACCGACAGAGGCCGTCGTCACTGCCACGGCCTTCACCATCGGACCCCATGACCCGCTTCCAACCTCGGCGGGGTTGCCGATCGGGACCGCGGTCGGCGACCGTGTCGCGCATGTCGTGGACGCCGAGGGCAGGCCGACCACGGCCGGCGACCCCGGCGAGCTCTGGATCGGCGGCTCGACCCTGGCCGACGGCTACCTCGACGACCCTGACCAGACCGCCGACCGTTTCCGCCCCGACCCGTGGAGCGACAGCGGCACCCGCATGTATCGCACCGGCGACCTCGTCGTCGAGCACTCCACCGGGCAGCTCGAGTTCCTTGGTCGTGTCGACAACCAGGTCAAGGTCCGCGGGCACCGCATCGAGCTCGAGGAGATCGACCGTCACCTCCTCGAGGCCAACGGGGTCACGGCCGCGGTCGCCTTCGTCCTGGACGACGGTGCCGGCGGCAGCGTCCTGGGTGCCGCGGTCACCGGATCGAGCGGCCTGACCAGCGAGTCGATCCGCCGTGAGATCGGGGGGCGGGTGCCGAGCTACCTCGTGCCCACTGTCATCAGCGTGACCGACTCGTTGCCCCTGACCACGTCCGGGAAGATCGATCGTCGCCGCGCCGCCGATCGGCTGAGCCGTCCCGCGGCCGTGCCGTCGTCGGTCGGCGACGACCCGCTGAGCGTCGTCGTCGGGCTCATGCGTGAGCTGCTGCTCGATCCCGGCATCGGCCCCGACGACGACTTCATCGGGGCCGGCGGCGACTCCCTCATGGCGATGCGGATCAGTGCTCATGCCCGCGACTCCGGACTTCCCCTGCGACCCACCGATCTCCTGCACGCCCGAACTGCGCGGGCAGCCGTCGACCGGGCGATCGAGCGGTCCGATGGTGCCGCGAGCCGGGCTCCCGAGGAAGCTGGTCCCGTTGCGATGCTGCCTGCGCAGCACCGATGGCTGCACGACGGTCCTCTGGTCGATCCAGACCAGTTCTGCCTGAACGCGTTGTTCTCCACCGACCCCGGACGCGACGTCGACGAGCTCGTCGGTGTCGTGCAGTCGCTACGGGAGCGCCACCCTGCCCTGCGAACGGCGCTGCTGGACGACGGGTCGGTCCGACTCGGCACCAACGACATCGAGGGGGCACGCGATGCCGTCCGCGTCGTCGATCTTCGCGACGTCCCGCCGTCGGAGCAGCGCTCGACCGTCGAGCAGCACCTCGCTGACGCTCAGACCTCGCTGTCGCTGTCCACGGGTCGGGTGCTGCAGCTGCTGGTGCTCGAGCTGGGCGACGGCTCGGCGCGGATGCTGCTGACCGTGCACCACTTCGTGCTCGACGGCGTCTCCGTGGGCCTGCTCGTGGACGATCTCGAGAACCTGCTGGCCGGTGCCCACGTGACGTCGGCCGTGACCGGTCCCCGCGCCGTGGGCGAGGCGCTGACGACCTGGCTCACCACCGCAGAAGCCCGCCAGGACGCACGCGACTGGGCGACGTCGACCCGCCCGTTCGCCGCCCTGCGTGCCACACGCGACGACGACGACCGCCTGCCCACCCTGCGCACCGACCGGTTCCGGCTCTCGGCCAAGCTGACCTCGACGATGACCGAGCTGGGCCGTCAGGACATCCCGACCCATGCGTTCGTGCTGTGCTGCCTGGCCGGCGGGCTGGCCCGCTGGTCCGGCGAGACCACGCACGGCGTCGACGTGTACGCGCACAGCCGCGACATCGCGGTGGGCGATCTCGATCTGTCGCGCACCGTGGCCTACGTCCAGAGCACCTTTCCAGTCGTCGTCGACTGGCAGGGCTCCGGGCGGCGTGCCTTCGACGCCGCTTTCGGCCAGCTCGCACAGATCCCCGTCCGGCGATACGGCTTCGACGCCCTCCGGTTCTGCTCCCCGGACGCCGACGTGCGCCAGCAGCTGTCGTCACTGCCGCGACCGGCGGTCCGGCTCAACTTCCGCGGTCACCTGCTGCGGCTCGAACAACGCGCGACCGAGCAGGTCCTGCGGCCGGCGACGGAAGACTTCGGCGCGCACCGGTCCCCTCGCCAGCGCGAGCGATACCTGCTCATGGTCGAGGGCGACATCGTCGACGGCGAACTCGAGGTGTCGCTCAAGTACTCGACGGGTCGGTGGGACCCCTCCGACATCGCGCGGCTCGCCGCCAGCATCGAGGACGTGATGACCGAGGTGCTCGACGAATCGGCCGCACCTGCAGACGGCGGTCACCTGTGACACGCCCCGCGACCGCTGACCACCGCACTCCCCTCGTCCCAGGCGTCCTCGACGAGCATCAACCAGCGCAGGGCAGCGCTGCTGGTTGGCCGCTGGTCCTCTACTTCCACCACGTGCACCCCGACGTCCGGCACTACACCGCCCTGACGCCCACGTCGTTCGCCGCCGGCCTCGAAGCCGTCCTCGCCCGCTTCACGCCGCTGGACCCCCGGTCGTTCGGGCGCGAGGCCGTGCCGCGTCCCGAAGAGCCGTCCGTCCTGATCACGTTCGACGACGGCTACCGCGACAATCACGACATCGCACGTGCCATCCTGCGCGACGTCGGCGTGCGGGCCGTGTTCTTCGCCTGCACCGGGCTCCTCGGACAGCGTTCCGCCCACGCCCGCGAGGACTACATGAGTCTCACGGAGTGCGACGCCCTCGTCGACGACGGCCACGTCGTCGCGGCGCACACCCGGACCCATCCGCACCTGGACCGCATCGACCCCGGAAGGGTTCAGGACGAGGCGCTCGGCTCGATCGAGGACATCGCCCGGCGCTACGGTCCCGCAGCAGCGCGACTGTTCGCCTACCCATACGGCGGCATACCCGAGCGGATCGACCTGCCCGACGGCACTCTCGCCTTCGGCTCGGTCAGGTCTCCCGCCACCCCGTGGACCGACCACCCCCAGTCGATCAGGCGGACCTACCTGCCGTCCGGCCACCAACTGCTCTGGCCCGACCTGATCGACCGGTGGCACCGCGACTGGAAGCTCGACGACGGAGCGGAGGGTTCCCGATGACAGACACCGACCAGACGAGCAGCGGGTTGCGTGCCCGACTCGTCGGGAGCCTGCCCGCGACCCGGGCGTCACGCATCATCGCCCTGAACGCCCTCGTCGGATCGACCGGGACCGGACTGTTCCTTGCCGGATCGGCGATCTACTTCACCCGCTTCGCGGACGTGTCCGAGCCGCAGCTCGGCGTCGTGCTGGCCATCGCTGGCGCGATCGGCCTGGCGACGACGGTGCCGATCGGCCGTCTCGGCGACCGCTACGGACCCCGCAACGTCCTTGTCGCCGCCGCGGTCTGGCGGGCCGCGGGCTACATCGCCTACCTCTTCATCTCCGGATTCACCCAGTTCCTGGTCGCCGCGTGCCTGCTCTACCTCGTGGACCGAGCCGGCCAGCCGCTCAACCAGGCGCTGGTCGGCCGGCTCATCACCGGCACTGAGCGCAACCGCACGATGGGCTTCATCCGGTCGCTCCACAACGTCGGGTTCACGATCGGCTTCGGTCTGGCGGGCATCGCGCTGACCGTGGGAACGGTCGAGGCGTTCCGGCTCCTGTTCATCGGCAACGCCCTCAGCTTCGTCGTCATCGCGCTGACCCTCCTGCGGTTGCCGAATGTCGACGTGCGGGTGACCGACGACTCGGACAAGCCTGAGCCCGTCGTACCGCCGATCCGCGATCGATCGTTCGTCACCGTGACGCTTGCCAACGGCATCCTGTTCCTGCACGACGCGATGTTGACCGTCGTGCTGCCGCTGTGGGTCGCCGAGCACACCGAGGCCCCGATCTGGATGGTCACAGCCCTCGTCGTGACCAACACCGTGCTGACGATCTTCTGCCAGGTCCCGGTGACCCGGCACATCGCCGACCCGCGCTCCGCACGACGCTCCATGTGGGTGTCCGCATGCACACTGTCGGCGGCGTGCGGCGCGTTCACCGTCAGCGGGCACACCGACGGTGCCATCGCCACGGCCGTGGCGCTGTTCTGCGCCCTCCTGCTGCTGACCATGGCCGAGCTCCTGCACTCAGCGGCGTCGTGGGAGGTGTCGTTCGCCATGTCCCCGATCGTCGGCCAAGGGCGCTACCTCGCCTTCTACGACCTCGGATTCTCGGCTGCCGAGATCATCGGCCCGGTCGTCCTGCTGTGGCTGATCGCCCACGCCGGCCCCGAGGGATGGCTGTTCGTCGCTGCCGTGCTGCCCCTGGCAGCCCTCATCAGCAATCTCGGCTCGCGTCACCTCCCCGACACCCCTACCCCCGATCCCGCGGAGGCTGGACAGACGTCCGGCTCCCACCCGACCCCGGAGGACACGTGACCGCCAACCCACCCCCGATGCACCTGCTCATCATCTCGGGAGGCCGAGACCTGCCCGACCGGGCCCGCGCCCTGTGGCCCGGGCTGCGCACCAGCGTCATCTGCCGGCCCGAGGTGCTCCCGCGGGTCCGCAGCAAGGACCAGGTCACCCGGCTGCTCTCGATCCGCGAAGATGCACCCGTCGAGGAGTGGCTGGCCGCAGCACGATTCATCCACGCCGTCGACCCGATCGACCGCATCGCCAACTACAGCGAGAAGGACACTGAGCACACCGCCGCCATCGCCGAGGACCTCGGCCTGTCGTGGCACAGCACGAGGACCCTTCGAGCCGTCAACGACAAGACCCAGATGCGCCACGACCTAGCCGAGGCCGGCCTGGGCGGGATCGCCGCTGCCGCGGTGACGACCAAGGCCGAGGTCGAGGCATTCGCCGCCGCGCATGGCTACCCGCTGATCTGCAAGCCGGTACGTGGCACGGCGAGCAAGGGCGTCACCCGGGTCGACGGGCCGGACGACATCGACGCGGCCCTCTCGTGGGGCACGTCCGGAACCAAGGACCTCGACTCGCACGAGCTCATGGTGGAGCAGTTCGTGACCGGCGTGGAGTTCAGCGTCGAGGCGCTCAGCGAAGCAGGTGAGCACTTCGTCGTGGGCGTCACCGGCAAGATCTCCGAGCACGACCACTTCGTCGAGCTCGGCCATGTCATGCCTGCCGACATCACCGACGACGTCTCGACCCGCATCCACGCTGCCGTCGATACCGCCCTGACCGCGCTCGGTGTGCGCGACGGGGTCACCCACACCGAGGTCATCGTGTCCGACGACGAGGTCCACATCGTCGAGACCCACCTGCGTCCCGCCGGGGACGAGATCCCGGAGCTGTGGTCGCGGATCCGCAAGGTCGACCTGCTGGACGCAGTGGCCAAGCAGTCGTTGGGCCTGCCTGCCCTGGCCGAGACCCGCGCTGGTGCGAGCGTCGTCAACGAGGCACCCGCGGCGGCGATCTGGTATGCCTGTCCCGATGCTGTCGGCGAGCTGACAGCAGTCGACGGCGAGGACGAGGCCAAGGCCAGCCCGGGAGTGGCGGCCGTCGAGGTGCTCCGCGACATCGGTGATCGCCTCGAGGGAGTCACCGGTTCGTTCGCCAGAGCCGCACATGTGTGCGCATTGGGCGACACCGTCGCCGAGGCGCTGGCGAGAGCACAGGGAGGAGTCGGTGCGATGCACTTCACCGTCAAGGCGAGCGGCTGGACGAGCCAGACCAGCCACACCACCCAGACCATTTCCTGACGCAGTTCTGATCACCCATCACAAGGAGAGTGCGAAGATGACCGCGAACGACTACAGCCTCGAGGGGCTCCACCACGTCCAGCTCGCGATTCCCGCGGGCGCCGAGGACCAGTGCCGCGAGTTCTGGGGCGAGGTGCTCGGCATGACCGAGCTGGAGAAGCCGCCCGTGCTGGCCGCAAGAGGCGGGTGCTGGTTCCGTGGCGGGGGACTCGAGGTGCACCTTGGCGTCGAGCAGGACTTCAGCCCGGCCAAGAAGGCTCACCCTGGCATCCTCGTGTCTTCGATCCATGGCCTGGCCGCCCGGCTGGAGGACCAAGGGTATGAGGTGACGTGGGACGACAACTTCCCTGGCCACGAGCGGTTTTACGCCTTCGACAAGCTCGGCAATCGCCTCGAGTTCCTCGAACCGAAGAACTGATGAACGCTCTCGGGGGGGCGCGATCATCCGGCAGAGCCAGTGGCGGGATCCACGTCACCGATCTCATCGTCGCGCAGGGACCGACCGGGAACGAGTCCATCGTCGTGCCCGGTCTGACTGCCCACGCGCAGCCCGGCGAGGTGGTCGCGCTGCGATGCCCGACTCGTGACGTTGCGGCAGCGCTCGTCGAGACGCTGAGTGGCCGCCGACAGGCCCAGTACGGGCTGATCTCGGTGGGTGCGAGCACGTCGCGACGCATCGCCCCCCGCACCCCGCGAGGGCTGGTCACAGTCGAGCTCGACAGGGTCGGCAACCTCGACCCCAGCTGTCGGGCGATCGTCGTCGACGCCGGCACGGCGCCTGCAGGAGCCTCTGTCTCCGAGGTGCACGTGCTCGCCGGTGGCGGAGCAGCAGTGCTTGTCGTCACCGCCGACGAGCAGCTCGCTGCAGCCGCCGACCGGCAGGTCGAGGTCGAGCCGCTCACAGATCCCGCCGCGTCGGCGGTCCAAGATCCGATCATCGCCTTGGCCGACCTCACTGAGCTGGTGACCGCGACACTGTGCGCCGAAGGCGTGGCGCCCCGGCGTGCTGCTCTCGTCGCCCGGGTGCTCGTCGACGCGGATGCCCGCGGTCACTTCTCGCACGGCGTCGGGCTGCTGCCCATGTACGTCGACCGGATCCGTGCAGGCGGCATCGACCCGGTGGCCGACCCGCAGTGGGTCAGTGAGATGGGCGTCGTCAAGGTCCTCGACGCGCAGGGTGGCTTCGGGCAGGTCGCGGCCGAGCTGGCCGCTCAGACCGTGGCCGAGGACGCCGCCGTGTCGGGTATCGCCGCGGTCGGTGTCCGTGGCAACAACCACATCGGCATGCTGGCGGCTTACCGTGACTCATTCACCCGGCACGGCGTCGTGGGCCTGGTGTTCAACGTCTCGGGCCCCAGCGTCGCGGCACCCGGTGCGGGACGAGCGACGCTCGGCAACGACGCAGTGTGCCTCGTCGCACCTCTCGAGGGCAGTCGTCCCTTCATCGTCGACTTCGCCACCGGCATCGTTGCCAGCGGCAAGATCCGCGACGCCGCGCACCGCGGCCGTCCCGTGCCTCCGGAGTGGCTGGTCGACCGGCGCGGCCGGCCCACCACCGACCCGCACCAGCTCGATGCCGGCGGGGCTGTCCCGGTGTTCGGCGGCTACAAGGGTCTGGGGGTCGCCCTCATCACGGAGGTGCTCGCCGGCGTGTTAGCCGGGGCCACGATCAGTCCCCGCGTCCACAAGCAGCGCGCCGAGCCCGACCACCCGATGGACTGCTCACAGATGTTCATCGCGTTCTCGCCGCGGGCGTTCGGCGACCCACCGATCCACGAGCTGGTCGACGAGCTGCGCGAAGCGGTGGTGCGCGGCTATCTGGGCGAACTCCCCGACGTCCACCTGCCCGAGCAGCAGGAGACCGCCGCCGAGGAGCGCGCTCACCGTGACGGCGTCCGCGTGCCGCGAGCCGTGGTGGATCAGCTCGGCTGGGACGTGGGCGCACCATGAGCCTCGGTGTCGCGATCGTCGGATTCGGGTCGGCCGGCCGCCAGCACGCCGATGCGCTGGATGACCATCCTCACGCCCACGTCACCAAGGTCCTCGAGCTCGACCCGACGGTCGACGTCGGAGGCCTCCCACGGGCGGCCGCCTGGGCCGACCTGCTCGACGACTCCGACGTACAGCTGGTCGCGCTGTGCACTCCGCCGGGCGACCGGGCCGCGCTAGCCATCGAGGCGCTGTCTTCCGGCCGTTCGGTGCTGCTCGAGAAGCCCCCGGCCATGTCGATGGCCGAGCTGACGACGATCGATGACGCGGCGCGACGCTCGGGCGGTTGCGCGGGCGTCATGCTGCAGCATCGGTGGCGCTTGCCCAACGACCTCGACATCGACGCGTGGCGACGGCCTGAGGTCACCGGCGTACTTGAGGTGTTCCGCTACCGACCCGGTTCGCACTACCAGAAGGCCGGGTGGCGCACCTCGGTCGACGAGGCGCTGGGCGGAATCACGGCACACCTCGGGGTGCACTACCTGGACTTGGCCTGCACGGTGCTGGGTGACGTCTTGACCGTCGACCTGGCTCCAGCGCGTTGCGCCGGGCCGGGCATCGACACCCGGGTCAGCGGGTGGTTGTCGTTCGCCTCGGGCGCCACCCTCGCCTTCACGATCAGCGCCGAGTCGACGATCCGGCGCGAAAGGCTCAGTATCGTTGCGCCGGACCGAGCGCTCACGGTCGTCGACGGCGAGGTGGAGGTGGACGTCGCGGGCACCGCAACCCGGCACAAGCCCCTCGACGTCACGTCACTACGCCGGGCGGTCTACAGCGACGTGGCCGCCGCGGTGGCCGCGGGACGGCAGCCCGAGCGTTCCGGCCTGGCCGGCGCCCGCGCCGTCACGCAGGTGCTGGAGCACGTCCGCGATCGGCAGGTCGGTCCGGCATGATGCCGATCGGGCTCTCGTCGGGCTGTGCCCCCGAGCTGGACGCGGCAGACCTGGCGGCCCTGACCCGTGAACATGGTGGGAGCGTGGTCGACCTGCGCGCCGGCAAGGATCACGCCTGGGAGGCCGGAGGAATCGACGCCCTGCGCGCTGGAGGTGTCGACGTCTGCTTCGTCGGCATCAGCTCGGTCCTCGGTCGGGAGGACGACGCCGACCGCCCCGGCCCCGGAGCGGCCCACCTGCGGGAGGGCGTTCCGGTGAAGGTGTTCGCCGCCGCTGGCTGCACTGCAGCACCTGCCGCAGAACTCACCCGCCGGCACGTTGCCGACCTCGTCGACCGAGTCGGCCGCTCGGTCGACGTCCTGGTGGAGACCCACCACGGCTATGCCGATGTCGACGAACTGGAGGTGCTGGCGCGAACCTTCGGTGTCTCTATCCTGCTTGACACCATGGGGCTGGCGCGGATCACCGACGACCCCGTCGGTGCCGCGGCACGTCTGGCCCCCTGGACACGCTTCGCCCAGGTCAAGGGTTTCGACCCCGACCAGGTCTCGACCAGTCGCCACGAGGCGCTCACTGGTGCCAGCTCCTCACTTACCCGACGCCTCATCGCCGCAGCCGGAGGCGTCGAGGCAATCACTCTCGAGACCAGGTCGCCGACCATCGCCGACGACCTGGCCGCCATGCGTGGCTGGTGGGGCGGGCAGCTGTCCTCCCACCTGCACAAGGAGGCAGGGGCATGAGACTGTCCATCATCAGCGACGAGATCTCGCAGGACGTCGACGTCGCGGCCCGCACCGCGAGCGCCAACGGCTTCGACGGCCTGGAGATCCGCTCGGCGTACGGGGTGACGCCCCATCACCTGCGTGATGTCGAGCTTGATCGAGTACGCACCGTGGTCCTCGGCCATGGCCTGGCCGTCAGCGGCTTCGACCCGCCGGCCCTGAAGTGCGCGCTGCCCCGCACCGACGCCGAGCTGACAGCGGTGCGCGAGCTGGTCGTCGACTCGATCCGCCGGGCCGAACGGCTCGGCGCACCGTTCGTGCGCATCTTCACGTTCTACCGTTCGGGCGATCCCGACCCGATGCTCGCCGCCTCAGTCGCCCGCGAGGTCCTCAGCGGGCTCACGCAGGGCGCGGTCCCGCTCATCGTCGAGACCGGGATGCGCACCAACACGCCCACGATGCGCCACGTCCTGGCTTTCCTCGACGCGCTCGGCGACGACCACACCGGCATCCTGTGGGACCCAGGCAACAGTGTCTTCAGCGGATGGGACACGTCCCCGTTCCCAGCCGACTACCTCGCCGGCCGCGACCGCATCCGGCACGTGCACGTGAAGGATCCAGACGGTCAGGACAGCTACGTCCGACTCGGCGACGGCGACCTCCCGTGGCCCGAGATCATCGCGGCGCTTGTCCAGGACGACTACCGCGGGTGGGTGTCGCTCGAAACGCACTGGCGCCCTGACCGCATCCTCTCCCAGGCCGAACGAGACGAGCCGTGCGGCGAGTCCTTCAGCCGTGGCGGCGTCGAGGCCAGCACCGTCTGCATGCAGGTGCTGCGCGAGCTCGTCGAGGCGGCCTCGTGACGCCGGACGGCGTGGTGCTGCTCGGGTGCCAGCGCTCGGGGACGACAGCCTTGGCGCACGCCCTCGCGGAGGCGTTCGCGGAGGCCAACGGCACCTTCGTCGTCAACGGCAAGCTTCCCTACCTGTTGCACCGGTGGCTGACCCGCCGCGATCTGGAGGACCGCCATCTTCGCGTGGACGAGATCCTGCACGCGCTCGACCGACGCCCCCCCGGGGGCCCGGGTGCCGCGAGGTGGCGCTCGGCCGTCGAGATGGTGCTGCGCGAGCTCGCGGCCGATGTGGCCGAAGGAGTCGCCGGCACCGATCCGATCGCGCTCGGTCGCCGCATACTCCGCGACGCCCACAAAGACGTTTCCGTGTGGGGCGACAAGTACAACGAGTACCTGCTCCACCTGGAGCACCTCGACTCACTCCTACCCGAAGCTCGCTACGTCATGCTCGTCCGGCACCCCACCGATGTGGCTCGGTCGATGCTCGCCTGGACGGGTGACCGACCGTGGCGGCCGACCACGGAGGCGGCGGCCTTGGCCAAGTGGGAGACCTGGAACCGCCGATGGCTCGACCACGCCGGCTCGCTCGACCCCGCCCGATGGATCGTCATCGAGTACGACGCGCTGTGCCGCGGCGAGGAGACGGCCCGCCTCGAGGAATTCACCGGTGTGCCGCTGTGGGAGCACCTGCGAGCACTCCGCCCACCGCGGGAGCCTGATCGCGACCTCCCCTTGCCCCCGAGCGTCCTCACCACGTGGAGCCAGCTCCTCGACCACGCCCGCCCCTCAACCCTGCCAGGTGATCTCACATGACCGGACTACCCATCCTCGTCCTAGGCGGCAAGGCCGCCATCATCAAGAAGGCCGCCGACCTCGGCTTCGATGTCGTCAACATCCAGAAGCCCTCCGCGTTCGACCCCGCGGTCGTCGACCACTGCACCGACGTGCTGCTCGTCGACTACCAGGACGTCCCGACGACGACGGCGCTGGTCGAGGCGCTGCACGCCCGCCGCCCGTTCGTCCGGGTGTTCACCCAGACCGAGGCGGCACTGCAGACGGCCGGGCACCTCGTCGACGTCCTCGGACTTCCTGGCAACGGGTTCACGGTGGCCCAGACGCTCCACGACAAGAGCGCGCTGAGACAAGTCCTCAACGCCGCCGATGTCTCGACGGTGCCCTTCCTCAAGAACCCCGACGCGGCGACGGCTCGCGAGTTCATCGCCGAGCACGGGCCCGCCGTTCTCAAGCCGACCATGGGGTCGGGCAGCCTCGGCGTCCGCATGATCGGCTCGATCGACGAGGTCGACGACGCGTGGAGCTGGGCCGGGCAGTTCGGGCTGGCCGACATGATCGTGGAGAAGCGACTGGTAGGCCGAGAGGTGTCCGTCGAGTCGTTCTCCCGCGACCGCCGCCACACCATCGTCGCCATCACCGGCAAGAGCACGGGCGAGGGCGTCGTCGAGCTCGGTCACGTGGTTCCCGCCGATCTCGACGACGCCGCCGTCGTGTCGCTCCACCGGCTCGTGGGCGAGGTCCTCGACGCGGTCGGCTTCGTGGACGGACCAGCACACACCGAGATCATGATCACCGATGACGCGCCGTACGTGATCGAGTCCCACTCCCGACGAGGTGGCGACCGGATCAACGAGCTCGTCGAAGCCGTGTACGGGATCGACCTCGAAGCTGCCACGTACCGGCTGGCCGACGAGGACGACGGGCCCCTGGAGATTCCTGCTCCTGACGGGGCCGCGGCCATCCGCTACGTGGTGGCTGACCCGGGCACGGTGCAGTCCGTCACTGGCGAGTCCGAGGCTGCCGCAGCGGACGGCGTCGACGTCGTCAAGATCCAGGTCGACGTGAGCGACCAGATCCATCCGGTCCAATGGTCGGAGGACCGTTGCGGCTTCGTCATCGCCACCGGACGTGACGCCGCCGAGGCAACCAGGCGCGCCGAGCACGCGGCCAGCCACATCCGCATCACCACTGTCCCGGCCGGTGCATCGCCATCTCCCACGATGAGCCAGATCATGAGCGAGATCGACGAGGTGCTCGACGCATTCGCGGATCGGTCGTCCGAAGGGGGCGGACGATGAAGGGCACGATCTCCATCGTCGTGGCCACGAGAAACCGGCAGACCGACATCGACTTGCTCCTCGAGACGATCGCGCGGGAGCACCATCCGTCACTGCACGAGGTCGTCGTGGTGGACGATGCCTCAGATGTCCCCCTGCACGTGGCAAAGCACGGGTTTCCAGTCCGACTGCTGCGCAACCAGTCGCAGCGGGGCGCAGCAGTCAGTCGCAACATCGCGGCAGATCTCGCAGGGGGCGACATCCTGGCGTTCCTCGACGACGACGCCCGCCCTCTGCCCCATTGGTTCACGGTGATCTCCCGCGACCTGCAGACGCACCGGACAGCCATCACGGGCCGGGTGCTGCCGTTCGACAGCGGCGTGGTGTCCCGAGCCCGCCAGCACCGGTACGAGGTGCGGTACGCGCAGCACCAGTCCCTCGAGCCGGTCACGTTCTTCGCCGGTGGCAACTCAGCGATCCTCCGGCGATCCTTCCTCGCCGCCGGAGGATTTCCCGACGTCGTCACAGCGAGCGACAACGGTCTCGTCGAGCGGCTGGCCGCGGTGGGAGAGCAGGTCTACTTCACCCCGGACCTGCGGGTGGCGCACCGCAACAGCAAGGGCGCGCGGATAGCGCTGCGCGAGGCGTGGCGTGCCGGACGCCTGGCCGAGCAGAGTCCGCCAGCCCACCAGCTGCGGCGCATCGTCTCGGCCGCTGGCATCCAGCCGTGGCGCGACGACGTCCCCGCCGCGTGCCTGAACGTCGCACTGCAGGCCGCCAACTCAGTGGCCAGCACGTTGCCCCGCACGAAGACGCCGACCTGACGCGGACCAGGTTACAAGTGACCGAGCGCTCGTAGCTTCGTCTCAAGCACGTCGGCCGCGTCCAGCATGGTCTCGGTGTCGAGACGCAGGGCAGGAGCGGGAGGGATTTCGTAGGGGTCATCGACCCCCGTCAACCCCGAGAGACTCCGCGATCGCTGCCGGGCGTACAGGCCCTTGGCATCTCTGCGCTGGCACTCCTCCAGCGACGTCGAGACATGGACCTCGACGAAGGCCAAACCCGCCTGCTCGTGAAGCTCTCGGACGACCTCTCGGCTAGCCACGTAGGGTGCGATCACCGGTACGAGGACCAGGACGCCGTTGCGGGCGAGCAGGTGCGCGACGCGGCCGACACGAACAACGTTGGCGTCGCGGTCCTCCCGGGAGAATCCGAGATCGGGAGTTAGCCAAGATCGGACATCGTCACCGTCGAGAACTTCGACCGCACGCGAGTCCCGTCGCGCCCGCCCGGCCAGCTCCGTAGCGAGAGTCGACTTGCCCGCGCTGGGCAGGCCGGTCAGCCACACCGTGGCGCCGAACCGATGCGACGTCGATCCTTGGCTTTCTTGCTCCACAATGCCCCCCGACATGATGATGACTTCGATCGCCAGTCTGCCAGAAGCCGCGGCAGACCGGTCAGGTGAAGCCTTTGACCACACGACCGCCTCCTGCAACCCCGGAGGTTCACCGTCGCGGACAGGGACCCGGCTCACGAGGAGCCCGTCCCTGAGAGTTCTCTCAAGGGATCTGATTCCGCAACCGTAAAGACACGGTCGACCTACTCACCGCGAACTGATCGGCGATCCGCTGGTGACTCCAACCGTCCGAACGAAGCCGCCTCACGTCGACCATGTCGGCCGCCGAGAGCTTCCGGCCACTTCGAATCTCGACGCCGTCGCGACGTAGCCAGTCCAGCATGGTGTTCACCGGCATTCCGTACTTCTTGGACAATGACACCGATCCCATGCCCGACTCGTAGTCCTCTCTTACAGATGCCTCCTGGCCTGACAAGATCTGCCGAGTTCGGTTCCCGCCGCTTAGTTTCGGTACCTTCCAGGGCTCACTTCGGACATCTTGAGCGACTCGGTTCCGCGTCGAGCGCACCGTCCCCCCTGTCTCACTGAGGTTGGAATACCGTCGCAGCGCCTCCGCCACGAGGGAGCAATGAAACTGTTGCACTCCGATTCACGAAACCCCGCCCAGAGTTCACCTCTGGGCGGGGTTCGCCGTATCCGGGTGCCGAGACGCTCCAAGGCCCGCATGAGGGTGCCGCTCGGCGGCAGGTGCGCGTAGCGGGGCGAGATTCCGCTGGCTCCGTTCCCTGCGGGTCGAGTTCCTAGTGTCGGTCGACATGAGGACACGATGCTGGGACCGCTGCGGCGCGCGGCACGAAGGCGCGGACGGGGTCGGGGTATCTTTCTCGGGCACCATCACAGCGGCGCGCTGCCGACTTCACGAGGGGAATTCTCAATCGTCATGCATGCCTTGGTAACCGGCGGTGCCGGGTTCATCGGTTCGAATCTCGTTGACCGGCTCCTCGCGGACGGCCATCAGGTCACTGTCATCGACAACTTGAGTCGTGGGAGCAAGGCCAATCTCGCCGCCGCTGGCAGCGCTGCCAACCTGGTCGAAATGGACGTGCGTTCGGAAGATCTCGCGAAGATGATCACTGGCATTCGACCAGAGGTGGTCTTCCATCTGGCTGCACAGGTCGACGTTCGATCCAGCGTTGCCGATCCCGCAGGTGATGCCTCCATCAACATCATGGGCACGATCAATGTGGCCGAGGCAGCCCGCGCCGCAGGAGTCCGCAAGGTTGTCTTCACGTCGTCGGGTGGGTCGATCTACGGGGATCCCGATGTACTGCCTGTGGCCGAAAGTCAGGCCGTGAATCCGCTCTCGCCGTACGCAGTGTCAAAGGTGGCTGGCGAGCTGTACCTCAACGCGTTCTCGCAGTTGTATGGCTTGGAATGCAGTCACCTAGCCTTGGCGAACGTGTACGGTCCGCGACAGGATCCTCACGGCGAGGCCGGGGTCGTCGCGATCTTTGCTCGCGCACTGCTGACAGGCGAGCCGACCAAGGTCTTCGGCGATGGTGGAAACACCCGCGACTACGTGTACGTGCAGGATGTCGCGGCGGCGTTCGTCGCAGCCGCAGGCGCGTACGGCGATCGCATGAGATTCAACATCGGTACCGGGATCGAGACCAGCGACAGAGAACTTCACAGTCTGGTGGCCTCCGCAGCCCAGTCCCCTGACCAGCCCCAGCACGCGGCCGCCAGGCTTGGTGATCTGCGAGCTTCAGCGCTCAACGCGGACCGCGCCAAGGCGATCCTGGGTTGGACACCCGCGCATAGCTTGACCGACGGGATCACCCAGACGGTCGACTACTTCCGACGCGAAGGCTAGGACTCCGCTCGCGGAGCACTGCGCGCTTCCTGCCCTGAGGCCTCGCTGAGAGCGATGGCCCGCGCCAAGCGGGCGTAGCGAAGCTCGACTTCCCTGAACCGAAGGTACGTACTGATCGAGAAGAACCCGAATCCCACCACGAGCAGGTAAAGGATGAGGTCCGTTCCGCGGCCGACTCCGAGACGAGTCGCTATCCAGGTCACGTCTTCGGGTCTCAGTACGGCGTAGACGGCAAAACCCATGAAGAGGACCATGCCGATTTTTACGTAGGCACCGCCCCGACTCGTTCCATGGCTCTGCAGGAAAAGGACCAATAACGTCGCGACAGCGACGATGAGCAGGACCTTGATCATACTGACTACCTCTTCCGGCGCACAGCGCTGTCAAACAGGATGTTGACCCCGTTGAGCAGAGATTGCCCCTTGGCCATTGAGTACTCCGTATACGCGATGTCGACGTGTTCCTCAACCACTCGCCACTTGTTCTTGTCTATCATCTCGACAATCTCCGGAGCGTGTCCCATCCCGCTCGACGTGATGTCCATCTGATCTGCCACCAAGCGGTTGAAGGCTCGCAACCCGTTGTGCGAGTCGGTCAGACCCAATCGTCGACCCCTGAGGCTCAGCTTGACTGCTGTCCTAAGGACCACCCGTTTGAGTTTTGGGATATGACTGACATCCCCGTGGAAACGGGTGCCCACGACGATGTCGATCGGCTCGTTGCGTAGCCGATCGATCATCCGCTCCACGTCTGGCACCTGATGCTGGCCATCGGCATCGAACGTCGCGACAAAGCGAGCTCCCGGTTGCTTTCGCACGAATTCCACGCCGGTCTGGATCGCTGCGCCTTGCCCAAGATTCACCGGGTGGCAGACCAACTTGGCGGACGTGGTCCGGATCTGTTCGACAGATGCGTCGCTGCTGCCGTCATCGACACACACGATGTTCGGAAACGTCTGGAGTGCATGTCGCATCACGTCGGCGATGACGGGGGCCTCGTTGTACACGGGGACCACGAGCCATACGTCTGATTGATCAACCAACAGAACACCTCACTGAACGAATCGAAGACGGATACAGCACGAACACGTGGCGGAGTGTTGTCGGTACTACCCCATCGGTCGAGCCACGCCGGCTGCCAACCCGACCAGAATTTTGGGCAACCACCACTGTATATCGCGGCCATGCACCCCCCGGACACGTCGTCCGCGATCGGCGGGACCTACGGAAGGCCCAAAGCAGCCGTCATGTCGGCCGGTCGCCTGCCCGACACCTTCCAGGCGGGCGTGAACGCGTTGCGGAGGATCTTCAACCCGCTGCGTCGCCCCTACTGGATTGTTCGACGGGCTCGATTCGTGACCTGCCGGGCTGCGACCACGGAGGCCCAGCGCCACGGGAGCATCCACAGAGGGCTGAGCGGCTGGAGCACAGCTGGCAGGTGACGCCGCTTGATCGCTTCGGCTTCGTCGCCGGATGCCTTGCGCCCGGCAACGGTGAGAGAATCCGGGTGCCAGCGGAAAGCGGAGACTGTCTCCCGCGTCGACAGGAAGCGTCCGAACGGACGCAAGCGCAGGAAGGCATCCAGATCCATCGCGTACTTCAGACGGGTGTCGAAGCCATCGATGGCCTCCAGTGCGTTGAGCCGGACCATCGTTCCCGGATGCGGGATGAGATTCGGGCCCCAGGCAAGCAGCCACCGGGCAGCCCTTCCAGCTCGGCTCGTGCCGAGCGTCCTGCCCACCGGGTCGATGTAGTCGCATCCGCCATAGGCCAGAACTGCCGCAGAGTCGGAGGTCAGCAGCTCTTGCAAGCGGATCAGACCTCCGGGACGGAACAAGTCATCGTCGCCGATCCAGGCGTAGAACTCCTCCGTCGTTCGCGCGCGGAGACCCGCATTAATGGCTTCGGAGATGCCGGTGCGCGGGTCGTCGACCACCACTGCTCCCGCTGCCTTGGCGATCTCTCTGGCCTCGGTCGCCGAGCCCGGCATGACGGCGACCAGCGTCAGGTCGACGTCCTTGCGCTGCTCCTCCACCGTGGCCAGGGTCTCGCGCAGGTAGTCGATCCGGTCACCGAGCGTCGGCAACACGACGAGGACGGAACCGGGACGGATGGCGTCGTTCACGAGGAGGTCTCCTGTGGGGTCATTGGCGGAGGGTGTGTGCGTGTTCGCGGTACCAGTCGATGGTGCGGCGCATGCCGTCCTCGAGGGTGATGGACGAGGTCCAGCCGGCGTCGGCGAGCTTGGTGACGTCGAGGAGCTTCTGGGGGGTGCCGTCGGGTTTGCTGGTGTCCCACTCGGTGCGGCCGGTGTAGCTGACGACGTCGGCGATGGTGTGGGCGATCTCGGCGATGGTGACGTCGGTGCCGGTGCCGACGTTGACCTGCTCGGGTCCGTCGTAGTGCTCCATGAGGTGCAGCACGGCCGAGGCGAGGTCGTCGGCGTGCAGGAACTCCCGGCGGGGGGTGCCGGTGCCCCAGTTCGTCACGACCTCGGCACCCGTTGCGGCGGCTTCGTCGTAGCGGCGGATCAGGGCGGGCAGGACGTGGGATCCCTGGGGGCTGAAGTTGTCGTTGGGTCCGTAGAGGTTGGTGGGCATTGCGCTGATCCATGGCAGACCGTACTGGCGGCGGACGGCCTGGATGTGCAGGATGCCGGCGATCTTCGCGATCGCGTAGGCGTCGTTGGTGGGCTCGAGGTGACCGGTCAGCAGCGAGTCCTCGGCGATGGGCTGCTCGGCGTATTTGGGGTAGATGCACGACGAGCCCAGGAAGATCAGCCGTTGCACGTCGTGCACGCGGGCGGCGTCGAGCACGTTGAGCTGGATGCGCAGGTTGTCACTCAGGAAGTCCACGGGGTAGGTGCTGTTGGCCATGATCCCGCCAACCTTCGCCGCCGCCAACGCCACATACGTGGGCTTGTGCTCGGCGAAGAACGCGAACGTCGCGTCGCGGTCCATCAGGTCCAGCTCGGCCGACGTCCTGCCGATCACATCGGTGAACCCCTCGGCCTGCAGGTGCCGGGTGATCGCCGACCCCACCAGGCCCCGGTGACCGGCGACGTAGAACGTCGCGTCGCGGTCCAACGGCGCCGGCGTGAAGTCCACACCGTCCCCGCTGTCGCCGACGTCTTGGGTCACGAGGCGTCCCACGACGCGAGCTGGACCTTGTCGATCCACTTGTCGCCGTGCTTGAGGGCCTCGATGTCCGCAACGACCATCAGCTTGGCCAGCTCACGGCCGCTGATCGTGGGAACCCACCCGAGCTTGGCCTTGGCCTTGGAGGGGTCGCCGATCAGCGCGTCGACCTCGGTCGGACGCAGATACCGGGGGTCGTACTTGATGTGGTCCTCCCAGTTCAACCCCGCGTGCGCGAACGAGACCTCCAGGAAGTCACGCACCGTGATCCCGTCACCGGTGGCCAGCACGAAGTCCTCCGGCTCGTCGACCTGCAGCATCCGCCACATCCCCTCAACGTATTCGGCGGCGTATCCCCAGTCACGGATCGAGTCGATGTTGCCCATGTACAGGTGCTCCTGCTGACCGGCCTTGATCGCCGCCACCGCACGCGTGATCTTGCGGGTCACGAACGTCTCACCACGACGCGGCGACTCATGATTGAACAAGATCCCGTTGACCGCGAACATGTCATACGCCTCGCGGTAATTCTTCGTGATCCAGTAGCTGTACAGCTTCGCCGCCGCATACGGAGACCGTGGATAGAACGGCGTCTCCTCGTCCTGCGGAGGCGGCGTCGCACCATACAGCTCAGACGTCGAGGCCTGGTAGAACTTCGGCCGCACCTTCGACGCCCGGATCGCCTCCAGCAACCGCACCGTGCCCGTGCCCGTCGTGTCGGCGGTGTGCTCAGGCTCATCGAACGACACCCGCACATGCGACTGGGCAGCGAGGTTGTAGACCTCGTCGGGGGCGATCTCGTTCAGCAGTGTCACCAGACGCACACCGTCCGACAGGTCACCGTAGTGAAGGTGCAGCTTCACACCCACCCCGTGCGGATCTTCGTACAGGTGATCGATCCGATGCGTGTTGAACGTCGACGCCCGACGAATCACACCATGAACCTCATAGCCCTTGCCCAACAACAGCTCGGCCAGATACGAACCATCCTGGCCCGTGATACCCGTGATCAACGCAATCTTGCTCATGTAATTCCGCTCCTGACTCGTCGACAACAACATTTGCGCGGAGCCAGCGAACTCGACCCGCGCATCGGTCGATGGTGTGCTGAGAAATCGTCAGGGCCCTGGAGACACCCTCTCCGGCAAATATCCTATTCCAACGCGACCGGCACAGATCCGCGACCTCGATGGACAGCCTTGCGCACCGTTCGATCGACGAGCGTAAGGGCCGCCATCGCGCCGACGCGGACCGCCAATCGAGCAGGCCACGTAGTCTCGAGATTCTCCGTGGTGAAGACCAGCACCACTGACGAGACCGCACTGCGCATGCACCACCGTCAACGTTGCATCGTGGTCGCTCGTGGACGGCCGGTGGGACCATTCGAGCCGTGTCAGAGGTTTCCGCGCCGAGCGGCACACGCCACACTCGTGGGTTGTCAAGCAGCTGTCTCGCCACGCGCGTAATGATGGGAATCACTCCGACGATCCTTCGTGCTGTGCCGCGCCAAGGCTCCGAGGTGCCACGCGAGGCCGACCAGAGGGCCGATGAGCAGGGCCAAGGGTGCCCGCAGCTCAAGGCTGAGGGGCAAGACCCAGAGCAGGAACACTGCCAGAGCGGTCGCCACGACCCAGCCGATCACGTAGGCGACGTGCTGGTTGGCGGCCAGCAAGGCTGGTGACGACAACGACAACGCACCGAGGGCCGCCGACGACACCACCAACATCGCGAGCACGTGACCGGGGAGGGAGAAGTTCTCACCGATCGCCGTCCGAAGGACCCAAGGCCCGAGCGTTCCCGCGAGCGACGCCAAGACGACCCCGACCACGGCGACACCGACCAGCAGCTTCGAGATCAGCGGCCACGGCGATCGCCCGGGCGAGGCGAACATCGTGATGAGGAGGCCCTGGGCACCGACAAGTGGCACCAGCAGCGGGGCTCGCGTCAGCATGACCGCCAACGTCATGGCACCAACCGTCTCTTGGGACGCATCACCCGCGAAAGTCGCCATCAGTAGCGGAAAGCCATTGACCAGGGCTGCGATCGCTGTCGCAGCCGTCACGGTGTGCAATGTGTTGGACAGGAGTCGCCCCATCGAGTCGGGCACCCGCGTTGTCACGCCGGGACGCCGCAGGACACTCCAAGCCCCTATGGCGAGCATCAACGGGTAGACGGAGATCACGGCCCAGGCGAGCGGCGTCGTGCCCAGCGCCAACGCCAGCACGATTGCCACGGCGGCAAGGCGACCCAGGCCCTCGGTCATGCTGAGCACGCTGAAGGCACCCCAGCGGCCGCTGGCAGCCAGCACGCCGCACATCACCGCGGTCAGCGTGTACCCGGTCGCCCCGAGGGCCACGACGACGGCGAGCTCGCCGTGCTCGGCGCCCAACGTCGGACGCACCCACCACGGGGAGGTGGCAGCGATGAGCACGCCGGCCGACAGCGCCATCACGAGGGCGAACCTGATGAGCGGCGTCCCCCGCTCGCCCGACCCCACGCCCGCACTCGCCGCAGCGCGCGTCGTCTCCTGGTGCACGCCTGACAGGACCGCGACCGCGAAGAACAGTGCCGACCAGAACAGCCCGAACACTGCGTAGTCGGCCGCGCCCAGCGCGCGAGCAGCGAACAGGAGGATCACCAGCCCACAGACGCCGAGCACCGCCGTCCCTGCCATGACAGTCAGCACGTCGCGGGAGACGCCGTTCTTTTGCTGTGGCTCTGACACTGTTCTCCGGTTCTGAGGTCACGCCTCCTGCGGCGTGGACCAGTCCAGCATGCACGAGTGCACCACCTCGGGCGGTGCACGGGTCGTGGACGACCGTCAGGTGTCGACGGGGTCTTCGGCGGTGCCCACGCCGCGCCCACGCTCCCACGCCGTGACGAGCCCGAAGGCGACCAGCACGACCGCCCACCCGGCCACGGCGTCGACGACCCAGTGGTTGCCGGTGCCGATGATGACCAAGGACATCGTGACCGCGTAGGCCAGACCCATCAGCTGGACGATGCGGGGCACGCCGGCCGTGATCAGCACGATCGCGACCCACAGCGACCATCCCGCGTGCAGCGACGGGAAGGCCGCGAGGTCGTTGGTGATGTCGCCCATGCCCTTGGGCGCGGAGCCGTTGGCGCTCCACCACCCGATGTTGGAGTGCAGGCTCAGGATGTCGTGATAGCCGTACTGCACCAGGCGCGGAGGTGCGGTCGGCATGAGCAGGTAGAACGCCAGGCCCATCAGCGATGCGGCGACGAGCGCTCGGCGTGCCGTCAGGTACAGCGGCCGACTGCGGCGGTACAGCCAGATCAGGACGCCCAGGGTGACGAAGTAGTGCGTCGTGGCGTACCAGTAGCTGCTGGCGACGCCGAGCCACTCGTGATCGAAGAAGATCTGGTTGAGCCACGACTCGATGTCGATGCGCCACGACTTCTCGAACGTCAGGATGTCGAGGGCGCGGCCGCGGGCAGGCGCGAAGGCCGTGTCGGCGAACGTCCGCGAGACGACGTAGCCCACGTAGAGCACCGCGATCAGGGCGATCTCGACGCCGGCGCGGCCCATGGCGGGGAGGATGCCGGCGGCGCGAGGACGTTCGACCTGCACCACCTGCTGTGACGACTGGGTCATCACACCTCCTGAGTCGTACCGTCCCGGACGCACCGGACGGCGCCTGGGTGCGCCGTCGTGTTACCCATTGTCCGCAGATCTATTCGTCTGGCACAACCTGGGTTCACGCTGAGTTGTTCCCGGAGACGACCCTGAGACGTCCCCCGGTCACGCCGCTGTGTCAGCGCCGACGCCTGAACAGGGCCTTGACCAGCTCGCGCGCGACGGTGCGGCTGGCCTCGCCGACGGCACGGTCGACGGGCGACATGCGGCGCGACCGCGGTGCCGAGCTCCCTCTCGTCCGCGGGGCCTGCTGGCGGGCCGCTTCGGCTTCCTTCTTGAGTCGCGCGTCAGCCGCAGCCCGGTCGGCGGCGGCCCTGTCGGCCTCGCCCCGCGACTCCAGGATCTCGTTCGCCGACTCGGCATCGACCGCGGTGCCGTACTTCGCCAGCAACGGCGACGCGGCGACTGACGCGGCCATCTCGTCGGCAGGCGTGGGGTCCATCGAGCCCTGCGGGGCGCGCAGACGCGTCCACGCCACGGGGGTCGGGGCACCCTTGTCGCCCATGACCGTGACGATCGCCTCTCCGATGCCGAGCGACGTCAGCACCTCCTCGAGGTCGTACGTCGTGTTCGGGTAGGTCGACACCGTCGCCCGCAGCGCCTTGGCCGCATCGGGCGTGTGCGCCCTCAGCTGGTGCTGCACCCGGGACCCGAGCTGGGCCAGCACGTCGCCCGGGACGTCCTTGGGTGTCTGGGTGACGAAGAAGATGCCGACGCCCTTGGAGCGGATGAGCCGGACGGTCTGCGTGATGGTCTCGAGAAAGTCGTCGGACGCGTCGGCGAACAGCAGGTGTGCCTCGTCGAAGAAGAACACCAGCCTGGGCTTGTCGGAGTCGCCGACCTCGGGAAGCTCTTCGAACAATTGCCTCAACAGGTACATCAAGAAGGTCGAGAACAGTGCCGGCTTGTCCTGCACGCCCGGCACCTCGAGCAACGACACGATGCCGCGGCCGTCGGGCGCGGTGCGCAGGAAGTCGGCGACGACGATCTCGGGCTGGCCGAAGAAGTCGGCGGCACCCTCGTCGGCGAAGCCGATGAGCTCACGCAGGATCACGCCGACCGTCGCCGACGACAACCCGCCGAGCCCCTTGAGCTCGGCCTTGCCCGCATCGCTCGTGAGGTGCGTGAGGACGGCCCGCAGATCGGCCAGGTCGATCAGCGGCAGGGATGCAGAACGGGCGTAGTGGAAGACCAGCCCCAGCGACGACTCCTGCGTCGCGTTGAGCCCCAGCACCTTGGCCAGCAGCGTCGGGCCGAACGCCTCGACCGTGGCGCGCACCGGGAGCCCCGTGCCGATGCCGCCGAGCGCGTAGTACTCCGTGGGCGTCGCGACGGGGTGCCAGTCCTGGCCGATGCCGGTGGTGCGCGCGATCAGCTTGTCGTCCGGCGTTCCCGCCGTGGCGATGCCCGAGAGATCACCCTTGACGTCGGCGGCGAAGACCGGGACGCCGTGGGCGGCGATCTGCTCGGCCAGCACCTGCAGGGTCTTGGTCTTGCCCGTGCCGGTCGCGCCCGCGACGAGACCGTGCCGGTTGAGCATCGCGAGCGGGATGCGCACCTGCGCCGACGGCACGGGCGACATGTCGGGCGGGGTGCCGTCGAGCAGGGCACCCATCTCGATCGCCACGCCCTCGAAGGCGTATCCGGCAGTGACGAGCTCGACCAACGCACTCGGCGCGGCCGCAGCCGCAGGTGCCGCCGCGGACGAGTCCGCGCGCGCCTGCGCGGCGGCGGACGCGAGCTCGTCGGCCCTCTTCTGCGCCGCCTGCGCGGCGGCCAGGGCGTCGGCAGCGGCGCGGGCGGCGTCGTCGGCAGCGGCCTGGGCGTCGTCGCTCGTCGTCATGGCGACAGGCTACCGCCGGGACGCCCCTCGTCTGCTTAGACTGAGGCGGTGATCTTCAGGCGGGTGAGCGAGGGGCGCCCCTATCCGGAGCACGGGCTGACACAGAGCTCGTGGGCCGAGATCTCCCCCTCCCAGGTGCGGCTCGACGACCTCACGACGACCAAGACGACGCTCGACCTCGAGCACCTCCTCGACGACGACTCGACCTACTTCGGCGACCTGTTCGCCCACGTCGTCAGCTGGCACGGCGAGCTGTTCCTCGAGGACGGACTCCACAGGGCGCTGCGCGCCGCGCTGCAGCAGCGCAACATGCTGCACGCCCGGGTCCACTCGATCGGCAAGCACGCATGAGGGTCGGCATGCGGGTGCTGACGCTGCTCGTCGCGGTCGCGGTGTTCGTCATCGGCGGCGTCACGGGGGTCCGTCTCCTGACCGCCGGTACGGGCGAGCCGGCCTCGGCCACGTCGACGTGCACGCCGAAGGTCGTGGCCGCCGGCACCGCACTCGACAGCAACGTCGTCACGATCAACGTCTTCAACGCGTCCACCCGGTCGGGCCTGGCCAACCGCGCACTCATCGACCTGCAGAAGAACGGGTTCCTGGGCGGACGCATCGGCAACAGCGACAGCGCGACCAAGCCCAATCGCGTCGCGATCCTGACCGACGACCCCGCCGACCCCCGCGTCGCGCTGGTCGCCGCGCAGTTCAAGGACAAGGTCGAGTACGCGCCGGCCGACATCGACGTCGAGGACGGCGTCGTGGTCGTGGTGGGAGACAACTACCGCGGGTTGAAGGACGGCGCCCCGACCTCCGTCGAGACCGACCGCGACATCGACGTGTGCGTGCCGGTCGTCGCTATCCCGTAGGCCCTCTTCGCCCGCCGTTGCAGCCGGTCCGCTGAGAACCTGTCGCGCTACACTGATGCGCCCGCTGCCCACGTCCACTACTGCCGGCCCGTCTCGGCCGTGAACGGAGCACCGATGAACCGATCGCCGATCCCGAAGGTCGCGCTCTCGATGCTGACCTTGGTGCCCGGTGGCATGGGCGGCAGCGAGACGTACGCCCGTGAGCTCACCCGGCAGCTGGCCGGATCCGACGGTGCCGACGTCACCGCGTTCGTGCCCGAGAACGTCCGCGACTTCAGCGGCGGGCTCCTCGAGACGCAGGTTCCCGGCATCACGGCCGGCCCCTCGACCAAGGACCGTCTGCGCGTCGCGGCTTCCGCCACGGTCCGCCGGTCGAGCCTGCAGCGACTCTTCGCCGACTCCGACGTCGTCCACTACCCCTTCACGGTCCCGCTGCCAGCACCGCCGCGAGGCACAGGTTTCGTGCAGAGCCTCCTCGACGTCCAGCACCTCGAGCTGCCCGAGCTCTTCTCCCGGGCCGAGCTCCTCTATCGCCGACGCTTCTACCAGGGCGGTGCACGCAGAGCCGACCGGATCATCACGATCAGCGAGTTCGCACGGGAGCGGATGATCGACCGTCTCGGCATCCCGCCCGAGAAGGTCGTCGTCGCGCACCTCGGGGTCGACGTGGCCGACTACGAGCCGAACGCCGGAGCGCGCGAGCACTTCGTGCTCTACCCCGCCCGCGGCTGGGCGCACAAGAACCACGCCCGGCTCGTCGCGGCGATGGAGATCGTCCGTCGCCAGCTCCCCGACCTCCGACTCGTCCTGACCGGCGGCGGGTTGGACGACCTCGGGCCCCTCCCCGACTGGGTCGACCGGAAGGGACTCGTCGACCTCTCCGAGCTGCGTGAGCTGTACCGCCAGGCGTCGGCGATGGTCTTCCCCAGTCTCTACGAGGGATTCGGGCTGCCCCCGCTGGAGGCCATGGCGTCCGGGTGCCCCGTGGCCGCCTCCGACGCAGGCTCGATCCCCGAGGTGTGTGGCGACGCCGCGGTCCTCTTCGACGCGCTCGACGTCGACTCCATCGCCGAGGGCGTCGTCGCCGCGATCACCCGGTCGGACGAGCTCTATGACCTCGGCCTGCAGCAAGCGGCGCGCTTCACGTGGGAGAGCTGCCGAGACGTCCACCTCGACGTCTACCGGAGCCTGTCGTGACTGATCGGGCGCTGGTCACCGGTGCGAACGGGCAGGACGGGAGCTATCTCGTCCAGCAGCTCCTGGCTGCCGGCGACGAGGTGGTGGGGATGTGCCACTCGCAGGAGGGTGCCGAGCGGCTTCGCAGCGAGCACCCCGGCGCCAGCGCTATCGCCTGTGACCTCTCCGACGATCTCGGCATCCAGCGCGTCGTGCGCGACGTGGCACCCAGCCGCATCTTCAACCTTGCCGGCAACACGTCGGTCGCCCGGTCGTGGGAGCACCCCGCCGACACGGCCGACGTGCTGGGCATCGGACCGGTCCGCATCTTCGACGCAGCCTGGAAGCTCTCGCAGGAGACCGGCGACCCGGTCCGCGTGCTGCAGGCCTCGAGCGCGGAGATCTTCGGGAGCGCCACCCAGGTCCCACAGGACGAGCTGACCCTGCGGCGACCCGTCACGCCCTACGGTGCCGCCAAGAACTTCGCCCACGAGATGGCGGCGGTGTACCGCGCGCGCGGCATGCACGTCAGCTCCGCGATCCTCTACAACCACGAGTCGCCCAGTCGTCCCGAGACGTTCGTGGCGCGCAAGATCACGATGGCCGTCTGCGACATCGTGCGCGGACGCCAGGACGTGCTGGCCCTCGGCAACATCGACGTGCAGCGCGACTGGGGATACGCCCCCGACTACGTCGACGCGATGGTGTCGATCCTGTCCCACGACGTCCCGGGCGACTTCGTGGTGGCCACTGGCGAGTCGCACACCGTCCGAGAGTTCGTCGCCGAGGCCTTCGCGTGCGTCGGAGTCGACGACTGGCAGGACCTCGTCGAGATCGATCCGCGCTTCTACCGGCCCGCCGATCCGGAGCAGCTGGTGGGCGACTCCTCCCGACTCCGGTCGATCGGGTGGAGTCCGACGGTGACCTTCCAGGAGCTCGTCAAGATCATGGTGGAGGCCGAGCTCGCCCGCGGGTGAGCTCGCCCATCCACCAGACCCGACCAGCCGCCCTACCGCGAGTCGCGACCCCAGCCGGCCAGGCGGCCGTGCCTGCCGACGGCCCGCAGTCGAGCCTCGGTGGCCTCGCGGACGGACCGCTCGGCCACGACCAGCAGGTCGTCGTGCACCGCGATGCGGTCGGTGCGGTGCGGCACGAACGTGCGATCGTCCCGCACGATCAGCGAGATCGACGCACCGACCGGCAGGCGCAGCTCACCGACCTCGACCCCTGCGAGTCGAGAGCCGCTCGGGACGCGGATCTGCAGCAGATCGGCCGACACCCGCTCGAGCGGTGCGGCCTCGACCTCGACGTCTCGCGCCTCGTCGGTGAGCACGCCGCACGCCGCCGCCAGCTGCGCGAGGGGCGCAGCCTGCAGCAGGGTGTAGATCACGACGGCCACGAAGACCACGTTGAAGAGATCTCGTGAGCCGGCGACCCCCGCCGACAGGGGGATCGTCGCCAGCACGATGGGCACCGCGCCGCGGAGCCCGGCCCACCCGACGAAGACCTGCTCGCGCGCGCTGCGGCCGAACCAGACCGCACACGCCATGACGGTCAGCGGACGCGCGACGAAGGTCAGGATCGCGCCGATCACGAGCCCGTGCCAGACGTGCCACCACTGCAGCTCGTCGGGGCTCGCGAGCAGGCCGAGCATGACGAACAGGCCGATCTGCGCCAGCCAGCCGATGCCCTCGACGAACGAGCGCGTCGCGGTGCGGTGCGGCAGGTCGGCGTTCCCGAGGATCAGCGCCGCGACGTAGACCGCCGCGAAGCCGCTCGCGTGCACGCCGGCCGCGGCACCGTAGGCCAGCACCGCGAACGCGAAGACCACGAGTGGATAGAGACCCGAGGCCGGCAGGGCGACCCGGCGCAGCATGAAGGCACCGAGCCAGCCGATCGCGATGCCGATCAGCGCGCCGACCACGAGCTCGAAGACGATGAGCCCCACGAGGTACCCGATGCCCTTGTCGGCGACCTCGCCCGCACTGATCGCGACGACGAGGACCACGATCGGAGCGTCGTTGAGGCCGGACTCCGCCTCGAGCGATCCGGTCACCGACGACCTGAGCGGGACGGTGCGCAGCACCGAGAACACGGCCGCGGCGTCGGTGGGCGTCAGCACCGCGGCGATCAGCACCGCGAGCTCCCACTCCATACCGAGCAGGAGGTGCGCCCCGAGGGCGACGACCAGCACGCTGATCGCCGACCCGAGGGTCGCCAGCAGCAGGCCGTACCCGAGGTTGGGACGGACGTGCTCCCACTTGGTCGTGAGTCCGCCCTCGGCCAGGATCAGCACGAGACCGCCGAAGCCCAGCGCGTGCGCGAGCTCGACGTCGGCGAACTCGATGCCGAGTCCTGAGCTGCCGAGGACGAGCCCGAGGGCGAGGTAGACCAGCAGCGAGGGCAGGCCGATGCTGACTGAGAGGCGGACGGCGAGGATCGCGAGGATCAGCACGCCCGCGCCCACCAAGAGGTACTGATCGAGCTCGTGGACGTCCACCGACCCTCCTCCGTGCGCTCGACCGAGCCCTGATTCTATCGGTCGACGAGAGGCTGTCGGACCGGTTCGGGTGGCGGTGGACGGCTCGCTCCTATTGGCTGTCACCGTGGACCGACGCAGCATGCTGACGCTCGTCGCGCTCGGCGCGGTGGCGGCGTGCACGCGGGCCCGTGACGACGGACGGGCCGCACCCGACGAGCAGGAGGACGGCGTGGAGACGATCCGGTACGGCGACCATCCCGCGCAGCGTGCTGAGCTGTCGCGGCCGCCCGGTTCGTCCAAGGGGGTCGTGGTCGTGATCCATGGCGGGTTCTGGCTCGACCGGTACGACCTGTCGCTCGGGCGTCCGCTCGCGGCCTCCCTCGCGGAGCAGGGCTGGACCGCGTTCAACATCGAGTACCGCCGGGTCGGCGACGGCGGCGGGTGGCCGCAGACGTTCGACGACGTCGCCGCCGCGATCGACGCGCTCGCGGAGGTCGAAGGGCTGGACACCACGAAGGTCGTCACGCTGGGGCACTCGGCCGGCGGTCACCTCGCGGTGTGGGCGGCCGGCCGTCCGCAGCTCACAGGCTCACCGTGGACCGCTCCGGCGGTGCCGGTCACGGCCGCGATCTCGCAGGCCGGGGTGCTCGATCTGACGGCCGCGACGGCCGACGACCTCGGCGGAGGGGCCGTGCAGCGCTTCATGGGCGGGATCGTCGACGACCGCTACGCCCAGGCCGACCCGACTGCGGTCATCCCGCTGGCGGTGCCGGTGCGGTGCGTGCACGGTCGGTCGGACGACAACGTCCCGCTCAGCCAGTCGGTCGACTACGTCGACCGCGCCCGGGCGGCCGGGGCCGATGCCGAGCTCACCGAGGTCGACGGCGACCACTTCGTGGTCATCGACCCGACGTCCGAGGCCTGGGCCCTCACGCTGGAGATCCTGGAGACGTTGTGATCTACGGGCTGCTGGTGCTGGTCTTCCGGATGCTCAACGCCGTCGGCGGCCACCGGACGACACGGGTCGGCAGCGGACGCCTTCCGGCAGCGGGCGGCGCGGTGCTGGCGATCAACCACACGAGCTACGTCGACTTCACGTACCTCGGCATCAGCGCGCGGTCGGTGGACCGCCGCCTGATCCGCTTCATGGGCAAGGCCGAGCTGCGCCGCAACCTCGTCGTGCGGTGGCTGATGTGGGGCTGCCGGGTCATCCCCGTCGACCGGTCGGCCGGCCACGGCGCCTACGTCGCGGCCGTCGACGAGCTGCGGGCGGGCGAGGTCGTCGGCATCTACCCCGAGGCCACGATCAGCCGCAGCTACGAGATCAAGCAGCTCAAGACGGGCGCCGCCCGCATGGCGCTGGAGGCCGGGGTGCCGATCGTGCCCTGCATCGTGTGGGGCTCGCAGCGCATCTTCCCCAAGGGCGGGGCGAGGCACCTGGGGCGAACCCGCACGCCGGTCATGGTCTCCGTCGGTGACCCGCTGCCGCCGGTCGGCACGCCCGACGAGCTCACGGCGACGCTGCACGCGTCGATGACCTCGCTCCTGCACGCGGTGCAGGACGCCTACGGCCCCCACCCCGGCGGGGAGCCGTGGGTGCCGGCCCGACTGGGCGGGTCCGCGCCCACCTTGGCGGAGGCCGACGCGCTCGACGCCACGGGGCGCTGACGACGACGGGCGCACCGACCAGCGTGTGGTCGGTGCGCCCGTCGGGCCTGGGGGCTCGCCCTCAGTGCTTGAAGGCGTCCTTGACGTTCTCGCCGGCGCTCTTCAGGTCGGACTTGGTCTGATCGCCCTTGCCCTCGGCCTCGAGCGACTCGTCGTCGGTCGCCTTGCCGGTGGCTTCCTTGATCTTGCCCTTGGCGTCTTCGGCCGCGTTGCTGATCTTGTCTCCGAGTCCCATGGGGGGCTCCTTTCGTCGACTGGTTCCGCGGTACCCGCCGTCGCGCGCCCCAATCACTCCCGGGGCTGAGAACTGCCTGAGGTTGCAGGGGTCGCCTCGTGATGACGGCGGCCGTGGGTGCGCCGGTCCTCCTTCATCTCCGCCTCGAACAGGTGCGAACGGCCATCCACCAGCGCGGTGCGGGCCGCCCGCTCGTGCTCCTTGAACGCGGCGTAGTAGCCGTCGTCGTACTCCTCGACGACCTGGAACGACCAGCGACCCTCGAGGATGTTGCGGCCCACGAGATCGGTCTCGACCGCGTCGGCGAGCTCGGCGTGACCCGCCTCGCGGAGCAGGTCGACGGCCTCGCCCAGCGCCAGGTCGGCGGTGCCGCAGCGGCGGTGGAAGGCGTAGAGGTGACCTCGCGCCTCCTCGACCGTCTCGAGCGCCTCGCTCAGCTTGCCCAGGGCCTCGACCGTCCGGTCGCTGACGCCGTCTGGTCGCACGTGGTCGTCATCGGGTGAGTCGCTCATTCCCTCACGCTAGGACGGAACCGTCCGCGCGGCACGTCAGGCGACGCGACGCTCGCTCTTGGCGGCGTACAGGCGTCTGTCGGCCCGTTCGAGCATCGACTCGACCGTGTCGTCGGGCTTGGCCATCGCGACACCGAACGACCACGAGCCGGGCGACGCCTCGGCCAGCCGGTGGGCCATGGTCCCGGCCTGCTCGAGCGTGGTCTCGGGCAGGACGAGCAGGAACTCGTCACCGCCCGTGCGCCCGATGGTGTCGTTGCGGCGAACGGCACCGAGCCAGTGCCGCGTGATCGAGACCAGCAGGTCGTCGCCGGCGCGGTGGCCGAAGGTGTTGTTGACCTCGCGCAGCCCGTCGAGGTCGACCGCGATGACCGAGACGGGCACCTGTCGGCGACGCGATCGCCCGAGCTCGCGGTCGAGCACCTCGGTGATGCCCCGCCGGTTGAGCGTGTCGGTGAGGGGGTCGGTGCGGGCCACGCGGTCCATGCGGTGCTTGATCCGCGCGAAGACCTCGGAGGCCACGACGCTCTGCACGACGATCGAGGCGGCGAACGGCACGACCGTGGAGTCACCGTGCTGCACGATGGCCGCCGACCACCACGCGATGCCCGCGTAGAGGACGACGCGACCGACGACGGGGTGGAGGAACCACACGGTGTAGATGCCCGCGATCGGCAGCACGGTGCCGTTGGCGAAGGCACCGAGCATCAAGTGGGTCGTCCACGTGAGGCCACCGATCGTGAACAGCTTGATGCCCGACATCACGAGCGCCTCGGTCGTCGTGAGGCGTGCGCCGCGCACCAGCGTCCACACCAGGAAGACCAAGGAGACCGCCGCCAGCGTGCCGATGACCCAGCGCGGGTTCTTGTTGGGCTCCCAGGTCAGCAGACCCACGACGAGCAGCGCCGAGCCGGCCCCGTACATCGCAGCAGTGACCGCCGTCAGAGGCGGCAGTCCCAGCAGCCACTCCCTCGGCCGCGCCAACTTCAGTTCCATGGTGTGAGCTCCCTGCCGAGAATCCTAGGAGCCATCAGCCACCGCTGCACCCCTCGCGACGAGAACCATCCGACCGGGCCAGGCGGGCTAGTCCCGATGGGCCCGGACGACCTCCGCCATCCGACCGATCGCGTCACCGAGGATCGTCGGCGACGTCGCAAAGTTCAGCCGGACGTGTCCCGCACCACCGATTCCGAACGGCAGACCTGAGTTGAGCGCGACCTTCCCGCCCGCCAGGAACGCCGCTGCGGGATCGTCGCCGAGACCGAGATCTCGGCAGTCCAACCAGGCGAGGTAGGTGGCCGATCCGCCACCCCACCGGACGGCCGGGAGGTGCTCGGCCAGCAGGTCGGCCAGCAGACGGCGGTTGTCTGCGAGGTCGGCATGGACGGCGTCGAGCCACGCCGAGCCCTCACGCAGGGCGGCCGTGTGCGCGATCATCCCGAGGTGGCTGGGCCCGTGCGAGACGATCTCGGGCAGCTGCTCGAGATCGGCCGCTGCGGCCTCGCCTGCGACGATCACGGCGGCCTTGGCCCCGGCCAGGTTGAAGGCCTTCGACGCCGAGGTCACGACGAAGGCGTCCTCGGTGCCGTCGAGGCTCAGGTAGGGCACGAATCCGGTCGGCACCAGCGGGCCGTGGATCTCGTCGACGACGACGCGCACCCCGTGCCGACGCGCCAGCGACGCGACGGCCAGCAGCTCGTCCCGCGTGTGGGTGACGGCCGTCGGGTTGTGCGGGTTGCACAGCAGGTAGGTCACGCGGCGGCCGCCGGCACCTGCCTGCCCGAAGGCGCGATCGAGCCCGTCGAGCTCGAGCCGGCCGTCGTCGCCCAGGGGAGCCGCGACGACGACCCGTCCGGCGTGCTCGGTGAAGCCGAAGAAGGGTGGATAGACCGGCGGGTTGACCACGACCGGGTCCCCGGGACCGGACACCAGCCGGACGGCCTCGGACACACCGGTCATGACGTCTGCCGCGTACGCGGTGCGACCGGGATCGAGCCCGTGCCAGCCCCAACGGTCGGCGGCGAAGGCCGCGAACGCCTCCGCGTACTCGTTGCCGTGGGGATAGCCCGTGTCACCGGCCTCGATCGCCGCCACCAGCGCCCCCGTGACCGCCGCCGGCGGCAGCACGTCCATCTCGGCCACCCACAGCGGCAGGACGTCGGACGGGTACTCGCGCCACTTGATGCTGGTGCGGCGGCGAAGAAGTTGCTCATTCAGGTCGCGGAGGGGGTGCAGCGGGCGCATGCTTCCATCATCGTCCGCGACGTGACCGACGTCCTGTTGCGGGACGAAGTCCAAAGTGTCACTCTGAGTTACATACCGAGTGAACACCTGTGCACCGAAGGAGGACGCCCATGACCGCCCCACTCATCGAGCGATCATCGGCGCTTCGCCAGCTCCGCCGGCTCGGCAAGGCCATGACGACGCCGCTGCTGCCCGATGACTACCTGGCGCTCATCAACCCGCTGTGGTCGCAGCGCGAGCTGCGCGGTCGCGTCGAGAAGGTCGTGCCCGAGACCGAGAACGCCGCGACCCTCGTGATCCGGCCCGGCTGGGGCTGGACGTTCGACCACGCGCCCGGCCAGTACATCGGCATCGGCGTCGAGATCGACGGCCGCTTCCACTGGCGCTCCTACTCGCTGTCGTCGGTGCCGCTCGTCGAGGGCAAGACCGTCAGCATCACGGTCAAGGCGATGCCCGAGGGCTTCTTGTCCGACCACCTGGTCAACGGCCTCGAGCCGGGCACCATCGTGCGCCTGGCCTCCCCCCAGGGCGACTTCACGGTGCCCGACCCGCCACCCGAGAAGATGCTCTTCCTGGTCGGCGGCAGCGGCATCACGCCGGTCATGTCGATCCTGCGCACGCTCGACCGTCGCGGGTCGATCCCCGACGCCGTGCTCGTCTACTCCGCCCGCAACGAGGACGACATGATGTTCGTCCACGAGCTGCGGGTGCTGGCCCTGCGCTACACGAACTTCACGTTCTACGAGCGCTTCACCGATGCCGACGGCATGCTGACGGCCGACCAGCTCGACGACGTCTGCCCCGACTGGAGCGACCGGACGACGTGGGCCTGCGGCCCGGCCGGCATGCTCGACGCCTTCACGCAGCACTACGAGACGTACGGGCTGTCCGACCAGATCCACGTGGAGCGGTTCACGCTGGCCGCCGCGGGAGGCTCCGCCGCCGGCGGAGAGGTCACGTTCGGCGTCGGCGGACCGACGGTCGACGTCGACGGTGCCACCACGCTGCTCGAGGCCGGCGAGAAGGCCGGCGTCAACATGCTCTTCGGCTGCCGCATGGGCATCTGCCACACCTGCGACGTCCCCCTGGCCTCCGGCCGCGTGCGCGACCTGCGCAGCGGCGACGAGCACGGCGAGCCCGGCGAGTACATCCAGACGTGCGTGTCGGTCGCGGCCGGCGACTGCACGCTCTCCCTCTAGACACCGCACAGCACCACCACGCACCCGCAGCACGATCCAACCCACCGAAGGAGAACCAGCATGGCGTTCTCAGACGTCCGTGAGTACACCCACCTGACCGACGAAGAGGTCGAGGCGATCGGTGCCGAGCTCGACGAGATCCGGCGCGAGGTCGAGGCCTCACGCGGCCAGGCCGATCGCGACTACATCCTGCGCACCATCACGCTGCAGCGTCGCCTCGCGGCCGCTGGACGCATCACGCTGTTCGCGAGCTTCTTCCCGCCCGCATGGCTGCTCGGCACGGCCCTGCTGGGCTCGGCCAAGATCCTCGAGAACATGGAGCTCGGCCACAACGCGATGCACGGCCAGTGGGACTGGATGAACGATCCCGAGATCCACTCGTCCAACTGGGAGTGGGACACGACCCAGCCCGCCGAGCAGTGGAAGCACTCGCACAACTACATCCACCACCAGTTCACCAACGTGCTCGGCCACGACAACGACATCGGCTACGGCATCCTGCGCATGTCGCGCGACCAGAAGTGGCACCCCGTCAACCTCGGCCAGCCGGTCTACAACGCGCTGCTGGCCCTGTTCTTCGAGTGGGGCGTCGCGCTGCACGACCTCGACATCGAGGCCATCCGCAAGGGCGAGAAGGATCCCGAGCTGCTCAAGAAGCAGCTCAAGCAGATCGGCAACAAGGTCGGCAAGCAGTCGCTCAAGGACTACGTCATGTATCCCGCGCTGACCGGACCGTTCTTCCTGCAGACGCTGACGGCCAACTTCACGGCCAACATCATCCGCAACATCTGGACGCACGGCATCATCTTCTGCGGCCACTTCCCCGATGGTGCGGTGCACTTCACCGAGGAGGAGCTCGAGGACGAGACGCGTGCCGAGTGGTACCTGCGCCAGATGCTCGGCTCGGCCAACTTCAATGGCGGCAAGCTGCTGCACATCATGAGCGGGCAGCTCGGCTACCAGATCGAGCACCACCTGTTCCCCGACCTGCCCAGCAACCGCTACGCGGCGATCTCGGTCAAGGTCAAGGATCTCTGCGCGCGCTACGACATCCCCTACACGACCGGACCGCTCTACAAGCAGTACGGGCAGACGCTGCGGACGATCCTCAAGCTGTCGCTGCCGAACCGTCGCACGAGCGACAACCCGGCACCCGTGCCGGAGCGGGCACAGCGCCGCCTGCGCGATGACCAGCGCCCCACGCGGCGTTCGGAGCTGGGCAAGTGGTCGGGCGCGGCGTCGGTGTGACGGCGGGGCTCGCCGGGCGTCCGACGCTCGGCGGGCTCCCCGTGCCGTTCGCGTGCGAGGACGACGGGGGCGCGCTCGACCACTCCCACGTCGTCAAGAAGCGGGCCATCCGGTGCGCCCTCAGCCGGGTCTGCGGCATCTGCGGCGAGCCCCTGACCCGTCCTGTCGCGTTCATCGGCGGCTCGGAGGAGGCGGAGGCCGGCGCGTTCGACTTCCCGCCGACGCACCTGCACTGCGCCCAGGAGGCTCTCGACCTGTTCGCGCCGATCGGTGGACGTCACCTCGGCCACGCCGAGCCGCCGCTGACGTGGGCGATCGTCACGACCGGCGGCTTCGACCTGATCAGGCCGACCCGCCGCGGCGACCCGGTGCACTTCCGCCCCAACTCGGTGCTGGAGACGCAGCTCGTCGACTGACGCTCCCCCTCCCCGATGGGCCTGACGTTTTTGCAGACACGCCGACGGCGTGTTGGTCAGAACGTCAGGCCCAGCGGGGTGGGGGTCAGACGGCGTTGGTCAGGGCTTCGTGCTCGGCGTCGCTCAGCTCGATCGCGGCTGCGCCGATGTTGTCCTCGAGGTGCGAGATCGTCGACGTGCCGGGGATCGGGAGCATCACCGGCGACCGCTTGAGCAGCCAGGCCAGGGCCAGCTGCGACGGGGTCGCATGGTGCTCGGCAGCGAGCTTCTCGAGGGGTCCGCCGTCCTTGACCAGGCCGCCGGTCGCCAGCGGGAACCACGGGATGAAGGCGATGCCCTCGGCCGTGACGTGGTCGAGCAGCGGCTCGGCCGACCGGTCGGTCAGGTTGAACAGGTTCTGGACCGACACGATCTCGGCGGTCTTCTGCGCCTCCTGCAGGTCGGCGACGTCGACCTCGCTGAGACCGATGTGCCTCACCTTGCCGGCGTCCTGCAGCTCCTTCAGCGCGCCGACCTGGTCGGCCAGCGGCACGTCGCGGTCGATGCGGTGCAGCTGGATGAGGTCGATCCGCTCGAGGCCCAGCTTGCGCAGGCTCAGCTCGACCTGCTGCTTGAGGTAGGCGGGACGCCCCACGGGCACCCACTCGCCGGGACCGGTCCGCGTCAGGCCGGCCTTGGTCGCGATGACGACGTCGTCGGCGTACGGGTGCAGCGCCTCGCGGATGATCTGCTCGGAGACGTCGGGACCGTACGAGTCGGCCGTGTCGAAGAACGTGACGCCGAGCTCGACCGCGCGCCGCAGCACCGCGACCGCCTCGGCGCGGTCGCGGGGCTCGCCCCACACGCCGTCGCCGGTGATCTGCATCGCGCCGTAGCCCAGACGCGTGACGGGCAGGTCTCCGCCGAGCTGGAAGGTGCCGGACGGGGTGGCAGAAAGTGTCGACGTCATACCGAGGTCAATCGGGTCCGGCCACGGGATATTCCGTCGGCTACTTCCAGATGCGGACGTAGTCGACCTTGGTCGTGCCGATGTCGGGCGTCTTGTCGGTCGGCACGTTGCCGTACTCGCCGTCGCCGACGCCGAGACCCTGCGTCAGGAGCAGCTTGAACTGTCCCTCGAACGGCAGCTTGAGGTCGTCGGAGATCTCGTGCGTCAGGCAGGTCTGGCCGTTGTACGCGATCGACATCGTCGTGGCCGTCCACTCCAGCGTGTAGGTGTTGAACGCGGTGGGGTCGGCGATGAAGCAGTAGTTGTTGGTGACCGAGGGATCGGTGGATCCGTAATGGATGTACGGGATCGCGCGGCCGTGCCACCGCGAGTAGTACTCGGCGATGTCGATCTCGCCCGACATCGGCCAGGTGGCGGTCGGGTCAGCGGGGAACATCCACAGCGCACTGTGGTGCCCAGCCACCGTCGTCGCCGGGAAGGCGGCACGGATCTCGAACCGTCCGCGCGACTGCGCGAAGGCGTCGTTGAGGATGACCGACCCGGCGGTGTGGTCGAGGTTCTCGTCGCCCTTGCGTGCCCCGGCGCAGGGCTGCGCGCTGCTGAGCTTGCGCACGGTCAGCGACAACGCCCCGCTGCCGACCGCGATGTTGCGGGGGTCGTCGACGAAGCAGTCGTGCCCGATCTGGTAACCGCTCGTCGAGGTCTCGACGGGGGTCCACTTCGACCGGTCGAGGGTCGTGCCGGAAAAGTCGTCGAAGAAGGTGCAGGTCCACGCAGTGCCGTTCGCCTTGACCAGCGAGGCGTCGTAGCAGCCGGAGCTCGTGCGGGTCAGGCTGGACGGGGCCGGCACACGCGTCACGGCAGGTGCCGGCGTGGGCGGCGGTACGTAGGACGGAGCCGGTGCCGGAGAGACGACCGGGGCCGGCGTGAGACGCAGCGTGTAGCTGTGGCGCTTGACGCGCTTGGCCGAGAGCTTGCCGGAGACACGCTGGCGGTACGACACCTTGGTGGTGACGCGGTACGTGCCGGCGGGCACCTTGGCGCGGCGGACGCCCCGGGCGACCCAGGTGGACCCGCGCTTGACGTCGACCCTCGCCGACAGGACACGGACGTTCTTGCCCGCGGAGTACCGCGGCACGACCGTCGTCATCGCGCCAGCGGGCACGACCCGGGACGAGACGGCCTTGACCGTGACAGGCGTTGAAGCGGCCTCCGCCGGAGCCTGCACGACGGCTGTGCCGAGCGCCACCCCGAAGACCGTCGCGGCAATCGCGCAGGCGCGTGAGCGCGCTCGGTGCGCCCTCCTGTGAATACGACTCATCCCTGGTGCCCCCACCCCTGTGACAGGGGGAGAACGGATGCCCCGCACACAGCCCCGCGCCTCGACGGCCCACCCGGGCCTGAACACCGAACCCCGCCGAAGCGGGTCTCCCATCGGTAGCACTGGCCGAGGTGCTGGAACTGCGTCACTCCCTCTGCTGTGGTCAATCTAGCCCCCACGAGGGCTCGTCCGCCACCAAAAAAATCATCCGCCGGCATTGAGGACCTCTCCGGGTGCAGGTGGGGACCTTGGTCCGTACGACATCGGCTCTTGCCAGACACGCTCTCGCCGTGAGTAACTGCTGTTTACACTCCCGCAGACAGGCTCACCATGACGTTCCGTCGCATCTCGCTGGCTCTCACCGCCCTCGCCGTGTCCCTCGGGCTCTCCGCCCAGCCGGCGACCGCAGCTCCCGCCCCCCTCCCGGTCCCCTACACGTTCCTCACCTCGGCGGTCATCGCTGGCCTCGGCATCGACGCCGATCCCCCGGGTGCCAACAACTGGTCGTGCAAGCCCTCCGCGGCGCACCCCCGACCGGTCGTGCTGGTGCACGGACTGATCGGCAACAAGGCGACGAACTGGCAGACGTTCAGCCCGCTGCTGGCCAACAACGGCTACTGCGTCTTCGCACTCACCTACGGCCAGCTGCCGCAGGTCACGACGCCGGCCAACCAGGTGTTCGGCGGGCTGACCGCGATGGAGAAGAGCGCGGCGCAGCTCGCGACGTTCATCGAGCGGGTCAAGACGGCCACGGGATCGGCGACCGTGGACATCCTGGGGCACAGCGAGGGCACCGTCGTGCCCAACTACTACGCCAAGTTCCTCGGCGGCGCGAAGAACATCCACTCGTACGTGTCGATCGCACCGATCTGGCACGGCACCGATCCGGCCGCCCTCGACACCCTGGTCAGGATCGGCACGCCCTTCGGCATCAGCGGACCCGCCATCAGCCTGCTGGAGCCGTACTTCGCCTCCGGTCCGCAGCTGCTCGCCGGCTCCGACTTCATCAAGAAGATGCGATCGGACGGCGGGCCTGCCGTCGCGGGCATCTCGTACACCAACATCGTCACGCGCTACGACGAGCTCGTCGTCCCCTACACGAGCGGCATCGAGCCGGGCATGACCAACCTCGTGGTCCAGGACTACTGCGGGCTCGACCTGTCGGAGCACTTCCAGATCGTCGCCGACCCCGTGGCCGCGGCACTCGTGCTCAACGCGCTCGACCCGGCGCACCCCCGGCCCGTCCCGTGCCGCCTGGTGCTGCCGTTCGTCGGGACGCTCTGACGACGGGCGGTCAGGCCGGCAGCGTCCGCTCGAGCAGCGCCCGCAGCTCGACGTAGTGACGCTCTGCACCTGCATCGTCGTACGACGAGGTGTCGGCCATCGTGAAGCCGTGCGGTGCGCCCGGGTAGATCGCCGACGTGAAGGTGAGGCCTGCCGCCGCGAGGGCGGACTCGAAGATCGCGACGGCCTCCGCCGGGTTGGACGAGTCCTGGTCGGCATGACCGACCAGGATCTCGGCGGATGCCCGGGCGACGACCCGGTGCGGGCTGTCCGGCTCGTCGGTGACGAGTCCGCCGGGGTGGAAGGCGGCCGCCGCGGCGATCACGTCGGGACGCAGACCGGCGGCCCGGACGGCCAGGCGCCCGCCGATGCAGTACCCCGTCATGCCGACCCGACCGCCCGACACGCCGTCCAGCCGCAGCAGTGCGTCGAGGTACGCGTCGAGGTCGTGATCGGAGCGGTCGGGCGTCAGGGCTCTCACCCGCTGCATGGCGCCGACGAAGAACTCCTCTCGGGCCCCCGGCCGGGTCAGGTCGGCCGTCGGTGCCAGGTCGGCCGCGGAGCCATCGCGGTAGAAGACGTGCGGTGCCATGACGACGTAGCCCCACGAGGCGATGTGGTCGGCCATCTGCTCGATCTGCGGTCGCAGTCCGATCGCGTCGGCGTGCAACAGCACGCCGGGGTGGTCGGCCTCGTCGGGCCGGCTGACGTACGCCTCGGCAGTGCCGTCGGGGACCGTGATGAGGATCGTCTCGCTGCTCATGGGCCGAGGCTACGGCGAGGCCCCATGATGGGAGACATGGAACGCGTGCAGCTGGGCGACAGCGACCTCGAGGTCTCCGAGATCATCCTCGGCTGCATGAGCTACGGCGATCCGGGCCGCGGCACGCACGCCTGGTCGCTGCCCGAGGACGAGAGCCGGCCCTTCATCCGGCAGGCCCTCGAGGCCGGCATCACGACGTTCGACACCGCCAACATGTACTCAGACGGCTCCAGCGAGGAGATCGTCGGTCGCGCTCTCGCCGACTTCGCGCGTCGCGAGGACGTCGAGATCGCGACCAAGGTGTTCTTCCCGATGGACGGCGACCCCGACTCGGGTGGCCTGTCGGCCGCGGCGATCGCCCAGCAGATCGACGACAGCCTGCGCCGTCTCGGCACCGACTATGTCGACCTCTACCAGATCCACCGCTGGGACCCCGCCGTCCCGATCGAGGAGACGATGGAGGCCCTCGACCTCGTCGTGCGGTCGGGCAAGGCGCGGTTCATCGGGGCGTCGTCGATGTGGGCGTGGCAGCTCGCGCAGGCGCAGCACGCGGCCGACCTCAACGGGTGGACGCCGTTCGTGTCGATGCAGGACCAGTACAACCTCGTGCAGCGCGAGGACGAGCGCGAGATGCACCCGTTCTGCCTCGACGAGGGCATCGGCGTCATCCCGTGGAGCCCGCTGGCCCGCGGCCGCCTGACCCGCGACTGGGACGACGTCAGTACCGAGCGCAGCGGGTCCGACCACGTCACGCAGAAGTACTACCGCCAGGCCGAGGACTCCGACCGGGCCATCGCGGACGCGGTCGGCGCGATCGCTGACGCCCGCGAGGTGTCCAGGGCGCAGGTCGCCCTGGCGTGGGTGCGGCAGCAGGAGGTCGTCACCGCGCCGATCGTCGGTGCCACCAAGCCCCTTCACCTCGACGACGCCGTCGCGTCGATCGACCTGGTGCTGGACGCCGACGAGCTCGCGGCCCTCGAGGATCCGTACGTGCCGCGTCTGCCGGAGTTCTGACCGACGGTTTGCGGCGAGCGCGCGCCGAGATCGACCGATCTCGCTGCGTTCCGGTGGCCCCTGCAACGGAGACGTCGAAAGATGCGTCATCGTGCGCCGGACGCTGGCGCGCGCCTGCGCGGGGCGGTACGGTCCGAAGATGGGTGATGTGACGCGCAACACAGGTGACGCGCGGGACCGTCGGTGATCCCGTTCGCCGGAACCGTCATCGGTGCCCTCGACGCGGCGCTGTCGTCACGCGTCGTGGCGCCCGTGGGGCCGCGCGCCGCCGTCGGTCTCGCGAAGGGCCTGGTGCGGCACCAGGCGTCGCCGGCCGTGCTGCTCGCGCACACCGCGAGCCGCTGGCCCGATCGCGCGGCCGTGATCGACGACGACGGCACCGTCACGGCGCGCGAGCTCTACGACCGGGTGCGGCAGCTGGCGGGCGTGCTGCACGCGCGGGGCATCGGCCGCGGCAGCACCGTGGGGCTGCTGTGCCGCAACCACGCGGGGTTCGTCGAGGCGGCCTTCGCGACGCTGTGGGTCGATGCCGACCTGGTGCTGCTCAACACCGACTTCGCGGCCGACCAGCTCGCGGACGTCGTCGGACGCGAGGGCGTCGAGCTGATCGTGCACGACTCCGACCTGCAGCGGGTCGTCACAAGGGCCGATCTCGGCATCCCCGCACTCGTGACCGACGGGCACGGCTCCGGGACGGTCGCGTGGGCGTGCGACTTCGGCCACCCGGCCCCGCCGAGCCGCCGCCACACCGGCCGGCTCGTGATCCTGACGTCGGGCACGACCGGCACGCCCCAGGGATCGCCGCGGCGCTCGCAGGGAGCCGGTGTCGTGGGGCCGCTCAGCACGATGCTGCGCTCGATCGGCCTGCGCAGCGGCGATCCCGTCCTGGTGCTCCCGCCACTGTTCCACGGGCTCGGCTTGGCGTATCTCGTCATCGCCATCGCGCTCGGGTGCCCCGTCGTGCTGATGCGGCACGCCGACGCGGCCGCGGCGCTGCGTGCGGTGGAGCGGCACCGGGTGAGGGTCATGTTCGTGGTGCCGGTCATGCTCCACCGCCTGCTCGACGTGCCGGCCGACCAGCGCGAGCAGCTCGACCTGACCTCGTTGCACGCCGTGCCGTCGGGTGCCGCGCCCCTCACGCCTGCGCTGGCCGAACGCTTCATGGACGCCTTCGGCGACGTGTTACTCAACATGTACGGCTCGACCGAGATCGGGTGGTCGACGATCGCCGGTCCGGCCGACCTCCGCACGGCTCCCGGCACGGTCGGCCGTCCGCTGCGCGGGGTGTCGGTGCGCATCGTCGACGACCTCGGCCGTGAGGTGCCGACCGGCGAGGTCGGCCGGATCGTCGTCCGCAGCTCGATGAACGCACCGGCCGAGGCTCTGGGCGACCGTCAGGTCGTCGACGGACACGTCAGCACCGGCGACGTCGGACATCTCGACGCCCACGGACGACTGTTCGTCGACGGCCGCGACGACGACATGATCGTCTCCGGCGGCGAGAACGTCTTCCCGGGCGAGGTCGAGGACCTCCTGCACGCTCATCCCGCGATCCGCGACGTCACGGTGCACGGCGTCCCCGACGAGGAGTACGGGCAGCGACTGCGAGCCGTCGTCGTGGCCGAGCCCGACTCCGACCTGACCCCCGACGACGTCCGCGCGCACGTGCGCGACCACCTCGCGCGGTTCAAGGTGCCGCGCGACGTCCAGCTCATCGACGAGCTGCAGCGGTCGGCGACGGGCAAGGTCCGCCGGGGGCAGTAGCGCTGGTCTCGGAGTGGTTGACCGATCTCTCTGCGTTGACGTCGCCGAAGCAGCGCGAACGCAGAGAGATCGGTCCCGCGTGGCGTCAGGACCAGTCGAGCAGATGCAGCCGCTGGACGCCCGGCACGCCCTTGAGCTCGGCCTCGCGCACCTCGACCACCGGCACCGCGTCATCGCCCAGCGCGTCGATCACGGCGTCGCTGACGAGGACCTCACCGCCGTCGGCCTGCGCCGCGACCCGGGCGGCGAGGGCGACATTGCGGCCGAACAGGTCGCCGTCGCGGTGGACCGCCGATCCGCGGTGGGCTCCGATGCGCACGCGCACGTCGGAGAGCTTGCCGGACCGTACCCGGCTCAGCCGGCGCTCGATGTCGCACGCGGCGGCGACCGCCTCCGACGCCTCGGCGAACGCCACCATGAAGCCGTCGCCCTGCGTCTTGATGACGTGACCGCCCTGCCGCTCGATGGACTTGGTCAGGATGCGGTCGTGCCTGGCCAGCAGCTGCACCCAACCCCGGTCGCCCAGGCGGTGGTTGAGCTCCGTGGACCCCTCGATGTCGGAGAACATGATCGTGACGGTCCCGTCGCCGGCCGCGAGACGGGCGAGATCGGGGCGTTCGACGTCCGCCCAGAGCGCGAGGTCGTCGATCGAGCTGCGGATGACACCTCTGACGCCGTGGTCGCGCATCTTGATCGCGGTGCCGACGACGCCGCGCACCGCCTCGGACGGCGTGGGGACGGTCAACCGCGGACGGGACGACTGGTCCTCGAGCCAGCGGACGCGCCGCCGCGCCCGTCCGAGCATCGCCCGGAGCGCGACGGCGTAGACCGCCAGCGCCGCGCACAGCGAGGCGAGGACGATCTCGAGGACGGACATGGCCGTCACGCTAGCGCCTCGACGAACAGTTCACGGCGCGTTGGCCGGACGTTGCCCGACGGGTCACACGGGCTCTCTACGGTGGATCTCGAGTCGGAGGTCGTCGCAGCCTCCGGTGCACGCAGAAGTCCCCGCCGTTGTCACTCCGGTCGGGGACTTCGGTGCGTCAGGGGTCTCGCCGGCCCTGGCTCCGCGAGTGGTGCGTTCCGGGTCTCGAGTGGCGCGCCCTGGACAGACACGCCGTCCCAGAACGTCCGTTAGGCACCACTCGCGGATCGGGGGTTACTCGGGGCCGGTGGTGTAGACGACGGGGTCGTCGTCGACCGGGGCCGCCGGCTCGTCGAGCGTCGAGGCGGGCTTCTTCGGAGCTGCCTTGCGCGGGGTCGCAGCCTTCTTGGCAGGCCCCTTCGGCGCGGTCGCACGCTTGGCCGTCGCCCGCGTCGACGGCACGGCGGTGGCAGGTGCCGGATCGGCGAACGTCGTGGTCGCCCCCGGTGTCGGAGAGTGCTCGGGTGCCGGTGGCTGAGTGACCGGCTCGGCGTTCACCGTGGGCGCGGGCGGGGTGATGTCGACGACAGGCGCCATCGGCGGCTCGGGAGCGTTCGCGGGTGCAGGGGCGTCGCGATCGCTCGCGGTGACGCGGTGCAGCAGGGTCGTCGCCACCCCGATGCCGACGCGGACGGCACCGCCGGCCAGCTGGGTGGCGATCGACAGGGGCAGCTTCACGATGGTGGGGATCACAGGGGGCTCCGGCTCGTGGGGGTCATGACCCGGACGCCGTACCCACCCGGCCCTCCACGACACACCTGCCGGCGAGACGATGACGCAGGTCTCGCCGGCAGGTGACTCGGCCGCGTCAGGCCAGGTTGAGGAAGGTCGACTGCGTCTCGGTGAAGCCGTCGATCGAGTACTCGCCGAGCTCGCGGCCCCAGCCGCTCATGCCGAAGCCGCCCCACGGGGCACCCGGGTCGATGAGCGGCAGCTGGTTGACGAAGACCGTGCCGAACCGGAGGCGCGGAGGCAGGGTGTGCGCCGTGGCGAGGTCCTTGGTCCACAGCACGGCGACCAGGCCGAAGTCGGTGTCGTTGGCGCGGGCGACGACCTCGTCGATGTCGTCGTAGGCCATGACCGACAGCACGGGGCCGAAGATCTCGTCACGGGCGATCGTCATGTCGTCCGTCACCCCGCCGAAGACCGTCGGACGGTAGAAGAAGCCGTCGGCCAGGTCGCCGTCGACCCGCGAGCCGCCGGTGATCAGCTCGGCACCCTGGTCACGGCCCGACTGGACGTACGAGTCGACGCGGTCGAGGTGCTCCTGCGAGACCAGCGGCCCCACGATGGTGTCGGCCTTGTGACCCGGTCCGATGGTCAGCGAGGCCGCGGCCGCCGCCAGCTTGGTCGTGTACTCGTCGACGCGCGAGGAGTGCACGAAGAAGCGGGTGTAGGCGCCACATGCCTGGCCCGTGTTGAAGAGGGCACCCTGCACGTTGCCCATGACCGCTGCGTCGATGTCGGCGTCGGCGCACAGGATGCTGGGGGCCTTGCCGCCGAGCTCGAGCGTCGTGCGCTTGAAGTCGTCGGCCGAGGCGCGGGCGATGTACTGGCCGACCTCGGTCGAGCCCGTGAACGAGATCTTGTCGACCCCGCGGTGGTTGACCAGCGCCTTGCCCACCTCGGGGCCACCCGTCAGCAGGTTGACGACGCCGGCGGGCACGCCGGCCTCGCGGCAGATCTCGACCAGACGGACGGTCGACAGCGGGGTCTGCTCGGCAGGCTTGAGGATGACCGCGTTGCCCGTCGCCAGGGCCGGCGCGAGCTTCCACGCGGCAATCGCGAGCGGGAAGTTCCAGGGGGTGATGAGGGCGCAGACGCCGAGCGGCACGCGACGCTGGTACGTCAGGTTGCCCGGGATCGAGATCGGCGACACCTTGCCCTCGATCTTGGTGGCGAAGCCCGCGTAGTAGCGGAACACCTGCGCCGCGAGCGGCAGGCTGATGCCACCGCTCACGAACGACGGCATGCCCTGGTCGAGCGTCTCGAGGGCGGCGATCTCGTCGGCGTCGCGCTCCAGCAGCTCGGCGATGCGCCACAGCACCTTGCCGCGCTGGTCAGGCGTCATGCCCTGCCATGCATCGGACTCGAAGCCTGCGCGCGCCGACGCGACGGCTGCGTCGACGTCGGACCCCGTCGCCTCGGCGAAGCTGCCGATCACGGTGTTGGTCGCGGGGTCGATCGTCTCGCTGGTGGCTCCGTCGGAGGCCGAGACCCACTCGTCCCCGATCAACAGCTGTGCGCTCTGCATGGTGTCTCCTCTGTGCGTCGTCAGACCCCGGCGGTCGGAACGAATGTGCCACGTCGGCCAGCACGCGACGCTCACCTCGGTCCGCTGACCGAACTCCGGTCGAAACGACACGGCTGTGTAAAAGATGCGTTGCATTCTGATGTTTCGCTGGACGAAACGATTATCCAGTTGGATAATCGTGTGACAGGGGCCACAATGATCCATCCGAGCCATCCACCGGGAGTCACATGAGCGTCTTGGCACATGACATCAGCACCGACGAGAGCGAGCACACCTCGATCCCGAACTCCGTGCTCGGCAAAGCGTTCTCGATCCTGTCGGCGTTCGACGACGAGCACGACACGCTCCGGCTCGTCGACCTGAGCCAGCGCAGCGGCGTTCCCAAGCCGTCGGTCTACCGCCTCGCGCAGGAGCTGGTGGCCCTGGGGATGCTCGAGCGGGTCGACAACGGCTACCGCATCGGGTTCAGCGTGTTCGCGCTCAGCCAGCGGGTCGGCACCGCGTCGCTGCTGCGCACCGTGGGACGCCCCGTGCTCGTCGACCTCGTCGCGATGACGCGCGGCACCGCCCATCTCGCCGTGCTCGAGGGCACGGGCACCTACTACCTGGAGAAGCTCGGCGGCACCAGAAGCGTCCACTCGCTGTCGAAGGTGGGCGGCAGGCTGCCGCTGACCTGCACGGCATCGGGCAAGCTGCTGCTGGCGATGTCGCCGCACCACGGCGACCTGCTCGACGCCGTCGTGGCGGAGCGCCTGCAGCAGCTGACGGCGCACAGCCAGCTCGACCACGCGAGCCTGCGTCGCGAGCTCGACGTCATCCGCGAGCACGAGCTGGCCACCGAGCACGAGGAGGCGATGATCGGCTTCAAGAGCTTCGCCGTCCCCATCTACGACAGCGGCCACACCGTGATCGCCGCCCTGTCGCTGACCGTGCCCGTCTCGCACTCGGGCGACGAGCCTCTGGTCCGCACCCTGCGCATGGCCTCGGCGGGGATCACGCGTCAGCACACCAAGCTCGCGATGCGCAGCGACGACGGTCAGCGGAGGCCAGCACTGACGCTGTATCGCTGACCGGACCAGGATCGACCGCCGGCGGCCTGTGCTCTGTGAGAGTTGCGAGGTCCGCGTCGGGTGACGGGCTGTGCTCGCCGACGTGCCACCACCATCCGACGGGGCGATCCCGAGGTCCATCCAGCGAGGTCAGCATGAGCACACGCACGCAGGTCGACATCGCGATCGACGCCCTCGCGCAGAAGCCGACCCGGTCGGCGTGACGCCTCCGCGGTCGTTCGCCGAGGCGGTCGAGCTTCGCGCGCGTCGCGACCCCGACGGCGAGCTGATCCGCCGCTTCGGGGGGCCGGCGGTCAGCGCCGGCGCGCTGCTCGACCGGGCGCTCGCGACGGCCGGACGACTCGCAGCCCTCGTCGGGCCCGGTGACACCGTGGCCACGGCCGTGCCGGCAGGGCCCGAGGCGGCCGCGCTGACCACGGCGATCTCGTGGCTGGGCGCGGTCGAGCTGCCGGTGCCGGACGGGCTCGACCCGCTCCTGGCCGGCGCACTGGCGCACGCGACGCGGTGCGTGACGACCGTCGCCTCACCTGACCGGCTCGACGCCGAGCCGCACCTCGCCACCCTCGGCCAGCACACGACCCACCCCGTCACGACCGTGGAGGGTCGCCGCGCCGGCATCCCGTCTCTCGAGGAGCTGCCATCACGTCCGACACCGGGGCACCGCGCCGAGCTCGACGCGCCGTCTGCGGTCATGGTGACATCGGGCACGGGTGGCCGCCCCAAGGGCGCGCTGCTGCCGAACAGCTCGGGGCTGGGTCAGGCCGAACGAGTACGGCGCGCGATGGACTACGACTCCCACGACGTCCTGTTCAACGTGTTCCCGTGGCAGCACATCAACGTCCGGCACGCCGCCTTCCTGCCCGCCGTGCTCTCCGGAGCACGGGTCGTCGTCGGGCCGTTCTCGGCCTCACGCTTCTGGACGACGGCGGCCGACGAGCAGGTCACGGCCTTCAACTTCATGGGGGCCCTGTGCGCGATGCTGCTGCGGCAGCCGGCCTCCCCCGACGACCACGCCCACCGGGTGCGCCAGGCCTACGGCGGCCCGGCACCCGACTGGCTCCACCAGCAGGTGAGTGAACGGTTCGGGGTCGAGCTGCGCCAGGCCTACGCCTGCACCGAGCTCGGCGACGTCGCGACGACGGGCCGCGAGGCGCGTCCCGGGTGGGCCGGCACCGTGGTGCCCGAGTACGACGTGCGCGTCGTCGACGAGCACGGCGTGCCCGTGCCCGACGGCAGCATCGGCACCGTCCACGTGCGCCCCCGCCGCCCCGGTCTCACGTTCACGGAGTACGTCGGCGACGCCGCGGCCACGGCTGCCGCCTGGCGTGACGGCTGGTTCGTCACCGGCGACCGCGGAAGGCTCGACGACGGCTGGATCAGCCACGAGGGCCGCGCCGCCGACGTCATCCGCCGACGCGGCGTGACGATCGACGCCGAGCGCGTCGCCCAGGCGGCGCTGTCGTACGCCGATGTCGAGGAGGCGGCCGCCGTGGGCGTCCCGTCCGAGCTGACCGACGACGAGGTGCTGCTCGTCGTCGTGACCCGGCCGGGTGTCGATCTCGACCCTGCCGAGCTGCGCCGGCACTGCGCCACCCGCCTTCCCCGCCACTCGGTCCCGCGCTTCGTGAGCGTCGAGACCTCCCTGCCCCGCACGGGCAGCCACAAGATCGTCCACCGGACGCTGCGCGACCGCGGCCTTCCGCCGTCGGCGTGGGACGCCGATGCCCCGACCCCCTAGGAGACCCCTGTGACGACCCCACCACTGCGCGTCCTCGACCTCACCGACCCGCTCGGCCACCAGGCCGCCCGACTGCTCGCCGGGCTCGGCTCGGACGTCGTGCGAGTGACGATCGACGGCGAGCGGACCGACGGGGCCGAGGCCCTGCACTGGCACGCCGGCAAGCGCTGCGTGGTCGCGAGCGACACCGAACACCTCGACGCAGTCGTCTCGTCGCTCCTCGCCCGCGCCGACGTCGTCCTCGAGTCGGGTGCCCGCCGCGACCTGCGCACCCTCGCGCTGCGCGAGGCAGACCCGGCGGCGTGGGAGCACGTCGCACACGTCGTCATCACGCCGTTCGGGCTGACCGGTCCGCGCCGCGAGTGGCTCGCGGACGACACCGTGCTCACGGCAGCGGGCGGCATGGCCTGGCTCGGTGGCGATCCCGGCCGGGCGCCCGAGCCGCCTCCACGCGAGCAGGGTGTCCAGCTCGCCGGCACGCACGGGGCCATCGGCGCACTGCTGGCTCTCAACGCTCGTGATCGCACCGGTGCCGGACAGCTCGTCGACGTGTCGGCCCAGGAGGCCGTCGCCGCGACCCTCGAGACCGGAGCCATCGCCTGGATCCACGGACGATCCGTTCCCGGACGCTCGTCGGGCGTGTACGGCCACGTCGCGCACCGCGTGTTCCGCGCCGCCGACGGCTACCTCGCCGGCGGATACTCCGGCAGCCCCCGCATGTGGAACGACCTGCTGGCGTGGATGGTCGAGGAGGGAGAGGCCGAGGACCTCGCCGACGAGACGTGGCAGGACGTCGACGTCCGGTGGGCCGGACGTCCCCACGTCGACGAGGTGGTGGCGCGCTTCGTGGCCCGCAGGCCTGCCGCCCCGTTCGCCGAGGAGGCTCGGCGCCGCGCCCTGCCGTGGGCCGAGGTGGCGTCGGGCGCCGCCCTGCTCGCCAACCCTCAGCTCGTGGCACGGCAGTTCTTCGTCGACATCGAAGGGCCTGAGGGTCTGCGCGACGTGGGACTCGGCTGGGAGCCCTCGTCCGCACCCCGACCGCTGCGGCTCTCACCGCCTCGGCCTGCCGCCGTGGACGACGTCTGGACCGGGACGACCCCGAGCCCCGTCGCACCGACCCGACGGCGTCCCTCGGTCGAGCTCGGCGCCTCGCTCGACGGCGTCCGCGTGCTCGACCTGACCTGGGTGCTCGCCGGCCCGTACGTCACCAAGACCCTCGCCGAGCACGGTGCCGAGATCGTCAAGGTCGAGTCGTTCCACCGCAAGGACCCGACCCGCTTCTCCCCCGGCATGCGGCTGCGCCCCGAGGCCGGCTTCGAGGACGGCGGCTACTTCCTCAACTTCAACCGCAACAAGCGCAGCCTGGCCCTCAACCTCCGTACCGACGAGGGGCAGGACCTGCTGCGCCGACTCGTTCCGCACGTCGACGTCGTGGTCGAGAACTTCAGTCCCGGCGTGCTGTCCACGTGGGGACTCGACTATCCGAGGCTGCGCGAGCTCAACCCCGACGTCGTCCTCGTGTCGATGGCGGGCACGGGGCAGGACGGCCCGTGGCGCGACGCCGTGACGTTCGCCGACACGCTGGCCGCGATGTCGGGCCTCACCGCCGAGACGGGACGCGACGATCGTGCACCGCAGGGGCTGACGTTCGGGCTCGGCGACATGGTGGCCGCCAACTCGGCCGTGGTCGCGACCCTCGACCTGCTCCACCGCGGAGAGGGCGGTCACGTCGACCTGTCACAGCTCGAGGCCATGGCATCGCACCTCGGGTCGGCGCTGCTGCAGAGCCAGCTGCCCGTTGAGGCACCGTCGTCCGCGGCACCCAGGATCGTGCGCACGGCCGGCGACGACCGGTGGCTCGCGGTCGGGGCCGCGCATCCCGACGTCCTGCGGGCGGCACTGGACGAGCTCGGCGTGGCCGCGGAGGAGGCCGACCCCCTCGACGACCTCGAGCGGCACGCGGCCGGCGACGACGCCGATGCGCTGGCCGAGCGACTCCAGTCGTTCGGCGTGCCCGCCCACCCCGTGCGCGACGGCCGCGACCTCGTCGAGCACGACCCCCAGCTGGCCGCTCGTGGCTTCTACCAGCTGCTGGAGCACCCGCTCGCCGGCTCCGTGGTGCACGAGGGCCTGGTGGCGCGGCTCTCGGCAACGCCCGGCGGGCTGTGGGAGCCGGCACCCCTGCTCGGCCAGCACACCGACGCCATCCTCACCGAGCTGCTCGGGCTGACACCGGCCGAGCTCACCGATCTGCACGACCTGGGAGCACTCTCATGACGACGTCCTCGCCCACCGGCTTCCGGATCGATCACGACGGTCCCGTCGCGACCGTCGTGATCGACCACGGCCGCGTCAACATCGTCGACCCCGAGCTGATCGAGTCGATGCTCGAGCACCTGCCGAGCGTGCTGGACGACCCCGCGGTGCGCTGCGTCGTGGTGCGCGGCAAGGACAGCATCTTCGTCGGCGGTGCCAACCTCACGGTCATGCGCCGCCTCGACCCGGGCACCTACCGGGCGATGCGTCGCTGGGTCGACGTGCAGCGTCTGCTCGAGCGTTCTCCGAAGCCCGTCGTCGCGGCTCTCAACGGGCACGCGCTGGGCGGCGGCGCGGAGCTCGCGCTCGCCTGCGACCTGCGCATCCTGCACGCTCGGGCCACGTTCGGCTTTCCCGAGACCGACCTCGGCATCTTCCCGGGGGCCGGCGGCTCCCAGCGCCTCCCCCGGCTCATCGGACCGCACCGCGCCAAGCGGCTCATCATGGACGCCACCCGGCTCACGGCGGACGAGGCCCTCGCCGAGGGGCTCGTCGACCTCGTCGCCGGTGACGACTTCGACGACGTCGTGACCCGCGAGGCGCACCGTCTCGCGTCCCGCCCGACGGCCACGATCGGCCTGGTCAAGGCCGTCATCGACGAGGGCTGGGGACTGCCGATCGACGAGGCGATGGCCGTCGAGGAGGCACACGTCATGCGCAACCTCGAGCTCGCCGACGCCGCCGAGGGCATCCAGGCCTTCCTCGACAAGCGCCGGGCGGAGTTCGAGGGACGCTGAGCCCTCATCCCGGCTCTCTCGACGTCCGGGACCGTCAGTTGATGGCGTGTCCCGAGGCGACCTTCTGGCTCACCGAGCGCAGCACAGCTGCGTGGCGCGACACGTCGGCGCGGACGACCGGCGTCGTCAGCGACAACGACGCCAGCAGCATGCCGCTCGCTCCGAAGATCGGCACCGCGACCGAGCAGTAGCCCGCCGTGGTCTCCTCGATCTCGGTCGCATGGCCGTCGGCGCGAACCCGTCGCAGCTGGTCGAGCAGCACCCCGGGCATCACGATCGTCGTCGGCGTCACGCGCTGCAGCGGCGCGGTGCCCAGGACCTCCTCGACGAGTGCCGCCTGGCCGAAGGCCATCAGCACCTTGCCGCTCGCGGTGGAGTGCAGCGGCAGACGGCCCGCGATGCGCGACGGACGGGCCGACTGCGGAGCACCCGCGACCTTCTCGAGGTAGAGCACCTCGAGGCCGTCGAGCACCGCGAGGTGCACGGCCTCGCGGGTCTGGTGGTGCAGGCTCTCCATGTACGGCCGCACGGCGTCGCGCAGCACGCGGAACCGTGGCACCCGACTGCCCAGCTCGAAGGCACGCATGCCGAGCCGGTACTCCAGACCGACACGCTCGAGCATCCCCCACTCCAGCAGCTCCTGGTTGAGCCGGTGGACCGTGGCCTTGGAGATGCCGGTCCGAGCGACGATCTCGGTCAGCGTGAGACTGTCGTCGTCGAGCTCGAACGACTCGAGGATCAGTCGGGCCTTGCCGAGGACGCTGTTGGCACCGCCCTCGCGGACCTCGTCGTCAGTCATCGAGCTCGCCGGGCAGGAGCATGACGGTGCGCACGAGCACCTCGGCGAGCTGCTGCATGGCCTTCAGGTCGACGAGGTTCATGCCCCGCGTGAAGTCGATCTCGCGGCCGTCGGGCGTCGCGGCGACCTTGGGCATGCCCGTGCGGGCCGTGGGCACGCCGCGCATCCGCAGGATGTTGGCGTCCGTCGCTCCGCTGTTGCCCATCGTGATCTCGTGCGGGTGTCCCGCGACGGTCTCGAACGCCGCTACGGCTGCGCGGACGACCGGCGAGTCGGGCGGGGTGTGCGTCGCGGGGATCGCCGCGACCTGGCGCACCTGCAGCTCGACACCCAGCTGCTCGGACAGTCGTCGCACCTCGTCGCGCACCTCGCGGACCACGCCCGACGGCGTCTGCCGGGTCGTGAGGCGCAGGTCGAGCCGCAGCCTGACCTGGGCGGGAGTCGACGCGGCAAGGCGGTCGAAGCCGCCATGCACGGACGACACGATGCCGTGGGGCTGCATCGTCTCGTGCTCGTGCCGTGTGGCGTAGCCCTCGAGCCACTCCTCCAGTGCGATCGCCACTCGTCCGGCCGTCGCGACGGCATTGCTGTAGGGCAGGCGGTGGCGGCTGCCGGCGTAGGTGTGGAGGCCGGGCACCAGGACGTCGATCCAGACCAGTCCGACCTCCTCGTGCAGCACGTGCCAGCCGGGCTTGGCGATGACGGCGTAGTCGGTCGTGAATCCCCGCTCCAGCAGCAGCGCCGCACCGACGCCGTGACCGGTGTTGACGCGCTCGGGGTCGCCGACGCCCGGCACCGCGAACGACGGCATGCCGCCCGCGCCGAAGGCCCCGATGACGTCGCCGGGCGGAACGATCCCGGACGCACGGAAGGCCTGCAGCACCGCCATGACGACGGCGGCGTGCCCCTTGGGATTGCCGGCACCCAAGCCCTCGACGACGTCGCCGTCGACGACTGCGTGCGCAGCCAGGTCGTCTCGCCACGCCACCGACGCAGCGGGGACGTCGAGCGACTCGTCACCCGTCGTGAACGTGTCGATCGGGGCGTAGAGCATCAGCGAGGGCCCGTCGCCGCCCGGCACCGTCGCGGCCGCGCTGGCCTGGAAGGCGTCGACCGGCTGGACGGCCGCGTCCACACCGTTCGCGGCGAGCGTGTCGGCGATCCAGGTGGCGAGGGGACGCTCACCGCCGGTCGGGCTCGCGATGTCGACCATGCCGCACACCGACTCGAGCAGCAGCTCGCGCGTGACGTGCTCGAGCACCGTGGTGACCGAGTGCTCCGGGTCGGGGGGCGTCACACGGCTCACGACGCCTCCTCGGACGCGGTCGGGCGGGGGGCACCCAACCTGATCGAGGCGATGACGTCGCCGTCGACCTCCGCAGCGTACCGGCCGTCACCGGCCAGCGGCGTCGCCGTGCCGAACGCGTCGAGCAGCACGACCTCGCCGGCCCGCAGGGGACTGCCGTGCTGCGCGACGGCCGATGCGAGCGCGGCGAGGCGTTCGACCGTCCTGTCCCAGCCGGTCTCGAACGACGGCATCAGAGGGTGACCGTCGAGCAGCAACCGAGCCCGCCACGGACCCGGCGTGTCCCGCGGCGACCGCTCGGGTCCGAGCACCACGAGCCCGGCACCGGCGTTGTCGGCGACGACGTCCATCGCCGTGGCCCGGTCGGCGACGACCCTCAGGTCGGCGATCTCGAGCGCGGCGCCGACGGCACCGATCGCCTCACGCACCGCCTGGGCTCCGGCACCGGCACCGAGGTCCCGCACGAGTCGCACGGTCAGGCGTGTGGCGACGCGCGGCTGCACGAGGTCACGGCCCGTCACGAGCTCGTCGTCGCGGACGAGCATCGCGTCGACGAGGGTGCCGGCGGCCGCCGCGGGGCCGTCGTGCGACTCGGTGAGGTCGAGCATCTTGCGGCCCCACACGTGGGCACCGCCGATGACCTGCAGCTCGGTGACGAGCCGCTGCACGGCATACGCCGCAGCCAGGTCGTCGCCGATCAGGTCGCTGACGGGCTCGCACGGTCGGTGGACCGAGTCGGCGTGCCGGAGCCTCTCGGCTGCGTGCTGCACCGCCAGCTCACGCGCCGCGTCCGACCCGGAGTCCACGACCGCTGCCTATGACGGACGGACGACGGCGCGACCCCGCACACGGCCCGTGCGCAGGAGCTCGAGAGCCCGGCCGAGGTCGTCCATGCCGAAGGTCTCGTGGTCGAGGGTCAGGTCGCCGCACACGAGCATCGCCGCCAGCTCGGGCAGCAGTGCCCGGGCCTCGCGCTCACGCCGGATCATGTTGACCGGCAGCAGCGCGACGTCGTCGAGCAGCCAGTTGGACAGGCCGAGGCGCACGTCGTCGCCGGCGACGTAGCCGATCGACACGGCACGACCGCCGGGGCGGACCCAGCGTGCGCGCGCCGGCAGGTCGGAGCCTCCCAGTGTGTCGACCAGCAGCGTCGCAGGACGATCGGTCGCCAGCGCGACCACGGCACCGTCGTCGCCGGACACGACGACCGTCGCGCCAGCAGCGACGCGCTCGACCTGCGACTCGTCGGCCACGAGCGCCGTGACCTTCGCTCCGCTGAGCAGTGCGAGCTGCGTGACCATGGAGCCGACCGCGCCCGCTGCTCCCGCGACGACGACGTGCTCGTCGGCCACCGGGACGTCGGCCAGCCAGGTACCGAGGCGTCCCACGCCGTGGAGTGCCGTGTGGGCCGTCGTGGTCGGCTGGAAGAACGTCGCGCCGACCGCGGGCTCCAGGCCCTCGGGCAGCTCGGTGAGCGTCTTGTCCTTCGTCACGACGAGCTCGGCCCACGTGCCGTCGCGCATGAGCCCGATGCCGCCGCCGCGCAGGATGACCCGCGTGCCGGGTGCGAAGCTCTCGGACGTCACGACGACGCCGCAGCCCTCGACCCCGCCGACGTACGGCAGGTTCGGCTTGATGCCGAAGTCGCCACCCGCGACGGTCACGTCGAGGTGCGACACCGCCGCGACCTCGACCCGCACGAGGGCCTCGCCCTCACCGGCGACGGGCACGGGGACGCTCTCGACGACGGGCGCCTCGCCCCACCCGTGGATGCGGGCGGCGCGCATCGTGTCGCTCACGCCGGGTGCTTCTCGAGGAATGCCAGGCTGAGCTCGTTGTACTTCTCGAACTGCTCGTGCTGGGGCCAGTGGCCGCAGTCGTCGAACAGCACCAGCTCGGAGCCCGCGATGTTGTCGTGCATCGCCTGGGCCTCGGGGACGTCGCCGAACGGGTTGTTGCGTCCCCACACGACGAGCGTCGGCACCGTGATCTGCGCCAGCTGGTCGGGCGTCAGGATGTTGCGCAGGCGCGTGTCCATGTCCTGCAGCGACAGCAGGTTGTCGATGTTCGCGACGAAGTCAGGCTGCTGGTAGATCGCGTGACGGATCGCGACGAGCTCCTCGGTCGCGTTGGCCGGGTCGTGCATCAGCAGGTGCATGCGCTTGCGGGTCAGCTCGACGTCATTCGACTCGACCGCCCGGCGCGTGCTGGTGCGGATGCGCTCCATGACCTCGGGGACGGCGACGGTGCCGCCGGCCGCGAGCAGCTGCAGCGAGATGACGCGCTCAGGGTTGTCGATCGCGGTGCGTCCGCCGACCCAGCCGCCGAGCGACTCGCCACCGATGTGCGCCTTCTCGATGCCGACGGCGTCGAGGTACGCCAGCAGGTGGTCGCGGTAGCGCGGGATCTCGTACGGGTAGTCGGGCTTGCCCGTGTAGCCGTGGCCGAGCATGTCGATCGCGTGCACCGTGTAGCGCTCGGCGTGCGGCTTGATGTTGCGCATGAACGCCTCGAGGTGGCCGCTCGTGCCGTGCAGGAAGACGATCGTCTCGTCGCCGTGCCCGGCCTGCAGCGAACGGGTCGGCACGCCGCCGGCGTCGACGGTCGACAGCGAGAAGTCGAGACCGGCGAGCTCGGTCCAGATGGTGCGGGTCAGTTCTTGGGTCATGTCAGGTCTCTCCTCGTCCGCGGCGCGATGCCGCGGGTGGTCACTGGTTGATGCGGTGGACCTGCGTGTTCACGCGGGCCAGCGGATTGGGGATGATGCGCTGGTGCGTCGCCAGCCGGTGACTGACGACTCGGCCGCCAGCGACGACGGCGACCGCGGCGAGCGCGATGGTGATGAGCTTCATGGGTGCCTCTTCGTAGGTGGGCTGGGATGCGTCAGCGGTGGTCGATGGCCCGCAGGAAGCCGTCGACGACGGCGTGGAAGGCACCGGGGCGCTCCTCCTGCAGGTGGTGGGACACGTGGTCCATGACGTGCAGGTTGCCCCGCTGCACCATGCGCGCCAGCATCATCGGGTAGTCGGGCGTCAGGAAGGCGTCCTCGCGACCCCACATGAACAGCGTCGGTGCCTCGATCTGGCCGAGGCGCTCCGTCAGGTCCTGCCAGTCGCCGCGCGGCGAGTCCGACATGGCCGCGAGTCCGCGCTCGCCCTCGTCGAGGCTCTGCTCGTACCGCATGTCGAGGGTCTCCTCGGGCAGGCGGTCGGCGTCGAACCACTCGAGCGACGTGATGAGCGTGCGCATCTTGTCGCGGGTCGGGCCCTCGCCGCCGTAGTAGACGTCGCGGGCCTTGCGACCGCGGTGGCCGCGCTCGGGCAGCGGGGCCAGGGGGCCGTAGAACACCGGCATGCTCCCCGTCACCACGAGCGACCGCACGCGGTCGGGGTGGAGAGCCGCGAGGTTGAGCGCGATCGTGCCGCCCCACGAGTTGCAGATGAAGTCGGCCTTCTCGATGCCGAGCTCGTCCATCAGGGCGATGGTCTTGGCAGCGTGGAAGTCCCACATGGGCCCCGTGATGAGGCACTTCTCGGACTGGCCGTACTGCAGGATGTCGACCAGCACGCAGTGCCGGTCCTCGGTGAAGTACGGCGCGACGGGTCCGAAGTCGCTCCACGCCGTGCAGCCGGGGCCACCACCGTGCAGGAAGATCGTGTCGGGGCCGGAACCGAGCTCGTAGTAGTGGTAGGTGACGCCGTCAGCGGTCGCGAACCTGCTCTCGGGTGCCGGTCCCGCCGCGGGCGAGGTGAGCGCCGGCGAGGTCGTGTCGATCGTCATCGGTCTCCGTCCTGGGTCGTGGTCTCGGAGGGCTCGATCACGGCGACTCCCATGCCGGTGAGCCACTCGGGCATCTCGGAGTAGGCCAACGCCTTGCCCGGCGCGAAGCCGAGGGCCGCGATCATGACCATCCACGTGCGCAGCTCCTGGCCGCCGTTGCCGGCGACCTCGGCGATCTGCTCGGAGGTCAGCTCGGCGTACTGCCGCATGTCGCCCTTCTCGAGGTCCGCGAGCCACGTCTCGTCGAAGTCGGGGAAGATCGTGGGCTGGGCCGACACGATGATCTCGCGACGCCGGTCGTTGTAGCGCTCCCACTCGCCGCGCCCGTTGAGCCAGGCGTCGACCAGGAACTCCTCGTCGTCGCCCTCGGGGGCGGTCCAGTCGCTGGGCCACGGCAGCTGGTGCGAGAGCCCGCCCGACGCGATGACGACGACGCGCTTGTCGCCGCCGATCTCGGCGACCGCACGGGTGATGTTGGCACCCAGCTCAGCGACGCGTGGCATCGTCGGCAGGGGGGCGGCGAACACGTTGACGACCAGCGGCACGACCGGCACGTCGATGCCGTCGAGCAGGTACTGGATCGCGTGGGCCTGGCCGTGGTCGATCTGCAGACGGGCCGAGATCGCGACCTCGGTGCCCCGGTCGACGAGCTGCTGGGCCAGGGCCTGCGCGAACTCCGGATCGGTCTTCTGCGGCCCCTTGGGGGTGCCGCCGTCACCGGCGGCGATGACCTCGCCGACGCCCATCGTGAACGACGGGATCATGTCGAGCCAGAACCCGCGGAAGTGGTTCGAGCCCACCAGCACCACGACATCGGGTGCCGCCGCGGCGATGCGGTCGCGCGCGGCGGCCAGGCCGTCACGGAACGCCTCGGCGCGGTCGGTGTTGACGACCTTGTCCCAGTGGGTGTTCATGAGGGTGGAGTGCGATGCCGCCACTCCCAGCACGATCGATGCCATGGTGCTCCTTGCCTACGTCGCTGCTCGGTGAGGTGGGGGTGGTCAGGCGGGCTCGGGCACGTCGATGCCCTGCTCGGCCAGCGCGTCGACCCGGTCCTCGGTGGTGTCCTCGGCGAGCTTGCGCCACTGCAGCAACGAGTCGTCGGGACGGTAGAGCTTCTCCGGCGGGGCGTCGGTGACCTCGACCATCCACTTGTCCTGGCCCGAGAACTGGCCGTGGAACAGCCAGCGGACGGCGCCGAGGTACTTGAAGTAGAAGGGAATCGTCTTGAGCCCCTTCTTGAAGTCGGCCATGACGCCCACGTACAGGTGGTTGTCGGCGTCCACCGGCACGTAGAACTCGTAGTGGATGAACGTCGGGTACGCGATGCGCAGCACGCCGGGCATCGACACCGAGGCGAAGCCCGGGAAGTCCTGCTCGGCGATGACGGGGTTGACCTCGCGGTGCGAGCCGGTGTTGCCGATGTTGGTCGTGGTCTTCGGGGGCTTGGACTTGTACCAGGCCTGACCGGTCCACTTGCCCAGCCCGGGGAAGTCGGCGTCCCAGTACTGCTCCTGCTGCACGCGGTAGATCCAGCGGCCGCGCTTGACGATCTTGGTCGTGTTCCAGACGGGCATGGCCTTGAACAGGCGCCACAGCGCGGTGCGGTGGAGGTACTTGGCGTGACCCTCGTCGTAGCCGTTCTCGCACGCGAAGCGCCAGTTGCCCTCGCGCGGCATGATGCGCGAGCCGATGACGGCCGCGTTGGTCACGAGCTCCTCGGGCAGCTGCTCGTCGATGGGGTGCGGCTCCTCGCCGTCGCCCACGAAGATCCAGACCATGCCGAGGCGCTCCTCGACGTGGTACGTCGGCTGCGTGACCTTGCCGCAGATCGGCGACTCGGGGCCATCGGTGATGGCGGCCTTGAGGTCGCCGGTCTCGAGGTCGAACGTCCAGCCGTGGTAGACGCACGAGATCGTGCCGGGGAACTGCTTGTTGCCGTAGCTCAGCGGGACGCCGCGATGCGGGCACCGGTTGGCCATGCCGCGGACGACGCCCTTGTCACGGATGACGAAGATGTCCTCGCCCAGCAGCTTGACCCGGACCGGTCGCTCGCCGACCTGGGAGGAGTAGACGACGGGGTACCAGTAGCCGCGGAAGCCCGCTGCCGCCGCCTGGTAGTGGGGCCAGCTCGACCAGTCCTGACGTCCCGGCAGGTTCCCGTCGTGCCGGCGCCTGGCCGACGTCTTGGGACGCTCGGAGGTCGGGGCTGCCTTCTTGGGGGCGCGCTCGGCCGCCGGCGCGGCTTGCGAATCCAGCGTCTCGCTCATCGTCTCTGCTCCAGGTCCTCGGGTTCGTCGGTGCATCAGCAGACCACCGCAGCACCGGCACGACAACCGTCGTGGTTCGCCCAGCGGACTTCGTGGACAGGCACCACACCGGCGGGCATGGATTCCGCTCAGCGATCCCGGATCGGTGTCGTGGTGATCCGGCCCACCTAGAGTCCGTCGGACCCGATCACCCCTGTGATCACCGAGCGAGGAGCTGTCGTGAGCGCACCGTCCACCGTCATCGAGACCGACGTCGTCATCGTCGGCGCCGGCCCGACCGGTCTCTACGGCGCCTACTACGCGGGCTTCCGCGGCCTGTCGACCGTCGTGGTGGACGTGCTGCCGCAGGCCGGCGGCCAGGTCATGGCCCTCTACCCCGAGAAGCAGATCCGCGACGTAGCGGCGCTGCCGTCGATCCGCGGTCGCGACTTCGTGGCCAACCTCGTCGAGCAGGCCGACACCTACGAGCCCACCTACCTGCTGGGACGTCAGGCCGTGAACCTCGAGCACGTCGACGGGGCGCCCGTGCTGACGCTCGACGACGGGACGGTGCTGCGGGCCGGAGCGGTCGTCATCACGGCGGGCATCGGCACGCCGACGCCGCGCGCTCTCGGCACCGGTGACGAGTGGGTCGGCAACGGACTGTCGTACTTCGTCGTCGACCCGTCGAAGCACGCCGACCAGGACGTCGTCATCGTCGGCGGCGGCGACTCGGCCCTCGACTGGGCCGACGCGCTCGGGACGATCGCCCGCTCGGTGACGCTCGTGCACCGTCGCGCCGCCTTCCGCGGTCACGCCGCGACGCTCGACCGCGTGCGCAGCGGTCCCACGGCGATCCACACCGACACCGAGGTCGTCGCGCTGCACGGCGACGCCACCGCCGAGGTGCTGCAGAAGGTGACCCTGCAGGCCAAGGACGGCACCGAGACCGTCGTCGCGTGCGACCACGTCATCGCGGCGCTCGGGTTCATCAGCGATCTCGGCCCGCTGCGCGAGTGGGGCGTCGAGCTGCTCGGCCGGTCCATCGCGGTCGACCGGTCCGGCCGCACCAACCTGCCCCGCGTCTACGCCGCCGGCGACGTCACCGACTACGACGGCAAGGTCAAGCTCATGTCGGTCGGCTTCGGCGAGGTCGCCACCGCCATGAACCACGTCGCGGTCGACCTCGACCCCGATCTCGTGCTCTTCCCCGGTCACTCGACCGACGGCGCCTGAGCCGATCCACTCCACCGACGCACCCCAGGAACAAGGAGACATCTGATGGCCTACGTGATCGGATCCGACTGCATCGACGTCCTCGACCGCTCCTGCATCGAGGTCTGCCCGGTCGACTGCATCTACATCGGCGACCGCCGCAGCTACATCAACGTCAACGAGTGCATCGACTGCGGCGCGTGCGAGGTCGAGTGCCCCGTCAGCGCCGTCTTCGTCGATCGCAAGGCGCGCAAGGACCCCGAGCTCGGCGAGTTCCTGGCCGACTCGGTCGCGTTCTTCGAGCTGCCCCTGCCGGGTCGTGACGAGGCGCTGGGCGACCCCGGCGGATCGCAGAAGCTCGGCCCCGTCGGCGTCGACACGCAGTTCACGGCCGACCACAGCGCATGACCGGACTGCGTCCGGTCGTCGTCACGGGCGGCACCAGCGGCATCGGTCTCGCCGTGGCCCGACGGGTCGCCACCGACGGACGCCCGGTCGTGATGCTGGGGCGTGACCGGGAGCGGGCGGACGACGCGCTGGCACAGCTGGTCGAGTCGGGGGTCGATCCCGGCACGATGGCCGTCGCGGTCGGCGACACGACCGACCCCGACGTCCTGGCGCAGGCCGTCGCCCTCTGCTCCGAGCGGTGGGGCCCCGTCTCCGGCCTCGTGACCGCCGCCGGCCGCCTCGCACGGGGCAGCGTCACCGACCTGTCCGTCGACGAGCTGCGGGCCGCGCTCGAGACCAATGTCGTGGGCACGTGGCTCGCGGTCCGTGCGGTCCTGCCGACGATGATCGAGCAGCAGCACGGCCGCATCGTGACGATCGGCTCGGTGCTGGGGTCGGTGGGTGCGGCCGAACGCTCGGGCTACGCGGCGACCAAGGGTGCCGTGGCCGCGATGACCCGGTCGATCGCGCTCGAGGTGGCGGCCGACGGCGTCACGGTCAACTGCGTCGCCCCGGGCCCGGTGCGCACCCCCATGAACGCCGACCAGCACGGCACGGCGGCCGACCGCGCAGCCGAGGCAGCGTTCACGTCCTCGATCCCGGTCGGACGATGGGGCAGCCCCGACGACGTCGCTCACACTGTCGCCGGCCTGCTCGCTCCCGAGGCCGGGTGGACGACCGGTTCGGTCGTCCACGTCGACGGAGGTTTCACGGCCCGATGAGGGCGGTCGCGGCGGCCGCGCTGTCGATGACCATGGTGGCCGCTCCACCGTTCGTCGTCGGGACGATGGGGCCGGGCATCTCGGCCGATCTCGGGCTGTCGGTCCCCGCCCTGGCCGGCACGGTGTCCTTCGGCTACCTGGTCGCGGCGGTGGCCAGCCCCCTCGGAGGAGTCGTCGTGCAGCGCGTGGGTCCCTCCCGCGCCCTGCGGCTCGCTGCGGCCCTGGCCAGTCTCGGTGTCGCCCTCGTCGCCGTCGCCCGGGGCCCGGCGACGTTGGCGCTGGCCTTCGTGGCGCTCGGCATGGCCAACGCCGTGATCCAGCCCGCCTCGAACGGCACCCTGGCCACCGCGGCCACCGGACGCCGACAGGGCGCGGTCTTCGGCATCGTCCAGTCGGCGGTGCCGGCGGCGACGCTGCTCGCCGGACTCCTGCTCGCCTCGTTCGACGACGTGAGGCCCTGGCGGGAGGCCATGGTCATCCTGCTGGTCGCGACCCTGCTGCCGCAGATCGTCGTGCCCCGCCCGGCCGCGGGCTCCCAGCGCGTCCCGCGCCGAGCCTCCGGCCGGTCGAGCCTGCCGCACCGCGGCACGCTGATCGCCCTGTGCGCCGGAGGTTTCATGGGCTCGGCGGCGGCCACGACCGTCGCGGTGTTCGGCGTCGCCAGCGGTCTCTCGTCCGGCCTGTCCCCCGCCGTGGCTGCCGGCGGGCTCGTGCTCGGCAGCCTGTGCTGCATCACCGGCCGCATCCTCACCTCGTGGCGCTGGGGCGACCACGCGCCCCGCCGTCTGCTGCTCGACATCGCCGGCCTGCAGGCCACCGGCGTCCTCGGCATCGCGCTGGTCGGCACCGGCACGACAGCCGGCTACCTGGTCGGCATCGCGTTCGCGTTCGGCTGCGGCTGGGGGTGGACCGGCCTGCTCAACATCGTGATCACGCGGGTGTGGGGCGGACGCGTGGCGTCGGTGACCGGCGTGATGCAGGCGGGCCTGTTCGGCGGCAGCGTGGCCGGGCCCCTGGTGTTCGCGGCCGTGGTCGACGGGACCGGCTATCTCGACGCGTGGCTCGTGGCAGCCGCAGCGCTGACCGTCGCCGCGTCCGCGAGCGTCGTCGCCGGCCGCCTCGTGGGTGCCCGCCATCTTGGTGAGCAGAACGAGAAGGGGCCGAGTCGGGTGGGTCGTCGCTAGCCTCGGACCATGACGCTTCTCGACGCACCGATCACCCGTCTCGACGGCACGCAGACGACGCTCGGCAAGATCACGGGCGGCCGTCCGGCCCTGCTCGTCAACGTCGCCTCGAAGTGCGGGCTCACCCCGCAGTACACCGCGCTCGAGCAGCTGCACGAGACGTACGCCGATCGCGGCTTCACGGTCGTCGGCCTGCCGTGCAACCAGTTCGGCGGCCAGGAGCCGGGCACGTCCGGCGAGATCGCCGACTTCTGCTCGCTGACGTACGGCGTGACGTTCCCGATGACCGAGAAGGTCGACGTCAACGGCGACGGACGCCACCCCGTCTACGCGGCGCTGGTCGCCACGACCGACGAGGACGGCCAGGCCGGCGACGTGGAGTGGAACTTCGAGAAGTTCCTCATCACGGGCGACGGCGAGGTCGTGTCGCGCTTCCGCCCGGCCGTCACGCCGGACGACGCACGCGTGATCGCCGCGGTGGAGGCGATCACCTCCGGATCCTGACCCTCGACCCGAGTCAGTCGGCGAGGCGGGTGAGGATGTCGCGCAGCGCGTCGAGCACCTGCTCGGTGCGCAGGTCCTCGCGGAAGATCAGGTGCTGCAGCGCGAGTCCGTCGAGGGCCGCGAACACCAGGGCGGCCACCCGACCGTCCGGGTCGTCGACCCCGATGGCGCTGAACGTGTCGCGCACCTTCTCGATGTAGCCCTCGTACTGCAGGCGGATGTTGTCCATGGGAAGGGCGCCCCGGATGGCCTGCGTCGTCTCGTCGAACTGCAGCACCGCCCGCTCCCACGAGGCGTTGAAGTACTCGACGTACGTCGAGGCGAACTCCTCGACGGAGTCCGCCCTCAGCCGCACGCCGTCGGAGTCCTGCTCGGCGGCTCGGCGGAAGGCCTCGTTGAGCAGCTGCTCGCGCGTGCCGAAGTGGTGTCGCACCAGACCGTGGGTGACGCCGGCTCGGGCGGCCACCGCGCGGTAGGTCACCGCCGACAGGCCCTCTCGACCCGCGATGTGGATCGCGGCGTCGAGCAGCTTGTCCTTGCTGGAGAGCCTCTCGTCCTCACGAGCGATGCCGGGGATGGAGTCCATGTGGACAGCCAATCACGATTCGGTCACCGACCGGACAGCCCCCACAGCGGTGGACGATCCGTGCTCAGGTCGATGTTGACCGACTTGACCGCGCTGTACTCGCGCAGCGTCTCGAACGACAGCTCGCGCCCGAAGCCGCTGTCGCCCCGACCTCCCATCGGCATGCCCGGTGCCAGGTCGAACCAGCGGTTGACCCAGACGATGCCGGCGTCGAGCTCGTCGGCCATGCGGTGGGCTCGACGCAGGTCGTTGGTCCAGACGCCGGCGGCGAGACCGTAGCGGTTGGCGTTCGCCCGGGCGATCGCCTCCTCGTCGGTGCTGAAGCGCTCGGCGACCGTCACGGGCCCGAACACCTCGCTGCGCGTGATGGTGGCCCCGCCCTCGGGATCGGCCAGAAGCACGGGTCGCTGGTAGAAGCCTCCGGCGAGCGAGGGGTCGAGGTCGAGCGGCTCGTCGCCGGCCAGCACCGTGACGCCCTCGGCGCGGGCACCGTCGAGGTGTCCGCGCACGAGCTCGAGCTGCTGGCGAGAGACCAAGGGGCCCATCTCGCTGGCGGGGTCGGTCGCGTCGCCGACCGTGATGCTGCGGGCGACCTCGCTGAAGCGCGCCACGAACTCGTCGTGGATCGTGTCGTGCAGCAGCAGCCGCGACGAGGCGATGCACGCCTCGCCGTTGGCCAGGTAGATGCCCATCAGGGCGTCCTGCACGGCGACCTCGAGGTCGGCGTCGGCCGCGACGATCATGGGACCCTTGCCGCCCAGCTCCATCAGGCTGGGCGTCAGCGTGCGGGCCGCGGATCCGAGGATCGCGGTCGCCGTCGCGGGACCGCCCGTGAAGGTGATCTTGGCGATGTCGGGGTGGGACACGAGCGCAGCCCCGGTCTCGGGACCGACGCCCGTCACGATGTTGAGCACTCCCGGCGGCAGGGCGTCGCCGATGACGGCCGCGAGCTCGAGGATGCTGGCCGAGGCGTACTCCGACGGCTTGACCACGATCGTGTTGCCGGCCGCGATGGCCGGTGCCACCTTGTTGGCGAAGGTGATGATCGGGGAGTTCCACGACAGCACCGCGGCGACGACGCCCAGCGGCTCGCGCTTGGTGTAGAGCAGGGTGTCGGGGTTGGCCAGCGGTATCTGCTCGCCGTTGAACGCCCGGATCGCACCGGCGTAGAACCGGAAGATGGCCTGCACCGTCGGGATGTCGGCGATGAACGCCTCCCGGATCGGTCGGCCGTTCTCGGTGGCCAGCAGCGAGGCGAACCGCTCGCTGTCGGCCTCGAAGCGGTCGGCGATCTCCAGCAGCACGGCCTGCCGGCGGTCGACCGTCGTCCGGCGCCAGTCGCGGAAGGCGGCCGTGGCGGCCGCCACGGCCCGCTCGACGTCGTTCGCCGAGCCCTGGGCGAGCAACGCCCACGGGGTGCCGACGCTGGGGTCGATCGCCTCGAACGTCCCGGAGCCCGTGACCCAGTCGCCGCCGATCAGCTGGAGGTAGTCGGCGGTCGGGGCGTAGGCGTTGCGACTCGGCGCGCTCATGCGATGCTCCGGCGGCTCGGACGCAGCGCTGCCCCGGCGGCCAGCACGACCTGCACGGCCGCGAGGGCCAGGCCGGTGTTCATCAGCCCGTCCACGAAGCCCGACGACGCCTGCCCGTCCGACGCCATCTGCATGCCCGCGTGACCCATCGCGGCGTGGTCCATGCCGGAGTGGCCCCCGCCACCCGACGACATCATCAGCAGGTGCACCACGATCATCGTCAGCGCCACCGCCGCAGCGACCGAGTGGTCGCGACGGCCGTGCGTCGCTCCGGCCCGCCACGTGCACGCGACGCACAGGCCCGACAGCACCAGCATCGTGACGCTCATCGTCAGCATCGACGTGCCGGTCGCCACGAGGAGCACGACGTGCACCGCGAAGCAGGTGACGGCGACGACGGGGATCGCCGTCGTCGCGAGATCACGCGGAGGCCGAGCTGTCCCGGCGCGGGATGTCGTGGAGTCCATGAGGGTCCTTCCTGAGGCCGACACGTCAGTGGCAGTGCTGGTCGGTGGGACGGTCGCCGTGTCCGCTGCCGCCGGTGTGGGCGGACTGCGACGCGGGGACGTCGAGGGCGGGGTTCTTGTCGAAGAAGTTGGCCGGCATCAACATGAAGCCCGCGACCTCCGTCGGCATGACGGGCCAGTCCTCGGCCCGCGGCACGTGCGTCACGCCGAGGGTGTGCCACAGGACGACGTCGGTGTCCTCGGTCGGCCGGTCGGCCGCCGTCCAGCGGGGCAGGCCGTCGCCCGATCGGCTCTGGTTCGGGAAGTCGCCACTGGGACGCATCTCGTCGGGCGAGTAGGGCGTGACCCACATGTTGCGGGTCGCGAAGCCCGCCCGCTTGGCGACCAGCGACGGCGCCTGGGCGAGCATCGTGGCCGACGACCAGCCGGGCAGGAACTTGTAGCCGACCGGGTTGCCCCAGGCGTTGGTCTTCGACCGGTTGACGACCGACCAGTTGCGCGACGTCTGCGTGTTGGTGTGGTCGTCGCCCGCCAGCTCGTGGTCGATCACGGTGCGGTGGACGCCGATCGCGTTGCCGTACGGGTTGTCGGGGCCGACCGGCACGCCGTAGGCGTCGTTCTGGACGACGGTGTTCTCCCAGCCGTCGACCTCGGGGTCGAGGCGGAACGAGAACAGGTGCTGGTGGTACGTCGCGACGAGGTTCTCGGCGATGCGGGTGCCGTGCTTCGACGTCTCCCCCGCCTCGACCGAGCGGGTCTGGACGATGCCGAGCAGCTTGACCTCGACCTGGATCGACGCGTCCTGGAAGAAGTTCCAGTAGAAGCCGTAGTGGTAGTTGCCGACCGTCGCGATGAAGCTGACGACGAGCTTGCGCGAGCGCCGCACGTCGACGTCGCCGGTCACCCAGTCGGTGTGCTTCCAGAGGATGCCGGCGTCCTCCTCGTGGATGCAGATCGCGTTCTCGACCGTCGTCGGCTCGCCGTCCTCGCCGGCGTTGACCGCGTCGAGGTAGACGATCTCGCCGAGGCAGTCGCAGCCGAGGCGCAGGGAGTTGGCCAGCTTGCCGAGGCCGAACTCGCCGGCGTCGAAGGCGCTGCGCCAGAAGTGCTCCTTGGACGGGTCGCCGTACGGCACGACCATCTCGCCGAGCGAGGCGCGGTGCAGCACCGAGCGGTACTCGCCGTCGTCCTGGTACTCCACGGCGTGCAGCACGAGGCCCTCGAGCGGGTGCCAGTTGATGCGGAAGCGCCACTTCTGCCACGTCAGCTCGGGGCCGTCGATCGTGAAACCGACGCCCTGGGGCTGGGTGATCTCGAGCGGCGCGATGTCGGTGCGCATGGGCTGGTTGGCGTCCGCCGTGTAGTTGGCCTGCTCCTTGTTCATGGGTCGCACGCCGAAGTCGTGCACCTCGAGGACCTCGAGCGTCACGAGGTCGACGACGGCGATGACGCCCTCGACGGGGTGGGCATAGCCGTTGTCGGCCGGGAAGTCGCGGTAGTACGTGACCGAGCCGGCCAGCCGGCGCCCCTCGACGGGGTAGTCGAGCACGCCGGGAACCGCCATGTTGGCGACGCCCCACGGGTCGATCTGCACCTTGTCCATGTCGGTGATGCCGCGCTTGGCGAGCGCCTCGATGTAGCGCGGGTCCTGCTTGATGAGGTCCGGCACCAGGTCGAACTCCTCGAGCAGCACGGGTGCCGCACCGTCGTTGATCGGCTTCGACGAGACCAGCGAGTCGGCGTCGAGATCGACGACGAGATCGTGGGTGGCGCCCGACGCGCGGTCGACGAGCAGGACGCGCGCACGCCGCGCCACGTCGACGCCGTCGCGCAGGAGCCGCTTGTCGGGCTCGTCGGTGTAGACCGCGGAGAAGCCGGGACGCTCGGCGACGTTCTCGCGCCGGACGATGGCCGCCACACGACGCATCTCGTCGGCGGTCAGGGAGTCGAACAGGGGGTTGCGCACGGGGGTGGGTCCTTTCGTCGTGCAAGGTGCCGCCCACACAATCACCGGCTCGCCCTCCGTGGGGCATGTGCGTTTCGCTCAGCGGGCCCGCGCTCCCGCCGGGACGCACGACGGTGGCGGCACCCCGCAGGATGCCGCCACCGTCGATGCCCTGCCGTCACAGTCGCTATCGACCGACGAGCCCGTCCAGGAACGGGACGACTGCCGCCGCGACGGCTTCGGGCAGCTGCTCGGTGAGCGGGATCATGCCGCCCTCGATGACCGAGACGTCGACGCTGCGCGCCCCGGTCAACCGCTCCTGCACGACCTCGACGTCCGGGAACGCGAACGGGTCGGCGTCCGCGCCCAGGATCAGCACGGGAGCCGCGACCAGGCCGATGCGCTCCTCCATGACGTACCGCGCGCACGCGACGTGGCCCTCGAGCGGGTCGACGCCGGGTGCCAACGCGTCGCGGACGTAGCGGTCGAGCAGGTCCGGCCGGCCCGCCGGGTAGTGGGGCCGGCGCTGGTTCCACCACGTCACGAGGTGACCGCCCCCCTCGTCCACCTCGGCGTCGTCGACGCCGCCCGGACCCTCGGCCTGGGTCGCCCGGAACTCCGGGCCGGTCCAGGACGGCGACGACAGCACTGCCCCGGAGACCCGGTCAGGTGCGGCCGCCCCCACCTCGATCGCGACGACGGCACCCGTGTGGTGACCCATCACCGCGAACCGCTCGAGGCCCAGCGCATCGGCCAGGTGCAGGGCACCCGATGCGTACTGCTCGATGCTCTGGGGACCCTGCGGCTTGGCCGACTGGCCGAACCCGTACATGTCCATCGCGATGATGCGGTGGTGCGGGCCGACCAGCGGCATCAGCTCGGCGAACTCGTCGTGCGACCGCGGGGTCTGGTGCAGGCAGATGACCGGAGTGCCCCCCGAACCGGCCTCCGCGTAGTGAAGCTGCCCCAACGGCGTGTCGGCGTACCCCAGGCGCACGGGTGCGTCGACGAGGTCAGTCGACAAGCGTCCGCCCCATGTTCGCGTAGGTCTCGGGCCGCTCGCTCCGGGCCCGCAGCGCCACGGCGATCGCGATCACGACCGTCAGCACGTGCAGGTACGGCATCCGGTTGATGATCACCGAGTCGGTGCCCGTGATGGCCGGGAAGTTCGACAGGGCGAAGTACGTGATGGTGCCGAAGCCGATCAGCGACAGGCCGGGGGCGACGGTCTGGGCCCAGCCGTAGATCCCCTGACGCGCGAAGAAGACCAAGACCGCCAGCGAGGTGGTCGTGATGAGCACCATGAGACCGACGGCTCCGAACCCGGTCAGGGAGGAGGAGAGGTTGGTCAGCGGGTCGAGCCCCGCGAAGACGAAGCCGAGGACCAGGACGGTCTCGATGACGAAGGCGGTCGCTCCGGCCAGCACCGGGGACTGGTGCTGGGGGTGGATCGTCTGCATCTGGCGGGGCAGGAAGCCGTCGCGTCCGAGAGCGAACATGTAGCGCGCGGCCGCGTTGTGGAAGGCCAGCATGCCGGCGAAGATGCTCGTGATGATCAGGACCTCCAGGACCTTCGTCCAGGCCGATCCGACGAACTGGTCGCTGAGGGCGAAGGCGAAGCCGCCCGGGTTCTCGGCCGCGGCTCCGCTGGCGTCGTCGGACGTGGCCAGGAAGGCCCACGAGGTCAGCACGAAGAACACGCCGATGAAGCCCATCGACAGGTAGGTCGCCCGTGGCACCGTGCGCTCGGGGTCCTTGGCCTCCTCGGCGTAGATCGCGGTGCCCTCGAAGCCCTGGTAGCACGAGAAGGCGAAGATCATGCCGACGCCGACCACGCCGGGGACGAAGATCTCGCCGGGGCTGAACGAGCTCATCGGCAGGCTCCCGAGACCCCGATCCGCGACGATCGCGATGTCGAGCACCAGGATGACGAGCAGCTCGAGGACCAGTGCGACACCCAGCACCTTGGCAGCGAGGGTGATCTTGCGGTATCCGAGAGCGAAGACGCCGACCAGGCCGACGAGGGTGTAGACCCACCAGGGCAGGTCGATGCCGAAGAACGTGTTCGCGCTGCCCGCGGCGAAGAAGCCCATGGCGCCGGCCGTCGCTGCCGAGAGCGCGAGGTAGGCCGTGGTGGCGATGTAGGCGCCAGCGAGGCCGAGGGGTCGTCCCAGGCCGCGCACGATGTAGGCGAAGAAGGCACCGGCATTGTGGACGTGGGGAACCATCTTGGTGAACCCGACCGCGAACAGCAGCATGATCGCCATGACGAACACGTACATGCCCGGGGTGCCGACACCGACGCCCAGCCCGATCGCCAGGGGCAGGATCGCCACGGCACCACCCGCGGGTGCCACTGCGGCCATGACCATGAAGACGATGTGCGAGACGCCGAGGCTTCCTTGCGCCAGCTCCGTCTCCTTGCCCGGGAGAGACCGACTGGTCTCTGTTCGTTCCGCCATGGGATAGCTCCTCCTGCTGGGACGGCCAATGGGGGGGTACGGCCGTCGACTAGCGGACAGTGTGGGGATTCAGGGTGACCGTGACCACGCGCCCGGTTCGCTGAGCGACACGCACCGGTTCCGCCGCGTGGGACTGATCTTCCTGCGTTCGGGTTGCCGGGACGTCACCGACGTCGAAAGATTGGTCCCTGGTCAGGCGAGACCGAGCAGGGCGACGCCCGCGAAGGCCACGAGCGCGCCGATCTGCTGCGCCGGCAGCATGCGCTCGCGCAGCACCCACCGGGCGAGGAGCACCGTGAAGACCGGGTAGAGCGAGGCGACCACGCCGACGAGGCTCACCAGGCCGAGAGTCGTCGCGTGGGCGAGCAGCAGCGTGCCGGCCACGTCGATGACACCGATCGAGAGCACGACGCCGGCGAGCCAGCGCCCGGGCACCTCGGCCAGCGTCCGCCGTCGGCGCACGAGCACCGGCATCGACAGCGCGACGATCGTGGCCTTGAGGATCACGACGGTCCACACGATGCCACCGTCGGCCGCCTCGCCGATGAACGCCGTGGCCGAGCCGAACCCGATCCCCGAGAAGGCCGCCAGCACGATGGGTCGTCCGGCCAGCCGGTCGGTCAGCTCGGGCCCCGAGGCCAGCACGACTCCGGCGATGCCGAGGACGGCACCGGCGACCGCGATGCGCGAGGGCACCTCGCCGAGGTGCACGACACCCCACAGCACCGGCACCAGGACGCCGAGTGCGCTGACGGGTGCGACCACCCCCATCGTCCCGACCGACAGCGCGGAGTAGAACGACACGAGGCCCAGCACCATCCCGACTCCCGCCGCGACGGCCCAGACCAGCTGGCCCGGATGGGCGCTGACGGGTCGCGTCACGAGGGCCACGACCAGGATCACGACCAGGCCCGCCGACTGCGAGGCGGCCACGACCACGACCGAGGGCAGGCGCCGACTGGCGATGCCTCCCACGAAGTCGGCCGTGCCGCCGCACGCCGAAGCGAGCAGCGCGAACAGCACCGCCATGGTGACCTCCTGAGGCGCTGATCCTCGCGGGCCGCGTCCGCCGATGGTCATCGGGGTCTCGCTGACTGAAATGCGGGCGACCTCCTGCCTCACCGGCTGCGCGGCGTTCCGTCCAGCGACCCGGCGCGATGGTCGCCGCGGCGTCGCCGGTCCAGGGTGGGTCGATGCAGCGCGCCGACGAACGTCCGCCGTCGATGCTCGACCGCGCCGTCCAGCTGTTGACCGCGTTCCGGCCCGACGGCGAGTCCCTGACGTTCAGCGAGCTGGTCGAGGCCGGCGGCCTCACCCGCACCACGACGCACCGGCTCGCCCACCACCTGGTGCGTCTCGGGCTCCTGCGATGCGAGGACGGGCGCTACTCGGTCGGGTTGATGCTGTTCGAGCTCGGCCGGCTCGTGCCGGTGAGCCGCACGATCCGCGATGCCGCCGTCCCCTTCCTCCAAGACCTGTTCGAGGCCACCCACGAGACCGTCCACCTGGGTCTGCGCGACGGCTTCGACGTCGTCTACGCCGAGAAGATCCACGGCCACGGAAGCATCGACCTGCCGTCCCGGGTGGGTGGCCGACTGCCTCTCACCTGCACGGCCGTCGGCAAGGCGCTCCTCGCCGCCGACCCTGCCGCGGAGGCACAGGCCCTGCGGCGTCCCCTGCCCCGGCTCACCAAGGCCTCGGTGACGGACCCGGCAGCACTCGCCGCCCAGCTGGCGGAGGCCAGGCAGACCGGCGTGACGCTGGAACGCGAGGAGGCCAATCTCGGCGTGGCCTGCGTGGCGTCGGCGATCATCGTCGGCGGCACGGCACGGGCCGCCGTGTCCGTGTCCGTGCCGATCGACCGCTACGAACCCTGGCGGCTCGCGGCGGCGGTGCGCACGACAGCACTGGGCATCAGCCGGCAGCTCAGTCCCGCGGCGTCACGAAGCGCCGCAGCAGGTACCCGTCAGCGTCCCAGAACTCGGTGAGGGGCAGGCGGTGACGGCGTGGCTCAGGCCGCGGCGAAACCGGCCCGTCGGCGGATGTCGGCCATCGCCTTGACGTAGGCCGGGACGTCGGCACGAAACGACGGGGCCGTCACGGAGAGGGCAGCGACGACCCGGCCCGACTCGCCGTACACGGGCACGGCCACGCTCGCGAAGCCCGCCGTCGTCTCCTCCATCTCGACCGCGAAACCGAGCTCCCGCGCGCGGGCGACCTGGTCCTGCAGCACGCGGGGCAGCACGACGGTCGAGCGCGTCAACCGGGGCAGGCCACTCCTCAGGACCTCGTCGAGCAGCTCGGGCTCGCCGTACGCCAGCAGGATCTTGCCGGTGGCGGTGCAGTGCAGCGGCATGCGTCCCGCGATGCGGGAGGGACGGGTCTTCTGCGCGTGGCTGTTGACCTTCTCGAGGTACAGCACCTCGGTGCCGTCGAGGACGGCGAGGTGCACCGTCTCCTTGGTCATGAAGTGCAGCGTCTCCATGTGCGGCCGCAGTGTCTCGCACAGACGACGCAGCCGTGAGACCCGCGACCCCAGCTCGAAGGCCCGCACGCCGAGCAGGTACTCGACGTCGTCGCGCTCGAGCATCCCCCACGCGACCAGCTCGTGACACAGCCGGTGCACGGACGCCTTGGGTATGCCCGTGCGCCGGGAGAGCTCGGACAGGGTCAGGCCGTCGTCGTCGACCCCGAACGCCTCCAGGATCAGCCGCACCTTGCCCAGCACGCTGTTCGCTCCGTCGCCGAGGCCCTCGCCCATCGGGGTGGTGGTCTGCGGCCGGCGCGGGTGGCTCGCGTGGTGAGGGTGCTGATGCCGCCTTCGATCGCTCGACGTGTCCATCGACACAGTGAACGCGATCACAGCCGCGTTGCCCCACCCCAGTTCCGCCAGACGGAACTGGGGTGAAGAAAATTCGTGCGCACGGTCGCGAGCACACGACGCGACCCCCGGCCCGTCAGGACCGGGGGTCGCTGTCGCCGCTACTTGACCAGCGGGATGGTGTCGAGCGTGTAGCCGCGCGAACCGGGCTTCTTGTACGTGTCGATGTTCTCGGCCGACCAGAACACGGACTCGACGATGAGCTCCTTCTCGGCCTTGCCGGCCTTGGCGTCCTGCACGGCCTTGATCACGGCGAGACCCGTCGCGTTGGCCTGGGGGTCCCAGGTGCCGGTGAGGCGACCCTGCTTGACGGCCTCGATGGCGTCGGTGTCGCCGTTCGCGCCCGTGACGATGACGCCGTCGCTCGTGCCGTCCGAGATCTTCTTGCCGGCCTGCGTGACGGCCGCCGAGATGCCCAGCGCCGAGGCGTCGTTGTAGGCCCAGAACGCGTCGACGTCGTCGTACTTCGAGAGCAGGTCCGAGGTCAGTGCCGAGGCCGACGAGGAGCCGTCCTTGACGTTGTCGGTCTCGGACAGGACGGTCAGCCCCGCGGCCTTGGCGGCCTCGGTGAAGCACTTGACGTTGGCCTGGATGGAGGGCACCGGCGGTCCGCCCATCACGATGACCTTGCCGCCCGGACGCCACGTCGCGAACTGCTGTGCGGCGACCTTGAAGGGCGCGTCGTCGGCCTTGCAGAGGTTGAGCTGCCACCAGACCGTCGTGTCGATCTGGTCGCCCTCGGAGTTGACGCCGATCAGCGGCGTCTTGGCCGAGGCGGCCTGGGCGAACGTGCCCTGCATGGCACCGGCGTCGAGCGTCCAGATCGAGATCGCGTCGACCTTCTTCTGGAGCATCGTCTGCACGTTGGACACCTGCGCGTCGGGCGACAGGTTGGCGTCGATGACGTCGGTCTTCCAGCCCAGGCTCTTCGCGCCGGACTTGAGACCGGCGATCAGCTCCTGCTGACTGGGCTGCGACTCGACCGGGCTGGAGTAGCCGATGGTCAACGAGTCGCTGGACGCCCCCCCGGCGTCGGACGACGACGAGCCGCAGGCGGACGCGACGAGCGCCACACCTGCGACGACGCCGAGAAGCGGCATACGGATCTTCATGAGGAACCTCCTGGAGTGGATCACGTCGACGACGTGACCGGTGGGGTTGGAACGGTGCGCGGTGCGCACACGGGAGATGACGTCGCCCAGACGGCGGCTACATCCCCCGAGACTGGATGAGCGCTTCGGCCGTTCGTTCGGCCAGCGCCATGATGGTGATCATCGGGTTGACGCCCGGGGCTGCCGGAAGCGCCGACGCGTCCCCGACCCAGACGCCGGAGACGTCGTGCAGCTGCCCCCAGCCGTCCGCGACCGAGGTCGCGGGGTCGTCGCCCAGACGGCACGAGCCCATCTGGTGCGCGGAGTACGCCGTGTAGTCGGCGGTGTCGATGTCGCCGAGGGAGTCGACGAACGCGTCAAAGTCCTCGCCCTTGCGCCACCGGACGTCCTTCCAGTGGAAGGTGAACACCTCGGTCGCCCCGGCGGCCCGGTGCATCGCGGCGAGCTCGCGGTGCGCCCGCAGCCCGATCTTGCGGTCGGCGTCGTCGAGCTCCCAGCGGACCGCGGCGCGCCCCTCGTCGTCGAGGTGGACCTCGCCGCTGCCGTGGTCGTGCGAGACCCCGTGCCACGTGGCGAAGCGACGCAGGTCGAGCAGCCGCTCGCGCGTCGTGCGTCCGTCGACGAACGGCATCTGCCCGGCCCACGTGCCCGGGTTGAGGCCCAGGCTCTCGACCAGGAAGCCACCGCCGTCGACGACCTTGGTCAGGTCGAAGCTGACCGCCGACTGGATCTGTCCGTGCCAGGCCTCGATCGGCTCCTCGTACACGCCCGTGACGATCCATGCGGGGTGCAGGCGCAGGTTGCGGCCGACCGCCGGTCCTCCGATGCCCGACCGCAGCAGCACGGCCGGCGACTCGATGCCGCCCGCGGCCACCACGACCGACGGGGCGTCGACGACCAGCTGGCGATCGCCGTCGGCGCGGCGGAGGGTCGCCCTGACGCCGGTGGCCACGCCGTCCTCGCTGAGGACCTCGTCGACCTCGCAGCCGACGATGATCGAGGTGCCGGCCGCGACGGCGTCCTGGAGGTACGTGTGCACCACGGACCGCTTCTTCCCTCGCTGGCAGCCTGCGTTGCAGTATCCGCACAGCGACGAGTCGTCGTCGCGCGCGGCGTTGCGGGGCAGCCGCTCGTGCCCGTAGCCGAGGGACGCCAGGCCCGTGATCATGGCGCGGGTGTTGCCGTTGTGGACCGTCGCGTCGGTGTTGACGCCCAGCCGGTCCCAGACCTGGTCGAGGTGCTTGTCGAACTCGGGACCGTCGAGACCCGTGAGCCCCTGGGACGCCCAGTCGGCCCGCACGTCGTCGGGCGTCCTGAGGCACACCATCGAGTTGATGAGCGTGCCGCCGCCGAGGACTGCGCCCGCCAGTACGCCCATCTGGCCGTTCTCCGACCACAGGATGCCGCCGCGCAGGAACATGCCCGCACCGTCGGAGTCGAGCTCCTTGAGGGAGTCCTCCGCTCGCTGCTCACCGGCCTCGAGCACCAGCACCGACAGCCCGGCCGCCGCGCAGCGGGCCGCGATGACCGCACCGCCGGCACCCGATCCGATGACCACGACATCGGCCGAGATGCGCGACTCCTCGGGGTCGAGCACCGGTAGACGACCGGGTGCGTCGCTGGGCGGGACCGGTGCGGACACGGGTCCGGGGTAGCCGAGGACGGGCCACGTCGGGTTGCGACGATCGGGTCCGACGCCGTTGACGAAGGTGCCGAGGACCAGCGTCTTGAGGTGGCGCACGCCGAGGCGCAGGTGCTGGTCGTCGGCTGCGCGGTGCAGAGCCGCGGCGCGGTCCTCGAGCCCGAGGTCCGCGAAGCCCTCCTCCTCGAGGTGCGCGACGAGTGCCATCACGGCACCGCGCACGGGGGCGTCGAGCAGCGGGACGACCGAGGCGACCGTGATGTCGATGCCGCGCTCGGTCGCGCCGTCACGGAAGTACGCCGCGAGACCGGGCTCAGCGCCCTCGGGCGCGTCGAGCGGGGGCAGCAGCGTCGTGGCGACGGCGACGACCGTGGCGAGCTGCGACGGGTTCAGTGCGTCAGCCACGGCGGCCGCCCTTCGGGAGACGGAACCAGCCGCGGTCGCGACCGACGCCCAGGGCCACCGCCACGATCAGCACGAGGCCGTTGACGGTGCCGCGCCAGAACGTGGAGACGTCGGTGAGGGTCAGCCCGTTCTGGATGACGCCGAGGAAAAGGACGCCCAGCACCGTGCCGCCGACCCCTCCCTCTCCGCCGGTGTAGGCCGTGCCTCCGATCAGCACCGCGGCGATGACGGTGAGCAGCAGCGTGGAGTCGATGTTGGGCGACGCGCCGGTCAGGCGGCCGACCTGAACGAGGGCGGCGAGCCCCGCGCACAGACCCGCGATGACGTAGACCATCAGTGTCGTGCGAGCCACGTTGATGCCGTTGAGCCGCGCGGCCTCGCTGTTGGAACCGATCGCGTAGACGCCGCGGCCGAACGAGGTGTAGCGCAGCACCAGTGCGGCCACGACGACCACGACGACGTCGAAGATCAGCAGGTAGGGGACGCCGGCGATGTCCTCGAGCGTGAACGTGTATACCGGCTCGAAGCCGTCGAGCGTGAACGTGTTGATCGTCTTGCCGCTGCTGACGACCAGCGCGAAGCTCTCGAAGATCGAGAGCGTGCCGAGCGTGACCACGAGGAACGGGATCTTCAGGTAGCTGATCAGCACGCCGTTGACGGCACCCAGGAACAGGCCGAAGGCCAGCGTTCCGGCGATGGCGACGAGCGCCCCGACGCCCGCGGAGAGCAGCTCGCCGAAGATGATGGCGGTCGCCGCGCCCGCCGCCGCCGTCGACAGGTCGATGCCGCCCGACAGGATGACGAAGGTGGCACCGATGGCCAGCAGGAGGACGACGCTGTTGCCCCCGACGACGTTGGTCACGTTGCCCCACGTCGCGAACACCGGCTGCGTCGCCGTCAGGTAGATGCACAGGATGACGAGCCCGGCGATGACACCGGTGCTGCGTCCCGAGACGCGCTGGATCTCCGACCACATGGACGCGGCCCGGGACGGCGCCGCGTCGTGAGCGGGGCCGCCGTGGCCCGAGTCGGGCCTCTTCTCGGCAGCGAGCTGGTCAGATGACATGGGGGTGCTTCCTTTCGTGGTCATGAGGTCGAGACGTCGTTGGCGTGCACCCGGCCGCTGACGGCCAGGTCACCGATGGTCTGCTCGGAGATGTCGTCGCCCGCGAGCTCGCCGCACACCGCTCCGCGGAAGAACACGAGGATCCGGTCGCTGAGACCGATCAGCTCGGGCAGCTCCGATGACACGACGATCACGGCCGCGCCCGACGCGGCGAGCTCGTGGAGCATCGCGTAGATCGCGCTCTTCGAGCCGACGTCGACGCCGCGGGTCGGCTCGCTGAGGACGTAGACGTCGCAGCCGAGAGCGAAGGTGCGCCCGAGGATGACCTTCTGCTGGTTGCCGCCCGACAGCAGGGTGATCCGCTTGCTGGGCGACGACGTCTTGACGCCGTACCGCTCGATCGCGTCCTTGACGCGTCGGCGCTCGACCGAGGTGCGGATGATGCCGCCGCGACCCATCCGTCGCAGCCACGAGACCGAGAAATTGTCGGACACGCTGCGGACCGGCAGGAGGGCCGACTTGCGACGGTCGTCGGGGACGTAGCCGATGCCCGCGGCGATGACCCGCCTCGGATCCCCGAGCGCCACGTCCTTGCCGCGCACCCGGACCGTTCCGGTGGCGGGGATCGCGCCACCGAGCGACATCGCGAGCTGGGCCTTGCCCGATCCGACGAGCCCCGCGACGCCCAGCACCTCGCCGGCGCTGACGGTGAACGACGTCGGGCTCATCTCGCCGTCGGCCGAGACCAGGCCGTCGACCTCGAGCACGGTCTCGCCGATCGTGACCTCGCGTGACCCGTAGTAGTCGCCGAGGTCGCGGCCGACCATCATGCGCACCAGCTGCGACTCCGGCGTCGAGGGCAGCGGCACCGATCCGACGAGCGTCCCGTCGCGCAGGACCGTCGCGCGCTGCGCCGTCGAGTAGAGCTCGGGCATGCGGTGGGAGATCATCAGGACGGCCACGCCGCGCTCGGCCTGCAGCCGCACGAGCTCGAGCAGCCGGTCGGTCGCGGCCTCCGACAGCGAGCTGGTCGCCTCGTCGAGGATCAGCAGCCGGGCCCGGGACGAGATCGCACGAGCGATCTCGACCTCCTGCTGCAGCTCCACGCTGAGCTCGCGGACCGGCGTGTCGACCGAGATGTGCACGTCGAGCTGGTCCAGGACCTCCCGGGCCTGCCGGCGGGCCGAGGACCAGTCGACGCGACCGCGCCGCTGGGGCAGGCGTCCCATCATGACGTTCTCGGCGACCGTGAGGGACGGCGCGAGCGTCAGCTCCTGGCTGATCATCACGATCCCGAGGTCGCGTGCCGCCGAGGGGTCGGCGATGACGGTCTCGCGACCGTCGACCAGGATGCGCCCCTCGTCGGGCTGCTCGACACCGCCGATGATCTTGGCGAGGGTCGACTTGCCCGATCCGTTCTCGCCGGTCAGCGACAGCACCTCGCCGGCATGGATCGTCAGGTCGACCCCTCTGAGCGCGACGACTCCGGGGTAGCGGCGCACGGCACCCACCACCTGCACCAACGGTGTGGTCCGAACCGCGTCGTCCTGCACGCTCATCGATCGTCCTCGTTCCTGCTCGCTGCGAGACTCCGAATGCCTCGAAGTGGCCTCACAGTGACAGCGGTCGCCGACGTGTCGTGCATGACATGGTCCGCTCAGCGGACTCGAAACATCGCCGAAACCGCGGCGTCACCGGGGCCGCTCGACAGCTGGCGATGGACCACTGAGCGGACCGGTCGCGGTGCCGGGCACGCACGACTCGCCGATACTGCGATGACCCCCAACCAGGTGACGGAGACCCCTCATGAGCATCAGCACCCCGCGACGCGCCTACGCCGACACGGCCCTCGGGCAGGTCCACTACGTCGAGCAGGGCGAGGGTCCCGCGATCGTCCTGATGCACCAGACGCCGCGGTCCTTCGACGAGTTCCGCGAGGTCCTGCCGCTGCTCGCGGAGTCCCACCGCGTCCTGGCGATCGACATGCCCGGCTTCGGCCTCAGCTACGAGATCGCGGCGCCGCAGTCGATCGAGGCCATCGCCGACGGTGTGCTGGCGTTCCTCGACGCCCTCTCGATCGAGACCACCGACCTGCTCGGACACCACACCGGCGGTGCCGTGGCCGTGGAGATCGCTGCTCGATCCCCCCAGCGCATCCGCTCGCTGCTCCTGTCGTCCGCTCCGTGGGCGGACGCCGCGTACCGCGATGCCCACGCCGGCGGTCCGGGGGTCGACGAGGCGGACGTCGCCGACGACGGCTCGCACCTGACGACGTTGTGGGCACTGCGGCAGCCGTACTACCCGGCCAGCCGCCCCGATCTCCTCGACCGGTTCGTGCGCGACGCGCTGGCACCGGGCGTCACGCCCGCCGAGGGCCACATGGCCTGCGGTCGCTACGTCATGGAGGACCGGATCGGTCGCGTCGTCGCCCCGACGCTCCTGATCGGCGCGAGCGACGACCCGTTCGCCCTGCCGTCGGTGGCCAGGCTCGCCGAGCACCTGGTCAACGCCGAGCGCGTGGAGCAGGCGATCATCCCCGGCGGGACCATCCCGCTGATGGAGACCAAGAGCCGCGAGGTCGTCGACGCCGTGGAGTCCTTCCTCGGGCGATAGCTGCACGCCCTGGTGCGATTCTCCAGCGGTCCGCTCATCGGACCACCGGGAGGTGACTACGACGTGGCATCGATCACCATGGGAGTCCCCCCGGAGAAGGAGCCCCCGTGACCGTCGACACGACGCCCACCACCGACATCCGCCTGCTCAGCGCCCTGTGCGACACCATCGTCCCGGCGATCGACGTCCCGGCCGAGGACGCTGCCGAGCGCACCCTCTGGACCACGAGCGCGACGGACCTGGCCGTCGACCAGATCCTGGCGTCGGTGCTCCCGCTGTGGGCACCCCATGTGCAGACCCTCGTCACGACGACGCTCACCGCCCTCGGTGACGACTTCGCCGACGCCGACGCCGATCGCCGCGTCGCGGTGTGGCGGGATGCGCTCGAGTCCGACGCGACCCGGCCCGGAGCCCTCGTCCTGCAGAGCACCGTGCTGGCGATGTTCTACACGGTCCCCGACGAGCAGATGTCCAACCCGACGTGGCCGGCGCTGGGGTTCCCGGGACCGTTGCTGGCACCTCCCTCGGAGGAGGCCTTCCCCAAGACGCTGCGCACCGAGGAGCTGCCGACCGACGTCGAGCAGACGCTGCAGGCCGATGTCGTGGTCGTCGGTTCCGGTGCCGGCGGCGGCGTCGCGGCGGCCCGTCTGGCCCATGCCGGTCTCGACGTGCTGGTGCTCGAGAAGGGCTCCTACCGCAACGAGCCCGACCTCCCGCAGCTCGAGGCCCTGTCGTTCCCGAACCTCTACCTCGGTGGCGGCTTCATCTGGTCGACCGACGCCAGCGTCGGCATGCTCGCCGGCTCCACGGTCGGCGGCGGCACGACCGTCAACTCGATGGCCTGCCTCCCGACACCCGACTACGTCCTCGACGAGTGGGCGGCCGCCGGCATGGTGGGCGCCACGCGGGACGAGCTGAGACCCCACATCGAGTCGGTCATGCGACGCATCAACGCCGTCCCGTCCAACACCGTGCACAACCGCGTCAACCAGATCCTCAACCGGGGCTTCGACGCGGCGGGCATGACGCACGAGACCCTCGCCCGCAACGCCCGCGACGACGACGCGCGCTTCTGCGGCGAGTGCAACGCGGGCTGCCTGGTGGGCTGCAAGCAGTCGACGATGAAGACCTTCCTGCAGGACGCCAGCGACTCCGGCGGACGACTGCTGGCCGACTGCGACGTGCGCGAGGTCCTGCACGACGACGGGCGCGCGACGGGAGTGCGGGCCCTCGTCCGCACGCCCGACGGGGAGCGCGAGGTCGTCATCGAGGCATCCGTCGTGGTCGTGGCGGCTGGAGCGCTGGCATCACCGACGCTGCTGCAGGGCTCGGGCCTCGGCGGTCCGGCGGTGGGACAGAACCTGCACGTGCACCCGTCGTACTTCATGAGCGGCGTCTACGACGAGGTCGTCGAGGGGTGGGCGGGTCAGATCCTGACGAGCGTCTGCCACGACTTCAACCAGGTCGAGGACGGCCACGGGTTCGTCGTCGAGGCCGCACCCATGGGCCTCGGCTTCTGGACCGGGCTGACGCCCTGGCACGACGGCGAGCAGCACAAGCGCGAGCAGCTGAGGCTCAAGCACGTGTCGGGCGTCTGGGGCTTCGCCCGCGACCACGGGGCAGGTCACATCGAGCGCGACGCCGATGGGATGCCCGTCGCGACGTGGGGCCTCGACGACCCCGTCGACCTCGCGATCGTGCGCCGCACGCACCAAGAGCTCGCCCGCATCATCAAGGCCTCTGGCGCCAAGGAGGTCTTCACGTTCCTCCCCGGTGATCCACGCTGGCGCGAGGGCGAGGACTTCGAGGCGTTCCTCGACGTCCTCGGCTCGCTGGAGAAGGACGACGTGCTGACGCTGTCGGCCCACCAGAGCGGCACCTGCGCGACCGGCACCGACCCCGCCACCTCGGTCGTCGACGGACGCGGCCAGCTGCACGACTGCGCCGGCGTCTACGTCGTGGACGCCTCGGCGCTGCCCACGGCACCCGGCGTCAACCCGATGGTCTCGATCGAGGCCTTCGCCAGCAAGACGGCCCAGCACGTCATCGACGACTGGAGCGCCCGCGGCTGACACCCCGCGATGTGTGACGCTCTGCCCCGGTCCTCGATGAGGACCGGGGCAGAGCGTCACGAATCGCGAGGGCCTAGCGCGGGTGCAGCACGGCCTTGCCGTTGACGCGGCCCGTGGTCAGACGGTCGAGCGCCCCGGCGACATCGCTCATCGCGAAGGTCTCGAGGGCCACGGTCAGCTCACCGTCGACGAGCAGACGGGTCAGCTCGCCGACCACGGCATCGCCCTCACCGGCACGGCGCAGCAGGTTGACCGGCAGCACCGAGACGTCGGCCAGCAGCCAGTTGGGCAGGTCGAGGGTCGCGGACGTGCCTGCCGTGTAGCCGACGACGGCCACGCGACCGCCCGGTCGTACCCACGCCACGCGCTCGGCGAGGTGCTCGCCACCGACCGTGTCGACGACCAGGGTCACGGCGGGGTCGGCTGCCAGCTGGGCCGCGCGACCGGCGTCCTGCATCGACACGATCTCGGCGCCCTTCGGCACCAACGGGAAGCGCACGTCGGACGAGACCAACGCGATGACGCGTGCGCCGGCCCGCAGCGCCAGCTGCACGACCATCGAGCCGACGCCACCGGCCGCGCCCGTCACCAGGACGACCTCGTCGGCGACCGACTCGACGCCCGCATCGGCCCAGTCCCCCAGGCGTCCGACACCGTGCAGGCTCACGTGCGCCGTCGTGAGGGGGTCGTGGGCGACGGCCGCGAGATCGAGGTCGAGGCCTTCGGGCACCTCGGCGAGGGAGCCGTGCGGGACGACGACGAGCTCGGCCCACGTGCCGGGCGTCGTGACGCCGACCCCTCCTCCGCGGATCGACACCCGGGCACCCGGTACGAACACGTCGGACTGCACGACCGTCCCAGCCCCCTCGACGCCGGGGACGTACGGCAGCTCGGGTCGGATACCGAACTCGCCGCTCGCGACCGTCAGGTCAAAGTGCGAGAGGCTCGCGGCCGCGACCTCGACCAGCGCCTCGCCGGGGCCGGGCCGCGGAACCTCGACCTCCTCGAGCCGTGGCGGCTCGCCCCATGCGTGGATCCTGAGGGCCTTCACGCCCAACCGCCAGCACGGCCGGCGGCCTGCGCGAGACGCTGGGCGGCGGACGTGATGTTGCCCCGGTTCACGGTCATGCGAACACGATGGCCCTCGCAGCGGCGGGAGTAAACGCAGCTGTCTCGCTCAGCAGTCCCACGCACCGTCACAGCAGGTCGTGCACCGTCCGCCCGCCGACCACGGTCCGGAGCACGACGGTACTGCCGATCTCATCGGTCGGGATCTCGAACAGGTTGCGGTCGAGCACGATGAGGTCGGCGGCCTTGCCGGGGGCGAGCGTGCCCCGCCGGTCGTCATGACCGACGGCGCGCGCACCGTTCACCGTCATGGCGGCGAGCCCCGTCGCGAGGTCGATCGAGTGGTCGCCGTGCTGGATCGCGCCCTGCAGGGCCGGGAAAAGGTTGGGCGTCTCGGCGACGCTCCAGTCGGTGCCGAAGGTCATCTCGGCTCCCGACGCGACGATGGTGTCGAACTCGTAGAGGTGGGTCACGTCGTGCTCGGCGAGGTGCCACACCGCCGGCGACATCTCGGCACCCACGCGCAGTGGGGCGAACCGGCCGAAGTCGGCGGGGTCCACGAGGCAGCAGTGGGCCAGCTCGTGGCGCGGCCCGTCGGGGCCGTTGACAGCCCGGGCGTTCTCGATCGCGTCCAGGGCGCGCCGGATCGCTCCCTCGCCTCCGCAGTGCACCTTGACCGTCAGGCCGGCGGCGTCGAAGCGCACCATCGCGGCGTTCATCTCGTCCTGCGGGATGAGCAGGTGCTCCTCGTCGACGGTCCCGTCGTCGTGAATGCACGAGTGCGTCCAGTACGGCGGGATGGGCGAGCCGTCGAGCCAGAACTTCACGAACCGCGTGTCGACGTGCCGTGACGAGTAGTCGTCGTGGTGCTCGATCATCCGGTCGAGCTCGTCGAGGCCCGCCATCCCGAACGACTCCTCGCGCCACACGAGGTGCGCGGCGACGTGCAGGCCGAGCTCGTCGGACTCGTCGAGCGACCGCAGCACCCGCAGCAGCTGGGCGGTCGAGGAGGCGTCCTGCACCGAGGTGACGCCGTACCGGTGGTTGAGGTCGCGGGCGTGACGCACCGCGAGACCCATGACGTCGTCATCGTGCACTCCCATGACCCGGAACACGGGCCAGCGGGCCTGCTCGTACAGCTCGCCCGTGACCCGGCCGGCGGCGTCGCGGACGACCTTGCCGTTCTTGGTGTCGGGCGTCGACGCGTCGATGCCGGCCAGCTCGAGTGCCGTGGAGTTGACCAGCACGTTGTGCGCCGAGCGGTCGTGGAGCATGACCGGCTCGTCGGGGAACGCCTCGTCGAGGAAGGCCCGGTCCGGCCCGTTCGCAGCGAGCGACTCGGGCCAGTAGCGGCCGCCCACGAGCCAACGGTTGCCGTGCGCGTCCACGGGCCGTGGACCGTCCCACGCCCTCAACGCCTCGAGGATCTCGGCCTCTCCGGCGTCGGTCGCGAACGAGACCTCCCACCGGTTGAGACCGCTGACCAGGTGGGTGTGGGCGTCGTGCACCCCCGGCATGATCATGCGACCGCCGACGTCGACGATCTCATCGGCCGCGGCGACCTCATCGGCCGTCTCGGCGTGGTCACCAACAGCGATGACGACACCGTCGCGCTCGACGAGGCTCGACGCCCAAGGACGCTCGGGATCGCCGGTGTAGACGGCTGCGTTGACATAGGCCGTGGTCATGCGGGCACCTCTCGTCGTGGTCGTGCCCATGCAACGTCATCACGGCCGGCCACGCCATCGAGGCGGCCCGCTCACCGGACCGCACCGCTCCTGACCGATCAGTGCGAGCAGGTGCACTGCCCGGGCGGGCAGTGGCTGCACCCGGCCGCGGGCACGTCGAGCGCGGGGCTGCGGTCGAAGAAGTTGGCCGGCAGCAGCATGAAGCTCGCGACCTCGTTGGGCATGACGGGCCAGTCCTCCGAACGAGGGATGTGGGTCACGCCGAGCGTGTGCCAGAGCACGACGTCGGTGTCCTCGACCGGCCGGTTCGCGGCCGACCACAGGGCCAGGCCGTTGCCCGACGTGTCCATGTTGGGGTGGTCGCCCGCGGCATGGATCTCGTCGGGCGAGTACGGCGTGACCCACACGTTCTTGGTGGCGAAGCCCGCACGCTTGACCATCAGCGAGGGCTCTTGGGCGATGAGGGTGTCCGATGCCCAGCCGGGCAGCAGCTTGTAGCCGACGGGGACGCCCCACTGGTTGGTCTTGTGCGGGTTGACGACCGTCCACGTGCGGGAGGTCTGCGGGTTGGTGAGCCCGTCGCCGTCCAGCTCGTTCCTGATGGGGGTCTTGGTCACCCGGATCGCGTTGCCGTACGGGTTGGTCGGTCCGACCGGCTCGCCGTCGACGTCGGTCTGGTAGACGGTGTTCTGCCAGCCGTCGACCTCCATGTCGAGCCGGAAGTTGAACAGGTGCTGGTGCCACGTCGCGGCGAGGTTCTCGGCCACGGGGCTCGCCTGGCCCGGCAGGTCACCCTCGTAGGCGATGGTCTGCACGATGCCCATGAGCTTGGTGTCGACCTCGATGTGGCCGTCCTGGAAGAAGTTCCAGTAGAAGCCGTAGTGGTAGTTGCCGACCGTCGCGATGAAGCTGACGACGAGCTTGCGCGAGCGCCGCACGTCGACCTTGCCCGTCACCCAGTCGGTGTGCTTCCACAGGATGCCGGCGTCCTCCTCGTGGATGCAGATCGCGTTCTCGATCGTGACCGGGTTGCCGTCGTCGTCGGCCATGACGGCATCCATGTAGGTGATGTCACCGAGGCAGTCGCAGCCCAGCACGAGCGAGTTGGCCATCCTGCCGAGGCCGTACTCGCCGGCGTCGAAGGCACTGCGGAAGTAGTGGGCGTCCTGCGGGATGCCGTAGGGCACGATCATCTCGCCGACCGCGGCACGGTGGATGATCGAGCGGTAGTCGTCGCCGTCCTTGTACTCGACGCCCGTCAGCACGAGGCCGTCGATGGGGTGCATGCCGATACGGAAGCGCCACTTCTGCCACGTCATCTGCGGGCCGTCCAGGACGAAGCCCGGGCCGTTCGGCTGGGTGATCTCCAGCGGCGCGACGTCGGCTCGCATCGGCAGGTTGTGCTCGGCGGTGTAGTTGCCGCACGTCATGGGCATCGGACGCACTCCGGCGTCCTCGACCGCGACGACCTCGCCGGCGACGGTGTCGACGAGGACGATGACACCCTCGACGATGTGGGCGTACGCGTTGTCGTCCTCGAAGTGGCGGAAGTAGGTGACGCCCGCCCAGAGCCGCTTGCCCGTCAGGTCGAGATCGGCTCGGTTGCCGACGCCGAACGGATCGAGCTGCACGAGCGTCAGGTCGGTGATGCCCCGCTTGGCGAGGGCCTCGACGAAGCGCGGGTCGGCCTTGGCGAGGGTGTCGACGATCTCGACCTCCCCGGCCAGCATCTGCGCGCTGCCCTCGGTGAGCTGTTCGGACGACACGATCGTCTCCGCGTCGAGGTCGACCACGACGTTCCACGTGGCGGCCGACCTGCGGTCGAGCACGATCGCGCGGGCCTGGCGGCTGATGGCCTCTCCTGCGCGCACCTTCGCCTTGTCGGGCTCGTTGACGAACAGCGAGCCGAACCCCGGCCGGTCACCGGCGATGCCGTGCTTCTTGATGAGCGCCGAGGCACGGGAGATCTCGCTGGCCGTCAGGGAGTCGAAGAGGGCGGAGTGCATGCAGAGACCGTGCCACGCTGACAGCCCGTCCCCCAACGGGGAGGTTCGTTCACCGAACTCTTCCTGCCCCCTAGCTCATCGGCGTCGGCGACAGGTCCCTGCGCAGTGCCGGCTTGTCGATCTTGCCGACCGGGTTCTTCGGCAGCTCGCCGACCAGCTCGATGTGCACCGGCAGCTTGTACGCGCTGAGCACGCCGCGGCACAGGTCGAGCAGGGCTTCGGCGTCGGCCGTCGCGCCGGGCCGCAGCGAGACGAAGGCGGTCGGCACCTCGCCGAGCACGTCGTCCGGCCGCCCGACCACGGCGGCCTCCAGCACGTCGGGATGCCGGTAGAGCACCGACTCGATCTCCTTGGGATAGATGTTCTCGCCGCCGCGGATGATCATGTCCTTGACCCGGTCGACCAGCACCAGGTAGCCGTCCTCGTCGAAGCGACCGACGTCGCCCGTGCGCAGCCAGCCGTCGACGATAGAGCGAGCCGTCTCCTCCGGCTTGTGGAGGTAGCCGGCCATGACGGTCGGCCCGGCGATGACCACCTCTCCCACCTCGCCGGCGGGCAGGTGGCGACCCTCGGGGTCGACGACGTCGACGCGCTGGCCGGGCAGCGGCAGCCCGACCGTGCCGGGCTTGCGCGTGCCGTGCAGCGGGTTGATCGTCGAGGCGCACGTCGTCTCGGAGAGCCCGTAGCCCTCGACCAGGGTCAGGCCGAACCGTTCCTCGAAGCGCCGGATCAGCTGGGCCGGCATCGGCGCGGCACCGCACACCGCCATGCGCAGCGACGAGGTGTCGGGGTGGACGTCGTCGGGCAGCGCGCTGAGCATCGCGTAGATCGCCGGGACGGCCGAGAAGTAGGTGGGCCGCAGCCGTTCGACGTCCGCGAAGAACCGGTCGCGTGAGAACCTGCCGGTGATCGAGACCCGGCCACCGGCGCGCAGGGGCGTGAGGGTGCCGAGCACGATCCCGTTGGCGTGGAACAGCGGCAGCACCAGCATGCTGTGGTCGTCGGACGTGATGTCGAGCCACTCGATGAACGACTCCGTCATGGCGTCGAGGTTGGCGTGCGTCAGCATCACGCCCTTGGGCTGACCGGTGGTTCCGCTGGTGTAGATCAGCAGCGCGAGGTCGTCGCTCGCCGGGACGGCGGGGGTTGTCGGCGTGGTCGAGTCGAGGGCGGCGACGCCGATGGTCGTCACGCCCTCCACCGGTCCGGTGCCGTCTGCCGTCACGAGCAGGACGGACCGCGCGTCGAGCACCTGATGGGTCGCCTCGGCACCGGTCAGCACCGGGTTGAGCGGGTTGACCGTCACGCCGATGCGCCACGCCGCGAACAGGACGAGCAGCAGCTCGACCCGGTTGGCCAGCTGCACCGCCACGACGTCGCCGCCGACCACGCCGTGGTCGACGAGGGCTCCCGCGGCCGCTCTCACCCGTTCGGCGAGCTGGGCGTTGGTCAGCGTCGTCGTGTCGTCCGCGATCGCCGGAGCGTCCGGCTCTGCGGCGGCGCGGTCGTCGGGAAGTGTCGAGAAGTGCATGGGGTCCTTTCGCGGTGGAACAGGTGGCGGTCGTCCGCGGGGCGGTGTGCGGTCACGCCCCGCGGACGAGCTGGGGTGTCGTCAGCCGATCGTGACGACAGGTGCCTGGACGAGCCCGAAGCCCTGCAGCTGACCCAGCAGCTCGCGGTGCCCGAACGCCTGGCAGCCCGAGGCGAAGCCGACCCGTCGCGGCGGCTGCTGGAGCAGCGCGTACGCGGCGTAGGCCTGCAGCAGGCCGGTCTGCTTGTAGTTCTCCTTGCCGTGGATCACGACGTGCGCGCGGCCGAGCGGTCCGGAGGCGTGGACGGAGTCCATCGACTTGTTGACGCGCGGGTTCTCGCGCGGCGGCATCTCGCCCATGACCTGTGCGGCCGTGGCCGCCAGCGCGGCGTACTTCTCCTCCACGCCCATGCCCTCGGTGGCCTTGATGGCACCGGCCACGATCTGCGGCACGGCCAGCATCAGGCCGCGGTTGAACACGCCGCCGAGCGCCTTGACGTTGGCGACGCGGGGGTCGCGGCGGTACCAGACCGGGTGGGACGTCCCTCCCCACGGCAGGGCGAGCGCGACTTCGTGCTGGCCGGGGATGGTGAGGTGGTAGTGGCCGGCGTCGGGATCGAACGGCACGTACGTGTCCTGCTCGAGGTAGTTGGCGCCCGACAGCGCGGCGTTGAACAGAATCGTCTGGGTCGAGGCGACCGTGGGGCTGCCGCCCCAGAACACCGCGATGTCGAGCGTGTCGAGGCCCGGCTTCTCGAGTGCGATCTCGGCGGCGATCTCGCCGGTCGTGTACATCTGCGCGAGGCCCGGCGACAGCAGCAGGCCGGCGGCGGCGAAGTCGCTGCCGTACTCCTCGTCGCACCGCATGACCCAGTCCTGCTCGCCGGTCGTGTCGGTGTAGTGGACACCGGCGGCCAGTGACGCCTCGACGACCTCGGGGCCGAACTTGCTGAACGGGCCGACGGTGTTGAGCACGACGGACGCGCCGGAGAACAGCTTCGTGAGCGCGCCGACCTCGTGCTCGACCTGGACGACCTCGTAGCTGGCGGTCTCGATGCCGGGCACCCACGACGTCATCGAGTCGGTGAGCTTGTCCTCGTCGCGGCCGGCGGCGACGAAGGGGATGTTGTACTCGCGGAGGTACTCGCAGATCAGGCGTCCGGTGTATCCGGAGGCTCCGTAGACGACGACGGGCTTGTCACTCATGTGATGGTCCTTTGCTGAACGGTGGGAGGTGGGTCTGTGCTGTGACGGACGGACGGACGGGGCGGGTGGGCTACATGCCCATGCCGCCGTCGACCGACAGGGAGACGCCGTTGACGAAGGCCGAGTCGTCGGACGCGAGGAACGCGACGCCGTTGGCGATGTCCTGCTCGGTCGCGAGCCGGCCCGACGGGGTCAGCGAGATGACCGCGCCGACGGCCTCGTCGGGCGAGCCGAACAGACCGAGGTTCGCGGTGTCGTTGGCGAGCTGTCCGCCCATCGCGTTGGGGACGAGCCCGGGGCACACCGCGTTGACCCGCACGCCGTAGCCGAGCCGGCCCGACTCGGCGGCGGCGACGCGGGTGAGCCGGTCGATGGCCGACTTCGAGGCGGAGTAGGCACCGATGCCCGGGAACGCGATGGTCGCGGCGACCGAGGCGATGTTGACGACGGCACCGCCGGCTCCGGCTGGACCTTCGGGACGCATCGCCCGGAAGGCGTGCTTGATGCCGAGCATCGTGCCGAGCACGTTGACGTCCATGATCTTGCGGACGCTGGCGGGGTCGAGGTCGACGAAGAGCTCGGTGATCTCGATGCCGGCGTTGTTGACCACGACGTCGAGCCCGCCGAGCGAGGCCAGCACGTCGGGCATCGCGGCCTCCCACGAGGCGTCGTCGGTGACGTCGAGGTGCACGAACGCAGCCTGGTGGCCGGCCTCGGCGAGAGCGGCGGCACTCGCGGCACCCGTCTCGGCGTCGAGGTCGGCGATGACGACCGAGGCTCCCTGGGTGGCCACCGTCTCGGCCATCTTGAGCCCGAGACCGCGGGCACCGCCTGTGATGAGCACCTTGCGGCCGCTGAGATCGCACGTTGCCATGTCGAAGTTCCTTCCGAAGTGGTTATGACCTGGGTCACAGCAGAACAGAAAACTGGACAGTTGACAAGAGAAATCTTGACGACTGTCAAAAGAACTGGCTGAGAGCCGACGATGCCGGTCGTTTCCGCCTAGACTCGACCCGACGCGGGACCCGCGGGGCGACCACACGAGAGGGGATGACGATGGCGACGTACGACGACCGGGCGAGCAGGGCCGGCACCGACAAGTTCGGTCGGCGACGCGAGCAGCTCGCGACCTCCGCCCTCGTGACCCTGGCCGAGCGCGGCTACGCCAACACGGGCCTGCGCGACATCGCCGACAACTCCGAGTTCTCCCACGGCGTCCTGCACTACTACTTCAAGGACAAGAACGACCTCATCCAGCACTGCGTGCGCCAGTACAAGCTCGACTGCGCGAAGCACTACGACGACATCGTCGAGACGGCCACGACCGCCGACGAGCTGAAGTCGCGCTTCGCCGACGCCATGACCGGCACGCTGCGCGACGAGGCCTCGATGCACCGCCTCTGGTACGACCTGCGCAACCAGAGCATGTTCGACGCCGAGCTGCGACCGGTCATCCAGGAGATCGACACCCTGCTCGAGGAGATGATCTGGTCGGTCGTCAGCCGCTACGCCGGGCTGCTCGGCACCACGGTCTCGGTCCGACCCGCGCTCGCCTACTCGACTTACGACGGGACGTTCGAGCAGGCACTCGTGGCGTTCATGGCCGGCGATCTCGGGGCCCTCGACCGCATCGGTGACGACTGCGTCCGGCTGCTCGACCTGCTGGTGTGCCCATCGCCGTAGACCCCGATCGCGAGCGCCCCGGCCGGTGAAGCGCGGCGAGCGGCGTGTCAGGTCCGTGCTCGTCGGATCAGCCGTCTCGTTCACTACGACGTACCGGGGCGACCGGGTCAAGTACCGGCGCGAGGAGGACTCCCGGTGGCGCGATCAACGGCGCCGCGCGTACACGGACCTCGCGATCGAGCTGAAGTCGCTGATGGCTCTGCTCTACCGGGTCGCCGCTTGGCACGGCCTGGACCAACAGCCGGACCCACTCGCTCCCGACCAAGCAGTCCTGCTGTTCGCCGGCGTCTTCCAACGCCGCGACGTCGCCTTCGAGCCGATGCTCGTGGTCGGCGACCCGAGCTTGATAGCGGCGGCTCGCGTGTGGGCTGGAGAGGTGAACGACACGCGCAAGCAGCTCGACCGCGACGCCCAGCACCTGACCGCGGACACCTGGGATGCCCTCGTCGCGGAGATCAACGTCGCCCGTCAATCGTTCCACGATGCAGCTCGCCACGACCTCCGCCTCCGGTACCCCGTTGAGATGTGTCGGCCGCATTGCCGAGACCTCGGCGGCCGACTCGCATAGGTTGTCAGACAATCTGTTATTGTCAGACAATGTTGCCCGCCCAGGATGTCGCCGTCCGTCCCGACTCAGTCGTCGACGGCCTGCGCAGAGCAGTCCTGTCACGCGAGCTGGCACGTGACACCGCAGTCACGGAGGCCTATGTCGCCCGGACGTTCGGCGTGGCCCGACCCACCGCTCGGATCGCGATCGACAAGCTGGTCGCAGACGGGATACTGGTGCGCAAGCCGCACCACGCGGCACGCGTTCGCGTGCTCGACCGCGATGACATCATCGACCTCTTCGTGAGCCGCGCAGCGATCGAAGTGGCCGCCGTCGAGCTCCTCGCCTCAACCGCCACCGTCCCTGCCGAGGCCACGACGGCACACTGCACGTTGCGCGAGCGACCCTCCGGGGGCTCCTACGCCGAGGCCGACCTCGCATTCCACCGATCACTCGTCCACGGCACCACGTCGACGCGCCTGCCCAGGCTGCACGACCTGCTGATGGGTGAGATCGAGCTGGGCATCGCTCAGATCGAGGCGCACCGGTTGCGGTCGAGCGACGAGATCGTCGCCGAGCACCAGGCCATCCTCGACGCGATCGCGGCAGGCGACGTCGCCGGAGCCAGCGCCCTCGCCCGCCAGCACGTTCTGGCCTCGCGCGATCAGCTCGTCGCCCACTACGACTCCACCCACCCCACCGCCCAGAAGGTGACCTGATGGTCCAGCGCCAGCTCCCCCGCCCTGTCGAGATCTTCGACCTGCTGAAGTTCAAGAAGCCGGTCCTCGACCCCAGGCGTCGACGCCTCGAGAAGGCCTTGACGATCCATGACCTGCGGACGATCGCCAAGCGCCGCACGCCCCGGGCGGCCTTCGACTACACCGACGGTGCCGCCGAGGGGGAACTGTCTCTGGCCCGCGCCCGTCAGGCGTTCGAGGACGTCGAGTTCAGCCCCCGCGTGCTGCGACCCGCCGCGAAGGTCGACACGTCGACCACGATCCTCGGAGGCCCCTCGCGTCTCCCGTTCGCGATCGCCCCCACCGGTTTCACGCGCCTCATGCAGACCGAGGGGGAGATCGCTGGAGCCGGTGCCGCTGGCGCTGCAGGCATCCCCTTCACCCTCTCCACGCTCGGCACGTGCTCGATCGAGGCCGTCCAGGCGGCCAACCCGCACGGCCGCAACTGGTTCCAGCTCTACGTCATGCGAGACCGCGAGATCTCCTACGAGCTGGCGCGGCGAGCCGCTGCGGCCGGCTTCGACACCCTGCAGTTCACCGTCGACACCCCCGTCGCGGGTGCCCGACTGCGCGACAAGCGCAATGGCTTCTCGATCCCGCCGCAGATCTCGCTGCGAACCATCGTGAACGCGGCCGTCCGTCCGTGGTGGTGGTACGACTTCCTGACCACACCGAAGCTCGAGTTCGCGTCGCTCAGCTCGACCGGCGGAACCGTGGGCGAGCTGCTCGACTCGGCGATGGACCCGACCATCTCGTACGCCGACCTCGACGTCATTCGCGAGATCTGGCCCGGCAAGATCGTGGTCAAGGGCGTGCAGAACCTCGAGGACGCCAAGCAGCTCGCGACCCAGGGTGTCGACGGCATCATCCTGAGCAACCACGGCGGACGCCAGCTGGACCGCGCCCCCATCCCCTTCCACCTGCTGCCTGACGTCAAGCGCGAGGTTGGCTCGGCCCTCGAGATCGGCGTCGACACCGGCATCATGTCGGGCGCGGACATCGTGGCTGCTTCCGCTCTCGGTGCCGACTTCTCGATGATCGGGCGCGCCTATCTCTACGGCCTCATGGCCGGTGGACGCGCCGGCGTCGACCGCACCATCGCGATCCTCGAGGACGAGATGGTCCGCACCATGAAGCTGCTGGGAGCCGCCTCGATCGACGAGCTCGAGCCCGCACACGTGACCCAGCTAGAGCGACTGACGCCACGCCCACGCCGCCACGGCTGACGCCTGGTGGACGGGGAAGGGGCCAGCGCACGGCGTGTGCGCTGGCCCCTTCCCCTGCTCGAGCCCCCGAGCACGGATCAGCGCCGGGGGGTGAAGACCTCGAGAGAATGGGTCGCGGCGATGAGCTCGCGAAGATCAGCCAGGTCGCCGTCGACGGCACCGAGTGCGCGCGCCTGCACCAGGACGTTGCCGAGTGCGGTCGCCTCGACGGGCCCGGCCACGACCGGCCGACCGCTGCGGTCGGCCACTGCCTGGCACAGCACACGGTTGAGCGAACCGCCGCCGACGATGTGCACCCGACGGATCGGACGACGAGCCAGCGTCTGGGCCGTGTCGAGCGCTTGCGCGAACGCCGAGGCGAGACTCTCGATGATGCTGCGGAGAATCTCCGGCTTGCCGACGGGCATGGGCTTGCCGTGCTCGCGGCACCAGTCGAGGATGCGCTTCGGCATGTCTCCGGGTGCCATGAACCGTGGATCCTGGACGTCGAACACCGTGACCTCGTCGGTGACCTCAGCGGCTGCGGGCAACAGCTTGGTCAGCTCGACGCCTGCACCATCGCGCTCCCAGGTGCGCAGCGTCTCGCTGATCAGCCATGTACCCATGACGTTGGTCAAGAACCGGGTCGTGCCGTCGACACCGCCCTCATTGGTGAAGTTGGCGGCCCGCGCCTCGTCGGTGAGGACGGGGGCGTCGAGCTCGACGCCGACCAGCCCCCACGTGCCGCACGAGATGTAGGCGGCGTCGTCGGTCAGCATCGGTACGCCGACCACCGCTGATGCGGTGTCGTGCGAGCCGACGGCCGTGACGGCCAAGCCGGGGGCACCGATGCGCTTGCCGACAGACGACGTGACCTTCCCGATGCGCACACCGGGGTCGATGAGCTCGGGCAGCATCGACGCCTGCACGTCGAAGCTGGCCGCGAGCCTGGTGTCCCACTGCCGTGTCGTGGCGTCGAGCAGGCCGGTGGTCGAAGCATTGGTACGTTCCGCGACGAAGCGCCCCGTCAGCCAGTAGCCGATGAGGTCGGGGACCAGCAGGAGCTGGTCGGCGAACCCGACCAGATCGTCTGCGGCCAGCTGGTAGAGCGTGTTGAACGGCAGGAACTGCAGACCGTTGCGGGCGTACAGCTCTGCGGCAGGAACCGTGGCGTGGACGCGCGCGACCCCCCGGGCCGTCCGGCCGTCGCGATAGTGGAACGGCACGCCCAGCATGTGGCCAGAACGCATCAGGGCGTAGTCGACCGCCCAGGAGTCCACCGCCACGCTCGCGAGCCCGTCGGGTGACGAGTTGGCGGCTGTCCACAGTCCGTCGAGAGCGTGGCGGTAGAGATCGAGGGGGTCCCAGTGCAACCCGTCGGCGAGCGCGACGGGCTCGTTGGCGAAGCGTGCGACGGCACGCAGCGCCAGACGACCGGGACCGACATCGCCGACCATGACCCGGCCGCTCGAAGCGCCCAGGTCGACGGCGGCGACGGATACGGACATCACGGGTCGTGCGCCTATCGCAGGAACGCGGCGGCGACGCCGGCGTCCACAGGGATGTGCAGACCCGTCGTCTGAGTGAGATCGGGGCCGACGAGCGCGTACACCGCGTTGGCGACGTGATCGGGCAGCACCTCGCGCTTCAACAGCGTGCGCTGGGCGTAGAACGCTCCCAGGTCCTTCTCGTCGACACCGTAGACCGCGGCACGGTTGGCACCCCAGCCGCTCGAGAAGATGCCGGAGCCCTGCACGACTCCGTCGGGGTTGATGCCGTTGACGCGGACGCCGTGCTCACCCAGCTCGGCGGCCAGCAGGCGCACCTGGTGCGCCTGGTCGGCCTTGGTCGCGGAGTACGCGATGTTGTTGGGGCCTGCGAACACCGAGTTCTTGCTCGAGATGTAGACGATGTCCCCGCCCAGGCCCTGCTCGATCAGCGCCTTCGCCGCGGTGCGCGAGATCAGGAACGACCCCTTGGCCATCACGTTGTGCTGCAGGTCCCAGTCCGCGACCGTCGTGTCCAGCAGCGACTTGCTGAGCGACAGACCGGCGTTGTTGACGACCAGGTCGAGGCCGCCGAACGCCAGCAGGGTCGCGTCGACGGCGTCCTTGACGGCGTCCTCGTCGCTGACGTCGGCCTGCACGCCGATCACGACGTCTGCCCCGAGATTCAGCTCTGTGACGATCTCGGCGGCGGCGGCCCGGGCCTTCTCGAGGTCCAGGTCGGCGATCGCGACGACCGCACCCTGGGAGGCGAGCTTCTTCGCGATGGCCTTGCCGATGCCGGAAGCAGCGCCGGTGACCAGCGCGATGCGGGTCGCGAGGGGCTTCGGCGCGGGCATGCGCTGCAGCTTGGCCTCTTCGAGCGCCCAGTACTCGATACGGAACTTCTCGGCCTCGTCGATCGGGGCATACGTCGACAGACCCTCGGCGCCTCGCATGACGTTGATCGCGTTGACGTAGAACTCGCCGGCGACGCGAGCGGTCTGCTTGTCCTTGCCGAAGCTGAACATGCCGACCCCCGGCACCAGGACGATCAGCGGGTCGGCGCCGCGGATCGCGGGCGAGTCCTCGACGGCGTTGCGGTCGTAGTAGCCCTGGTAGTCGTCGCGGTAAGCGACGTGCAGCTCGCGCAGGCGGGCGATCGAGTCCTCGACGGACGCGTCGGCGGGCAGGTCGAGCACCAACGGCTTGACCTTCGTGCGCAGGAAGTGATCCGGGCAGCTCGTGCCGAGGGCCGCCAGGCGCGGGTGCTCGGCGGCGGCGAGGAAGTCGAGGACGACGTCGCTGTCGGTGAAGTGACCCACCATGGCCTTGTCCTGCGACGCGATCGAGCGGATCGTCGGCACCAGGGCGGTGGCCTTCGCGCGACGGTCGTTCTCAGGCAGGGCGGCGAAGCCGTCGAGCGCCGGGCCGAACGGCTCCGGACGCGAGTGGGCCTCGATGTACGCGGCCGCGGTCTCGATGATCCACAACGAGTTCTTCTCGGCCTCGTCGGACGTGTCGCCCCAGGCCGTGATGCCGTGGCCGCCCAGGATGCAGCCGATCGCGTCGGGGTTCTCGGCCTTGATCGCGGCGATGTCGAGCCCCAGCTGGAAGCCGGGACGACGCCACGGCACCCACACGACCCTCCCGCCGAAGACCGTCTCGGTCAGCTGCTCGCCGTCGGCGGCCGTCGCGATCGCGATTCCCGAGTCGGGGTGAAGGTGGTCGACGTGCTTGGCGTCCACCAGGCCGTGCATCGCGGTGTCGATCGACGGCGCGGCGCCACCCTTGCCGTGCAGGCAGTAGTCGAACGCGGCGACCATCTCGTCCTCGCGGTCGAGGCCCGGGTAGACGTCGACGAGCGCGCGCATGCGGTCGAGCCGCAGGACCGCGAGGCCCGCCTCCTTGAGCGTGCCGAGGTCCCCGCCGGAGCCCTTGACCCAGAGGAGCTCGACGTCCTCGCCCGTGACCGGATCGGTCGCGGTGCCCTTGGCGGACGTGTTGCCGCCGGCGTAGTTGGTGTTGCGGGCGTCGGCCCCGAGTCGATTCGACCGGCCGATGAGCTCTGCTGCGGTGCTGTCAGTCATGGGTGTCCCTAAGACGTGGGTGAGGTGTCAGTTCCAGCTGGCCTGGGTGCCGCCGACGCGGTCGGCCTCGATCTGCTTCTGGTGGCCGCTGTCCGCGTACGCCCGCACGGGGTCACCCGGAAGCCCGCGCTCCTCGCGCCACGTGGCGAGGTCGGGGCGCACGTCGGTGTAGAAGGCGTCCATGAAGACGGCGTTCGCGCCCAGCACGTCACCGGACTCCTGTGCAGCGGCGAGCGCCTCGGTGTCGACGAGCAGCGCACGGGCCGTCATCTCCTGGACGTTGAGCACCGAGCGGATCTGTCCGGGGATCTTGTCCTCGATGTTGTGGCACTGGTCGAGCATGAAGGCGACGTCGCTGTCGGGGTCGAGGGCACCGCCACGAACCACCTCGTACATGATGCGGAAGAGCTGGAACGGATCGGCAGAACCCACGATCAGGTCGTCGTCGGCGTAGAACCGCGAGTTGAAGTCGAACGAGCCGAGCTTCCCCAGCCGCAGCAGCTGGGCGACGATGAACTCGATGTTCGTGCCGGGCGCGTGGTGCCCGGTGTCGAGGCACACGAACGCCTTGTCGCCGAGAGCCGCCACCTGCACGTACGACGTGCCCCAGTCGGGGACGTCGGTGTGGTAGAACGCCGGCTCGAAGAACTTGTACTCGAGCACGAGGCGCTGGTCGTCGCCGAGGCGCTCGTAGATCGTGGCCAGCGACTCAGCGAGCCGGTCCTGCCGTCCGCGCATGTCGCCCTGGCCGGGGTAGTTGGTGCCCTCGGCGAGCCAGATCTTGAGGTCGCGGGAGCCCGTCTGGTCCATGACGTCGATGCACGCGAGGTGGTGATCGATCGCCTTCTGGCGGATCCGGCGGTCGGTGTGGGTCAGGGCACCCAGCTTGTAGTCGTCGTCCTGGAAGGTGTTGGAGTTGATCGTGCCGAGCCCGATGCCGAGGTCCTCGGCGTAGCGACGCAGCGCCGCGAAGTCGTCCACGAGGTCCCACGGGATGTGCAGCGAGACCAACGGTGACAAGCCGGTGAAGCGGTGGACCGTGGCAGCGTCGGCGATCTTCTCCTCGACGGTGCGCGGGGTGCCTGCTGAGCCGAACACCTTGAAGCGGGTGCCGGAGTTGCCGTAGGCCCAGGACGGAACCTCGATGGCTTGGGCCTCAAGCCTCACGGCGATGTCGTCGAACCTCGTCACAGTCACTTCTTCCATCGTGAGCGTCCCCGCGAATCACCGGGGTCAACATATCTTAAATCGTTTCAATAAGACGTTTGGAGACTAGGCGGACGCACCGGCCCACGTCAACCCATGCCGGGGCGATCCTGTTAACCTCGCAGCCATGGCAGTGGCTCAAGTGCGTGACGTGGCAGCCCTGGCGGGCGTCTCTGCAGGCACCGTGTCCAACGCCCTGAACCACCCGTCGAAGGTGTCCCCGTCCACACTGACCCGCATCCAGGCGGCGATCGACGAGCTCGGCTACATCCGCAACGACGCTGCCCGTCAGCTCCGCGTCGGCACGAACCGCGCCATCGGCATGATCGTGCTCGATATCGCCAACCCCTTCTTCACCGACGTCGCACGCGGGGTCGAGGACACGCTCATCGAGCCCGGTCGTCCCTTGATCCTCGGGAACAGCGCCCAGCAGGAGTCGCGCGAGACGACGTATCTCGACCTGTTCGAGGAGCAGCACATGAGCGGGGTGCTCATCACGCCGGTCGGAGACGTCATGGACCGGCTGCGTCGCCTGCGCGACCGCGGCACCTCAGTCGTGCTGGTCGATCGCCTGACCCAGACCGACGAGTTCTCGTCGGTGTCGATCGACGACCAGATCGGTGGACGGCTTGCGACCGAGCACCTTCTCGAGATCGGTCGTCGACGCATCGGCTTCATCGGTGGCCCGACCAGCCTGAGCCAGGTCGGCAATCGTCTCTCCGCGGCCCGGGCAGCGGTGGAGCAGCACGGTGGCGGCACCATCCTGCCGATCGAGAGCGCGGCGATGGACGTCGCCGCGGGCCGGAGCGGCATGGGACGCCTACTCGACGTCCCGATCCGTGAGCGACCGGATGCGGTGTTCGCAGCGAACGACATGGTAGCGCTCGGCGTTCTGCAAGCGCTCACGCTTGCGGGGGTCCGCGTCCCAGACGACATCGCGATCGTCGGCTACGACGACATCGACTTCGCCGCGTCGGCCGCGATCCCGTTGACGTCGGTCAGGCAGCCGGCCCGGCAGCTTGGTTCCACGGCTGCTTCGTTGCTGCTGGAGGCCATTGCCAGCCCTGAGAGGTCAGACGTCCGCCACGTGATGCTGGAGCCAGAGCTGGTCGTTCGCCAGTCGACGTCGCTCTGAAGCCCCGAGGTCGACTCCCGTCAGCTCAGCTGGCTATCCACTCACTGGACGGCGGGACCAGGTCCTCGAGCTGGTTCGACAGCTCGTCGGGGATCACGGCGCCTGCCAGCTCGACGAGCTCGTCCACCCGCTGCGGGCTCGAGGCACCCACCAGCACGGCATCGACTCCCGGCGCGTGTACCGCGAACTGCAGTGCCGCGGCAGCGAGCGACACGCCGTACCGTTCGCACACCTGCGACATGCGACGTGCGGCGTCGACCTGAGACGCGGTTCCCAGGCCGTAGGCGTAGAGATCGTCCGGGCGAGGATTGCGCGCCAGGACGCCGCCGCCGAACGGGGCCGCGTTGATGACCCCCATGCTTCTCTCGGTTGCCGCTTCGATCAGCGGCCGAGCGGATCTGTCGACCAGAGTCATGCGGTTGTGGGTGAGCAAGACGTCGAAGGCACCGGTCTGGACATATCGCCTCATCTCCTCGACTCGTCCCCCCGCGATGCCAATGGCATCGACGAGACCCTCGCGCTTGATCGCCACGAGTGCCTCGACGGCACCTCCTCGGCCCATGGCGTCCGAGAAGGCGAGGTGCTCCTCCGGGTCGTGCAGGTGCAGAAGAGGGACACGGTCCAGACCGAGCCGTTCAAGACTCTCCTCGAGAGACCTTCGCACGCGGCTCCCGTCGAAGACTCCCGTGGACGGGTCGGCGTCGACCTTGGTGGAGAGGACGAACCCGACCGGCAGGCCATCGGCGCGATCGATTGCCTCGCCGACACGACGCTCGCTGTCGCCGCCCGAGTAGGCGTTGGACGTGTCGAGAAAGGTGATCGGTCCGTCGAACACGCGCGAAACCGTCGCGACGCCCTCGTCTGCCGAGGTGTCGTGCCCGTAGACGGCAGAAGCCCCGCCGAGCGGGCTTCCGCCCACGCCGAGCCCAGTGACGACGAGCCCGGACGCGCCCAGCGGTCGTGGCGAGAGCGGCGTGCTGACTGGAGTCACTGGTCGCCCACCGGCAGACGTCGATGGTGCGCCACGTCCCGGTACCAGTGAGCCGACATCTTGTAGGTTCGATCGAACGTGCCATCAGTGTCGACGTGGACCAGCCCGAATCGTGACGAGTACGCGGCGGTCCACTCGTAGTTGTCGAGCAGCGTCCATGCGTAGTAGCCCTCGACGCCGAGACCGGCGTCATGTGCTTCGATCGCTCGCCGCAGGAAGGCCGACATGTACTTGATGCGATCGTCATCGTGGACGACGCCGTCCTCCACGACACCGTCGTCGACTGGCGTTCCGTTCTCGGTGATGTAGATGGGTACCGTGACGTCGTAGTCGCTGCGGGCGGTCTGCACGGCTTCGGTCAGCGCATCCGGGTAGAGCTCGGTCCCATTCGACAAGAAGTTGCCGCCGGGCATCGTGTCGGCCTGCTCCCACCAGTACGGATTGAAGTTCGTCGAATCGACCATGACCCGGCCGTAGACGTTGATGCCCAAGAAGTCGATGGGCGTCCCGGCCACCTCGTAGTCGGTAGGCGCGATGTGAGGCATCGTGTCCGAACGGCCGAAGAGCCGGACCTGCCGGCCGCTGAGGCCGCCTGCGAACAGCTCAGCGAAGAAGAAGCGGAACGACTCGTCCTCTCCCTCATCGGCAAGCACTTGGTTCTCGTCGGTGGGCGCGACGCTGTGGCGCTTCCAGACGTCCACGACGATGCCGATGCTGCCGGTGGCACCGGACGCGCGGAACTCCTGGACGGCGCGCCCGTGCGCCACCATCGCGTGATGCATCGCCTGTCGGCCGGTCTTGGGGTCCGCGATGCCGGGCGCGAAGAATCCCAGGCCGTAACCGACCCAGATGGCGATGGGCTCGTTGAGCGTGGCCCACATCGGAACCCGGTCACCGAACAGCTCGAAGGCTCGTCGCGCGTAGGCGGCGAACCACTCCACCACCTCCCGGTTGGCCCATCCGCCCCGGTCCTCGAGAGCCTGCGGCAGGTCCCAGTGGTAGAGGGTGACGTTCGGTGAGATGCCCAGCGCGAGCAGTCCGTCGATGAGCCGGTTGTAGTAGTCGACCCCCTCCGGATTGAGCTCGCCCACGCCGTCGGGGATGAGGCGGGACCAGCTGATCGAGAACCGATAGGAATCAACTCCGAGATCGGCCAGGATCCCGAGATCTTCGTCAAGACGGGCATACGCCTCCGACCCGCGGTCTCCAGGAACGTCGTCGTGCGTGTTGCCGGGAACGTGGGTGAAGGTGTCCCAGATCGACGGGCCGCGGCCGCCGGTCGAGGCGGCACCCTCCACCTGGTAGGCGCTGGTGGCGACCCCCAGGACGAACCCGTCGGGGATGGGCATGTCGGTCATGGTGCGCTCTTTCCGTGGGAGGCAGGACGACCGTCGGCGACTGACTCAGCTTCGTCAGCATCCTCGGACAGCTCCCTGACCTCTGACCTGAAGATGCGCAGCGCCTGTCCGGAGCCCCGAGCGAGGTCCGGGAGCTTCTTGCCACCGAACAGGAGCAGCACCACTCCCAGGATGATCAGGATCTCGGTCGGTCCCAGTTGTCGCAGCATCTCAAGCTCCTGGCTCGTCAGGCAGGCGACCGGGTGGTCGCCGTGCGTCAGTGAAGAATCCGCGGCCGTCATGCGCGGCCGTCGCTGGACCACTCGTCGTGCCAGCGCATGCGGGGGTCTCGAGTTTCATGCAGGTGTCTCGTGCACGTAGGTTCCTGGCCCCAGGTGGATCTCAGCCTGACCGTCGAACGAGACAACCCCAGTCATGCCGGTCGGTATGGTCGACGTCACGGTCAAGATGTCGTCCGAGAGCTTCCAGCACACCTCGACCGTGCCGTGCCGGGTGTCCAGAGCGGCCTTGGACCACGTGATTCCGCCGCCGGGCCGCGGGGCGATGTGCACCCGCGAATAGCCGGGTTCCAAGGGCGCAATACCGCCAATGGTTCGATGCATCCAGTCGGCGACGGCTCCCAGCGCGTAGTGGTTGAAGCTCGTCATCTCACCCGGATTGATGGTTCCGTCCGGCAGCATCGAGTCCCAGCGCTCCCAGATCGTGGTCGCTCCCATGGTGACCGGATACAGCCACGAGGGGCACCCACGTTCGGTGAGGAGCCGGTAGGCATGGTCGAGATGACCGGTTTGCGCGAGAGCGTCGCAGATGTAGGGCGTGCCGGCGAAGCCGGTCGACACACGGTAGGCATTGTCGTGCACCAGCTCGGCGAGCCGTTGTCCGGCAGCCGCGGACGTCTCCGCATCGAGCAGCCCGAAGACGATCGCCAGTGAGTAGACCGTCGGACAATCAGACGCCACCCGGCCATCAGCAGCGACATAGTGCTCGTTGAACGCCGTCCGGGTGGACAGAGCGAGCGCCGAGAACTCGGCAGCGTCGGCCTCGAGGCCGAGAACGTCAGCGGTCTCGGCGACCAGCGTTGCCGACCGGAAGAGAGCGGCAGTCGAGACGACCCCTTCGTCAGCCTTCGCCTGGTAGGGGTTCTCCGGGGGCGCATCTGGGTCGAGCCAGTCGCCGAACTGGAAGCTGGTGTCCCACAGGCCGGTAGGAGACAGCAGCGAACGCACCCGTCTGACGTGAGCCGCCATCGAGGGGTACTGCCGCTCCAGCACCGATCGGTCGCCGTAGGCCTGCCACAGCGCCCACGGCACCCACACCGCGGCGTCCGACCAGAAGGCCGTGCTGTCGGGTTCACCGAAGCCCTCGACAGGGGGGTTCATCTTGAAGATGTCAGGGACCACGAATGGCACCACGCCGTTCGCGTGCTCCTGCTCGAGCGCGAGGTCGACCAGCCAGTCGGACAGGAACGAGTCGACGTCGAAGAGGTACGCGGCAGTGGGTGCGAAGACACTGATGTCGCCGGTCCAGCCGAGCCGCTCGTTGCGCTGGGGGCAATCAGTCGGCAGGTCGAGAAAGTTGCCCTTGGTTCCCCAGACGACATTGCTGTGCAGCTGGTTGAGCATCGGATCCGAGCACTCGAACCGGCCAGTCCGCTCGATCCGAGAATGCACGACGACGGCTTCGAGTGACTCCGGCGTCAGCTCCCCGGCGACGGCCGTCGGCCAGCCCGTGATCTCGGCGTACCGGAAGCCGTGGAAGGTCATGGTCGGCTCGAAGAAATCGCTGTCACCGCTGAGGATGAACCGATCGGTGGCCCGTGCGTCCTGGAGCGGCCGAACGCCCAGCTCGTCATGTTCGAGCACCTCGGCGTGACGGACCCTGATCTCGCTGCCTGCCGGGCCCCTGACGGTGAAGCGCAACCATCCGACCAGGTTCTGGCCGAAGTCGACCAACGTGCGACCCGATGGCGAGGTCCACACCGCGACCGGTGTGATCACGTCCTGCCGAGTCACCGGCGGTCCGACATATGGAGCAAGTCGTGTGGTGTCGAAATCGATGCCGATGGTGGGAATGGTGAGGTCTGGCTGGGCACCCGGCTCGTACCAGGCTGCTGCACGGCGACCAGCGTCGATCGTCTGACCGTCGTACAGATCATTCTCGAGGACGTCCGACGGATGTGCCGTCCATGAATCGTCCGTGAGGACCGTCTGGACGTGCCCGTCACCAAACGTGACCTCCAGCTCCGCGATCAGCCCGAGCCGCTGACCGTAGAACGCCCGTCCCGCCATGAAGCCGAGCCGGCCACGGTGCCACCCGTTGCCGACGAGCGCAGTGACGACGGTCGTGTTCGCGACCAGGCGGCTGACGTCGTGCGTGCGGTACCTCAGCCGCCACTCGTAGCTGCTCCACCCCGGACTGAGGACGTCGTCTGACACCGGAGCACCATTGACGCGGACGTCGTGCACGCCCAGGCTGCTGACGCGCAAGATCGCCGACTCCACGTGCCCATGACCGTCATCGAGTGTCAGCTCCTTCCGGAACAGCGGTGCCACGGCAAGGTCCACAGCCGGAGTGATCATCGTGGCTGACCATGGATCGACCGCGCTGCTTTTCATGACGGGCCTCTCAACCACTGATGTGACGAGCTTCGGGATCGGATGACAGGAGACCGCGCAGCGCTTCCCCGCTGTCGCGGACGACCCGCGAAGGGACGTCGAAGATCATGACCGACGGCTCGTCCGGGGTGTACGCCGGCCAGCTGGCAGCTCTGCTGACGATGAACATGGCCGCGGCCCCATGGACGTGACGCGCCAGGTCGTGGGGCGGAGCGTCGCCGAGCAAGGCTGTCACGTCCTCGCGATCGAGCAGGTCGAAGAAGAACGGGACGTCGACGCAGTGGACGGCCGAGCCCACGGAGCCAGACGGCCACGCGAACCGGTAGAGCCACGTGACGGACCCTCGCTCGGACCGGCGAGCGGCCACGTCGTGCGCGGGGGCGCGGAAGATGAGGTCCGTGGCGATCTGCCCGATCACCTCGGGTGCTGCGTCATCGCGACTGGCGAGATACGTCGACGCTGCGGCGGGGCTCACCCCGATCCGCCGAAGCACCTCAGCAGGGGCGACACCGACCACGCCGGGGTCAGCCGCGAACACCTGGGTGAACTCGTCATCGGTGCTTCCGATCACCAGTGGAACATCGAGCGCGGCGTCCGAGGTTGCAGCGGACAGACTCGGCACCTGGATCAGGTCCCCGTCGATCCACGGACCCCAACCCATCCCGTCGGTGATGAAGTCGGCAGTGGTCTGGGCGGCGTCGTCCGAGTCGCCGGGAGCCAGCAGCTGCTCCTGCAACTCCATCACGACGGTTTCGGGGATGGTCCGCCATCCCGCGACAGTGGCCGGCACGCCGGCGAGCTCGGCCATCCGTCGTCCTGTCGCCTGCGCCCGCGAGGCAGGACAGTGGAAGGCTGCCGGTGACAGAGCGATGGCACCTGAGAAGAGCCCCCGCGCAGACTCCATCCCCATCAGGGTGAGGACGGCGGTGCCGCCGGCCGACTGACCCGCGATCGTCACCCGGGCCGGATCACCGCCGAAAGCCGAGATGCACCGCTGCACCCACTGCAGCGCCGCAACCCAGTCGAGAACGGCACGGTTGACAGGTGCGTCCTCGATCCAGCCGAATCCCTCGAAGCCGAGCCGGTACGACACCACCACGCTGACGACTCCATCGCGATTGAACGCCTCGCCGTCGTACCAGGGGCTCGCCGGCGACCCGGAGACGAACCCGCCCCCATGGATCCAGACGAGGACCGGCCGCAGCTCGTCGCTCGTCACCGACGGCCTGAACACATTGACGTTGAGCGTCGCGTCTCCAGGCACGGATGGTTCGGGGATGAGCGTCGGCATCGCAGCCACTCCGCGTTGGGGGGTCGGACCGTGGTGCGACGCGTCGCGAACGCCGGCCCAGGGCGACACCGGCGTGGGTGCCGCGAACCGCAGAGGTCCGACCGGCGCTTCCGCGAACGGGATGCCGAGGAATGCCTCGGATCCGTCGCGCGCGACTCCCCTCACTGCGCCCAGCGGCGTCACGACGACGGGCGAGGTGCGAGTTCCATGTCCGGTCACGCTGCCGCCCTCATCGCTGAATGCGCGGGGCGGCCGCGATGAGCTCACGGGTGTAGTCGTTCTCCGGGTTGCGAAGTACCTGGTCGGTCGTTCCGGTCTCGCGAACCCGACCGGACTCGAGGACGACGACACGGTCAGCGATCGAGGCGACGACACCCAGGTCGTGGGTGATGAAGAGGACCGCCAGACCGAGCTGTTCTGACAGGTCTCGCAACGTCTCCAGCACAGCAGCCTGAACGGACACGTCGAGGGCGGAGGTGATCTCGTCGCACACGAGGACCTCCGGGTCGCTGACCAGCGCACGCGCCAAGGCGACGCGTTGCCGCTCGCCTCCAGAGAGCTCGCGCGGCAGCAGCCGGTACTTCGCCGCCGGCAGGCGGACCATGTCGAGCAGTCGTTGAGCCGCGGTGTCGGCGTCCTTGGCGCGAGACCCGCGCAGGGTGATCGCCGGCCGAGCCACCTGGTCCAGGACCGATCGGCGTGGGTTGAGCGATTCGAACGGGTTCTGGAACACCATCTGGATCGACTGCATCTGCGCGACCGTGCGTCGATCGATCCCGCTGGAGAGCAGTTCGCCTCGCAAGAGCACCCGTCCCCCGCGAGCCGGTGTCAGGCCCATGACGGCGCGGGCCACCGTGGTCTTGCCGCTGCCTGACGCGCCGACCACTGCGACGCACTCGCCTCGTCCCACGGACAGCGAGACGTCGTCGACCGACGCCACGACCTTGCCGCGCTGCCGGTACTGCACGGTCAAGTCCTGCACCTCGAGAACGGCCGATCCACGAAGAGACGCGGGGACGTCAAGCAGTTCGATGTCGACCACGGTCACCTTCGACGACTCGAAGCAGCGCACACTGTGGGCCGGACCGACCAGACTCTCGTCTGGCATGGACTCTGTGCAGCGCGCCACCCCTAGGGTGCAGCGCGTCACGTACGGGCAACCGGTCTGTGGGACCCCACTGGCGCTCTCGCCGGGAATCGGCACCAGCTTGCGACGCACCTCGACATCGGGCGCGCATGCCAGCAGCGCTGCCGTGTAAGGGTGCTGCGGTCGGTGCAGGACCGAGGCAGCAGGGCCTCGCTCCACGATCCGGCCGTCGTACATGACGACGATCGTGTCGGCCAGCTCAGCGATCGAGGCGATGTCGTGCGTGATGTACACGATCGCAACGCCCTCGTCGCGCCTCAGCCGGTCGAGCTCGACGAGGAACTGTCCCTGCGCCAGCACGTCGAGCGCTGTCGTCGGCTCGTCAAGGACCAACACCTGAGGGTCGCAGGCCAACGACACGGCGATGGCCAGTCGCTGGCGCTGACCACCTGACAGCTGATGCGGGAATCGTGAACGGAACTCGGCAGATCCTGGCAGCCCGACACGCTCCAGCTGGCGGGCGACGAAGGCGTCATCGACCGCGAGGCCGTGGACGTGGCGCATCTCCTTGATGAGCTTGCCGACCCGGTGGACAGGGTTCAGGGCCGTCGACGGGTCCTGAGGGACGTACGAGATCTTCTGGCCACGATACGTGCGTGCCAGGGGTTCGTCGTCCAGAGGCACGTCCTCGCCGCCGATCACCAGCGACCGGCTGGTGATCTCGACACCCGGCTTCGCGAAACCCAGAAGTCCCAGGGCCATGGTCGACTTGCCGGATCCGGACTCGCCGACGACCGCCAGGACCTCGCCGCCCCTGACTGACAGACTCACGTCGTCGACGATGGCGCGACCGCTCGTGATCGTCGCCCGGAAGCCTTCCAGGCGGAGTACGTCGTGGTCAGACATGTGATCGATCCAATCCTCGGGCCAGGCCCTCGCCGAGCAAGTTGGCACCGATCGTCGCCAAGGCGATCGGGATGACCGGCAGGAGCACGGCCAGCGGGTTCAGCGAGAAGATCTGCTGGTTCTCGAGGATCATTCGCCCCCAGTCCGCCGCGGGCGGGGCAGAACCCGCGCCCAGGAAGCTGGCAGAGGTCACGAGGAACATGCTGATGATGAACCGCAGGGGGATGTCGGCCAGCAGCGGGCGCGAGATGTTGGGGATGATCTCGCGCCGCAGGACGGCAGTGGTCCTCTCTCCGCGTAGTGCCGCTGCCTCGACGTAGGTCGTCGTGCCGACCTCCAGCGAGATGGTGCGGACGTACCGGGCAATCACAGGAATCTGAGCAAAGATCGCTCCCACCAGGACGCTGACGCTGCCCGCGCCGAGAGCAGCGATGGTGAGCAGCAGGAGGAGCAGACTGGGGAACGCGAGGAAGAGATCCACCACCGACATGACGGTGCGATCGGTCCTGCCGCGCCGGAAGGCCGCGAAGAGTCCCAACGCTCCCCCCACCGAATAGGCGACCACCGTGGCCACGAGCGCGATGGCCAGGATGACGCGGCCGCCTGAGAGCGTCCGGCTCAAGACATCCCGTCCCAGCACATCAGTGCCGAACGGAAGGCCCGAAGCCGGCCCGGTCGCCGGAATCCCGAGCGCAGCATTCGGAGAGTGCGGTGAGATCAATGGGCCGAAGACCGCAATCAGCGCCACCAGCGCCAAGAGCCCCGCTCCGATTCCGGTCATGCCGCGAAAGCGGACCATGCGCTTCATCGTGACGCTCCGGGACGGAGCTTGGGGACGAGGAACATCACGAGGAGATCGGCGCCGAGATTGGCGAACACGGTCATGGCTGCGCTGAGCACAGCGACTGCCTGGACGAGGCGGATCTCGCCGCTCAGCACACCTGCCGAGAACTGCGACCCGATGCCCGGATAGCTGAAGACAGTCTCCACGATGATGAGGCCTCCTACGAGGTACGGGACGAGCATGGCGATGATCTGCACGGTGGGTACCAAGGCGCTGCGCAGGGCGATCTTCCACACGATCCGACGCTCTGGGGTGCCATTCAATCGAGCCGACTGCACGAACTCGGATGTCAGGACGTCGATCATGCTGGCGCGCAGGAATCGTCCGGCGAATGCCACCAGACCAAGGAGAAGAGTCAGGACCGGCAGCACCAGAACCTCAGGTTGGGTGATGGGGGACTCACCCTGGCCCAACAGTGAAAGAGGCGGCAGCAGGTCGAGCCGCACTGAGAGCAGGTAGATCAAGACGGTGCCGACGACGAACTCGGGCACGGACAAGAAGACGAAGCTGAGCCCGCTGATGACGCTGTCGGTCACCCCGCCGGCACGCACAGCCGTCACCGAACCGACCACGAGCACGATCGGCACCAGCAGCAACAGCGTCACGCCGCCCAGCAGCAGGGAGTTCACCCCCTGATTGGCCAACAGCCCGCTGACCGTGGCGCTGGAGTTGGAGCCTTTGCCGACCAACGTGCCAAAGTCACCCTGCAGGAAGTTTCCGAGCCACGAGAAGTACCTCGACAGGAACGGCTGGTCCAGACCGAGCTGAGCGTTCAGCTCGGCGACTGCTCGGGGCGTGGCACCACGACCGAGGATCCTGCTGGCAAGGTCGCCGGGCAGCGCCTCCAGGGCTGAGAAGACGAGGAACGACAGTGCCAAGAGGGTTGCGACGGCGATGCCGAGGCGACGCAGAAGGTAGGTTGCCATGCTCACTCGACCCAGAGGTACTGCCAGCCGCTCGGGGCGCTCCCGATCTGAGCAGTCGGGAACTTCTTGTCCGGGGTGTAGTCCGCAAAGACGTTGTGCACCTTCTTGGCGTAGACGTTCGCAGCAGGACCGTTCGCCGGCCAGATGTAGGGGACCTGCTCGTGCACGTACTTCTGGACAGCTGCCCACTTCTCGGTCGCCGCAGCCTCGTCGCGTTCCGCTCTCGCGGAGGCGAACAGCGTGTCGTAGGTCGAGTCCTTGAAGCTCGACTCGTTCGACGTCGCAGCCGACCCGAGTGCCTGGTCGTAGAAGGCCCGCAGGGAGTCAGCCGGCCAGATCGCGACGGTGAACGGGCGGGAGAGATACCCCTGCTGCGGGTTGAAGTACGCGTCGGGCGACACGGACTTCAACGTGACGTCGAATCCTGCGGCCTTGGCCGACTCCTTGACCAACGCACCGAGCTGGTCAGCGCCGAACAACGGGGTGACCACGAGCTCGACCGAGAGCCGGTCGTGACCTGCCTGCTTGAGCAGCGCTCGGGCGGCCTTGGGGTCGTACGTGCGTTGCGCGAGGCTGTCATCGTAGAAGGGCAGGTTGAACTCCTTGCCCTTGCCGATCAGGTCGTTCATGATGATGCCCTCGCCGAGGAACATCTGCCGGTTGATCAGCTCCCTGTCCACCGCGAGCGCCATGGCCTGCCGCACTCGAACGTCATCGAACGGTGCCGCATCCACCTTCATGACGAGGCCGCTGTTGGCAATGGCTGGCGGGTTCGACTTGGTGACCTGCAGATCCTTGGCGCTCCGGGCGAGATTGAGCGGGATGGACACAGCATCGATCTGGCCCGCACGTACGGCGCTCAGAGCCGCGTTGTCGTCCGCGATGGCCACGATGATCAAGGTGTCGGGATACGGCGCCCCGGGCACCCAGTACGTGTCGTTGCGCTTGAACGTCGCGCGCTGACCCGGGGTGCCCGATGCGAAGACGAACGCGCCCGTGCCGTTGGGCTTGCTGAAGTCAGTCGTACCGTTCTTGACGATGGCGGCATTCGCCGAGGTCGTGAGTGCGATCCAGCCGGCATCGGCGACCTTCATCGGCACCTCGACCGTCAGGGAGTCGACCGCGCGGATCTTCTTCACGTCGACGTTCGTCACAACGGACGCGCCGAAGAACGACGTCGCCATCGCGTTGAGGGAGAAGACCACGTCGTCCGCGATGAACGGCGATCCGTCGTGCCACGTCACGTTCTCACGCAGGTGCAGGGTCCAGGTCATCGAGTCCTCGCTGACGTCCCAAGACGTCAGGAGTGCGGGCTGAGATTCCTTCACACCGGCGAAGACCAGGGTGTCGTAGACCGCGACGTTGCGCACGTAGTCACCGAGCCCACCAGCATTGAAGGGGTTCCACCCGAACTCGGGTCCGTCGCCGACGATGCCGCGCACGAACTGTCCACCCTGCTTCGGCTTCTGGTAACCCGGAGCTGCCTGCGAGCCCGGGGTCGAACCGCTGTCGCAGGCGGCAAGGGCACCTCCGGCTGTGAGCGTCAGGCCGATGGCGGCGCCAATGCGCAGGAAGTTGCGACGATTCAGGTCGAGGTCTTGGCTCACGGGTGGCTCCAATGATGGCGGTTGGCATTCTATCCGTTTGGACAGTAGTGTGTGCGGGATCATCTTGGCCAGCGATCCGCTGAATCAATTGAATCGTTTTTACGATCGAGTGACCGTACCCCGGATTCAGGCGTGACGGCAACCACATCACGCAGAAATGTGTCCACCGGCCGATCTGGCCACCCTGCGGGTCTGTCAGTTGGCAGGCCCGGACTTCAGGCCACTAGGCTTGCCGCGACGACGAGGAGTTCCGGTGAACGAGGGCGAGGCCACGCCAGCAGTACGTCCCGCATACGGCGGGGGGCGCGAGGCCCTTCTTCGCGCAGCCGTCCACGTCGTGGCGACTCGCGGTCTGCGCAACCTGACGTTCCGCGCGGTGGCCACCCAGGCAGGAATGACGCACGGCCTCGTCCGACACCACTTCGGCACACGCGACGCCTTGATCGAGGCGGCCCTGGAGCACTCCATCGCCACGAGCATGGAGGAAGGTGCCTTGGAGCCCGCGACCGGCGAGCTGGCTGACTTCTCTGCCAGCCTTCCAGCCGCCGTGAGTCTCAAGCCCGAGACGCAGGCCTTCCAGTACGAGCTCATGCTCGAGGCCCGCCGGACGCCTGCGCTCGCTCACCTGACCGAACGTCTCTACGCCAGCTATCGCGAAGCGACTCAGCGGGCGCTCGTCGCCATGGGACTCGGAGACGACCCCGCGTTGACCGATCTTGTCTTCGCCGCACTCGACGGTCTCGTGTTCGATCAGCTGACCCAGGGTATCGACGAAGACCGCATGGGGCGGGCGATCGAGCGACTGCGAACGATACTCATCGGTCTGCGCGATGCCAGCCTCTGACCCGGGGACGCCTCCATGACCGACTCGACAGGGTCCTCTCGGACCGGCATGTTCAACCTCGACGTCGCCGCGATCGAGACCTCGATCCGCGGTGCCGTGCACGTCGAGGCCAGCGCCGATGGTGGCGTGGTCCCCCGCCGGCTGGATCCCGAGCTGGCACGTCGCGCACACTTCAGCGGGTTCGAGCTGGTGAGCGCCCAGGCCGCCGGCATCTCGATCGAGCTGATCACCTCGGCGAACGTGCTGGAGATCGACGCCCATCTGACGCGTTTCACGTACGGCGACAGCGCCGGACCTGCGCAGTGGGTGGCCGAGACGCCTGACCACAGCACCACGGTCGACAGCGATGCGTCGGCGGGAGATCTGGTGTTCGCGCTGCCCGCTGACGTGTTCGAGCTCCGCCCAGGACCGGCGTCCACCATCACGTTCTCGCTCGGCACCAGCTCGGTCGCCCGCCCAGTCCGCGTGTGGTTGCCGCACACTGCGCAGACCCGCATCTTCGCGATTCGCGCCGACGGCCCTGTGTCCGCACATCCGCGATCCGTCGCCGGGCCGCGCTGGGTCCACTACGGCTCGTCCATCAGTCACGGCTCCGACATCGCCAGTCCTCGTGACATCTGGCCCGTCACGGCGTCCGAGCAACTGGGGATGGACGCGATCAATCTCGGCCTGGCCGGCAACGCGCTGCTCGACCCATTCGTGGCGACGACGATCAGCGCGCTCCCAGCCGACGTGATCACGTTGAAGATCGGCATCAACGTCGTGAACTGGGATGCCTTCACCGCGCGCACCCTGGCCCCAGCCCTGCACGGATTCCTCGACCTCGTACGGGCGGGACATCCTGCCACGCCGCTCGCCCTCATCACGCCGATCTGGTGCGGGATGCATGAGCACAGTCCGGGGCCGATCGACATCGACCTCGAGACGGGCCAGTTCTTCGTCCCGTCGCACGGCGTGGCCGACCGACTCACCCTGAGCGAGGTGCGCCGGGTGATCCAGGACGTCGCCGAGCTGCGCGGCGACCCGACGCTTCACGTGGTCGACGGACTGTCGCTCCTCGGAGAAGACGACGCGCACCTGCTGCCGGACGGACTGCACCCCGGCGAAGAGGGCTCTGCGGTGATCGCACGAAGGTTCGCCGACCTCGCGCGCGATGCTTCCACCCCCCTCGGCGGTGCCTTCGCCCCGGCTCTCAGGATGCCCCGCACCCGCCGCACGGTCTGAACCGTCAGCCGTCCAGCCGGCGCAGGCCCATCGACTGCGAATCGAGACCCTCGGGGTTGGGGGCGTAGATAGACAGCATTCGCGCGTACACCGGTGCCCAGTATCGTCCGGTCGATCCGGCGCGCACCCTGATCGTGTCGCCCACCGCCGCGACCGCGACCTGCCCATCGGACTCCACGTGCAGCTCACCAGCGAGGACGAAGTTGTACTCGTCGAAGGGATGCTGGTCGGTCCATTCGGCCGCTCGGAGCTCCCACTCCGTCATGGCGACACCGACCCACCCGTGGGGCGAAGGCTCGATGATGGCTCGTCCCGGCATGGGAGAGGCGGAGGTGTCCAGGGGACTGGCGGGGATCTTGTCCAAGGTCATGAGCACGCTCCTTCTGAGTCGAGGTCGCCGAGACCGGCACGATCAGCATCTATCCAGATGGATACTTCGTCAAGGCTGATGCGTCATCGCCAGCAGCTGCTGCTCGAGCGCGGAGCGGCGCACCGGGTCCGTTCCGGCCCACCACAGCGGCTGCATCGACGCACCGTCGGCCGCCGCCACCACGACGGCCACGATCTCGTCGGGCAGCCTGTCACCGCGCAGGCGCTCGTCGAGCCGGTCCGTGAAGCGGCCCACGACGGCCACGGTGCGCGGCTCGTCCAGCACCATGGCCATCACGATCGGGCTCATCCCCGCCGACTCCGATGGCGTCCAGGGGACGAAGCACGAGCGGACGTAGGCACGGCAGAAGCGTCCCGGCTCATGGTCGTCCGGATCGATCAACCCCTCCACGAGGTCTTCGTACGACTGCATGATGTCGGTGGCCACAGCGACCAACAGGTCTTCCTTGCTGCCGAAGTGGTAGAGCAGCCCGCCCTTGGTCACGCCGGCCGCACGAGCGATGTCGGCCAGACTGGCCGATCTCCCCCTCTGCACCAGTGCGTCAGCTGCGGCGTCGAGGATGACCCGCCGCGTGCCGTCCGGTGACCGTCCCGCAGTCCGTCCCATCGGATGACCCTACGCGGGATCGATCGCGCGATCGATCGCGGTCACGTCGCGGCCGCTCGGGATGAGCCGCCACGCGACGACTGCAGCCAACCCGGCGGCAGCAGCAGCCACGAGAGCCGTCGCCTGCACGGAGTCGACGAACGCCTCGCGCGTCCCGGCCAGCTGCGGCGACCCCGGCGCAAGCACCCTCACGGCGGACGCGAACGAGTCCTCGACCGTCGCTCGCGTCGCGCCGGCGATCGAGTCCGGGAGCGACAAGGAGTGGCGGTACACCAGTGACATCAGCGATCCGAGCACCGAGATCCCCAGCACGACGCCCAGCTCGTTGGCCGTCTCCGTGACGGCCGAGGCCGCTCCTGCGCGTCTCGGCGGCACGGCCGCCAGCACGACGTCGGCCGCCACGGTCATGGCCAGGCCAAGGCCCAGACCGATGGGCACCATGACCACGGCCAGCCAGAGGTAGTCTGCGCTGCCGGCCGCCAGCGACACACCACCCAGGCCGACGGCCGCGAGTGCCAGACCGGTGGCGATCGTCCGGCCGTAACCCAGGCTACGGACGGTCGCCGATATCACGATCACGACCACGATCGAGGCCACCGTGATCGGCAGCTCGGCCAACCCCGCCTGCAACGGCGTCATCCCACGACCCAGCTGGAGGTACTGCGAGAAGAAGAAGAGCAGGCCGACCAGGGCGAACAGCGCGATCATGCTCGACACGACAGCCCCCGAGAACGATCGATACCTGAACAGAGCCAGATCGAGCAGCGGGTCGTCGATGCGACGCTGCCGGCGGACGAAGGCGACCGAGGTCGCAACAGCTGCCAGCGCCACCGCTCCGGCCTCCGCCCCCATCCCCTCGGCCACGGTGTGCTTGATGACGAACACCGTCGACGTCAACGACACGATCGACAGGACGGCCGAGAGAAGATCGAAGCGACCGGGGTCCGGATTCTTCGACTCCGGCAGCAACCAGGCACCGCCGATCAGGACGATGACCATCACCGGGACGTTGATCAGGAAGACCGAGCCCCACCAGAAGTGCTCGAGCAGGACCCCGCCGGTCAGCGGGCCGATCGCCGAGCCTGCACCGAACGACGTCGCCCACAAGGCGATGGCTCGGGTGCGCTCGGCATCGTCGGTGAAGATGTTTCGGATCAGCGACAGCGTCGACGGCATCACCATGGCCCCCGCGACACCCAGCAGGAGCCTCGCGGCGATCAGCATCTCGGGGGTCGTGGAGAACGCCGCCAGCACCGACGCCGAGCCGAATGCGGCACTGCCCGTCAGGAGCAGCCGCTTGCGTCCGAAGCGGTCGGACAGATTACCCATCAGCACGAGCAGCCCAGCCAGCGCCAACGAGTAGATGTCACCGATCCACAGCACCTGCTCGGCGCTGGGCGACAGACCCGCGGTGAGGGCAGGGACCGCCAGGGCGAGCACAGTTCCGTCGATCGACAGCAGCAGCGCGGCAAGCATCAAGATGGCGAGGGCGAACCAGCGGCGACGGCTCGACAAGGTCGCAGTCGCCGGGCTCATGGACCAAACTATACCTGATGGTCAGTATAATATCGATTCAAGACACGTCTCGGCAGCACCGCCATCGGCCTCCCGGGCCGGGCACAATGGACGGATGCGTGCCATCGTGGTCCCGTCCGTCGCTGCAGCACCCGAGGTCCGAGAGGTCGCCGTACCCGTCGCACCCGACGGCGGAGTCGTCGTCGAGGTTCGGGCCACAGGGTTGTGCCGCAGCGACTGGCACGCCTGGGCCGGCCACGAGGGCGTCACCTTTCCACACGTCCCCGGGCACGAGCTCGCAGGCGTCGTCGTCGAGGTCGGCACGGGAGTTGCCCGCTGGGGCGTCGGCGACCGTGTCACGGTCCCGTTCGTCTGCGGCTGCGGGACGTGCGAGTGGTGCTTGGCCGGCGACGCCCAGGTGTGCCCGCAGCAGCGACAGCCCGGTTTCAGCGACTGGGGCTCGTTCGCCGAGCGCGTGGCGCTGGTCGCGGCCGACGTCAACCTCATCGCGATCCCGGACGAGGTGGACTTCGCGACGGCCGCGAGCCTGGGCTGCCGGTTCGCCACGGCGTACCGCGCACTGATCGGTCGCGCACACCTCGTCGCCGGCGAGTGGGTCACGGTCGTCGGTGCCGGAGGAGTCGGGCTGAGCGCCGTCATGATCGCCAAGGCGCTCGGCGCCCACGTGGTGGTCGTGGACAGGAACCGCGAGGCCCTGGACGCTGCGGCCTCACTCGGTGCCGATCACGTCTTGTTGGCCGATCACCCGGACCTGATCCAGGTGGTCAGGGACATCGCAGGTGCCGGGACCCACGTGTCCGTCGACGCGGTCGGTAGCGAGGAGACCTGCTCAGTGGCGATCCACAGCCTCCGCCGCCGTGGCCGCCACGTCCAGATCGGGCTCCTCCCCCCGATCCAGGGTGAGCCACGCGTGCCGATGGAGCGTGTCATCGGGTGGGAGCTCGACGTCCTCGGCTGCCACGGAATGGCGACTGTCGACTACCCCGGGATGCTCGCACTCATCGCTCAGGGTGCGCTGCGGCCGCAGGACCTGGTCGAACGCACCATCGGCCTCGAACAAGCCGCGCAGCTCCTCCCCCGTTTCGACCGGGCCACCGTCGCCGGCATGACGATGATCGACCCATCCCGCTGACAGGTCGGCCCCCTCGAACGACCCGTCACACCTAGGCGTCGAGGACGAGGCGTGGGCTCCTGGCACGGGAGACGCACACCATCATGCAGTCGTTGGCAGCACGCTCGTCGTCGTCCAGCACCGAGTCACGGTGATCGACCTCCCCGGCGAGCACGCCCTGCTCGCACGTGCCGCAGACGCCTTCCAGGCAGGAGCCGAGCACCGCGACCCCTGCGGCGCGCATCGTGTCGAAGACCGTGACGCCGGGCTCGACGGTCAAGGTCATCCCGGACTGCTCGAGCACGACCTCGAACGCGGAGTCCTCGCCGTCCAGCTCATGCTCACGGGGCGAGAACCTCTCGAGGTGGAGGGAGCCCGCAGGCCATCCGGCACAGCGCTCCTCGACGGCCGCCAGCAACGACTCGGGGCCACAGCAGTACACCAGCGTGTCAGCGGTCTCGACGTCGAGCGCCGCCTCGAGGTCGATGCGACCGCGCTCGTCGCCGGGGACGCACCGGACCCGATCACCGTGCGCGGCCAGGCGCTCGCGGTAGGCCATCGACCCGCTCGTCCGGCCTCCGTAGTGCAGGATCCAGTCAGCGCCGGAGGCGTCCGCCTGCTCGATCATCGGGATGATCGGGGTGATCCCGATACCGCCCGCGATGAACACGTAACGCGCGCTGTCCTCGAGTCCGAAGTGGTTGCGGGGCCCGCGGATGGTGACACGCTGGCCCTCGGCGAGCCGGTGGACGGCCTCGGATCCCCCGCGACTGTCCGGCGCACGCAGCACCGCGACCGTGTAGGAGTCGCGCACCGACGGACTCCCGCACAGGGAGTACTGACGGACCAGTCCGTCGCCGAGCACGACATCGAGATGCGCTCCGGGCTCCCACGGGGGCAGTTGCGCACCGTCGGCCGGCACGAGGGTCAGCTCGACGACGTCCTGGGCGACCTGCACCAGACTGGCGACGATCGCGACCGTCTCGATCTCGACGGCCTTCACCGACATCAGCTGCTCCACTTCGTCTCACCACTTTCGTTTGTATCCAAACGATATCTGGTCGCGCCCCTGCCGTCCACCACCCGCGTCATGCCGGGATCACGAGGCCGGCGTGATGCGGACCGGGAACTTCTTGATGCCGTTGACGAAGTTGCTGCGGATCCGCTTCACGTCGCCGGCGACCTGGATGTCCGCCAGCCGTGGCAGCAGCTCCTCGAACATGAGCCGGATCTCCATGCGGGCCAGAGCGTTGCCCAAGCACAGGTGAGGGCTGCCCTTGCCGAACGTCATGTGGTCGACGTTGGTGCGCGTGACGTCGATCGAGTACGGATCGTCGAACACCGTGTCGTCGCGGTTACCTGATGCGAACCACATGACGACCTTGTCGCCCTCGGCGATCTGCTTGCCCCCCAGCTCCAGATCGCGGGTGGCGGTGCGCCGGAAGTGGTAGACCGGGGAGGCCCACCGCAGGAGCTCCTCGACGGCACCTGTCATCAGCTCGGGCTCGCTCTTCAGTCGCTGGAGCTGCTCGGGCTGCTCGATCAGGCCGAGCATCGAGTTGCTGATCGCGTGGCGAGTCGTCTCGTTGCCGGCGATCACGAGCAGCGAGAAGTAGTTGTTGAAGTCCTGCTGCGTCAGCGGGACATGGTCGTCGGGCATGCGGTTGGCCAGGATGGAGATGAGGTCGGTGCCGTCGCCGCCGATTCGCCGGGCACGTAGCTCGTTGCCGTAGTCCCAGACGTCCTGGATGACCGGAGAGCGGAACGGAAGGTGCCGGTACTGGTCCGACTCGTCGAGGTCCGCGCGCACCGTGGCGTAGTCGGGGTCGGTGTTCGCGACCATCTCGTTGCCCCAGGCGATGAGCTGGGCGGTGTCCTCCTTCGGCACGTCCAGCAGGCGCGCCAGCACCTGGATGGGGAAGTCCGCACTGATCGAGGCGACGAAGTCGATGACGCCGTCGTTGTCGGCTGCCTCGGCAAGCGCCCTCTCGACCGTGTCGCGCGTCAGCTCGCGCAGGAACCCCTCGTAGTTCTTCATCAGGTTGCGCGGCGACAGCTCGCGCTGGACGAGCTTGCGAAGGGCGTGGTGCCGCGCCCCGTCCATCTCCAGCATCGATCGGCGGAAGTCCCGCAGATCGTCGTCGACGTCCTCGAGGCCGACGAAGGCCGCGGACGTGAACGACTCGGCGTCCTTGTCCACCGACCAGATGTCCTCGTACCGTGTGACGGCCCAGAAGCCGGCACCGTCCGCCTCCTCGGTCCAGTGGACCGGGTCCTCGGCGCGCAGCGTGTCGAACTGGGCGAATCCGCGCAGATCGGAGAAGCCGTCGATGTCGGACAGGTCGACGTCCTCGAGCGGTACGGGCTCGTATCGGGGCATGGGGGTGTCCTCTCGTCGTGCGGTGCTCGTTCGGCGGTCGTGCAGATCAGATGTGGTAGGCGTACTCGGCGAACTCCCAGTCGGTGGTCCACCGCTGGAACCGGGCGACCTCGTCGCGCTTGTAGGCCAGGAAGGCCGCGACGAACTTGGGGCCGAGCAGCGCGGTCATCTCCTGATCGGCCTCCAGGGCGTCGAGCGCCGTGGCGAGCGTGCTGGGCAGCTGGGCGGCCTTGGCGACGTCGTAGCCGTAGCCCACCAACGGCTCCGGTGGCTCGATCTCGTTGCGGATGCCCAGGAGGGCCGCCGCGAGCATCGCCGCGATCACGAGGTACGAGTTGGCGCTGGCATCGCCGAGCCTCAGCTCGATCCGCGACGCAGCACCCCGCTCGGGCGGGATGCGCAGCATCGCGCTGCGGTTGTCGAGCCCCCAGTCGATGAGCCAGGGCGCGAGGGTGTCGGGCCCGAAGCGCTTGTACGAGTTGATCGTGGGGTTCGACAGGGCCGCGGCAGCAGGCGCGTGGGCCAGGATCCCGCCGATGGCGTGCTGCGCCATGGTCGAGAGGCCGTGAGGGGCGGAGGGGTCGTCGAACAGGGCATTGCCCTGGTCGTCGAGCATCGAGAAGTGGAGGTGATACCCCGACCCGCCCTCGTCGTTGAACGGCTTGGGCATGAAGGTCGCGAGCTGCCCGCGCCGGTGCGCGAGCTCCTTGATCGCCGTCTTGAAGCGGTGGGCCCGGTCGGCGGCGTCCAGCGCCTCGCCGTGCCACAGGTTGATCTCGAACTGACCGGACGAGAACTCGTGGTTGGCCGAGATGACGTCCAGCCCGTAGTCGCCCAACGTGCGCAGCGTCTCGAGCGTGATGCTGTCGGGGTCGCCCTTGAGGCCCGCGGTGTAGACGTTGCCGGTGGCCTCGCCGTACCGGTGCCACCCCGTGGCGGTCTTGTCGCTCTTCTCGAGCACGAAGAACTCGAGCTCGGGACCGATGATCGGCGACAGCCCCAGCGCGGCGAACTCGGCGAGGAGCTGGCGGAGGACGTGGCGTGGCCCTTCGGCCGAGGGCGTGCCGTCGGGGTCGAACACGTCAGCGATGCAGTGTGCGACGCCGGGCTCCCACGGGACGGGCCGCAGCGTCGACAGGTCGGGGACCACCTTGACGTCCGGGAGGCCGTCCGACATGCCGCCCTCGAAGTCGACGACCTCTCCACCGGGCGTCGTCGCGAACACCGAGCGACAGAACGCCAGGCCGCCGCCGACGGTCCGCCCGAAGTGGCTGACCAGGACGTCGCGTCCTCGGTCGGCCCCGATCAGGTCGGCATAGCCGACACGCACGACGTCGATGCCTTGTTCCTCGAGCTGGCGCTGAGCCTGTTCGAGGCCTGCGAGGTCAGGGTGCACGGGGCGTCCTTCCAATTCGTTTGGCTCCGAACGATAATCGAGTGGAGTCCCCAGCACAAGGGCTTTTCAAGATCCCGGGCGCGCGGTATCGTTCGGAGCCAAACGAATCCAGGAGTGAACATGACGGACATGCAGGGCTTCCTCTACCCACGGACGCAGTCCGGCGCATCCTCGCTGATCCCCTCGCCGCCGTGGTTCTACTCCGGCGACCTGCTCACCGTCGAGTACCGGACGGACCCGGCGCGGGTCAAGGCCCTGCTGCCGGCTCCGCTCGAGCTTGCTCCCGACGACCCAGGCGCTGTCGCGTTCATCTGGGCCGACTGGCAGTCGTGCTCGACCGACCGAGCCGAGCTGCTCGACCCTGTCCGCTCCCAGTACAAGGAGGCCTTCGTGGTCGTGCGGTGCTCCTTCCAGGGAGTCACCTACTCGCGCTGCGTCTTCATCTGGGTCGACAAGGACTTCGCGATCGGCCGCGGCCTGCACCAGGGCTACCCGAAGAAGCTCGGGTCGATGTGGCAGACACGCCCTCACCCGTTCGCCCAAGCCGCGCCGCAGATCGCCGCGGGCGGCATGTTCGGCGCCACGTTGTCGGCATCGGATCGCAGGCTCGCCGAGGCGGTCGTGACGCTCAAGGAGCCAGCGGCCACCAACGGCTTCGTCAACGGTCACCCCATGGCGCACCACCGGGTGCTCCCCGACATCGCCGGCACCGGGGACGCCTACTCCGAGCTGATCGCGACCGGCGCCAAGGCAGCAGAGGGCGGACAGACGTGGACCGGCGACGCCGAGCTGCGACTGTTCGACGCACCCACCGAGGAGCTGGCCGACCTGACGGTCGACGAGATGATCGGCGGCTACTACCGGCAGGTCGGCGTGCAGTGGGACGGCGGCACCACCTTGGCGAAGATCACGTCCTGATCGGGCACGCGGGTGGTCGGGCATAGAGTCCTCACATGCCCGACCACCACTCACTCGAAGAGACTGAGCAGGCGACCCGACAGCGCGTCAAGCACCTCCCGCTCGACTACGGCGCATCGCACGCCCTGCTCAGCCTGTACCGAGCGGCCAACGCCGTCAGGAGCAATCTGACGACCAAGGTGCTTCGACCGAACGACCTGACCTGGACCGGATTCCTGGTGCTGTGGACGTTGTGGATCTGGGACTCGATGGAGACCCGGGACATCGCCGACTCGGTCGGCATCAGCAAGGGCACTCTGACCGGTGTCGCCAAGACCTTGTCGGCGCGCAACCTCATCGAGCGGATTCCCAGCACGGTCGACCGACGTCTGGTGAACCTGCGGCTCAGTTCTGACGGTCTCGCCCTGATGGACCGCATATACCCGGAGTTCAACCGGGCCGAGTCCGATCTCGTCGGCGGTCTCGACGCGGCGCAGGTCGACGCCATGACACAGGCCCTGCGCACGCTCGTCGAGACCTCAGAGCTCGACTGACGAGAGCCGGCCCGCGCTGGCCTGCACGAGGGCGACGAACAGTGCCCGTTGCTGCGACTCGGTCTCCCAGGTGTCTTCGGGATGCCATTGGACTCCGACGAACCAGCCGGGGCCGTCGGTCTCGACGGCCTCGACCACACCGTCCTCGGACCACGCGACCGGACGGAGCCCCTCTCCGGTCGACGCGATGCACTGGTGGTGGTAGCAGGACGCTCGCACACCCTGGCCAACGATGCCGTGGAGGGTCGAGCCCGAGGCGACGGAGACGTCGTGCACGCGGTGACGGTGGTGGCGCTCCTCGCCCAGCTCCTCGTCCATGTCCTGCACGATGCGCCCGCCCCGGAGCGCGTTGACCACCTGGAGCCCCCTGCACACGGCCAGCAGCGGCAAACCGGTGGTCAGGCACACTCGTGCCAACGCCAGGTCGAAGGCGTCCTGCTCCTCGTCGACGTCGTACAGCGTGTCGTGATGCTCCTGGCCCGTCCACCGCGAGGACAGGTCGCCGCCTCCCGGAAGGAGCACGCCGTCGGCTACCGCGAGCCGCCCGAGGACGTCCGCGTCGTCGACGATCGCCCCGGGCGCGCTGGGGTGCATCACCAGAGGTTCGCCGCCAGCGGCCCAGACCGCCTCGACGAGCTTGCGGGAGGTCACCTCCGCCGCGTAGCGCAGGGCCGTCGCACCCTCCGAGAATCGCGCCGGGATGACGATGCGCGGGCGGGGCGACGACGAGTGCTCACCCATGGGCGATCCACGTCGTCTTGAGGTCGGTGTACTCGTCGAGGGCGTGTCGCGACTTGTCGCGTCCGAAGCCCGACAGCTTCACCCCCCCGAACGGGACGCTCAGGTCACCCTCCTCGTAGCAGTTGACCCACACGGTCCCGGCCTTGAGACGCTTGGCCACCCGGTGGGCAGTGCCCAGGTCCGAGGTCCACACCGCAGCCGCGAGACCGTAGGGAGTGTCACCGGCCACCGCGACGGCCTCGTCCTCGTCGGCCACCTCCAGCACCGACAGCACCGGGGCGAAGAGCTCTTCGCGGACGAGCAGGTTGTCACGACCAAGACCCGTCACCACGGTCGGCTCGAGGTAGGGCCCACCACTGTCCGGCCGCGCCTGCCGGCCGCCGGTGAGCACGCGTCCACCCGCTGCGATGCCCTCCTCGAGCTGGCCGAGGACGCGATCGAGCGCCGACTGGTCGACCAGCGGCCCCATCGTCGTCGTGGGATCCAGAGGGTCCCCTGGTGCCCACGACGCGCTGGTCCGGACGATCCGGTCGACCACCTGGTCCGCCACATCGCGGTGCACGACGAGACGAGACCCCGCGGTGCACATCTCGCCGCTGTTGAAGAAGATCGCCCAGGCTGCGGTGTCGGCAGCCGCGTCCAGATCCGGTGCGTCCGGGAAGATGATGTTGGGCGACTTGCCACCGAGCTCGAGCTGGACGCGCTTGAGGTTGGAGTCGGCCGAGTACCGCAGGAAGTGTCGCCCGACGGCGGTCGATCCCGTGAACGTCAGCACGTCGACGTCGCGGTGCAGTCCCAGAGCCCGGCCCACGACGACTCCGTCGCCGCTCAGGACGTTCAGGACGCCCGGCGGCAGGCCCGCCTGCGCCCCGAGCTCAGCCACCCGCTGCATCGACAGAGGCGACTGCTCGGCGGTCTTCAGCACGACCGCGCAACCGGCGGCCAGGGCCGGGGCGAACTTCCATCCTGCGAGGGTCAGAGGAAAGTTCCAGCTGACGACGGACGCGACCACCCCGGACGGCTCGCGAGTGACGAGCGAGAGCTCGCCGTCGGTCGTCGGCGTGACCTCGCCATGCTCCTTGTCGGCGATCTCGCCGTAGTAGCGCAGGGTCCTGACCAGGGCACGCAGCTCGATGTCGTGAGCGGCACGGATCGGCTTGCCCATCTCCAGGCTCACCAGCAGTGCGAGCTCGTCGCGGTGCTCGTGCACGAGTGCGGAGAACGCCTGCAGGATCTCTCCGCGCTCTCGCGGGTGCATGCGCGGCCATGGACCATGGTCGAACGCTCGACGCGCGGCCGCGACAGCGACGTCCACGTCGCCCTCCCCCGCCCAGGCGAGCTCTCCGATGACGCTCCCGTCCCGCGGCGTGCGAATCGCGCGCGTGCCGGCGGCGGCGCGCATCTCGCCGTCGACGAAGATGCCGGCCGGGACGACCATGTCCTTGGCTCGGCGCACCCAGTCAGTGGTCGTGACGATGTCGGTGACAGTCATCCGAGACGCTCGCTTCCGGTCAGTGTGCCGCGGGCTGCGGCTTGCGGATGCCGCGGAACTCCCAGTCGCCGCCTTGGGCAGTCGAGAGGACCTCCTCGGACTCGGTGACCTGCGCGCCGACGTCGGTGCGGATCGGCGTCGGCCCCGTCACGATGTGATTGCGGAGCGTGCCGAGTCCTTCGACCTCGACCTCGACGACGTCGCCGGGGTACACCGTTCGGGAGATGGCCGGCGTGCCCGACAGCAGCAGGTCGCCGGGCTGCAGCGTGATGGTCCGCGCGATGTCGGCGACGAGGTAGTGCATGTCCCACTCCATCTCGTCGGTGTTGCCGTCCTGGCGCACCTCGCCGTTGACGAGCGTCCGAATCTGCTTGCCGCGGAAGTCCCAGCCCTCGACCACACCGGGTCCGACGGGGCACAACGTGTCCGCACCCTTGACGCGCAGCATCGACCCCGAGTCGGTGTCACGGAAGTCGTGGAGGCCGTAGTCGTTGGCGACCGTGAACCCGCGGATGTAGTCACCGGCCTCGGCAGGCGAGATGTTGCGCGCGGTGCGTCCGATGACGATGGCGATCTCGCCCTCGTAGTTGAGCCAGCTGCACCCGTCGGGACGCACGACCGCCGCGTCGTGCGAGTTGAGCGCCGAGACCGGCTTGTGGAAGTACGTCGGTGCCGGAGGCAGCGTCGTCTGCATCTCCTTGACCCGGCTGATGTAGTTCAGGTGGACGCAGATGATCTTGGACGGCGTGACGGGCGGGAGGTGGTGCGCGTCGGCGATCGCGACCGTGCGGCCGTCCCCGGCGACGAGGGTCTCGCCCTGGCGGACGACGTCGACGGGGTTGCCGTCGAGCAGGATGCGGCGTGTCTCACGGATGGTGGTCATGGGATTCCTTTCAGCCAGCGGCCGGCACGTCGGTGCCGGGCGCGGCCGTCTGTCGGACGAAGTCGGGGTCGGTGGGGGTGGTGCGGGCGGCCGGGAAGCCGCCGTCGGGTCGGTCGAACCAGACGTGCACCTGGCCGGTGCCGATCGAGTTCTCGTACTCGCCGTACTGACGGCCGCGCGCGGTGCAGTCCTGCTCGCCGATCGCGCCCATCATCATCAGGTAGTGCTGGAAGCGGGCCTCCGGCTTGAAACGGTAGAACTCCGGCAGAGTGTCGAGGATGCGGCGGTGATCGCCCTCCTTCATCCACTCGATGCGTTCGAGGTCGGCGGCGAGTGCCTCGGCGGTGAAGATGTGGTCGTGACCGGCGCCTTCGTGGTCTCGCAGCTGCCGCAACGGCCAGAAGGTGTGCGACAGAGCACCCGAGGCGATCAACAGGACCTTGCGATCGGACTCGGCGATGGCGGTGCCGAGGGCGCGTCCGAGTCGCAGGGCGTCCTCTGCGTCGCCGGTCTGGCAGACGCCGATCGAGATCCAGCGCTTGTCGGGCAGGCCCTGGCCGAGGAACTCCCAGACGTTGGTCGTCGCGTAGAAGATCGGCAGGTGGTTGTCGTCGATCGGGGTGATCCAGGTCGAGTGCTCGGTCGCCTTGCTCGCGATGAGGTGCGCGAGCTCGGGATCGCCGGCGAAGTCGTACGGACGGCGCTGCATCCCTCGCGGCAGCTCCTCCGACGTGAACAGTCCCGATCGGCGGTCCTGCGCCGTGACGACCCACTCGACGGTGGTCGCCCAGTGCGAGTCCAGCACGACGACGGTGTCGTAGTCGAGGGTGTCGAACACCTCGGCCCGCAGCTGGTGCAGGCCCGACACCAAGGTCGAGTCCTCGCCCCCGTTGAGCTCTCGGCGGATCTCCTCGGGCAGGACGATCGTCGGCACGTGCGCGACAAGGCCTGCGCCCACCACTTCACCCATGGTCAGTTCTCCTTCCAGCCCTGAGGGCTGAAGACGCTGTTCTTGATGTTGGTGTAGAAGTCGAACGACCAGATGCCGCCCTCGCGGCCGATGCCGGAGCGCCCGTTGCCGCCGAACGGCGCTTCGAGGTCGCGGACGAAGAAGCAGTTCACCCAGACCGTCCCTGCGTCGAGCTGCGCGGACACGCGCTCTGCGCGCGTCCGGTCGCCCGTCACGAGGGTGGCGGCCAGACCGAAGCGGCTGTCGTTGGCCATCTGGACGGCTTGCGCCTCGGTCTCGAACGACTCGATCGTGACGACGGGGCCGAAGACCTCTTCGGTGAGTACTTCGGATCCGGGCGGGGCATCGACCAGGACGGTCGGCCGGTAGTACAGGCCACCGAGCTCTTCGTTGGGACCCCCTCCCAGCAGCGCGCGGGCACCGTCAGCAAGTGCCCGCTCGACGAAACCGTCGATCTGCTCGAAGTGACGCCGCGAGATCAGAGCGGACACGTCGGTCGCCTCGTCCCGGGGGTCTCCCTGACGGAGCGTGGCCGCACCTTCGACGACCCGCTCCGTGAACTCCTGGACGAGCGAGGAGTGCACCAGCATGCGAGCGGCCTTCAGGCAGACCTGCCCGGCGTTGTCGAACTGCTCGACCGCGATCGAGACGGCAAGGTCGAGGTCGGCGTCCTCGAGGACGACCAGCGGCGACTTGCCGCCGAGCTCGTACGACAGCGGCACGATGTTCTCGGCCGCTGCCTTCGAGATGGTGCCCGCCGTCGGGACCGATCCGGTGAACGCCAGGCGGTTGATGTCGGGGTGTGCTGTCAGCGCTGCCCCCGCCTCGGCACCGAGCCCCTGCACGACGTTGAACACGCCGGGCGGAAGACCCGCCTCGGCGCTGATCTCGGCGAGCAGGCTGGCCGTCAGGGGTGCCCACTCCGGCGGCTTCAGGACGACGGTGTTGCCCGCGGCCAGTGCAGGCCCGATGCGCCAGGTGGCCAGCATCAGGGGGGCGTTCCACGGCGTGATGATCGCGACGACCCCTGCGGGCTCGTACGTGATGCGCTCCCGGTGGTCGCGGACCTCCAGGTCGGGGTGGCCCAGCTGCTGCTCGGCGAAGTCGGCGAAAGCGCGGAAGTTCATCGCGACACGGGGCATCACGCCGCGGCGGTGGCTGCGGATCAGAGACCCGTTGTCCCTGGTCTCCAGACGCGACAGGTCCTCGACGCGCGCGTCGATCCCGTCGGCGACGCGACGCAGGATGGCCGACCGCTCGGCGACCGGCAGAGCGGCCCAGGCCGGGAACGCCGCCCGTGCTGCCGAGACGGCCTCGTCGACCTCGTTCGCCCCACCTGCGGCAACATCGCCCAGCAGTGACTCGTCCAGCGGCGAGTAGTCGGGGAACGTCGTCGGCGATGAGATGCGCGTCCCTCCGATCCAGTGGCGGAGGTCGACAGTGACTCCGTCGACGATCGCAGACTCGTGGTGCGGCATCAGATCCTCCAGATCGTTTGGCCCCAAACGTATTCGCGTCGGTGCTCGACGTCAAGCCCCCGCAGGAGCCCTCTCAGCACCCGGACGCCGGAACGCCCCGGGCCGCCATCGGCGCTGCGGCACCTGGCGGATCGGGGCGTCTCGTCGCGCCGTTGCTCAGTCGATGAGCTCTTCGCGGATGACTCCTCGTCGCAGATGGCCGACCAGGGCGCCGACCACGGCAATGGCGGGAACCGTGACGATGAGCCAGAAGGCCGTGGTGCCGCTTCCACCGATCAGCGTCTTGAAGTTGGCGAGGATCAGCCACACGGCGATACCGATGCCCACCGAGCCCACGAGCGGCGCCACGAGCGTGGTCGCCAGCGAGGACTCCGAGGGCGTACGGCGGAAGAAGGCGACGACCGAGACGCTGGTCATGAAGTACAGGAGCATCATGCCCAGGACGGCCACGCCACTGAACCACGAGAACAGCGTGAGGACCGGGTCCTTGCCGAGGATCGCGAACGGCATCGTCAGCACGACGACGAGCACGGTCTGGACCGCACCAGCCACCCAGGGAGAGTGGCGCTTGTTGAGCAAGGACACCGACGCAGGGATCACACGGTCACGGCTGAGCGAGAACAAGTAGCGCGTGATCGAGTTGTGGAAGGCCAGGATGCCTGCGAACAGCGACGTCGCGAGCAGCACTTCGAGGACGTCGCCGGTCCAGCCGCCGAGCTGTGATCCGACCGCGGCGAACACGAAGGTGGCACCGTCGCCGGAGTCAAGCGCCTTGCCAGCCTCACCCACCACCTGGGACGGACCGTAGAACGCGACCAGCATCCAGGTCACGAACGCGAAGAAGCCGGTGATGATGAGCACGGAGAGGTAGGTCGCACGCGGCACCGTCTTGCGCGGCTCGCGCGCCTCCTCGCCGTAGATCGCCGTGGCCTCGAAGCCGAACATCGAGGCGATCGCGAACATCAGCGCGACACCGGGAGCGCCCGCTGTCGCCGCGCTCAAGCTGAACGTGTCGGCAATGCCGAAACCCTCCGGGCCCCCGCCCTTGAACAGCGTCACGACGGCGAACAGCGACAGCAGGCTGAACTCCGCGGCGACGAGCACGGCGAGCACCCGGGCACCGATGTCGACGCCCATCGCTCCCAGCAGCTGCACGACGGCCATGGTCGCCAGCGCCCAGACCCACCACGGCAGGTCGAAGCTGAAGTGATGCACGAAGATCCCCTGCATGATGACGCCGTACAGGCCGTACATCGCGGCCTGGATGGTGTTGTAGGCGAAGAGCGCGACGAAGGCGCCCGACACCCCCGTCGTCTCCCCCAAGCCCTTGCCGATGTAGGCATAGAAAGCACCCGCGTGGACGACATGTCGCCCCATCGCGACGAAGCCGATGGAGAACACGAAGATGATCAGTCCGGCGGCGATGTAGGCCGTCGGGACGCCGGCCCCGTTGCCGATCACGATCGCGATCGGCACGGCCCCGGCGATCCCGGTGAGCGGTGCCTGGCTCGACAGGACGAAGAAGAGGATCCCGAACACCCCGAGTGAGTTCGGCTTCAGGCGGGTCTGATGTTTCTCGACAGCAGGCGAGGTCGCTTCGGTCATGCCGACTCCCAGGGACGAAGGTTTTCGTTCGGATGCGAACGTTTGGACCCCAAGAATGAAGTGTGATGTGTGCCACTGTCAACAGAATCTGACAAGAATTATCCAGATGGAAACATTGCTGCTCGTGCATGACGAACCGACCTGACACGCCGCCTGTCACGGCGTGTCAGGTCGCGGGCCCGATGGCCTACCGGTGCTCCGCCGCCGCGACGACGTTGGCCAGGAGCTGAGCACGGGTCATGGGCCCCACACCCCCTGGATTCGGGGAGACCCATGCCGCGACGTCTCGGACGTCCAGCGCCACGTCGCCAGCGATCTTGCCTTCAGCGTCGCGCGAGACCCCTACGTCGATCACGGCGGCTCCGGGCTTCACCATGTCGGCCGTGATGATGTCGGGAACGCCTGCGGCCGCGACGATGATGTCAGCCTCACGGGTATGGGCGCCCAGGTCCCTGGTGCCGGTGTGGCAGAGCGTGACGGTGGCGTTCTCGGCCCGGCGGGTCAACAGCAACCCCAGTGGGCGACCGACCGTGATCCCCCGACCGACGACGACCACCTCGGCCCCGGCGAGCTCGACGTCGTGACGTCTCAACAGCTCCACGATTCCCGTGGGCGTGCAGGGCAACGGCGCATCCTTGCCGAGCACCAACCAGCCGAGATTGGTCGGGTGCAGGCCGTCGGCATCCTTGGCCGGGTCGATGAGACCCAAGATGTGGTTCTCGTCCATGTGGGGCGGCAGGGGCAGCTGCACGATGTAGCCGGTGCACGACGGGTCCTCGTTGAGCCGGAGCACGGCTTCTTCGACAGCACTCTGCGGAGCATCGCCCGGCAGGTCGATCCGAATCGACTCGATGCCCACCTCGGCGCAATCACGGTGCTTGCCCGCGACGTACCAGGCCGACCCCGGATCATCGCCGACGAGGATCGTGCCGAGGCCCACTCGCACGCCCTTGCTCCGGAGGCCACTCACCCTGGCCGACAGCTCGTTCTTGATGGCCTTGGCCGTGGCGGTGCCGTCGAGGATGCGGGCGCTCACTCGAAGACCACCGTGCGTGCGCCCACCAGGATCACACGGTCCTCGGCATGGCGACGGACCGCGCGCGAGAGCACGGCACGCTCGACGTCCCGGCCCAGTGCCACCATCTGGTCGGCGCTGCGTGCATGGTTCACGCGCTGGACGTCCTGCTCGATGATCGGGCCCTCGTCGAGCTCGGCCGTGACGTAATGGGCGGTGGCCCCGATGAGCTTGACCCCTCGCGCATGCGCCTGGTGGTAGGGCTTCGCACCCTTGAAACCGGGGAGGAACGAGTGGTGGATGTTGATCGCGCGTCCGGCGAGCTTGCGACACAGGTCGTCCGACAGCACCTGCATGTACCGCGCCAGCACGACGAGGTCGACGTCGTGCTCGGTCACCAGGTCGAGCAGCTTCGCCTCCGCCTCCGGCTTGGTGTCCTTCGTGACGGGGATCAGGACGAAGGGAATGCCGGCCTGATCGGCCAGGGGCTTGAGATCGGGGTGGTTGGACACGATCACCGGGATGTCGATCGGCAGGTCGCCCGTGCGGTGACGATAGAGCAGGTCGACCAGGCAGTGGTCGAACTTGGAGACCATCAGCAGCACGCGGCGACGGTGCGAGACGTCTCGCACCGTCAGGAACGGGTCGAACGCACCCAGCGCCTGGGTCAGCTCCGCGCGGACGACCGCCGAGCTGTCCGCCGGAGAGTCGAACTCGGTGCGCATGCAGAACGTGTCGGTGTCCGGGTCGGAGAACTGGTTGTTGTCGACGATGTTGCCCTTGAGGGACGACACACCCTGCGCGAAGGCACGGACGATGCCCGGCTGGTCCGGGCATCGAAGGGTCATGACATATCTGTTCACGGCGTGGTTCCTTCTCAGCTTCGGACGCGGTCGCGGTCGGGGTCGTAGACGGGCGTGCGCACCACGGTGGCCACGGCTCCGTCGGCCAAGGCCAGCGTGGTGCCGATCTTGGCCGAGCCGACTGCGACCCGCGCCAGTCCGAGCGTCTTGCCGTCCAGGACCGGCGACGGCACCGCCATCGTGACCCAGCCGACGTCCTCGCCGGCATCCACCAGGCGCGCGCCGTCGGCGGCGTCCGGATCGGCATCCACCACGACCGACACCACGCGGGCGCTCACCCCATCCTTGAGCGACAGAAGAGCTTCGCGGCCCTGGAAGTCGCCCTTGTCGAAGTCGACCGCCCAGCCCATCCGGCACTCGAACGGAGTGCTCGTGGCGTCGTACTCGACCTCGCCCATGACCATCCCGGCCTCGACGCGCGCGACCATCAGCGCACCCGCGGACGCCGCCTGCACTCCGAGGTCCTGGCCGGCCTCGAACAGTGCGTCCCACAGCTCGAGGGCACGCTCCACCGGCACCATGACCTCGTAGCCGAGCTCCGCGGTGAAGCCCATGCGGTTGACGTGGGCGGGGATGCCGGCGACCGTCATGGCGGGGTCGTAGGAGTAGTAGGGGAACGCCTCGTTCGACATGTCCCGGTCGGTCAGACGCTGGAGGAGCTCGCGGCTGCGAGGGCCCTGCACGCTCAGCACCCCGAGGGTGTCGCGGATCTCGGTGACCTCGGCGTCGCGCCCCTCGGCGTGACGCCGCAGGGCGTCCACCGTCGCGGGGTTGCCGCCGATGATGCGGACGTGGTCGTCGGCCAGCACCGTCCCGGTGACGTCGTCGAGCATGTGGCCCGACTCGTCGACCACGACCCCGTAGGCGATGCGACGCGCAGCCAGGTCGCGCAGGTTGCGAGAGAACACCGCGTCGGCGACGGCCACGGCGTCTGCGCCGCGGACGTCCCACTTGAACAGCATCGAGAACTCGAGCACCGCGACGCGATGGCGGATGGCGTCGTACTCCTCGTCCACGTCGACCAGGAACAGCGGGACGGCGAATCCGTAGACGTCGATGGCTTCGCCCGCCGTCTCGGGGAACCGTGCGGCGAACGGGGTCGGACGCAGGTCGGTGGTGGCGTCGGATGGTGCGGTCATGTCGTGCTCCGTTTCAGTGGGTACGGGGTGGTCGTGGGGTCTGCGGGATCGCTCAGGAGACCGAGACGGGAAGGGACGAGATGGAGCGGATGAACTCCGAGTGGCCGTAGGTGACCGGCCCGGCGAGCTCGATCCGATCGAACCGCTCGACGAGTGCGCTGAAGACGTCGTGCGCCTCCGCACGTGCCAGCACCTGGCCGGCACATCCGTGCGGTCCCGCGCCGAATGCCAGGTGCTTGCTGAGGTCGGCGTCGCGGTCGATGTCGAACGTCTCTGGATCAGCGAAGACGGCGGGGTCGTGGTTACCTGCCCCGATGAACAAGATGAGAGGTTCGCCGGCTGGGATGTCGACGCCGCCGACCGTGATCGGCTGGGTCGTCATCCGAGCGACGAACTGCTCAGGCGTGTCGATCCGCAGGATCTCGTTCACGATGTCGGCCCGACGATCGGGCTCGTCCCGGTACGTGGCGAAGATCGCCGGCTGCTCGATCATCAGCTTGATGCCGTGGACGATCAGGTAGGTGATGTCGAGGTGCCCCACCGCGAACAGCAGGGTGAGGGAGGCGATGACCTCGTCGTGCGACATCGTGCCGTCGTCCTCGAAGGCGAGGAAGCTGTCGAGCAGGCCGTCGCCGGGGTCGGCCCGCTTGGCCGCGACGAGCCGCTCGTTGTAGGCGATGAACCACGCGAACGCCTTCTCGGTGCCGGCCGCCTCCTCGGCGGTGGGGTCCAGCCCGAGGCTCCGACCGATGTCGTGCGTGGCCTGCCTGACCTCTTCACCGTCCTCTGCCGGTACTCCGAGCAGCTTGCTGATCGTGGCGAAGGTGACGGGAAAGGCCAGGTCGTGCACGGCGTCGAAGGTGCCCCCTGACGCCACGATGGCGTCCAGTCGGGTCGCGATCTCGCCACGCGCGAACTCCGACCACTGCTGCACGGCCTTCGGGGTGAACCACCGGCTGTGGGTCCGGCGCACGCGCGTGTGCTTGGGAGCGTCGGCCCCGAGCATGCTGTCGTGGAGCGGGGTCGCAGGACCGTAGTCGAGGTCGGCGACGCCGAGCGTGCGGTTGTACAGCAGCTCGCTCAGCTCGGCATAGCCTGTGATCGCCCAGAACCCGGCAGGGTGCTGGAACACCGGCTGCCCGGCACGGAGCGCCGCGTAGAACGGGTACGGATCCGTGCGGTATTCGTCCGTCAGGAACGGCAGCGGGTCGCCTGCGGTGATGGTGGTGTCGATCGTCATGGTGTGTCTCGCTCTCTCAGGCGGCTGAGGTGGCGGCAGCCACCGTGGACTCGGCCCAGGCAAGGACCGTCTCGACCAGGTCGTCGCTGCCGGCGGCGTCGTGGCGTCCGAAGTCCCCGAAGCGCTGAGCGCCCAGGGCGTCGAGCTGCTCGGCCAGACGCGTGCCGCCGAGCCCGTACGACTCGGCGTAACCGCTGTCGCCCAGGCCGAAGATCGCGTATCGCATCTCGCTCAGGTCGGGCTTCTGGTCCACGAGGCGGTCGACGAACGGCTGTGCGGATGCCGGCAGCTCACCGTCCCCGTAGGTCGAGCAGACGATCAGGAAGGTGTCGCCGAGGTCGAGGTCGGCCGGCTCGAGGTCCATCAGGTCGACGGCGACGGCGTCGGGCAGTGTCTCGGCGCACTCGTCGGCTGCCATCTCGGCATTGCCTGACTCAGTGCCGTACAGGATCGTGATGCTCATGGCTGTTCCCCTTCGGAGGTGAGGCTGGTGGTCGCGGCGACCCGCCGGAGCTCGGCGTGGTCGAGGATCTTGTTGCGAACGCGACCCGAGCTCGCCGTCGCGCGCTCGTGGTCGTCGATGCGCTGCCACGCGGCGAAGTCGACCGCGGGCCACGTCGCTCGCAGGGCAGCGGGGTCGTGCTCGCCTTTGCACGGGGCGGCGCGAAGATCGGCCGTGATCGCGCTAGCCACGAGCCGCGCGTCGGCGCGGGCGTCGGGGATCGCTCCGCGTGGCCCGGTCCGCGCCCAGCCGACGCAGTAGAGCCCCGGTGCGAGCCGCCCGTCGGTCGTGAGGTCTCCGCCGGCGTCCCTGACGAGCGGGGCCGAGGCGTCGAAGCCGATCGCCGAGACGACGCTGTCCGTCGGCAGGCGCAGGACGCGGCCGTCCGGAGAGATGAAGGAGATCGCCTCGACGTGCGAGTCGCCGCCGATCGACTCAGGTTGCCACCCGAACCGGAACGTGACCTGGACCCGGTCGCCTCCCACCTGGTGCTCGAGCAGATGGGCCAGCGCCGCGATCTGCGGAACCTCGGACTCGCGATCGGCGTTGACGTCCTCGACGACGAAACGCACACCCTCGAGCTGCCCGAGCTCCTTGATCATCGTCGCGTCGAACCGTGACGTCTCAGCCGGCCCGCGCCCCACCACCGTCACCTCCAGGACGCCCGGACGATGCACCAGGTCATGGATCGCGAGGGGCAGGTCCGACCCGGCGAAGTCGTCCGGGTGCTTCGCGAGCAGACGCACGACATCGACCGCCACGTTCCCGTTGCCGACGACCACGACGTTCTCGCCGAGCCGCGGAACGAGGGTCGAGGAGTCCGGATGCCCGTTGAGCAAGGCCGTCAGGGGGCCCGATGGGTACACCTCGGGGAGATCGGATCCGGCGATGGCCAGCTCGCGGTCGCGGTCGCACCCGGTGGCCAGCACGACGGCGTCATGCTGGTCCGCCAGCTGTTCGAGCGTCACGTCGA